>CAWEIE010000049.1:0-31221 GCA_963809025.1 uncultured Alphaproteobacteria bacterium | reverse complement strand
AGCCTCCATTGAGCGGGTGCGTTTGTTCCTTCAGCGGACGCTGAGGCAGGGATCGCTCCAGTAAAATTGCGACTCTGCGCTCCTCTGGCGGCAGCGCTTTCCCTGGAACTAGGCGCCTTTGTCGATGCGAACGCGCAGTTGAAAGCCTGCACGATCAGCCAGTTCGACCAACGCATCGAGGCTGAACTTGCTGATCCTGCCGCGCAACAGGTCGTTCAATCGCGGCTGTGTGACTTGCAGCCGACGCGCCGCCTGGGCCTGGGTAACCTTCCAGGTCACAATCCGTTGGCGCAACGCGATCAATAGATCCGATCGCATGGTCATATTCGCTGCCTGAGCTGGAGTGCCTTCCAAGGCCTCCCAGACATTTTTAAATTTCTGCCGCTTCAGCGTCATGGCTGTCAGGTTCGCTGATGGAATCCTCCAACTATATCAAAACTGATATAGATGCGAAACCTGTCCAGATTGGTTACGTATCAGTATGCCCGGTGCGAACAATACGGTTGCGATCGTCGGCGGCGGAGTAATGGGATCGTCCGTGCCTATCATCTCAAAAACGATCCCAACTTTACCGGTAACGTCGTCGTCATCGAGCGCGACCCGACCTACGCCTGCGCCTCGTCGGCGCTGTCGGCGAGCTCGATCCGCCAGCAGTTCTCCACGCCGCTCAACATCCATCTGTCGCGCTACGGCATCGGCTTCCTGCGCCAGGCGTCCAAGCTCTTGGACGTCGATCTCGGGCTCAAGGAGCCAGGCTATCTGTTCCTGGCAGCGAGGCGGGCGAGCGGTGCTGCGGGCCAACCACGCCGTCCAGAAGGGCGAGGGCTGTGCCGTCGAGCTGCTCGATCCCGCCACCCTGCGCGGCCGCTTCCCCTGGATAACCGACGAAGGCGTGCGGCTTGCCTCGCACGGCGTCGCCAACGAGGGCTGGTTCGACGGCCCGGCGCTGATGCAGGCGTTCCGCCGCAAGGCGCGCGAGCTGGGCGCGCAGTACGTCGCCGACGAGGTCGTGAAGCTGGCAGCCAACGCCGTCACCCTGCGCTCGGGCAGCACGATCGAGGCCCGCACGGTCGTGCTGGCCGCCGGGCCCTGGTCGGGCGAGGTCGCCGCCACTGCCGGCATCGCGCTGCCGGTCGAGCCGCGCCGTCGTTCGGTGTTCGTGTTCGACTATCAAAAGGAACAAGGGCGCGAGCCGCCCGGTCTCACGCCGCTCACCATCGATCCCTCGGGCACCTGGTTCCGCCCCGAGGGCCGCTTCTACATCGGCGGCACGACGCCGGCCGAGGGCAACGATCCGCCGACCGCGCCGCTCGAAGTCCAGCACCAGGAATGGGACGACATGGTGTGGCCGGCGCTGGCCAATCGCGTGCCGGCCTTCGAGGCGGCCAAGGTGGTGAATTCCTGGGCGGGCTACTACGAGTACAACACCTTCGACCAGAACGGCATCGTCGGCCGCCATCCCGCGATCGAGAGCCTGATCTTCGCCACCGGCTTCTCCGGCCACGGCATCCAGCAGTCGCCGGCCGTCGGCCGCGCCGTTGCCGAGCTGATCGTGCATGGCAGCTATCGCACGCTCGATCTTTCGCCGTTCGGTTATGAACGGATATCCGCAAGCCGGCCTATCCGGGAGCTGAACGTGGTGTGATAGTGTCCTCGTTGTCGAGTTCCTCCCCAGCTTCGCTGGGGAGGTGCCCGAAGGGGCGGAGGGGTCATGAGCAACCACACCGACGCCCATGACCCCTCCGCCCGCTACGCGGGCACCTCCCCGCGCTTCGCGCAGGGAGGGGAACTTCTGCTCAGGGAGTATCCCGTGCCCGATTCAGCGCTGGTCAATTCGGACCTGCAATCCGCCCTCGACGAGGTGCGGCAGGCCTATACCGCCCGCAACCCCAAGAGCCTCACGCGCCACCACGAGGCGTGCGAGGCGATGCCCGGCGGCAACACCCGCACCACGCTGCACAATTCGCCGTTCCCGCTCACCGTGGTGCGCGGCGAGGGTTGCCGGCTGTGGGACGCCGACGGCCACGAATACATCGACGTGCTGGGCGAATACACCGCCGGCATCTACGGCCATTCCCATCCGGTGATCCGCGCCGCCATCGATCGCGCGCTGAACCACGGCTGGAACTACGGCGGCCGCAACGCCAACGAGGCCAGGCTCGCCAAGCTGGTGGCCGACCGCATGCCGTCGATCGACCTGGTGCGCTTCACCAACTCGGGCACCGAGGGCAACGTGATGGCTCTGGCCGGCGCGCGCGTCTACGCCCAGCGGATGGGCCGCATCGGCGCCACCAAGGTCATGGTGTTCCACGGCGGCTATCACGGCGGCGTGCTCTATTTCGTGAGCGGCGGCAGCCCGGTGAACGTGCCCTACGAGTATATCGTGGCGCCGTACAACGACATCGACGGCACGCGGACACTGATTTCCAAGCACGGCGGCGAGATCTTCGCCGTCCTGATGGAGCCCATGCAGGGCAGCCACGGCTGCCTGCCGGGCGATCTCGACTTCCTCAAGATGGTGCGCGAGGAAACCAGGTCGCACGGCATCACCCTGATCTTCGACGAGGTCATGACCTCGCGCCTGGCGCCCGGCGGCCTGCAGGAGAAGACCGGGGTGATCCCCGACATGACCACGCTCGGCAAGTACATCGGCGGCGGCATGTCGTTCGGCGCCTTCGGCGGGCGGCGCGACATCATGGAGCTGTTCGATCCGACCAAGCCCGACCACCTGCCGCACGCCGGCACCTTCAACAACAACGCGCTCACCATGGCGGCGGGCGCGGCGGGCTACGGCGAGGTCTACACGCCCGCGGCGGCCAAGGAGCTGAACGAGCGCGGCGAGAAGATCCGCCAGCGCCTCAACGCCATCTGCCAGCGCGAGAAGGTGGCCTTCCAGTTCTCCGGCATCGGCTCGATGATGACGGCGCACGCCACGGCGCGGCCGATCAAGACCGCGGCCGACATCGCCTCGGGCAACCAGGACGCCAAGGAGCTGTTCTTCTTCGACATGATGGCCGCCGGCATCTGGATCGCCCGCCGCGGCTTCGTGGCGCTGAACATCATGATCGGCGACGCCGAAGGTGACCGGTTTGTGGCGGCGGTCGAGGAGTTCGTCACGGCGAGAAAGGCTCTTTTGCAGACGAAATGACTTCCTATATGGCGGGCGTGAAGGCTTCCGTCGTCTCGACCGGAGCCGAGCGCAGCGAGGCGAAGCGGAGAGACCTCGTCTGCGGCAGGCAAGATCCCTCGACTTCGGGGAGTTTACCCCGAGGGTTCCCGAGGGGCTCCGCTCAGGATGACAGAAGATGAACGACGCTTCGCACCCCTCCAAGCCTGCCTTCCCGCAGCCGGTCTCCGGCACGGTGGTGCCGCGCTTCGGCGACGTCGCCACCTTCATGCGCCTGCCGCTGTTCCGCGATCCCGCCGACGTCGAGATCGGCATGGTCGGCGTGCCGTGGGACGGCGGCACCACCAACCGGCCGGGCGCCCGCCACGGTCCGCGCCAGATGCGCGACCTCTCGACCATGATGCGCCGCGTGCACCACGTCACCGGCGTGGCGCCTTATGAGCTGGCCAAATGCGGCGATCTCGGCGACGCGCCGGTCAACCCGGCCAGCCTCGACGATTCGCTGGATCGCATCGAAGCCTTTTTCGCCAAGCTGCACTCCGTCGGCGCTGTGCCCTTGTCGGCCGGCGGCGACCATCTGATCACGCTCCCCATCATGCGCGGCATCAGGAAAGGCCTGCCGCCGCTCGGCATGGTCCATTTCGACGCCCACAGCGACACCTGGGACACCTATTTCGGCGGCTACAAGTACACCCACGGCACGCCGTTCCGCCGCGCCGTCGAGGAGGGCCTGCTCGATCCCAAGCGCGTGGTCCAGATCGGCATCCGCGGGTCGCTCTACAAGCGCGACGACAACATGTGGGCGGTCGAGCAGGGCATGCGGGTGATCACCATCGAGGAGTATTTCGACCTCGGTGTCGACAAGGTGATCGCCGAGGCCCGCCGCGTCGTGGGCGACGGCCCGACCTATGTCAGCTTCGACGTCGACGGCCTCGATCCCGGCCTATGCGCCCGGCACCGGGACGCCCGAGATCGGTGGCTACACCCCGCACGAGGCACAGCGCATGCTGCGCGGCCTGCGCGGCCTCGACCTGGTCGGCGGCGACGTCGTCGAGGTCTCGCCGCCCTTCGACATGAGCGGCAACACCGCGCTGGTGGGCGTCACCATGATGTGGGAGATCCTCTGCCTGCTCTCGGAGGCGGTGGCCCGGCGGAAGGGACGACTGTAGTCCTAAACGACTAGAGCATTCGCGCGCGCCTGTACTCGCACTGTAACAGTTACTTCCTTGACGGCTGTTGCGTACACCCTAAAGTTGTAGCCATGAACGGCAATCGAGTTCGTCGGGAAGCGCTCGATGCTGTCCGCTATCTTGCAATTATACTCGTACGCGCGGGGGACTGAACCAATGCCGATCCACGCCATACCTGGAACGTCGTCGTCATACTGGTTGATCTGCTTCGATAAGCATGGTGCCGAGCGAAATGACCCGGCAGGCGGGCACGCCTATCTAAGCGAGCGCATCTTTTCCGAAGCCCGCAAGCAACAACCGACGGACATTTTCCTTTCCAGCCACGGCTGGAAGGGCGATGTGCCGGCGGCAAAGGATCAATACGATCGCTGGTTCGGTGCGTTGCTTGCGAGGCAAGCCGATGTCGAGGCCATGGGCGAGGATTTTCGGCCTCTGTGGATCGGGCTGCACTGGCCGAGCCTTCCGTTCGGGGAGGAAGCGATCGGCGGGGCGTCGCTTACGGCACCGTCTCAGTCCCAGGAGGAAATCCTGGAAGAATATGTCGAGTTCTTCGATGAGGACTCGCCCGATGTTCGTCGTTTGCTGCAAACCATTTTCGATGAGAACAGCGTGAATGCGGGCGCAGTGCAAATGCCGGAACACGTGGCGCAAGCGTACCGGGAGCTAGGGGAGCAGCTTGGCTATGCGAGTGGCGACTTGGATGGTGCTCCCGACAGCGACGGCGTGCCGTTTGACCCGGTTGGTGCGTTCGAGATAACCCAGGAGGCAGGTGCCGGTTTCAGTGAATCCAGCGTGCTCTCCGGCCTGCTCGCGCCGATCCGACAGCTTTCATTCTGGACCATGAAAAAAAGAGCCAGGCGGTTGGGAGAGAGCAAAATGCACGAGTTCTCGGCGAAGCTGCAACTCGAGTTTCCCGGTGCCCGTCTCCATCTCATCGGACATAGCTTCGGATGCATCGTCGCCTCATCTATTCTCGGCGGCCCCAATGGAACGGCCAAGCTGCCGCGCCCGGCGAGTTCCCTGTTCCTGGCTCAAGGCGCCGTGTCTCTCTGGGCATATGCCGACCATATCAAGACTGTGGGCAAGCCGGGATACTTCAACACCATGATCCGTGGGCCCGCCGTCCAGGGGCCAATAGTGACAACGCGCTCCGGGCACGATTGGGCGGTCGGCTCGCTCTATCCCTTGGCCGTCGGACTGGTTGCACAAGTCAGTTTTGCCGAGCCTCCGATGTTCGGTGGGATTGGGTCTTGGGGTATGCAGGGTCTCCGGGAAGCCAAAGATCTCGCCATGGGGCACGCCTCGGCGCAATACCCCTTCAAGTCAGGTGGCGTGTACAACCTCGAAGCTAGTCAGTACGTCGCAGGACATTCCTCGATTGACGGGCCGGAAGTTGCGCACGCGGTATGGCAAGCCGTGCGAGCCGGATGCGGGTTGAACAAGTGACTGCAGCGGGGGCAGCAATGAGCGAGCAAGTCGAACCGGTCAGCGGCGATGAAATGCCCCTGCCTATCGGCGTCTGGCAAAGCGGCGAAGCTTTGCCAGCGTTCGATCCTCGCGTCCTCTCCGCCATCGAGCCCGCGCAAAAGGAGGTCGTCCAGCGGGCAGCCGATGGAGCCGCCGAGAAACTAGCGGTATCGGACATTGATCCTAACAACCTGGCCGAGGCTGGTTGGGGCATCATCTTTGCCGACAAGGCAGATCAAAGCGTGCGCCAAGCCTTGCAGCCGCTGATCGAGCACCGGTTTGGCGAAGTTCGCAACAACGATCGCCTGTGTCGCGTTTTCGAGGGCAGCAAGGGGTATCAGCCGGGCGACACGGTGCGTTCGTGGCTTGCCAAGAGCAACGTGGGGTTTTCGGTGGTCGATCCTGCCCTTGGCGTGCCTCTTTACCTGACGATCGTCGGACCTCCAACGGCCATCCCCTTCGAGTTCCAGTATCTCCTCGATACGTACTGGTGCGTTGGCCGTCTTCACTTCGATAGAGCGGAAGATTATCGGACCTACGCGAGCAATGTCATTGCCTACGAAAAGGCCCAAACCCTTCAACAGCGCCGCCACGTCGCGATCTTTGCTCCGAAGAATCCCAGCGATCGCGCGACCGGCCTGCTCCACGATCTGGTCGCGCGGCCATTGGTGGAGGGCAACGCTCTCGTCAAGCCGCTCGGTCCACGACAGAAATTCGGCGTGAAAGCGTTGCTGGGCCAGGACGCGACAAAAGCCAACTTGCGGGATCTGCTGCATGGCAAGCTGGACGGCGGGGTGCCAGCCCTGTTGTTCAGTGGCTCTCATGGTCTTGCCGTTGCCTGCGATGCGCCAGATCAAATCGAACGGCAGGGGGCAATAGTCTGCCAGGACTGGAAAGGGGGCCCTATCACTGCGGAAATGACCTATGCAGCGGCAGATGTGGACATGGCGACAGCACTTGGCGGCCTCATGCACTTCTTCTTCGCTTGCTACAGCGGCGGCTGCCCGGTCCTCGACGACTACGCAAGGGACCCGCAAGGAAAGTCGGTCAAGATTGCGAGCGCCCCTTTTGCCGCCCGCCTGCCGCAAAAACTTCTGCTTTCGGGCGCTCTCGCCGTGTTGGCTCATATTGATCGAGCGTGGTCCTATTCGTTTCTGGGCGGTCGGAGCGCGCCACAGGTTCAGGAATTTCGCGACGTGATGGTCCGCATCCTCAATGGCGAGCGCATTGGTCAGGCGACCGATCAGTTCAACCTGCGTTGGGCGGTCCTGTCGGGCGAGCTTCTCGACACACAGCGATTGCATGATCTTGGTCCGGGGAATGTATCCCTGGCCATATTTGCCAATCGCTGGGTCGCAAGGAACGACGCAAGGAACTATGTCGTCTTCGGCGATCCGGCCGTGCGCCTCAGAGTCGATGCTCTGGAGGAGTCAAGTTTGTAAGCCGGCATCGGCGTCGACGTTTGCAAACAAGGTCTTGGCGAGGAGATCGACAGGAGCCGGCGCTCCTGCTGCCGGCGCACCTGCTGCCGGCTCACCTGCCACACCGGCCGGGCGCGACTCCAGATGGTGCTGGCGAAGCAGTTGCCAAAGGGCCTGTACTGGGACAGCCGTCGGCGGTCCTTGCGTAAGGAGCCGGGCGGCGGTGACATAGGCACGCGCGGGCTTCGGCGCTGTCTTGGCCAATTTCCCGCCCTGCCGATACATATTCGTGACCAAGATCGCCGCGTCCATGATGGGACGGCTAAAGCTTCCATACTCCGCCTGCTTCAGGTCGAGAACGCTGCAGAATCCGTTCACGATCGCATCAAAATCAGAACTGAATGCCTGGAGTTGGTTCTGCGGATAGGCTTCCGACCATGCACCAACGATTTCGTCCGCTTCCGTCTTGAAGCCCATGTCGCGCATCGTGTGGCAGGCGAGCAGAACGCGGACCGTCGCCGTCGGGTACGCGGTCCAGCTGCCATTCTGATGCGGTCGTGTCTGGCGAGCGATTTGTGCCTCGTCGTTGGCCAAATGATCCACCAAAGACCGGACAAAGGCCGGTCCACCCATTGCGCAGCCGTACCAGTCGGCGAAAACTTCCTTGCGCCAATCCTGCCATGCTGCTCGACGTTTCTCGTCGCCGAGTTTCGCATCGCCAACCGCCTGGTCGAGCGGTTTCGTGAGCTGCGCGCTGCGCTCGATTGCATGGCCGACCTCATGCGCGAGCAGCGCTATGTGCGGCAAATAGGTGATGTAGGACCACGGCAGGCCAATCAGCGCGAGAGGAAGTTGCTCGAGAGCATCCTGTAATTGCTGGGCAGTGAGCAGCGTTCCGTCCCGCCCATCCAATTCCGCCGCTCCGGCTTCCGGTTTCATCCACGGCGAAACTTGATGGTCGAACGTGACCAAAGGGGCAGGGCAAAGCTGGTCCGATGCAATCTTATGCAAGTGCCGATAGACGGGCACGTAACATTCGCGGGCGTACGCATCGGCAAGCGCCAGATAGGTATCAAAAGGAGACACCAGCCGCAGCGACAACCGACTGCGAAACTGATCCCACAGCGTATGGACGATCAATGCCTTTTTTTCCAAGCTCTCTGCCCGAAGCCAAAGCTCGCCGTCGTCAACGGCTTTAACGAGCTCGGCCATGACCATCGCTTGGAGGCCTTCGATCTGACGCGAAAGGCGGTCGATCTGGCTATGATTCTTTTCCAGCGAATTTGCTTTCTGTGCGCGCTCACGCCAATCCTTCAGTTCCTCCGGCAAGCTGGCGAGTTTCCACCTCAGCTCTTCTTCCTTTCGTTTCAAAAACGCCGTTCGCGGGCCGTTCATCACACTGGCTCAGGAGCGATGCTCAGGAACAGCGCAGTGGCAGGCAGGCCGAGCATCTCCTCAAGCTTGGCGACAGTCTGGGGATAGACCGACGACGCCCGCAGGGTGCGCATCACATCGGTCATATGGCCTGCCGTCCGCAGCGACTCGAGCAGCAGGTCCTGCGGACGAGGATCCTTAGGCAAGGAAGTGATGCCGGTCGCCAAGACGCCGGATACGGCTCCACTGTTGATGAGAGCTTGCGCCAGCCGGTTTCTGGCGAACACCTGCTCGAGCGCGTGTGAAAGCGATGGCGATGTGGGCGAGTGCAAGACCACGAACGGCCTGGATCCATCTGTCCTCCTTCGCTGGAATTCACGCCCGAGCCTCTCTCCCGTCATGCCGTCGGGCAGGCACGGTTCATCCAGCGAAGGCGAGTCCTCGATGTCGGTCATGACATAGATGACGTCCGCCGTTGCCGGATCGCCGGGGGCGAGTAGACCGCTTGCCATGAGGCGATCATCGAGGATGCTCATTTGGGACACCATGTCGGATGTCGCCGAATACGGCACGCGGTAGACGCCAATTCCCGACCTGAACCGCAGCGCAAGGCCGGACAGGAACTTGGCCGTTTGACGCAAGTTCGCCGGGTCGCGGATTTCGTCCACGATCGGACCTTCATTGCGACCGTTTCCGATGCGAACAGGTGCATGGGAGGGCGGCAAGGCCAATTCCCAAGGTACCGCAACCAATGCTGCTCCCCCCAGCGCAAGCAGCACTGCTTTGCTCTTGTCGCTCGCCTGCTCCAGAAGCCCCGCGAGCGGTTCCTGCAGTTCCTCGACCGGTTCCGGCCAACTGCCTATGAAATGCGGCACGAGCCTTCTGGGACTTCGTTCCCGTGAGTAGTCGCAGAGAATTCCAAGTGATGGGTTTTCGTAAGGCGATAGCAGCCGACGATCTTGGCCCGCCGCTTCGACCGAAACTCGCCTACTGTCGACGGTGAGGAGGGTGCAACGATAGTCCGTGAGCGTCACGTCGCTATCGTTCGCGGCGTTCTCAGGAGGCAGGCTCTCAATCAGGCTCTCAATGGCTTCACGGTCCGGTCCTACCGCTTCCGCGAGCTTTCGTTGTACGCCATGGAGCCGCTCGATGAGGATAGGGTGGACGGGGTTGATCTGCAGAACCGCTGCCGCTCGCTCGAGACTTTGTGTCGGGGCGGTCCATTCCGAAGTCTGCATCGCCCGCTCTGCGTTCTCGATCAGTGTTGCTGCATGCAGGCCCGGCTCGGAAGCGAGCCCGCCAAAAAACTCCACGGACTGGGGTGGGCCAGAGCGCCCGATCCAAAACGTTGCGGTCGGGGGCGGGGCCTGTAGATCGGCGAGGCCGCGTTGGCGAAAGACGGCTAGTTCGGCCCTATCGGCGCCCATTCCAACCTTCACGTTGGCAAAAGCTGCATCCGCCCGCTTGCCATCCCCCATCGCGAGAAGCGCGCGACCGAAAGCGACCCACTCCAACATTCCGGTCCCAATATTGTTCTCGGGCGTCAAGTTGGTCCGCAACGTAAATCGCTTGAACCAGCTGAGCTGCCATGGCGCGACTTGCCCAAGCAGAACCGGCGGTTCCAGCAGCCGCAGCCGCATGCCCGCATTGCCGACCCGGCCTAACATGGAGATGAACGAGTCGTTTATGGCGGCAGAGGGAAGTATTCCCCACGAAACTCCCGCAATCGTTGCCCGGATGCGGGTGGAACTCCGGATGCCGGTCCGAGATGAGTGTCTGGATGATCGTTTCGCAGGCCGCCCGGTTGTCGCGCACCTGGAATGCTCGGATCAATTCCAGTTCGGTAGCCGCTCCAACTGGTGTGGGGCGCGGACCAGCCGGCTCTGTCGGTAGTCCCGCCTCAAACAGTCGAAACATCAATTCTTCGCGGCGGATGTCGTCGAGGAGCGTCGGAACCTCGCCCTTTAGGCCGGCCTGCATCGCGTCGGCGAACGCGGCCATCGCTTCGTCGATGCGCAGCAATTGTCCCAGCGCCTGCCCTCGCAACAGGTGAAAGCGGTAGTGCTGCTTGTCCTGAATTTTCTCGGTCAGGTCCAAGGCAGTCCAGGCGTCCCGTCGGAGTAGGCAAATCTCGATTTGGAGCAACAGACGGCCTTGATCCTCCTCGCTGGCTGCAGCATCAGCTTTCCGTATTTCTTCTTCAGCGGCCAGTAGGCCGGAATTCATCACGAGGAGTTCGATCAAGCTCGCCTGGATTCGCCTGAAGTGCTTTCCATCACGAGGCCCCGGCCAGGTATTGAGGATCTCGCGAAGCTGGCTCTCCGCCCTCTGGAGCGACCCACGCCTTCTGTAGGCGTTGGCTCGACGTTCCAACACTGCCCAGGCCGGGACCCGCTTGCAGAACACGCTCCCCGCTGACACCCCGGAAAGGGCGGCAAGCTGCTCGAACACAAAGGATGAAAGCGTTCTTTGCGCCAGCATTTCGATGATCAGAAACCAATACCTGATCTTGCTCTCATCCGACTTTCTGACCAGTAGTAGCAGATCGGCCAATGCACCTGTCGTGCTGGGGATGTTGCGATCGAGAAAATCACGCCATTTGAATGCAAAGGGCGGCAACTGAACATCGGTAGCAATCCTGTTCAGCTCGAAGGCCTTTTCCAAAGATCTGCGGATGTCCTCGCGGCGAGCATCTTGCGGAAGGTAGTCGAAGTTCGCTTCGATCGCGATCGTGTCGGCGATCTCATAGTGGGCGCGGGCCAAGGTTGCCGGTTTCGCATCAGTGAAATCGCCGTCGGGTTTGACGATTTCCCGCAGGACCTCCAGCCGAATGGCGGCATCGTCCGGCGACGGCCGTTCATCGAGGGCGGCCACGAGCGCCTCGTGGACGCGATCCTCTCCAAGCTGTACCCGGTGATAAAGCTCTGCCAGCGTGAGCTCAACCCACCGATCGAGATGCTGTGCCTTTAGGCTTTGAATATGATCCACTGCCTTGCGATGGATCTGACTTGAGATCGGCTGTTGTTTGAGCAACCGCCGCATCGGCGTGACGACATCAGGATGCAACGTCGCCGTATGCCGATCCCTGCTCAGGGAAATCCAGCTATGGTCGCTCGCGTATTTTGCAAGCCTCTGCCAAAGATGCTCTGGGTCGAGCACGGTATCGGCATTCCTTATCCACGCCTGTCGTTCTTTGTCCGAGGGAATGTCGTCCTTGGCGTCCTCGATCTTGCCGCTGAGGGCATCGAGCAGCAGCGGGTGCAACACCTCTTGCAGAAACGTGAAAGTCAGACGTCGGGGGACAGCGCCGTACCGCAACAACCAGCGCAGACCGAGTTCGTCCGCCACCGGTATGCGCTCGACGACTCGCTTGATCAGATAAGCAACGTCAACCTCGGCTCCGTATTCCTTCAGCTCTTTGTCGCCCATTTCAGGGTTCTGGCTTATGATCTCGCACAGCATCGAGAGTTTGAACGGGCTTCCGGCCGCCGCAGAAACCATCGTGTTGGCCAGTTGCTCGCCGACGTTCGGCAACTGCAAACGAACAAAGCGCGCCGCGTCGTCGGGCTCGAACGGCGCAAGCCGAACGAATTTGGTTTCACTCCTCAGCCTGTCGTCATACTGCGAGGAATCCCGCGTTTCTTCGGACGGCGGATAGCGTCCCGACAATACCAGGCGCAACTGAGGCAGCTCTTTGCGAAGCTCTTCGAAACGAGCCAACAGGTGGCGGAATTGGGCCGGCCAATGCAGCGTGGCCTCTTCGATCGTGTCGATGAAGACCACCAGCGGACGATCCCGCGGCAGTTCCATGCAGCGGCTGATGAATGCGGGCCAGTGGGAGAACTGCTCGGAAGCGCGGCTTCTCAGAGCGGCGCGGAGATCATCGGTCAGGGTCTGCCCACGGTCGGACGCGCGTCGATAGAGCAGCGGACTGAACGGCTTGACATTGTCAAGATAGGCGTTGGCGCCGTCGGAAAACAATCGTCGGGTCAGTTGCTCGTCCAGCTCTGCGGCGATCTCGATGGCGACCAGCCACGGCGACCGGGCGATCTCGGGCACCTCGATGTCGTCGAGGTCGATACGCGCAACGAAGGGAAACGGCGGCTTCTTGAGCAGTTCATGCGCGATCATGCGTTGCACGAAGATGGTCTTCCCCATGCCGCCGGGCGACGACAGATAGAGAATCCATTTGGAGTCGTCGCCCGCGATCAACTTCTGGAAATCAGCTTCCAGCGACTTCCGAGGAAAGTATTTGATGGTGCGATGGAATTCCTGCAGGAACCAGGCTCTGCCACGATAGCGCGCAACAAACTCCAGAAAGCCCGCGCGAAGGCCGGAGTCGATCTTCCCCAGGTTGGCCTCGACTTGCTGCGTCAGCGAATGACACAGAGCGAGGTCATCCTTGGCATTGGCCTCTTCAAACTTGTTCTTGAGGAATTGCAAAGCGCGCGGCCAGTCGAAACGCAACAGCAAGGCAAGCTGCTCCGCCGGATCCTTGTCGTTTTTGTCGAGCCACTCGGCAAATCGCCTCGCCCACGGCACATATTCGTCGGTATGCTTTTCCCAGTAGCTTAGCCAATAGTTCTGCACTGATTCGCGCAGCCAGAACTGTCCCTCTGCTCTCGGTACTTTTCGTACATCTGGGCTATTGACGATCTCGCCGAACGCCGGGAGACCGGCATCGTTTTGTTGGCACACACCTGCGTACATCGCGCTATCGAACGCGCGCACAATGCTTACAATCCGAAGCGCGCGATCCTGCGGAGACTCTCGTGTCGAGAGAAGCTCGTCGCGCAGTTTCGGACTATCCTTGAGCAATTCCTCCAGACGGCGTCGCTGATCGTCGTCAAGGTTCGGCAGGTGGAGGTTCATGACTTCGCCAACTTGATCAGGCCGCCGATAATTCCAAGTCTATCCGTGTCCCATTGCGAATCCTTAACGATTAGCAAGGCGGTTTCATGAACGGTGTCGAGTGCGGCGTCGTCGCGATAGAACCGGCACAGTTCTTTGAACAGCATCGACACGTCTTCCTTCTTGAACAGCTGGAGGTGGATCGGGTCCCCCGGCAGTTCCGCGAGACCATAATCATTGAACAAGTCCTCGCGGACGACGATGATCAGACGCAAATTCGGGATGGAACCCTGGGCAATCTTGAGCCACAGCGGCAGCAATATCTCTCTGAACTCCCCTACGGGCAGGGATTCCGCAACGGAAGTGTTCCGCTGAAATTCATCCAGCACGATCGTGAGCTCTTGCTCCTTCGTGGCTTGCTGCAAGCCACGCTCGAAGGCGTCAACGATGCGTTCAACCGGACTCTTTGCCGCGACTTCAGCATGGAATTCCTTGAAGCAGTTGTTATCCAGCGCCTTATGGACCAGCGAGCCGACTCTCGTGTTATCCGCATCGACAATCGCGGACAAAAGGTCGAGGTAGTTGACGGCGGAACTTCCCCCTCCACAGACAGCGACATATTTGACTTGATGGCCGATATGGACGGCGTCTCGTAGCGTCCGCATGACAAGCCAGGATTTTCCGCCCTTCGGCGGTCCCTTGATGACGAGACAATTCGACGTTCGAAGTGCCTTGAGAGCCTTCCATCGCTGGTTTGTCAAACTCAGCCCGGCGAACGGAGCTGGAAGGTCATCGTCGTCGCTGCGCATGAACTCCTTGAGCACGGCGCAGCCTCGCAGGGCTTGGACAGGGTCCGGCTTCTGAATGCGCCGGGGTGGAAATAATTCTTCCGGAGGAACGGAGACGCTCAGGACGGGGAGGCCCCAATCGCGCGATTGCCAGCCAGTTCCTTTTTTGCCCTGGGCAATCTTGGCGCGCGCCTGCGCCAGCGCCACGTCGACGGTTTTGCCCGCGAGCAGCTCACGGTAGAACACCTGCGATAGCTCGGATGTCACAGCCTGTCCGATCGGTGCCTGCGCCGCGACCACCGCAGGAATACCGGCTTCCATCAGGGCTTCCAGCACCGAATAGAGAGTGCTGGGCGCAGCGGCACTGTTGCAGGCGTTCAGGACGACAAGGCGCGGCGTGTGTTGCTGGTTGGAGAAGAAGGAATTTATTGCGGCAGTGTCCCACCACCAGGGGTCGCCCGGTTTGCTGATCCTCAGGGCGGGCCTTTGCGTTGTGGGGGACAGCTCTCCATGTCCGGTAAAGTGAATGATATCTGGCAATAGACGATCAAGAACCGGTTGCAACTGATTGAGGTCGGGGACTTGCAGCAACTCCGCGTGGGCGCTGGTTTCACAGCGCTGCATTTCTCGCAATACGGCACCCACATCGTCGCCGGGGAATCCACCGGCCTTCCAATCGACAGCTTCTCCGGTAACGATGAGAGTATTCAGCTGATGGGCGTGCGCGTCGGGCATGGGGCTGCCGCCCGGCCTAACCCGCAGCATTGGTTTTTGCGCGTCGGCGAAGTAACGATCAATGAGGCCGCCAGGCTTCTTTTTCGCCAGGTACTCCCACGGCAAGTCGGCCAATTGCCGGGCAACCGGCGAGGATTGAGCAGGCCTCCTCACTTCCAAGTACGTTCTTGTATCCTTGGTTTGTATCTTTGCCCACTCGCCGAGAACAAACGGTTCCAGCAGACTTCGAAGGTCATCTCCGAAATCGTCGAACAAGCTGGGCGCCGGGGCTACGGAGGAGGCGACCTCAGCCTCGCGATTCTTCCAAGCTTGCTGAAGTGTTGGGGCGAGTGAAAACGGCTTCTCGGCGATCGGCTGGCGCCCCGGCTCAGGAAACGCGACGTCGAATAGAGCGATGCTGCCGGTCGCTTGATCCAATTCCTCTATTCGGAGCCAAAGGGATTGCATTGAGCCACATCCTCGTATGCAGGAAAGTCTACCATTTTTGCGCGATTGCCGGAACAACGATCAACTCCCGAGAGCACGCCGCGAGCGCGCCCGCGTGTTCCGCTGTGACAATGATGTGGCCACGCCAGTTCGCGCGACCGCTGCCTGTGATACCGTCATCCGGGGAAGAGACGGCAGGCCGTCGCGCGTTGGGTACCGGGCCTAGCGACACTCGGTTCCTACGAGGCATCGTTCCTGCCACACGACCTTGCGGCGGGCGTCACGCTGGGCGCGGTGCTGGTGCCGGTGGTGCCGCTCGGCATGGTGCATTTCGACGCCCACAGCGGCATCCGCGGGTCGCTCTACAAGCGCGACGACAACATGTGGGCGGTCGAGCAGGGCATGCGGGTGATCACCATCGAGGAGTATTTTGACCTCGGTGTCGACAAGGTGATCGCCGAGGCCCGCCGCGTCGTGGGCGACGGCCCGACCTATGTCAGCTTCGACGTCGACGGCCTCGATCCCGCCTATGCGCCCGGCACCGGCACGCCCGAGATCGGTGGCTACACCCCGCACGAGGCGCAGCGCATGCTGCGGACTTCGACCTGGTCGGCGGCGACGTCGTCGAGGTCTCGCCGCCGTTCGACATGAGCGGCAACACCGCGTTGGTGGGTGTCACCATGATGTGGGAGATGCTCTGCCTGCTCTCCGAAACGGTGGCCAGGCGGAAGGGGCGCGTCTAGGGCGCGTGTGCATTGGCGGCCCGAAGTAGGCCCTCGAAACTAGCCGGTCGTGCCTTCGAGCAGAACTGTTAGCTCCGCGTCGCTCGGCACGACGCCATAGAACAGGCGATGGAACGCGCGCGCCTCGGAGCGAAGATCGAGCTTCACCTCGCCGGGATAGAAGGCGGAAGCAAGCCAGCGCAGGCCGATCAGTCGGTTGACCGACGGAGGTTCGCCGAGCCAGCCCCATGGCAAGGCGGGTGCCAGCAGGGCCTTCGTGCCGGGCAGTGCCTGGCGCATGGCCTTGTAGGCTGGCTTGTCGAGCGCCACGACGACGTCGGGATTCCAGGCGGCGATTTGTGCCGGCGTGGCTTCGATGGTGCCGCCGCGTCCGGGCACGGTGCCGCCTGCCGCCTGGGCAACATTGACGGCGCCGACGTGTTCGACGACCTCGGTGAGGCCCGATCCCTTGACCGCACTTTGCAGGCCATCAGGTCCTCGCGCGACAAAGACGCGAGGCCGCTTGTCGGGCGGCACCTTGACCAGCACGTCGTCGATCATCTCAAGCGTCTTCTCGGCATAGACGGCAAGGGCATTGGCACGCTCGCGGCGTCCCAGCATGTCACCCAGCATCCTGAGCGAGGTCCCCGACTTGTCGAGCCTGCCATCGATAAGGGCGTACGGAAGGCCGGTCGCCGCCGTCACCTTCTCCGCAAGCGCTACGTAGTTGGACGAGGTCGACCCGAAATCGACGATCAGGTCGGGCCTGAAGCTCCTGATTCGTTCAGCGTCGATCGTCTCGCCGCCGCCCGTCAGGCGACCGCTCGCCGGCAAATCCCGCGCGGCGGGCAGCAGGAAGGGCCTGGCATCGGGTGGCGGCTGGGGCACCCAGCCTACGATCGCATCGGGCACCAGCACATAGACCAGCACCGAGGCGGGCGGACCTGCCGCCATTACGCGTGCGGCGGCGCCTGACAGGATCACCGGCCGGCCGACCGAATCGATGAATTGTCGGCCCTGCGCAGGAGCCGTCGAGGCAATGGCGGTCGTCGCGAGCAGGCCGACGACAAGACCGCGGCGGCTCACGGTCATGTATTGTCTCCCACCTGGAAATCGCCGGCTTGGGCGGGCGCCAGCGGGTTGAACAGGCTCCGGTCGGGCTTCAGGTCGATGAGCGGCGTGCCGTCAAGGCAATCGAGCCCCCGCACCAGCAGCACGGGCCCTTTGACTTTGACGAGCTGGACAATCGATGTCGCGATGGGATTGGGCCGCACTGGCGTTCGGAGGGAAAACACACCGCGTCCCTGACCGTCGCTCCTGGGCGCCTGAAGCACGAGGTCGCGCCGGGATTCGTGTAGCCAGTAGAGCACCTCCAGTCGCTCGAACCCGGCCACATGGTCGAGGCCCTGGTTCCACGGCTGGAACAGCTCGACGCGGCAGGTCGGACCGTCGGTGCGGCCCTGGCGCGGGCAGGTGAGTCGGTCGCTCCACGGCGTGCGAATGCGGCCGATGAAATAGATCTCCGCATCGGCCCTCTCGGGCAAAGGGACTGCAAGCTCGCCGGGCCGAATCTCGTTCAGGCGGACCATGGCCTAGTCGTCCACGCCCACCATCACGTCGGATGCCTTGACGATGGCATACGCCGTCTGGCCTGCCTTGAGGCCTAGCTCGTCGACCGCCTCGTTGGTGATCGAGGCTGTCACGATGGTGCCGCCGACGTCGATCCGCACGTGCGAGGTCGTCGCGCCCTTTTTGACGTCGACGATCTTGCCTTTCAGTCGATTTCTGGCGCTGAGTTTCACAACTCACCTCCTCTCGCAGGACGAAAAGCCCTATAGCCAAATGACTATAACGCTTGAGTCGTCATATACAAATGAATATAACGGTGGACCAAACCAGAGGAGTGCCGGAATGACCCTCGAGATCAGTGGCAAGGCACTGACGACTTGCCAGGTCGCCGCTGGGGGCGATGCGTTCCGCTTGAATTTCGAGGATGCCGACGGCCAGCCAATGTCGCTCACTCTGCCTTCGGACTGCCTGCGGGCCCTGCTGATGACCCTGCCACGGCTGACCGCGCAGGCGCTCAGGGCCAAGTATCGTGACGACACGCTGAAGGTCGTCTATCCGGTCGGCAAGTGGTCGCTGCAAGTCGCGTCGGATGGCGTCCATCGTATCCTCACTCTCGGTACGCCGGACGGCTTCGAGGTTTCGTTTGCGCTGCAGGACGACGACGCTGGCGGCCTTGCCGCCTCGCTCAGGGAGCATCCGCGCGCCTCCACCATGCCGTTGCCGAGGATGAACTAGCGACTCGAAGCACCTCAGTCCGCTCGTGCGAGCCTACCGGCTGAGCGGTTTCTCGAACGCAATGGGATTGAGGCGGCCGGGCGTCGTTGGCGTCCGATAACCGCCAGACAGGTGGCGGCCAAGGGGCAATCCTCGCAGCCTTGAAGGCCAGGGGATGAAGCAATGCCGCACAAGACGTACGGAACCGTCAACGCCGACAAGCAGAAAGAGATGACCGGGCTGGAATTCGTGGCCGGCCTGGCAAACGGAACGCTGCCCCTCAACACGATTGCCAGGACGTTGGGTTACGACGTCACCGAGGCGGAAAGCGGCCGCGTCGTCATTATCGCGGAGCCCGGCGCCGACCACCTGAATCCAGCCGGCACCGTGCATGGTGGTCTGGCGGCAACGATGCTCGACAGCTGCATGGGGCTTGCGATCCAATCGACGCTGGACAAGGGCGTCGGCTCCACGACGCTGGAGTTCAAGATCTCGTTCGTGCGGCCGATCACGCCGGAGACGGGTCTTATCAGGGCCGAGGGCACGGTGCTCAATCGGGGCCGCCGGGTCGGCATCGCCGAAGGACGCGTCACCGATAGCATGGGCCGCCTGCTCGTCCATGGAACGACCACCTGCCTGATTTTTTGACGGCTGAGCGCACGCGCGGGCTGCCGCGCGTCGTTCTTGCCGCACGATCTCGCGGCAGGCGTCACGCTGGGCGCCGTGCTGATGCCGGTGGGCCTGGCCTATGGCGAGCTGGCCGGCCTGCCGATGGCCGGGCTCTACGGCAGCATGTTGCCGCTCCTGGCCTATTTCCTGTTCGGCAGCTCGCGCCAGGTCGTGGTCGGCCCCGATTCGGCAATGGCGGCCATCGTCGCGGTCGCCGTGGTGCCGCTGGCCATGGGCGATCCGGGCCGGCCGGCGATGCTCTGCGCCACGTTGGGCGTCATGGTGGGCGTGCTCTGCATCGCCGCCGGCCTGCTGCGCCTGGGCTTCGTCGCCAATTTCCTGTCCAAGCCGGTGATCGTGGGCTTCATGCACGGCGTCGCCCTGGTGATCATCGGCTCGCAATTGCCCAAGGTGCTGGGCATCCGCACCGAGGGCGAGACCACGCTGAACCAGTTCGCAAGTCTTCTACCGCGCTTGGCGACACCAACCTGGTACCGCTCACGATCGGCATCGCAAGCTTTGCTGTGATCACTGCTCTGCCGGCGCTTCGTGCCGCGCGTGCCCGGCGCGGTCGTGGCGCTGGTCGGCTCGCTGCTGGCCGTGGTGCTGTTCGGCCTCGACCGCTACGGCATCGCCGTGGTCGGCCGCATCCCGACCGGACTGCCGCAGCTTGCGCTGCCGCTGCCGACGCTCGCCGACTTCGACGACCTGCTGGCGGTGGCGCTTGCCGCCGCGCTCTCCTCTGCGCAACTGCAGAAATTCGGTGCGCACATCTCGCCTTGCATCGACACAGGGTTGTCCCTGAGTTGCCCCGTGGCTTAGCATCAGGCCATGCCACGCGTAACTCTGCCCAACTCGACGTATCTCGATCTCACCAGCTACCACACGACGACGGCCACGACGGTCGCAGAAGCCTACGGGCTCAGCGGGGCTCCAGTCCCCAGCAACATGACGCTCAACGTCGCTCTCGTCCTGCCGCGGGCCAACGATCCGACGGCGCTGCTGCAGGGCAACTGGGCGACGCGCCAGACGACGCTGCAGCAACTCGAGGACAACGGCACGCTGTGGTCGACCTACGGCGCCGATCCCGCCGCCTATGCCGCCGCGCAGGCGGAGCTCACGGCGCTCGGCATCCCGCTCCTGGGCAATGCCGCCGGCAGCGATGGCTACATCAGCTCGGTGGAATCGCGGACGATCTGGGTGCAGCTGACGCCGCAGCATTTCACCGACCTGTTCGGCAAGACGCTCTATGGCGCCGGTCCCTTCCTCCAGTACTGGGAGGGCGATCTGTCGCTGCCCGACATGATCGCAGCGAGCGGCATCTGGTTCGATGGCCAGCCGCTGTGGGGGACCTATCCCGGCACGCCCAACGATCTCTCCGGCGGCCGCGCAGTCCATCCGCCGAACGGACAGCTCAGCATCGGCAATGCCCTGCTGGCGACGTTCAACGAGTCGTCGGCCCTGTCCGGCGACATGGCGCGCTGGTTCTACAATTTCCCGCTGACGGATCTTGACGTGCCGACCGCTGCGGTCGGCATCGTCGAATCCGGCACCGGCGACGTGATGGAGCCC
The DNA here is from genome assembly GCA_963809025.1 of uncultured Alphaproteobacteria bacterium. Taxonomy (GTDB): domain Bacteria; phylum Pseudomonadota; class Alphaproteobacteria; order Reyranellales; family Reyranellaceae; genus Reyranella. The sequence goes on along the minus strand of CAWEIE010000049.1, from coordinate 10,596 downwards.
GGCGCGACGCGCAGCTTCCAGGAGGCGCTGAACCTCTTCCGGGAGCGCGCCGGCCTGTCGACGCCGGGCAGCTACTACGTCGTCGCCAACAACGGCCAGAGCTACGCCAATGGCAATCCCGGCGAGCGCACGCTCGACGTCGCCGTGGTCACCTCGGCCAATCCCAACAGCACGATGGGCCTCTATGCCGGCTCGGGTTTCGGCAACCATGCGTCGGCCAACAGCGTCACCGCCTATCAGGCGGCGTTCTGGGACCTGGCGAACAATCCTGCCGTCGTCTCCTCCTCGTTCGGCATCTTCCAGCAGGCCGCGCCCGGCTCGCCGTTCGCCAGCGCGATCCGCGAGCTCTTCATCGATGCGGCGCTGCGCAACATCTCGGTGTTCGTCGCCAACAACGACTGGGGCTCGAGCTACAACTTCCCGAACGGCCTCGCCAACCAGAACATAACGCTGAGCTCGCCCTACGCGGTGCTGGTGGGCGGCACGTCGATCACGACGATGGCCGCGGGCCCGCACGACGGCACGGTCAAGGCGCTCTATGAGCAGGCCGTGGCCGGCGACCTCGCGACGTTGTGGCAGTTGGTCGAAGGCGGCCTCACGAGGTTGCCCAGAGGCGTGGCGGAGTCCGATGCCGCCCAGACCATGCTGCTCGAAGCGGTGTGGAACAACTACGCCATCAACGCACGCAAGATCGAGCCGGGCATAGAAGACCTCGGCGCCAGCGACGGTGGAGTTGACGTCACCCAGCCGACGCCGTGGTACCAGACGGCGTTCGGATTGACGCCGACGTCGGTCAATCCCGGCCCCTGGGGCGGCACGGGACGCGGTGCGCCGGACGTGGCGGCCAATGCCGGCGGCAACATGTGGTACACGACGCCGAACACCAACATGCTCGGGCTCGCTTTGTCCGACGGCACCAGCGCCGCCACGCCGATGTGGGCGTCGCTGGTGGCGCAGATCGACACCATCTTCGAGGACCAGGGCCTGCCCAACCTCGGCTACATGAACGATCTGCTGTACATCGCCGCGGCGATCGCCCCGGCCTCGTTCAACGACATCACCTTCGGCAACAACGTCACGTCGTTCCGCATGGGCGGCCACTTCGACAGCGACGGCGAGGCGGTTACCTTGACCGGCCTCGGCTACCACGCCGGGCCGGGCTACGACCTGACGACGGGCTTGGGCACGCCCAACGGCACGCTGCTGGCGCGGGCGCTGAGCGCGATCGCCCATTCGCAGATGTCGTTCGGCACGAGCCCCGACATGCTCGATGCCGACGGCAGCGGCTGGCAGAGCGGCGCCGATCAGAGCCTGATGTTCCAGGCGATGTCCGGCGCCGGCGCCGCCATCGACATCGGCCTGGGTGGAGGCAACGTGGGCTTCGGCACGGCCGCATCGGGCGCCTTCGCCTGGACCAACCAGCTGGCGCAGCAGTCCCTGCAGGCCGACTTCGACGCCAACCTGGTGCGGCTGTTCGACCGGCAGGCGCAGGGATCGGTGGCGCAGTCGATGGTGGCGGCGGGCGAGGATGTGTCGGTGACTGTCAACGGCACGTCGGCACAGGCCATCCAGGGCACGCTCAGCGCTCCGTTCGGCTTCGCCGACTTCGTGTCGGCCGACGGCGCGGTGCGGGTGGCGCGGCCGGTCGCGGTCGCGGAGACGGCGGGCGGAGGGGACGGCCAGGTCGCCATCGTGCGCGTCCGCCAGAACGGCGAGAACAACCTGTCGCTCATCTTCTACGAGGTCGACGACCTTGCCGGCACGATCGACGGCAAGCGGCCGGGCCATGAAGGCTACGCCGCGGCGGCCGACGGTCGGGCCTATCAACTGGCGCAGGGCGGCACGTCGCTGGGCGGCCCGGGCTACGGCAACTACGAGCAGACCGGGTTGCTGGGCGTCGATGGCGGCGACTTCATCGCCATGAAGCTCACCAACCAGACGACCGGCGCGTTCTACTGGGCCTTCGCCCATGCCAACGAGACGGTGGGCGGTCAGTCGGTCGGTCACCTGTGGAACTATGGGCTCAACACCTGGGGCTGGGAGGACATGTATGGCGGCGGCGATCGCGACTTCAACGACCTGCTCGTGCAGCTCGACTTCACCAGCGCGTCGGGGAGCGGCTGGCTGGTTTGAACGGGCTGTCTGACACTTCCTTCCGGCCGAGTGGATCGTAGGAGGGGCCGCGCAGCAGTGCGGGCGAGGGGCATATGTTTCACGTGAAACAACTACAGTTATTTACAACACTGAAGTACTGGTCTATGCTAGGTGGTCTGTCGCTCTATGCATTGTTCATCTGACGATTTTGCAGATGGGAAGCCTGCAGGGAATCGCTGTATTAGGGCGCGGGTTCCCGCAGGGCCCGCTGCAGAGACGCTTGCGCGCGATGCGGGTGCTCTCGCCCCTATCCGTTGGGGGCGTGAGCTTCCGTGCCACACCACGCTCTCTGTCGGAAATACCGGGAATGCCGGAAAATCCGATTTCTGGTGGCAGTGCATGCACCTCGGCTTAGGCCGCCAGCTCCAGGATCTCCTTCACCTGCGCCGGCCCGTCGATCTTGCGCGGATTGCGCGGCACCCACGGCGTGCCCATCGCCTGCGCGGCGATGCGGTCGAAATGCTCCTTGCCGATCTTCACTTCGCCCAGGCTTCGCGGCATGCCGAGCCCGCGGATGAAATCGTCCAGCACGTCGCCGGCATCCTTGCCGGGATGGCCCATGGCGTTGGCGATCAGTGCCTGGCGGTCGGCGTTGGCCGATTTGTTCCAGCGCATCACCCAGGGCAGCATGATGCAGGAGGTATGGCCGTGCGGCACGTCGAACACCGCGCCCAGCACGTAGCCGATGCCGTGGCTGGCGCCCATCGGCACGCCGGCCGCCAGCCCGCCCATCGAGAGCCACGAGCCGATCTGGCAGTCGAGCCTGGCGCGCATGTCCGTCGGATCGGCCTTCACCTTGGGCAGGCCGCGCGCCAGCATCGCGAGGCCATGCAGGGCCGAGGCGTTGGTGAACTCCGTCGATTCGTTGGAGCACACGCCCTCGACGCAATGATCGACGGCGCGGATGCCGGTCGACAGGAACAGCCACATCGGCGTGTGGCGCGTCACCTCGGGATCGAGGATGACGGCCTGCGGGATGGTGAGCGGATGGCGGAACAGCTCCTTCACCTTGGTCGCCTCGTTGGTGACGCCGGCGATGCCGGAGAACTCGCCGGCCGACAGCGTCGTCGGGATCGAGACCTGGCGCACCGTCGGCGGCTTCACATCGGCGTTGCGGAGCTTGTCGATGCCTTCGACGGTGGTGACGTCGTTGGCGAGGCAGAGCTGGACGGCCTTGGCGCCGTCGGTGATCGAGCCGCCGCCCAGGGTGACGATCAGGTCGGCTTTGGCCTCGCGCGCCTGCGCCGCGGCGGCGATGACGGCCGAGCGCGGCGAGTGCGCCGGCATCTTGTCGAAGGTGCCGACGCATTTGTTGCCGAGCGCGCGGCGGACCTTCTCGACCTCGTCGGTCTGGCGGTTGAAGGTGCCGCTCACCATCAGGAAGACGCGTTCGGCGCCGTGGGCCTTCACGACCTCGGCGACCGATTGGGCGGCCGGCTTGCCGTAGTGGACTTCTTCCATGTCGGTGAAAACGACGCGGCCCGATGTCAGCATTGTGTCCTCCCTGGGCTGGCATTTTGCTATCGTTGCGGCGAAAGGCACGGGAAAATCATGAGTAGCACGACGGGATCACGAGACGGCGCCATCGCGCGCGCAGAAAAGTATTTCGACGACGGCGGCTTCCTGGCCGAGCTGCAGCGCCGGGTGGCGATCCCGACGACCAGCCAGGAACAGGATTCCATGCCCGCCCTGCAGGAGTACGTCTCGGGCGAGATGACCCAGTCGCTGCAGAAGATGGGCTACGACTGCACCGTGCTGCCCAACCCGCGCGCCGAGTACGGCCCGTTCCTGATCGCGCGCCGCATCGAGGATCCCGCCAAGCCGACCGTGCTGACCTACGGCCACGGCGACGTGATCCGCGGCCAGGAGGAGCAGTGGCGGCAAGGCCTGTCGCCCTGGAAGATCGTGGTCGAGGGCGACCGGATGTACGGCCGCGGCACGGCCGACAACAAGGGCCAGCACACCATCAACATCGCGGCCCTTGGCTGCGTGCTCGAGGAGCGCGGCTCGCTGGGCTTCAACTCGACGATCCTGATCGAGACCGGCGAGGAGACCGGCTCGCCGGGCCTGGCCGACTTCTGCAAGGCCAACAAGGCGGCGCTCAAGGCCGATGCGCTGATCGGCTCGGACGGGCCGCGGCTCGACCATCGCCGGCCGACCATCTTCGGCGGCACGCGCGGCACCTTGAACTTCAACCTCAAGCTCACGATGCGCGAGGGCGGCCATCACTCGGGCAACTGGGGCGGGCTGCTGGCCAATCCCGGCATCATCATGGCGCATGCGCTGGCCACCATCACCGACGGGCGCGGCCAGATCAAAGTGCCGGAATGGCGGCCCAAGACGCTGACCAACTCGGTGCGGGCGGCGCTGGCCGACGCGCATATCGATGCGGGCGAGGGCGCGCCCGCCATCGATCCCAACTGGGGCGAGGAGCAGCTGACGCCGGTCGAGCGCGTGTTCGGCTGGAACAGCTTCGAGGTGCTGGCCTTCAAGACCGGCAATCCCGACCGGCCGGTCAATGCCATCCCGCCCAGCGCCGTCGCCTACTGCCAGCTGCGCTTCGTCGTCGGCACCGATCCGCACGACATCATCCCGGCGCTGCGCCGCCATCTCGACAAGCACGGCTTCGAGATGATCGAGATCGAGCAGGCGCGCGAGGTGATCATGAATGCGACGCGGCTCGACCCGGAGAACCCGTGGGCCAACTTCGCCGCCGCCTCGATCGAGAAGACCGGCGGCCAGAAGCCCAACATGCTGCCCAATCTCGGCGGCTCGCTGCCCAACGAAGTCTTCACCGACATCCTGGGCATGCCGACCGTCTGGGTGCCGCATTCCTACGCCGCCTGCTCGCAGCATGCGCCCAACGAGCACCTGCTGGCACCGGTGGCGCGCGAGGGGTTGCGGCTCATGACCGGCATCTTCTGGGACCTCGGCGCGAACGGCCGTCCGGGCTAAACTTCCAGCCGATGCTTTCGCCCGACGAAGCCGCCGACCTGATCGAGGCCATCGCGGCCCGCCAGGACCGCGCGGCCTTCGCCAGCCTGTTCCGCCACTACGCGCCGCGCGTGAAGGCCTTCATCATGCGGGGCGGCGCCGATGCAGAAACCGCGCAGGAAGTGGCCCAGGAAGCCCTGATCATGGTGTGGCGCAAGGCCGCGAGCTTCGATCGCAGGCGGGCCTCGGCCGCGACCTGGATCTACACCATCGCGCGCAACAAGCGCATCGACCTCGCCCGCCGGGCGGGCCGGCCGGCGATCGAAACCGAGGACTGGCTGACGGTATTTGCACCCGAGGAAGACGATGCCGACAAATCCGTCCTCGCCGGACAAACGTATACCCGGATGAAGGAACTTTTGGTTGGCCTCTCGGCCGATCAACTGGTGGTGATCCAGAAGGCATTTTTCGAGGACAAGACCCATACGGCCATTGCCGAGGAGCTGAAGCTGCCCCTCGGCACCGTGAAGTCCCGCATTCGCCTGGCCCTCGGGCGGCTGCGGGAAGCGTTGGAGAAAGAAGAGCGATGAGCCGCCATCCGGCCCCTGAAGAGCTGCTGCTGGACTACGCCGCCGGCGCGCTTGCCGCGGGCCCGGCGCTGGCCGTGGCGCTGCATGTCGCGCTCGATCCGGCGGCGCGCCGCACGGTCGAGCGGCTGGGCGCGCTGGGCGGCGCGCTGATGGAAGGCGAGGGCGACAGCCGTTCGACGAGGCCCTGCTGCAGAGCACGCTGGCGCGGCTGGACGGCGTTTCCGTCGAGCCCAGGCCGCAGCCCTACGTGCCGCGGCCGGGCTTCGAATGGGCGCCGGCGCCGCTCGCGCCCCATCTCGGGCCGCAGCTGAGCTGGCGGCGCGTGTTCGGCGGCTTCGAGGAGATGCGGCTCAGCCTGCCCGGCGAGCATCGCGTGTCGCTGCTGCGGCTCGAGCCCGGACGCGGCCTGCCGATGCATCGCCATGTCGGCGAGGAGTTCACCGTCGTCCTGCAGGGCGGCTACACCGATTCGACCGGCAACTACGGGGTTGGCGATTTCGCCGTCGGTCCGGGGCCCGAGCAGCACGAGCCGATCGCCGATCCCGGCGAGCCGTGCATCGCCCTGATCGTGGTCGAGAAGCCCATCGTGCTGACCGGCCCTTTCGGCCGCTTCCTTAATCCGCTGGTACGTCGTGGAGTGATCTGACAGGCTCGCGGCGGAGGGGAGTCCGATGCCGCGCATTCCGTACTACGAAGTCGAAAACGCCACCGGCAAGCACGCCGAGTTTCTCGACAAGCTGAAGCCGCACCTCAACATCTACCGCATGCTGGCGAACTCCGAGGCCGGGCTGAAGGGCTTCATTCGCATGGGCAATGCGCTGCTCTACCGCTGCGAGCTCGATGCGCTGCTGCGCGAGCTCGCGATCATGCGCGTCGGCCGGCTGAGCCGCGCCGCCTACGAGGTCTTCCAGCACGAGCGCATCGCCCGCGAAGCCGGCGTCGCCGAGGACAAGATCGCCGCCCTGCGCGACGCCACCATCGAGGCTGCCGGCCTTCAGCGACAACGAGAAGGCGGTGCTGCGCTTCACCGACGACGTGGTGCGCAACGTCAAGGCGTCGGACAAGACCCTGAAGGCCGTCCAGGCCTTCCTGACGCCGGGCGCGGTGGTCGAGCTCACGCTGACCATCGGCTACTACATGATGGTCTGCCGCTTGCTCGAGACCACCGGCGTCGAGGGCGAGGAAGGCCAGGCGGAGTGGCTGAAGACAGCCAAGCTGTAGAGGGTTCAGTAATGGCGTACCGCGTCCTGATCGCGCAGTTCATGCACGAGACCAATACCTTCTCGAAGCTGCCGACCACGCTCGACGACTACCGCAAGCGCTGGCTGATCGAGGGCGAGGCGATGGTGCCGCGCTTCAAGGGCACCAAGAACGAGATCGGCGGCTACATCGACGCGGCAAAGAAGTACGGCTGGCAGCCGGTGTGGGCGGTGGCGGCCAACGCCACGCCATCGGGCAAGCTCACCAAGGAAACCTGGGAGACGATCCGCGACATGATCGTCGATGCCGCCAAGAAGGCCGGCAAGCTCGACGGCATCTGCCTGTCGCTGCATGGCGCGATGGTGACGGAGACCGAGGACGACGCCGAAGGCGCGCTGCTCGAGGCGCTGCGCGGCGTCGTCGGACCGGACGTGCCGATCGCCGCCACGCTCGACCTGCACGCCAATGCCACGGTCCGCATGGCCAGGAACGCCAATGCGCTGGTGAGCTATCGCACCTATCCGCATATCGACGGCTACGAGCGCGCGGTGCAGGCCGCCGCGCTGGTGCAGGAGGCGATGGAGGGCAAGAAGAAGCCGCGCTGCCTGCTGGTCCAGCCCGCCATGCTGGAGGGCGCCGATCACGGCCGCACGACGCAGCCCGGCCTGATGCGCGACCTGCTGGCCAAGGCCGACAGCTTCGAGAAGGAGCCGGGCATCGACGTCGTCAGCATCCAGGCGGGCTTCACCTGGGCCGACATTCCCTACACCGGCCCCTCGATCGCGGTGAGCCACGAGCCGGGGGCGGAGGCGCGCGCCAAGGCGATCGCGGCCGAGCTTGATCGACGAGATCTGGCGGCGGCGCGACGAGAGGGCGAAGTCCGACTATCGGCCGATCGCCGACGGCATCGCCGCGGCGAAAGCCGGCGTCGGCAAGACAGGCCCGCTGGTCATCGCCGACGGCACCGACAATCCGGGCGGCGGCGGCTACAACGACACCACGCCGGTGCTGCAGGCGCTGCTCGATGCCGGCATCGAGAACGTGGCGTTCGGCACGATCTACGATCCGGGCACGGTGCAGCAGGCGATCAAGGCGGGTGTCGGCGCGGAGATCGAGGTCAGCCTCGGCGGCCACACCGATCCGTCGATGGGCGCGCCGGTCAAGGCCACGGCGATCGTCAGGATGCTGTCGGACGGCAGCTTCAAGAACGATGGGCCGATGAACGCCGGCGTCGAGACCTCGATGGGGCCGACCGCGGTGCTGCGCATCGGCGGCATCGACGTGGTGACCATCTCCAACCGCATCCAGACCATCGACCTGCAGGTCTTCCTGAGCCAGGGCATCGATCCCACGGCCAAGAGCGTGCTGGTGGTGAAGAGCGTGCAGCATTTCCGCGCCGCCTACGCGCCGATCGCGCGCGAGATCGTGCTGGTCGATTCCGGCGGCATCTGCTCGCCCGACATCTCGCGGCTGAAGTTCACCAAGCTGCGCCGGCCGATCTGGCCGCTCGACGGCGTCAACGATCCCTATGCCGGCCTTAAGCCCGTCTAGCAACCTTTGGCCATAATCCGGCGTTAGTTTTAGTCACGCCGGAGGATCGTTCGCTTGAGTCCGTTTTCAGTGCGGCTGCCACGCTTCGCAGTCATCGGTGCGGTGGGCGTCGTCGTATTGGCCGGTGGCGCTTTTTATCTTTTCGATCGCCCTGCCGCTGAAGCCCCTCCCGCGCCGGCAAGACAGGCCGCAAGCACGCAGCGGTCGGATGTGACCAACCTCGACGACACGCCGGATGAAGCCTTGAGCGATCGCGCTTTTCATCTGATCGGCCAGGCGCGCCGGCTGGCTGACCGGGGCAAGTTCGCGGAGGCCACCGCCAAGCTCGACGAGGCCGACAAGGTGGTGCCGGGCCTCGGCGAAACGTCCGAGGCGCGGCGCAGGATCGCCGAGCTCGCGACGCCCGAAGGCCAGTTCGCCATCCAGTTCGATCGCGCCCGCACCGCCGTCGGCAACGACGACTATGCCGAGGCCGAGAAGGCGATGGCCGAGGCCGAGCGGTTGAAGCCGCAGGCCCCGGAGATCGCCGAGCTGCGCCAGGCCATGCAGGCCGCGCAGCAGAAAGAGGCCAAGCGCAGCAGCCAGGTCACCCAGCTCCTGACGGCCATGCGCTCAGCGATCGCGCGCAAGGATATCGCGGGTGCCGACCGCGCCTTCAACGAGGCGGCGCGCATCGACGTCCTCGATCCGGCGCTGGACGAAGCGCGCGTCGAGCTGGCGCACGCTCACGAGTCGGCGCGCGACAAGAACTAGGATTTGGCGCGGAAGAAGGTCGTCAGCACGAAGCGGCGGCCGCGCGTCACCGGCAGCACCTGGTGCAGCAGCGAGCAGGAGAAGACGGCAGCCCCGCCCGCCGGCGGGCTCACGCGCACGCCGGCATATTCGGGGAAGACCAGCTCGCCGCCCTCGAAATCGTCGTTGAGGTTCAGCGACACGGCGAAGGCGCGATCGGCCGTGGTCGGCGCGCCGTTGTCGCGATGGGCGCCGAAGAAGTGCTGGGCATCGGCGCTGTAGGACAGCACGACATGCGCGTCGAAGGCGAATTGCGGTCGAAGGCGAAGACCTTGGTGAGCTCGGGCCCGATGCGATAGGCGAGGCGGTCGGAGATCGCCTTCTGCATCATCGGCTCGACCACCATGTAGTCCTCGGTGCGCTTCAGATCGACCATGCCGACCGTGCCGTAGCGGCTCGAGACGCCGCTGTCCTTGTGGTCGCCCTTTTCCCACAGCCGGATCACCTGGGTGCAGAAGTCGGGCTCGAAGACGCGCGGCAGCACCAGGACCGGCGCCATCGGCGTTTAGCAGCAGCTCGCGCCCTCCGTCGCTGCGCACCGAGCGGGCGAGCCCGCGATCGCTTCGGCGGCGGCGGGCAGGGCCGGCTGTCGAAGGTCGCGGCGACCCGCTGGTTGGCGTCGAGCACGATCACGCGCATGCGCAAGGCGCCGGCGGGGCCGAGGCCCATGCCGCCCTGGGCCAGCAGCGCGGCCAGGAACTTGCGCTCCGCGTCGCACAGCAGCAGGGGCGCCTCCGGCGTGCCGCCAAGCTTCGCCCACGGCGCGGCTGCCGCAGCGACCGATTGCCGGCAACGACAACGGGCACGACCGCGGTCTTCTGCAGGCAGCGACAGGCCGCGAACTGCCCGTGTCCAGATTGCGAGGTCGTCGACCGCGACCAGCGCCACGGGCGCGCCGGTGAACGACCAGATGAACTTGCGCAGCTTGCCGTCGAACCCGGGCAGCGCGAAGTCGGGAACGCGATCACCGGGACGAAGGCTAAGCACGTTGTTCATCGCCAAAGAGTATACACTGCCAGGCACTCGGGGAGGGCGCAGCATGTCCATGCGGGTTCTCATCGGAAGTCTGCTCGCAGCGATCGCAGTCGCCGGCGCTGACGCGCGTGCCGGCCAGTTCGTCGAGATCGACAGCGGAGCGAAGGCGGAGCCGGTCCGGCTCATCGCCTATCTGGCCCGACCGCCGGGAGCGGGACCGTTTTCGGCCGTCGTCCTCCTGCATGGATGCGGCGGCTTCCACAGTTCCATGAAGGGACATCACGCCGAATTCAACGAGGAAGCCACAAGGGAATCTCATCGTGCGCGTGCGCGATTTCCTGCAGCGGACGACGGGCGGGCAGTAGCCTCGACCGCCGGTACATCAGTGCCCGAAGGCAAT
>CAWEIE010000048.1:0-71823 GCA_963809025.1 uncultured Alphaproteobacteria bacterium | reverse complement strand
GCGCCGGAACTCGTACTCGAAATTCAGCCGGTCGCGGCAGACCGCCAGCGTGTCGCTGACGCGCCGGCAGGTCAGGCTGTTGGGCGGACCGGTCCAGGCCGCCTGCCCCGGATTGCACTGCACGGCGGGCTGCGTCGTGCCGAGCGTGTTGTCGTTGCCGAAGCGGGCGGTGATCGGTGCGGCGCAGGTGATGGTGCCGGTGGCCGGGCACACCGCGGTCGAGCGCCGCTCGCCGCCGCCGTTGGCGCCGAAGCAGATGCGGCCCGCCTTCACCGCGCACCTTTCGGATCGGCCACCCATGCCGATGCTGCCCTGGGTATCCTGGCCGAGCCGCCAGCAGCCCTGCAGCATGCCGAGGTCCTTCTGTGCCCAACGGTCGGCCGGCAATGGCGGTGGCGGAGGTGGCGGCGGCGCCTTGGCAACCGGCGGCGGCTTTGGCGGCTCGACCGGCTTGGGTGGCTCGATCGGCTTGCACAGGGCCACCTTCTTCCTGATGTCGGCTTCCAGCGCGGCGAGCTCGGCCGCCAGCTTCTTGCCGTCGGCCTCGCTGCTGTCGAGCGAGGCCTTCAGGATGGGCGTGGGATCAGGTGGCGCCTCCGGCGCGGGAGGCGCCGGCGTCTCCAGCATGGAGAGGCTGGTCGATGGCTCGACCGGCGCACAGGCGCGCAGAAACCACGAGACGATCAACAGGGCCAGGATCAGCAGCAGGCCCATCAGCAGCGCGGCCAGCCAACGCGGCCAACCGTCCAGGGAACGCGAGGTCATTTCTCGAAGGCGGTTTGCTTGCGCCGAGCTTACACCTTCTCTCCGCGAAGGCCGCAGTGATCAATCTGCGGCGTTTGCCTTCTTTGGCCCTTCGGCTGCCGGAAAGATGACGCGATCGTCGGTGCGGCAGTAGCGGTCGGCGAACATGCGGCCGATCGGATGGTACCTCTCCATGTGCACGCGCATGGCCTTGGGGTCCCACAGCTCGTCGCGGATGTGGAAGCGCAGGCCCTCGCCCATGATGAGCTGGCGGTCGTCCTTGACGTTGATCACCTGCCAGGTCTTGCACTCCATCGACCACGGCGCGTCGGCGAGCCTGGGCGGCTTGATGTCGACCGAGGGCGCCAGCTTCAGGCCGAGATAGTCGGGCTCGCCGACGTCGGGCGGAAAGTCGCCGCTCGAATCGTGCATGGCGCGCGCCAGCGGCTCGTCGGTCAGGTTCACGACGAACTGGCCGGTGCGCTTGATGTTGAGTCCAGGTGTCCTTGATGCGCCCGTCCGGCCGCTTGTTGACGGCGAACATCACGATCGGCGGATCCTCGGCGAAGACGTTGAAGAAGCTGAACGGCGCGGCGTTCACCGTGCCGGCCGGGCCGACCGTCGTCACCCAGGCGATCGGCCGCGGCAGCACGAAGGCGGTGAGGATCTTGTAGCGGTCGTGGTCGTTCACGTCGGAGACGGCGTATTGCATCTAAAGGATCCTCAATTGCTCGGTTCGACCTTCACGCCGGTACGCTCGACGATCAGCTTGTAGTGCTCGGGGCGACGATGCTTGGCGAAGTTGAAGGTGGTGTTGCGGATGTATTCGCCGAGCTCCATGTCGCAATCGTAGGAGACGACCTCGTCCTCCTCGGTGTTCGACTTGGCGACGATCTCGCCGGTCGGCGCCACGATGGCCGTGCCGCCGTGCAGCCAGAAGCCGTCCTCCTTGCCCGCCTTGGCCGTGGCCACGACCCAGATGCCGTTCTGGTAGGCCGCTGCCTGGATCGAGAGGTTGTGGTGGAACACGCGCAGGTAGGGCGGCTCCTTCGGCGCATAGACGTTGTCGGTCGGCGTGTTGTAGCCCAGCACCACCATCTCGGCGCCCTTCAGCCCCATGACGCGGAACGTCTCGGGCCAGCGCCGGTCGTTGCAGATGCACTGGCCGACGATGATGTCGTCCTTGAACATCTTCCAGACATTGAAGCCCATGTCGCCGACCTCGAAGTACTTCTTCTCGAGATGCTGGTAGGGCGATGCCGGCCGGTGCTCGGCATGCCCCGGCAGATGGACCTTGCGGTACTTGCCGATGGTGCGGCCGTCCGGCCCGACCAGGATCGAGGTGTTGAAGCGCCGGGTCTTGCCCTCCTCCTCCGTCAGCTCGGCATAGCCCAGGTAGAAGCCGATGCCCTTGGAGCGCGCCAGCTCGAACAGCGGCAGCGTCTCGGGGCTCGGCATCTGCGCCTCGAAGTACTTGTCGACCTCTTCCTGGCTCTCCATCCACCACCGCGGGAAGAAGGTGGTGAGCGCGAGCTCGGGGAACACCACGAACTTCGAGCCGCGTGAATCGGCCTCCTTCAGCATCTCGACCAGGCGAGCGACCACGCTCTTGCGGCTGTCCGCGCGGTTGATGGGGCCAAGCTGGGCAGCAGAGACTTTCAGACGACGGGGCATTTCGATCTCTCTAATCGGGCAGATGACGTTCCGGACTCATCCGAACATGCAAGATGCGGACAATTCTCACGCTGTCCTTCAAGACAACATAGTAAATGGTGTGAGAACGAAAGCGATAGCGCCGAACGCCTTCGAGAATTTCGCTGTAGTTCGAACCGATGGACGGAATGCGCCGAATCCGCCCGATGGCCTGCCAAAGGCCTGTGACATATCGGACTGCTACGGCGGAGCCCCACCGGCGGCGCGAGTAGCCGGCAATTCGGTCTATATCGCGTGCTGCCGCGGCGGCAATCCGTAACCGCAACGGCATCTCTGAAGCTAGGCTCCGCGCCGCTTCTTCAGGCGTCTCACGACCTTTTTGATGTCAAACTCTTCGGCATCGGGCCCGTCCAGGCCTGCTTGCAATGCCTTGCGTAGGCGAGCGGTCTTGCGTTCGCGAACCGCCTCTTCCTCGCGTTGCAGCAGCCGCAATGCCTCGCGGACAACCTCGCTGGCGTTGTTGTAGTCGCCCGTCTTGACCTTGGCCTTGACGAAGCCTTCCAATTTGGGCGTCAGCGACACATTCATGGTTACTCCATTTATGCCAGACTTTGCTAAAGTTTAGCATAGGAGCTGCGAGGGTCAGTACAACAGTTTGGTGCCAAATCGAGACAACGCACCCCGCGAGATTCCAAGCTTCTATGCGACTTCCAACGTCGGAATGGATTTGATGTTTTCACCAAGCGCCTGCTCAGCACGCTTCAAATCGTAGCGCTTTTGCAGATTGAGCCAGAGGTCCGGCCCGTTTCCGCACAGCTTCCCGAGCCGCAACGCCATCATTGGAGTCACCGGCTGCTTTTCCTCGAGAATGTCATAAAGCGTCTGGCGCGACACGCCGAGCAGCTTGGCGATCTCCGTTTTGGGCCGCTCCAGCGCCGGCAAGATCTCCTCGCGCAGAAGTTCGCCGGGATGCATGGGCGGCAAGCCGCGCTTCGGGAGTTTCCTGGCCATCAGATCTCTCCTCAATGATAGTCTTCCAGATCGACGTCGATTGCGTCGTCTTCCAACCATCCGAATGTGATTCGCCAATTTCCGCTCGCGTTGACCGCATAGCGGCCTCTATCGCGGCCGACGAGCGAATGAAAGCGAAAGCCCGGCAAGTTCATGTCCTCAGGCCGCGAAGCGTCGTCAAGCGCGCGCAGAATGTTGGCTATACGCCGCGTGTTCTGCACGCTGAGCCGCCGACCACCGCCCGTGGCGAAGAAGCGCTCCAGGCCTTTGTCCCTGAATGACCGGATCACGTCGCAATGTAAGGCGTAACCTTACAGTCGTCAAGCACCTCAGACCGGCGACTTGGCGCCGGACCGCGACATCGGCTGCAACTCCGGCACAGTCCGAGCCTGCCGCGAGGCAAATACTTGCCATATGCTTGCCGAGCTGTTCCTCCAGCAGCGACGCGTCCCGAAAGGATTCCCGACGGATATCGCAAAGGTCGCTCGCCGCAAGTTGGTACAGCTCGACGGCGCCATCCGGCTGGGCGATCTCGCCGCTCCTCCCGGAAATCGCCTGGAGGCGTTGCGGGATATCTCGCAGGGAAGCATTCCATCCGTATAAACGATCAATGGCGAATCGTATTTCAATGGACGGACGCTGGGCCTGAACAGGTCGAGATTGTTGACTATCACTGAAGGGGATCCGGACATGGCCAAGAAACCTCCTCCTGTGCATCCCGGCGAAGTGCTCCGCGAAGAATTCCTCGGCCCCATGAACCTCTCGCCCTACGCGGTCGCCCGTGCGGTCGGCGTGCCGCGCACGCGTATTGAGCGGCTGGCCAACGAGCAAACGGCCGTGACCGCCGACACGGCACTGCGGCTGGCACGGTACTTCGGCACCTCGGCTGCTTTCTGGATGAACATGCAGGCGCGATTTGACCTCGAGCGGGCCGAGGACGAGCTGGGCACCGAGTTGCGGAAGATAGTCGCAGCGCGCGACGTCAAATCGGCTGCTTGGTCGGGGCCGCCACGGGTTGGCCCGCTTCAGCGGCTCCAGAGACACCCAGTCAACCGGGCATCATCGGCAGGTCCGTGTCCGCCGGCTTCGCGCCCGCCTGCGTCAGCATGCAGTGGACCTGCCCGCGATGATGGGTCTGGTGATTGAAGAAGTGCGACACGAACATCCAGCGCGGACCCGACGTTTCGCGCCCCAGGCTCGGTGAGAAGTACGTGTGCGTGCCTGCCAGCCAGTCTGGAGCGAGACCGTCCGCCCAATGGACGATGTCTGCATCGAAATCGATCCGGCGGCCCTTGAGCGACGCCCATTCGCGATGCAGCGCAGTCAAGTCCGCCAGCGGCACCGGCGGCGGCGTGTCACAAAATCGGCTCATCCACGTCTGGTCGGCCCACAGGAGATGGCACATGGTTCTGTGGATCGAGCCGAAGAAGGCGCCGCGATCGCGATGGCGCTCTTCGTCGGTGAGCCCGTCGGCGGCGCCGTAGAGATTCTCGTTCTGCCAACGATTGTAGCGCGCCATGCGCCTTACATAGTCGGCGCCGATCATCAGAATAGAGGCTTGGCGCCAAAGCGCGACATCGCCTGCAGCTCCGGCGCGGTCTGGCCCTGCGGCTTGGCCGAATCGGGCGAGGCGCACGGGAGAAACTGCCCCGAGCCGCGCGCCGCATTGAGCTTGCCGTTCTCCACCACGACCCGGCCGCGGCTCACCACGGTGATCGGCCAGCCCTTGATCTGGCGGCCCTCGTAGGGGCTGTAGCCGACATTGTCGTGCAGGTCCTTCCAGCGGATGGTCACGTCCTTGTCGGCATCCCAGATCGCGAAGTCGGCATCGGAGCCGACGGCGATCGTGCCCTTCTTGGGATAGAGGCCGTAGAGCTTGGCGTGGTTGGCCGAGGTCAGCGCCACGAACTGCTGCAGGGTGATGCGGCCCTTCTGCACGCCCTCGGAGAACAGGATCGGCAGGCGGATCTCCAGGCCCGGCACGCCGTTGGCCATCTCCTTGAAGGTCGTCTTGTCGCCCTTGGGGATCTTGCCCTTCTCGTTGAACTGATAGGGCGCGTGGTCGGACGAGAAGGTCTGGAAGGTGCCGTCCTTCAGCGCGGCCCACACCGCCTCCTGCGCTTCCGAATCGCGCGGCGGCGGGCTGCAGCACCACATGGCGCCCTCGACGCCGGGCTTGTCCATGTCGTCGGCGGTGAGAGCGATGTATTGCGGGCAGGTCTCGCCGAAGATCTTCAGGCCCTTCTTCTGCGCCTGGCGCAGCGTCTCGATGGCCTCGATCTCCGACATGTGCACGAGCAGCAGCGGCGCATCGACCAGGCGCGCCAGCGAGATCGCGCGGTTGGTCGCCTCGGCCTCGGCGACGCGGGCATGGGCGATGGCGTGGAACTTGGGCGCGACGTGTCCCTGGTCGACCAGGTGATGGGCCAGCCACTGGATCATGTCGTGGTTCTCGGCATGCACCATGACCAGCGCGCCGTCGCGCCGCGCCAAGGCGAGGATGTCGAGGATCTGGTAGTCGCTGACCTTCATCGCATCGTAGGTCATGTAGATCTTGAACGACGTGTAGCCGTCCTTGATCAGCGCCGGCAGCTCCTGCCCCAGCACCTGCTGGGTGGGATCGGTGATGATCAGATGGAAGGCGTAGTCGATCACCGCCTTGGGCGTCGCCGCCTCGTGATAGTCCTTCACCACCTGGCGCAGCGACATGCCGCGATGCTGGGCGGCGAACGGGATCACCGTCGTCGTGCCGCCGAACGCCGCCGATACCGTGCCGCTATAGAAGTCGTCGGCGCACATGATGCCGAAGCCGGAGCGCTGCTCGATATGGCAGTGGCTGTCGACGCCGCCCGGCAGGACGAACTTGCCCGCCGCATCGATCTCGCGCGTGGCGGTGCCCTTCACGTCGGCGCCCAGGGCGGCGACCTTGCCGTCCTTGACGGCGATGTCGCCTTCGCTCTGGCGCTCGGCGGTGACGATCTTGGCGTTGCGGACGATCAGGTCGTAGTCAGCCATTTCCTCTCACTCCGCCGCGACCTTGGCGCCGCGGCCGGTGGCGGCGAGCCGCCGCTCCAGCCGCGCGATCAGGTTGTCGAGTTCGGCGCGGTCGGTCGCGGTCAGCGACGATCCGGGTGCCCGCTGCTTGGGGCTCTTGATGGCGCCGCGGCGGAACAGCACTTCCTTGCGCAGCGCCAGGCCGATGCCGAGCTGCTGCTCGTGGCGTACCAGCGGCAGGTAGATGTCGAACAGGTCCTCCGCCTCCTCCATCTTGCCCTTGGCGGCAAGATCGCAGACCTGCACCAGCATCTCGGGCCAGGCGAAGCCGGTCATGGCGCCGTCGGCGCCGCGGCGCAGCTCCTGCGGCAGGTAGAGCCCGCCATTGCCGACCAGGATCGAGACGCGCCGGCGACCCGGCTTCTTCTCGCTTTCGCGCACGCGCGTGAGCTTGGCGAGGCCCGGCGCAATCCTCATGCTTCAGCATGACGAGCTGCTTGAAGTCGTCGACCAGGCGCTCGAACACCGACGGTGCGAGATAGACGCCGGTGCTCTGCGGATAGTCCTGGTAGACGACGGGAATGTCGGGCCCCAGCTCCTTGAAGACCTGGGCGAAGTAATTGTAGACGCCCTCGTCGCCCTTCAGGCCCGGCGGCGGCGCCACCATGACGCCCGAAGCGCCCGCGATCATGACCTCGTGGCTCAGCCGCCGCACGTTCTCGAGGCCGGCATGGCTCACGCCGACGATGATCTGCCGGCCCTGCGCGCGGCGCACGACGCGGTCGACCACCGACAGCGATTCCTCGGCCGTCAGCTTGGGCGCCTCGCCCATGATGCCCAAAAGGGTGAATCCCGTTACACCGCAGCCCAAATAAAAATCGGTCAGCGAATCGACGCTGCCGAGATCGAGCGCGCCTTCGTCGGTGAACGGCGTGGCGGCGATGATGAACACGCCTTTCGCCTGTTCGGTCAGTTTTCCTGCAGACATGAACTTCCGCTCCTCGGCGCGTTTCTTGCTGCGATCATGCCACCGGCACGGCGCTTGTCGAGCGCTGCAGCGTCGGCCAGTGTTCTATCCCGCGAAGGGGGCAGTCTAAAAGACATGGCGAGGCATATCGCCCATCGATTGATGATTTCACTGCCGGTCTTGCTCGGCGTGCTGCTGATCGGCTTCCTGCTGCTGCAGGTCGTGCCGACCGATCCGGCGACCGTCGTCGCCGGACCGACGGCGACCAGGGCCGAGGTCGAAGCGATCCGCCAGCAGCTAGGGCTCGACGAGCCGCTGTGGATCCAGTTCGGCCGCTATCTCGGCCGCGTGCTGCAGCTCGATCTCGGCCGCTCGATGATCTCCAACCGCCCGGTGGTCGACGAGATCGCGCTCACGTTCTGGCCGACCGTTGAACTGATGCTGGCCTGCCTGGTCTGGGCGGTGCCGCTCGGCATCGCGCTCGGCACGCTGGCGGCACGTCGTCGCGGCACCCTGATCGATCGCGCCATCATGGCGCTGTCGGTAATGGGCGTGTCGGTGCCGGTGTTCTGGGTCGGGTTGTTGCTGATCCAATATGTCGGCGGCGCGGGCCTGCTGCCCTTCCAGGGACGCAACGGGCCCATTTGGACGGCAGCGGGCTTCCTCAGCATCATCCTGCCCGCGGTGACATTGGGCGCGGTTTTCGTCGGACCGGTGGCGCGCATGACACGCACGTCGCTGCTCGAAACGCTCGGGCGCCGACTATGTGCGCACGGCGCGCGCCAAGGGCGCCTCGGACTGGCGCGTCACCATCCGTCACGCATTGCGGAACGCCATGATCCCCGTGGTCACTCTGGTCGGCCTGCAGATCGGCTTCCTGCTGGGCGGCTCGATCGTCACCGAGACCATGTTCGCCTGGCCCGGCGTGGGCCGCATGGCGGTGGGCGCCATCACCTCGAGCGATTTCCCGCTGGCACAGGGCGCGATCCTGATCCTCGCCATCGGCTTCATGGTCATCAACCTCGCGGTCGATGTGCTCTACGCCTATCTCGATCCACGGATTGCAAGATCATGAGCTCATTCGGAGCGCGGACCTCCAGGTCCGCTCATGAATCATATGAATGCGGACCTGGAGGTCCGCGCTCCACATGACTGACGCGACCCTCACGCTGCAGAGCGAAGCCGATCAGCGCGCGATCGCCGCGATCCGGCGCAAGAACGCCGTGTGGCGGCGCATCCTGCGCGACCCGGCGGCGGCGGCGGCCGCTTTCTTCCTCTTCATCATCGTGATGGCCGCGATCTTCGCCCCGCTGATCGCGCCGTACGATCCCTACACCAACAACATGCGCCTGCGTTTCTGCCCGCCCCTGGGCGATCGCTGCCCGGGCTATCTGCTGGGGGCCGACAACCAGGGCCGCGACATGCTGAGCCGCATCCTGTTCGGCCTGCGCGCCACGCTGGGCATGGGCGTGATCGCGGTCGCCGTCGGCGGTGGCCTGGGCGCGCTGATCGGACTGAGCGCCGCCTACTTCAAGCGCCTCGACACGCCGCTGATGCGGCTGGTCGACGTGCTGCTCTCCTTCCCGTCGATCCTGTTCGGCCTCGCCATCGCCGCCGTGCTCGGCACCGGCCTGTTCTCGCTGGTGATCGCGCTCAGCGTCGCCGCCGTGCCGTCGATCGCGCGCATCGCCCGCGGTGCCGCGCAGTCGATCATGCAGCAGGAATACATGGAGGCCGGGCGCGCCGTCGGCCTCGGCGACGCCGCCCTGATCTGGCGCTACCTCGCGCGCAACTGCTGGCCCACCATCCTGATCTACATGACCCTGCAGCTCGGCCAGGCGATCCTGCTCGGAGCGGCCCTCTCCTTCCTCGGCCTCGGCGCGCAGCCGCCGACGGCGGAACTCGGCAGCATGGCAGCCGACGGCCGCAAGTTCCTGCAGATCGCGCCCCAGGTCGCAAGTCTTCCATGCGCGGCGATCTTCCTCGTCGTTCTCGCTTTCAACGTCCTGGGCGACGCCCTGCGCGACGCCCTCGATCCCAAGCTCAGGCAATAAGGAGGCATTTCAGATGACCAATCGTTTGCTGCTCGCGGCGCTGGCCGCGACCGCCATCGGCGCGGCGGCGCCGGCAATGGCGCAGAAGACCGTGACCGTTGTGCGCGAGATCGATACCGACCGCTACGACCCGCACAAGTCGACGTCGCGATCGGGCGCCGAGGTCATGTACATGATCGGCGACACGCTGGTGAACCTCGACTTCGACATGAAGACATTGAAGCCGGGTCTGGCCACGAGCTGGACGGTCTCGCCCGACGGCATGACCTACACCTTCAAGCTGCGCGACGACGTCGCCTTCTGCAGCGGCAAGAAGATGACCGCCAAGGACGTGGTCGCGACCTACGAGCGCTGGCTCGATCCCGAGACCAAGGGCCTGGTGAAGTGGCGCATGGGCGACATCGACAAGGTGAGCGCTATTGATGACTACACCGTCGAGTACAAGCTCAAGAAGCCGTTCTCGGAGCTGCTCTACCAGATGACGCAGTACTTCCACACCATCCTGAACGTCGAGCAGGTCAAGCAGCTCGGCGGCGACTTCGGAATCAAGGGCATCGACGGCACCGGCCCGTTCTGCTTCGAGAGCTGGACGCCGCGCGATTCGACAGTGCTCACCAAGCACAAGGGCTATAAGTGGGGCCCCTCCTACTATGACGTGACCGAGGCGCAGGTCGACAAGGTGATCTGGAAGGTCGTGCCCGAGGAGAATACCCGCGTGACCGCCCTGCAGGCGGGCCAGGCCGACGCCAGCCAGTACGTGCCGTACTGGTCGATCAAGGAGCTGCAGGCCAACAAGTCGCTGTCGGTCAGCAAGGCCGAGAACTTCTTCTGGACCTATTTCATCGGCTTCAAGGTCGACAAGGAGCTGATGAACGACGTGCGGGTGCGTAAGGCGATGAACCTCGCGGTCGACCAGAAGGCGATCACCGAGGCCGTCACCTTCGGCCTCGCCGAGCCAGCCTCGACGATGCTGATGCCGGGCGTGCTCGACTTCAACGACAAGGTCGATCGCGCGATCTACGGCGAGAACGTCAAGGAGGCCGAGAAGCTTTTGGACGAGGCCGGCTGGAAGAAGGGATCGGACGGCTTCCGCTACAAGGACGGCAAGAAGCTCGCGCCGATCGTCTACGGCATCTCCGGCGCCTTCAAGGAGATCGCCGAGGCGGTCCAGGGCGATCTGCGCAAGGTCGGCATCGACCTGCAGATCCAGCTGTTCGAATTCGACGGTGGCGTGGGGCAAGCTCGCGACCCAGGAGTTCGACGCCTTCGGCATGAGCTTCCCCTATGTCAGCGCCGGCGATGCGCTGAACCTCTACTTTCGCTCGGCCAACACGCCGACGCCCAACCGCATGAACTGGAAGGACAAGGAGACCGACGATCTCCTCGACAAGGGGTCGACGGCGACCGACGACAAGGTGCGCGCCGAGGCCTATGCCGCGGTCCAGAAGAAGGTGCATGACGCGGCGGTGTGGATCCCGATGTTCCACGAGCCGCTGTTCGTCGTCGCCGGGTCGAAGCTCAAGCCCATCCGCGCCCACGGCAACTACGGCTGCGGGCTCAACAAGGGGCTGGGCATCGCCTTCAAGTAATGGAGAGGAAACGTCCATGACCAAGACGACCAAGATCTCGGGCCTCGACCATGTCGTGGCCTGGGACGAGTCCGAGCGCCGACACGTCTACCTCGACGGCGGCGACCTCGTGTTCAAGGGCAACGAGGTGATCCATGTCGGGCCGGGCTACACCGGCTCGGCCGATGTCACGATCGACGGCAAGGGATTCATGGCGATCCCGGGCTTCGTCAACGTGCACAGCCATCCCTTCTCCGAGCCCGCCAACAAGGGCCTGACCGAGGAATACGGCAGCGACAAGCTCGGCCAGAGCTCGCTCTACGAATACCTGCCGGTGTTCGGCCTCGATCCCGAGGATGCCGGCCCCTCGACCATGGTGGCGATGTCGGAGCTCCTGAAGAGCGGCGTCACCACCATCTCCGACCTGTCGATGAGCCGCGACGGCTGGATCGACGATCTTGTAGCAACCGGCATCCGCGCCGTCGTCTGTCCGATGATGCGCCAAGGCTACTGGTACACCAAGAACGGCCACACGGTGGAATACGCCTGGGACGAGAAGGCAGGCGAACGGGCCTTCGAGGCGGCGATGAAGACCATCGACGCCGCGATGAAGCATCCCAGCGGCCGCATCTCGGCCATGGTCGGCCCCTCGCAGATCGACACCTGCAAGGAAGGCTACTTCAAGGAGGCCCTTCAGGAGGCCAAGCGGCGCAGCATCCCGATGCAGACACACGCCTGCCAAGCGGTCGTGGAGTTCTACGAGATGGTGCATCGCCACGGCAAGACGCCGATCGAATGGCTCGATTCGATCGGCGTGCTGGGACCGGACCTGGTGATCGGCCACGGCATCTTCCTGAGCGACCATCCGCAGATCCATTATCCGCACGCCAACGACTTCGAGATGCTGAGGGACTCCGGCGCAGCGGTGGCGCACTGCCCGACGGTGTTCGCCCGCCGCGGCATGGTGCTGAACTCGATCGGCCGCTACATGAACGCCGGCATCACCGTCGGCATCGGCACCGACACCTTCCCGCACAACATGGTCGATGAGATCAGGCTGGCCTGCTACGTCGCACGCGTGTTCACCAGCAACTACAAGATGGGCACGACTCGGCACGCCTTCGAGGCGGCGACCGTGGGCGGCGCCAAGATCCTGCGCCGACCCGACCTCGGCCGCCTGGCGGCCGGCTGCAAGGCCGACTTCTCCCTGGTCGACATGAGCCATCCCTACATGCAGCCGGCGCACGAGCCGGTTAGAAGCCTGATCTACTCGGCGAGCGAGCGCGCCATCCGCCACGTCTATGTCGACGGCACGCAGGTGGTGAAGGACGGCAAGGTCCTGACCGTCGACGTCGAGGCCGCGACCGCGGGCCTGATCGAAGGCCAGCGCAAGCGCCTGAAGACCGTGCCGCAGCGCGACTGGGCCGGCCGCACCGCCGATCAGCTCGCACCGCCGGTCTACGGCACCAAAGAACGCCTGCCGCAGTCGAGGCCGGTGACTTAGATGTCGCAACGACGCTGTCATCCCGAGCGAAGCGAGGGACCTTTAAGGCCACAGGAAAGGTCCCTCGCTGCGCTCGGGATGACACCGAGTGTGATCCCTTGAACACGACTCCCCTCCTCGAAGTCCTTAACCTGCGCACCGAGTTCCGCTCGGGCGGCAGTGTGTTCGCGGCGGTCGACGGCGTCAGCTTCTCGCTGGCGCCGGGCGAGACGCTGGGCATCGTGGGCGAATCGGGCTGCGGCAAGTCGGTGACGTCGCTGTCGATCATGCGTCTGGTGCCCAACCCGCCCGGCCGCATCGCCGGCGGCGAGATCAGGCTGGAGGGCCGCAATCTCCTCGACCTGCCCGAGAGCGAGATGCGCGCCGTGCGCGGCGATGCCGTGTCGATGATCTTCCAGGAGCCGATGACCAGCCTCAATCCGGTGCAGACCGTCGGCGAGCAGATCGTCGAGGCGATCCGACTGCACCGAGCGGTCAGTGCCGCCGAGGCGCGGGCCCGCGCCCTCGAGATGCTGCGGCTGGTCAAGATCCCCTCGCCCGAGACGCGGCTCGACGAGTATCCGCACCAGCTCTCCGGCGGCATGCGCCAGCGCGTCATGATCGCCATGGCCCTGGCCTGCGATCCCAAGATCCTGATCGCCGACGAGCCGACCACGGCGCTCGACGTCACCATCCAGGCGCAGATCCTCGACCTGCTGCGCGACCTGCGCGAGCGCACGGGCACGGCCATCATGCTGATCACCCACGACCTCGGCGTGGTGGCCGAGCTCGCGCATCGCGTCATCGTCATGTATGCCGGCCGCATCGTCGAGGAGGCGCCGGTCGGCCTGCTGTTCGCCGATCCGCAGCATCCCTACACGCTCGGCCTCCTGGGCTCGATCCCGCGGCTGGGCAGCGACGGCGATGAGCGGCTGATCGCCATCGAGGGCGTCGTGCCCAACCCCTTCGCCCTGCCGCCGGGTTGCCGCTTCAGCCCGCGCTGCCCACTGGCCGACGCGCGCTGCAAGGCCGAGCAGCCTGTCCTGCGCGAGATCACGCCAGGCCATCGCGCTGCCTGCTGGAAGGCGCCCCTCGAGCTTTCGCTTCCGTCAGCTGCCGCGTCATGAGTGAAGCGCTTCTCTCCGTCTCGGGCCTCACCAAGCACTTCCCGGTGAAGCGCGGCATCGTCTTCCAGAGTGCCGTGGGAACGGTGCGCGCCGTCGACGGCCTCACCTTCGACGTGGCGCCGGGCGAGACGCTGGCACTGGTCGGCGAATCGGGCTGCGGCAAGTCGACGACCGGCCGCATGGTGCTGCGCTTGATCGAGGCCACCTCAGGCACCATCCGCTTCGCCGGCCGCGACGTGCGGGCCCTCGATCGCGGTGCGCTACGCGACCTGCGCCGCGACATGCAGATCATCTTCCAGGACCCGTACGCCTCGCTGAACCCGCGCCTGACCGTCGGCGATACGCTGGCTGAGCCGCTGCGCCTGCACGGGCTGGCGTCGGGCGCCGCACTGCGCCAGCGCATCGACCAGCTTTTGAGCGAAGTCGGTCTGTCGGCCTGGCACGCGCTGCGCTATCCGCACGAGTTCTCCGGTGGTCAGCGCCAGCGGATCGGCATCGCTCGTGCGCTCGCCTCGCATCCCAAGCTGATCGTCTGCGACGAGCCGGTGTCGGCGCTCGACGTCTCGATCCAGGCGCAGGTCATCAACCTCCTGCAGGACCTCAAGCGGAAGCTGGGCCTCTCCTACATCTTCATCGCCCACGATCTCGCCGTGGTCCGCCACATCGCCGATCGGGTCGCCGTCATGTATCTCGGCAAGATCGTCGAGCTGGCGCCCAAGCGCAGTCTCTTCGCCATGCCGCGCCACCCGTACACCCAGGCGCTGCTGTCGGCCGTGCCGGTGCCCGATCCCTCTGCCCAGCGTGCCCGGATCCGGCTGCCCGGCGACGTGCCGAGCCCGCTCAATCCACCCCCCGGCTGCCGCTTTCACACGCGCTGCGCCCACGCGCAGGACCGCTGCCGCAAAGAAGAGCCGCTGCTGCGCCCGGTCGGCGCGAAAGGCCAGGTCGTGGCCTGTCACTTCGCCGAGAGCATCGTCGCGCCGGCCATCGTGCCCGAAGCCGAGCCGCCCTATGCGCAGCGGCTGGCGGCATTGCGCAAGCTCGCAGTGGCCTAGCTCGACGACGGAACGACGTAGTCGGCGGGATAGGTCGCCTTGAACGCCGGCAGCGATTCGCAGCGATCGGAGAGCGCGTCGAGAGCGGGATAGCGACGGCGCGGCAGCAAGTCGCGGTCGGCGAGCCGGACGTAGCGCATCATACAGGCGGTGGTGATCCAGGCCTGGCTAACGGGCTCGTCGGCCGGCCATGACAGCCGCGCCAGCCCGGCGAGGCCGCCCTCGGCCTGGGTGCGGCAGCGCGCGATCCAATCCGGCCAGCGATAGGCCTCGGGGCGGATCAGACGCTCGTAGCCAATGCCCATGACCTTGTCGATCGTGCCGCTGGCCAGCGCGACGCGTTGCAGCGCCTGTTGGCGCGCCAACCCGCTCTGCGGCAGCAACGCGCGTTCCGGTCCGACCTGCTGGTCGAGCCAATCGAGGATCGCCCCCGAATCGATCAGCGTCGTGCCGTCGTCCAGGATCAGCGAGGGAATGCGGCCCAGCGGATTGGTCGTGCGCATGGAATCGAAATCGGCGAAGACCGAGCGCGTGTCGTGCTCGAAATTGAACCCGAGCAGATGGAGGCTGACCGCGACTCGACGCGTGTAGGGCGAATCGTATTGGCCGACGAGGATCATGGACGCTTGCCTCGCTTCGTCAGTTCGATGGTCCGCTGCAGAGCGGTGTCGTGCGCGCGCTGGACTCGCGAGCCGAGGCGATCGAGCTCATGTCGGCGCTTGCGCATCAGCACGGCAAGCTCGCTCCATACGCCGGCCGGCACCGGCAGGTGACCCGAGGCCCAATCCGCGATCACGTTCTTCTGGTGGCGCACGGCCTCGGCCATCGGCGCCTTCCAGGCCGGGCCCCACAGCGCCTGTCCGACCTCGTCGATCAACTCGGCATCGTTCCGCGGCATGCGCGCATGCTGGACTTGGCGCTGGTGGCTGTCCACAGTCGCCAACCGCGAGGAGTTGTTGCATGAGCGCCGACGTAAAACCCTTTCGCATCGCCGTCGGCGACGACGTGATCGACGACCTGAAGTCGAGGCTGCGGCGGACTCGCTGGCCGGAAGCGGAGCCGGTCGACGACTGGAGCCAGGGCGTGCCGAAGAAATGGCTCGAGGACGTCTGCCGCTACTGGGCCGATGCCTACGACTGGCGCAAGCGCGAAGCGCTGCTCAATCGTTTCCCGCAGTTCACCACGGCGATCGACGGGATCGACATCCATTTCGTCCATGCCCGCTCGCCGCATCCCGGGGCGATGCCGCTCGTCATCACCCACGGCTGGCCGGGCTCCATCGTCGAGTTCCACAAGGTGATCGAGCCGCTGGTCGATCCGGTCGGCCATGGCGCCAATGCCGCCGATGCCTTCCATGTGATCTGCCCGTCCCTGCCCGGCTTCGGCTTCTCGGGCAAACCGACGGCCACCGGCTGGGGTATCGATCGCATCGCCGGCGCCTGGGCCAAGCTGATGGATCGCCTGGGCTATGGGCGTTACGGCGCCCAGGGCGGCGACTGGGGCTCCGCGGTGACGACCGCGATCGGCGCGCTCGATGCCACGCACTGCGCCGGCATCCATATCACGCTCGCCATGTCGACGCGGCCCAACGTGGCCGGCGAGCCGACGCCCGAGGAAGCGCGCGCGCTCAAGGGCATCAAGTACTACGCCGATTGGGACTCCGGCTACTCCAAGCAGCAAGCGACGCGGCCGCAGACACTTGGCTACGGCTTGACCGATTCGCCTGCCGGCCAGGCGGCGTGGATCCTGGAGAAGTTCTGGGCATGGACCGACTGCGACGGCCATCCCGAGAACGTCCTCGGCCGCGACGAGCTTTTGGACAACGTCATGCTGTACTGGGTGACGGCGACCGCCGCCTCCTCGGCTCGTCTCTACTGGGAGAGCTTCGGTGCCGAGCGCCGCACCGTGCACAAGGTCGGCGTGCCGACCGGCGTCGCGGTGTTCCCGCGCGAGATCGTGACGCCAGTGCGGCGCTGGATGGACGCCAACTTCAGCAACATCCAGCACTGGAGCGAGATGGCCAAGGGCGGCCACTTCGCCGCCTTCGAGCAGCCGGCGCTGTTCGTCGACGATGTGCGCAAGTTCTTCCGGACGATACGCTAGCTCATGCTCTTCCGGACCGCGCGCGTCCCGCGCGCTCATGATCATGAGCGCGCGGGACGCGCGCGGTCCGGAAGATTTAAGCCGACGGAATACCCGACGTCGTCGAATACTCGAAGTGCAGCGGCGTCTCGGGATGGACCAGCGCGTAGGCCGAGCGCGCGGCGATGGCGGCTTCGGCGAAGCCGGTCAGGATCAGCTTCAGCTTGCCGGGATAGGTGACGACGTCGCCGACGGCGAAGATGCCGGGCTTGCTGGTCGCGGTCGTCGAAGCGTCGATGGCGATCTGATTGTGCTCCAGCGCGAGCTGCCAGTCGGCGATCGGCCCCAGCGACATCGACAGGCCGAAGAAAGGCAGCAGCGCGTCGGCTTCGATCCGCTTGGTCGCGCCGTCGAGGGTGGCCGCGGTCACCGCCGTGAGCTGGCCTGCGGCTGCCCTCCAGCGCATGCAGCTGATAGGGCACGACGAGATCGAGCTTGCCCGACTTGGCGAGCACCTTGAGCCGCGCCTCGCTCTCGGGCGCGGCGCGGAACTTGTCGCGGCGATGGATCACCGAGACGCGGTCGGCGATCTCGGCCAGCGACAGCGCCCAGTCGACGGCGGTGTCGCCGCCGCCCGCGATCACCACGCGCTTGCCGCGGAAGGCCTCGCGGTGCGTGACATAGTAGAAGACGCTCTTGCCCTCATAGGCCTCGATGCCGGGCAACGGCGGCCGGTTGGGACCGAAGGCGCCGACGCCGGCCGCGATGATCACGGCGCGCGCCTGCACCACGGTGCCTTTGGAGGTCGTCACCTTCCAGAATCCGCCGCTCAACTTCTCCAGGCCCTGCACCTGCTCGCCGAGGTGATAGACCGGCCGGAACGGTGCTGCCTGGGCCTTCAGCCGCACCACCAGCTCGGCCGCCTCGATGCGGGGGAAACCGGGGATGTCGTAGATCGGCTTCTCGGGATAGAGCGCCGTGCACTGGCCGCCGGCATCGTCGAGCACGTCGATGACGTGGCAGCGCAGCCGCACCATGCCGCATTCGAACACGGCGAACAGGCCGACAGGCCCCGCGCCTATGATGACGACGTCGGTCTGATGCGTATGTCCGGTGGCCATGGACCTAACGTGGCGAAGAGAAGCCACAAAATAAAGGGGCTGATCGCACGGCCGGGGATGGAATTGGCGCTATCCTCGGACGATGGTTGCCAGCGACAGCTTCGCCGAGTTCCTGCGCGAGCAGCTCGCGCCGCTCGGGCGCGTCACCCTGCGGCGCATGTTCGGCAAGACCGGCGTGTTCTGCGACGGCGTGATGTTCGGCATGGTGACCGACAACATGCTCTACCTGCGGGTCGACGACGACAACCGGGGGCCTTCGAGGAAGCCCGTTCCTCTCCGCCCCTCAACTACGCGAAGGGCGGCAGCACCATCGACCTCTCCTTCTGGCGCGCGCCGGAGCGGCTGTTCGACGAACCCGACGAGCTTGTCGCCTGGGCGCGGCTCGCGCTGGCCGCGGCGCGCCGGGTGGCGTCCAAGCGAGGACGGCCGGCGCCACCGCCGAAGCGGTCCCGGCACGCCGGATGATCCCTCGTCGGGACCATCCGGCAGCCAAGTCTTGGAAAATTGGTAGCTGGGGGCGGACTTGAACCGCCGACCCCGGCATTATGAGTGCCGTGCTCTAACCAGCTGAGCTACCCAGCCATGGGTGCGCGGTATTAAGGGGTGCCCCCGCAGCCTGTCAAGAAACGCGGTGCAGCCTATTTCTCGCGCATCGTGCGCTCGTCCCACAGGCGCACGATATAGCCGTCCGGATCGGTCAATTCCGGCCCATAGCCCCAGAAATTCTTCTGCGGCGGCTGGGCGAAGGCGACGCCGCGCGCCGTCCATTCGCCGAAGGTCCTGTCGACGTCGTCGACCTGGAACCAGAGCGCGATGCCGTTCGGCACCACGCCCGCCCTCTCCTCCAGGAAAATCGCAAAGCCCTCGCCGTCCTGCAGCGCCACCGCGTGGCGGGCGGGGATCTCGAACTCGACCTTCAGGCCGAGCGTTGCAATGTACCATTCGCGCGAGCGGTCGAGGTTGCTGACCGGCAGGGCGAGATGGTCGAACTTCATCATGACGCGAAGCGCCGGATGAAGCCGCCGCCCAGCACACGGCTGCCGTTCGCCGCGTCGTAGACCACGCAGGCCTGGCCCGGCGACACGCCGACCTCGGGCTCGGCGAAGCGCACGATCGCGCCGTCGGCCGCGAGCCTGATCTCCGCCGGCCGCAGCGCCTGCGAGGAGCGCACGCGCACCTTGACCGGCAATGGGCCATCGATCCGCGGACCGAGCCAGTTCACGTCGTAGAGGGTGATCTCACGGCGGCCGAGTGCCGAGCGCGGGCCGACGACGACACGTCGCGTCTCGGGCTCCAGCCGCACGACATAGAGCGGCTCGTTGTCGGTGCCCTCGCGGCCGCCCAGCGCCAGGCCGCGGCGCTGGCCCACCGTGAAGCGCACGATGCCCTCGTGGCGGCCGACGACACGGCCCGCCATGTCGACGATCTCACCCGGTTCGGCGGCCTCGGGCCGGAGCTTCTGCACCACCGAGGCGTAGTCGCCATTGGGCACGAAGCAGATGTCCTGGCTGTCGGGCTTGTCGGCGACGGCGAGCTCGTAGCGCTCGGCCAGCGCGCGCGTCTCGCTCTTGGGCATGTGGCCGAGCGGAAAGCGCAGGAAGTCGAGCTGCTCGGCCGTCGTGCCGAACAGGAAATAGCTCTGGTCGCGCGCCGGATCGGCGCCGCGATGCAGCTCGGGCCCCGCCTCGCCCATCAGGCGCTGCACGTAGTGGCCGGTCGCCAGCGCCTCGGCGCCCAGCTCGCGCGCCGTGCGGAGCAGGTCGCGGAACTTCACCGTGCGATTGCAGGCGATGCAGGGCACCGGCGTCTCGCCGCGCGCGTAGGAATCGGCGAACGAGTCCATGACCTCGGCGCGGAAGCGGCTTTCGTAGTCGAGCACGTAGTGCGGGACGGCGAGCCGCTCGGCGACCTGGCGGGCGTCCTGGATGTCGGTGCCGGCGCAGCAGGCGCCGGTCTTGCCGACGGCGACGCCATGGTCATAGAGCTGCAGGGTGATGCCCACGACGTCGTAGCCCTGCTCCTTGAGCAGCGCCGCCGTGACCGACAAATCGACGCCGCCCGACATCGCGACCACCACGCGGGTGTCGCCGGGCGCCTTGTCGATACCGAGGGTATTTCCAGCCATGGCGGGGCCTATATACCCCCTCCGGCCTTTCGGCCACCTCCCCCATCAGATGGGGGAGGCTGGGTGGGGTCAATCCTGGCGGTAGCCCGTGTCGCGCACGGCCTTGGCCACGCCGTTGCGGTTGTAGACGATCGCCACCCGGTCGCCCATCTGGACGTCGCCGTCGTCGGGCTGGGCGATGGTGACGCGCTGGCCGTTGTCCTTCTGGATCGTCACTTCGATGCCGCGGCGGCTCGCGTTCTGGTCGACCGCCGTGCCGGCAATGCCGCCCGCCACGGCGCCCAGAAGGCCGCCGACCACCGCGCCGCCCACCGAGTTGGTGGTGGCGCCGCCGATCGCGGCACCGCCCACGGCGCCCAGGCCGCCGCCGATCAGCGTGCCGTCGCTCACGCCCGTATTGCCGCTCTTCACCGGCACCTCGCGGATGGCGATCACGCGGCCGTTTTCGCCGCGATAGCTGCCGGCCGCCGAGGTGTTGACGACACCGGGCTGCACGGCGCCGCTGCTGCCGTTGCAGGCGCCAAGAGCGCCCGCCAGGCCGAGCGGCACCAGGAGGCTGAGCAACCACTTGCCGAACATGCCAAGTCCTTCTCTTCTCACTGCGTCCGTTGAAACGTGCCCGACGTATCGGCGTTCCGGGCGCTCTGGCGCACAACCTGTGCCACGCCCTGCCAATTCTGCACGATCTGCACGCGATCGCCCAACTGGATATCTCCGTCGTCGGGCTGCGCCACCGTCACCTGCTGGCCATCGTCCTTCTGCACGGTGACCTCGATGCCGCGGCCCGAGCCGCGTTGGCCGTCGGCAATGGAGCCGGCGATGGCGCCGCCCACCATGCCGAGGACAGCACCAACGATGCCGCCGCCCAGGCTCTGGCTGGTGATGGCGCCGATGGTGGCGCCGGCGCCGGCGCCGAGGATGCCGCCCATCAGGGCGCCGTTGCCGCCACCCCCGCCGCCGGGGCCGGCAAGTGCCACTTCACGGACCGAGACGACGCGTCCGCTGTCGCCGATGCCGCCGTAATTGCTGCCCTGCGGCGGGTATGGGGCCTGGCCCGGGTAAGCCGCCTGGTTGGGATAGGCGCCTTGGTTGGGATAGGCCCCCTGGTTCGGGTAGCCGCCCTGGGTCGGATACGAGGAGCTGACCCGCTGGGCGCCGTAGGGCCCGCCGCTGTTGTAGGTGCCCGCTTGAGAGGGTCCGGGACCGTAGGGGCCAGATCCGTACTGGCCCCCGCCATAGGCGCCCGACGGAGCGCCCGATGAATAGACGATGCCAGGTTGAACAGCGTTCGACGCGCAAGCGCCAAGTCCTGCTGCCAGCAGCAGCGGCAGCAGCAATGTGCGAATCCTATTGCCCCTCATGACCACCCTCCCGGCCGTGTGCTGTATACGCATCGATTTTCGGCCGAATTGGGGCGTTCGTCTAATCACGTTCCTCGATCCAGGCGGCCTGGATGGCCTCCAGGATCTTCTCGTTCGACCGGTTGGGATCGTCTTCGAAATCGGGCAGCGTCCAGCACCCAGCGGTGCAGGTCGGTGAAGCGCAAGTTGACGTTGTCAACATCGGGATGGCGCTCCTCGAGCTCGATCGCGATGTCCTGGACATCGGTCCAGCGCAGCTTCTTCGCCATCTCCCCCTCCGTACGTGTCGACCTACTTGTCGACCATCATGTTGCGGGTCGCCGCCGGCAGCTTGACGACCAGCCCGTCGAGCGCCTCGCTCATGCGGATCTGGCAGCCCAGGCGCGAGGTGTGGGTGAGGCCGAAGGCGAGGTCGAGCATGTCCTCCTCGTCCTCGCTCGCGGGAGCGAGCTTGTCGAACCATTCCTTCTCGACGACGACATGGCAGGTCGAGCAGGCGAGCGAGCCCTCGCAGGCGCCCTCGATGGCGACATGGTTGCGATGGGCGATTTCGAGCACGCTGAGACCGAGCGGCGCCTCCACCTCCTTGCGCGAGCCGTCCTTCAGGATGAATGTCATCTTTGGCATCGTCACTCGCCTACCCGGCTCTCCAGTTCGTTCACGGACTTGCCCGACAGCGCCTCGCGGATGCCGCGATCCATGCGCCGTTCGGCGAACGGCTTGGACAGGGTCTCCAGCGCTTCGGCTGCGGCATTGATCTCGTCGCGGTCTTCGCCCGCGATTGCAGTCTCCAGACGCGCCCTGCCCTGATCGAGCTCGGCGCGCTCGGCACCGTCGAGCAGCGCACCGTCCTTGGCGAGCGCGGCATCGAGCGCCAGCAGGTTGCGGCGGCCTTCGACCTTGGCCTCGGTCAGCAGGCGCGCCGTCATGTCGGCCTCGGCATTCTCCAGGCTGTCGTAGAGCATGTCGGCCATGTCGTCGTGGCTGAGGCCATAGGACGGCTTGACCTCGATGCGCTGCTGCACGCCCGTGGTGCGTTCCTCGGCCGACACCGTGAGCAGCCCGTCGGCATCGACCGCGAAGCTGACGCGGATGCGCGCCGCACCGGCGGTCATCGGCGGAATGCCCAAAAGCTCGAAGCGCGCCAGGCTGCGGCAGTCGGCGACCATCTCGCGCTCGCCCTGCACGACATGGATGGCCATCGCCGTCTGGCCGTCCTGGTAGGTGGTGAAGTCCTGCGCCGAGCTGGACGGGGATCGGCGTGTTGCGCGGCACGACCTTCTCGACGATGCCGCCCATGGTTTCCAGCCCCAGCGACAGCGGCGTGACGTCGAGCAGCAGCGTGTCGCCGCCGCCGGTCAGCGCCTCGGCCTGCAGGGCGGCGCCCAGCGCCACGACCTCGTCGGGATCGATGTCGGTGAGCGGCGGCTTGCCGAGCATTTTGGCGACCTCGGCGCGCACCAGCGGCACGCGCGTCGAGCCGCCGACCAGCACCACGCCCTGCACCTCCGCCGCCGTCATGTCGGCATCGCCCAGCACATGGCGGGCGATGTCGACGGTGCGCTTGACGTAAGCCGCAATCATCGCCTCGAATTCGGCGCGCGTGAGGGCATGAAAGGACGGCACGCCCAAAAGCTCAAGCCTGCCCGACGTCTGGTCGCGGTCGGACAGCTGCTCCTTCATGTGACGGGCGAGCGCCAGGGCTGCCTTGACCGCCGCCTCGTCGACCTGGTCGTCGAGCCCGTCCTTCTTGCGCTCGGCCAGCATGCGCTCGGCGATGGCGCGGTCGAAATCGTCGCCGCCCAGGGCCGTATCGCCACCGGTCGCCAGCACCTGGAACACGCCCTTCTCCAGCCGCAGCAGCGAGAAGTCGAAGGTGCCGCCGCCGAGATCGTAGACCGCGTAGAGGCCCTCGGAGCCCTTGTCCAAGCCGTAGGCCAGCGCCGCCGCCGTCGGCTCGTTGACCAGGCGCAGCACTTCGAGGCCGGCGACGCGGGCGGCATCGCGGGTCGCGGTGCGCGCGGCATCGTCGAAATAGGCCGGCACGGTGATGACGGCGCGCTCGACCGGCTTGTCCAGCGCCGCCTCGGCGCGCTTGCGCAGCGCCTTCAGGATCTCGGCCGAGATCTCGACCGGCGAGCGCGCCCTGCCGGCGATGCGCAGCTTCACCATGTCGGTCTCGCCGCTGCCCGGCTCGATCTCGTAGGGCAGCACGCCGGCCACGGTGTGGAGATCGGCAGCGCCGCGGCCCATCAGGCGCTTCACCGAGGCGACGACGTTCTTGGGCTCGTGCGTCAGCAGAAGGCGGGCCTCGTCGCCGACCAGCACGCCGCCGGTCGACGGATAGGCCACCACCGACGGCACCATGGCCCTGCCGGTCTCGTCATGCAGCGCGGCGGGCTTGCCCTCACGGGCGATCGCCACCACCGAGTTGGTCGTGCCGAGATCGATGCCGACCGCCAGCGAGCCCTCGCCGGCATGCGGCAACGGCGTT
The DNA here is from genome assembly GCA_963809025.1 of uncultured Alphaproteobacteria bacterium. GTDB lineage: Bacteria > Pseudomonadota > Alphaproteobacteria > Reyranellales > Reyranellaceae > Reyranella. The sequence goes on along the minus strand of CAWEIE010000048.1, from coordinate 47,984 downwards.
TCGCCCGGCTCGTGGATCTCCAGCAGAGTCATGCACTCGACCGTTCAATATTCATGCGCCGCGCACGCGCTTCCTCGGCGAACTTGTCGAGGTAACGCAGGCGAAGGAGCGCCTTTCTGATGGCCGGCTTGTCGCCTGCCAAGAACAAGCTGCCGAGGCCGTCCAAGGAAGCCTTCATGTCGTCGCGCACCTTGGCTGCCAGCGCATCGACCGCCTGGGTCGTTCCCGCATCGTGCAGCTCCTCGCGCGCTTCCATGGCTTCCATCAGCAGTTCCGGATCGTCGATCGTCTTGCCGTCGCCGGGCAGTTCCACGCCCGACAGCTCCGCGAGATAGACGGCGCGGCTCAGCGGGTCCTTCAGCGTCCGATAGGCGTCGTTCAGCGCCGCCGCTTCTGTCGAGGCCCTGGCGCGCTCCGCGGCCGGCTTGGCGACGAACCGGTCGGGATGCCACTGGCGCTGGAGCGCAAAATAGGCCCGGTCGAGCGACGCGGGCTCAAGATCGAGCGCCGCCGGCAGCCCCAGCCGCGCGAAGTGATCCATGACCCGATCAGACGTGGAAGGATTCGCCGCAGCCGCAGCGGCCCTTCTCGTTGGGATTCCTGAACACGAAACCCGCCTTCAGCTTGTCTTCCTCGTAGTCCATCACCGTGCCGATCAGGAACAGCGAGGCCTTGGGATCGATCAGGAGCTTCACGCCTTCGGTGTCGACCACCTCGTCCATCGGCTCCTGCTTTTCGGCGATATTCCAGCGTGTAGGACATGCCCGAGCAGCCCTTGCTGCGCACGCCGATGCGGATGCCGACGGTCGGCTTGTCGCGCTTGTCGATCAGCGCCTTGACGCGCTCGGCAGCGGCCGGCGTCACCGACATGACCTGCGGGCGCGGCCGGCGGGGCCGCGGCGCAGCCGCGGCGGGCTTCGGGAGCCTCGGTCGTGGTTGCGGCGTGCTCATGACACTCTCTCTAAAGCTACTCGGCCTTCTTCAGTCTTGGCGCGATAGTCGGCGATCGCCGCCTTGATCGCATCCTCGGCCAGGACCGAGCAGTGGATCTTCACCGGCGGCAGCGCCAGGTGCTTGGCGATGTCGGTGTTCTTGATGGTCTCGGCCTCGTCGATCGTCTTGCCCTTGACCCACTCGGTGACGAGCGAGCTCGAGGCGATCGCCGAGCCGCAGCCGAAGGTCTTGAACTTGGCGTCCTCGATCAGCCCGTCGGCGCCGACCTTGATCTGCAGCTTCATGACGTCGCCGCAGGCCGGCGCGCCGACCAGGCCGGTGCCGACATCTTCCGAGTTCTTGTCGAGCGACCCGATGTTGCGCGGGTTCTCGTAGTGGTCGATCAGCTTTTCGCTGTAAGCCATGACTCTCTCCTCAACTTCCGACGGACTGGCTCAGTGAGCCGCCCATTCGATGGACTTAATGTCGATGCCTTCCTGGGCCATCTCCCAGAGCGGGCTCATCTCGCGCAGCTTCTTGACGTGGCGCACCAGCTCGTCGACGGCGGTATCGACCTCGTGCTCGGTCGTGAAGCGGCCGAGGCCGATGCGCAGCGAGGTGTGCGCCATCTCCTCCTCGACGCCCAGCGCGCGCAGCACGTAGCTCGGCTCGAGCGATGCCGACGTGCAGGCCGAGCCCGACGACACCGCCAGGTTCTTGATGCCCATCATCAGCGACTCGCCCTCGACATAGGCGAAGCTGATGTTGAGGTTGCCCGGGATGCGGTGCTCGAGGTCGCCGTTGACGAAGATCTCCGGCAGCCGGTCCTGCAGGCCCTTCAGCATGCGCGCCTGCAGCTTGGCGAGCCGCTTGGCCTCGCCCTCCATCTCGTTCATGGCGATCTCGGCCGCCTCGCCCAGTCCGACGCAGAGCGGCGTCGGCAGGGTGCCCGAGCGGAAGCCACGCTCCTGCCCGCCGCCCACGATCAGCGGCACCAGGCGCACGCGCGGCTTGCGGCGGACGTAGAGCGCGCCGATGCCCTTGGGCCCGTAGATCTTGTGACCCGAGATGCTCATCAGGTCGATGTTCATCGCCTCGACGTCGAGCGGGATCTTGCCGGCGGCCTGCGCCGCATCGGTGTGGAAGAAGGCCTTCTTCTCGCGGCAGATCTTGCCGATCTCGGCCAGCGGCTGGATGACGCCGATCTCGTTGTTCACCGCCATGATCGAGACCACCACCGTCTTGTCGGTGACGGCCGCGCGCAGCGCCTCGAGATCGATCAGGCCGTTCTTCTGCACCGGCAGGTACGTCACCTCGAAGCCCTGCTGCTCGAGATGGCGGCAGGTATCGAGCACGCACTTGTGCTCGGTCACGGTGGTGACGATGTGGTTCTTGCGGTCCTTGTAGAACTCGGCGACGCCGCGGATGGCGAGGTTGTTCGATTCGGTGGCGCCCGAGGTGAAGATCACTTCCTTCTCGTCGGCGCCGATCAGCTTGGCGACCTGGCCGCGCGCCTTCTCGACGCCCTCCTCGGCCTCCCAGCCATAGGAATGGCTGCGCGAATGCGGGTTGCCGAACTGGTGGGTGAAGTACGGCATCATCGCTTCCAGCACGCGCGGATCCATCGGCGTGGTGGCCTGGTAGTCGAGGTAGATCGGCTGGTCGTTGCGCCGGATCTGGGTAAGGACGTTCATGCTAACCCCTTGAAATTACTAGGCCGCTCGGGCATTGGCAATATCCGACTTCCCTACTCGGATATATAGGTCCCGCCAGGCCACAATCAAGCGATCGATATCGCCGGATTGCGAGTTCCAACCGAAGCTTATTCTGATCGCCGAGCCCGCCGCGGCATCTTCTATGCCCATGGCCGCCAGCACCGCCGAACGGTGCACCTTGCCCGACGAGCAGGCCGAGCCTGCGCTGACGCAGACACCGGCAAGATCGAGCGCCATGACCTGGGTCTCGGCCGGCACGCCCGGCATGGAGATGTAGGTCGTGTTGGGCAGCCGCTTGGCGCCCGCGCCGAACACCCGCGCGTCGGGCGCGATGGCCAGCAGTGCCGCTTCGCCCCGATCGCGCAACGTCGAGTCGAGACCATCCGTGCCGCTTCGGCTGCGGCGCCGAAGCCCACGATGCCCGACAGGTTCTCCGTGCCGGCGCGGCGATTGGTTTCCTGCCCGCCGCCGAAGCGGTTCGGCACGAACGGCGCATCGGCGCGCACGATCAACGCCCCGACGCCGGTCGGCCCGCCGAGCTTGTGGGCGGCGAGGCTGAGATAGTCGATGCCGATGCCGTGAAGGTCGACCGGCACCTTGCCGGCGGCCTGCACCGCATCGCAATGCACCAGCGCCCCGGCTTTGCGGGCGATGCGCACCACGTCGGCCATCGGCTGCAGCACGCCGGTCTCGTTGTTGGCGAACATCACCGACACCAGCGCGGGCTCGCCAGAGGCCGCGAGCTTGCGCTCCAGGGCGGCGAGATCGAGCACGCCCTCGCCGTCGACCGGCACGATGTCGGCCTCGGGCACGGCCCGCTGCACGCTCTCATGCTCGATGGACGAGATCAGCACGCGCCGGCGGCCGGCGCCGGCCAGCGCCATGTTGTTGGCCTCGGTGCCGCCCGAGGTGAAGATCACTTCCGTCGGCAGGGCACCGACCCGCGCCGCCACCTGGCGGCGCGCCTTGTCGACCAGCCCGCGCGCCTTGCGGCCGACGCTGTGCACGGCCGATGGATTGCCGCCTGTCGCCAACGCCGCGACCATGGCGTCGAACGCCTCCGGCCGGAGCGGGCTGGTGGCGTTGTGGTCGAGATACACGGACGCGGCGGGCATCGAGCTAGCCTTTAGCTGGCGGCGGCCATCGAGGAGTCGTTGTTGGCCGCGGCCTGGGCGGCGGGCGCCTCGGCGATGCGCGACACCAGACGGCGCTCGAGCACGTCGAGCAGGGTTACCGAGCTCAGGAAGGCGTGGATCTGGTTGCCCAGCTCCTCCCACAGGTCGTGCGTCAGGCACTTGCTGCGGTCGGCGCGGCAGCCGGTGGCGCCCATCTCGGTGCAGCGCGTCGCCTTGATCGGCTCGTCGACCGCCAGGATGATTTCCGAGACCCGCGTCTCGGCCGAGCCGCGCGCCAGGCGATAGCCGCCGCCCGGACCGCGTACGCTCTTCACCAGGCCGGCGCGACGCAGGCGGGCAAAAAGCTGCTCCAGATATGACAAAGAGATTTCCTGCCGGGTCGCGATATCGGACAACGACACCGGCTTGGCCTGCGCATGACGCGCCAAATCGACCATCGCCATCACGGCGTAACGACCTTTGGTGCTGAGCTTCACAGCATCCTCCTCGCTCCGGCTCTCGGCCGGCCGTCTGACCGAACGCCTAAAGGTCTTGAAAACCAAGGCGTTACTACGATATTGCGGTCCTCCAGACAGGGATCTGGGGAAAAACCGACTAAGTGGCTCAGGTTTAATAAACCCGAGTAGGTTGGTCAAGTATCAAGAATCCCCCTAAAAATGCTGCTCCGGCCCGCGTCCGGCGGCCAATAATGAGGAAAGACCGGAGTCTAGATGCCTGACGTGATGTTCACCGGCCCCGAGGGGCGTCTGGAAGGCCGCTATCACCAGAGCAAGGAAGAGCACGCGCCGATTGCGCTGATCCTGCATCCGCACCCGCAGTATGGCGGGACGATGAACCACAAGGTCGTGTTCTCGCTGTTCCATGTGTTCGTCAACCGCGGCTTCTCGGTGCTGCGCTTCAACACCCGCGGCGTTGGCCGCAGCCAAGGTCGCTTCGACAACGGCATGGGCGAGCTCAGCGACGCCGCTGCCGCGCTCGACTGGCTGCAGAGCATGAACGCCGATGCGAAGTCGTGCTGGATCGCGGGCTATTCGTTCGGCGCGTGGATCGGCATGCAGCTCCTGATGCGCCGGCCCGAGATCGACTGCTTCGTGTCGGTGTCGCCGCCGGCCAACTCCTACGACTTCGCCTTCCTCGCCCCCTGCCCGTCCTCGGGCCTGATCGTCGGCGCCGAGAAGGACGAGGTCGTGCCGATCGCCGACATCCAGAAGCTGGTGACGCGGCTGTCGCTGCAGAAGGGCATCACGGTGGAATCGCGCACCATCAAGGGCGCCAACCACTTCTATCACGACTCGCTCGACAAGCTCGCGGTCGACGTCGACAAGTACGTCGCCAAGTGCCTGGTCAACCCACCGGGCCGCGCGACGAGTAACAAAGAGCCGTAGGCTCTCTGTTACCCGTCGCCCCGAGCGAAGCCGAGGGGCCTTGTTTCAACGATTAGCGACAAGCGCCTGGAGAGAAGGTCTCTCCGCTCCGCGCCTTCGGCGCTCCGGTCGAGACGACGATTAGCCTAAGGCTCATCAAGACGGCCGCCCGTCAGCGGACGGGGCGCGCCGGTCGTTCCCGGAAAGGTGATCGGCAGGCCGCGCAGCGAGCGGACGGCCAGGAACGCGAAGGCCTGGGCCTCGAGCGCATCGCCGTTCCAGCCGAGGCTGTCAGCCGTCACCACATTGCCGCGCGTCTCTTCGGCGAGCGCCCTCAGCAGGGTCGGATTGCGCGCGCCGCCGCCCGAGATGACCCATTGCGCGACCGGCATCGGAAAGTGACGCGCCGCGAGCGCAATGGCACGCGCCGTGCCGCGCGTCAGCGTGGCGGCGCCGTCGGCAACGCTCAGCCCTTCCGCCCATGAATCGCTGAAGTCACCGCGATCGAGCGACTTGGGCGGCTTCACCGCAAAGAAGCGATGCTCGCTGAAGCGCTCGACGCGCGCGCGGTCGACCTTGCCCGAGGCAGCGAGCGCGCCGTCGCGGTCGAAAAGCAGGCCGGCGCGCCGCATGCACCAATCGTCGATCGGCCCGTTGCCCGGCCCGGTGTCGAAGGCCAGCAGCGAACCATCGGCGCCGATCCAGGTCACGTTGCCGACGCCGCCGATGTTCACCACGGCGAGCGGCCTCGGCAGCTCGTGCGCGAGGGCGGCGTGATAGACCGGCACCAGCGGCGCGCCCTGCCCGCCCGACTTCACGTCGGCGATGCGCAGGTCGCTCACTACCTTGACGCCGATAGCGCGCGCGAGCGCTGCGCCATCACCGATCTGCCAAGTGAAGTGCCGTTCGGGGCGATGGCGTGATCGTCTGGCCATGGAACCCCACGACGTCGAGCGTCGCGAGCGCCGTGCCGCTTTCGCGCGACCAGCGTTTCACGGCCTCGACATGGGCCTCGGTCACTGCCCGCTCAGCGGCAGCCGTCGCATCGTTGGGCTGCTCCGCGCCGAAAGCCGTCCGTATCTGGCGCCGCACATCGTCGGCATAGGGCACGGTCATGAAGCCACCGAAGGACCTCACCTGTTCGCCGTCGGTTTCGATCAAGGCCACGTCGACGCCGTCGACGGAGGTACCGCTCATCAGGCCGAGGGCACGCAGGCAGGGTGAAGACATACGCTGGGCGGGTCCGTTGAGGCTCGGTCAGCCCCGTGTTAAACCCGCGGCCCTTTAGGGACAACAGGCGAAGAGATGGCGGCCTTCAAGTCGGATTTCATGCGGATCGTGCACGAGCGCGGCATGGTCCATCAGTGCAGCGACGCGACGCGGCTCGACGAGCAGCTCGCGAGCGGCGTCCGCACGGCCTATATCGGCTTCGACTGCACCGCCGATTCGCTGCATGTCGGCTCGCTGCTGCAGATCATGATGCTGCGCTGGTGGCAGAAGACCGGCCATCGCCCGATCACCTTGATGGGCGGCGGCACCACCAAGGTCGGCGACCCGTCGTTCCGCGACGAAGCGCGCCCGCTGCTCACCGACGAGCAGATCGGCGCCAACATGCTGGGCATCAAGCAGGTCTTCTCGAAGTACCTCAAGTTCGGCAACGGGCCGACCGACGCGGTCATGCTCAACAATGCCGACTGGCTCGACACCCTGCTCTACATCCCGATGCTGCGCGAGGTCGGCCGGCACTTCTCGGTCAACCGCATGCTCAGCATGGACTCGGTGAAGCTGCGCCTCGAGCGCGACCAGCCGTTCAGCTTCCTCGAATTCAACTACATGATCCTGCAGTCCTACGACTTCGTCGAGCTGCACAAGCGCCAGAACTGCATCCTGCAGATGGGCGGCTCGGACCAGTGGGGCAACATCGTCCTGGGCGTCGATCTCGGCCGGCGCATGGCGGGGGCCGACTTGTTCGCCCTCACGACGCCGCTGATCGCCACCTCGTCGGGCGCGAAGATGGGCAAATCCATGGCCGGCGCCGTGTGGCTGAACGCCGAGCGCGTCTCGGCCTACGACTTCTGGCAGTACTGGCGCAACACCGAGGACGACGACGTCGGCCGCTTCCTGAAGCTCTTCACCGAGATGCCGCTCGACGAGGTCGCGCGGCTCGAGGCGCTGAAGGGCCAGGAGGTCAACGAGGCCAAGAAGATCCTCGCCACCGAGATCACGGCCTTGGCGCACGGCCGGAAGGCGGCCGAGGATGCCGCCGAAACCGCACGCCGCACCTTCGAGGAAGGAGCACGGGCCGACACGCTGCCGACCGTCAGCGTACCGCGCGCGCGGCTCGCCGCCGGCATCGCCGCCTTCGAGCTCTTCCACGAGGCCGGCCTCGCCGAGAGCCGCACCGAGGCGCGCAAGCTGATCAAGGGCGGCGGCGCGCGGCTGAACGACAAGCCGATCGCCGGCGATACCGCGACGGTCGGCGAAGGCGATCTCGATGCGTCGGGCACGCTGAAGCTCTCGGCTGGCCGCAAGCGCCATCTGCTGGTGAAGGCGGTCTGATCATCGGAGCGCGGACCTCCAGGTCCGCGCTCCCAGCTAAGGCGCCCGCCGCATCTCCTGCGACGGCGGCGGCGGCTGATAGGCGGAGTCCGGCTGCGAGATGAAGAGTTCGCGCAGGGCGCCGGGGGTCATCGCCGACATCATGTTGACGTCGGTCTTGAGGTCGTCGAGCGGGCCGGAGAGCTGATAGGAGACGGCGAACAGGCCGCCATCCTTGCCGCCGGTCAGCAGCGGGCCGAGCAGCGGCACGTTCGACAGCAGGTTGTTCAACTGGAAGGCCGGCACGACGATGCCGGCGAGCTTGGCCGTGTCCTTGCCGAGATCGACATAGCCCTGCGCGGTGAGGCCGATCGACTGGCCGCTGGTGCGGCCGTTGCGGATGTGGATGCGATCGCCGATCTTGGCGACCTTGGCCTCGAGGTTGTCGAACTGCTGCAGGCCGTTGCCGGCACGGTTCAGCCCGTCGATGGTCGTGTTCAGCGTGCCGACGTTGGCGCGCGGCGTCACCCGCTGCAGCCGGAAAGGCCCGAGCTTCAGGAAGCCGTCGAGCGGCGAGCCGGCGACGGTGTCGTTGTACTGGCCTTCGATGTGCAGGTAGCCGCTGACCATCCCGTCGAGCCAGCCGGCATCCTTCAGCATCTGGCCGAAGTCGGCGACATAGAGGAAGAGCTTGCGGCCCTGCGCCACCGGCGTGACGCGGAAGGTCGAGCCCTTGCCCGCGCCGATCGACAGGTCGGCGAAGGCGATACGCTCGCCCATAAGGTCGAGGCGGCCGTTGGTGTAGCCCAGCGTGCCGCGCTTGGGTCAGGACCTGCTGGAGCTGCAAGGTCATCCTGGTGCTCGACCGCCCTGACGCGGCCGGCCCGGCGGGATCCTTGGCCGCCAGATCGTCACGCGCCTTGATCATCGCGCGCACCCGCGGCAGCTCGAGGCTCGTACCACGCAGCGACAGCTCGACCCCGCCCTGGATGCGCTTCCAGTCGCCCGAGACATCGGTCTGGCCGATCTTGAACTGCTGCATGGTGACCTGCTGCACGGCATTGTCGCCGCCAAAGCGCACCACGCCCTTGCCGTTCATCCCGTTGCCGCGGCCGTCGAAATCGATGGTCGTGAGCTTGCCGCCGGCGGCGAGCTTCATGGTCGTCTTGATCTCGCCTTCGACGCCGGGCTGCTTGACCCAGTCGAGCGGCGCCACATCGGCCTTGGCCGCCTTGATGTCGAAGCGCCCGACCAGCTCGCTCGTCCCGTTGGTCGCCACCTGGTACGAGAGCGTCGTGCCAAGCGGACCACTGAGGTAGGGCTCGGGCGACGGGAAACCCGCCTTGGCGATCAGCGCCGTCGGCACAGTGCCCTTGAGCTCGTAGCGGCGGCGGAACGGCACCTTGGCCCCGAACAGCTCGCGCCAGCCGATCTCCACGGCACTGCCCTCGAGCTTGCCCGTGCCGCTGACGGCGAGCTCCGAGCTGCCGTACTTGACGCGCGCCGTGGCGTCGCTGAGGTCGACGTCGCCGATCGCGTCCTGCAGCGAGAAGTGCGTCAGCGACGCCTCGGCCTTGAGGTCGAGGTCGGTGACGGCGAGCGAATTGAGCAGCGGGAAGCCGAGCGACAGGTCGACCGCCACCTCGCCGCCCAGCCGGCGGTAGTCGTAGAGCACGTCCTTGGACAGGCCGAGCTTGGGCCGCGCCAGGAAGCGGATGACGTCCTGCGCCGAGCCGGTAATCGGCATGCGGATCGCGGCGTACTGCGGCGCCGGCCCGTCGAGCCCGGTGAGGTCGATGGCGGCGCCGGCCGTCTTGAGGCCGACGGTGCCGCCGCTCGCCACGTCGAAATGCAGCGTGCCGCCCTCGTAGCGCCCCTTGCCCGACACGCCCTGCAGCTCGGGCATGTGCGGCATGTAGCGCACCGTCATGCCGCGATAGTCGAGCAGGCCGGTCAGGCGATCGACCTTGATCTCGGCCATGTCGTTGCCGGGGGCGCTCAGCGCAAACTCCGCGGCGACGTCGATCTCGCCCTTGCTGAGATTGGCCAACGCCCACTGCCGGCCGCCGGCCGCGAACTCCAGTGGCCAGTAGTCGCCCAGGCGATCGACCGGAATGTGCCTCACGTCGGCCCGGCCGGAGAAGACCTGCCCTTCCGGCGTCCGTTCGCCGGCGCCCGTGATCAACACCTTCGTCGCGCCGAAATCGATGTCGACGCGCTCGATCTTGGCCTTGTGGGTCGCTGCATCGACGGTGGCCCGCGCGTTCACCGACTTCACCCGGTGCGCCGCCGGCAGAATGCCGGGCAGCGTCACCACGCCGTTGCCGCCGGCGACGTCGATCTCGATGCTGCGCACGTCGCCATGGCCGTCCGCCTCGATTTGCACCCGGCCGGACAGCACGATGTCGACGCCGCGCAGCAGCGCGATGTCGGGCGACAGGTCGGCCAGCATCGACGGCTTGAAGCCGTCGATGCTGGCCGACAGCGAGACGCGGCTGCGGTCGCGCGTGTAGACGCCGGACAGCGAGACATCGACCCAGTTGCCGGCATCGCCGGTCAACTTCGCCGAGGCCGCGATGTTGACGCCCTCGGCGTCGCGCTTGAGCGCGAGCCCGCGCCGACGGGGCGGTCCAGGTGAGCCCGGTCTTGACGTCGCGGATCGTGACCTTGGCGCGCTCGATCAGGATCATGTCGAGCTGGCCGATCAGCGAATTGTAGTTGGGTTCGGCCATGAGCTGCTCGATCAGCAGGACCAGCCCCTCGCCCTGGGAATTCGCGTCGGAGCTGGTGAAGACGCGGCGCAGCATGCCGCCTTCGCGGGCGATGTCGGCTTCTATGGTCGGGGCCTCGATCGTGATCGAGGTCGGCAGGAACATGCCCTGCAGGACGTTGCGGGCATCGAAGGTGAGCGACGCCGTGGGCACGGTGGCGATGACCTGATGCTCGCTGTTGATGAAACGCAGCCCGTTGAACACCAGGCGCATGGGCTGGCTGATGCCGCCCCATTCGAGCGCAATGCGATCGATCTCGGGCTTGATGTCGTTGCCCGGCACGTCGGCCGCCTGGGCGATGCGGTCCTTCAGGAAGTCGAGGTCGACGGGACCTTCCATCAGGCGAAGGGCGGCCACCAGGACGAGCGCAGCGACGGCGAAGACGATGCCGCCCACCACCCGCATGCACACCCGGTACGTTCGTCTGACCAAAGGCTAGTACTTCCCGCTTCTTGACGATGACGACGCGCCTGGGCGAGCGTGCCGCCAGCTTCGAAACAACTTAACCGACCCGCGCCCCACATGTCTTGGCTTTCGACCGACCGCCTGCCGCGACCGCACGACACGGAGCGTCGCGACGTGGCATGGACGCGATGGAACGAGATAACGGCGCGGCCCGACGATCCCGCTCTGGTGGCGCTGCTCGATGCCCTGTTCGGCAACAGCCCGTATCTGACCGAAACAGCCATACAAAACCCGACTTTTATGACCGATCTGTGGCGTCGCGGCCCCGATGCCGTGCGCGCCGACCTCGCAGCCGAGCTCGCCGCGGTGCGATCCACCGCACGCGACGGCGCCCCGCCGGCTGCCGTGGCAACGGCGCTCCGGCAGCTCAAGCGCCGGGTGGCGCTCGCTGTCGCCGTCGCCGACATCGCCGAAGCATGGTCGCTCGAGCAGGTGACCGGCGCGCTCAGTGCCTTTGCCTCGGGCTGCCTGGACGCGCTGACCGCTTCGATCCTGCTGCAGCTCGCCCGCGACGGCCAGCTCGGCATCGGCACGGATCCCGAGGCCGCCGCCCTGACCGTGCTGGGCATGGGCAAGCTCGGCGCCGGCGAGCTCAACTACTCGAGCGACATCGACCTGATCCTGCTCTACGACCGCGACGCCGCCGGCGCTTGCCGGCAACGACCAGCTGTCGCGGCACTTCGTGCGGGCCGCCCGCATGCTGGTCCAGCTCATGTCGGAGACCTCGGCCGACGGCTACATCTTCCGCACCGACCTCCGGCTGCGCCCCGACCCCGGCTCGACGCCGCTCGCCATGTCGGTGCAGGCGGCCGAGCTCTACTACGAGAGCGTCGGCCAGAACTGGGAGCGCGCCGCCATGATCAAGGCGCACCCGGTGGCCGGCAACCGCGCCGTCGGCGAGGCCTTCCTGGGCGACCTGACGCCCTATATCTGGCGCAAGCATCTCGACTTCGCGGCGATCCACGACATCCATTCGATCAAGCGCCAGATCGACGCCCATCGCGGCGGCAGCGCCGTCAAGGTGCTGGGCCACAACGTCAAGCTGGGCCGCGGCGGCATCCGCGAGATCGAGTTCTTCGCCCAGACCCAGCAGCTGATCTTCGGCGGCCGCAATCCCGCGCTGCGCGGGCGCGGCGACCTGCGAGACCCTGCGCGCGCTCGCCGCCGCGGGCCACGTCGCGCCCAGCGCCGCCGACGAGCTGATCGAGGCCTACGGCTTCCTGCGCAAGGTCGAGCACCGCCTGCAGATGGTCGACGACCGCCAGACCCACAGCCTGCCCAACGACGAGGCCGGCGTGGCGGCCATCGCCACCTTCCTGGGCTATCCCGATTCGCAGTCCTTCCAGAAGGACCTGCTCGATCGCCTGCATTGCGTCGAGGGCCACTACGCCCACCTGTTCGAGGAGGCGCCGAGCCTCGCCGGCCCGGGCGGCAACCTGGTCTTCACCGGCACCGACGACGATCCGGGCACCTTGGCGACCTTGCAGACGCTGGGCTTCCGCGATCCGTCGGCGGCAGCGGGCATCGTGCGGCGCTGGCACCACGGCCGCTACCGCTCGACCGCCACCGCCCGCGCCCGCGAGCTGCTGACCGAGCTGATGCCGGGCCTGCTGAAGGCGCTGGGCTCGACCGCCGCGCCCGACCAGGCGCTGCTGAACTTCGACCTCTTCCTCGGCAACCTGCCGGCCGGCATCCAGCTCTTCTCGCTGTTCAAGTCCAACCCTGCGCTGCTCGAGCTGGTCGCCGCGATCATGGGCAGCGCGCCCGGGCTTGCCGCGCACCTGGCGCGCCGCACCATCCTGCTCGATTCGGTGCTGTCGCCCGCCTTCTACCTGCCGCTGCCGCCGGTCGAGGAGATGGCGCGCCGACCTCGCCCATCAGCTGGCGAGCATCGAGCACGAGCAGGACATCCTCGACCTGGCGCGACGCTGGGCCAACGACCGGCGCTTCCAGGTCGGCGTGCAGCAGCTCAAGGCGATCGTGCGCCCCGCCCAGGCGGGCCCCGCCTATTCCGACATCGCCGCCGCCACCATCTCGGCGCTTTGCGACCGCGTCGAGCAGAGCTTCGCCGAGCAACACGGCGGCTTTCGCGGCCAGCGGCTCGCCGTGCTCGGCATGGGCAAGCTCGGCAGCCGCGAGATGTCGGCCACCTCCGACCTCGACCTGATCTTCGTCTATGACATCCCGCCCGATCTCGAGGCCTCGGACGGCCGCCAGCCGCTTGGCGCCGATCCAGTACTACACGCGGCTCAGCGCCAAGATCGTGACGGCGCTGACCGCCCACACCAACGAAGGCGCGCTTGTACGAGGTCGACATGCGCCTGCGCCCCTCCGGCCGCGCCGGCCCGCTCGCCAATTCGCTGGAAGGCTTCGAGAGCTACCATGCGCAATCGGCCTGGACGTGGGAGCACATGGCGCTGACCCGGGCGCGCGTGATCCACGGGCCGGCCGCGCTGGTCGAGCGCCTGGCCGACATCGTCAAGAGCACGCTCTGCCGGCCGCGCGATCCGCTGGCGCTGGTGCGCGACGTCGCCGACATGCGCGACCGCATCGCCCGCCATGCGCCGCCGAAAAGCCCGTGGGACTTCAAGCACCTGCCGGGCGGCCTGTTCGACATCGACTTCGTGGCGCAGTACCTGGCGCTGCGCCACGCCGCCCGGCGACCCGACCTGCTCGATCCGCATCCCGCCGAGATGCTGCGCCGCGCCGCCGACGCCGGCGTCTTCGACCGCACCGACGCCGAGCGCCTGCGCGCCGCCCGCACGCTCCTGTCCGACGTGCAGGGCCTGCTGCGACTCACCTTGAACGGCGACGAGGCAGCGTTCGACGAGGCGAGCGCGCCCGAAGGCCAGCGCCGTCTCATCGCCGTCACCGAGGGCGCCGACGATCTCGCCGAGTTGCGGGCGCGCATCGCGGCTGAAACCGCCGCGGCGCGTGCTATATACCGCCGCATCGTCGAGCAGCCGGCGCGCGATGCCGGCTGGCAGGCCCGCACGGACGACAGAAGGAGCGATGCATGAGTGTCGAGGAAGGCAAGAAGGCGCCCGATTTCACCGCCGCGACCGACGGCGGCAAGAAGCTGAAGCTGTCGGAGCTGCGCGGCAAGCCGGTGGTGCTCTACTTCTATCCCAAGGACGACACGACCGGCTGCACCGCCGAGGCCTGCGGCTTTCGCGACTCGCTCCCCGACTTCGGCAAGCTCAAGACGCAGGTGATCGGCGTCAGCAAGGACAGCGTCGACAAGCACGACAAGTTCAAGAAGAAATACGGCCTCAACTTCCCGCTGGTCTCCGACGAGGACGGCAAGATCTGCGACAAGTACGGCACCTGGATCGAGAAGAGCCTGTATGGCCGCAAGTACATGGGCATCGAGCGCGCCACCTTCCTGATCGACAAGACCGGCACGGTGGCCAAGGTCTGGCACAAGGTGAAGGTGCCGGGCCACGTCGACGAGGTGCTGAAGGCGTTGAAGGCGCTGTGACGACAGGGAGCGGGACAAATGGCAAGCGTACTGATCTCCGGCGCAGGCCCGATCGGCCTGACCATGGCGAACGAGCTCGCGCGCTACGGCATCTCCGTGCGCATCGTCGACAAGGCCGCGGCGCGGACCGACAAATCCAAGGCGCTGGTGCTGTGGCCGCGCACGCTCGAGCTTCTCCGTAATGGCGGCTACGTCGAGCCGTTCCTCGAGGCCGGCAACGTCGCGCACGGCGCGCAGCTCTCGGACGGCAAGAACATCGTGGCGCGCGTCAAGATGGACGGCATCGACACGGTCTACCCCTACGCCCTCATGATCGCCCAGAGCGAGACCGAGCGCGTGCTCGAGGAAACCCTCGCCGGCCGCGGCGTCAAGGTCGAGCGTCGCGTGTCGATGGAAAGCTTCTCCGAGAAGAGCACCGGTGGGCTCGAAGCGGTGCTGCGCAACGCCGACGGCACGAGCGAGACCGTTCAGGCCGACTGGTTGCTGGGCTGCGACGGCGCCCATTCGACGACGCGCCATGCGCTGGGCTTCACCTTCGAGGGGTCGACCCAGGACAGCGACTGGTACCTGGCCGATATCCACGTCAAGGGCCTCGAACCGACGGACCTCCTGCACATCTTCTGGCACCGCGACGGCATCCTGGCCTTCTTCCCGATCACGCCGGGCCGTTGGCGCGTCATCGCCGACCTCGGTCCCGCGACCGGCAGCGCCCATCACCCCGATCCGACGCTGGAGGAGATCCAGGCCATGGTCGCCCATCGCGGCAATCCGGGAATCACGCTCAGCGACCCGGTGTGGCTGGCCGCCTTCCGCATCAACGAGCGCAAGGTCAAGGACTACGGTCGCGGCCGCGTATTCCTCGCCGGCGACGCCGCCCACATCCACAGCCCGGCCGGCGGCCAGGGCATGAACACCGGCATGCAGGACGCCTTCAACCTCGCCTGGAAGCTGAACCTGGTGATCAAGGGCGTCGCCAAGCCGTCCCTGCTCGACAGCTACTCGACCGAGCGCAGCGCCGTCGGCGAGATGGTGCTGCGCAACGCCGGCCGCATGACCGAGGCGGCGATCGCGCGCAATCCGGTGATCCAGAGCCTGCGCAACACCATGGTGAAGTTCGCGCTGAGCTTCCCGCAGATCGGCCATGTCATGGCCGACACGCTGTCGGAGTTGAACATCGCCTATCCCGAGAGCCCGCTCTCGGTCGCGGGCGCCCATCACGCGCACGGCCCCAAGCCCGGACATCGCTGGCCCGAGCCAATCGCGGCGGACACCGGCACGTCGCACTTCATGGCCATTGGTCCGGCCGACGCCGTCGCCGATCTCGTGGCGAAGTTCCCCAACCTCGTCGAGGCTGCAGACGGCGCCAAGCGCGGCGATGCGCGCGACCTTACCCTGGTCCGTCCCGATGGTTATGTCGGCTTTGCCGGGGCGGCGTCCGATCGCGCCGGGGCAGAGGCGTATCTGCGCGGGATCGCGGCCTAGGCGCGGCATCGTCGTCGCGCCGGAAGGTGAACTTGTCGCGAATGTGCCGGTTGAAGAACTCGCCCTTCGAGACGGCCGCCTTCATCGCGGCATAGGTCTCGGCCGGCACCTCGCTGTAGGTGTAGCGGCGCTGCGACTGGAAGACGACGTTGAGCTCGCGCCTTGCCGGATCGTAACGGTAGGACCGGATGACTGAAGACGGCATGGACCGGTAACGCCCGACGCCCCGCTGGCGCTCCCGACGGTGTCCGGAAGCGACGGGATCGAGTCCAGGATCGTGTTCTCATCGCTTCTTAAGATTTCTCGTATAATTCATTAAGAACATTAGATAATAACCCGGTGACAGCATCGAATTCATGTCGCATGGAACGCGACAATTGCGACAATCGCTGTTCTTCTCGATGGCGACCTTTGCGACGACAAATAACCCAGGTTATTATCCGTCAATACGGTTGGTCTGTCCAGTTTTTGCCGGGGAGCGCGCCACTCCAGTGGCGCGTCTTTGTCGATCGCACAGCCCATGAGCGCCACTGGAGCGGCACGCTCCCGGCAAAGACGTCAGCGGCGGCGGACCTTGTCGATCCACGCCCGGAAGGTGCGGACTTTGGTCAGGCCGGCGAGTTCCGTAGGATAGAGCAGGCAATATTGCCGGCCGCTGCGCATGAAGCCGAACGGGGCGACCAGGCGGCCGAGCTTCAGGTCCTCCATCACCAGCGGCCGCGGCGCGACGGCCACGCCGAGACCCGCGACGGCCGCCTCGAGCAGGAAATAGAAATGCTCGAAACGCTGGCCCTTCGACGCGTCGATGGTCGTCGTCTTGCTGCGCGCCAGCCAGTCCGTCCAGGCATCGGCGCGCGTCTCGGTATGGAGCAGCGTATGATGTCGCAGGTCGGCGGGCTGGCGCAGCGCGCGACCCTCGGCGAGCGCGGGGCTGCAGACCGGGCCGATCTCCTCGTTCATGAAGGGATGCGCCTCGATGCCATCGGGCCACGGCGGCGCGCCCATACGGATCGCCACATCGACGCCTTCGCGCGCGAAGTCGACGGCCGCCGACGAGGCCGACAGGCGCACGTCGATCGCCGGATGCCGTGCATTGAAATCGTAGAGCCGCGGGATCAGCCAGCGCATCATGAAGGTCGGCAGGCAGGAGACGACCAGCGGTCCTGCCCGCGTCCCCGCCGACAGGCGCGCGGCACTCGCCTCGACGACGTCCAGCGCCGTCCGCGCCGCCGGCAGCAAGGCGGCCCCCGCGTCGGTCAGTTCAAGGCGGCGATTGAGACGGCGGAACAGCCGCACGCCGAGATGGGTCTCGAGCGACTTCATCTGCCGGCTGATGGCGCCGTGCGTGAGATTGAGCTCGCGCGCCGCGGCGCTGAAGCTGAGATGGCTCGCCGCCTGCTCGAAGGCCGGCAACGCCTTCAGGGGCGGCAATCGACGCCTGGCCATGACCTGTGATTTTTCCTCACATAGGCGGTGACATTAGATCGTTTGTCACGGGCCTCCAAGCTCCGCCATCTGTGCGGATATGATCAGCAAGCCAAGTCTTCGGCCGGGCAACGGCTGCTTCTCCTCCGGCCCCTGCGCCAAGCGGCCGGGCTGGTCGTTGCAGGGACTCGACGGCGCATTGCTTGGACGCTCGCACCGCTCGCAGGCCGGCAAGGAGAAGCTCGCCGAGGTGATCGTCCGATCGCGCGCCGTGCTCGGCATTCCGGCGGACTACCGGGTCGGCATCGTGCCGGCCTCCGACACCGGCGCGATGGAGCTCGCCCTGTGGTCCCTGCTGGGGTCGCGCGGCGTCGACGTGTTCGCCTGGGAAAGCTTCGGCGAGACCTGGGCCAACGACATCGCAGCCCAGCTCAAGCTTGCCGACGTCCGCCTGTTCGAGGCGCCTTACGGCAGCTTGCCCGATCTGTCGAAGGCCGCGCCCGGGCGCGACATCGTCTTCGCCTGGAACGGCACGACATCGGGTGTGCGCGTTGCCGATGCCGAGTGGATCGCCCGCGACCGCACGGGCCTCACGCTCTGCGACGCGACCTCGGCCGCCTTCGCCATGGCGTTGCCGTGGGACAAGCTCGATGTCACGACCTGGTCGTGGCAGAAGGCGCTGGGCGGCGAAGCCCAGCACGGCATGATTGCGCTCAGCCCGCGCGCGGTGCAGCGCCTGGAAAGCCACACGCCATCCTGGCCGCTGCCCAAGATCTTCCGCCTGATTCAGGATGGCCGGCTGGTCGAAGGCATCTTCAAGGGCGAGACCATCAACACGCCCTCCCTCCTCGCCGTCGAGGATCATCTCGACGCCCTGAAATGGGCGGAGCGCATCGGCGGCCTGCCGGCGCTGATTGCCCGCGCCGAGGCCAATCTCACCGCGATCGAGGCCTGGGTGGCGCGCTCGCCCTGGATCGCCTTCCTGGCCGACAAGGCCCATCGCTCCTGCACCTCGGTCTGCCTGAAGATGGCCGACCCGAAGGTGGCGCCCAGGAAGCTGGCCGCGCTGCTCGAAGCCGAGCAGGTCGCCTTCGACATCGACGCCTATCGCCATGCCCCGCCCGGCTTGCGCATCTGGGCCGGCGCCACGGTCGAGACCGACGATCTTCTGGCCCTCTTCCCCTGGCTCGACTGGGCGCGCGGAGCCATCGCATGACCCGCATCGCCGCGACGATCGATCTCGACGGTCCGGGCGTGCAGCACGGCTTCCTGAAGGTGCCGCATTCGACGCACGACTCGGCCTATGGCTGGATCCCGGTGCCCATCACGGTCGCGGCCAACGGCAATGGTCCTTCCGTCCTGCTTGTCGCCGGCAACCACGGGGACGAGTACGAAGGCCAGATCGCGCTGATGAAGCTGGTGCGGTCACTTGATCCAGTCGCGGCTGCGCGGCCGGCTGATCGTGCTGACGGCCGCGAACTATCCCGCGGTCATGGCCGGCCGCCGCGTCTCGCCGATCGACGGCGGCAACCTCAACCGCTGCTTCCCGGGCAATGCCAACGGCACGCCGACCGAGATGATCGCCCACTACATCGAGAGTGTGCTTTTGGCGCGCTGCCAGTACTGCCTCGATCTGCATTCCGGCGGCAGCTCGCTGGAATATGTCGCCCACGCCCATGCGCGGCGGCCCGAGGATGCCAAGCGGCGCGCCGCGACCGAGGCGCTGATCGCGGCGTTCGGCGCGCCCTATGGCGGCCTGGTCAGGCCACTGCACGGCGAGCCGCGCACCCTGTCGGCCGCCGCCGAGCGCCAGAACGTCGTCTACCTCAATGCCGAGCTGGGTGGCGGCGGCACGATCTCACATGAGCTGGTGGCGATGGCCGAACGCGGGGTGCGCCGCGCGCTGACATCGATCGGCTTGCTGCCGAGCGATCCGGCGACACCGCCGGCGCGCGGCATGCGCGCCTTCTCGGTCGAGGGCGCCGCGAACTATGTCTACTGCCTCGAGGACGGCCTGTTCGAGCCTTATGCCCGCCTCGAGGAGGACGTCGCCGCGGGTCAGCCGGCGGGAGCCCTGCACTTTCCCGGCACGCCGTGGCGCGACCAGCAGGTCGTGACCTTCGAGGCGACCGGCATGGTGCTGTGCCGGCGCTTTCCCGGCTGGGCGCGGCGCGGCGACTGCCTTTTCCAACTGGCGAGTCCCGCACGATGAAGAAAGAGCTTTGGCTGGCGATCGCCCTGCTCGCCTACGCCGCCGCGCGCCTGGCGCCGCCGGTGGCGGGTCTCGACGTCGCAAGCCAGGCCGCACTTGCCGTCACCATCGCCGGTACCATCCTCTGGATCACCGAAGCCGTGCCGCTCGGCGTCACGGCGCTCCTGGTGATCGTGCTGCTGGCGATCAATCCCGGCATGCGGCTCCCCGACGCTCTGCACGGCTTCACCTCGGAGGTGACCTTCTTCCTGGTCGGCGTGGCCGCGATCGGCACCGCCGTCGAGGCAAGCGGGCTCGCCCAGCGCGCCGCGCGCTTCCTGGCACGCAGCGCCCGGGGCAATCCCACGCGGCTCTACGTGCAGATGATCCTGTCGTTGCCGGCGCTCGCCTTCCTCGTCCCCTCGGCGATCACCCGCAACGCCATTCTCATCCCGGCCTATCGCGAGGCGCTGGACGGCATGGGCGTCGGCAAGTCGGGCCGCGCCGGCCGCGCGTTGATGCTGGCGCTGGGCATGCTCAATCCGCTCGCCTCGTCGGCGCTGCTGACCGGCGGCATCGCCTCGATCGCCGCGGCCACCCTTTTGGGCGGCTTCTCCTGGCTGGGCTGGTTCGCCCTGATGGCCGTGCCCTACTACGCGCTGATCTTTCTGGGCGGCATCTGGCTGCGCATGATGGTGGGCCCGTTCGAGAGCGGCGGCCCGTGCGCCGTCAAAGCCACCACCGAGCCGCTGTCGACGGCCGAGATCAAGACGCTCGCCGTCCTCGCCGCCACGGCGCTGCTCTGGCTCACCGATGCCTGGCATCATCTGTCGCCTGCGATCCCGGCCCTGATGGCGGCCATCGTGCTGCTGGCGCCGCGCATCGGCGCGCTCACCTGGAAGCAGTTCGAGAGCAAGCTGTCTTGGGGCCTGATCCTCACCGTCGGCGCCTCGATGTCGCTGGCCCGCACCATGATCGACACGGGCGCCGCGTCCTGGCTGGGCGCTGCGTTCGTCGACAGGCTGACCTCGGTCGCCGTGGCACCCGCGGCCATCGTCGTGCTGCTGGTGGTCGCGGTCGCGCTGGTGCATCTCGCCATCACCAACCTTGCTGCCTGCATGGCGCTTCTCATTCCGATCGCCGTCACCATCGCTGAGGCCGCGCATCTCAACCCGCTGGCTTGCGGCCTGATCGTCACCATCGCCGTCGATGCCGTCATCCTCTATCCGGTCCAGACAGCGGCCAACCTGCTGGCCTACGAGGCGGGCTACTTCCCGAGTGCCGATGTGCGGCGGCTCGGGCTCGGCATGCTGGTGCTGACCATCGCCGTCGCCCTGCTGGTGCTGCCCTACTGGTCGCTGCTCGGCCTGCCGCTAGTGCCGACATAAATGAAGCGCAGCTCATGATCTTCCGGACCGCGCGCGTCTCGCGCGCTCATGAGCGCGCGAGACGCGCGCGGTCCGGAAGACATGAGTCAGACCTTGATGTCGGCCTTCTTGATGATCTCGCCGAATGACGCCCGTTCGCGCTCGATGGTGGCGCCGAAGGCCGCAGCATCCTGGAAGCTCGCGTAGTTGCCGCTGGTCACCAGCTTCTCGTTCAGCGCCGGGTCCTTGACCGCCTCGCCGATCGCCTTGGCGAGCTTGTCGATGGCCATCTGTGGCGTGCCCTTGGCGGCCAGGATGCCGTACCAGGCGTCGCCGCCGATCTTGCCCAGCCCCTGCTCCTTCAGCGTCGGGATGTCGGGCTTTCCGGGCCAGCGCTTCTCGCCCAGGATGGCGAAGCACTTCAGCCGGCCGGCAGCGATGTGCGGCAGCGTCGTCGGATCGAACTGCACCTGGATCTGGCCGGACAGCAGGTCCTGAGTGGCGGGGGCGCTGCCCTTGTAGGGCACGTGCACCATCTTCACGCCGGCCTCGATGTTGAACATCTCACCGTAGAGCTGGGTGATGGTGGCGAGCCCGGCCGAGCCGAAGTTGATCTTGCCGGGATTGGCCTTGGCGTAGGCGATGAACTCCTGAAGGTTGTCGGCCGGCACCTGCGGGTTGATGCCCATGCCGATCCACGAGGTGCAGGTGCGCGCGACGGCCACGAAATCCTTCCCCGGATCGTAGGGCAGCGGCTGCAGATGCTGGGTGATGCAGACCATCGCCGTGGTCGTGGTGAGGAACGTGTAGCCGTCGGTCGGCGAATTCTTGACGTGCTCCGCGCCGATCGCGCCGCTGGCGCCCGCCTTGTTGTCGAACAGCACGCTCTGCCCCAGCAGCGCGCCGGCGCGCTCGAGCACCAGGCGCGTCGTGATGTCGGACGGCCCACCCGGCGGATAGGGAACGACGATGCGGATCTGCTTGTTCGGCCAATCACTCTGTGCCGATGCGACCGCCGGAGCCGCTACGAGGCCCCCAATGAAACTCCTTCTACGCATATCGATTTCCTCCCGATCATTTCTTGTTCAGGCATTTTTCGTTCAGCCCTTCTTCGGGGCCCAGCCGTAGATCTTGCTGAGGCTGCCGCCCATCAGCGTGGCGCGATCGCTGTCGGACAGCCAGTCCTTGGCGCGGAACGCATCGACGCCCTGCTTGAAGGTCAACAGGTTCACCGCGCGCGTCCAGTCGGTGCCCCACATGCAGCGATCGAGGCCGAACGTGTTGAGGATCTGATCGACCGGCTGGCGAATGTCCTTGTAGGGGAACGGCTCGTGGCTGAGCGTGCAGGCGCCGCTGATCTTGACCACGATGTTCTTGTGGGTGCTGAGCGCCAGCAGCTTGGGCAGCTCGACCCATGGCTCCTGGGGCGCCGGCGGCTTCATGGGCTGCTCGAGCCCGAGATGGTCGATCACCAGCGTCGTGTCGGGATGGCGCTTGGCGAGTTCGGCGACCTGGTCCAGCCGGCCCCGCGCCATCAGGTTGACCGGCAGGTCGCACTTGCCCGCCGTCGCCAGCACCTTGTTAATGCCGGGATGCGCCGGGTCGGTCGAGACCTCGGGCGTGAACATGATGCGCACGGCGACCGTGCCGTCCATCTTCGCCCATTCCTCGATCGTCTCGCCGACCTTGGGATCGTTGGAATCGACCGGCTTGATCAGCGCGAAGCGGTTGGGGAACTGCTTGTGCACGGAGACCGCGTAGCTCGCGTCCCACTTGTACATCGTATAGACCGAGATCAGGAGCGCGCCGTCGACGCCGACGTCGTCCATCGCCTTGATCATGGCGGGGCCCGTCACCTCGGGCGGTCCGGCGAGCACCGCGTGCCAAGGCCGGCCGGGATGGTTGCGCTCGTAGCAATGGACCTGGACGTCGATCGTCGGCATGACCCGCCTCCCGTTGAACTGTTCATGCTCCTCTCCCTCGCCAGGGGGAGAGGAACATGAGGAACTCAGGCGAGGCTAGGGTTCGGCGTCCCGCCATTCAAGCGCGGGCGCGCCGGCCGGTTCGTCGGGAGGAATGTCAGCCCCAGCTGTCGGCGCCGATGTTCCTGTACCAGCCACGGGCGTAGGCCGCTTCGAGCTTGCGCTCGCCGAGATCGGTCGGCGTGCGCACGCTGAGGCCCCCGGCGTTGGGCGTCGCGGTGATGCCCTTGTCCTTGGTGACCTGATAGACGTCGGTGACGGAGATGCCGTAGTCGGGCGTGACCAGGCTGTAGCAGATGTTGTTCAGCGCCGGCGCCGGTGCGGGCTTGCCGGCGAGGCTGGCCAGGATCGCGCCCGCGGCGACCTTGCCCTGCGCGTTGGCCGACGATCCCGACTTGGGCATCGCGCCTGCGATCGAAGCGTCGCCGATGACATGGACGTTCGCCGCCTTGGTCGAGGCAAAGGTCATGGGATCGACGGGGCACCAGCCGTTGTCGCCGCTCAGTCCGGCCGACTGCGCGATCGCCCCGGCGCGCTGCGGCGGGATGAGATTGACCACGTCGCCCTTCTGATTGCCGAAGCCGCACTTCACGGTCATCGTCGCGGGATCGACGCTCTCGACCTTGCCGCCGTCCTTGCCGGCGACCCAGGCGATCATGCCGGGGAATTCCGACTCCCATGCCGCCTGGAACAGGCCCTGCTTGGAGAAGTTGTCCTTGGCATCGAACACCAGGATCTTCGACTTGGGCTTCTTCGCCTTGAAGTAGCTCGCCACCAGGCTGACGCGCTCGTACGGGCCCGGCGGGCAGCGGAACGGGTTGGCCGGCGGCGCCACGATGAAGGTGCCGCCGTCGGGCATGGCCTCGAGCTGCCGGCGCAGCAGCGTCGTCTGGGCGCCGGCCTTCCAGGCATGCGGCATCTGCGCGGCGGCCGCTTCGCTGTAGCCAGCGACGCCGGCAAAGTTGAGATCGATGCCGGGCGACACGACCAGCCGGTCGTAGGCAAGCCGGCTGCCGTCGGCCAGGCGCACCGACCGCGCCTGCAGGTCGATCGCGCTCGCCTCGCCGCGCACGACCTTGATGCCGGCCGCCTTCAGCCCATCGAGGCTGCGCGTGATGCCCTGCAGCGTCTCGTAGCCGCCCAGCACGGCATTGGAGAACGGACAGGTGACGATGGCGGCCTCGCGCTCGACCAGCATCACGTCGACCGTGGGATCGAGGCGCTTGAGATAGCGCGCCGCCGTGGCGCCGCCGAAACCCGCGCCGATCACCACGACGGCGCCGGCCGCCGCGCGCGCCAGCCTGGGGGCAACGAGCGTCGCGGCAACCGATCCGATGACGAAGGCACGGCGTGTAGCGGTCATGGTTTCCTCACTTCAATCCGGCGAGATAGTCGGCAATCGACGCGATCTGCTCGTCGCTATAGCTCTTGGCGACGCGGTTCATGATCGTGGCCGGCCGTCGATCGGTCTTGAACTCGACCATCTGGCGCACGACGAGCTCCTTCTGCCCGCGCATCAGCGCCGGCACGCCCTCGGCGCTGCGGCCCTCGGGCCCGTGGCAGACGTAGCAGGTCTGGACCATGGCCTGGCCCGATGGCCCATCCTGCGCCACGGCTGTTCCGGCGGCGAGAAGCGTCACGGCGAACGCAGCGAGTGCCCTCATCGCCGCACCCCCGCCGCGGCGATCGCGGGCCACTCCTCGATCAGCACGCGCGCCACCACGACGGTGCCGCCGTCTTTCTTTGGTTTGAAGATCGTGGCTTCGCCTTCGCGGACCTCGAACCAATCCTTGCCGAAGGCCTCCAGGATGTTGGGCTTGTGGGTGACCACGATCACCGTGCTGCCGCCTGCCGGCGGCGTCTCGACCAGCTTCTTGAGCGCCGCCGCCCGCCGCGCGTTCTCGTTCGGCGAGACGACCATGCCGATCTCCGTGAAGTCGCTCGACTTCTCGGCGTCGGCGAGGCCCGCCAGCAGGGCCGTCTCGAAGGCACGGTTGAAGCGGCTGGTGTAGGTCTTGCCCACCGGCACGCCGATGGTCTTGAGCGCGGCGCCGAACGCCTTGGCGGCGTCGCGGCCCTTGTCGTTCAGCTGCCGCTGCGCGGCCGGACCCTCGGGGTTCAGCGGCGCGAGATCGGCCTGGTTGGCATGCGTGGCGCCGTGGCGCACGACGATGACATGTCCGCCACGCTGCAGCTCGGTCGCAAGTGCGGAGAATTCAGGTTTCGGTGTCTGAGCGGCGGCGCCGACAGGGAACGGCCAGGAGCAGCGACGTGGCGAGCAGCATCCTCCTCCCCAGCGAAGCTGGGGAGGTGGCGTCGTCATACGACGCCGGAGGGGTCATGGCGCGCGCGCACGACGTTGGAGCCTTGACCCCTCCGCCCGCTTCGCGGGCCAGGCGTTTTGGCCGCTCTGCGGCCAAAAGCGCCACGCCCCTTCGCGGCATCCGCGAAGGGGAGGAAATGAGATGTAGCGTCCTCATTGTCATCACTGCGGCTGCGGCACGATGCGCAGGTAGGGCTTCGGCGCGCGCCAGCCGTTCGGGTATTTTTTGCGCGCGTCCTCGTCGGACACGGTGCCGGCGATGATGACGTCTTCGCCCTGCCGCCAGTTGGCCGGCGTCGCGACCTGATGCTTGGCCGTGAGCTGCAGCGAATCGATGATCCGCAGCACCTCGTCGAAGTTGCGGCCCGTCGACATGGGATAGACCATGATCAGCTTGATCTGCTTGTCCGGCCCGATGACGAAGACGTTGCGCACCGTCTGGAAGTCCGACAGCGGCCGACCGGCGGAGCCGCCCGGCATCTCGGCCGGCAGCATGCCGTAGAGCTTGGCGACCTTGAGCTCGGTGTCGCTGATCAGCGGATAGGTCGGCGCGAAGCCCTGCGTCTCCTTGATGTCGCGCACCCAGCCGGTGTGGCTCTGCACCGGATCGACCGACAGGCTGATGATCTTCACGCCGCGCCAGTCGAACTCCGGCTTGATCTTGGCCAGATAGCCCAGCTCGGTGGTGCAGACCGGGGTGAAGTCCTTCGGGTGGGAGAACAGGACGGCCCATTTGTCGCCGATCCACTCGTGGAAGCGGATGCGGCCCTCGGTGGTGTCGGCCTCGAAGTCGGGTGCCTGGCTGCCAATGCTGAGCAACGGTGTCTCCATCGGTGAGGGTCGGAACCACATGATGAACCGTTGTCGGCAACGTCGATTGGCGGTTGCGTGGATTCTAGCTGGAGAAAACTTGGATTCTGGCGCTGCGCGGCCCTCCGCGGTGGACTACCGTGTTGCCCTTCCCGGCCGGCGCATGAAAAATGAGCTCCAGGCCATGCTTTTCCGGATCAACCGCTGCATCGTCGACACCACCGCCTTCGAGCTGCGGCGGGACGACGAGATTGTTGCGGTTCAACCGCAGGTTTTCGACCTGCTGCTTCTCCTCCTCGAGAACCGGCACCGCCTCGTCACCAAGGAAGAGATCTTCCAACGCATCTGGAAGAACCGCATCGTCTCGGACGCCGCCCTCTCAAGCCGCATCAAGACGCTGCGCCAGGCGCTGGGCGACGACGGCACCGAGCAGGGCTGCATTCGCACCGTCCGCCGCCGCGGCTTCCGCCTGGTAGCGCCCGTCGAGGCGCTCGGCGCCGCCGAGGCCGCCTCGCCGCCTGCCTCGCAGGCGGCCGCACCGATCCCCGCACGCTCGAAATTCGTCGGCCGCGAGGAGGAGCTCAGTCTGCTCGGCACCCTGCTGGCAAAAGCCCGCACCGGCCGCCGCCAGGTCGTGTTCGTGACCGGCGAGGCCGGCATCGGCAAGACCTGCCTCGTCAGCGCCTTCGTGTCGTCGTCCACCGCATCGTCCACCGCATCGTCCCTGGCATCGATCGGCCATGCGCAGTGCATCGAGCTCTACGGCACCAGCGAGCCCTACCTGCCGATCTTCGAGGCCATGCAGCGCCTGGGCGCAGAGATCGGCGTCGACAAGCTCGCCATCTACTTGAAGTCCTTCGCGCCGACGTGGCTGGCGCAGATGCCATGGCTCAGCGACAGCGCACAGCCGCCGGCCGATGTCGCGGGGGCCACCCCGCAACGCATGCTGCGCGAGCTGGCCCAGGCCCTCGAAGCGATGTCAGCCGCCAGGCCGATCGTCCTGTGGCTGGAGGACCTGCACTGGAGCGATCGCTCGACGCTCGATGCCATCTCCTTCCTGGCGCGCCGGCCGGAAAGTGCGCGCCTGATGGTGATCGGCTCCTACCGCCCGGCCGAGGCCCGCGCACGGCGCCACCCCGTGCAGGCGGTCAAGGAAGCGATTGCCCTCCACGGTGCGTGCAGCGAACTGGCATTGGGCTTCCTCGGGCTGAAAGACGTCGCGTCCTACCTGCAGGGCCGCTTCGCGCTCGAGGCGGCAGAGCTCGGCGAGCTTTCGCAGTTCATCCACGGGCGCACCGACGGCAACCCGCTGTTCGCCGTGGCGCTGACCGACGACCTGGTGCGCAGCGGCGCGCTCAGGCACGATGACGGCTGGCGGCTGGCCGAGCCGGTCTCACGGATCGGCCTCACCATTCCCGACACCGTGCAAATCCTGATCGGCCAGCAGATCGAGAACCTCGCCGCCGAGGAGCGGCGCGTGCTGCAGATCGCAGCGGTGAGCGGCGCGGAGTTCTCGGCCGCGGCGATCGCCGCGACGCCGGGGCTAGACGTCCAGGCGGTCGAGGAGATCTGCGATCGCCTGGTGCAGCGCGAGCAGTTCATCACCAGTCGCGGCAGCCACGACTGGCCCGACGGCACCGTCGCCAACCGCTATGCCTTCGTGCATGCCATGTATCAGGAGGGGCTGGGCAGCCGAGTCTCCGAGGCGCGGCGCGTCGAATGGCAGGGCAGGATCGCCGCGCGCGAGGAACAGGCCTACGGCACCGATGCCCGCGACATCGCCGCCCAGCTCGCCGTGCGCTTCGAGGCCGCGCGCCGGTACGACCGCAGCGTGACATATTTCGAGCTGGCGGCGCGCAATGCGCTGGCCGGCAACGCCTACATCGAGGCGGACCGGCTGTACGGCAGGGCGATCGACATGCTGCCGCTCGCCCAGCTCGACGATCCCGCCAAGGCCGAGCTGCGCATGCTGCTGCCGCGCAGCGTCGCCGTCACCGTGACGCAAGGCTACGCGACTGACGAGATCGACAAGATCCACAAGCGAGCGTTCGCGCTCGCCCGAGACTGCGGCGACCAGCCGGCCGTGGTGCGCGTGCTGCACAGCGCCTGGACCACCTGCGTCGCGCAGGGACAGCTCCACAAGGCGCGCTCGCATGCCATAGAGATCTCCGACCAGGCCGAGCTCACGTCCGACAAGACGGCGCTGTTGCAGGCGCACGCCAAGCTCGGCCAGACCGCCTTCCATCTCGGCGAGCTCGCCATGGCGCGTGCCTATTTGGAGAATGCGGCGGCGATCTCGGCTGACATGCCCGACGAGGAACGGGCGCGCGTCGCGGGCTACCTCGCCTGGACTTTGTGGTATCTGGGCTTCCCCGATGCCGCGTTCCGCATGGGCCAGGAGACGCTGCAACTCGGACGCGCGCTCAAGGGCCACTACGGCCTGGTGTTTGCCTTAGGCTTTGCCGGCTGGGTCCATGCCTTCCGCGGCGAGCTGCCCGAGGCGCAAGCTCTGGTCGACGAGCAGTTCGAGATGTCCTCGGAATATGGCCTGCCGTTCTGGATCACCTGGAGCTCCTGCCTGAAAGGCCTGATCCAGAGCAAGCACGGCGACTACGAGGCGGGCCTGGCGCGCATGCAGCAATCGGTGGTCGGCTATCGCGCGACGGGCGCGCGGATCGGCCTGGTGCATTTCTTGACCGAGCTGGCCGAGACGGCGACGGCGGCGGGCGACTACAGGCTCGGCCTCGCCACCATCGAGGAGGCGCGCGAGATCTGCGCCAAGACCGGCAACCGCTACCATGCCGCCGACACGCATCGCGTCCAGGGCGAGTTGCTGATCGCCGCCAACCGCGCCGAGGAAGGTGAGCTCCGGCTCTTGCATTCCCTGAACGTGGCGCGCAGCCACGGCGCGCGCAGCCTGGAACTCAGGACCCTGATCAGCCTGGCGAAGCGGTCGCCCGACTGGCTGATACAGCTCAAGGCGACGCGGGATGGATTCACCGAGGGCCTCGATACCCTCGACCTGCGCCGGGCGGACGAGGTGCTGGCGAGGGTTTAATCGTCATCCCGACCGAAGCCGAGCGCAGCGAGGCGTAGCGGAGGGACCTGTTTTTATCGATGCACCAACAAAAAAGGTCCCGCCACGCCGCGCTACGCGCTCCGGTCGGGATGACGGGTGTGCCTCACACCCGCCGGTTCATGCGACGCCACACGCCCCACATCCCAACCGCCAGCGTAAACACACCACCGATCAAAAACCCCGGCGCATAACTGCCCGTCAGCGTCAGCGCGCCGCTGAACAGCAGCGGCAGCACCAGCGCGCCGGCGTCGCCGAAGGCCAGCACCGCGCCGGTCGTGGCGCCGATGCGGCCGGCCGGCGACAGGCGCGCCACTTCCGCCAGCAGCACGCCGTGCCAGCTCACGGCCGTGGCGCTGAACAGGATGGCGACCAGCGTCGCCAACCAGGTCGGCCAGGCGGGTTGGATGAAGGCGGCGAGCACGGCCGAGACCGCCATGCCGATGCCGAGCAGCGACAAGAGCGTCGCCGGCCGCACCAGACGCGCGGCGAGCCAGCCCCAGCCGATGCGGGCCGGCACCGCCACGGCAACGGCGATCGCGAAGACCAGGCCGGCGCGCTCCAGGTCGTAGCCCAGGCCGCGCACCAGGTAGAGCACGAAGAAGCCGGTGAACAGCGACTGCAGGCCGACGAAGCTGAACATCGCGAGGCACATCGCCCGCAACGCCGGCTCGCGCAGCACCGAGGCGACGTTGGCGCGGATGTCGGCCGGCGATAGCGATGTGCCCGGCACGCGGTCGACGTCGAAGCGCCCGCGCAGAGGCTGCAGCGCCACGGCCGTCAGCGCCGACAGGCCCGCGATCACCAGCAGCGCCGTCCGCCAGCCCGCCTCGGTCGCCAGCACCGGCGCCACCACGCCCGCGACCATCAGGCCCGCCGGCACACCGGTCTGCTTGATCGAGAAGACCAGCGGCGCCAGGCGCGGCGGCGACAGGCGGCCAAGCAGGTGCGAGCTCGACGGCGTGGAGAGCGCCTGCCCCAGCCCGCCGACGAAGGCGCCCAGCGCAAACAGCCCCAGCCAGCCCGAGGCCGGCAGCGCCAGGCCCACGGCCAGCGCCAGCATGCCGATCTGGGTCATGCGCATGGCGCCATAGCGCATGATCAATCCGCCGCAGCCCATCGTCGTCAGGAAGCCGGCGACGGCGCCGATGGCGACATAGACGCCGACCAGCGCCGGATCGACATGAAGATCGGCAATGATGGCTGCGGCGATCAGCGGCACCGTCGAGCGCCCCAGCGTCGCGAAGGTCTGCTGCACCGTCATCGCGCCGAGCGCGAGGTAGAGATTGAAGATGTGACGGCTCCAGGGTCGGCGGCGGGATCATCCGTTCTTGCCCCGCACCCCGGCGCACCGCAAGGGACGTGCCATGCACGTGTGGCAAAGCGGCTCGTTCATGCAACGGCGCGCTCGCAAGCGACGTTCCGTCCGCATCCTGACCCTCAAAGGAGGAACGAGCATGCTTAAGATTTCGACGATCGCAGCCTGCGCGCTGGCCCTTTCGGGCGGCGTGGCGCTGGCACAGGTTTCGATGCCGCCCGGTCCCAATGCGGCACCCGGCGGCGCCGGCGGCTCGGCCCCGGCGAACAGCATCGGCAGCCCGAGCGCCAATGCCCAGGACAACATGGGCGGCGGCACACGCTCGACCACCGTTTTGTCGCAGAGCAACAAGAACCAGAGTGCCGCCGGCATGTCGAGTAGCGACTACAGCTCGGGCGCCCAGCTGCAGTACGGCACGCAGCCCCAGCAGGCGCAGGGCATGATGGGCGGCCCCGACAATCCGCGCGGCGTCGCCATCACCGACGAATACGGCAACCAGTACAACAGCCGTGGCGACAAGATCGGCCGCGGTCGCCCGGCGCGGGCGATGCGCTAGCACCCCTCCGTCCGCTGCGCGGACACCTCCCCAGCGCGGACTCCGCGCTGGGGAGGAACTGAGTTACGCTTCTCCGAAGAAAGCAGGAGGAGCGTGGTGCAGGGCGAAGCGTACGATTTCATCGTGACCGGAGCCGGCTCGGCCGGCTGTGCCGTGGCCGGACGCCTCAGCGAGGACGGCCGCTACCGTGTGCTGTTGCTCGAGGCCGGGCCCAAGGACAGCTATCCCTGGATCCACATCCCGCTCGGCTACCACAAGACGTTCAACAATCCGCGCGTCAACTGGATGTTCGACAGCGAGCCCGAGCCCGAGCTCAACAACCGCATCATGTACCAGCCGCGCGGCAAGGTCCTGGGCGGCACGAGCTCGATCAACGGCATGGTCTACATGCGCGGCAACGCGGCTGATTACGACGAATGGCGCCAGCGCGGCTGCGAGGGCTGGGACTACGATTCGGTTCTGCCCTATTTCAAGCGCGCCGAGGACCAGGAGCGCGGCCCCGACGAGTTCCACGGCGTCGGCGGGCCGCTGAAAGTCTCCGACCATCGCTGGCAGCCGACGTTGGCCAAGGCCATGCACGAAGCGGCCCAGCAGGCCGGCATCCCGGCCAATCCCGACTTCAACGGCAGGACCCAGGAAGGCGTCGGCTTCTACCAGACCACCATCAACCGGGCGCGGCGCTGGTCGAGCGCGCGGGCCTATCTGCGCGATGCGAAGAAGCGCAAGAACCTCACCATCGCCACCTCGGCGCACGCCACCCGCGTGCTGATCGAGAACGGCCGCGCCGTCGGCGTCGAATACCGCACGCCCGACGGCCTCAAGACGGCGCGCGCCAACCGCGAGGTCATCGTCTCGGGCGGCGTCTACGGCTCGCCGCAGCTTCTGATGCTGTCGGGCGTAGGGCCAGCCGAGCACCTGAACAGGCACGGCATCGCGGTGATCAAGGACATGCCGGGCGTCGGCAGCAACCTGCACGACCATTTCAACACCTACGTCGCCTACAAGTGCGCCCAGCCCGTCACCATGAACGACCTGGTGAACAGCCTGCCGCGGCGCATCCTGGCCGGCATGCAGTACGCCTTCGGCCGCACCGGGCCGCTCGCCAGCATGGGGCTCTATGTCGGCGCGCTGGTGCGCAGCGACAGGCGGCTGGAACGGCCGGACCTGCAGATCAACATGTTCGCCTGGGCGATCAAGGAGCGGAACCGCCACGGCGTGGTGGCGCAGCCCTTCTCCGCCTTCGGCCTGTCGCCGGTGCATCTGCGCCCCGACGGCCGCGGCACGGTGCGCCTGAAGTCGGCCGACCCGTTGGCCGCGCCGGAGATCCGCTTCAACTTCCTGAAGAGCGCCAACGACTGGAACGCCATGATCGAGGGCCTGCGCATCTGCCGCGACATCGGCAAGCAGGCCGCGCTGAAGCCCTTCGTGGTCGACGAGATCTCGCCCGGCGCCGACGTCACCGACGAGGCCGGCCTGCGCGCCCACATCCGCGCCAACGGCGTTTCAAACCTGCATCCGGTCGGCACCTGCCGCATGGGCCGCAACGTCGACGACGTGGTCGATCCGCAGCTGCGCGTGCACGGCATCGAGCGGCTGCGCGTGGCCGACGCCTCGATCATGCCCAGCATCGTCGCCGGCAACACCAACGCGCCCTCGATCATGATCGGCGAGAAATGCGCGGACATGGTTCGTCAGGCGGCGCAGTGATTGCTGGGGGCGCGCCACTCCAGCAGACCCAACACGACCTCACCCTGAGGAGCACCGCGGAGCGGTGCGTCTCGAAGGGTGGGAACCAGTCGTGCTGTTGCCCACCCTTCGAGACGCGCCCTTCGGGCGCTCCTCAGGGTGAGGTTATCAGGTTGTCGCTGGTGTATCATGCGCGGCAAAGCAACACCGGGGAGACACGAAGATGCTACGACGGTTCGCCTGTGGCCTCGCTCTGCTCTGCCTGCCGTTCGCGGCCGAGGCGCAGTCGCTGGCGCCGCGGACGACCTGGGTCAACGACCACGCCCAGTTCGTCATCCAGTCGGTCGACGCCCAGGGCCAGCTCGCCGGCACCTACACCAACTACGGCGCGGGCTTCGGCTGCGCCGGCAAGGCGTTCCCGGTCACCGGCTGGATCGATGGCGACATGATCTCCTTCACCGTCCATCGCAAGGAGCCGGTCAACTGCACGACGATCCAGGCCTGGACCGGCTTCGTCCGCGACGGCCAGCTCCTGGTCGACTATTTCGCGGTGGCGACGGAGGGCGGGCGGACCGGCCTGATCAAGGGATCGGATCGCTACCGCCGGCAGTGAGACAATGGAAGCCACGACCGTGATTCCCAAAGCATGGGCACCCCTCCTCGATCGCCTTCATGACGAGTGGCGCGATCGCATCTTGACCTGCCTCACCCTGCTGATGGTGTTGCATCTGTTCCTCGTGGCGCCGCTCGAAAGTCACGCCCTCCATATCCAACCGATCGGCGCTGTCTTCGTGGTCCTGCTGTCAATCGGATTGCTGATCCTGTCGCGCAGCCTGGTGCCGGTTTTCGGCGTCCTCGCTGTGGTGGGGCTGCTTGCCGCGGCCGTCGTGCTTCGCGTCCGCGGCGGCCACGTCGCCCTCGATGTCTCCTTGCAGGCAACGGCCTGGCTGTTGATTGCGCTGGTGATCATCTGGACGGTCGCGCGCGCGGTGTTCGGGCCGGGACGCATTACTTACCACCGCATCGTCGGCGCCATCCTGCTCTACCTCACCATCGGCCTGGTGTTCGTGGCGCTCTACACGCTGGTCGGCGCCCACTCGCCCAATGCCTTCAGCGGCATGACCGTCACCGCACGTGTGTCGCTGCCGAGCGATCTCGTCTATTTCAGCTTCACCACCCTCACCACGCTGGGCTACGGCGACATCATGCCGGTCCATCCCATCGCCCGCAGCCTCAGCAATATCGAAGCCATCATTGGCCAGGTCTACCCCGCCACCCTGCTGGCACGCCTGGTGTCGCTCGGCCAGGGGCAGGCGCGCGGATAGAAACAAAAGGAAGGCACCATGAAGTTCGGAGTGACCGTCGTCCCGCGCGTGTCGGACTGGAAGCTGTTCGTCGATCTCGAGGCGATGGGCTACGACGCCGCCTGGGCGGCCGATTCGCAAATGCTCTATTCCGACGCCTACGCGACGCTCGCACTGGCGGCGGTCAACACCTCGCGCATTCGCCTCGGCACCGGCGTGTCGGTCGCGGGCGTCCGGCTGGCGCCGGTCACCGCCCATTCGATCGCCACCATCAACAAGCTGGCGCCGGGCCGCACCTTCCTCGGCATCGGCACCGGCCACACCGCCATGCGCGTCATGGGCAAGGACCCGGTGAAGGCGCGCGAGTTTCGCGAATACCTGCGCGTGCTGCGCGCCCTGCTGCACGGCGAGGAGGTCGACTACGCGCTGGGCGACGGTGGCAAGACCGACATCCGCTTCCTGCATCCCGAGGAAGGCTTCATCGACGTCGAGCATCCGGTGCCGATCTACGTCGCGGCCGACGGCCCGCTGGCGCTCAAGACCGCCGGCGCCTACGGCGACGGCCGCGTCTGCTCGCACAACCAGACCAAGGCGCGCCTGCAGAAGAGCCTCGAGGCCATGCGCGAAGGCGCCAGTGCCGTCGGCCGCACCCTGCCCGACACGTTCCACACCACCGCCCTGTCCTACGCCTGCGTACTGCGGCCCGGCGAGAGCATGACCTCGGATCGCGTCATCGACGAGATCGGGCCGATGGCCGCGGCCACGCTGCACTACTGGTGGGAGCTCTACCAGATGGACGGCGACACCAGCACGGTGGCCGGCCGCTGCCGCGCTCTGTGGGAGGAATATCTCGCCTTCACCGAAAAGATGGAGACGCCGCCGGGCAAGCGCTACCAGCAGGTCCATCTCGGCCATTGCGCCTTCCTGCCGCCGGAGGAGCGCCGCTTCATCACCGAGGACCTGATCCGCTCCACCGGCGGGCTGGTCGGCACGCCCGACGAGATCATCGCCATGCTGCGCGAACGCGAGGCGATGGGCCTCAACGAAATCTCGCTGCTGCCGGCAATGGCCACCGCGCGGCAGAACCTGAAAGACTTTGCCGACAAGGTGATCGCGCGGTACTGAGCTTCACGATGACTGCCTTCCGCCTTGGCCGACGCGGCCTTGCCGTGTCGGCCGTCGCCCTCGGGGCGCTCGGCCTGACCGGCGCCAAGCTGCTGCGCGAGCCGGACGATCCGTACCTGGAAACGCGGTTTCCCGAGGGCTTCCGCTGGGGAACGGCGACCTCGGCCTACCAGATCGAAGGCGCCACCGACGTCGACGGCCGCGGCCCGTCGATCTGGGACACCTTCGCCAAGCTGCCTGGCAAGATCCGCGACGGCGCCACCGCCGACATCGCCGACGACCACTACCACCTCTACAAGGAGGACGTGGCGCTGATGAACGCGCTGGGCGTGAAGACCTACCGCTTCTCGATCGCCTGGCCGCGCCTCTTCCCGGAGGGCCGCGGGACGCCCAACCCCAAGGGGCTGGCCTTCTATCAGCGACTGATTGACGAGTTGCTGGCCAACGGCATCGAGCCCTACGCCACGCTCTACCACTGGGACCTGCCGCAGGCGCTGCAGGATCGCGGCGGCTGGCAATCGCGCGACACCGCACGGGCCTTCGCCGACTACGCCGCCTACGTCGCCCGCCAGCTCGGCGATCGCGTCGGGAACTTCTTCACGCTGAACGAGATGCGCACCTTCGTCGAGCTGGGCTACGGCAACGGCGTGTTCGCGCCGGGCCTCGCCCTGCCCAAGGCGCAGTTGTGCCAGGTGCGGCACCACGCGGTGCTGGGACACGGCCTTGGCGTCCAGGCCGTGCGGGCCAACGGACGCGCCGGCCTGAAAGTCGGGCCGGCGGAGAACATCACGGTCGCTCTGCCCGACGTCGAGACCCAGCGCAACGTCCGCGCCGCCCTCGAGGCGACGCGCGAGCTGAACGCGCCCTATCTCACCGTCATCCTGGAGGGCCGCTATACCGACGAATACCTGAAGGCCAGCGGCGCCGACGCGCCGCGCTTCACCGAGGCCGATCTCAAGACGATCTCGACCCCGGTCGATTTCGTCGGCATCAACGTCTACGGCCCGGGCGCCTTCGTGCGTGCGCGCGAGAAGACGCCGGGATATGCCCAGCTGCCGCTGCCGGCCTCCTATCCGCATATGAAATCGTCGTGGCTGGATTTTGCTCCCGAGACGCTCTACTGGGCGCCGCGGCAACTCCAGAAGCTGTGGAACGTGAAGGAGATCTACATCACGGAGAACGGCACCTCGTCGTCCGACAAGCCTGAGCCCGACGGCCGCATCGACGACCTCGACCGCATCATGTTCCTGCGCCAGTACCTGGCCCAGTTGCGGCGCGCCACCAGCGAGGGCGTGCCGGTGCGCGGCTACTTCGTCTGGAGCCTCTTGGACAATTTCGAATGGGCCGACGGCTATGGGACCCGGTTCGGGCTGCACTATGTCGATTACAAGACACTGAAGCGCACGCCCAAGCTCAGCGCCTCGTTCTACAAGAAGGTCATCGAGCGCAACGCCCTGGTCTGACGCCAGTCGAGGCAACCTCCTCGCCGGCCGGGTCGTTTGACTCCCTGCACAGTCGCGAGGTGAGCGATGGTCCGCCTAAGACGCCGCATTGCAGCCCACAACACCGCCCGGCTCAAGGCGGCGGCTGCGCTGGTGGCCAGCCTCATGCTCCTGCCCGACCAGGCGTTCGGGGACAATTGCCTCGATCGCGTGGAGCAGATGGCGTCGGCCTACGGAACCTCGACCGATCCGCCGACCATCCCGCCGGGCGAGATGAAGAAGCCCGTGAGCCCGGACGACCTGGCGCGATCGGGCGGCGTCGTCGAGCCGCCGGCGACCTCGGACCGGTCGGTGATCACCCCGCCGCGCGATCATTCCGGCATGCCGACGATGCCCGACCTCGTGCGGCCTCAACCCAAGGACAAGAACGCGAAGGCCCAGAGGCTCGGCCCGGCCGACATGTCCAGTCTGCAGGCCGTGCTGGTCGCCGCGCGCGCGCAAGCCGAGCGCGGCATGGAAGCGGAGTGCCTGGAGGGGCTGCGCAAGGCCGAACAGCTCATCGCCCACGCAAAATAGCGCGCCTTTCGGCAAGGGAAGCCCAGCATTCTTCCGACTTGCTGAACATTGCGAATGAGAAGCACCGTGCCGTAAGCGCTCCGTAAGTTCTTGCGTCTACAGAAACCGGCCGCGTATCACGATCGGCATGATTCCATGAGTGTCGCCGGCTGATGTTCCCTGCAAGACTCGAGAGTAGAGCGTAAGGCCACCCTTCAGCCGATGCCGTATCCGATCACTCTTGTCGACGTCGCCGGCATCGTCATGGCTGCCGCCTGCGTCAGGAGCACCGTGCCCGATGCCCTGCCAGCGCCACGCAAGCTGTGGCTCCTCGGCCTGCCGCCGCTGCTCGGCATCGGCGTGTCGCTGCTGATCCTGGCTGGCGCCGTCGTGAGCTTCGAGCACGACGCGACCTGGATGGCGACGGCGCTCGCCGGCGCCGTCGCGGGCATGCTGCGCGGCCGGCAGATCGTCATCGAGACCGACCAGGTGTGGGGCACCGTGCGGATGCCTGCGGTCTACGACACCGTGATCGCAGCACTCTGCATATTCGCGATCGCCTCGGCGGACGGCCTGTCCGGCCTGTTCAAGCCGGGAACCCTCCCCCGTCACGCCCACATGGCGGCAGCCAGTGCGCTGTTCGCAGGCTATCTCGCCGGGCGCGCCTGGTCGCTGATGCGCCGCGCCGTGCAGTTGCCGCACACCGAGCTCTAGCCAGCCAGGCAAGGATAGCCGCGCTCTCGCCCTTCCTACGCCGTCTTCTTGACCAGTGCGGGATACATGACGGCGTCGCCGTGGGTCGCCATGTAGGCCAGCTCCTCGTCGGAGATGTATTCTGGCGTCTTGCCGTTGGCCGCGCACAGCGTCTCGACGATGATGTTGCGCTTGATCTCGCTCACCAGCACGCAGGTGCGGTGGTAGGCCTCCGACACCGAGCGGCCGAGCACGGTGAAGCCGTGGCGCTTCATGATGATGCAGTTGGTGTCCTGGATGAACGTCTTGATCGGCGCCACGTCCTCCTCGACGTTGACGCTGGCCGGCAGGTAGTGCGCCGGCTTCTGCATCAGGTAGCCGTAGGTCAGGCTGTAGGAGCGGATGGTGTCGTAGCCTGCCGCCATGAAGGCGATCATCTCGTCGTGGTGCAGGTGGATCACGCAGTTGACGTCGGGCCGCAGGCGCAGGATTTCGCGGTTCATCTGATGGCCGACCGTGGTCGCCCGCTCGCCGCGCAGGATGCGGCCGCACGGGATGTCGGTGATCACCAGATCCTCCGCCTCGACTTCCTCGAGGCTGATGCCCTGGGGCTTGGCGTAGCACACGCCGTGCTCGTGGCCGGGATGGGCGACGCGGATCACCATGCCGCCGACGCTCGAATTGACCAGCCCGCGCGCCGCCAGGCGATGGGCGTAGGTGACGTAGCTCTTGGTCACCTTGGGATCGAACTGGACGTCGGGATCGGGCGTGAGCTCGTTGACCTTGAAGGTGACGGGCGTGGTTCCATCCATGGTTAGTCCTTTCCCAAACAGTATGGCCCGTCACCCCGAGCGGAGCCGAGGGGCCTCTTCATGTTGCGTCCGATCAAGACGAAGCCCTTCGGCTTCGCTCGGGGCGACGGAGTAGCAGCACGCTGCTACTCCGTCGGCTTGATGCCGAGACGATCGGCCAGCGCGCGCAAATCCTGAGTCTGCTTGGCCATGGCGGCGGCAAACACTGCCGGCGTCGACATGACGGGCTCGACGTCCATGGCCCGCAGCGACGCGCGCCCTTCATCGGTCAGGAAGCCTTCGGCCAGCGCCTTCTGGATGCGATCGGCGATCGCGGGCGGCAGCCCGGCAGGTCCCACGATTCCATACCAGAAGACGGCGTCGAAGCCCTTCACGCCCAGGCTCTCGAAGGTCGGCACGTTGGGCAGCACGGGCGACGGCCGGGTGACGGCAAAGCCCGTCAGCCGTCCCTCGCGCACCAGGCCGGCCGAGCCCGACGGGTTGTCGAGCATCACCGCGACGGTGCCGCTCATCAGGTCGGGATAGGCCAGGGCCGATCCCTTGTAGGGCACGTCGACCATTTCGATGCCGGCCAGGAGCTCGAACTGCTTGGTGAGCAGATAGCCCAGCGTCGACACGCCGACCGAGGCGCAGTTCACCTTGCCCGGCTTGGCCTTGGCGGCGGCGATGAAGCCTGCAAGATCGGTCGCGCCCGCGGCGGGGCCGCCGATCAGGATGTAGGGCGTGGTGCCCAGCACGGTGATGGCGGTGAAGGACTTCACCGGATCGTAGGGCAGGTCCTTGCGGAACACCGGCGCGGCGGAGTGGCTCGACGCCGTGGCGATGCCGATCGTGTAGCCGTCGGGCTCGGCCTTGGCGACGACGTCGCTGCCGATCGTGCCGCCCGCGCCGGCACGGTTCTCGACAACGACGGGAACGCCCAGCGCCTCCGACAGCCGCTGCATGGCGCGCCGACCGATCGTGTCGGTACCGCCGCCGGGCGGCAGCGGCACGATGCAACGGATGGGCTTGCCGGGCCAACTTCCCTGGGCGCGGCCGACGGCCGGAAGGATTAAGGGCGCGGCAACGGCCGCCGCGGCTGTCTTGAGGAGGGTGCGACGCGTTCTTGCGATCATGCGGGCATTGTCGCGCCGAATGCGCGCCGGCGCTACTTCGGCTTTGTTCCTGCTTCGCCAGGCGCGATCAGCTTGATGCCGTCAACCGTCATCGTCACCGATGAGGGCGGGTCGCCATCGGCGCGCAGCCAGCCCCGGGCGACCGCCACGCGGATCGCGGCGTCGAGCGCGTCCCTGTTCGCGGTCCCGAGCTTGACTTGAACCTTGTCGACATGCGTCCAGGTCGGTGGAGGCCGACGACCGGTCACGTCATGCACCGCGGTCAGCAGGGAAGACAGGAACTGGGCGGGGCTGGGCGAAGGGGTGGCCATCGCCGGACTATAGAGCCTAGGCCGCTTCCTTGTCCTTGCCCTCGCCGACGCGCGCGGCGAGCGAGGCCGCCATGAACTCGTCGAGGTCGCCGTCGAGCACCTTCTGCGGATCGGAGCGTTCGACGCCGGTGCGCAGGTCCTTCACCATCTGGTAGGGCTGCAGCACGTAGGAGCGGATCTGGTGGCCCCAGCCGATGTCGGTCTTGCTGGCCTCGGCCTCGAGCCGCTCGGCCTCGCGCTTCTGCAGTTCGACCTCGTAGAGGCGCGCCTTCAGCATCTGCATGGCCTTGGCGCGGTTCTGGTGCTGCGAGCGCTCCTGCTGCACGGCGACGGCGATGCCGGTCGGGATGTGGGTGATGCGCACCGCCGAGTCCGTCTTGTTGACGTGCTGGCCGCCCGCGCCGGAGGCGCGGTAGGTGTCGACGCGCAGGTCCTTGTCCACAAGCTCGATCTCGATGTCGTCGTCGACCTCGGGGTAGACCCAGACCGAGGCGAACGAGGTCTGGCGCCGCGCATTGCCGTCGAACGGCGAGATGCGCACCAGCCGGTGCACGCCCAATTCGGTCTTCAGCCAGCCATAGGCGTTGGGGCCTTCGACCTTGAAGGCGCACGACTTGATGCCGGCCTCTTCGCCCGCGCTCTCCTCCAGCCAGCTCACCTTGAAGCCGCGGCGCTCGGCCCAGCGCGTGTACATGCGCCCCAGCATCTCGGCCCAGTCCTGCGCCTCGGTGCCGCCGGCGCCGGCGTTGAGCTCGACATAGGCGTTGTTGGCGTCGGCCTCGCCGGAGAGAAGCGTTTCCAGCCGCGCCTTGGCCGCCTCGGCGCGCGCCTCGCCGAGCGCCCGCTCGGCGTCGGCGATCATGGCCTCGTCCTTCTCGGCCTCGGCCATCTCGATCAGTCCGACATTGTCGTCGATGGCGGCGCGCAGGCGCTTGATGGTGGCGATCGCACCCTCGAGCCTGGTGCGCTCCTTCATCACCGCCTGGGCCTGCTTCTGGTCGTTCCACAGCGCCGGATCCTCGGCGCGCGCGTTCAGCTCATC
The DNA here is from genome assembly GCA_963809025.1 of uncultured Alphaproteobacteria bacterium. GTDB lineage: Bacteria > Pseudomonadota > Alphaproteobacteria > Reyranellales > Reyranellaceae > Reyranella. The sequence continues at coordinate 6,966 of CAWEIE010000048.1, read as the reverse complement.
GAGACGTACGACAGCCCTGTCGTAGTCAAAGACGCCTCCTCAGGAGCGCCAGCGACTCCTCGATCTCGTTGACCATGGCTTGGGCTTCGGCACGCATCGAAAATGACTCCTCATCCACCCGTCATCCCGACCGAGGAGCGCAGCGACGAGCGGAGGGACCTTCTCATCACAACGCACATCGTCAAGAAGAGGCCCCTCGGCTTCGCTCGGGGTGACGGTTTGTTTAGTACGTCTCGCCCGTTCCCGAGAGACCCGGGCGCCGGGCGCCGCCCGCCTGCTGCGGGCCGCCGGGGTCTATACCGGAATAGGGGGCGGAGCCGTCAAGCGGGGTCTGGCCGAAGCCCTCGGAGCCGGGCTCGGTGCCGGGCTTGAAGACCTCGTCGATCGTGCCGCTCTCGTAGGTCCACTTGACCATGCGCAGGCCGGGCGGAATGCGGAACGGCGTCGGCGCCTTGTCCTTAAAGATCTGCTTGGCCATCGCCTCGTAGATCGGCGCGGCATTGCCGCCACCGGTCTCGAGGTTGCCGTGGCCGAGTGTGCGCGGCTCGTCGAAGCCGATATAGATGCCGATCGTAATGTCGGGCGTCGAGCCCAGGAACCAGTTGTCGCGCGCATCGTTGGTCGTGCCGGTCTTGCCGGCGATCGGCCGGCCGAGCGCCGCCAGGCGGCCGGCGGTGCCGCGCGTCGTCACGCCCAGCATCATGTGCACGACCTGGTAGACCGACGCGGGATCGTGGAAGGGCTTGCGCGAATCGACGATCTCCGGCGCGAAGGGCTTGCCCGAGGCGGCCTGCTCGCCGCAACCACGGCAGGCGCGCGGCTCGTGGCGATAGACGGTCTTGCCGTTGCGGTCCTGCACGCGGTCGACAAGCGAGGGCGTGATCTCGAGCGCGCCGTTGGCCAGCATGGCGTAGGCCATGGTCATGCGCAGCAAAGTGGTCTCGCCCGCACCCAACGCCATCGGCAGGTAGGCGCCCATCTGGTCGACGACGCCGAATTCCTTGGCGACTTCGACCACCTTCTTCATGCCGACCTGCTGCGCCATGCGCACAGTCATAAGGTTGCGCGAGGCTTCGAGGCCGCGCCGCACCGTGGTCGGGCCGAGATAGTCGTTACCGTAGTTCTTGGGCGTCCAGATCGGCTGGCCGTAGCCTGGGTCGTAGGAGAACGGCGCGTCGAGCACGACCGAGGCGGGCGTGAAGCCCGAATCCATGGCCGCGAGATAGACGAACGGCTTGAACGACGAGCCCGGCTGGCGCGCTGCCTGGACGGCGCGGTTGAACTGGCTGCGGCCGTAGGACCAGCCGCCCGACATGGCGAGCACGCGGCCGGTCTGGGTGTCCATCACCACCACGCCGCCCTCGACGTTGGGCACCTGGCGCAGCGCGTAGGTCCTGGGCGGATAAGGCTTGGCGTCCTTGCCGGCCGGCTTCTCGACCTTCTCGACTACGATCACGTCGCCGACACTGACGACGTCGTTGGGCCGGCGCGGCGGCGCGCCGAGACGCTGCTCGGCCAAGGTCGGCGCGGCCCAGGTCATTTCGGCGAAGGGCACGGTGCCCTCGCCGCCCCCTCCGTCGCTTGAGGGCAGGCCGATGATCTGCACGGCCTGCGGCTCGATCTTGCTGACCACGGCGAGCTGCCAGCTTGCCGGGCCGCCCAGCGGCCGGCGCTGGACGATGCGGGCGAACTCCTCCTCCCACACGCTCATGTCGGGAATCTTGGCGTACGGTCCGCGCCAGCCGTGGCGGCGGTCGTAGGTGATCAGGCCATCGCGCAGGGCGTTGTCGGCGACCGCCTGGATGGCGGGATCGAGCGTGGTCGAGACCGTGAGGCCGCCTTCGTAGAGCCCCTTCTCGCCATAGGCGGCCATCAGGTTGCGGCGCACTTCCTCGGCGAAGAAGTCGGCCTGCACCACCTCGGTGTTGCCGCGGCGACGGTATTGCAGCTTCTCGGCCTTGGCCTGCTGCATCTCGGCCTGGGTGAGGTAGCCGTCGTCGAGCATGCGGCCCAGCACGTAGTCGCGGCGGGCGTAGGCTTCCTTCTCGTTGCGGATGAGATTGTAGCGGTTGGGCGCCTTGGGCAGCGCCGCGAGATAGGCGATCTCCGACAGCGTCAGTTCGTTGAGCGACCGGTCGAAGTAGTTGATGGCGGCCTGGGCCACGCCGTAATTGCCCGAGCCGAGATAGATCTCGTTGAGATAGAGCTCGAGGATTCGCTCCTTGGAGTAGGTTTCCTCGATGCGGAAGGCGAGGATGGCCTCGCGGATCTTGCGCGCCAGGGTCGCCTGGTTTGAGAGCAGGAAGTTCTTGGCGACCTGCTGGGTCAGCCCCGACGCGCCCTCCGGCCGCCTGCCGGGATTGGCGACGTTGGCGATCACCGCACGCACCACGCCGATGAAGTCGACGCCGGGATGGGAGAAGAAGCGTTGGTCCTCGGCGGCGACGAAGGCTTCCAGCACGCGCTTGGGCATGGCGGCCACAGGCACGAACACGCGCTTCTCGCGCGCATACTCGGCCAGCAGGCGGCCGTCGGCGGCATAAAGGCGCGAGGAGATCGCCGGCTGGTAGTCGGCAAGCTGCTTGTGGTCGGGCAGGCCATGGCTGAAGTGCCAGAACAAGCCTGCCACCGTGCCAGTGCCAACGATCAGAGCGGCCGTCGCAAAGGCCAGCAGGATTTTGAAAAGGTTCAGCACTTTCATTTCTTTACGCGGCCAACCCTAGGGGCAGCAACGGCAAGCTTGAAAGAAAGTTACGCCTTTCTTGTGGCAATTCCGGCACCGAAGTGCGCATCGACCGAAGCCCGCAGCGCCCTGGCCAGGGCAATCTGGTGCTGCCGCACCGTCAACAGCTTTTCGTCCTGTGGATTGGAAAGGTAACCGAGCTCGACCAGGGCGGCCGGGATTTCGGGCGCAGTGAGCACAGCAAAGCCTGCTTGGCGGTGCGTGCGCGGCAGCAGGCGTACCCCTCCCTTGCCGAAGGTCTGCACGATGGTCTCGGCCAGACGTCGCGAATCGTTCACCGTGCCGCGCTGGCTCATGGCGACCAGGGTCCGTGCGACGTCGTCAGTCTGGCCGCCGAGCCGCATGCCCGCGACGACGCCATCGGCACGGTTCTCGCGGGCCGCCAGCGCCGCGGCCTCGCGGTCGCTCGCCTCCTCCGACAGCGTGTAGACGGAGGCCCCGCGCACATCGGAATTGGGATGGGAATCGGCGTGCAAGGACAAGAACAGATCGGCCTTGGCGGCCTGGGCACGCGCCACGCGCTCGCGCAAGGCGACGAAGCTGTCGGACGCCCGCGTCAGCATCACGCGATAGCGGCCGCCGGCCTGCAGCTCGCGTTGCAGTTCGCGGGCGATCGCCATCACCACGACCTTCTCCTGGGTGCCGCGGACACCTCGCGCGCCGGGATCCTTGCCGCCATGCCCGGGGTCGAGGAAGACCAGCTTGGGCTTGGGTGGCGGCGTCGGCTTGGCGATGGACTTCTTGGCCGGCTGATTGGCCCAGGCTGCGGGCGCGCCAAGGCCAAAAGCGGTCAGGCCAGCGAGCCCGGCAATGATATTTCGACGATAGGGAGCGGCCATTGAGACAGCCAGCTTTAATGGAGAGGGGCCAATTATTGTTTTGATATGTTCAACCAAATACAGAAGAACCGAAATAATTTCAAGAGAATTCAACTATTTACCGGCCAGAACTCATCTGCCCCAACGTTTTGATTGTGAGCGCCAAGCGAACCCCGTATGTTGCGTTCTGCGAGCAGTCGCCGTCGTTCGAGGCGCCCTCCCTAGGGATGGTGCGCTCCGACGGCAGTCTTCTAAGCCGGGCTGGCGCCCCACGATTTACGGGAGCGGCGGGCCTGCGGAGGGACTGTCAGGCAGGCGGTGGCTATAGGAAACCCGAGGTCGGCAGGACCCAGTTGTGGTCCGGCGGCGCGATGCTTCCCCGTCTTGGCCTAAAAGTTGGCCGTTCGGCGGGTCGATGGCGCACCGTCCCCCTCGCCCCAAGGAGGCGGCTCAGCCGCCGGTCGCTCGCGCCGGTTGGACCAGAACGCCTCGGAGCGAGCCATGGCACGGCGCATGCTCATCGATGCGAGCCACCCCGAAGAGACCCGGGTGGTTGTCGTTGATGGAACACGACTGGAAGAATTCGATTTCGAGACGGCGACCCGCAAGCCCCTCAAGGGCAACATCTATCTCGCCAAGGTCATCCGCATCGAGCCGTCGCTGCAGGCGGCGTTCGTCGAGTATGGCGGAAACCGCCACGGCTTCCTGGCCTTCTCGGAAATCCACCCCGACTACTACCAGATCCCCGTCGCCGACCGCGAAAGGTTGATAGCCGAGCAGCAGCGCCTGCACGCCGAAGCCGACGACGACGAACCGCGCCGCCGCGACAGGATCGACCGCACCGACATCGAGGAAGTGCGCGAGGACAATCGCGCCGAGAGCCCGATCGACCCGCCGAGCAGCGAGCCGCCGCCGGAGGTGGCCGCCGAGGCCATCGCCAATGCCGAGGATGCGGGCGACCGGCCGGTCAGCGAGCAGCCCACGCCCGAGTCCTTGCCGCCCGCGATCATCGCCGAGCCCGAGCCGCAGGCCCAGCCCGCCGCGATCGCCAGCGAACGCATCGAGGGTCCCGCAGAGACCGCCGAAAGCGCCGAGCCGCTGCCCATCGCCACGCCCGCCGAGACCGCCGACGCGGCGCCGCCCGCCGAGCAGCCGGCATCCGTCTATGCCGAAGCCGCCGCCGAAACTCCGGTCGAGGCGGCGGCTGACGCCGGCAGCGAAACGTCTGCCGACCCGGCCGACGCGCCGCAGCCCGAAGTGACCGTGGAGACGCTGGGCGGCGACGACGTGATCGAGCAGCGCGAGACGCGCGAGCGCCGCCGCCGCAACCCGATCCGCCAGTACAAGATCCAGGAGGTCATCAAGCGCCGGCAGATCCTGCTGGTGCAGGTCGTCAAGGAAGAGCGCGGCAACAAGGGTGCGGCGCTCACCACCTACCTGTCGCTGGCCGGCCGCTACTGCGTGCTGATGCCCAATGCCGGGCGTGGCGGCGGCATCTCGCGCAAGATCTCCAACCCGGCCGACCGCAAGCGCATGAAGGAAGTGCTGGGCGAGCTCAACGTGCCGCAAGGCATGGGCGTGATCCTGCGCACCGCCGGGCTGGAGCGCAGCACCATCGACATCAAGCGCGACCACGAATACCTGTCGCGGCTGTGGGATTCGATCCGCGAGATCACCATGCGCTCGACGGCGCCGGCGCTGATCTACGAGGAAGGCGACCTGATCAAGCGCTCGCTGCGCGACGTCTACGACACCGACATCGCCCAGGTGCTGGTCGAGGGCGAGGCGGGCTTCAACGCCGCGTCCGAGTTCATGCGCCAGCTCGTGCCGCACCAGGCGGGCAAGGTCGAACTCTACAAGGAGCCGATCCCCCTCTTCCACCGCTATCAGGTGGAGAACCAGTTCGACGCCATGCATTCGCCGGTCGTGCAGCTGCGCTCCGGCGGCTACATCGTCATCAATCCGACCGAGGCGCTGGTCGCCATCGACGTCAACTCGGGCCGCTCGACCAAGGAGCGCAACATCGAGGAGACGGCGCTCAGGACCAACATCGAGGCGGCCGAGGAGATCGCCCGCCAGGTGCGCCTGCGCGACCTCGCCGGCCTGATCGTGATCGACTTCATCGACATGGAGGAGACGCGCCACCAGCGCCAGGTCGAGCACAAGGTCAAGGACGCGATGCGCCACGACCGCGCGCGCATCCAGATCGGCCGCATCTCGGCTTTCGGCCTGCTCGAGATGTCGCGCCAGCGGCTGCGTCCCAGCCTGCTCGAGCATTCGACCGAGGTCTGCCCGCATTGTGCCGGCACCGGCCGCATCCGATCCCTCGAATCCGCGGCGCTGCATGCGCTGCGCGCCATCGAGGAGGAAGGCGTGCGCCGCCGCGCGGGCGAGATCGTGGTCAGCGTGCCGCCCAACGTCGCGCTCTATCTGCTCAACCAGAAGCGCCATACCCTGTCGGAGATCGAGAAGCGTTACGGCTTCTCGGTTGCCATCGAGGCCGACGACGAACTGCACGCCGCCGATTGCGAGATCGAGCGCGTGCGCGCCCGCCGCGGCGACGACCGCGAGCGGCCGGGCCCCGAACTGGCGCGCGCTTCCTACGACCAGGTCTCCGACGAGGCGCCGGCCGACGAGCCGGCCCGGCCGAGGGCGCCGAGGATCGCGAGGCCGGCGAGCGCGTGGACGAACGTGGCGAACGCGGTGAACGTGGCGACCGCGACGATGCCGACGGTGGCCGTCGCCGCCGGCGTCGCCGGCGCCGGCGCACCGGCCGACGCGACGAGGACGGCGACAGCGATCGTCCGCAGGCCATGGGCGCGGAAGATCAGGCCGACGACCGTGGCCCCGAGCAGGGGCCCAACGGCGCGGCCGACGACGACAAGGACGATCGCAAAGAGGAACCGATGGGTGACCCGGCCGCCGGCGCCCCGGCCGAGGGCGAGCGCGCGGATGGCGACGATGGCGATCGCGGCGACCGTCGCCGTCGCCGTGGCCGCCGCGGCGGACGCCGTCGCCGGCGCGAGAATGGTGAAGGCGACGCTGGTGATCATGCCGGCGACCACGCTGCCGACCACGCGGGCGATCATCGCGGCGACCATGAGGGCGGCCGTGCCGACGATCATCGCGAGGCGCCGATGGCGTCCGCGCCGACGCCGATCGAAGGCAATCCGGTCGACCACATGCCGGACGGACACATGCCCGTGGAGCGCGAGCCCTACGATCCGGCGCCGCCGCTGGCCGCGCCGGTGAATGTCGAGGCAGCACCTCCTCCTCCGCCATTGCCCATGTCGCCGGTGGTTGCCTCGGCGCCGCAGCCCGAACCGCCGCCAGTGCCCGTCATCGAGGCGCCGCCGGAGAAGCCCAAGCGCGGGTGGTGGCGTCGGTGAATCGACGCCGGCTCCT
>CAWEIE010000047.1:0-27779 GCA_963809025.1 uncultured Alphaproteobacteria bacterium | reverse complement strand
TGCGCAAGGCGATCATCACCTCGATCGTCGCCGCCGTGCTGTGGATCGGGTTCTACTTCCTCCACCAAGCGGACGTTTTCAGCTTCCGCAGAATGGTCGAGTGACTTAATCCAATCTCTTAAGTTCGCGGGCTAAGTGATTTCCTAAAAAAGAAACAGCGGACTCTTGGCCCGCCGTCCCTCTTCCCCCGAAACTCGTCACAGGCGGCTTTCGCCGCTCTCCTCCCTAAACTCGGGCTGTGCCCAAGACCCAGGCTACTTAGCCGGAAGCCAGCGTCTTGCCAAGACCTTTTCTTTCGATCACCAGCTGCCAATTAGAACAATTGTAAGCAGGCAGATCGTTCGACGACAAACAAATGACCGCGCTCGATGTGTGATCATCCGATCACCACATATTTGATCACGAACAGCACAGCGAGAATTCCGACTGCCGGATGAACATCGCGATAGCGTCCGGTCGCAAGTTTGATGGCGGTGTACGAAATGAATCCGAACGCGATGCCTTCGGCGATCGAGAAGGTGAAGGGCATCGTGATCGCAGTGATGACGGCGGGTGCGGCTTCGGTGACGTCATCCCATTCGACTTCGGTGAGGCTTCGCGCCATCAGGCAGGCGACATAGAGCAGCGCCGGCGCCGTTGCGTAGGACGGAATGGAGCCGGCGAGCGGTGCCACGAACAGCGCCAGGAGGAAAAGGATCCCCACGACGGCTGCGGTGAGGCCGGTGCGTCCGCCGGCATTGATGCCGGATGCGCTCTCGATGTAGCTCGTCGTCGTCGAGGTCCCGACGGCGGCGCCGATCATGGCGGCACCGCTATCCGCCATCAGGGCGCCGTGCAGGCGCGGCACCGTGCCGTCGGGCCGCATGAACCCGCCGCGATGGGCCAACGCAATCAGCGTCCCGGTATTGTCAAATAGATCGACGAACAGGAAAGCGAACACCACCGTCACCAGGCCGATCTGGAGTGCGCCGGCCAAGTCCATCTGCAGGAACACCGGCGCGATCGATGGTGGCACGTCGACGATACCGGTGAATTTCTGGTGGCCGGCCGCGATGGCGATGATGGTCACCACCAGGATGCCGATGATCACCCCGCCCGTCACGCGCCGGTATTCCAGCGCGATGATCAGGAAGAAGCCCAGCGCCGCCATCACCACAGGGAAGCTGGTGAGCACGCCGTGCGTCACGAGGGTTGCCGGGTCGTCGACCACCACGCCGGCATTCTTGAGCGCGATCAGGGCGAGGAACAGGCCAATGCCGGCGGCGATCGCCATCTTCAGCGACTTGGGGATGGCGTTCACGATCCACTCGCGAATCGGCAGCACGCTGATGATGAAGAAGATGACCCCCGAGATGAACACGCAGCCCAGCGCCACCTGCCAGCTCAACTTCATGCCGCCCACCACGCTGAATGCGAAGTAGGCGTTCAGCCCCATGCCGGGCGCCAGCGCGATCGGGTAGTTGGCCAGGAAGGCCATCAGGAAGCAGCCGATGGCCGCCGCCACGCAGGTCGCCGTGAACACCGCGCCGAACGGCATGCCGGCCGCCTTCAGGATGTCCGGGTTGACGAAGATGATGTAGGCCATCGTCAGGAAGGTCGTGATCCCGGCCACGACCTCGGTCCGGACGTTGGTCTTGTTCTCGCTGAGCTTGAAGACCCGCTCGAGCATGTTGTTCTCCCCCGGTTGTCGCGTGAAGTGTGCGGGCATCCGCCTGTGCAAAGCTAGCCAGGGAGGTCTTGTTCCTCTCTTTCATGCTCCTCTCCCCCAAGGGCAGGACGATCGCATATGGCGATTTCCGTCGTCTCGACCGGAGCGCGAAGCGCGGAGCGGAGAGACCTTCTGTCCACGATAAGTGGCCTATTGTGGACGGAAGGTCTCTCCGCTCGGGCCTGCGGCCCTCGGTCGAGACGACGGAAGTGGGCATATGCGATCGCCCTGCCCCCAAGGGGAGAGGAGCATGAAAGGGCTTGAGGCGTTGAGAACACGGACGGTCGGCTGTTTGCCTTTAGAACCCCCGTTTCCTACAGTCCGCGGCCACCTCGGCAGCCCAGCAAGGATCGAACCAGAATGCGGATGAGTCAGTACTTTCTGCCGACCATGAAGGAAAACCCGGCAGAGGCGCAGATCGTCTCGCACCGCCTGATGCTGCGCGCCGGCCTGATCCGCCAGACCTCGGCCGGCATTTATGCCTGGCTGCCGCTGGGCTTCCGCGTGCTGAAGAACATCGAGCGCATCGTGCGCGAGGAGCAGGACCGCTCGGGCGCCCAGGAAGTGCTGATGCCGACCATCCAGTCGGCCGACCTATGGCGCGAGAGCGGCCGCTACGACGCCTACGGCCCCGAGATGCTGCGCATGAAAGACCGGCACGACCGCGAAATGCTGTTCGGCCCGACCAACGAGGAGGTGATCACCGTGCTCTTCCGCGACGGCGTGAAGAGCTACCGCGACCTGCCGAGGAACCTCTATCACATCCAGTGGAAGTTCCGTGACGAGGTCCGCCCGCGCTTCGGCGTGATGCGTGGCCGCGAGTTCCTGATGAAGGACAACTACTCCTTCGACATCGACAAGAAGGGCGCCATCCACTCCTACAACAAGATGTTCGTGACCTACCTGCGCACCTTCGCGCGCATGGGCCTGAAGGCGATCCCGATGCGCGCCGAGACCGGGCCGATCGGCGGTGACCTCAGCCACGAGTTCATCGTGCTGGCCGACACCGGCGAGAGCGCCGTGTTCTGCCACAAGGGCCTGGTCGACAAGGACATCCTCAGCCGCAGGATCGACTACGACTCCGACCTGCAGCCGATCGTGAACGAATGGACGTCGCTCTACGCCGCGACCGACGACATGCACGACAAGGCAGCTTTCGAGAAGATTCCCGAAGGCGAGCGACTTGCCGCGCGCGGCATCGAGGTCGGCCATATCTTCTACTTCGGCACCAGGTATTCGGCGCCCATGAAGGCGGTCGTGGCCGGTCCGGGCGGCGAGCAGATCACGGTCGAGATGGGCTCCTACGGCATCGGCGTGTCGCGCCTGGTCGGCGGCATCATCGAGGCGAGCCATGACGAGGCGGGCATCGTCTGGCCGGAATCGGTGGCGCCGTTCAAGGTGGCGATCGTCAACCTCAAGCCCGACGACGGCGCGGTCTCGGGCGCCTGCCAGAAGCTCTATGACGGCCTTGCCGCCAAGGGCATCGATGTCCTGCACGATGATCGCGACCTGCGGCCGGGCGCGAAGTTCGCCGACATGGACCTGATCGGCCTGCCCTGGCAGGTGATCGTCGGCCCCAAGGGCGTGTCGGCCGGCAAGGCCGAGGTCAAGGACCGCAAGACCGGCAAGCGCGAGGAAGTGCCGTTCGACCAGGTTGTCCAGCGCTTCGGCTAAGACATGGCCTTCGCCGCCGTCGAACGTCTCATCGCCTTCCGCTATCTGCGCGCCCGCCGCGAGGAGGGCTTCATCTCGGTGATCGCCGCCTTCTCGTTGATCGGCATCACGTTGGGCGTCGGCACGCTGATCGTCGTCATGTCGGTCATGAACGGCTTTCGCTTCGAGATGCTGCGCCAGATGTCGAGCATCAGCGGCCAGCTCGGCGTGCAAGGCAGCCGCGGCGGGCTCGACGCCACGCCCGAACTGCTGGCCGACATGACGAAGGTGCCCGGCGTGCTGAGCGCCACGCCGACGGCCGAGGGCCAGATCATGGCCGTGGCCGGCGACAAGGTGAGGGGGGTGGTGCTGCGCGGCGTGCGGCCGGAAGACTTCAAGGCGCGCACGCCGCTCTCGGCCGCGATCGAGGGGCCCGCCGAGCTGCGCGACCGCTATCGCGGTCTGTGCCGGGCCGAGGACGACAAGCCGATCGATTGGGGATCGCTGAAAGACTTCGGCAACGACTTTTCGGTGGTGATCGGCCGCCGTCTGGCCGACCTGCTGAAGCTGAAGGTGGGCGACAACCTGCAGCTCGTCTCGCCGGTCGAAGTCGCCACGCCGCTGGGCGTCATGCCGCGGGCGGTGCAGGCGCGGGTGGCGGCGGTCTTCTGCGCCGGCATGTACGACTACGATGCCAACTTCGTCTACGCACCGCTGACCGACGTCCAGCGCCTGCTCAACTTCGGCGACAAGGTCACAGGCATAGAGGTCTTCGTCGCCGACGACTCCTCGGTCGGCGCCGCGCGGCGCCAGCTTTCGCAGGTGGTCGGCATGCAGGGCTGGGTGTTCGACTGGTGGCAGGCCAATATCGGCTTCTTCGCCGCGATTCAGGGCCAGACCAACGTCATGTTCATCGTGCTGACCATGATCGTGCTGGTCGCAGCCTTCAACATCGTGTCGAGCCTGGTCATGCTGGTGCGCACCAAGACCGCCGACATCGCCATCCTGCGCACCATGGGCGCGACACGCGGTGCCATCATGCGGGTCTTCCTGCTCGACGGCATGGCGATCGGCGGCTTCGGCACGCTGCTCGGCGTCGTGCTGGGCCTGGCCTTCGCTCGCAACATCGAGGCCATCCGCCAGTGGCTGCAGCGCACCTTCGACATCGTCCTGTTCGACGAGACGCTCTACCTGCTGGCCGAGCTGCCCTCGCGCATCGAATGGGGCGAGATCGTCTTCATCGCCGTCATGGCGCTGGTCTTCGCGCTGCTCGCCTCGCTCTATCCCGCGGCGCGCGCGGCGCGGCTCGACCCAGTGGAGGGCCTGCACCGTGAGTAATCCGGTCCGGGCCGTCGAGCGCTGGCTCGCCTGGCGCTATCTGGCGACCCGCCAGCGCGAAGGCTTCGTCTCCTTCATCGCCATCTTCTCCCTGATCGGCGTGGCGCTCGGCGTGGCGACCCTGATCGTCGTGCTGTCGGTGATGGGCGGCTTTCGCGAGCAACTTCTTGGCCGCATCATCGGGCTGAACGGCCACATCGTGATCACCGCTCGGGATGGCGGCATGGCGCAGGCCACGCCCGAGCTGCTGGCCAAGCTGAAGGCCTTTCCCGGCGTGCGCGCGGTCAACCTGACCCTGGAGCGCCAGTCGCTGGTCACCGCCGGCAATCAGACGCGTGGCGCCCTGGTGCGCGGCGTGCGGCCGGAAGACCTGCAGGCGCGGGACATGGTGTCCAGGAACATCGTGCATGGCGACCTCAGCGCCTTCGGTTCGCGTCCCGGCGTCGTCATCGGCGAACGCCTGCGCCAAGCTTTGAATGTCAGGGCCGGAGACAAGATCACCCTGGTGACGCACCGGGTGAACGAGAACGGCACGATCGCGCCGCGCTACTCCGACTACGAGGTCCTGGCGAGCTTCCTGACGCGGCGCTACGAGTTCGACAATGGCCTGGTCTTCGTGCCTCTGCCGATGCTGCAGGACGACCTCGAATACGGCCACGAGGCGGTGAGCTCGATGGACATCGATATCGCCGATCCGGCCGCGGCGCCGCAGCGCGCCGAGGAGCTGCGCAAAACACTCGGCCGCGACGACCTGCGGGTCGCCCACTGGCTCGGCCTCAATGCCCGCTTCGTCGGCGCGCTGCAGGTCGAGCGCGTGATGATGTTCATCATCCTCACCCTGATCGTCGTGGTCGCGGCCATGAACGTGGTGGCGAGCTTCACCATGCTGGTGCGCGTCAAGCGCGGCAGCATCGCCATCCTGCGCACCATGGGGGCGGCGCCCGGCACCATCGTGCGTGCCTTCTTCCTGTCGGCGGCCGCGGTCGGCCTGGTCGGCACTGCTGTCGGCACCGGCCTCGGCCTGCTGGTCTGCGCCAACATGCAGGGCATCGCCCGGCTGCTCGTGCTGCTGACCAACGCCGGCGGGCAGGGGGCGGGGTGGAGCGAAGTCGAGTTCATCACCTCGGCGCCGGTCCGCGTCCAGCCGGCCGAAGTGCTGTCCATCATTGCCATCGCCATCCTGCTGTCGTTGGCGGCGGCGGCCTATCCTGCCTGGCGCAGCACGCGTGTCGAACCGGTCGAAGGGCTGCGTCATGAATGATTCGGTGTTTCCCCTGTCGTTGCGCGACATCAAGCGCACCTTCGTGCAGGGCGACCGGCGCCTCGAAGTGCTGAAGGGCATCACGCTCGACCTCAAGCCCGGCGAGATCGTTGCCCTGGTCGGCCAGTCGGGCAGCGGCAAGTCGACCTTGCTGCACATCGCCGGACTTCTGGAGCGGCCGGACGAGGGCGACATCGTGGTCGGCGGCAAGCCGGCCGGCACGGCGGGCGATCGCGAGCGCACGGTGATGCGCCGCCAGTTCCTGGGCTTCGTCTACCAGTACCACCACCTGTTGCCTGAGTTCTCGGCCATCGAGAACGTGATGCTGCCACAGATGCTGAACGGCAAATCGCGCCCCGAGTCCCGCCGCCGCGCCGCCGAGCTGCTGGCCATGGTCCAGCTCAAGGAGCGCGCCGACCACCGGCCGGGCCGGCTGTCGGGCGGCGAGCAGCAGCGCGTGGCGATCGCGCGAGCCGTGGCCAATGCCCCGCGCGTGCTGCTGGCCGACGAGCCGACGGGCAACCTCGATTCCTCGACCGCCGATGCCGTGTTCCGCCAGCTCCTGGGGCTGGTGCGCGAGACCGGCATGGCGGCACTGGTGGCGACGCACAATCCCGAGCTGGCGTCACGCATGGACCGGACGGTGACGCTGAAGGATGGGGTGCTGTCGGGCTAGCGTCCTTTCATTTCCTCCCCCGTCATAGGGGCGGGTGTTCACCGGGGCCGACAATTGCTCGCGGTCGCGGTCTGAAGGTCCGGATTCGGGACCTATGCTGATTTCCGCACGCGACCCATTCTGGACGTTGAGTGCTGCCCTCTCGCGCCTCAATTCGCGGGGCAGACGGGGGTTTAGGTGTTCACCCCTTCGTGCGAACGCTCCATGGCGCGCTTGTAGGCGTCGCGGCCCGTGGTGCGGGCGAGGTAGGCCTGTTCGGCGTCGCCGAGGGTGATGCCGCAGTTCCGTTGGCCCAGGTTCAGGGCGTAGGTCACCGAGATGTCGGCGGCAGTGAAAGCCTCGCCCGCGAGGTAGGGCGAGCTGGCAAGCCGTTGGCTGACCAGCTTCAGCCGCTTCTGGAACGACTGCAGACACCAGGTCGCGCCCCAGTTCTCCCGCTCGGCCTCGGGCGCGATGAAGCGGCTGACGACGACGGGCATCATCAGGGTCGCGAGGCCGGCTTCGCCCAGGTGCAGAAACTGCTGGTAGGCGGAGAAGTTCGGATCGTGCGGCGCGGGCGCCAGCGGCGTCGGCCCGTAGCGGGCCATCAGGTACTCCATGATCGCGATCGACTCGACCATGACGACGTCGCCGTCCTGGATCGCCGGGATGTAGTCGGCGGGGTTGACCGCCAGGAACTCGGGGTCCTGCTCGGCGGCCAGCATGTCCACCTGCCGCACGCGGTAGGGAAGGCCCATCTCGTCCAGCACCCAGACGACCCGGATCGATCGCGAGGTCTGTCCGCCCCACACGGTAATCATGCGCCGGCCCTTTCCTGGTGTGACTGAGGATCGACCGTAGCGAACCTTATATGACCCTGGCACTCCAGGCATATGCGAAGCTTAGCTTCAGCGAGGTCCGCTTTCCATCCGTGGCTTTCCCCCTCCTTTATCCTCCCCCGTATGACAGGTAGGGCGATCGCATATGGCGATTTCCGTCGTCTCGACCGGAGCGCGAAGCGCGGAGCGGAGAGACCTTCTGTCCACGATAAGTGGCCTATTGTGGACGGAAGGTCTCTCCGCTCGGGACGGAGCTTGCCCCGAGCGAAGTCGAGGGGGCCCTCGGTCGAGACGACGGAAGTGGGCATATGCGATCGCCCTGGTATGACGGGGGAGGAAATGAGAGCGGGGCGTCTGCGCAACTTCGCCTCGTTTTCCACAAGATGGACAGGCAATAGTGCCCCGTGGCCATCGCCGATTTCGTCCATCTCAAAGTCCGGTCCGCCTATTCGCTCACCGAAGGAGCGAACAAGGTCGAGGCCATCGTGTCGCTTGCCAAGGCGAATGCGATGCCGGCCGTCGGCGTCACGGATCGCAACAACCTGTTCGGCGCCCTGGAGTTCGCCCAGTATGCGTCCAAGGGCGGCATCCAGCCGATCACCGGCTGTGAACTGGGCATTCGCCGTGAGGACGGCACCGGCAACGCGCCGCCGGGCAAGATCGTGCCGGCCGACGGGCTGACCCTGCTGGTCCAGAACGAGACGGGCTACCGAAATTTGATGCGGCTGGTGAGCCGGGCGCATCTCGAGTTCAAGACGGGTTCGTTGTCGGCCCTGCCGCTGTCTGAACTGGAGGGCAACACCGAGGGCCTGCTGGCGCTGGTCGGCTATGCCGGCAGCGCGCTCGGCCGGCTGTTGCTGGCCGGCCAGACTCCCGCCGCGACCCATCAGCTCGAGCGCCTGCAGTCCTTGTTCGACGGCCGGCTCTATCTCGAGCTGCAGCGCCATGGCGAGGACGCCGAGCGGCGCATCGAGCCGGCGCTGCTCGATCTGGCGTACGAGCGCGGCGTGCCGCTGGTCGCCACCAACGACGTGCATTACCCCAAGGCCGAGATGTACGAGGCGCACGACGTGCTGCTGTGCATCGAGCAGGGCGCCCACATCGAGGACCCAAACCGCCGCCGGCTCACCCCTGAGCACTATTTCAAGTCCGCCGGCCAGATGCGCGAGGCCTTCGCCGATCTGCCCGAAGCCTGCGACAACACCCTGACGATCGCCCGCCGCTGCGCCTACATGCCGGTACCGCGCAAGCCGATCCTGCCGCGCTACACCAAGCTCGGCGGCCGCGCCGAGAAGGACGCCTTGAAGGAGATGGCCGAGACCGGCTTGACGGCCCTGAAGGAGAGTGGCCGGCTGTCGGCCGACATCGAGCTCAAGGCCTACCAGGATCGCCTGAGCTACGAACTCGACATGATCGAGAAGATGGGCTTCTCGGGCTACTTCCTGATCGTCGCCGACTTCATCCAGTGGGCCAAGGACCACGACATCCCGGTCGGGCCGGGCCGCGGCTCGGGCGCGGGCTCGCTGGTCGCCTGGTCGCTCAAGATCACCGATCTCGACCCGCTGCGCTGGGGCCTGATCTTCGAGCGCTTCCTCAATCCCGAGCGCGTGTCGATGCCGGACTTCGATATCGACTTCTGCCAGGACAAGCGCGACCAGGTGATCCGCTACGTGCGCGACGAGTACGGCCATGATCGTGTCGCCGCCATCATCACCTTCGGCAAGCTGCAGGCGAGGGCGGTGCTGCGCGACGTCGGCCGCGTGCTCGGCATGCCCTATGGCCAGGTCGACCGCATCTGCAAGCTGGTGCCCAACAATCCGGCCAAGCCGGTGACGCTCGCCCAGGCGCTGGAGAGCGAGCAGCTCCTCAAGGAGCAGTATTCGGCCGACGAGGAGATCAAGCGCCTGATCGACCTGGCGCTGCAGCTGGAAGGCCTTTACCGCAACGCCTCCACCCACGCCGCCGGCGTGGTGATCGGTGACCGTCCGCTCGACGAGCTGGTCCCGCTCTATCGCGATACCGACAACAAGGAATCGCTGCCCGCCACACAGTTCAACATGAAGTGGGTCGAGACGGCGGGCTTGGTGAAGTTCGACTTCCTCGGTCTCAAGACGTTGACGGTGATCGAGAAGGCCTGCGAGCTGGTCGGTCGCGGCAAGATCGACATTGCTAAAATACCGCTCGATGACGCGCCGACCTTCAAGATGCTGGCCAAGGGCGATGCCTACGGGGTCTTCCAGATGGAAGGCAGCGGCATGCGCGACATCCTGGCCAAGCTCAAGCCCAACCGCTTCGAGGACCTGATCGCGCTGGTGGCGCTCTATCGCCCCGGTCCGATGGACGACATTCCGACCTACATCAGCGTCAAGAACGGCCAGGAGAAGCCGGACTACCTGCACCCCTCGCTGAAGCCGATCCTCGAAGAGACCTACGGCATCATGGTCTACCAGGAGCAGGTGATGCAGATCGCCCGCGTCCTGTCGGGCTATTCGCTGGGCGGCGCCGACCTGCTGCGCCGCGCCATGGGCAAGAAGATCCAGTCCGAGATGGATGCCCAGCGCACCCTGTTCGTCGAGGGCGCCGCCAGGAACAACGTCGAGGACGCGCGCGCCTCGATGATCTTCGACAAGGTGGCGAAGTTCGCGGGCTACGGCTTCAACAAGTGCCACTCCGCGCCCTACGCCCTGGTCGCCTACCAGACGGCCTATCTCAAGGCCAATCATCCGGTCGAGTTCTTCGCCGCGTCGATGACCCTCGATATGGGCAACGCCGACAAGCTCGGCAATTTCCGCCGCGAGCTGGAGCGACTGCAGATCCCGCTGCTGCCACCCGACATCAACAAGTCGATGGCCGAGTTCGCCGTCGAGCGGACGGACGAGGGCAAGCTCGGCGTGCGCTACGCCCTCGCGGCAATCAAGGGCGTCGGCCGCGACGCCATGAACCGGCTGGCCGAAGAGCGTGCGACCAACGGCCCGTTCAAGGATCTGTTCGACGTCGCCGAACGGCTCGACCAACGCGTGATCAACAAGCGCCTGTTGGAAAGTCTGGTGAAGGCCGGTGCCTACGATTCGTTGAACAAGAATCGCGCCCAGACCTTCGGCGCTGTCGAGGCTTTGACGCGCCATTCGCAGGCTACGCACGAGTCCCGCGGCAGCAACCAGAACAGCTTGTTCGGCGACGACACCGCCCAGCGTCGGCCGCCGCTGCCCAAGGTGCCGGACTGGGCGCCGATGGAGCGCCTGCAGAACGAGTTTGCCGCCATCGGTTTCTATCTCTCCTCGCACCCGCTTGCCGCTTACGAGCGCAGCCTGGAGCGCCTGCGTGTGACGCGCGCTGCCGACCTGCAGGCGCTGCTGACGCGCGGCGTGGCTGGACGAATCAAGCTCGCGGGCACCGTCATCGATCGCCAGGAGCGCACCTCGGCCAAGGGCAATCGCTTCGCCTTCGTCCAGTGCTCGGATCAGTCCGGCGCCTTCGAGCTCACCATCTTCAGCGAGCTTCTGGGCAGCAAGCGCAATCTTCTCGAACCGGGGCAGGCGATCCTGGTCTCGGCCGACGGGCGGCTGGATGGCGAGCAGGTGAAGCTGACCGCTCAGACAGTGGAGAAGCTCGAGGATGCGGTCGCCAACGCCGCCGCCGGTCTGCGCATCGAGCTGTCCGATCCCACCGCGCTCGAGCCGTTGCGCAAGGCACTGGAAGGTAAGCGCGGCCGCAGTCGGGTTACGCTGGTTGTGCCGATGCTGGATGACTCGGAGGCCGAGGTGACCTTGCCCGGCAGCTATTCGATCGCGGCTGGCCTGCGTGACACCATCGGCGGCCTGCCGGGCATCGCGCAGGTGGAGGAGATTTGAGCCGGCAACCCGGCCTGTTCGAACAATCCGCACCACCGCCTCGGCGGCGCGCCTCGGCGGGGGAGGTCAGGCCGGCCTGGGATTCGCCGTTGTTCATCGCGCCCGCGCTGCCGAGCGACATCCGGCTCGGCACGTCGTCGTGGTTCTTTCCCGGCTGGCGTGGCCTCGTTTACGACGGTGTCCATCCGCAGGTCGCACTCAGCAAGCAGGGCCTGGCCGCCTACGCCCAGATCCCCTTGCTGCGCACGGTCAGTCTCGACCGGACGTTCTATGCGCCGATCACAACGGTCCAGTACCAGCGCTACGCGCAGCAGGTCCCGGACCACTTCAGCTTTGTCGTGAAGGCGCCGGCCTTGGTCTGTGACGCCGTGATGCGCGACGAGGAAGGGCGAGGGAAGGTGCCCAATCCGCACTTCCTCGACGCCGCCATTGCCGCCCGTGAGTTCGTCGTACCCTGCCTGGAAGGTCTCGGCGCCAAAGCGGGTCCGCTGGTGTTTCAGGTATCGCCGCTACCGCGCGGCCTGGTCGAGGAGGCGGCGACCCTGATCGAGCGGCTGGCGGCGTTCTTCGCCGCCTTGCCGCAGGAACTGGGCCGGCATCGGCCAATCTACGCGCTGGAACTGCGCAATGCCGAGCTGCTCACCCCGCGCCTGATGAGGATGCTGGCGACGGCTGGCGTCCGCTACTGCGTCGGCCTGCATGACCGCATGCCCGAGGTCGAGCGCCAGGAGGCGGCGCTCAAGGCGCTGGATGGCGATACGCCGGGACCGCTGGTGGTGCGCTGGAACCTGCACCGCGGCTTCCTCTACCAGGCGGCCAAGCAGCGCTACGAGCCGTTCGACCGGCTGGTCGATGAGGACGGTGAAAGCCGCCTCATCCTCGCCAGGATGGCGGCCGAGGCCTTCAAGGCCGGCCAGAAGGTCTGGATCACCGCCAACAATAAGGCCGAAGGCAGCGCCCCGCTGTCGCTCCTGAAACTGGCCGAGGAAATCGCGAAGTTGGTTGCTTAGAGCAGCAGCGAAGGCCGCTCCCCAGGATCAGGTCATACGCTAACCCATTGATTTTGCTAATACTTGCATTCCCGCCCATAAGCCTTTAGAACCACGCCCACTTCGCACGCGGGTTTGCGGTCGACGGGGAGACATCCCGCCGCTCGCTCCGGTGCCCTCCGAAGCCTTTGGCCTGGGGGGCGACGCCCGCGGAGGCCCAACCGGAAAAGGAGAACGGCATGGCTATGCCGACATTTACGATGCGTCAGTTGCTGGAAGCGGGTGTCCATTTCGGCCACCACACCCGGCGTTGGAACCCCAAGATGAAGCCGTACCTGTTCGGGGTGCGCAACGGGGTCCATATCATCGATCTCACCAAGACCGTCCCGCTGCTGGAGCAGGCGTTGCTGCAGGTCCGCCAAGTCGTGTCCAACGGCGGCCGCGTGCTGTTCGTCGGCACCAAGGCCGCCGCCGCCGAGCGCATCGCCGATGCGGCCAGGCGCTGCGGCCAGTACTACGTCAACCACCGCTGGCTGGGCGGCATGATCACCAACTGGCAGACCATCTCTGCCTCGATCAAGCGCCTGCGCGAGCTCGACGACCGCCTGAAGGGCGACGTGGTCGGCCTCACCAAGAAAGAGCAGCTCGACCTCACGCGCGAGCGCGACAAGCTCGAGCGCTCGCTGGGCGGCATCAAGGAAATGGGCGGCACGCCCGACATGCTGTTCATCATCGACACCAACAAGGAAGCGATCGCGGTCCAGGAAGCGCGCAAGCGCGGCATCCCGATCGTGGC
This sequence comes from uncultured Alphaproteobacteria bacterium, assembly GCA_963809025.1. Lineage (GTDB taxonomy): Bacteria > Pseudomonadota > Alphaproteobacteria > Reyranellales > Reyranellaceae > Reyranella. The sequence goes on along the minus strand of CAWEIE010000047.1, from coordinate 14,689 downwards.
GGTGCTCGACAGCAACTCCGATCCCGACGGCATCGACTATCCGATCCCGGGCAACGACGACGCCATCCGCGCGGTCTCGCTCTATTGCGAGCTGCTGTCGGGTGCGGTGCTCGACGGCATTCGTGCCGAGATCGCGGCTTCCGGCGGTGACGTCGGCGAGCTCAGCGAGCCGCCGGCCGATGAGGTTCCCGCCGCCGACACCGGCGAAGCGGGCGCCGAGGCCTCGCCGGCCGAATAAGGATTTCCTCCCCAGCGCGGATCCCGCGCTGGGGAGGGTTCAATAGCTGGGGGCGCGCCATTCCAGTGGCGCGTCATCTCATGTTCGGACCGCGGGCTGGGTCGCGGTCTACCGCGACCTTCTCGCCCGCTCATGATCATGAGCGGGCGAGGCGCCCGCGGTCCGAATCCTGAGAAACTCAGCAACGTCAATTGATGCGATACGGAGCACGACATGGCTGAGATCACGGCCTCCCTGGTCAAGGAACTGCGCGAGAAGACCGGCGCGGGCATGATGGATTGCAAGAAGGCGCTGGGCGAGGTCGCGGGCGATCTCGAGAAGGCGATCGACTGGCTGCGCACCAAGGGCCTGTCGGCGGCCGCCAAGAAGGCCGGCCGCGTCGCGGCCGAGGGCCTGGTCGGCGTTGTCGTCAACGGCACCCGCGGCGCCGTCATCGAGGTCAATGCCGAGACCGACTTCGTCGGTCGCAATGACATTTTCCAGAAGTTCGTCGGCGATGCCGCGATGATCGCGCTCGACAACGGTGGCGACCTGGCCAAGGTCGCGGCGGCGCCGTATCCCGGCACCGGCCGCGACGTGCAGGGCGAGCTCACGCACCTGATCGCCACCATCGGCGAGAACATGTCGCTGCGCCGCGCCGGCATGCTGTCGGTCTCCGATGGCGTCGTGGCGAGCTACATGCACAACAGGGTGGCGACCGATCTCGGCAAGATCGGCGTGCTGGTGGCGCTCGAATCGACTGGCGACAAGGCCAAGCTCGAGGCGCTCGCCAAGCAGCTCGCCATGCACGTGGCCTCTGCCAACCCCAAGTCGCTGACCATCGACGCCCTCGACAAGGCCGAGGTCGAGCGCGAGCGCGGTGTGCTGGCCGAGAAGGCCGCCCAGAGCGGCAAGGCCGCCGACATCATCGCCAAGATGGTCGAAGGCGGCATCCGCAAGGCCTACCAGGAGTGGGTGCTGCTCGAGCAGGCCTTCATCATCGACGGCAAGACCAAGGTCTCGAAGGTGGTCGACGATGCCGCCAAGCAGGTCGGCGCCCCGGTCCGGCTGGCGGGCTATCTGCGCTTCGCCTTGGGCGAAGGCATCGAGAAGAAGTCCGAGGACTTCGCGGCAGAGGTGGCTGCACAGCTCAAGAAGTAGTATGACAACGAACACTGGCGCACAGGCCCACGGGCCTGCGTTGCCCAAGAAAACTGGAGTCTGAGGCACCCCGATGCCGTCGAGCCCCCGCTATCGCCGCGTACTGCTGAAGCTCTCGGGCGAGGGGCTGATGGGGAGTCGGGATTATGGGCTCGATCCCGCCATGGTCACCATGGTGGCCCAGGAGATAAAGACCGTGCACGAGATGGGGGTGCAGGTCTGCCTGGTGATCGGCGGCGGCAACATCTTCCGCGGTGTGTCGGCCGCCGCATCGGGCATGGACCGGGCGAGCGGCGACTACATGGGCATGCTGGCGACCGTCATCAATTCACTGGCTATGCAGAGTGGGCTCGAAAGCCAGGGCCTGCAGACCCGCGTGCAGTCCGCCATTCCCATGACCACGGTGTGCGAGCCCTACATCCGCCGCCGCGCCGCGCGCCATATGGAGAAGGGCCGCGTGGTTATCTTCGCCGCCGGCACCGGCAATCCGTTCTTCACGACCGATACGGCCGCCGCCCTGCGCGCGGCCGAGATGGGCGTCGATGCCATGCTGAAGGGCACCCAGGTCGACGGCGTCTACTCGTCCGATCCCAAGAAGGACAAGAACGCCAAGCGCTACGACCAGCTCAACTACATGGACGTGCTATCGCGCGACCTGCAGGTCATGGACGCCTCGGCGATCTCGCTGGCCCGCGAGAACCGCATTCCGATCATCGTGTTCGATATCCACAAGCCCGGCGCGTTCGCTGCCACGATGCGCGGGGAGGGAACCTTCACCATCATCAGAGACGAGGGCTGAAGATGACGGCCGATCTCAAAGAGCTCGAGAAACGCATGCAGGGCGCCATGGACGCCCTCAAGAAGGAGCTGGGCGGTCTCAGGACCGGCCGCGCTTCGGTGAACCTGCTCGACCCGGTCATGGTCGACGCCTACGGTCAGCGCATGCAGCTGAACCAGGTCGGCACGGTGAGCGCGCCCGAGCCGCGCCTGCTCGCCGTCAATGTCTGGGACAAGGGCCTGGTCGTCTCGGTCGCCAAGGCGATCCGTGAGGCAGGCCTCGGCCTCAATCCGGCGCCGGACGGACAGCTCGTCCGCGTGCCGATTCCCGAGCTCACCGCAGAACGGCGCGCCGAGCTTGCCAAGCTCGCGCACAAATATGCCGAGCACGGCCGCGTCGCCGTGCGCAACGTGCGGCGCGACGGCATGGAAGCGCTCAAGAAGGCGGAGAAGGATCACAAGATCTCGCAGGACGAGCATCGTCAGAAGTCCGACGAGGTGCAGAAGCTTACCGACCGGTACGTCAAACAGGTCGACGAAGTGCTGGCCCACAAGGAAAAAGAGATCAAGACTGTCTGATGTCGACTGCGTCGCTGCCCGCCACTGCGGACCCGGCGCCGGGTCCCCACCACGTCGCGATCATCATGGATGGCAACGGGCGATGGGCCAAGGCGCGCGGGTTGCCCCGGGTTGCCGGACACCGGCGCGGCGCCGACGCGGTGCGTCGCGTGGTGCGCGGGGCGGGCGAGCTCGGCATTCCCGTGCTGACGCTCTTTGCCTTTTCGACTGAGAACTGGACGCGGCCGGCCGACGAGGTCAACGACTTGATGGGCCTGCTGCGCCACTACCTGCGCAACGAGCTCGAGGAGCTGCACAAGAATGGCGCGCGCTTGCGCGTCATCGGCAATCGCGACGGACTGGCCGCCGACATCGTGCGCGACATCGCCGACGCCGAGAAGATGACCCACGCCAACGGCCGCATCGACGTCAACATCTGCATCAACTACGGCGCGCGCGACGAGATCCTGCAGGCAACTCGGAACCTGGCGCGCCGTGTCGCTGCCGGCGAGCTCGCGGCCGAGGACATCGACGAGACGCGCTTCGAGCAGGAGCTGCTGACGGCGGGCGTGCCCGACCCGGACCTGCTCATCCGCACCAGCGGCGAGCAGCGCATCAGCAATTTCCTGCTCTGGCAGTGTGCCTATGCCGAGCTGGTGTTCGTCGACACGCTGTGGCCGGATTTCGGCAAGGACCATCTGGAACAGGCGATTGCCGAGTTCCGTCGGCGTGAGCGGCGATATGGCGGCGTCGGCGGCTGACGCCCCGCTCGGGCGTGCCCGGCGGCATCGGGGCCTGGTGCTGCGCATCCTGTCGGCGGTCGTCCTCGGCCCGCTCGTGCTGGCGGCGATCTGGTTCGGCTTTCCCTGGATCGATCTGGTGGCCGCCATGGCGGCGCCGCTGCTGATCTCGGAATGGATCGGGCTGACGCGCGGACGGCCGGTGCTGCGCCTCTTTGCCATCGCCTACACCCTGGCTGCCGTTGTCGCGCTGCTGTGGCTACGCCATCAGCCAGGGGATGGCCGGGAGACCATCATCTGGATCGTCGCCTGCATCTGGGCGACCGACATCGGTGCCTATGCCGTCGGGCGCGCGGCGGGCGGAGCCAAGCTCGCCCCGCGCATCAGTCCGGGCAAGACCTGGTCGGGACTGTTCGGTGGCATGGCCTGGGCCGCTGTGGCCAGCTCAGCTGTGGGCTATGCCTTCGGCCTTGGCCACACATTCACCTTGGCCGCCATTGGCGCGGGCCTGGCGGTCGTCGGGCAGATGGGCGACCTCTTCGAATCGGCGGCCAAGCGTCGGGCTGGCGTGAAGGACAGCGGAACGTTGATCCCGGGCCATGGCGGGCTGCTGGACCGCGTCGATGGGCTCCTGGCCGTCCTCGTCGTCGTGGGGTTGACTAGGCTGATCGTGGGTGGAGGATGGCCATGGACATGACGGGCTGGCATGCCCCTTCGGCCGAGCGGCCGCGCGGCGTGACGATTCTGGGATCGACCGGGTCGGTCGGCCAGAGCACGGTCGATCTCATCGCGCGCGACCCGGAAAGCTATCGCGTCGAGGCGTTGGTCGCCGGCAACTCCGTCGAGGCGTTGGCTGAGCAGGCGCGCCGGCTGCGCGCACGCATGGCCGTGGTTGCAAATGAGCAGCGTTACAGGGCTCTCAAGGATGCCCTCGCCGGAACCTCGATCGAGGCCGCGGCTGGGCCGGCCGCAGTCATCGAAGCGGCGGCACGGCCTGCGGAATGGGTGATGGCGGCCGTGGTGGGCTTCGCCGGCCTCGAATCGACCCTGGCGGCGGCACGGCGTGGCGCCATGGTGGCGCTCGCCAACAAGGAAACGCTGGTCTGCGCCGGCAGGCTGCTGATCGACGCGATCGAGGAATCGGGCGGGGCGCTGCTGCCCGTCGATTCGGAGCACAACGCCATCTTCCAGGTGCTCGAGCCGCGGCATCGCCACGCCATCGACCGGCTGATCCTGACGGCGTCCGGCGGGCCGTTCCGCAACTGGGCGCTGGCCGACATGGCCGAGGCCACGCCTGAGCAGGCGCTGGCCCATCCCAACTGGGACATGGGCGCCAAGATCTCGATCAACTCGGCGACGATGATGAACAAGGGCCTCGAGTTCATCGAAGCTCATCTGCTCTTCGGGCTGCCCGCCGAGCAGATCGAGATCGTCGTGCATCCGCAGTCGGTGATCCATTCCATGGTGGCCTATCGCGACGGCTCGGTGCTGGCCCAACTCGGCACGCCGGACATGCGCGTGCCGATCAGCCACACATTGGGCTGGCCCTCGCGCATCGACAGCCCTGCCGAGCGGCTCGATTTCACGACATTGGCGCCACTCACCTTCGAGCGGCCCGATTCCGGCCGCTTTCCCTCGCTACGTTTGGCTCGAGAGGCTCTGGCCTTGGGTGGATTTGCACCGACTGTGCTGAATGCGGCCAATGAGGTGGCCGTGGCGGCCTTCCTGGCGCGGCGCATCGGCTTCCTCGACATTGCCCGGGTGGTTGAGGACGTGCTGGCGACAAGCAGCCTGTCGTCGGAGCGGGTGGAATCGGTCCAGCAGGTTCAGGCAGCCGATCGGGAGGCCCGCGGCCGGGCCGAGAAAGCCGTCCAGGGTCGCTCGCTAAGTAATTGAAGTGAAAAGAAATTCGTGGTGTATTTGAACCATGTCGTTGTTCACGACCTACCTGCCGTATTTCGTCCTGGTGCTGACGCTGCTCGTGTTCGTGCACGAGTACGGGCACTACTGGGTGGGCCGCCGATTCGGCATCCACGCCGAGGTCTTCTCCATCGGCTTCGGGCCCGAGCTGATCGGCTGGACCGACCGCAACGGGACGCGTTGGAAGATTTCCGCCGTGCCGCTTGGCGGTTACGTGAAGTTCCTGGGGGACAGCGACGCCACCAGCGCGACGCCGTCCGGCGAGCCGCTGACGCCCGAGCAGCGTAAGCGGGCCTTCTTCAGCCAGCCGCTCTATGCCCGTGCCGCCGTGGTGCTGGGCGGGCCGCTCGCCAACCTGCTCTTCGCCTTCGTGGTGCTGACTGCCGTCTTCTTCGTCGCCGGCGAGCCCTACACGCCGACCACGGTCGCCGTGCAGGTCGACGGGCCGGCCGCCAAGGCGGGACTGCGCACCGGTGACGAGGTCGTCCGATTGGGCGACAGCCGGGTCAACCGCTACGAGGACATCATCGAGGCGCAATTCCTCCATCTCAGCAAGCCGATGCCCGTCGAGTATCGCCGCGGCAGCCAGCTCCTGAAGGGCGTGATCGTTCCCACCTACTGCGAGCGGACCGACCGTTTCAGCAACACCATGCGGCTCGGCGACTACGGCATGGATCAGCTGGTCCGTCCCGTGGTCGGCGGCTTCACGGCCGACAGCCCCGCCGAGGCGGCCGGGCTCAAGGTCGGCGACCTGCTGTTGCAGATCGACGGCAAGCCGGTCGACTACTTCTCGCGCATCCCGGAGCTGATCGGCGCCCGCGCGGGCAGCCCCCTGGCCGTCACCTACGACCGCGACGGCAAGCGCGGCGAAGCCGTCGTCACGCCGATCGCCGACAAGGCCGTCGACTGCGCCGGCAAGGAATACACGATCGGCCGCCTGCGGATACGTCCAGCGAGCGTCACCGAGGTCCGCAGCCACGGCCTGTTCGGCGCCATGGGCGCCGGCGTGCGCGCGGTGTGGGGTATGACCTCGATGTTCTATACGTCGATGGGCCAGATCCTGACGGCCGCGCGGCCTGTGGATGAATTGGGCGGGCCGATCCGCATCGCCAAGGCGGCGGGCGAGGCGTCCTATGCCGGTTGGGCGGGCATTCTCAATCTCGTCATTGCGCTGTCGGTCGTGCTCGGCATCTTCAACCTGCTGCCCGTGCCGATGCTCGATGGCGGCCATCTGGCGATGTATCTGTACGAGGCGGTGCGCGGCAAGCCGCTCAGTCTGCGTGCACAGGAGCTCGGCCTGAAGGTCGGGTTCAGCCTGGTGATCGGCCTGGCACTGCTCGCGACCTTCAACGACATAAAGCAGATCCTGCGCATGTTCACATAAGGCCTCGCTGCGGTGACGTGACGCGACATCCGGAGGGCGGACAACTGGGGACAAAGGGGTAGCTAAGTCCGTATTGCCGGTTTATGAAAATGCCGTCCTGAAACAGGGCGGCAGGTCGTCTGGGAAGGTGCCCGGGGGTGCGTTTGATCTTTCGTTGGGCTGTTCTGGCCGTTGCGGCAATTCTGACCTTCGGCACGGCGGCGCACGCCCAGCGCGGCCCTGCCGCTGCCGTCGCTGGCGGAACGATCACTGGCGTGCAGATCCAAGGCAACGTCCGCGCCGAGCTCGAAACCATCCGCTCCTATCTGCAGCTCAAGGAAGGGCAGCCCTACGACCACGCTGCGGCCGACCGCTCGCTGAAGGCGCTGTTCGGCACGGGGCTTTTCTCAGATGTCGTGATCGAGATGCAGGGTTCGACCCTGGTCGTGAAGGTCACCGAGAATCCCATCATCAACCGCGTCGCTTTCGAGGGTAACCGCAAGATCGAGGACGACAAGCTGCGCGACGAGGTTCAGTCCAAACCGCGCCAGGTTTTCACGCGCGCGCGCGTGCAGGCCGACGTCGAGCGTATCCTGACGATCTACCGGCGCGGCGGCCGCTACAACGCCTCGGTCGAGCCCAAGGTCATCAAGCTCGACCAGGGCCGCGTCGATCTCGTGTTCGAGATCAACGAGGGCGACGTGACGGGCGTGCAGCGCATCAGCTTCGTCGGCAACGAGGCGTTCGGCGACGGCACGCTGCGCGGAAAGATCAGGACCAGCGAGAGCGCCTGGTACCGCTTCCTGTCGTCCGACGACCGCTACGATCCGGACCGCCTCAATCTCGACCGCGAGCTCTTGCGCAAGTTCTACCTCTCGGAGGGTTACGCCGACTTCCGCGTCGTGTCGGCGGTCGCCGAGCTCGCCCCCAATCGCGAAGGCTTCTTCATCACCTTCACGATCAGCGAGGGCGAGCGCTACAAGTTCGGCAAGGTCGAGGTGTCGACCCGCTTCCAGGGCCTCGATGTCGACGTGCTGCAGAGCTACCTCACCATGTCGGAAGGCGAGTGGTACGACGCCGACGAGGTCGAGAAGACGGTGACGGCGCTGTCGGACATCGTCGGCTCGCTGGGCTACGCCTTCGTCGAGGTCCGGCCCAACATCCGGCGCAACAAGGACAACCTCACCGTCGACGTCACCTTCGACATCCAGGAAGGCCCGCGCGTCTATGTCGAGCGCATCAACATCTCGGGCAACACGCGCACGCTGGACAAGGTGATCCGCCGTGAGTTTCGGCTGGCCGAGGGCGATGCCTTCTCGACCGCCAAGGTGCGGCGCAGCCAGCAGCGCCTGCGCAACCTCGGCTTCTTCGAGAAGGTCGACATCTCGGCGCAGCCCGGCTCGGCGCCGGACAAGACCAACCTCGAGGTCCAGGTGGTCGAGCAGAGCACCGGCGACATCTCTTTCGGCGCCGGCTTCTCCACGACCTCGGGCATCCTGGGCGACATCTCGATCAAGGAGCGCAACCTGCTCGGCAAGGGCCAGGAGCTCCGGCTCGGCTTGTCGATCGGCACCTTGAGCACCTTGGTCGACCTGAGCTTCACCGAACCGTATTTCCTGGACCGCCCGATGGCGGCGGGCTTCGACATCTTCCGCACCTCCAACGACCGCCAGAACGTGGCGTCGTACAGCGATCGCAGCGTCGGCTTCTCGCTGCGTGCCGGCTGGGCCTACACCGAGCACTTGCGCCAGAATGTCCGCTACACCCTGCGCCAGACCGACATCTACAACGTTCAGCCCTGGGCCTCGACCATCGTGCAGCTCAACGCCGGCACGTCGGTCGTCAACGAGATCTCCGAGACCCTGGCCTGGGACACCCGCGACACCCGCCTCAACACGACCAAGGGCTTCCTGCTGCGCAACACGATGGCGATAGCGGGCCTGATCGGCACCGAGCAGTACTACCGCACGACGGCCGACGCGGTTTACTACCAGAGCATCTTCGAGGACGTCGTCGCCTCGATCGGCGGCTCGGTGGGCGGGGTGTTCCCCTACAGTGGAAGTGGAGCGGCGCTCAGGCTGAACAACCTGTTCTTCATCGGTGGCGATACGCTGCGCGGCTTCGCGGTCGGCGGCATCGGGCCGCGCGATTCGATCACCGCGGACGCACTCGGCGGCACATACTTCTACAGTGCCACGACCGAGCTCAGCTTCCCGCTGGGGCTGCCCAAGGAGATCGGCATCTTCGGCAAGGCGTTCGTGGATGTCGGCTCGCTGTGGGGCCTGGGCGGGCCCGCCCAGTACAGCAACACGGTGCTGACCAGCAATACCATGCGAATCTCCACCGGGGTCGGCATCCAATGGGTATCGCCCTTCGGGCCAATCCGTATAGACTACGCCATCCCGTTGCAGCAGGACCCGTGGGATAAGACGGAGAACATCCGCTTCAGCTTTGGTACGCGCTTCTAAGGGGACGGCGCCAGGATGAACATGCAGACTGACAAGACCAGCATGGCGGGGACCGCGACGGCGACCGTGGCCGACATCAAGCGCATCCTGCAGCTGATCCCGCATCGCTATCCCATGCTGATGGTCGATCGCGTGACCGACATGCAGCTCGACAGCAGCGCCGTCGGCATCAAGAACGTCAGCATCAACGAACCCTTCTTCCAGGGCCATTTCCCGTCCGAGCCGGTGATGCCGGGCGTGCTGATCATCGAGGCGATGGCGCAGACCGCCGCCGTGCTGGTCATGTCGAGCCTGGGCCAGGACGCGGACGGCAAGCTCGTCTACTTCATGTCGATCGACGGCGTGCGCTTTCGCCGGCCGGTCGTGCCGGGCGACCGCCTGGAGCTGCATGTCGAGAAGATCCAGAGCCGCGCCAACGTCTGGAAGTTCTCCGGCAAGGGGATCGTCGAGGGCAAGGTCGCGGCCGAGGCGACCTTCGCCGCCATGATCAGGTAGAGGAGGAGACGATGCCCGACACCGCCGCCAACGCGCGCATGCTGCACACGATGCTGCGCGTGCACGACCTCGACAAGTCGCTGGCCTTCTACACCGGTCCGATGGGCATGAAGCTCCTGCGCAAGCGCGACGTGCCCGAAGGCAAGTATACGCTGGCCTTCGTCGGCTACGGCGACGAGAAGGAGCACTGCGTCGTCGAGCTCACCTACAACTATGGCCACGAACCCTACGAGCTCGGCTCGGGCTTCGGCCATCTCGCGGTCGGCGTGCCCGACGTTGCGGGCATGTGCGCCGAGGTCACCAAGGCCGGCGGCAAGGTCACGCGCGCGCCCGGGCCGGTGAAGTTCGGCACCACCGTGATCGCCTTCGTCGAGGATCCCGACGGCTACAAGATCGAGCTGATCGAGCGCAAGTGACCGCTGTTCGATCTGTCGTCTGCGCCCTGATCCTCGCCATTGGCCTGCCGGCGCAGGCGGCGGACTGCGAAGCTGTCCTCGGCAAGTACATGATCGGCCAGGCGCTGCTTGCGGCCAATTACGTCGCCGCCGCCGAGAAGGCGGGCGTGAAGCCTGCCGAGATCAACGCGGTGCTGAAGGATATCGCGGCGAGGTCGGCGATCGAGGAATTCTGGATCACCGATTCCAGCGGCCGCGCCTATCTCACCAACACCGGCATCGACTTCACCTTCGACCGCGACCCGGCCAAGCAGCCGCAGGCCTCGGCCTTCTGGCCGCTGATCGCTGGCACCGCGACGGTGGTGGCCCAGCCGGCGCAGAAGCGCGAGATCGACAATCGTGTTTTCAAGTATGTCGGCGTGGCCGGAGTCGACAAGCCGCGCATCGTGCAGGTCGGCGTCAGCGCCGAGCACCTCGCCGCCTGCAAATAGCTAGATAATCTGCCAGTGCATCAAGGCAAACAGGACGACGGCGACGGTGAACGTCCCGTACAGCGCGAGCGCCAGCGGTCCGACGTGGCGGACGTTGTCGTTGGCCGGCCGGCCGAGCCGCACGATGCGCGGCAGCGGCCGGGAATTTTGCTCGGCCGCCCAGGTCGTTGCCTGGCGCGGCCCTCGCGACGATCTTGCCATGTCTCGCTTCCTCCCAGGACAGCGATCCGAGTTCTTAGCCCCTCATGTGCAGCGGCTTGTAGGGCCGCTCGGTCTGGCCGTTGTAGAGCTGGCGCGGCCGGCCGATCTTCTGGTCGGGATCCTCGATCATCTCGTTCCACTGCGAGATCCAGCCGACGGTGCGCGCCACCGCAAAGAGAACGGTGAACATCGAGGTCGGGATGCCGATCGCCCGGAAAATGATGCCCGAGTAGAAATCGACGTTGGGATAGAGCTTCTTGGAGATGAAATAATCGTCCTTGAGGGCGATCTGCTCCATCTCCATGGCAAGCTCGAGCAGCGGGTCGTGGGTGATGCCGAGCGAGGTCAGCACCTCGTGGCAGGTCTGGCGCATGACCTTGGCGCGCGGATCGTAGTTCTTGTAGACGCGATGGCCGAAGCCCATCAGGCGGGTGTGGTCCTGCTTGTCCTTCACGCGGCTCAGGAAGCCCGGGATGTTCTGCTTGCCGCCGATCTCGTTCAGCATGTTGATGACGGCTTCGTTGGCGCCGCCATGGCTCGGGCCCCACAGCGAGGCGATGCCGGCGGCGATGCAGGCGAACGGGTTGGCGCCCGACGAACCCGCCAGACGCACCGTCGAGGTCGAGGCGTTCTGCTCGTGGTCGGCGTGCAGCATCAGGATGCGGTCGACCGCCTTCTCGAGCACCGGGTTGATCTCGTACTCCTCGGCCGGCACCGAGAACATCATGCGCAGGAAGTTGGCGGCGTAGGAGAGGTCATTGCGCGGATAGACGAACGGCTGGCCGACCGAATACTTGTAGGCCATGGCGGCGATGGTCGGCATCTTGGCGACCAGGCGGTAGGAGGCGACCATGCGCTCGTGCGGGTCATGGATGTCGAGCGAGTCGTGGTAGAAGGCCGCAAGCGCGCCGACCACGCCGCAGCACACCGCCATCGGATGGGCGTCCCGCCGGAAGCCGCGATAAAACTGGCTGAGCTGCTCGTGCACCATGGTGTGGAGCGTGATGTCGCGGACGAACTTGTCCTTCTGCGCCTTGTTGGGGAGCTCGCCCTTCATCAGCAGGTAGCAGACCTCCATGTGGTCGCTCTGCTCGGCCAGCTCGGCGATGTTGTAGCCGCGGTAGAGCAGCACGCCCTGGTCGCCGTCGATGTAGGTGATCTTGGAGCCGCACGAGCCGGTCGAGGTGAAGCCCGGATCGTAGGTGAACATGTCCGATTTGCCGTACATCTTGCGGATGTCGACCAGACGCGGTCCCACCGTGCCGTGGATGATGGGAAACTCGTAGGTTTTACCGGTTTCGTTATCGGTCAGCGTGGCGGTCGACTTGGCCATAGGACACTCTTTCAGCTCGATTTCACGGGTTCAGGGGCACCCTAACAAGCCCCCTCCGGAGGCGCAATTGTGCCGGCCAGAGCGGTTTCCGATGAGGTCGAACCGCTTTGCGGTTCGACCTCATCGGAAACGCGCGCACGGGTGATCGCGGTGACACAGGGCACATTCCGTCCGGCTGATTCCAGCCGGACGGAATGTGCCTGAGCCGCTATTTCGCGGCCCGCAGCAGGCCCGCAACCCGGCCGTCGATCACGGCCAAGGCGAGGCCGATCAAAGCCATGCCGGCGAAGTGCCGGGGCTCGAGTTGCTCGCCCAGCACCAGTGCGCCCAGCAGGATCGCGGGGACAGGGATCAGGAAGGTCACCAGCAGCAGATTGGTCGCGCCGGCAGCGGCGAGGATGCGGAAATAGAGGACGTACGCGAGCGCGGTCGACAGCAGCGCCAGTGCGCCCAGCGCCAGCCAGACCGTGAGCGACGGCGGTGGCAGCGTCCATGGCTGGTCGACCACAAGCATGATCGGCAGAATCAACACTGTGCTGGCCGTGAGCTGGCCGGCTGCAGCCTCGGTCGGCGCGATGCCCATGCGCCGGAACCGCCGGCCATAGATGCCGGCGAGGGCATAGGACAGCGCCGCGGCCAGGCAGGCCGCCTGACCCCACAGCGCGCCGCTGCCGACCAGGGCGGCCGGACCGATCAGCACGGCTACGCCCAGAAGCCCCGTCAACAAGGCGGCGACTTTGGCGCGGTCGATCTTCTCGTCGGGCGTGAGGAAGTGGGCGACCACCAGGGTGAAGAGTGGCGTGGTGGCGTTGAGGATCGAGGCCAGCCCCGAACCGATTTCGGTCTGACCCCAGAAGATCAGGCTGAAAGGCAAGGCGTTGTTCAGGAAGCCCATGGCGAAGTAGGTGCGCCACGGCGCGTCCTGCCGCAGCGGCACGATCAATGCGAGCGCCAGCGCGGCAAGGGACACGCGCGCGAACACCACGGTGAACGGACCGAGCTCGCCCACCGCCACCTTGGCGAAAAAGAAGGAGCCGCCCCACAGGACGGAAAGCGACAGCAGCCAGAGCCAGACACGCAATGCCATCGCGGCATTGTGACGAGCCGGGCTCCATGACTTCTATCCGCCGGCGGCGAGCAATCTCGCCTTGGTTTCGGCCGGGCCCAGGATCGCCACCACCTCGAAGATGCCGGGCGACGCGGTCGAGCCGCTGAGGGCCACGCGCAGCGGCTGGGCGACCTGGCCCAGCTTCACGTTCTCGACCTCGGCGAAGCGGCGCACGGCCTCCTCGAGCGCCTTTTCGCTCCAGTCGTTGACGCTGTCGAAAGCCGTCGCGAGCCGCGCGAGCAGCGCCTTGCTGGCGGGGGTGAGCTGGGCGCGCGCCTTGTCGTCGGCAATCGGCGGGGCGCCGTCGCTGGCGTAGAAGACGAGGTTATCGGCGAGCTCGATAACCGTGCGCGAGCGTTGCTTTACGCCATTCATGCCGCGCTCGATGCGCGCCATGCCGGCGGCATCGATGGCGCGGCCGAGCTTGAGTTCGATGCGCGGCAGCACCAGCGGCAGGAGCTCGGCGTCGGGCGCCTCGCGCAGATAGTGCGCGTTGAGGTTGGTGAGCTTCACCGTGTCGAAGCGCGACGGCGAGCGGCCGACGCCCGGCAGGTCGAACCATTCGATCGCCTGCTTGGTCGAGATGATCTCGTCGTCGCCATGGCCCCAGCCCAGCCGCAGCAGATAGTTGCGCAGCGCCTCGGGCAAGAAGCCCATGTCGCGATAGGCATCGACTCCGAGCGCGCCGTGGCGCTTGCTGAGCTTGGCGCCGTCGGCCCCGTGGATCAGCGGGATATGGGCATAGACCGGCTCGGGCCAGCCCATCGCCTTGATGATCTGCAATTGCCGGAAGGCGTTGTTGAGATGGTCGTCGCCGCGGATCACGTGCGTGATGCCCATGTCGTGGTCGTCGACCACGACCGCGTGCATGTAGGTCGGCGTGCCGTCGCTGCGCAGCAGGATCATGTCGTCGAGCTGCGCGTTCTCGACCTTGACCTCGCCCTGGACGGGGTCCTGCACCACGGTCTCGCCGTTCTGCGGTGCCTTCAGGCGGATCACCGGCGCGACGCCCGGCGGCGCGTCCTTCGGATCGCGATCGCGCCAGCGGCCGTCATAGCGCATCGGCACGCCGGCGCGGCGCTGCTCGTTGCGCATCTCCTCGAGCTCCTGGGGCGAGGCGTAGCAGTAGTAGGCCCTGCCCGTGGCCAGCATCTGCTGGCGACCTCGGCGTGTCGCGCCGCGCGCTCGAACTGGAAATGACGTCGCCGTCCCAGTCGAGGCCGAGCCACGACAGGCCATCGATGATCGCTCGACGGCCGCTGTCGTCGAGCGCGCACGGTCGGTGTCCTCGATCCGCAGCAGGTACTCGCCGCCGTGATGGCGGGCGTACAGCTAGTTGAAGAGGGCCGTGCGCGCGCCGCCGATATGCAGGAGGCCGGTGGGCGAGGGGGCGAAGCGCGTGACGATGCTCATGGCTCAAGAGGGCATTGTTCAGGATCGCGCGGGTTTTGCCGCATTTCGG
>CAWEIE010000046.1:0-91342 GCA_963809025.1 uncultured Alphaproteobacteria bacterium | reverse complement strand
CTCCGAGGCCCTGGCGCGCGGGCTCGGCGTCATCGGCGCCTTCGACGAGCAGCGCCGGCAGATGACGCTGAGCGACGTGGCCCGCGCTGTCGACCTGCCGCGCGCCACGGTGCGGCGGGCGTTGGCGACGCTGGTGGCGCTGGGCTACGTCGAGGCCGACGGCCGGCTGTTCCGGCTCGCGCCGCGTATCCTGAAGCTCGCGATCGCCTACCTGTCGTCCGACCCGGTGCCCAGCATCCTGCAGCCGATTTGCGAACGCCTGTGCCGCCAGGTCGGCGCTTCCTGCTCGGTCGCGGTGCGCGACGGCGAGGAGGCGGTGATGATCGCCCGCGCCGTGCCGGCGCGGCCGGCCTCGGTCGGCCTTGGCGTCGGCTATCGCCTGCCGGTGTTCTGCAGCGCCCTCGGCCGCGTATTGGCCAGCACCATGCCCGACGCCGAGCTCGACGCCTTCCTCGCGCAATTGAAGCCGGTCCGCTTCACGCGCCAGACCGTGGTCTCGAAACCCGAGATCCGCCGCCTGATCGTCGACGTCCGCAAGAAGGGATACTCACTCGCCGACCAGGAGGCCGAGATCGGCATCCGCTCGATCGCCGTGCCGCTGGTCCGCTTCGACGGCAAGGCCGTGGCAGCGCTCAATATCGGTGTGCAGCCCGAGCAGGTGTCGGCCAAGGCGATGATCGCGGATTATTTGCCGCTGCTGCTCAAGGAAGCGACGGCGCTCAAGGAGCGGTTAGTCTGACTGAGATCGGGGGCTCCGCCAGGAATGGGGCGACTATATCCCACTGTCACCCCGAGCGAAGCGAGGGGCCTTTGGGGTCGCTAGAAAGGCCCCTCGCTGCGCTCGGGATGACAACGGGAGCCGAGCAGCTATCAACTCACTCCGGCTCGAACTTTGCAGCCTTCAGCAGCGCGACATTCCGTTCGATGTCGCGGGCCATGAAGGCTGTGAAGGCGGCCGGCCCGTCGAACGCCGGCACGGTGCCGACAGTGGTGAACTGGCGACGGACCTCCTCGTTCGCGACGGTGCGTTGCAGCCCGTCGGCGAGCTTGTCGAGGACGGCCGGCGGCAGGCCGCGCGGGGCCCAGACGCCGTACCAGCTATTGAAGACGAAGCCCGGCAAGCCGGATTCCGCGGCGGTCGGGACTTCCGGCGCGAGCGGACTGCGCTCCGCCGTGGTGATCGCCAGCACCTTCATGCGGCCGGCGCGGACCTGCTGAAGGGCGGCGACGCCGGCATCGATGAAGAGCTGCACGCTGTTGCTTCCAAGGTCGGTCAACGCCGCGGCGGCGCCGCGATAGGGCACCATGCTGATGTCGACGCCGGCCAGGCGGTTGAACTCGAGGGTCGCGAGATGGCCGGCCGCGCCCAGCGAGGACAGCGCGAAGGAATAGCGCTGCGGCTCGCGCTTGGCGGAAGCGATCAGTTCGCTGAGCGTGTTGGCGGGCACGCTGTTGGCCGCCAGCACCAGCAGCGGCGCTTCGCCGACGCGGGCCACCGGCTGGAAATCGGCCTGCGGGTCGTAGCGCGTGCTCTTCAGGATGTGGCGGCCGAGCGCGAAGATGCTGGCGCTGAACAGCAGCGTGTGGCCGTCAGGCGGTGATTGCCGCACATGATCGCTGCCGACGGTGCCCTGACCACCGGCGCGGTTCTCGACGGTGACGTTGGCCGGCAGCACAGTCGCCAGGCCCTGCGCGGTGAGCCGCGCGGTCGAGTCCGTCTGGCCGCCCGGCGGGAACGGCACGACCCAGCGGATCGGGCGATTTTCCGGGAACGATTGTGCGAATGCCGAGCGTCCAAGCAGAGGCAGGGTCAAGCCGGCTTGCAGCCAGGATCGACGAGCTAATTTCATCCGTGTGGCGCTCCTTGTGTGACGACCAGCTTGAGATGCAAGCCGCGCGCCGGTCAACAACGGCGGTGCGCGCGCTGCGCCCGCTGCGTTCGCTTTGCGCACGCGTCGTCGAAGAGACTTGCACACGATCGTCTTATGGCGTGGCATCGCAAGATGAAGAGCGACGCCCGCAAGACCCATCCGCAGCGCCGCGTCGGCGTGCAGTCGTTCGAGCGCGGGCTGGCGCTGCTGCGCGCCTTCGGCGCCGAACGTGCGGCGATGACGACGGCCGAAGCGGCAAACGCGGCAGGACTGACGCGGGCGGGTGCGCGGCGGCTGCTGATGACGTTGCAGGAACAGGGCTATGCCCAGTTCGACGGCAAGCGATACATGCTGACGCCGCGCGTGCTGGAGCTCGGCTTCGCCTGGCTGTCAGCGCAACCCCTGTTCGGCGTCGGCGAGCCGATCGCCAAGCAACTGGCCGAGCGGCTGAACGAGACGGTGTCGATCGGCACGCTCGACATACCCGACGTCGTCTATGTCGTGCGCGCGCTTTCCTCGCGCGCGCTGCATCTGCGGGTGGGGCCGGGCACGCGCATTCCGGCGCACACCTCGTCGATGGGAATCATTCTCCTGGGGACGCTCGAGCCATCGCAGCTCGCCACCTTCTTCAAGCAGTGGCCGCGCCGTCGCTATACCGATCAGACGCCGGTCGAGGAAAGCGACGTTCGCGACCTGATCCAGGCGGCCGGGCGTGACGGCTTCTGCTACCTGCGCGGCGTCATGGAAGACAGCATCGCGGGCCTCAGCGTGCCGGTGCGCGATCGCGCGAAGGGGCGGGCGATCGCCGCGCTCAACGTCAGCACCAGCCTGCAACGCACGTCGCCTGAGGAGGCGCTCGCCAAGCTGCTGCCCGAGCTGCGTGCCGCCGCCCAGTCGATCGAAGCGGCGTTGCGTTGAGAGAAGGACCGGTCATGCAAGCGTTGTCGACTGTGGTTCGTGATCACCGGCATGGGCGCCTGCGCGAGGTCATGCGCACGCATCGGCTGGACGCGTTGCTGTTCACCGGAGCGGATTTCTTCTCCTTCGCTTCGAACCACGAGATGACCGATCTTGCCTGGGAGCGGCCCTTCCTCCTCATCCTGCCGGCTACGGGGCCTTCGGTCGCGGTCCTGGCGGAGCAGGGGCGCCACCTGTTCGAGATGGAACGGACGCGCGGCACGCTATGGGTCGATGACCTCGTCTTCTATGCCGAGACGCCGCATCGGCGGTCCGACGCACGGCCGGCGACCGAGTGGCGCGAACTGGTGGCCGAGACACTGACGGCGCAGGGCTTGGGCCGATCGCGACTCGGGTGCGATGCCGCGACGGGCGCCCTGACCGGTGCGCTGTCGCTGTTGCCCGAGATCGAACTGGCGAACGTCAACGCGGCGTTGCGGCCGACGCGCTGGGTCAAGCATGCCGAGGAAGTCGTGGTGATGTCCATGTTGGCCGACCTCTCGGCGGCGGTCATGCCGTACTATCGCGAGGAGCTGCGGCCCGGCCGGTCGGTGCAGCAGGCCGATGCCGCCATCGCGGCGCGATTGCATGCCGAGGCGGAGCGGCGCTTCGCCGGTGCGAACTTCTCCATCGTCAAGACGACGACCGTCGCCGGCGCGGCATCGGCCTCGCCGCACGGCGACGGCGTTTCGTGTGGCCGGAAGGTGGAAGCCGACAGCGTCGCGGTCAGCACGGTAGTGACGCGCCTGAACGGCCTGGTGATGGAAATGGCGCGCACCTGGCAGATCGGCCGGCCGGGCGTGCGCCGGCATGCCCTGCACAATTGCGCCGTGATGGCCCAGGAAGCGGCCATCGATGCCGCCATGGCGGGCGGGCCGGTCTCCGGCATCGACCGGGCGGCGCGGCGGGTGATCGAAGCTGCGGGTTTTTCGCCGCATCTCCTGCACCGCAGCGGCCACGGCATCGGCGTCGTGCAGCACGACTTTCCCGAGGATGTGCCGTTCAACGGCCGTCCCCTCGAGGCGGGCGAGCTCTACGCCGTCGAGCCGGGTCTCTACGTTCCCGGCGTCGGCGGTTTCCGCTGCGCCGATGTCGTGCTGGTCGGCGAACGCGCGCAGCGCCTGCCGGCGCCGCCCAAGGACGTTGCCTCCTGCACCGTGATTTGACAGCACTGCTGGCACCAGCCGGCGTCGCCTGCCGAGCAGCACACCATGGATTGTGTTCCCGGCCGAAGCGCAGATGAGTTTTGGCGCTACATGGTGCGCAAAAACTCACCGCTTCCAAGCCGGCCTGCGAAAACGGCAGTGTTCGCCTTTGACTTGCTCAAGCACTTAGGTTATATTCGTGGACAGGTTAACCCAACGGAAATGCCGGTCTATAGAAGGTCCATGACCTCTTCCCTCAACGGCATGCCGGGCCCGACGTCCCGCCACTATTTTTCGCAACGCCTGCGTCTTCACTATGTCGACTGGGGCAATCCCGAAGCCCCGCCGCTCCTGCTGGTGCATGGCGGCCGCGATCACTGCCGCAACTGGGACTGGGTGGCCCAGGCGCTGCGCGACGACTGGCACGTCATCTGCCCCGACCTGCGCGGGCACGGCGACAGCCAGTGGTCGCCCGACGGCAACTACGCCATGTCGTCCTACATCTACGACCTCGACCAGCTCATCCACCAGCAGGGGCTGGCGCCGGTGACCATCGTTGCCCATTCCCTGGGCGGCAACATCTGCCTGCGCTATTCGGGCATCTTTCCCGACAAGGTGCGCAAGCTGGTCGCCATCGAGGGGCTGGGCCCGTCACCCAAGGTGATCGCCGAGCGCCGCGAGACGACCATGGCCGAGCGCATGCGCGAATGGGTCGGCGAGCAGCGCAAGCTCTCGGGCCGCCTGCCGCGCCGCTACCCTTCCATCGAGGACGCCTTCAAGCGCATGCAGGCGGAGAACGCGCACCTGTCGGCCGAGCAGGCGCGGCACCTGACGGAGCAGGGCGTCAACCAGAACGAGGACGGCACCTACAGCTGGAAGTTCGACAACTACGTGCGCGCCTGGCCGCCCTACGACATGAGCTACCGCGCCATCGAGGAGCTGTGGTCGGAGATCGCCTGCCCGACGATGTTGATCTACGGCAAGGAGAGCTGGGCCTCCAATCCGGAGAAGGACGGCCGTCTAAAGCATTTCAAGAATGCCGAGGTCGTGGAGTTCGACCAGGCCGGCCACTGGGTGCATCATGACCGGCTGCACGATTTCCTCTCCACGACGACGGAGTTCATCAAATGAGGGCAGCGGTGTTCCGTGCCGGCGACATCGTCGTCGGCGACATTCCCGAGCCCACGCCCGCGGCGGGCCAGGTTCTCGTCAAGACACTGTCTTGCGGCATCTGCGGCTCGGACCTGCATGCCGCCCAGCACGCGCCGCGCATGGTCGAGATGTCGAAGCGCGTGTCCGGCCGGGTCGCCATGGATCTCTCGCGCGACGTGGTGTTCGGCCACGAGTTCTGCTGCGAGGTGCTGGACTACGGTCCCGATACCGAGCGCCGCCTGCGGCCCGGCGCGCGCGCCGTGGCGATGCCGGTCATGCCGTTGGGCGGCGATGTGCGCACCACCGTCGGCTATTCCAACGAGTATCCGGGCGGCTACGCCGAGCGCATGGTGCTGGCCGCACCGCTGCTCCTGGAAGTGCCCAACGGCCTTCCCGCCGACCATGCCGCGCTGACCGAGCCGCTGGCCGTCGGCATCCATGCCGTGGAAAAGGCGGCGCTGGCGCGCGACGACGTTCCGCTGGTCGTCGGCTGCGGGCCGGTCGGACTCGCGGCCATCGTCGGGCTGCGGCTGAAGGGCAACCGGCCGATCATCGCCGCCGACTTCTCGCCCAAGCGGCGCGAGCTCGCCGCCAGGATGGGGGCCGACATCGTGATCGACCCGGCGGCGGAGACGCCCTACGCCAAGCTGCCGGTCGGACGCCGGGCCGTGATTTTCGAGTGCGTCGGCGTTCCCGGCCTGCTGCAGCAGATCTTCGAAGCCGCACCGCGAGACGCCCGCATCGTCGTCGCCGGCGTCTGCATGGAGCCCGACCGCATCGAGCCGTTCTTCGGAATCGTCAAGGAGCTCGCCCTGCAGTTCGTGCTCGGCTACACGCCCGAGGAATTCGCCTGGTGCCTTCGCCTGCTGGCCGACGGGCAGGTCGATGGCCAGGCGCTGATCAGCGGCAAGGTCGGGCTCGAGGGGGTGAAGGGGGCCTTCGCCGAGCTGGCCAATCCCGAGCGCCATACCAAGATTTTGGTCGAACCGTGGCGTTGATGTCTCGTCATGACGGAGTATGGCCTGTTGACCGGCAGGCGGCCGATTGATAGCGCTTGCGCCGCTCAGGGAGGAGTCAAATGAAGCTCTACAATTCCATCGGGCCCAACCCGCGCATGGTCCGCATGTTCATGGCCGAGAAGGGCTTCGACGTTCCCAAGGTGGATGTCGACTTGCTCGGCGGCGAGAACCGGCGCGAGCCTTACGCCACCAACGTCAACCCGGCTGGCCAGTGCCCTGCGCTGGAGCTCGATGACGGCACGATTCTGGCCGAGATCACGGCGATCTGCGAGTACGTCGACGAGAAGAAGAAGGATACGCCGTCGCTGATCGGCGACACGCCGGAGGAGCGCGCCAAGACCCGTATGTGGACGCGCCGCGTCGACCTCAACATCGTCGAGCCGGCGCTCAACGGCTTCCGCTTCTCGCAGGGCCTGAAGCTGTTCGAGAACCGTGTCCGCTGCATTCCCGAGGCGGCCGACGCGCTGAAGGCCACGGCGCAGGACAAGCTGAAGTGGCTCGACGGGCTGATGGGCGCGCAGCCCTTCGTCGCCGGCGACAAGTTCACCATGGCCGACATCCTGCTGTTCACCATGGTCGACTTCATGGGCACTGTCGGCCAGCCGATCCCGGCGGACTGCAAGAACCTCACCGCCTGGTACGGCCGCATGAAGGCCCGCCCCAGTGCGGCCGCCTGACCCGGAGATTGTTGCGATGCGTTGCCTGACCGCCTTGCTGGCTTTCTTCCTTGCGACCCTGGCCGTCGGGCCGAGCTTTGCCCAGGGCGACACGCCCAAGGGCCTGTTCCTGACCACGGACTATCCGTCGCAGACCGTTCGCGCCGGCGAGGTGACGACGATCCGGCTGAAGCTCACCAACGCCGGATTGCCGCCCGAACCGGTGGCGCTGGCGCTGAAGGACGTGCCGGCCGGCTGGAAGATCGACATCCTGGGCGGCGGGCAGCCCGTCGCCGCGGCGATGCCGGGCGTCAACCAGGATGTCAGCCTGCAGCTGCGGGTCGACGTGCCCAAGGACGCCAAGCCCGGCTCGCAGAAGATCCTGATCAGCGCCAAGGGCCCGATCGCCCAGTCGGTCGAGCTGCCGCTCACGCTCACCGTCGGCACCGAGGCGCCGGCCAAGCTCAGCATCAAGTCGCGCCTGCCGTCGCTCCGCGGCACGCCGCGCTCGGCCTTCGAGTACACGGTCACCGTCGGCAACGACAGCGGCAAGGACCTGACGGTGGCGCTGTCGGCGCAGGGGCCGGCCAACTTCCAGACCACCTTCACCGAGGGCTTCGGCTCGAACGAGATCAGCTCGATCCCGATCGAGGCCGGCCAGACCAAGGACATCAAGGTCAAGGTGACGCCGCCGCGCGATGTGAAGGCGGGCGACTATCCGGTGCTGGTCAAGGTCGCGTCGGAAGGCGCCACGGCCGAGCTGCGCGTGACCTTGCAGGTGAGCGGCCAGGGCCGCATCGCGCTGTCGACCAAGGACGGCCGCCTGTCGGGCGAGGCCGAGGTCGGCAAGTCATCGACCTACGCGCTCGTGCTCTCCAACGACGGCACCGCGCCGATCGAGGAAGTCGAGATGTCGGGTACGGTGCCGGCCAACTGGAAGGTCGAGTTCAATCCCAAGACCATCGCGAGCCTGGCGCCCAACGAGAAAAAGGAAGTGGCTGTGGTGGTGACGCCGGCCGACAAGGCGATCGCCGGCGACTATGTCGCCTCGTTCCGCGCCAACGGCCGGGGCGAATCGGCATCCGCCGACTTCCGCATCACCGTCACCACCTCGACCCTGTGGGGCATCGTCGGCGTCGGCATCATCGCCGTCGCCCTGCTGGTCCTGCTGGGCGCCGTCGCGCGCTTCGGCCGGCGCTGATCGGCCGGCAATGGCTGACAATGTCATCGAGGCGCGCGGGCTGCTGAAGCTCTACGGCAGCCAGCGCGCCGTCGACGCCATCGACCTCGACATCCATCGCGGCGAGATCTTCGGCCTGCTCGGGCCCAACGGCGCGGGCAAGACCACGACCATCCTGATGATGCTGGGCCTGACCGAGATCAGCGGCGGCACGGTCGAGGTGCTGGGCTTCAATCCGGTGCGCGAGCCGCTCGAGGTCAAGCGCCGCGTCGGCTACCTGCCGGACTCGGTCGGCTTCTACGACCATATGACGGCGCGCGAGAACCTCGCCTACATCGCGCGCCTGCTCGACATTCCGCGCTCGCAGGCCGGGCGGCGCATCATGGAGGCGTTGGAGAGCGTCAAGATGGCCGACGTCGCGGACAAGCGCGTCGCCACCTTCTCGCGCGGCATGCGCCAGCGGCTGGGTATCGCCGAAATCGTCATGAAGCAGGCCGAGGTCGCGATCCTCGACGAGCCGACATCCGGTCTCGATCCGCACGCCACCTTCGAGCTCCTGGAGATGATCCGCGGGTTGAAGAGGACGGGCGTGGCGGTGCTGCTGAGCTCGCATCTGCTCGATCGCGTGCAGAGCGTCTGTGACCGCGTGGCGCTGTTCAACAAGGGCAAGATCGCCCTGATAGGCTCGGTCGTGCAGCTCGCCAACCAGGTGTTGGGTGCGGGCCATCCCTTCCTGGTCGAGGCACAAGGAACCGACATCGCCGCAGCCTTGCGCGGCGTCGAGGGCGTGCAAAGCGTCGTGCCGGAAGGTCCTCAAGGAGACGGAGGCGGGGCCTGGCGGGTCACCGCCGATCGCGACGTGCGGGCGGCGGCGGCGCAGCGCATCGTCTCGGCCGGAGGGTCGCTGACGCGGTTGGCCGACCTGCAGCCCAGCCTTGAAGAGGTCTACACGCGCTACTTCCAGGAGGCGCGTCATGCCGCCTAGTGCCGTGCGGCGCAAGGGGTCGCCATTCACCGGCCTGGGGCCGGTGTTCATGAAGGAATTGTCCGATCACCTCAGCAGCGCCCGCATGATGGTGCTGATGCTGTTCGTGATCGTATTCGGCGCCTTGCCGGTGGGCTTCTCGCTGCAGGACCTGCGCAACGTGGTAGTGTCCGATCCCTACCTGTTTCTGCGCATCTTCACCGGGGCGCCCGAGCGTGTCGGGCTGTCCTTCGTCGACGCGCTCAACTTCGTCATTCCGCTGATGGCGATCGGGCTCGGTTTCGACTCCATCAACAGCGAGTTCAACCGCCGCACGCTGTCGCGTGTGCTGTCGCAGCCGCTCTATCGCGACGCGCTGCTGCTGGGCAAGTTCCTGGGCGGCTTGACCACGCTCGCCGTGGCGCTGGTGGCCCTGTGGCTGATCGTGCTCGGTGCCGGGCTGCTGCTGCTCGGCCTGCCGCCGCGCGGCGTCGAGGTGGCGCGCGGCCTCGGCTTCCTGGTCGTGGCCATCGCCTATGGCGGCGTGTGGCTGGCGGTGGCGATGCTGTTCTCGGTGATCTTCCGCTCGACCGCGACATCGGCGCTTTGCAGTCTCGGGCTGTGGCTCTTCTTCCTCATCCTCTGGCCGATGATCGCGTCGGCCATCGTCGTCGGTTTTGCGCCGGCGCAGATCACGTCGGTCGACCAGTATGTCGCGATCGGGGAGCTCGGTCTCGCCCTCGAACGGCTGTCGCCCAATACCTTGTTTCGCGAAGCTGTCGTGGGCCTGCTCAATCCCGAGACACGCTCGCTCGGGTTCATGCTGCCGATGCAGATGCGCGGGGCGATCCCCGGAGCGACCCTGCCGCTCGACCAGAGCCTGATCCTGATCTGGCCGCAGCTCACCGGGCTTGTCGCCGGCATGATCGTGGTGTTCGCGGCGGCCTACATCGTCTTTCAGCGCGAGGAAGTCAGGGCCTGAAGGACTGGACCGAACCCGCCGCCCGCAACAACGCGCGCTGGTGCGACGCGGTCTGCCGTGCGCACGGCCGGCCGGGGACCTTCCTGCCGCATGCCTGGGTCAACGCCGAGGCGGTGCCGCGCTTCTACCCCAACGTGGTGACGCTGGCGCACGACGACGCCGCACTCGCCGAGCAGCGCAGCACGATCGACATCCTCGCCAAGTCGAACCTGTCGGGCCGCTGGGCGGTCAAGGACAGCTTCAACAAACTCGATCTGTCGCGCGCGGGCTTCGACGTGCTGTTCGAAGCCTCGTGGATCCGCAGCGAAATGCCCATCGGCGATGCGTCGACGGACATCGAATGGCGCCGCGAGAGCGAAGCCAAGGGCCTGCCGATCGACGATGCGGACTTCGCCCTGTTCACCGGGCGCCGCGGCTTCAGGGTCGTGGCTGGCGGCATGCTCTATCGCAGCGAGGGCCTGGTCGGGCTGTCGAACGTCGTCGTCGAAGCGGCCGACGCGGTCGCAGTGTGGCGCGCGCTCATTCTTCTGTCGGCGCAGACTTTTCCGCGCCTGCCGCTGGTCGGCTACGAGTTCAGGCGGCGAGCTTGCGGCGGCGCTCGACGCCGGCTTCGAGATCGGCGATCCGCTCAGGGTCTGGGTCAGGGCGCAGGCGTAAGCTCGGCGGCATTGACATTTATAAGAACTTCAGTTATATTAACCTCGCTGCTCGCCTCCAGACGGCACCGCTCTATGCATCGTTCATCCGATAATCATCCCGCCCGCTCGAGGCCGCGCCGGCCTGTCCGGCCGCCGCCAAACTTGGCCTGCGTTGGAAAAAACCAATGGCCGTGCCGAGGAACACCTAATGTCGTTCCTGTCGCTGTTCATGCGACAGTGGCCAGCCGCGGCCAGGGCCGGAAGGACCAGGGGCGTCAATGGCTTGCAGGGTTTTCCGGAGAGGCGCAGCGAACGCGATCGCGTTTGCCATTCAGCCAGCCCTACGCGGACGTAGCCTCGTAGCCGCAGGCCTTCAGCGCCGCGATCATGTGCGCCGGCGGCGGCGCTTCGACCGCGATCGGCGGCTTGTTCTTCGACAGCGGCAGCACGATGCCGCGCGAATGCAGGTGCAGCTGCTGGCCGGGTTCGGCCGCGCCGTAGAGCCGGTCGGCGATCACCGGGCAGCCCGCGGCCGCGCAGTGCACGCGGATCTGGTGCGTGCGGCCGGTCTCGGGTTTCAGCTCAAGCCACGTCATGTCCGGCCCGCGTCCCAGCACCTTGTAGCGCGTGATCGCCGTCTGCCCCTTGTCGGAGACCTTCACCGACCAGCCGCTCCTGGTATTCACCTTGAGAAGCTTCTGGTCGAACACGCCTTCGTCGGCCGACGGCGCGCCGCGCACGATGGCCCAGTAGGTCTTCTCGGTATCGCGGCCGGAGAACAGCCGGCCGAGCTTGCTCAGCGCCTTGGGATGGCGGCCCAGCACCAGCACGCCCGAGGTGTCGGCGTCGAGCCGGTGGGCGAGCGCCGGCGGCCGCGGCAGGCCGAAGCGCAGGGCGTCGAAGCACTCCTCGAGGTTGGGCGCCTTGCTCGGGCCGGCGTGTACGGCAAGCCCGGCCGGCTTGTCGATCACCAGGATCAATCCATCGCGATGGAGGACGCGCGCCTGGATCTCCTCGGCCGTGAGCGGCGGTGGCCGCCTCAGAGGTCGGGCCATCGATCGAGCCAGTTCTCGCTCGCCTCGTAGAGCGCAGCCGCGCGCAGCACCGAGGCTTCGTCGCGGAAGCGGCCGACGAACTGCAAGCCGATCGGCAGGCCCTCGCCGTCGTAGCCGCAGCACACGGTGAGGGCGGGATGGCCGGTGATGTTGAACGGCATGGTGTAGGGAAACCAGTTGCGCCTGAGCTCGCCCGCCTCGACGCCGTCGATTCTGATCGGCTCGAACAGGTCCTGGTCGATGGGCAAGGCCGCGCGCGAGAGCGTCGGCGTCACCAGATAGTCGGCCGTCTCGAACCAGCCCTGGATGCGGCGGAAGAGATCGGTGCGCTGGAACATGGCGTGCTGGTAGTCGGCACCTGTCCACTCGGCGGCCATGGCGACCTGGCGGACCAGCGACGGCGACAGGCGATTGTCCTCGCGCCGCAGCAGATGATCGAAGCGCGCCCGCCAGGTCGTGTGGTTGAGGACCTTCCAGATCGGCTCCATGTTGGGCAGGTCGTCCGGCAGCTCGACCAGCTCGGCGCCGAGATCCTTCAACTTGCCCAGCGCCTGATCGAAGGCCGCGCGCACGTCCTTGGCGACCAGCGTGTTGCCGAGCGTGACGCTGAAAAGGATGCGTTTGCCCTTGAGGCTGCCCTCGGGGCGCGCGGCGGCGATGTAGTCCTGTGCCGGCACGCCGATCGACCAGGGATCGGACGGGTGGGGGCCCGCCATGGCCTGCAGCATCAGGGCGGTGTCCATCACCGTGCGCGTCATCGGCGTCACGTAGGTGTAGTTGCCGAAGGCATCGGCGACCTGGCTGTGCGGGATGACGCCGTTGCTCTGCTTCAACCCGACCATGCCGTTGGCTGCCGCGGGAATGCGCGTCGAGCCGCCGCCGTCGGTGGCGATGCCGATCGGCCCGATGCCGGCCGCGACCGCGACCGCCGCACCACCGCTCGAGCCGGCCGACGTGCGCTCGGCACTCCAGGCGTTGCGCGTGCGGCCGAACAGCGGCGCGTCGGTCAGTGCCTTGTGGCCGAACTCCGGAGTCGTGGTCTTGCCGAACAGGATGGCGCCGGCCTGCTTCATGCGAGCGGCGCAGACTGCATCCTCCTTGGGCACGTTGTCGTCGTGGTGCAGCGAACCGAAGGTCGTGCGCACACCCGCGGTGTTCACCAGGTCCTTGGCGGCGAAAGGAATGCCATGCAGCAGGCCGAGCGGCTTGCCCTGCATGACGGCGTCTTCCGCCTGCATCGCGGCCGCGCGCGCCCGGTCGGCCACGATGGTGATGAAGCAGTTCAACACGGGCTGAAGCATCTCGGCGCGGGCGAGGACGGCGTCCATCAGTTCCACGGGCGAAACCTTCCTGGCCGCGATCTGCTCGCGCAGGACCGAAGCGGGCAGGCGGGTGAGGTCGCTCACTTCAGCAGCCCCCGCGTCGCCAGATTGCGCATCAGCGCCGACACGCCGAACGTCCACGGCGCGATCTTGTCGCAATGGTTGACGCGGTTGGTGAGCGTGCCGAGCTTGGGCGAGCTGATCGACACCAGGTCGCCCACCATGTGGGTGAAGCCATGGCCATCGGGCTTGCGCTGCTCGGTCGGTGCGAACAGCGTGCCGGTCATCAGCACCATGCCGTCGGGATACTGGTGCGCGTCGCCCATGGCGTGGCGCACCAGGTCGGTCGGGTCGCGGCTGATCTTCGACAGGTCGCTCGAGCCGCGCAGGCGGAACTGGTCGGGGCCGGTGACTTCCAGATCGACCTTGGCCTTGCGCACGTCGTCGAGCGTGAAGGTCGCATCGAACAGACGCACGAAGGGGCCGATCGCGCAGGAAGCGTTGTTGTCCTTGGCGATGCCCAGCAGGAGCGCGCTGCGGCCCTCCATGTCGCGCAGGTTGACGTCGTTGCCGAGCGTGGCGCCGACGATCATGCCCTTGGCGCTGACGACCAGCGTGACCTCGGGCTCGGGATTGTTCCAGTCGGAGTCCGAGCGGATGCCGATCTCCGCGCCGTAGCCGACGGCGGCCATCGGCGGCGCCTTGGTGAAGATCTCGGCATAGGGGCCGATGCCGACCTCGAGGTAGGGCGACCAGGCGCCGCGAGCCATCAAGGTCTTCTTCAGCGCCTCGGCCTCGGGCGAGCCTGGCTTGATGGTGGTGACATCGACACCGATGATCGAATTGAGTTCCTTGCGCACGTGCTCGGCGCGGCTGAGGTCGCCCTTGGTCTGCTCCTCGATAAGCCGTTCGAGCAGGCTGACGGCGAAGGTGACGCCGGCCGCCTTGATGGCCTGCAGGTCGATCGGCGCCAGCAGGTGCGGCATGGCGTCCTCGAGCGAGCCGATGCGCTCGCCCTTGCTGCGGGCCAGCGCCAGCGGATCGGCGGCATTGCAGAGGTCGGCGACCGTCGGGGCGGCGGCGGTGATGTCGAACACGCCGTCAGCCCGGACGGCGACGACACTGGGGCCGTCCTTGCGCTGGACCCGCCCGATCAGGGTGCCCGCCGTGCCGTCTTCAGGAAGGATTTCTGCCACTGGACGTCTCCGGCGCTTCGTTGCAATAAGGGCGCGCCACTCCTCGGAGAAATCAAATCATGGCCGCAGCGCGGATCAAAGGCGTTCTTTCGCCCGTCGTCACCCCCTTCAAGCGCGACCTGTCGCCCGACGTTGGCCGCTTCATCGCGCATTGCAAGTGGCTGCTCAGCCAGGATTGCGGGCTCGCGGTGTTCGGCACCAACTCCGAAGCCAACTCGATGTCGGCCAAGGAGCGCATGGGCCTCCTGGACGCCATCGTTTCGGCCGGCGTGCCGACCGACCGCATGATGCCCGGCACCGGCGCCTGCTCGATCAACGAGGCGGCCGAGGTCAGCGCCCATGCCACCAAGCTCGGCGTCGGCGGCGTGCTGATGCTGCCGCCGTTCTACTACAAGGGCGTGCCGGAAGAGGGCCTCTACCGCTTCTTCTCGGAGGTTGTGCAGCGGGTCGGCGACGACCGCCTCCGCGTCTACCTCTATCACATCCCGCCGGTGTCGGCGGTGCCGATCACCCACAAGCTGGTCGAGCGGCTGATGAAGGCCTACCCCAAGCAGATCGCCGGCATGAAGGACAGCGCCGATGACTGGGCGCATACCAAGAGCATGATCGACGCCTTCGCCAAGGACGGCTTCGACGTCTTCTCGGGCAACGAGAAGCCCCTGATCGACAACATCAAGTCGGGCGGCGCGGGCTGCATCAGCGCCACGGCCAACATCAACCCGGGCAAGATCGCCGAGACCTACAAGAAGTACGCCACGGCCGAGGGCGAGAAGCTGCAAAGCTGGATCAACGAGGTGCGCGGCGTCATGCAGGGCTACGTCATGATCCCGGCGCTGAAGTACTGCGTTGCCCACTACGGCAGCGACGCTGCCTGGACGCCGGTGCGCCCGCCGCTGGTCGAGACCGACGAGAAGGCCGGCAAGGACATGATCGCCAAGCTCGACAAGCTCGGCTTCACCATGCCGGGCCTGAAGCAGGCGATGGCGGTGGCGGCCGAGTAGGCCGCCTCAGTCGTCGGTCCGGCCCGTCAACGTCGTCTTGAAGCCAGACGCGCTTTCGAATTTCAGCTCGACGGTCTTATCGCCGAACAGGTGCGTCACGCGGGCGGCATCGTCGTTGCCGAGCGTCTGGACGTCGAGGACGAGGGTCGTGCCGTCGTCCAGCCACCTGGCCCGGGCGGCACTCAGCCCATAACGCTGGCGTCCACCCACGCGATAGTGGCCGTCGAAGCCGATCGGCCCGCCGTACTGTGCCGCCGGCGTGCCGGCCGGACCACTCTCGACCTCGTATTCGTAGGACGGCTCGGCGCCGTCGAGCTTGAAGGTGACCCACTTGACCCGCAGGTCATTGGGAGCGAACCGCCACGTCTTGCCCGAGATCGTCTTCGCCATCGCCGGCTGCCCGCCGGTCGGCGCCGGCCGTTCGGTGGCGGCCTCCTTCACCTGCCGCTCGAGCTCGGCCGTTGCCGCAGGGTCGGCCGGCAGCGGCGCATCGCCGGTCACGGCGGCGGTGAGAAAGCCCGCCAGCGAATCGAGGCTGTAGCGTGGCCTGGTCGGCATGCCATTCGCGGTCGGGAAGCGCGCCGAGCCGGTCGTCACCGCCACGATGTCGAGCTTGGGCATGACGACGATGAGCTGGCGGTCATAGCCGACGGCGAAGTAGGCGTCGCGGCCCGGCATCACCCAGAACTGGCTGCCGTAGCGCAGGTCCTTTGCCCAGGCCTCGCGCATGTCGACATCCGCCTTGCGCACACCCTCGATCCATGACGCCGGGAGGATCTGCCGTCCTTCCCACAAGCCGCCGCGCAGGTAGAGGTAGCCGATCTTCGCCATGTCGCGCGGGTGCATGTAGAGGCCGGCGCCACCTGCCGAGACGCCTTGCGGATCCGCCCGCCATATCACGTCGTCGATGCCGAGCGGGCCGAACAGCATCTCGCGCGCGTAGTCGAGCGCGCTCTTGCTCGTGACCTTGGTCAGGATGGCCGACAGCAGGTGGCTGTTGCCGCTGTCGTAGTAGAAGATCGTGCCCGGCGCCGCTGACATGGGCCGATCGAGAATGAACTGCTGCCAGTCGGCATTGCGCTCCATGGCAAAAAAGGAATGAGGGATGCCACTCAGACCCTCGGTCCATTCGAGCCCCGACGTCATGTCGAGCAGATGGCGGATCGTGATCGCCTTCTTGCGCTCGTCGAGGTTGGCGATGGTGCGGTCGGCGAAGAAGTCCACGACCCGCCGGTCCGTGCTGTCGAGCCGGCCGTCCCTTATCGCCATGGCGATAAGCGTGCTGATGACCGACTTGGTGACTGAGTTGATGCGATGCTTCAGTCCCGCACGGAACGGCGCGTAGGTCGCCTCCAGCACGATCCGCCCGTGGCGCGTCACTAAAAGGCTGTCCATGTCGTTCGAGCCGCCGAACTCGACCAGGCGGGCGAGCCGCTCGGAGCTCATGCCCTGCTCCTCGGGGGAGGAGGTCGCCCATTCCTTGGTGGGCCACGGCTGAGGCTTCTCCTGTGCCGCCGCCGGCAGCACGTGCAGGAACGCGCTGGTCGCCAGGATCGCAAGAAGCACGTTCGAGAGCCGATGCATCGCCACCACCGTCTGTCCGAGCATGAACTAAAGCACGGCAGCGCTTTGACTTCACGTGCTCGGTGACCACATAGGCGCCATGTCCAGGGTCATGCTGGTTTTCGCTTCAGCAGGAATGATCCTCGTCTATCTCGGTCTCGCCATCGCGGGCTGGGGCGGATTCGATGCGTTCTTTGCCAATCCGGCGCGCATCGCGCTCGTCATAGCGACTGTAGCGATGGCTGGCGCGGCCATGTTGAGTTCAGCGAATCTGAACACCGGCGAGCGCGAGGATCGCTCCAACCGCTGGGTCATCGCAGCGCTGGGCCTGATCGGCCTTCTGTCGGCCTGGCTGCCGGCCTACACCGACCGCAAGGAGTTCTGGACCATCGACGGCGATACCGTGCGCTGGATCGGCGTTGTCCTCTATGCGGGCGGTGGCGCGCTGCGGCTTTGGCCCGTGTTCGTGCTCGGTGGCCGCTTCAGCGGCCTGGTCGCCATCCAGCCCGGGCATACGCTGGTGACGGATGGCATCTATCGCACCATCCGCAATCCGAGCTACC
Organism: uncultured Alphaproteobacteria bacterium; assembly: GCA_963809025.1. Taxonomy (GTDB): domain Bacteria; phylum Pseudomonadota; class Alphaproteobacteria; order Reyranellales; family Reyranellaceae; genus Reyranella. The sequence goes on along the minus strand of CAWEIE010000046.1, from coordinate 74,078 downwards.
TCGGCCTGTTCGTGCTGTCGCTGGGTTGGGCGCTTGCGTTCCGGTCAATGGCAGGCGTGCTGCTGGTGGCGCTCATGATCCCGCCGTTGATCGCGCGCATCCGCTCGGAAGAAGCACTGCTGAGCGCGCAGTTCGGTGAGGAATACATCGCCTATTGCGCCCGTACGTGGCGGTTGCTTCCCGGGCTCTACTAGCCGCGCTCAGCGGCGCACGATGTCGGCGCCGCACGCGGCCAGCGTCTCCGCCATGCCATCGTAGCCGCGATCGAGATGGTCGAGGCCGTCGAGGATTGTCTCTCCCTCGGCTCCCAGTCCGGCCAGGACGAGGGCCGCTGCCGCGCGCACGTCGGTGCATGTGACGGCGGCGCCGCGCAGGCGCGCGACGCCCCTGATCCGCGCCGTGCGGCCACGTACGGCAATGTCCGCACCCATCTTTCGCAACTCGTCGACGTGGCGGAAGCGCTGCTCGAAGATGTTTTCGGTGATCGCACTGGTTCCTGTCGCCGCGGCCAGCAGCGCCATCGTCGGGGCCTGCAGGTCGGTCGCGAAGCCCGGATAGGGCGCAGTCGTGAGATCGATGCCGATCAGGCCGCCCTTGGCGCGCCGGGCGACCACCCCATCTTCGGTGTCGCTGAGGTCGACTCCGGCCGCAGCGAACGACGCTGCAGCGGCACCAAGCAGGTCGATGCGTCCGCGTGACAGCAACAGCTCGCCATCGGTCAGGGCGGCGGCGCAGGCAAGCGTGCCGAACTCGATGCGGTCGGGCAGGACGGCGTGAACGGCGCCGCCCAGCAGCGCTCCTCCCTCGATGGTCAGGACATGCGTGCCGACGCCCGCGATCCTGGCGCCCATCGCGATCAGGCAGGCGGCGAGGTCGCCGATCTCCGGCTCCCGGGCAGCATTGCGGATGGTCGTCGTGCCCGCCGCGGCAACCGCCGCCAGCAGGAGGTTTTCGGTGGCGCCGACCGACGGCTGGGGCAGCAGGATGTCGGCGCCGCGCAGGCCAGCGCGCGCCGTCGCGCGGATCGTGCCGTTCGTGAGCTCGATCGTGGCGCCCATGGCGCGCAAGCCCGCGACATGGAAGTCGATGCCGCGCAGACCGATGGCATCGCCGCCCGGCATCGGCAGCGCCGCCTCGCCGCACCGGGCCAGCAGCGCGCCGAGCAGCAACACCGAGGCGCGCATGCGGGTGACCAGCTCGGCATCGATCTGCCGAGGCTGTACGCGATCGGCTGCGATCGTCACCGCGAGGCCCGAGTCGCCCGTCGACCAATGCATGCCGCAGCCCAGGCGCTGCAGCAGCGCCGCCAGCACGGCGACATCGAGATTGGCCGGCACGTTGCGCAGCGTCACCAGATGCGGGGTCAGCAGCGCCGACACCATCAACGGCAGCACCGCGTTTTTGGCGCCGCTGATCGGATAGGTGCCGACGAGCGGGCGGCCGCCGCGGACGATCAGCCTGTGGCCGGTGTTGGGCTGCCACCAGGGAGCGGCCGTCGAGAGGGAAGCGTTCATGGGCACGACGATACCGGAGGCTTCGTTGACAGCGCCACCTCGGCGGGCTTATACAATGTCCTTGAGCTTGAAATTCTCTGCTGTGCGCGATAGCAGCACGGCAGGGTCGACCTTGAAGGCTTTGAGGCCCTTAACCAGAGCGGTCAAGGCGGTTACGCCGGCAATCAACTGAGGAACGAGGCGAGCGGCGTCCGTCCATGCGGTACCGGCAGCGCCGCTGGCGGGCTTTTCCTTCGACATGCTCTCGCCGAACTGGGTCATGCTGGTCCACAGCATCGTCCAATCCGCGAAACCGTGAGTGAGAACGTATGAGAGGAGTGCCGCCGCCGCGGCCAACGCCACCAAGGCGATCACGAAGTGCTTTTTCGACCGGATCCACAGCAACTGGAGTTGAACACCAGGCCATCGGCCGACCCTATCGACGGCAGGCCCTTGCTGCGGATGGCGTTAAGCAAGGCGGCTAGCAGTTGCTCCTCCTGCTGATGGTGCCACGCATTGAACCACACCGGTCGGACGCCATAGCGGCGCAGATCGGTGCAGACGAGTTCCATCAGGGTGCTCATCGGCGTTTGTGCCGGCGGCTTTCCTCGTCCAGGTCTTTCCGCCATCGTTGGTCGCGAAGATCGTCCCGGCCGCACCAACAGCCAGTCCCCAACGCCCTTGGTCATCAAATTGGAGAGCGATCAGAGTGACGTTGCTGTAGTCCAGCGCGGTCTTAAGCCAGTTTTGCCCTCCGTCAACGCTGCCATAAAGACCGTCGAAGGCCGTGATCCAGCCACGCCGTCCGGTTGATTCGAAATGAATAGCATTTAGCTGATAATGGCCCGGGAGGTTCTGCGCCTGCCAAGCTTGACCGCCGTTCGTTGTACTTAGTATGAGGCCATTGCCGCCGACAACCCATCCGCGCTGGCCGTCGTCGAGAAATTGTACGCCAAACAAGTAGGCGTTCGTGACGCTTTCGTGAACGCGCCATCGCCCGCCGCCATCGATCGTAGAAATGACCGTTCCGCCTGCGCCGACTGCCCAGCCACGCCGGTTGTCAGGTAGGAATGTCACAAAGTTGAGTAATCTGTCGACGCCACTTGCCTGAGCGGTCCAATGATTTCCGGCATCCGTGGTGCCGAGTATTATTCCCAGGCCGCCAACTGCCCATCCCAGGCGGCCACTGGTGTCAAAGTGGACAGCATTGAGGGTGGAGGCATTGCTGCTTGCTCGTGTGGTCCAATCGCTGCCGCCGTCGTTCGACGATAGAATGACACCGGCGCTGCCGACGGCCCAACCGCGCTTGCCGTCGGCATTGAAGCAAATCCTATTCAGCCATCCATTCGCACCGCTCTGCTGCTTGCTCCACGTCTTGCCGGCGTCAGTCGAGTTGAAGATGGCGCCATCTTCGCGCGTTACCCACAAACGATTCCCGTCGGAACTGGCATCAAGCGAGGTAAATTCCAGTTCGTTTTCGTTCAGCTCAAGGCTCTCTACTTTGGTCCAACTCGTTCCTCCGTTACGCGTAAAGAGGACCGTGTTGAAACAACCTACCGCCCACCCGTGCTCACCGTTGGCGGCGAACTTGATCTCGTTTAGGCAGGTATTGTCGGGTGAGCTTTCTTGACGATTCCATCTCAAGCCACCATCGGAACTTTTCCAGATCACCCCGAAGCTGCCAACAGCCCAGCCCGTCTTTCCGTCAACCGTGAAATAAATAGAGTTCAGGTCGCGAAGCTGTGATGACGTGCGTCCGCTCCGCTGTGTAGCCGAGGAGACCGCGCTCTGTTGAATCTGCTGCTTGCTCAATTCGACCGCTTGAGTCTCTGGGGTCCATTGTGTCGACAGCGCGAATGGTCGACCAAGTGGTGCCGCCATTGTCTGTCACCAGAATGACGCCGTTATCGCCGACAACCCAGCCGCGCTGGCCGCCGGGCACAAACTGTACCGCTCTTAGCCTGTCATCGACGGGGCTCGCCTAAATCGTCCAAAGCTTGCCTCCATCCACGGTCGAGAGGATGGCACCCTTCGTTCCGACGGCCCATGCGCGTTTGCCGCCGGCATCGACATGAACGCTCCACAATGTGTTGCTTACGCCGCTGTCCTGCGCAGCCCACGTCATCCCGCCATCGCTGGTCGCCAGAATGGTCCCTCCGGCGCCGACGGTGATGCCGTGCCGTCCATCGTCGGCAAACGAGGTGGCAAAGAGATCGTCTGGCGCCCTTAGCAGTCGCAGGCCGGGGTAGCGTTCCACCGGATAGCGGAGCCAATCCCAAAACGACTTCTCGGACCACCGCTGGTCAGGCCGGGGATCAGGCGCCTGTACCGAGGTCACCACACCCGCGGCAATGACGATCAGGATCGATAGCAACGCGAAGCCCGGGCAAATCGTAACCGCCTTGAAGGTCGGTTCGGAAGTCACCCCCGCCTTGTTGAAGCCGCCCAAGGGCGGCGGTGAAGAAGTAGCGGCCATGCTGCCCGGTTGCAATATTATATTCAAACTCGCGTGAGGACCAGGCAAAGGCGGCCTGACTGACCCATATCGGTTGACGGCCAAGCGGACAGCCCCTATAAGTCAGACATGACCACGAACCTGCTCCAGAAGGGTTGGTACTTTACGCTGCTGAAATAGGCGGCGCGAAGGGTTGTGACCTGACGAAGCCGCCGCTTCCCGGCGGCTTCTGTGTTTCTGGAGAGGGCCTCCGGGCCGCGGCGGGACCGCAAACGGAGGACGAGATGTCAATCGTTGAAGCTGAAGACAGAACGGCGCTGCCGCTGTCGATACGCGTGCGCCTGGCGGGCCCGCGTGACTGCGCAGCGCTTGCGACCCTGCTTGACGACCCTGCCCATGCGCGCGAGCAGGTTCTGACCTGGCTGGAGACCCCGGGCACGACGCTCCTGGTGGCGCAGAGCGAGATCGGCGTGCTGGGCGTCGCCGTGCTGCTCACGCGCATCATGCCCAAGCCGGGCGGCGGCATGCACAAGGTGGTCGAGGTCGACAATCTGGTGGTCCACCCCGACCAGCGCGGCCAGAGGATCGGGCGGCGCCTGCTGGCGGCCGTCGTCGAATGGGCACGGCAGCGGCGCGCGGCGCAGGTCGAGGTGATGGTGGGCGACGCCAACCGCGACGCCCGGCGTTTCTACGAAGCCTTCGGCTTCGCACCCTCGGCCGATCGGCTGGTGCTGGCGGCGTAACCGTCGTGCCGATCCACATCCGCCCGGCGACCATGGGCGACTATGACGCCCTGGTCGCGCTGTTCGACGAGCTGGACGAGTTCCACCGCCGGGCGCGGCCGGATGTGTTCCGCCGCTTCGACGGGCCGGCGCGCACGCGCGAGCAGATCGAGCTGTGGCTCGCCGGGTCCGGCTCGACGGTCCTGGTGGCGGAGATCGATCGCGAGGTCGTCGGCCTGGCCGTCCTGCTGACGCGCCCGCTGCCGGCTTTCCCCGGCGCCATACCGCACAAGGTGATCGAGCTCGATAACCTGGTGGTGCGGTCCGGCCTGCGCAGCCAGGGCATCGGCCGGCATCTGATCGGTGCGATTGTCGACTGGTCACGCGGGCAGGGGGCCAGTCATCTCGGTGTGGCGGTGCATGCCTTCAACCGCGATGCTCGCCGGTTCTATGAGAGAGCCGGTTTTGCACCGTCGATCGATCGGCTCGTGCTCGCAGTGTGACTTTTCGCACAGATCAATCCTGGAGCGCCGTTAAGGTCGCGACTAGCGTACTGATAGTCGCGGCTGAGTGAGCCGCGCCGCTGGGGAGCGGGCGATGCGGCGGTGGGCCAGGGCTGGAAAGGCCGGCGTATTGGCGCCGAACGCGTCGGCATTGGCCGATGCCTTGCGGAGCGGTCTCGCGACGCGCACGATCTTGACATCGCATTTCGTGGGACGGGCTCCGTTGGGATGCCCAGCGGCATCCGGCTGCCACCTTGCCCTGGATCCGTTGAAGACTTGATGACGCCAACAACAGGTTAGATCGACATGCCTACCGCCACACCGCTCAACTGGGTGAAATCAAGATCGATTGGTCAGGTATCGGAGATCGCCGTCCTGTCGCCGATCAAGCTCGGCCGCGTTCCCGGCGAGCGCCGGACCTACGAGGAGAGACTGCGGTCGGCGATCGACAATCTCACGGCACGGGTTCAGCAGGGCATTCCGATAGAGCTCGACAGGATCCGCACGATTCATTTCGGCCGGATGATCATCGTCCGACCCGAGCAGTACCTGGTCTATTCCGATGTGCCAGGGGTGCAGTACGACGAAACCGCCAAGGGCAAGATACCGAAGCCGATCGACGACTATGTCCCGCTCGAGGCTGCCAGCGGAAAGCCGCCGACTTTTCGCTCGTGGCTTCTGACGCTCGTCGAGTTCGACGGCGACATCCGCGTCTATTTCCGCGACATCGCGCAGTTCATCGCCGACGACTTCGATGCGCTTTTCCGCAATTGCGAAGATTTTGGAACGACGCGGAATTTCGAAGGGTTCTGGTCCTGGATCAAGCGATATCAGATCGACAGCAATCTCTTCTACTCGCGCTATGGCGACCTCTCGGTGGTGCGCATCAAGCAACTCCAGGAGTTCAAGCGTCGCTTCGACGAGTTCGTCGCCGAGGTGCGGCCGGCAAACGGATCGCGCGTGAAATCCTTGGACGACCTGTTCGATCAATTCCTGGCAAGGACGCAGCAACACGCCAGCGATTTTCCGACGCCTGGCGGCGTCTACAAATCGAAGAGCTGAACGGGGACGGTGATGGCATACGATGGCGAGACAGACCGGCAGCCGCCGGCATCTTCGGGGCTCGCGACTGCCGTGCAGGCCCATCTCGGCCGGGCTTCACGCTTTGTCGACGGCAAGACGCGCAATTGGTCGCTGTTCTTCTTCTTCCGGGTCCTGTCCAAGGCTCGGCTGGCGGCGAACCTGAAGCAGATCGCGCTGGCGCTCGATGCCAAGGCCGCGGCCGGCGTCGCGCCGGCCGAGCTTGACGATCCGCAAGCGCCCGCGCAGCTCTTCCTCGACTGGCTGAAGGTCCTTGTCGACGCCAAGTCGGACGACTTCTGGAAGACCTTCAGGGGGGAGTGCGAAAAAGCGGGCATCCAGGTCCCCGCACAAGTTGGCCCCGACCAGGACGCGTACGAGTTCCTCTTCCAGGCCATCGAGGATTTTTCGAAGGGGGCGTTCGCCCGGTTGCCGGCAAGCTTCGCCGCGTCGATCAAGGCAGACGTTGCGCGTGCGGCCTACGTCACCCTTTCGAACCCCGACAACTTCAATGCCTTCGTGGCGAAGTTCGGCAATACCCCCGCTGCCGCGGGGCGCAAGGCGTTGTCGGGCGGTCTCCTGGGAGCGTTCGCCTACGAACTTTTCCGGCAGTTTGCGCCGGCTCAGGCGAGGCCGAAGGACGGCGTTGTCCGGCCCGCCGTGCTGCGCAGCGAGGCCGTCGAAACGGGGCTGAAGCGAGACCGTGATCAGGTCGATAGGCAATGGGATCCGGTTCCGATCAACTTCGCCTTCACGTTCCCGGGGCTGAAGGCGCTGCAACTCAGCGAGCCGACGCTTGCCTCCTTCCCCGAACCCTTCAGGCAAGGCATGGCGGCGCGTGCCGAGCGGCTCGGCGACATCGGACCAAGCGCGCCGGAGAACTGGGAGGGCGTCCTCGGACTCGATTGCGTGCACGGCTACTTCACCGGCGGCTATCTTGCCGACGGTGACGACGCGCCGGTCTCCGAGGATCTTCGCCGGCGGCTGCGCGACGATGTAAGCGCCTTCAACGACAGTACCGGCACCAACGGCTGGGGCGATACGCTGCGCACCATCCTGATGCTGTTGTGCATGCCGCTGGGTATTGAAATCCAGCATATCGAGCTCGGCGAAGATCCCTACGAGATCGACAGGAGCGGACGGGTCGTCCGCCCGCCGTATCGCATGGAGCATTTCGGGTTTCGCGACGGCATAAGCCAGCCGTTCGTCGACATGAACCTCGGCGATCCCCTGCCGGGCGGCGGCACGCCTGGCCCCAATCGCACCTGGGCACCGGTCGCCCACGGCGAGATCTACCTCAGTGAGCAGGATGAGGACGGCAACAAGCACCATCTCCCTGTTCACGAGTCGCTGCGCGAAGGCAGTACTTTCCTGGTCTTTCGCAAGCTCGAACAGGACGTCGCGGCGTTTCGTGCGTATCTGGCAAGCCAGCGGCCAAACGACCGCGCTGCCCAGGACAAGCTCGCCGCGCAGTTCGTCGGCCGCTGGCCGAACGGCACTCCGCTGACAGTTGCGCCTCATGCTCCACGGGCTCTGGGAGGCGATCCGGACGGGCTTCTCAACGATTTCCGTTACGCCGCGGATGATCCGAAGGGGCTGCGTTGCCCTCTCGGATCGCATATCCGGCGATCCAATCCGCGCGACCTCGGCGGCACCAACGACGTCCGCCGCCATCGCCTCCTGCGCCGCGGCATGGCCTATGGCGGCTCCCTGCTGCCGATGGATTCTCCGGGCGACGGCCGCAAGCGCGGCCTGTTGTTCATTGCCGCCAACGCGCGTCTGGACCTGCAGTTCGAGGTCATACAGGCCGACTGGCTCAACAAGGGGGAGATCCTGGGCCAAGCCGGCCTCGGTCGTTGTCCGATGACCGGCGCTAATCTCGGCGGACCAGGCGATTCCTTCCTCGAGAGCGGCGCGGTGGCGCCGGTGACGGGGCTGCCGCCCTTCGTCATCACGCGCGGCGGCGACTATTTCTTCGCCCCCGGTGTCAAGGCGATGCGGGAGATCGCTCACGGCGAGAAGTTCAACGTTGATGCGACGCATCTACCCTATGAAGGCTACAGCATGGGGGACGCCACTACTCCGACGCTTCTCAGCGAGGAGCGGATCAAGGGTTACGCCGGTCAGATCTTCGCGGGAGCAAAAGACGTCGTGCGCATCGGGATGCCGTCGCCGGTGCCTGGCGATCCCGGCGCTGCGCCGGTCGCATTCGTCGCTCGCGTTGCTCACGTCAAGCAGGCGCTCAGCATGCGGACCGATGCCAGCAACCAGATGATCACGTCTGTCGCTCACTACCAGGAGGCCACCCGGACCATCAGCACCGGCCATGACATGATCATCAGCACGCAGCCGGACGGCGTCACCGGTGCGAAGCGCGCGCTCATGATCAAGATCCTGGAAGCGGGCTGGGCGGCGCTGTCGACCCCCCAAGAGTCCGTCTATGTGCGCTTGGCGCGGACGACAAAGCGGAGCATCGAGGCGACGCTGCGGCGAACGGCGTCCCGCCGGGCCATCGACATCGTCTACGACCTGGGATCCGTCACGACCTACAACGTCATCAGCGACTTGTTCGGCACGCCCGGTCCGGACTGGTTGACCGAGATGGCCATCGCCTTGCGTTTCTCTCGCCAGCATCTGACCCAGGTCGAGCCGGAATGGCTTGCCGCCATCAAAGCCTCCAAACCCGAGGACGTCGGCCTGGCGACGTGGCAGGTCTGGTCGATCCTGATGTTCGTCGACATCGTCGGCAACTACCTGCAGCAGGAGGAACTGAAGGCGCTCGGCGTTCAGGCAGGCCGGGAGTTCCTGACGCACGTCGACATGCTGATCGTAAAGGCCAGGAAGCAGCCGCTCCCGCCGCACGCCAACCTGCTGGCGGCCTTCGTCTCCCTGGAGAAGACGTTCACGGACCCGGCCAACCCGAATGCCCTGCCGGTCGAGACATACTACGCCCTGGTCCGCATGCTGCTGCTGGAAGTGGCGAGCTCGGCAATCGTCATTCCGGCGACCCTGGGTGCGGTCGTCCATACGGCGCTCAGCGCCGGCATCGATCTGCCGTCACTCATGCAGCTGATCATGAAGGTGACGCCATCGCAGGCGAAGTTCGATGAGGGCATCGAGCGCGTGTTCTATGAAGCCTGGCGGCTCAATCCGACGGTCAAGTTGCTGATGCGGCGCAGCAACCAGGATGAGGCGTACGGCCGGGACACGGTCCGAAAAGGCGACTGGATCGCCGCGCTCATCGGCGCGGCATGCTTCGATCCCATCGCCTTCCCGGAGCCCAGGCGGTTCTCCCTCGACCCCATTCTTCCGGGCCCGAGGCGCAATCTCGACGACTACCTGCTGTTCGGTAACGCCGGGACGACCGGACGTCTTTGCTGGGGCAGGGACAAGCTTGCGCGCTATCTCCTCACGGAGTGCCTCAAGGCGGCGGGGCGGTTGAAAGGCCTGAAGAAAATCGCAGGCCCGCGCGGCGAGCTCAAAAAGTTCGCGCAGGTGAATATCGGGTTCCCGACGCGGTTCGTCAGCGTTCTGCCGGATTGGCCGAAGAAGCCCTGAGCTGTTCGTCGGCGACCAGGCCATATTGCCGGCAGAGGTTTGCCTGCTCGGCAAGATCGGCGGCGATCTGCACCGAATTGGGGTCGATCGCCCCAAGTAGGCTAGCGCGCACGCCGAGCCCCTGCACGATCAGACACGGATTGCTGATGCTGCGTGCGACGTCGAGCGCGCTGTTGATCGCAGCCAGGGCGTCCGACGACGATCCCAGCTGGGCCAGCGCCTCGGCGTAGCCGGCATTGAGGTAGTAGAGCTCGAGCCGGCCGGTGCGGTCCTGCAGGCCGCGCGCCAACCACGCCTCGACGGACGCCACCGCTTGTGCCGCTTGGCCCGTCCGCGCCAGCGCGCTCGCCAGCAGGCCGACGACGTGCGGCAAGGCCGGATCGTAGCCATGTTGGTCGATCAGGTTGACCGCGACCTGCAGGCAATCTGCCGCCTCGCGGTAGCGTCCGAGCTTCAGCAGGTTGCGGCCCAGTCCCAGCCGGGCCAGCAGCTCGGAGTAGGGCTCGCCCTCGCGCGTGGCGATCTCCAGCGCCTGCTCGGTATGACCCAGTCCTTCGTCGTAGAGGCCCACCTCCATCATGAACCAGCCGAGGAAGCTGCGGACAAGAGATGCAGGGAGTGCCGTGGCGCCAAGGCGCGTCGACTCGAGCGGGCCGCTGAAGGCATCGCGCAGTTCGCGCTGCACGTCGATCGCGCGCCTGATCTCTCCCGTGCCGTAGAGGGCGCTGCCCAGCATGAACTTGGCGCTGAATTGCAGGGGAAGATTGTCGAGCTCGGTGGCGACCATGAGCGCCCTTTCGCTCTGCTCGCGACAGTCGACGTAATGGCCCTTGAACCAGCTGATCAAGGCCATGTGGCACAAGGCTGCGCAAACCCTGTCCGGCCGATCCTGGCGCTGGGCGAGCTCCAGGGCGCGCGGCAGGTAGGGGTTCATCTTGGTGAACTCACCGATCGACAGGAGGTGCGCGAAGGCCATAAGCACGAAGTCGACGAACCGCCCTTCTGCCGGTTCGCCGATCCTTTCGACGCACTCCATCGCTCGCTGGAAGATGAGCAAGAGCGACCCGCTCGCCGAGCTGCGCCTGGCCCGCAGCCCGGCCCGCCAGAGGTAGTCGAGCGCTTGCTCGTCGTTGCGCGCACTTTCAGCATGGAAGGCGAGGCGCTCGAGCTGCCCACCGAGATCGGAATAGGTCGCGGTGACGGCGGCGATCGCCGCACGATGCAGCTCCCGACGCCGCGGTCCCGGCACCGTTTCGGAACAGGCCTCCGCGACAATGGCATGGCGAAAGCGGATCGACGTGCCGATCGACGGCTGGACGATATCGAGCCGCTCGAGCTCGGCGCAGTCGCGCAGCAGTGTTTCGCTATCCTTGTTCAACACCTGCAAGGCAACATCGACCTCGACTTCGTTGCCCAGAACGCTCAGCGCCTGGGCGCACTCCTTTGCGCTCGAGGACAGACGGTTGAGGCGGGCGTGGATCACCGACTGCACGCTCTGCGGCACAAGGTTGATGCTGTCTTCAATCGACAGCACGATCTGTTCGAGCACGAACGGCACGCCGTCGGCCCTGTCGAGAACCTTCTCGACGATGGACGGCAGCGGCGCGCCCTGCGGCCACAGCTGATGGACGAGTTCGCGCATCTCGGCGCGAGGAAGGGGATCGAGTTGCAGGACCATGGCGGCGATGTCCTGAGCCTCTGCAAGCGCCTCCGGTCGTCCCGTCACCAGCAGCGTACAAGGCGCGCACACCGTGTTCTCTCGCATCAAGCGCAGACAGTAGATGCTTTCGAGGTCGAGGAGATGCAGGTCCTCGATCACAACCAACGTCGGAGTGCCCGCCGTCAGCTTCGTCAGGGCCTCGACCAGGGCACGAGCGACCTGGGTCTGGGTCAGCAGGCCCAACTTGCCATGCTCGGCGGCGGACTTGGCCAGCAGCACGGTACCCAGCGGGCCGTCCTCGAGATGTTCGATTCCAGCCGCGGCCAGGCCGTTTGTGACTTCGGCATCCGTCGCCGCTTCGCTCAGCGAGGAGGCTGCCAGGATGAGTGAGCGCACGGCCGAGTACGGTGTGGTGCGGCGTCGTGAATCGCCCCGGAACATCAAGACGAGCTGGTTGCTCTGCTGCGCGTCCTGGATCGCCGCAGCCGCCAGCCTGCTCTTGCCGATGCCAGGTTCGCCGATGACGGCGATGGTGCGGCAACCGCGTTCCTGGCGAGCCAGGGCCTGGCGAATCGAGTCGCGCTCGAGCTGGCGGCCGACCAGCGGTGTACGGTAGTTGCGCGAACCGCTGTCGCCGGCACCTGGCGCGCGGGGCGGGCCGGACAGGCTGTAGGCGCTGGCGTTGATCTGCTTGAGGATCGTGACGTCCTCGAGGGACGTAAGCTCGAGTGCCGACCGGCACAGTTCGACGGTCTTGGAGCTCACGAAGACGCTGTCGGGCGGCGCGATCTTCTGCAACGCGGCGGCGATGTGAACGGTGCCGCCGACCGGATCGAGCTTCGAGCCGATCTGCATGTCCATGCGTCGCAAACCGACCAGGCCGGAATGGATGCCGACGCGGAAGCGGATGGGCCGATCGAGCATGTCGCGAAGGCGGGCGGCCTCGGTGTCGGGATGCTGAATCAGCCACGCGGTCTCGCAGGCGCGATCGGCATGGTCTTCCATCGAGGTCGGCCAGCCGAACACCGCGATGCCGCCGTCACCCGAATAGTTCACCATCAGGCCGCCGGCGCGCCGGATCGTCCCATCGAGATGTTCGAAGATGCGGTCGAGCAGTTCCTGCGCATCATCGGGATCATCGCCGGCGATGTGGCCGGTGGAATTGACGGTATCCACGGCCAGCACCGTCACGATGCTACGTTCCGCCGTTTCCGCGAGAATCCTCATAGACACTTCTGCCCCTAGCCCGCGACCGCAACGGCGATTACCCCGCCGAACTTGTCATGGCCGCCATGGACTTGGTCCGCGGCGGTCCCGAGAGCTTGCCGCGTGGCCAAGCCTAGGCCATGCGGCGCCTTGTGGGAACCGGCTTTCCGTATTGCACCATCGCTGCGTCAGCCGGGAGGCGGAACACCGGTCTAGGCCGGCTCCTTCTCTCGTGCGTCCCACATCGTTCGATAGGCGGGACGAGCCCGACAGGCTTCGAACCAGGCCTTCACTCTCGGCGCTGCCTTGAACAGTTCTACGGTGCCGTCGGCATAGCGGACGATCTCTGCTACGTTTATGTCAGTCACCGTGAAGCGACCGCCGACCAGAAAGCCATCGGCGAGCGCGTCCTCGAGCACGGCGAACGGCCCGCGCAGGGCATCCATCGCGGCAGCGGACGGGCCGTTCTGGGCAATCGACAGCGAATGCGGCTCGACCTCGGTCACCGCCCACAGCGACCACATGCCCATCAGCCCGTCCTCGGCGACGTTGGCCGGCGCCAGCGGACCGCCATGCTTCTTGGCAAGGTAGAGGTTGATGGCCAGCGATTCGTGCAGCACCAGGCCGTCATCCTCCATCGTCGGGACATGGCCGTTGGGGTTGACCTTCAGGAAGGACGGCGACCTGGTATGGACGATATCGGTGGGGATCGGGTCCTTGAGCCGATAGCGCTGCATCACCGGGACCAGCTTGAAAGGGATGCCGAGCTCGTGGGCCAGCCAGATGTTGCGCGAGGCGCGGGAGCGGTGGACGCCGTAGATCGTAATCATGCCGAGGTTCATAATGGCTTCCGATCCTTTGCGAAAGGATAGATCGACAATGAAGGCCGAACGCAGACTTCAGCCCGTCAAGGATGCCAGCCATCTCTACGAGGTGGAGCGCCGCGACCGGCACGCCGAGCGCCCGGGTTTCCGCATCAACGAGCTGCAGCTCTCGCCGACGCAGACCGTGCCCTGGCATTTCCACACCAATATCAGCGACACCTTCTATGTGCTGGATGGCGAGATGCGGCTGTTCCTGCAGCAGCCCAAGGAAGAGGTGCGGCTCGGCGTGGGGCAGAGCTACGTCGCAGTTGCCGGCCGCCCGCATCTGGTGACCAACGCCGGCAAGACCTCGCTCACCTTCCTGATCCTGCAGGGCGTGGGCGAGTACGACTACGTGCCGCTGGTCTAGCCCGACGCCGTGTCAGGCGGATTCACAGGGACAGGAAAACTCTTCTGAAGCCTTCCTGAACTGGCTGCTGCTTGCCCCCGCTGACGCATTTAACTATGCCAATGACCTGCACAACAGCAGCGGGGGAAGTGAGACATGCCAACGAACAGCAAGCATCCTGAGACCGTCGTGTTGCATTCGGGCTACCGCAGTGATCCGGCGACCAACGCCGTGGCGGTGCCGATCTACCAGACGACCAGCTACCAGTTCCGCGACACGCAGCACGCGGCCAACCTGTTCGGCCTGGCCGAGCTCGGCAACATCTACACCCGCATCATGAACCCGACCAACGACGTGCTGGAACAGCGCATCGCCGCACTCGAGGGCGGCGTCGCAGCGCTGGCGCTGGGCTCGGGGCAGGCGGCGTCGCTGTTTGCTGTCCAGAACATCTGCCATGCCGGTGACAATTTCGTGGCTTCGACCGACCTCTACGGCGGCACCTGGAATCTGTTCGCCAACACACTGAAGACGATGGGCATCGAATGCCGCTTCGTCGATCCGGCCGATCCCGAGAATTTCCGCCGCGCGACCGACGCCAAGACGCGGTGCTACTACGCCGAGACCCTGCCGAACCCGAAGCTCACCGTCTTCCCGATCGGCGAGGTCGCCAGGATCGGTCGCGAGCTCGGCGTGCCGCTGATCATGGACAACACCGCCTCGCCGGTGATCTGTCGGCCGATCGACCACGGCGCGGCGATCGTCATGCATTCGACCACCAAGTACATCGGCGGCCATGGCACTTCGATCGGCGGCATCCTGGTCGATGGCGGCAACTTCGACTGGGAGAAGCACAAGGACCGCTTCCCCATGCTCAACACGCCCGACCCGAGCTACCACGGCGCAGTGTGGACCCAGGCCACCAAGCCGATGGGACCGGTCGCCTACATCATCAAGGCGCGGGTGACGCTGTTGCGCGACATCGGTGCGCCGATGAGCCCCTTCAACGCCTTCATGTTCATCCAGGGGTTGGAGACCTTGCCGCTGCGCATGCGCGTGCACTGCGACAACGCCGACAAGGTGGCGCAGCATCTCTCCAAGCACGCCAAGATCTCGAAGGTGATCCATCCGTCGCTGATGAAAGGCGAGGCCAGGAAGCGTGCCGAGACCTACCTGTCGCGCGGCATGGGGGCATTGCTGGGTTTCGAGCTCAAGGGCGGCGCCGATGCCGGCCGCAAGTTCATCGACAATCTCAAGATGTTCTATCACGTCGCCAATATCGGCGACGCGCGCAGCCTCGCTATCCACCCGGCCTCGACGACGCACTCGCAGCTCACGCCGGAGGAACAGGCGCAGACCGGCGTGACGCCGGGCTATGTGCGCCTGTCGATCGGCATCGAGCACATCGAGGACATCGTGGCCGATCTCGATCAGGCGCTGGCTGCGGCCTGATATCCGCTTGCGTGGAAAAGGCCCCTCGCTACGCTCGGGATGACACCGAGCGTAGCGGGTGCCGTCAAGTTATCGCCGGCTTGTCCGCGCCGGCGAACTGAACGCGCAGCTCGCGCTTCAGCACCTTGCCCGTGGCGTTGCGCGGCAGGGTATCGACGAACGCGACCGACTGCGGCACCTTGAACTTGGCGAGATTGCCGAGGCAATGGCGGATGACGTCGCCTTCCGCCAGCGCCTCGCCGGGCTTGCGCACGATGACTGCCAGGCCGACCTCGCCCCACCGTTCGCTGGGCACGCCGATGATAGCGGCGTCGGCGACAGCCGGGATCTGGAACAGCACGTTCTCGACCTCGGCCGGATAAACGTTCTCGCCGCCCGAGATGTACATGTCCTTCCAGCGATCGACGATATAGACGAAGCCTTCCTCGTCCTGGCGCGCCGCGTCGCCGGTATGCAGCCAGCCGTCGGTGAAGGCCTTGGCCGTGGCCTCCGGCTTGTTCCAATAGCCCGGCGTGATGTTGGGGCCCTTGATCAGCAGCTCGCCGATGTCGCCCGGCGCCACGTCGCGGCCCTCGTCGTCGACGATGCGGATGGCGGTGTGCATCAGCGCCTTGCCGGCCGAGCCCACCTTGCGGATGGCGTCGGCGGCATCGAGCATGGTGCCGGCCGGGCTGGTCTCGGTCATGCCCCAGCCCTGGACCAGCGGCACACCGCGCGCACTCCAGCCTTCGAGGATGGCAAGCGCACAGGGCGCGCCGCCGACGCCGGCGATCCTGAGGCGCGACAGGTCGGCGCCCTGGAACTTCGGGTGCTGCATCATGAACTGGTAGGGCGCCGGCACGCCGAAGAAGTGGGTGATGCCGAGCGCCGGATCGGAGATGCAGTCGAGCGCGGCACCTGGATCGAAGGTACGCATCACCACGATCGTGCCGCCGGCATGCAGCACGGGATTGGCATAGCAATTGAGACCGCCGGTGTGGAACAGCGGCAGCACCACGAGCTGCACGGTCTCGGGCGTGATCATGGCCGGAATGCCGAGGTTCACGCAGTTCCAGAAGTTCATGCCGTGCGTGATGATGGCGCCCTTGGGGTGCCCGGTGGTGCCGGAGGTGTACATCACCATGGCGATGTCGTCGTGAGTGAGGGCGACCGGCGGGGCAGGCGGCGGCGCCGATGCCAACGCCCGCTCGTAGGCGCTGTCGGGCCGGTCGTGATCGATCTCCAGCAGGCTCGTCGAAAGCTGTCGCGCCTGGTCGGCGAAGCTCTTGTCGTGGATCAGCAACGACGGTGTCGAATCGGACAGGATGTACTGCAGCTCCGGCACGGCGAGCCGCCAGTTGAGCGGCAGCATGATGGCGCCCATCCGTCCGCAGGCGAACTGCAGCTCGAAATACTCCGCGCAGTTGGGCGCCAGCAGCGCGACGCGATCACCCTTGCCGATGCCTCTGGCAGCGAGCGCGGCCGCCAGCTCATCGGTGCGGGCGTGGAGGTCGGCGTAGCTGAACTTACGATTGGTCTGCAGGTCTTGGATCGCAAGCGTGGTCGGCCGCCGGCCGGCGTGATGGGCGATCCAGTCGTAGTAAGGGATGGCAGGCATCAGTTGACGGCTTTCGTGAACCCCTTCCAATATGGCTCGCGCAGCTCGCGCTTCAGCACCTTGCCGGCGCCCGAGAGCGGCAACGGCGTGTCGCGGAAGTCGATGCTGCGCGGGCACTTGTAGCCGGCGATGTGGCTGCGGCAGTGCTCCGTGACGTCGTCGACGCTGAGCGTGACGCCGGGCTTCGGGACAATGATGGCGTGCACGCGTTCGCCCCAGCGCTCGTCGGGCACGCTGATCACCGCGACTTCGCTGACGCCCGTCAGCAGCGAGATCGCGTTCTCGACCTCGGCAGAATAGACGTTCTCGCCGCCGGAGATGATCATGTCCTTGAGCCGGTCGACGATATAGACGAAGCCCTCGTCATCCATGTAGGCGCCGTCGCCGGAGTAGTACCAGCCGTCCTTCAAAACGGCTGCGGTCTCGTCGGGCTTCTTCCAGTAGCCCTTCATGATGTTGGCGCCGCGGATCGCAAGCTCGCCCGCCGTGCCGCGCGGCACTTCCTCGCGCTTGGCGTCGACCACCCTGATCTCGCAGCCCAGCGCCGCCTGCCCGCACGACTTCAGCCTGCCGGCGAACGGTCCCTCCAGCGTGGTGTAACGCGGATCGAGCAGCGTCACGATGGGCGCCGCCTCGGTCATGCCGTAGGCATGCATCAGCTTCACATGCGGCATCACCTGCATGGCCCGCCGCAGCACGCCCTCGGGCATCGGCGAGGCGCCGTACAGAATGAACTGCAGCGTGCGGATGTCGAACTCGGCGAAGCGCGGATGGTTGACGATCATGTTGATCATGGTCGGCACGAACTGCGCGTGCGTCACCTTCTCGGTCTCGATGGTCTGCAGCACCTCGGCCGGCTCGAAGCGCGGCACGAAGGCGTGGCGGCCGCCGGCCATGGTGACCCCGAAGGTCGAGGCGCCGTCGGCGAGATGGAACATCGGCCCGGAATGAATGTAGGTCGTGTCGCTGCTGAAGCCGATGCCGGCCACGCCGTTCAGGGCGTTCACCACCAGGTTGGTGTGGCTGAGCATCACGCCCTTGGAGCGTCCCGTGGTGCCGCCGGTGTAGAAGAGGCCGGCCAGATCGTCGTCGGCCGCGCCGACATCGAGCGCCGGATCGTAGTTGGTGAGGTCCTCGAAATGCAGCAGGCCTTCCGGCCCTGACGTGTCGTCGAGCCAGACGACCTCGCGCACGCCCGGCATCTTGTCCTCGAGCGGCGTCAGGTGGTGCGACATGGCGGTGTCGATGAACAGCGCCACGGCACCCGAATCGGACAGGATGTACTCGATCTCCGGTGCGGCCAGCCGGGTGTTGATCGGCACCATGACGGCACCAATCCAGGGAATGGCGTACATCAGCTCGAAGTAGCGGTCGCTGTTCAGCGCCAGGATGGCCACGCGGTCGCCGGGTCGCACGCCCAGCGCGAATAGGGCGCCGGCGATGCGGCTCACCCGGTCCGTGGTCTGCTGCCAGGTGCGGCGACGACTGGCGAACTGGGTCGAGATGCCGTTGGGCTTGGTCTGGGCGGCGCGACGTAGTCCCTGGGTCAGTGCAAACATGGGATGATGCTAGAGCACCGTCCGCGCGGCTTGAATAGTTTTCCTCCCCTGGCGACTACCTGCGATCACGGGCTCATGATTCCTCTCCCGCCGCTAGCGCGGCCAGAGCCGCAGCTTCGCTGGAGCCGATGCTGCGACCAAAGGGACCCGCTCGTTCGCACCGCAAGGGGGTTCGTGCTAAGGAAATGGCCATGAACGACATGACCCCGCCCGTGGTGGACGGCGCGCCGCTCGAGTTCAATCCGCTCGATCCGGCCTTCATTGCCGACCCCTATCCGTTCTATCGCCGCCTGCGCGAGACCGCGCCCGTCTTCAAGACGCCGCAGGGCTTCTGGCTGATCACGCGCTACGAGGACGTGGCTTTCGCCCTGCGCGACAAACGCTTCGGCAAGGATTTCGCGGGCAACATGAAGCGTCGCTACGGCGACGCCGACGGCATGAACGAGCCGGCGATCGCCAGCCTCGCGCGCACCATGCTGGTGCAGGACCCGCCCGACCATACGCGGCTGCGCGGCCTGGTCACCAAGGCCTTCACCGCCCGCCGCGTCGCCGACATGCGTCCGCGCATCAAGAAGATCGTCGACGAGCAGCTCGATCGCGTGGTTACCAAGGGCGAGATGGACGTCATGCGCGATCTCGCCCATCGCCTGCCGGTGATCGTGATCTGCGACATGCTGGGCATTCCCGAGGATCATCGGACGCCCTTCCTGGCCGGCAGCAACGTCAATGGCCGCATCCTCGAGCCGGTGCCGATGACCCGCGAGGAGATCGACCAGGCCAACTTCAACACCCAGGCGGCGGGCGTCTACTTCCGGCAGCTCTGCGACCTGCGCCGCCGCGAGCCGCAGGACGATCTCACCACCGAACTGGTGCGGGCCGAGGAGGCGGGCGACAAGCTCACTGCCGAGGAACTCGAGGCCAATATCGGCCTGCTGTTCGGAGCGGGCCACGAGACCACCACCAACCTGATCGGCAACGGCCTCCTGGCGCTGCATCGTCAGCCCGACCAGTGGGAGCGCCTGAAGGCCGATCCGTCGCTGATCCCCAACGCCATCGACGAGCTGTTGCGCTACGACTCGTCGGTGCAGATCACCGGCCGCGTCACCAATACCGAGGTCGAGATCGGCGGCGTGACGTTGGCCGAGCACGAAAGCATCGTCGCCCTGCTGGGCGCGGCCAACCGCGATCCGGCGCAGTATCCCGATCCCGACCGGCTCGATGTCGGCCGCGAGCACATCAGGCCGATGTCGTTCGGCGGCGGCATCCATCATTGCCTGGGTGCCCAGCTTGCCCGCCTCGAAGCGGAGCTGGTCTTTGCCGCCTTGATCGAACGCATGCCGAACCTCACCTTGCCGGAGAAGGATACGCCGGCCTGGCGGCGCAGCTTCACCTTGCGTGGGCTGAGCAAGCTGCCGGCGGCGTGGCACTAGAGGTTGGCATCGGACATGGCGGGACGATGGCGGGGCGAGGGCAGCCAGCATCAGGGTGCCCGACCCTATCAGGAAGACAGTTGGGCGCTGCGCACGCTCGGTGACGGCTCGCTGTTGGCGGTCGTCGCCGACGGCATGGGCGGCCACGCCGGCGGCGCGATAGCGAGCAAGGTCGCAGTCGATGCCTTCGTGCACGCGATCGAGCAGGGCGGCGGCCTGCCTGACGGGCTTCAAGAGGCCAATGCCGCGGTCGGCAAGACCGCCGCGGCCAAGGCCGAGCTTGCAGGCATGGGCGCGACCCTGGTGGCGGCGCAGGTGCGCGGCGACGAGGTGCGGTGGATCAGCGTCGGCGATTCACCGTTCTTCATGGTGTTGTCGGGCAAGATCGAACGGCTGAACGCCGACCATTCGATGGCGCCGCAGATCGATGCCCTGGTCAAGCGCGGCATGCTGACGGCGGACGAGGCCGAGCATCATCCCGGCCGCCATACGCTGCGCGAGGCCGTGATGGGCCAGCCGCTCAGCCTCATAGACAAGGGCAGCCGCACGCTCGGTCCCGACGTCAAGCTGCTGCTGTGCAGCGACGGCGTGCAGTCGCTCAGCGAAGCGGAGATCGCGGCCAGCGCCATCAAGACGGCCGATGGGCTGATCAAGGCCGTGCTGGCGGCCGCCAAGGAGCATCAGGACAACATCACGGTGATCAAGCTGGAGCGTGCGCGATGAGCAAGTCGGTCGTCATCGAGGTGACGCGCGGTCCGGTGGTCGAGAGCCGGCATGAGGGTATCGCGGCGGTCGTGCAGGCCGACGGTGCGGTGGTGGCGTCGTGGGGTGACATCGATTCGCTCATCCTGCCGCGCTCGGCCAACAAGCCGATCCAGGCCATGGCGTTCGTCGAAAGCGGCGCCGTCGAGCGCTTCGGCCTCGGCGACGAGCACATTGCGCTGGCCTGCGCCTCGCACAGCGGCGAGAAGCGGCATGTCGAGACGGTGCAGGCATGGCTCGCCAAGGTGGGCCTGAGCGAGGCCGACCTCGAATGCGGCACCCATGCGCCGCGACTGCAGGGCACGATCGAGGAGCTGGCGCGCGAGGGCAGGATGCCGACGGCCGCGTTCAACAACTGCTCGGGCAAGCACTCGGGCTTCCTCACCACGGCGGTGCAGTACGGCGAGCCGACCAAGGACTACATCAAGTACAATCATCCGGTGCAGCGCCGCCTGCGCGAGGTCATGACCGACCTCTGCGGCACGGACGCCAACAGCTTTCCCTATGGCACCGACGGCTGCGGCATTCCCACGCTCGCCACGCCGCTCAAGAGCCTGGCGCGGGCCATGGCCAACATGGCCGAGCCGTCGCGGTTGTCGAACAAGCACGCCGAGGCGGCGGGCCGCATCCGCGCCGCCATCAGCGCCGAGCCCTTCATGATGGCGGGCACCGGCCGCTTCTGCACACGCATCAACACGGCGCTGCCGGGCGTGGCGCAGATCAAGACCGGCGCCGAGGGCGTGTTCTGCGGCATGCTGCCGACGCTGGGCCTCGGCATCGCGATCAAGATGTGGGATGGCGCCGGCCGTGCAGCCGAGGTGGCGATGGCGACCCTGCTTGGTCATCTAGGCGTGCTGCCGGCCGGCCAGCGCGAGGAGATCATGCATCCGCCGGTGAAGAACGTGGTCGGCTTGCTGGTCGGCGAGATGCGGCCGGCCAAGAGCTGGCTGGGGTGAGACTCGAGATCCAGGAGATCGGCGCCCGCGGCGATGGCGTCGCCGAGCATGAGGGGCGGCGCTATTTCGTCCCCTTCACATTGCCGGGCGAGACGGTCGAGGCCGAGCCCCGCGACAAGCGCGGCGAGGGCATCGCGGCCGATCTTGTGGAAGTCCTCGCGCCGTCGCGCCATCGCGAGCCGCCGCCCTGCGCGCACTTCAAGGTCTGCGGCGGCTGTGCCCTGCAGCATTGGCGCCGCGATGCCTACACCGCCTGGAAGGTCGACTTGATCACTCGCGCGCTGGCGCAACGCGGCGTCGGCGCGCCGCACTTCGAACCGCCCCTGGTCGGTGCGCCCGGCGAACGGCGCCGTGCCGATATCGTGTTGCGCCGGCAGGGCAGGCGCGTGCTTGCCGGCTTCCACGAGCGCACGAGCCAGCGCATCGTCGATGTCGGCATCTGCGTCGTTGCCCGGCCGACCCTTGGCATGCTGCTGGAGCCGTTGCGGATGGCCCTGTCGTCGATCCTGCCGGACGGTGCGGCAGCCGATGCCGTGGTCAACGAGACCGACAGCGGCATCGACCTTTTACTGCGGCCGCACAAGCGGCTGGACCTGTCGCTGGAACGGCGCGAGGCGCTGGTGGCGCTGGCCGAGCGCGCCGACCTGGCGCGACTGAGCTGGGGCGACCGGGCATCGGCCGAGCCCGTTGTCGTGCGCCGCTCGCCGCTTCTCCTGTTTGGCGAGGCGCGCGTCGAGCCGCCGCCAGGGGCCTTCCTGCAGGCGACCAGGCGCGCCGAGCAGGCCATGCGCGCCGCGGTCGCGCAATGGGCCGGCGATGCGCCGCGACTGGCCGATCTGTTTGCCGGCGTGGGTGCGCTGTCGATCGGCCGGCCAGGAAAGGTCGCACTGTTCGAAAGCGACAAGCCGACCGTTGCCGCGGCCGAAGCGGCGGCGCGCCGGTTGGGCGGGCGGGTGACCGTCGAACGCCGCGACCTCTTCCGCAATCCGCTGACTGAGGCGGAGCTGAAGGGCTTCGACGCCGTGCTGCTCGATCCGCCGCGCGCCGGTGCCGCCGCGCAGTCGGCCGAGCTGGCGCGCTCGAAGGTGCCGCGCGTGGTCTACGCCTCGTGCGATCCCGGCACCTTCGCGCGCGATGCGCGCGCTTTGCAGGACGGCGGATACCGGCTGGAGAAACTGCTGCCGATCGACCAGTTCCTGTGGTCCGCGCATGTCGAGCTGATTGCGCTGTTCGCCCGCGCGCCGCTAAGGTCGAACAAGAGCTGAAGGCGAGGAGACGACGAGATGATGTTCGACCTGACGGGCAAGGTGGCGGTGGTGACCGGCGGCAGCCGCGGCATCGGCCGCTCGATCTGCGAGCAGATGGCAGCGCACGGCGCCAAGGTCGTCGTGTCGAGCCGCAAGCTGCCGGCCTGCGAGGAGGTCGTGAAGGGCATCAAGGCCAAGGGCGGCGAGGCGACGGCCGTCGCCGCCAGCATCTCGGACAAGGCGCAACTCGAGAACCTGGTCGCCGCCGCGCGCAAGGCCTACGGCAGGGTCGACATCATGGTGTGCAACGCCGCCTCCAATCCCTACTTCGGGCCGCTGACGGGGCTGAAGGAGGAGGTGTTCGCCAAGATCATGCAGAACAACGTCATGTCCAACCTGTGGCTGATGAACATGGTCGGACCGGAGATGGCCGAGCGGAAGGACGGCGTGTTCATCGTCGTGTCGTCGATCGGCGCGCTGATCGGCTCGGCGCACATCGCGGCCTACAACATGAGCAAGGCGGCCGACCTCTCCCTGGTGAAGTCGCTCGCCATGGAGTGGGGCAAGCACAACATCCGGGTGAACGCCATCGCCCCCGGCCTGATCCAGACCGACTTCGCCAAGGCGTTGTGGGACAATCCCGACATCCGCCGCGCCAACGAGAGCAAGGCGGCGCTCAAGCGCATCGGCCAGCCCGACGACATCGGCGGCGTTGCGGTGTTCCTCGCCTCGAAAGCCGGCAACTTCGTCTGCGGCCAGTGCATCATCGCCGACGGCGGCGTGATCGGCTCGGGGGCGGAATGACGGCCCGTGGCCGTCATCCCGAGCACTTGCGAGGGATCTGATACGCGAAGGATCGCCGACTATTGGCAGCGGCGATGAGATCCTTCGCTTCGCTCAGGATGACTGAAGATCCAGCTCGCACCACACCGGGACGTGGTCGGACGGGTCGGGCAGGCCGCGCACGGGCTTGTCGATGCCGGCGGCGGTGAGCCGGTCGGCGGCCTGCGGCGAGAGCAGCAGGTGGTCGATGCGCAGGCCCCAGTTCTTGGCCCAGCAGCCGGCCTGGTAGTCCCAGAAGGTGTAGACGGGCGTGTCGGGCTCGAAGGTGCGGATCGCGTCAGTCAAGCCGAGATTGATCAGGCTGCGCAGCGCCCCGCGCGATTGCGGCTGGCACAGCGCGTCGTTGGCGAAGGCCTTCGGATCGTAGACGTCCATCTCGGTCGGGCAGACGTTGTAGTCGCCGCCCAGCACGAACATCTCCTCCTTGGCCAGCAGCTCGCGGGCGCGCTGGTTCAGCCGATCCATCCAGGCGATCTTGTAGGCGAACTTCTCGGTGCCGATGGGATTGCCATTGGGCAGATAGAGGCCGCCGACCGTCAGCGGTCCGCCAGGCGTCGCGATGCGGCCCTCGATGTAGCGCGCCGGCTCGTCGGCCACGGCATCGGGCAGGGCGCGGGCGGTGATCTCGACCGGATGCTGCGAGAGCATGGCCACGCCGTTGAACCCTTTCTGGCCCACGATCTCGACCTTGTAGCCCGCGGCCTCGACCTCGAGCCGCGGGAACTGTGGTTCCTGCGCCTTGATCTCCTGCAGCACGACGACGTCCGGCTTGGCCTGCTCCAGCCACGCCAGGAGGTTTCCGGTCCGCTTGCGGACGGAATTGACGTTCCAGGTCGCGATCTTCATCGCAGCCGGATCAGACGCTGAAGGAGTTGCCGCAGCCGCAGGACGACGTGGCGTTGGGGTTCTTCACCTGGAAGGACGAGCCGACCATCTCCTCGACATAGTCGAGCTCGCTGCCCTTCAGCAGCTCCAGCGACGTCGAGTCGACCAGCACCGCGGCGCCGCTGCGCTCGATCACCAGGTCGTCGTCGTTGCGCTGGTCCTCGAACGAGAAGTTGTACTGGAAGCCCGAGCAGCCGCCGCCCAGCACCGCCACCCGCATCATGACGGGCTTGGCCTCCTTGGAGGCCAGGAAGGCGATCCGCTTGGCCGCGCTCTCGCTCACGGAAAAGGTGGTTTCGGTCATGCCTACAACATGTGGTTGGAGTGCCGGTTCGTCAATGCTCCAGCCGGCGAATCCCCGCAAATGGCCTGCGGACAATAATGCCACGCTCCCAAGCCCTTAGGCCTCGTCACGGCAGGGAAACCACGGCCCGGTCACGTGCCCGGACGCGCTCGCGGTGCAGGATGTAGAGGCCCGATCCGATCACCAGCGGCAGGCCGAACCACACCGTCCAGGAGGGCTCCTCCTTGAACCAGAGGTAGCCGAACAGGACGGCCAGCACGATCGAGGTGTAGTCGAAGGGCGCCAGCACCGCGGTCGGCGCCAGCCGCCAGGCGCGCGTGTTCAGGATCTGCGCGATGCCACCTAACAGGCCCATCACGATCAGCCATAGCCAGTCGATGGGTGTCGGCCATACCCAGGCCGGCACGGCGCCGACCAGCGAGGCCGCGCTGGTCGCCAGCGACAGCCAGAAGAGGGCGACGACATCGGAATCATGGCGGCTCAGCAGCCGCAGCATCACGGTCGACAGGGCGTAGCAGAAGGTGGCGCCCAGCACGATCAGCGACATGGCATGGATCTCCATGCTCCAGGGGTCGAGCATGACCAGCACGCCCGCGAAGCCCACGACGACGGCCGTCCAGCGCCGCCAGCCGACCGGCTCGCCCAGCATCGGCACCGACAGGGCGACCATGAACAATGGAGCGGCGAAGGAGATCGCGTAGGCGTCGACCAGCGGCATGCGCGGGAACACGTAGAAGAATCCGATCGTGCTGCCGAACGCCACGACGATGCGCGCCGCCTGCATCCAGGGCCGATTGGGGCGCACCGACTTCATGCCGCCCGAGCGCCAGATGATGACGGCCACCGGCGCCATGGCGATGGCGCTCCTGAACAACATGAGCTGGAAGGCGTCGTAGGTGCTGCCCAGCTCCTTCACCATGGCATCCATGGTGCAGAACAGCACCAGAGATGCCATCTTGAGATAGATGCCGAGAAGTGACGCGTGCTTGGGGATGATCGACAAGGTGCGCTATTTGGCTTGGCCCGCATCCTTAGTAAAGTGACGGCTGCAGGGGGACCACTGCCGAATGCGCATGAGATGGTTGTTTGGCCGAGGCAATGTGCGCGCGCCGTGGATTGTCGCCGTCCTCGTGCTGCTCAACGCGCTCCTGCTGCGCGCCATCGATCCGCCCGAGCTGTCGCGTTGGCGTGACCTCGCCTTCGACAGCTATCAGCGGCTGAAGCCCCGCGCCTACGATCCCGCCGTGCCGGTGCGCATCGTCGACATCGACGAAGAGGCGCTCGCCGAATACGGCCAGTGGCCATGGCCGCGCACCATCCTGGCGCGCCTGGTCGACAAGCTCACCGAGGAGGGCGCCGCGGTGATCGCCTTCGATGTGGTGTTCGCCGAGCCCGACCGTTCGTCGCTCAGCCGTATGGTACGCGATCTAGTGGCCTACACCGATCCCGAAACGGTGCAGAAGCTCGCCGCGGCGGTCCAGGACAACGACCAGGTCCTGGCCGATGCCATGGCGCACTCGCGCGTCGTCCTGGGTTTCGGCTTCGACCTCAAGGGCCGCACCGCGCCGCCCAAGCGCCACCACGGCATGGCTTTCGCCGGCGACAATCCCTTGCAGTTCCTGCCGGTGCAGCAGGGCACCGTGAAGGCCATCCCGCTGCTCGAGGCCGCGGCCAAGGGCAACGGCAGCGTCAACACCGACCTGGAAACGGTCGTGATCCGTCGTGTGCCCATGCTGTTCCGGCTGGCCGGGCAGGACGGTGTCTTCCCTGCACTGTCGATCGAGACGATGAGGGTGGCGCAGGGCGCCAACAGCTACGTGATCAAGTCGTCGGGTGCAAACCAGGAAGAGTCGTTCGGCATCAAGAGCGGCATCGTCGCCGTCAAGACCGGCGATCTCGAGGTCCGCACGGACGCACGCGGGCGCATGATCCTCTACGATTCCGGCCATCGCGACGAGCGCTATGTCTCGGCGGCCGCCGTGCTGAAGGGAACGGCGCCTGCCGACAAGATCGACGGCCAGATCGTCTTCATCGGCACCAGCGCGATCGGCCTGAAGGACATGCGCAGCACGCCGGTCGACGATGCCGCGCCCGGTGTCGAGGTCCACGCCCAGCTCGTCGAGCAGATGCTGACGCAGGACTTCCTTGCCCGGCCGGATTTCGCCGATGGCGCCGAATTCCTCTATCTCGGGCTGATCGGCATCCTGCTGGTGGTGCTGCTGCCGCGCCTGTCGGCCGGCCGCATGGCGATTGTCGCCGCGATCTTCATCGGCATCGGGCTCGCCGTCCCGTGGTTTGCCTTCTCGGAATATCGCCTGCTGTTCGATCCGGTCTACCCGCCGGTGACCTTGGCGGCGATCTACGTCAGCGGCACGGCGCTCGCCTTCATGCGCACCGAGCGCGAGCGCGCGGCGATCCGTGGCGCCTTCGGCCTCTATCTGTCACCCGACGTGGTCGAGCAGGTCGCCCGCCATCCCGAGCTGCTGCAGCTCGGCGGCGAGCAGCGCGAGATCACCGTGATGTTCACCGACGTGCGCGGCTTCACGCGCATCTCCGAGCAGTTCGATCCTCACGGGCTGACGCGGTTCATGAACCGCTTCCTGACGCCGATGACTGACCTGGTGATGAGCCACCGGGGCACCATCGACAAGTACATGGGCGACGCGATCATGGCGTTCTGGAACGCGCCGCTCGCCGTTGAAGGGCATGCGGCGCGCGCCTGCGATACCGCGCTCGCCATGCAGGAGCAGCTCCACGTCCTCAACGAGGAATTGCGCGCGGAGGCCGAGGCAGCCGAGCGCGAGCACATTCCGGTGGCCATCGGCATTGGCCTCAACACCGGGAACGCCTCGGTGGGCAACTTCGGCTCCGCGCAGCGCCTGACCTATTCCTGCCTGGGCAACGACGTGAACCT
Source organism: uncultured Alphaproteobacteria bacterium (assembly GCA_963809025.1). GTDB lineage: Bacteria > Pseudomonadota > Alphaproteobacteria > Reyranellales > Reyranellaceae > Reyranella. Next base: position 46,243 of record CAWEIE010000046.1, on the reverse strand, counting down.
TGCCTCGCGCCTGGAAGGGCAATGCAAGACCTACCGGGTCGGCATCATCGTCGGCGACAAGACGCGCCAGCAGGCTGCGGGCTATGCCACCCTCGAGCTCGACCTCGTCATGCTGAAAGGCAAGACGGAGCCGGAGCGCGCCCATGCGCTGTTGGGCGGCGTTGCCATGGCTGCGACGCCCGCCTATCAGGAGCTGGTACGGCGACAGGCGGAGTTCCTGGGGCAGTACCGGTCGGCTGGCTTCGCCGAGGCGCTGGAGCTCATCGCTGGCTGCCAGGCCGCCGCGGATGCCCTCGGCTGGAACCAGGGATACTACGAGATCATGCGTGCGCGCGTTGACGGCCTGATCGACGAGACGCCGCCCGACTGGACGGGAGTGTATGTCGCCAAGGAAAAGTGATGCCGATCGCATCGCCGCCATCGAGGCGCTGGTCTGCCGCGATGTCGGCCGCAAGACGGCAGAGCTGATCGCAGCAAGTGCCGGCGAGCTCGCCGCCGCGGGGCAGGCATTGGCGGCCGCCACCAGCGTCGGTCTGATCACCGGCTTCTTCGTGCCGCGCGGCGAGGTTGCCGCTCCCGAGACCGACGGCCCGGTCGGCACGGCGCTGCTCGCGGCCGCGCTGGCGGCCTGCGGCGTGCCGGCACGCATTGCGGTCGACACGCCCTGCGCCGGCGCCGTGCGCTCGGCCGTCGGTGCGGCGGGTGGCGGCGTCGCCGTCGACGAGGTCGGCGTTGACGAAGGCCTTGATCGACTGATCGGCGATTGGCGCAGCACGGGCGTCAGCCATGCCGTTGCCATCGAGCGCTGTGGCCGTAGCGCCGACGGCCGGCCGCGCAACATGCGCGGCGTCGACGTGTCGCCCTGGACCGCGCCGCTCGACGACCTTTTCATGGCCGGCCCGTGGATCAGGCTCGCCGTCGGCGACGGCGGCAACGAGATCGGCATGGGCAAGCTGCCGCCGGGCCTGATCGCGCGCACCGTTCCGAACGGGGAGAAGATCGCCTGCGTCACGTCGTGCGACCGGCTCGTCGTCGCCGGTGTTTCCAACTGGGGGGCCTATGGGTTGATGGCAGCACTGGCCGTCGCGCGTCCCGATTGGGCGGCGAAGATCGCGACGTTCCTGACGGCGGAACGCGACCTCGCGGTGACGCGAGCGACCGTCGACAAGGCGGGCGCCGTCGACGGCGTGACGGCGCAGCGGGAGGCGACGGTCGACGGCTTCGGACCCGAAATCCATGGTCCGCTGATCGACGAGCTTGGTCGCATTGCAAGGGGATGGGCGGCGGACTAGGTTCGCGCGCCATGGAAAATCCCTACGCCCCGACACACCCTGAAATCCGCGATGCGGTCCGCCAACTCTGCCTGAAGTTTGACGGTGCCTACTGGCGCGCGCTCGATCGCGAACGCGGCTATCCGACGGAATTCGTGCAGGCCCTGACCGAAGCCGGTTGGCTCGCAATCTTGATTCCCGAGGAGTACGGCGGTTCGGGGCTTGGAATCTCGGCCGCAGCCGCGGTTCTCGAGGAAGTCCAGCGCGCCGGCTGCAATGGCGCCGCCTGCCACGCGCAGATGTACATCATGGGCACGCTGCTGCGGCACGGCAGCAAGGAGCAGAAGGAGCGCTACCTGCCCAAGATCGCCAGCGGCGAGTTGCGCCTGCAGGCGTTCGGCGTGACCGAGCCGACCAGCGGCACCGACACGTTGGCGCTGCGCACGACGGCGGTGAAGAAGGACAACAGCACCTACGTCGTGAACGGCCAAAAAGTGTGGACCAGCCGCGCCGAGCATTCCGACCTGATGTTGCTCCTGGCGCGGACCACGCCGCGCGAGCAGGCCAAGAAGCGCACCGAGGGCCTGTCTGTCTTCCTGGTCGACATGCGCGAGACGCTGGGCAAGGGCCTCACCATCCGGCCGATCCGCACCATGATGAACCACAACAGCACCGAAGTGTTCTTCGACACCATGGAGGTGCCGGCGGAGAACCTCATCGGCGAGGAGGGGCAGGGCTTTCGCTACATCCTGAGCGGCATGAACGCCGAGCGCGTGCTGATCGCCTCCGAGACCATCGGCGATGCGCGCTGGTTCATCGAGAAGGCGACGGACTATGCCAAGGAGCGCAAGCTGTTCGGCCGGCCGATCGGCCAAAACCAGGGCGTGCAGTATCCCATCGCCCGCGCCTATGCCCAGACCGAGGCCGCCGACCTGATGGTGCGCAAGGCCGCGGCGCTCTACGAGGCCAACCTGCCGTGCGGCGCCGAGGCCAACATGGCCAAGATGCTGGGCTCGGAAGCGGCCTGGGCCGCCGCCGACATGTGCGTGCAGACCCATGGCGGCTTCGGCTTCGCCGAGGAATACGACATCGAGCGCAAGTTCCGCGAGACGCGGCTCTACATGGTGGCGCCGATCTCGACCAACATGATCCTGAACTTCATCTCTGAGCACGTGCTCGACCTGCCGCGGTCGTACTGATCCCTAGACCGGCGAGGCGCCGCTCAGCGCCCGCACGATCATCTTCTGGAACTGGATTACCAGCTGCTCGCTCTTGGTGAGGAACTGGCCGCGATCGGGCAAGCCGCCCATCAGCCCGTGCTGCACGGAATCGGTCAGGTCGTCATCTTCCTGTGCGACCTGCTTGTTGAAGGCGATCAGGGCCTCGGCAAAGCCTTCGTCGACGCCCGGTCCGAAATACTGCTCGGAGAAGCCTCGGGTCGCGTTCGGGCCGTCGGGCAGCCAGACATCGACCGACAGGTTGGGGAAGCCCGGATTGATGTTGATCGTGAGGTTCGGCCACAGGAAGTGGTATTGCGACTCCGCCACCTCGCCGCGCACGTCGTAGAGCTCGACCTTGGCCTTGCCTTCGAGCGCCGCCGGCCGCACCCGGCCGGCCTGGCTGGAGAACCAGCCGTGCGAGGCCAGGGTGTAGACATCGGGCCGCACGTCGATCGCCGCGCTGAAACCCGGATGGGCGACGGCGCAGTGGTAGCATTCGAGGTAGTTCTCCAGCATCGCCTTCCAGTTGGCGCGCGCCTGCCAGTCGCCGCGGCTGTGCAGCGTGAGGGAGTCGAGCGCCACGCCGCTCTTGGCGATGATGTCGAGGATCGGCCCGTAGCAGTCCTTCGCCGCAGGCGCGTTCGCATCGAGATTGACGAACACGAACGGGCCGAGCGCCTCGACCCGGATCGGCAGCAGCGGAAAGTCCTCCAGCCGGAAGCCCGGCTCGGCAGCTGAGCGCGGTGCACGGCGCAGCCCACCCGCGAGGTCGTAGGTCCAGGCGTGGTAGCCGCACTGCATCAGCGCGGCATTGCCGCGGCCCTTCATGACCAGGTGGCGGCGATGGCGGCAGACATTGACGAAAGCGGCCAGGCCTTTGTCGTTGCGCACGACCACCACCGGCACGTTGCCGGCGTAGCCCGTGACGTAGTCGCCGACCTTGGTGAGCTCGGCGAGCGGCCCGATGTAGTTCCAGCTCTTGCGGAAGACCTGCAGCATCTCCTGCTCGAGAACCGACGGGTCGGTGTACCAGCGCGCCGGCAGCGATTCGCCGCGGTCGAGCGCGCCGAGCAGATCGGCGCAGGTTTCATTGGGCTCAGTCATGTCGCGATCCTAGTCGAGCAGGGCGTGCTTTATTGTGGCGACGATCGCCATGACCGCGGCGTGGCCGATCATCAGCAGGAAAATCGTCCAAACCGCCGTGATGACGCTCAGCAGCCAGCCGAGCATGGCCATCGCGCCGTCATCTTCGATCAGGGCAAGGCAGAAGAACATGATCGCCCATGCCGGGAACAGATTGTCGAACGGGATGGGCAACGCCAGGATCACGATGTTCGCGGCCCACGCCAGGAGCAGGGCGCGCCGCGGCATGCCGCTCACCCACCATTCGTGCCGGACATGGACGGCGTCCTCGAGCCATCGGATGCTGCGACGCGCGCGGCCGAGGAAGGTCTGGAGCTTGCCGCGCCGCAGGCCGCGGCGGCCGACCAGCGCGGGCAGCTTCGGCACCTCGCGGCCGGCAAAGAACTGGACCAGCAGGAACACCATCGGCAGGCCGGTTATGGTGGAGAGCCAGGGGATCCCCGTCGGGATGCAGTTCGGCACGTTGAGGGCAGCGATCGCGAAGGCGTAGGAGCGGCCGTGCAGCCCGCCCAGGAACTCGTCGAGAGTGAGTAACGACTGCCGGTCGCCCGCGAAGAGCTGCTCGAGCGTCTCCAGAAGACCGAAATTGTCCTTCATCCACCCGTCCGGCCGAGAAGCCGACGCGCCAGGGTCAGGTGCGGCTTGTCCAGCATCTTGCCGTCGAGCGTCAGCACACCGGAGCCGGGGTTGCTTTCGAACGTCTCGACGACGCGCTTCGCCCAATCGACTTCCTGCGCCGTCGGCGTGAAGACCTCATGGATGATCGCGACCTGGTCGGGATGGATGGCGATCTTGCCGCCATAACCCATGCGCCGCGCATCGGTCGCCTCGGCGCGCAGGCCGGCCACGTTCTTGATGTCGGGATAGACGGTGTCGTAGGCGGCGATGCCCGCCGCCACCGACGCCATCAGGTTGACCGTGCGCGCGAGCCTGAAAGTGTCGTCGTACTCGCCGGGCGAGGGGCCCTTGGCGAGCGCGCCGAGGTCGGCCATGAGATCCTCGCCGCCCCACGAATGGCCGATCAATCGGGCATGCCTGGCGGGCGCCGCCGTCAGCGCCAGCACGGCGGCTGCGCTTTCGGTGGCGATGGTCAGGATCCGGGTAGCGCCGGCTTCGATGCCTTCGCGCGCTTCCAAGGCGTCGAGGTAGGTCGCCAGCAGGTCGACGTTGGCCTGGCCGACGCACTTGGGGAACACGATGCCATCAGGCTTCCCCTGCATGACGACGGCGAGGTCGCCCAAGGTCAGGCCGGTGTCGAGCGCGTTGACGCGCACATAGAGCTTGGGGCCCGCGCGATTGGCCGACTTCAGATAGGCCAGCACCATGTCGCGCGCGACCATCTTGCGGTCGGTGGCGACCGAATCTTCCAGATCGAGGATCAACCCATCGGGACCGGACGAGGGCCCCTTGGCGAGCTTGCGCTCGGAATCGCCGGGAACGAACAGGAACGAACGCATTTGTCTCAAGTGTCCTTTGGCTTCTTGCGCATCAGCGCCTGGCGCGTGCACTCAGCGACGGTCTCGCCGCGCTGGTTTATGGCGACATGGCCGAACTCGACGATGCCGGCATCGGGCCGCGACTTGCTCTCGCGCAGGCTGAGCACCGTGGTCTTCACGCGCAGCGTGTCGCCGTGGAAGACCGGCTTGGGGAAGCGTACGTCGGTCATGCCGAGGTTGGCGACCGTGGTGCCGAGCGTCGTGTCGTTCACCGTGATGCCGATCATCAGGCCGAGCGTGAACAGGCTGTTGACGATGCGCTGGCCGAACTCGGTCTTGGAGGCGAACTCCTCGTCGAGGTGCAGGGGCTGCACGTTCATGGTCAGCGAGCTGTACAGCACGTTGTCCATTTCAGTGACCGTGCGTGTCCAGGCATGGTCGAACACCCGGCCGACCGTGAATTCCTCGAAATAGAGCCCGGCCATCTTCCTCCCCGCGAACAGGCCCTTCTAGCACGGATGGACGCTGCCCGGCCCACCATCGTATCAATGCGGCCACAGGACGAAACATCGATGACGGAGCGGAACCGATGCGCGCAATGATGAGCGAAACGCCGGGCGGGCCGGAGAGCCTGAAGCTCATGGAATTGCCCTCCAAGCCGCTCGGCAAGGGCCAGGTCCGTGTCGCCGTCAAAGCCGCCGGCGTGAACTTCCCCGACACGCTGATCATCGCCGACAAGTACCAGTTCAAGCCGCCGCGTCCGTTCGCGCCGGGCCACGAGATCGCAGGCGACATCACCGAGGTCGGCGAGGGCGTCAGCGGCTACAAGAAGGGCGATCGCGTCATCGGCATGATCGGCCACGGCGGCTATGCCAGCGAGGCCGTGGTCGACCAGGGCGCGCTGCTGCCGATGCCGCCGAACATGAGCTACGAGGACGGCTCGGCCTTCACCATGACCTACGGCACGTCCTACTACGCGCTGAAGCAGAGGAGCGACTACAAGCCCGGCGAGACGCTGCTGGTGACCGGCGCCTCGGGCGGCGTCGGCCTGACCGCGGTGGAGCTGGGCGCGCAGATGGGGCTGAAGGTGATCGCCGCCGTCGGCTCGGACGAGAAGATGGAGATCTGCAAGAAGTATGGCGCCACGATGTTCGTGAACTACGCCAAGGAGAAGATGCGCGACAAGGTCAAGGAGCTGACCGGCGGCAACGGCGCGGACATCATCTACGACGCGGTCGGCGGCGACGCCTTCGACGAGTCGATCCGCTGCATCGCCTGGTACGGGCGCTTGCTGGTGGTCGGTTTCGCCGCCGGGCGCATTCCCTCGCTGCCGGCCAACCTCGCGCTGCTCAAGAGCTGCGACGTGCGCGGCGTGTTCTACGGTGCCTGGCGCGCGCGTGAACCGAACGAGGCGCGCAAGAACTTCGACGAGCTCCTGAAGTGGTACAGCGAGGGCAAGCTCAAGCCGCATATCTCCATGCGCTTCCCGCTGGAGAAGGGTGCTGACGCGATGAATGCGCTGCTCTCGCGCAAGGCGACGGGCAAGGTCGTCCTGACGGTGGCGTGAGGTTGGCGATGATCGGCCGGCGCCGGCTCACGGCTTTCCTCGGCGCCTCGCTCCTGGCGGTGCCGGCGCACGCCGACGATTTCCCGGCCAAGCCGATCACCCTCGTCGTGCCGTTCGCGCCGGGCGGCGCGATCGACATGCTGGCGCGGCTGGTCGCGCAGCAGGCTTCCACGGTGCTCGGGCAGCCCATCGTGATCGACAATCGCAGCGGCGCCGGCGGGCTCATCGCCGCGGCTGCGGTCGCCAAGGCCGAACCCGACGGCTACACGCTGCTGATGGCGTCGGCGGCCCAGGTGACGATCCCGCCCTGGATCAACCGGTCGCTGTCCTTTGATCCGCCGCGCGACCTGGTGCCGGTGGCGCACCTTGCCGACACGCCGATGGTGCTGATCGTGTCGTCGACCTCCAAGGCGCAGACGGTCAGCGACTTCGTCGCGATGGCGCGGGCCAATCGCGGTGGCCTCAACTATGCCTCGACCGGCGTCGGCACGATCTCGAACCTGGTCATGGAGAGCCTGAAACTCGCGGCCGATATCGACGTCGTGCACGTGCCCTATCGAGGTGCCGCGCCGGCGCTGGCCGACCTGCATGCCGGCCAGGTGCAGGCCATGTTCACCAGCACTGCCTCGGCCGCGCCGATGGTGGCGTCGGGCAAGTTCCGGCCGTTGGCCGTCACCACCAAGGCGCGCTCGCCATTGCTGCCCGACGTTCCGACGATGGCGGAGGCCGGCTGGCCGACCGCCGAGGTCGTCGTCTGGGCGGGTGTGATGGCGCCCGCCGGCACGCCACGCGTCGTGCTCCGCCAGCTCGAACGTGCCTTCGTCGAGGCTTCCCTGACGCCCGAGACGCGCGAACGCCTGGTCGTGTTCGGCGCCGATCCCGTCGGTGCCGGCGCCAAGGCCTTTGCCGAGGTTCTGGAGAAGGACCTGGCGCTGTGGCAGCGCGTGGCGCAGGCGTCGGGCGTGAAGGTGGAGTGATTCGTCCTCATTTCCTCCCCCGTAAGACGGTATGACGGGGAAGGGCAGGGAGAGGGAGAATCACAGAGATGATTTATGAAAGACAATGATCTGAAATTGGCCAGCGACTTTGCTGGGGCTTTCCCCCTCCGGCCCTGCGGGCCACCTCCCCCGTAAGACGGGGGAGGCTAAGACAAGACGGCGCCGCAAGACACCGCGAAGATTAGGAGACAACCCTTGACCAGACTCACCGGAAAGATCGCGATCGTCACCGGAGCCGCCTCAGGCATCGGCGCCGCGTCGGCCAAGCTGTTCGCCGACGAGGGCGCGCAGGTGCTGGCGGTCGATCGGCCGGAATCGGCGATCGAGCAGGCGCATGCCGGCAACAATGCCATCGCCGCCCTCGGCTGCGACATCACCGGAGACGATTCGCCGAAGCAGATCGTTGCAGCGGCGCTTGGCAAGTTCGGCGCCATCGACATCCTGTTCAACAACGCCGGCGTCAGCGGACGCGCCTTCGTCGAAGAGATGACCGACGCGCAGTGGGACCACGTCAACGGCGTCAATGTACGGGCCATGTTCCGCCTGTGCCGCGAGGCCATCCCGGCGCTGAAGGCGCGGGCCAGGGAGAAGGGCCGGGCGCGCATCGTCAACACCGCCTCGGTGATGGCTTTCGACACCGACTATGGGCTCGCCGCCTACTGCGCCTCCAAGGCGGGCGTCGGTGGGCTGACACGCACGCTGGCGCTCGAGCTCGGCAAGTTCAACATAACCGCCAACTATGTCTGTCCCGGCGCCATCTACACCGGCATGACGCGCACCAACTTCGACAATCCCGAGATCCGCGCCGTCTGGGAGAAGAAGGCGGCCTTGCGCCGGCTCGGGCAGCCGATCGATATTGCCCGCGGCGCTCTTCTGCTAGCGTCGGACGAAGCCGACTTCATCACCGGCCACGAACTCGTGGTCGACGGCGGCCTTACCCTGCGTACCTGAGTATCCTCCATGGCCAACGTCCATTCCTTCGCCGCCAGCTACAGCGACGCGCGTGACAAGTTCCTGGCAGCGGCGCGCGTTGCGGGCGCCACGACCTATCGCTACGACAATCCGACCAAGGGACCGAAGGGCGAATCACTCTCGACCGACGTGGCGCGGCTCGGGCCCGACGATGCCTCGCGCGTGGTGGTGACGATCTCCAGCACGCACGGTGTGGAGGGCTATTGCGGGTCGGGCTTCCAGGTCGACTGGCTGGCGAGCGTCGGCGCGTCCGGCCTGCCCGGGGACACGGCGGCGGTGTTCGTGCACGCCATCAACCCTTACGGCTTTGCCTGGACGCGGCGGGTGACGGAGGAGGGCAACGACCTCAACCGCAACTACGTCGACCACAGCAAGCCCTATCCGGTGAACGAGGGCTATCTCGAGATCGCCGACTTCCTGGTTCCGCCCGACCTCGGCCAGCCCGCCATCGACGCCGCCGACGCCAAGCTTGCCGCCTATCGCAAGAAGGTGGGCGACGTCGCCTATTTCCGCGCGGTGTCCGGCGGCCAGTACAGTCACCCTGACGGCATGTTCTTCGGCGGCGGCGGCCCCAGCTGGTCGAACCGCACGCTGCATGCCATCACCGACCGCTTCCTGAAAGGTCGCGAGGACGTCGCCGTCATCGATTTCCATACCGGCCTCGGCCCATATGGCTACGGCGAGCCGATCACCCACTACGACATCAACACGCCGGCGTCGCGCCGGGTGCGCGCCTTCTGGGGCGAGTCGGTGACGGAGTCCAAGCGCGGCCAGACGGCCTCGCAGGCGCGCGATGGGCTCGGGCACTACGGCCTCAACCGCGTGCTGACCGAACCCGAGACCCGGCTCACCATGTGCACCCTGGAATACGGCACGTTCGATCGCGAAAGCGGCCAGAAGGCCTTCCGCGCCGACCACTGGCTGCACAAGTACGGCGACCCGCTGGGCAAGGAAGCGGGCCCTGTGCAGGCGGCGATGCGTCGCCAGTTCTACCCGGAGACCGATGACTGGAAAGAGGCCGTGCTGTTCCGCGGCCATCAGATCGTCCGCCAGGCCATCGCCGGCGTGCAGCGTGGGGCGGTCTAACGGAGCGCGGACCTCCAGGTCCGCTCAGACGCGCATATGAATACGCTCCCATGATGCGGACCTGGAGGTCCGCGCTCCGAGAAGAACATTCTGGGGACAAACCGCCCGCGAAAAGCCACACGCCGCGCAGGCGATCCTGCTAAAAGCCTTCCATGCGTGTTCTAGTGGCGCTGATCGCCTTTGTGGCTGTCGCCGCGCTCAATCTTTTATGGTGGTGGTGGCCCAACAGGCCGGTCGAAATCGCCGGCTGGACCAATTCGCCGCTGCAGAGCGTGTCATTCGCGCCTTACCGGCCAGGCCAGAGCCCGCTCACGCGCACGTTCCCCACACCCGATCAGATCGAGGAGGATCTGCGCCGCCTGCAGGGCAAGGTCCGCGCAGTCCGAACCTACTCGGCGGGCGAAAACCTCGAAACCGTCCCGCAGCGCGCCGGCAAGTACGGGCTGAAAGTCTGGCATGGCGCCTGGCTGAACGATAACGACAAGGAGAACCTCGAGCAGATCAACCTGCTGATCGACCACGCCAACAAGTACAAGGACACGGTCGAACGGGTGATCGTCGGCAACGAGGTGCTGCTGCGCAAGGAGCTGACGGCCAACCAGCTCCGCCGCTACATCCGCCAGGTCAAGCAGCGCGTCTCCCAGCCCGTGACCTACGCGGACGTCTGGGAATTCTGGATGCGCAATCCGTCGCTGGCCGACGAGGTCGACTTCATCACCATCCACATCCTGCCGTACTGGGAGGACGTGCCGATCGGGCTCGATCGCCGCGAGCCCGACGGCAAGCCGACCATCGAGAAGCACATCGTCGACATCTACAAGAAGGTGCAGGACCGCTTTCCGGGCAAGACGATCGTGATTGGCGAGACGGGCTGGCCGAGCGACGGCCGCATGCGCTCCGACGCGCGGCCCGGCCGGGTCGAGCAGGTGCGCTACTTCTCGACCTTCCGCTCGATCGCCGACCGCGAGAAGTTCGACTACAACATCGTCGAAGCCTTCGACCAGTACTGGAAGGCCCGCCAGGAGGGGACCGTCGGGGCGGCCTGGGGCCTGCTCGACGCGCAGCGTCACGACAAGTTCGAGCTCGGCAAGCCGGTGTCGGCCGAGCCGCATTGGCCGATCCTGTTCATCCTGTCGACGCTGGCTGGCGGCCTGATGCTGGGCGGCTTCGTCGCGATGCGCCGACCGTCGCGCGGCAAGGCGATCGCAATCTTCGCGGTCTTCGCCCAACTCGTCGCCACTTGCTACGTGCAGTCGACCTGGATCGACCTGTCACGCACTTTCTACTTCGAGAAGGTGGTTGGCGTGGTGTTCTGGGCCGTCCTGTTGGGATTGTTCAGCTACGCCCTGCTGCGCGGCATCGCCGACAGCCTGACCGGCAAGATGGCCGATCCCTCGCTCTACGGTGCGCGGGTGCGCGAGGCGTGGCGCGCCTGGCGCGAACTGCCGCGCTATCGCGTCCTGCAGCGCGCCGACCTGATGCTGCAGGTTCTCTACCTCGCGCTGACGGTGCTCTGCATCTTCTACCTGATCGTCATCAGCATCGACTGGTACGACGGCGTGATCCGCATCGGCGAGACCTGGTATCGCCAGATCGCCATCGACGGCCGCTACCGCGATTTCCCGATCTGGAGCTTCGTCATCCCGTCGATCGTGCTGATGGCCTGGAAGACGCTGACCATCGTGCGCAACGAGCCGGCATCGCGGGCCGACCGCTGGGCCAAGGCGCTGTCGTTCGGCCGCCTGCTGGGCTACGACGGCAGCAAGGGCTTCGTGCGCATGGACCGGTCGTACAGCCGCGTCCGGCCGATCCTGCCGGAAATCGCCCTTTCATTCCTGCTGATCTTCTGGGCCATCGTCATGGTCGTGACGGAAGGCGCCATCAAGCTGCATGACGGTGGTTCGGGCGGTTTCGTCGCCGTCGATGGCGGCCGCTGGGTGATCGGCACGCTGTTCTGGAACACCCAGGCCGACTGGCTCGGCGGCCTCGCCATTTTGATGGCCGTACCGTACCTGGCGACCATCTATGTCTCGCTGCGCGAGCCACTGGCAGAACCGCCGCCGGACTCCTATACCAGCAAGTGGTAGGCGCATCGTCGACGCTTCACCCTTCGGGGTGAGGTGGGCGCGCTTCAGCCAGGAGTTACCGGATGGAAATCAAGGGCGAGTACAGGATCGCGGCCCCCCGCGAGAAGGTCTTTGCAGCGTTGAACGACCAGGCCGTGCTGCAGGCCTGCATTCCGGGCTGCGAATCCTTGGAGAAGACCTCGGACACCGAAATGAAGGCCAAGGTACGCATGCGCATCGGCCCGGTCAGTGCCAGCTTCTCGGGCAAGGTGACGCTGAGCGACATCGATCCGCCCAACGGCTACAGGATCTCGGGCGAAGGGCAGGGCGGCGCCGCAGGCTTTGCCAAGGGCGGCGCCGTGGTGACGCTGCGCGAGGACGCCGGCGACACCCTGCTGAACTACAATGTCGACGCCCAGGTCGGCGGCAAGATTGCCCAGGTCGGTGCCCGCCTGATCGACGGCACGGCCAAGAAGCTGGCCGACGAGTTCTTCGGCAAGTTCGCCACCATGGTCGGGGGCCCGCCGCCGGCCGCGGCAGTAGCGGGGACGCCGTCGGATGCGCCGCCCGCACCCGGCATGGTTTCGCCGCCGTCACCACCGCCCGCTGCAGCGCAGCGAGGCTATCGGCATTGGCTGGTCATTGGCGTCGGCGCAGCCGTTCTGATCCTGATTTTCCTTGCGAGCCGTTAGCAGCGGCTGCCGTCGGAAGAGGGCGGTCGGCCGTCATCCGCAATTCGCTTGACCGGCGCATGAGCGGCTTGCGAGAGTCGTTCAAATGCCCTGTGGGTGTGCATTGGCGCGCCTGCGCAGAAACCAACAATGTGAGGGAGACGACTACATGACCATTCCCGTCGCCATGACCGTCAACGGCAAGCCCGCCTCGGGCAAGGTCGAGGCGCGCACGCTGTTGGTGCAATTCCTGCGCGAGCATCTCGGCATGACCGGTACCCACGTCGGCTGCGACACCAGCCAATGCGGCGCCTGCGTCGTGGACGTCGACGGCAAGTCGGTGAAGTCCTGCACCATGCTTGCCGTCCAGGCCGAAGGCGCCAAGGTCATCACCATCGAGGGCCTGGCCGAGAGCGCCGAGAAGCTGCATCCCATGCAGGAGGCGTTCCGCGAGAACCATGCCCTGCAGTGCGGCTTCTGCACCCCGGGCATGGTGATGAGCGCCATCGACATGGTGAAGCGCCACAACTACCAGCTCGACGAGGCGACGGTGCGCCGCGAGCTCGAGGGCAACCTCTGCCGCTGCACCGGCTACCACAACATCGTGAAGGCCATCCTGGCGGCCGCGCCCGCCATGAAGTCTGCGGGGGTGTAGCCATGAACGCGCCAACCGGAATCGGCGCCCGGGTCAAGCGGACGGAAGACAAGCGCTTCCTGACCGGGACCGGACGCTATGTCGACGATCTCGCGCTCGCGCGCGCGACCTACGCGCATTTCCTGCGTTCGCCGCACGCCCACGCCACGATCAAGAGCATCGACGTCTCGGCCGCCAAGGCGATGCCGGGCGTCGTCGCGATCTTCACCGGCAAGGACATCGCCGACGCCAAGGTCGGCGGCCTGATCTGCGGCTGGGTGGTGAAGGACAAGCACGGCCAGCCGCACAAGGCGCCGCCGCATCCGGTGATGGCGGTCGACACCGTCCGCTATGTCGGCGACACGGTGGCGATGGTCGTGGCCAATAGCCACGACGAGGCCAAGGACGCCGCCGAGGCGATCAAGGTCGATTACGAAGAAAAGCCTGCCAACATCGATCTCGCCCACGCGCTCGACAAGGGCGCGCCCGAGGTTCATGCGGCGGAAGCGCCGGGCAACCTGATCTATGACTGGGAAATCGGCGTGAAGGCCGATGTCGACGCTGCCTTCGCCAAGGCCGCGCACGTCACCAAGATCGACATCGTCAACAATCGCCTGATCCCCAACGCCATGGAGCCGCGCGCAGCGGCGGCGGAGTACGACAAGGGCACGGGCAACTACACGCTGTGGTCGACGTCGCAGAATCCGCATGTGCTGCGCCTGATCCTGTCGGCCTTCGTGCTGGGCATTCCCGAGCACAAGCTGCGCGTCATCGCCCCCGACGTGGGTGGCGGCTTCGGCAGCAAGATCTTCTGCTACAACGAAGAGACCATGGTCACCTGGGCGGCGTCCCGCGTCGGCCGTCCGATCAAGTGGACCGCCGAGCGTAGCGAATCGTTCCAGACCGACGCACACGGTCGCGACCACGTCACCCATGCTGAGCTGGCGCTCGACAAGGACGGCAAGTTCCTGGCGCTCAAGGTCGAGACCATCGCCAACATGGGCGCCTACCTGTCGACTTTCTCGACAGCGGTACCGACCTACCTCTACGCCACGCTGTTGGCCGGCCAGTACACGACGCCGTTGATCTACGCCAATGTGAAGGCGGCGCTGACGCACACCGCGCCGGTCGACGCCTATCGCGGCGCCGGCCGTCCGGAAGCGACGTTCGTCATCGAGACGATCGTCAGCAAGGCGGCCAAGGAACTGAAGATGGATACGGCCGAGCTGCGCCGGAAGAACTTCATTCCGTCCGACGCCTTCCCGTACCAGACGCCGGTGGCGCTGCAGTACGATTCGGGCAACTACCCGCCGATCATCGACGAGGCGATCAAGATCGCCGATTACAAGGGCTTCGAGGCCCGCCGCGCCGAAGCCAAGTCGCGCGGCAAGCTGCGCGGCATCGGCTTCTCGTCCTATATCGAGGCCTGTGGCTTGGGACCGTCGCGAGTGATCGGCCAGCTCGGCGGCGGTGTCGGCCAGTGGGAGTTGGCGCAGCTCAAGTTCAACCCGACGGGCAACGTCCAGATCCTGACCGGCGCGCACAGCCACGGCCAGAGCCACGAGACGACCTTCGCCCAGCTCGTGTCGGACAAGCTCGGCGTGCCGTTCGAGAACATCGAGGTGGTCCACGGCGACACGGCGACGACGCCCTTCGGCATGGGCAGCTACGGTAGCCGGTCGCTTGCCGTGGGCGGTTCGGCCATCATGAAGGCTGCCGACAAGGTGATCGCCAAGGGCAAGAAGATCGCGGCCCACCTGATGGAGGCGTCGGTGGCCGACGTCGTCTTCGAGCAGGGCACCTTCAAGGTCGCCGGCACGGACAAGGCCGTGCCACTGGGCCAAGCGGTGTTCGCGGCCTATGTGCCGCACAATTATCCGTTGGAAGAGCTCGAACCCGGCATGGACGAGAACGCATTCTACGATCCGTCCAATTTCGTTTATCCCGCGGGCACGCAGATCTGCGAGGTCGAGATCGACCCCGAGACTGGCGTTGTCGAGGTCATCAGCCACACGGCGGTCGACGATTTCGGCAACGTCATCAATCCGATGATCGTCGAGGGCCAGGTGCATGGCGGCATCGTGCAGGGCGTCGGCCAGGCGCTGCTCGAGAACGCCGTCTACGACAAGGAGACGGGCCAGCTGATCAGCGGCTCGTATATGGACTACACCATGCCGCGTGCCGACGACGTGCCGTCGTTCAAGCTCGGCAACAAGGTCACGCCCTGTCCGCACAATCCGCTGGGCGTGAAGGGATGCGGCGAGGCCGGTGCGATCGCCGCACCCGCCGCCGTGATGAATGCCGTCCACGATGCACTGGCATCGCTTGGCGTCAGCCACGTGCCGATGCCCGCCACGCCCCTCAACGTGTGGCAGGCAATCCATGGTGCGCGCGCGGCGGCCGAATAACGGGAGGATCAGAGATGTACGACTTTCACTACCATCGCCCCAAGACACTGGCCGACGCGGTCAACCTGCTGAAGGGCAAGGATGAGGCGCGCCCGATGTCGGGCGGCATGACCCTGATCCCGACACTGAAGCAGCGGCTCGCCAGGCCGAGCGACGTCGTCGATCTCGGCGGCATCAAGGAACTGGCCGGCATCAAGGTCGAGGGCAACAACGTGGTGATCGGCGGCATGACCCGCCACGCCGACGTCGCGAGCTCGGCCGATGTGAAGGGCGCGATCCCCGCGCTGGCGTATCTCGCGGGCCATATCGGCGATCCGCAGGTGCGCAACCGCGGCACGATCGGTGGCTCGATCGCCAACAACGACCCGGCGGCCGACTATCCGGGGGCCGTGGTCGGGCTCAACGCCACCGTCACGACCAACACCGGCAAGCACACGGCCGACAGCTTCTTCAAGGGGCTGTTCGAGACGGCGTTGAGCGACGGTGAGTTGGTCACCTCGGTGAGCTTCCCCAAGGTCGAAAAGGCCGCCTACATGAAGTTCCCCAACCCGGCCTCGCGCTACGCCATGGTCGGCGTGTTCGTGGCGAAGATGGCAGGCGGCGTGCGCGTCGCCGTCACCGGTGCGGGCCCCTGCGTGTTCCGCGTCAAGGCGATGGAGGACGCGCTGGCCAAGAACTTCTCCTCGGACGCCATCAAGGACATCAAGATCCCGGCCGACGGGCTGAACAGCGACATCCACGCCAGCGCCGAGTATCGCGCCCACCTGGTGAACGTCATGGCCCGCCGGGCCGTCGACGCGGCCAACAAGTAGCGGCCGGCCGAAGGAACGACTAACGTGAAGGGCGCCCATCGGGCGCCCTTTTCGTTTGTGATGGACTGGACATGAAGGCTTTGGTGACAGGCTTCGATCCGTTCGGCGGAGACGAGGTGAACCCTTCTTCTCTGGCGGTCGGCAAGCTCAAGAAGCGGATCGCCGGCATCGCCGTTCATACCGCCAAGCTGCCGACGTCCTATGCGATGTCGGCCGGCGTGCTGCGGGCCGCGATCGACAAGGTTCGGCCCGACATCGTGCTGTGCGTCGGCCAGGCCGGCGGCCGCAGCGAGCTTTGCCTGGAGCGCGTCGGCATCAACGTCCAGGACGCCCGCATCCGCGACAACGACGGCAAGCAGCCGATCGACAAGCCGGTCGTGAAGGACGGTCCGGCGGCCTATTTCGCCACCCTGCCGATCAAGGCCTGCGTGGCGGCGATGCGCAAGGCGGGGCTGCCGGCGGCAGTGTCGAACACGGCCGGCACCTTCGTCTGCAACCACATCCTCTATTCGCTGATGGATATCGCCCAGGACCATCCCGCGGCATTCCGCGGCGGCTTCCTGCACATCCCCTATGTGCCCGAACAGGTCGTGCGGACCGGCGGCGCCGCGCCGTCGATGGCGCTGGACGACATCGTGCGCGGTATCGAGATCATCCTTGAGGTCAGTGCGGCGCGCACCGTCGACATCCATACGGTCGAAGGGCGCATCTCGTAGTTCTGTCGTCCTGAGCGAAGCGAAGGATCTCATCGCCGCTTGCAACCGGCATGAGATTCTTCGCTGCGCTCAGGATGACGAGTTCGTTGCGCCCTATTCGGCCGCGATTGCGAGTGGCGGATGCGCCGAGGTCTCGACCAGCTGGGGCTTCTCAGCCGGTCGCTTGACCCGGAACCAGGCGGCGTAGAGCGCCGGCAGGAAGAGCAGGGTGAGAGCGGTCGCCACCAGGAGGCCGCCCATCAGGGCCACCGCCATCGGCCCCCAGAACACGCTTCTGGAGAGCGGGATCATGGCGAAGATGGCGGTGCCGGCGGTCAGCAGGATCGGCCGGGCGCGACGCACCGTGGCGTCGATCACGGCGTCCCAGGCCGAATGGCCGGCGGCGAGGTCCTGGTCGATCTGATCGACCAGGATCACCGAGTTGCGCATGATCATGCCGGCGAGCGCGATCACGCCCAGCAGCGACACGAAGCCGAAGGGCTGGTTGAACACCAGCAGGAACAGCGACACGCCGATCAACCCCAGCGGCGCCGTCAGCACCACGAGCGCGAGCTTGGAGAAGCTTTGCAGCTGCAGCATCAGGAACAGCATCATCAGGAAGGCCATGACCGGCATCATCTTGAAGATCGAGCCCTGGCTCTTGGCGCTCTCCTCGCTGTCGCCGCCGACCTCGATGCGGTAGCCAGCCGGCAGCTCGGCGCGCACCGGGGCCAGCGCCTTGTCGATGCGGGCGGCGACGTCGGGGCCCTGCACGCCGTCGATCACGCCGGCGCGCACCGTCATCAGGAGCTCCTTGTTGCGCCGCCACAGGATCGGTTCCTCGAGCTCGAAGCGGAGGGTGGCGAGCTGGGCCAGCGAGACCACGCCGCCGTTGCCGGTGCGCAGGTTGATCGCCTCCAGGCCCTCGACGCTGAGGCGCTCGGCGGGCACGGCACGGGCCACGACGTCGATCGTCTCGGTGCGGTCGCGGTACTGCGTCACGGTCACGCCCGACAGGAGCGTCTGCAGGGTGTTGCCCAGAAGCTGCGAGTCTACGCCGAGCGCACGCGCCTTGTTCTGGTCGACCTCGAGCCGCACCGTCTTGGCGAGCTCGTTCCAGTCGAAGTTGATGTCGCGCGTGGCGGGATCGGCCTTGAACACCTGGCGGACCTTCTCGGCGACGGCGCGGACCTGCTGCGGATCGTCGCCCAGCACGCGGAACATCACCGGATAGCTGACCGGGGGGCCGTTCTGCAGGCGCTGCACGCGGGCGCGCACCGCCTCGAAGCCATTGCCGAACAACTGGTTCAGATCGGCGACCACACGCTCGCGGGCATCCAGGTCCTTGGTCATGACGACGACCTGGCCGAAATTCGCGTTGGAGAGTTCCGGCACGGTCGGCAGGTAGAAGCGCGGACTGCCGGCGCCGACATAGGACGTGTAGAAGGCGACGTCGTGGTTCTCGCCCAGCCACTTCTCGAGGCGCCGTACCTCGCGGTCGGTGGCGGCCCATGAGGCGCCCTGCGCCAGCTTCAGGTCGACGATCAGCTCGGGCCGGTTGGCCGTCGGAAAGAACTGCTTCTGCACCAGGGTGAAGGCGCCCAAGGACGCGACGAAGGCGAGTGCCGTGATGGCGATCGTGGTCTTGCGCCAGGTCACGCACCACACGACCAGCTTGCGGAAAGCGGTGTAGAGCCGCCCGCCATAGGGATCGTGATGATGGACCTTGGGTGTCGGCAGCAGGTGATAGCCCATCCACGGCGTGAACAGCACGGCCACGAACCACGAGATGACCAGCGACAGGCCGACCACCCAGAAGATCGAGTTGGTGTATTCGCCCGCGCTCGAGCGCGCAAAGCCCACCGGCACGAAGCCGATGGCGGTGACCAGCGTGCCGGTCAGCATGGGGAAGGCGGTCGAGGTGTAGGCGTAGGTGGCGGCCTCGAGCCGGCTCGCGCCTTGCTCCAGCTTCACCATCATCATCTCGACGGCGATGATGGCGTCGTCGACCAGCAGGCCGAGCGCGATGATCAGCGCGCCGAGCGAGATCCGCTGGAAGTCGATGCCCAGGAGCAGCATGGCCACGAAGGTGATGGCCAGCACCAGCGGCACCGACATCGCCACGATCACGCCGGTGCGCACGCCCAGGCTGATGAACGACACTACCAGCACGATGCCCAGCGCCTCGAGCAGCGAGAAAATGAACTCCTCGAACGACTTGTCGACGACCTCGGGCTGGTTGGCGACGCGGTGCACGGTGATGCCGACCGGCAGGCCCCTCTCGACGTCGGCCATCACCTTGTCGAGCGCCTTGCCCAGCGTCTGTACGTTGCCGCCCTGGGCCATCACGACGCCGAGGCCGATCACCGGCTTGCCCTTGTAGCGCATGGAGATCTGCTGCGGGTCCTGGTAGCCGCGCTTGATCTCGGCCACGTCCGACAGCATCAGCGTGCGGCCGTTGGCGCTGAAGGGCAGGGAGGCAAGATCTTCGGCCGACAGGGGCGCACCCTCGACGCGCACCGAGACCCGCTCACCCTTGGTTTCGACCGTGCCGGCGGCGACGATGGCGTTCTGGCGACGCACGACCTCCAGGATCTGGTCGACCGGGATGCCCAGCATGGCCAGTCGCGTGTGGCTGAACTCGATGTAGATCTTCTCGTCCTGCAGGCCGATCAGGTCGGCCTTGGTGACGTCGGGCACGCGCAGTAGGCGCTGGCGCACGGTCTTGGCTATTTCCTTGACCTCGGCCGGCGAGAAACCGTCGGCTTCGAAGGCCCAGATCAGGCTGTAGGTGTCGCCGTATTCGTCGTTGAAGAACGGCCCGGCCACGCCCTGCGGCAGGGAACTCCTGATGTCGCCGACCTTCTTGCGCACCTGGTACCAGAGGTCGGGCACCTTGCCCGGCGGAGTGTCGTCGCGCAGCGAGACATAGATCACTGTCTCGCCGGGCTTGGTGTAGCTGTTGACGAAATTGATGTAGGGCAGCTCCTGCAGCTTGGTCTCGATCTTCTCGGTGACCTGCTGCTCCATCTCGCGCGAGGTGGCGCCCGGCCAGGCGGCCGACACCACCATCTGCTTGATGGTGAAGGGCGGATCCTCGCCGCGGCCAAGATTGAAGAAGGCGTAAACGCCGGCCGCGACCAGGGCGATCATGAAGAACACGGTCAGCGTGCTGTACTTCAGCGCGAGCGCCGACAGGTTGGTGCGCGTGGTCATGAGTTCTCTCCCCGGACCAGGTCTTTCGCTTAGCGTGCGGCCTGCATCTGGGCGGGCATGGGCTTCACCTTTTGGCCGGCCTCGAGCTTGTGGACGCCGGCAGTGGCGATCAGCTCGCCGTCCTTGACGCCCGAGGCGATGGCGGCGGTCTCGTCGCGCCAGCGCGCGATGGTAACGGCGCGCAGCGCAACGGTGCCGCTCTCCTTGTCGACCACCCAGACGGCGGGCTGCGTGCCGCGCTGGAAGATCGCCGACAGGGGCACCTCGGCGACCGATTGGGCGTCGGGCCGCTCGAAGGTCAGCGTCGCCGTCATGCCAAGCCCGATGAAGGGCGGGGGCTCGGCGATGCTGAACCGCGCCGGATAGGTCCGCGTCATGGGATCGGCGCTGGGCGACAGCTCGCGCAGCCGCACGCGATGGCGCTGGCCGGGATCGGACCACAGCTCGAAGCTTGCGGCACGCGACTCGCGTACGGTCTTCAGGCGATGCTCAGGCACGCCGACCACGATCTCGAGTTCGTCGGTGCGCGCCACGCGCACCACGCCCTGGCCCTGCGCCATCACTTGGCCGACCTCGGCCTGCACGGCGGTGACCACGCCATCGGTGTCCGAGCGCAGCTCGGTGTAGGCGAGGTTGTTCTCGGCCGAGGAGAGCTGGCTCCTGGCCTGCTCGACGCGCGCCTGGGCCGTGGCGGCGAGCGACTGGCGCTGCTCCATCGTCTGCACCGTGAACACGGCGGTGCCACGCAGGCTGAGATAGCGCTCATGGTCGGCCCTGGCGCGCGTGTAGTCGGCTTCGGCTGAGGCGAGAGCGGCGCGGGCGTTGTCGACGGCCAGGCGGTGGTCGGCGGGATCGAGCCGGGCGATCAGATCGCCGGGCTTGACGATGGTGCCGACATCGACGGAACGGACGACGATCTTGCCGGGCACGCGGAAGCCGAGATTGGTCTCGATTCGCGGCACGACGGTGCCGGCCAGGACCAACGACTGGCTGCGACGCTGGTAGGCGATTTCCATCACCCGGGCCGGGCGGGTCACGGGTTCGGCGGTTGCGGTCGGCCGTGAGGCGTTGGCTGAGGTCCAGGAGAGGGCGGCGAAGGCGGCAGCGGCCACGGCGCCCGCGCCAATGACGATGGCCACCGCTTTGAACGGAACCTTGCCGAGGTGCTGGGCGTACGGAACACGCATGGCTAACCGTCCTTCCAAGGTTTACAATGTTCAGAAGGCCGCCTGAACACCGTTAACTGAACATTGATAAGTTATCGGCGTTCAGATAAGAGTCAAGTGGAAGGAGATCGTTTTTGACAGGGTTCTCGACAGTGTTGCCGGCCGGCCGCAAGCGCCGCGGCGAGGGTCATACTCGCCGGGAGGAGATCCTCCAGGCCGCGAAGGAGCTGTTCCTGGAGCAGGGCTACGATTCGACCACGATCCGGCGAATCGCCGATCGCGTCGGCATTTCAGCGCCTGCGCTCTACCTGTACTTCAAGGACAAGGAAGCGCTGATGCTGGCGCTTTGCGATCAGACGTTCGCGCATCTGATCGAGTCAGTCGGCGAGATCGAGAGGACGGTGGCCGATCCGCTGGAGCGGGTGCGGCGATTTGGCGAGGCCTATGTCCGGTTCGGGCTGACCCACCCCGACGAATACCGGCTGGTGTTCCTGGCCGCTTATATCCCAGAGTCCCTCCGCAAGGTCGGCCATCGCGCGCCGACCGACGACCCGACGAAGCCCGGCATCGGCGGCGCGCTTGTCTTCCAGCGCCTGGTCGCGATCCTCGTCGAGCTCGAGGCGTCGGGTACCAAGCTCAACTACCCGCCGGACACGTGCGGCGAGCTCTGCTGGATGGGCCTGCATGGGCTGGTCTCGGCCTTCATCCTGAAGCCCGAGTTCCCGTGGTCCGACCGCGAGCTGCTGATCAAGGGCATGCTCGAGATCCATCTGAAGGGCATCCTGCGTACTTAGTCATGGGAGCGCGGGTCTCTGGCCCGCTCATGAATCATGAAGCGGGCCAGAGGCCCGCGCTCCCGTGCGGTCACGCGTTCTGCAGGACGTGGACGGCGCGGTTGGCCACGAGATCCTTGTTCTTTTCGCCGTAGGCCTTCATGTGCGCCGAGGCGCCGTGGGCCTTGAGGTCGTCCATGCTGTCCCACTTCTCGATGACGACGAAGGTGTCGGCGCCGAACTTTGCGAACGGGCCGCCGTCAGTGTCGATCGTGGCGCCGTACTCGATGCAGCCCTTCTCGGCGTGCACCGCCGGCACGTTGGCCTTGAAGTTCTTGAGGATCTCATCCCGCTTGCCGGGCTTGGCGGTGATGATGGCGACGACGTGGATCATGGTCTTTCTCCCGTTTCAGATGACTATGCAGCGCGGCCGTGACGCAGCAGGCGCCCCGGCAGCTTGTCGTCCGCCGCGACGGCATCCTTGCCGTCGCGGCGGATGAGCTTGCCGTTGACGATCACGGCGTCGATGCCGCTTGCCTCCGACACCAGGCGATCGGCGCCGGCGGGCAGATCATAGACGCGTTTCAGCGGGCCGGGTCCGACCGTCTTCGGATCGAACACCACCACGTCGGCCGGACGGCCTTGGGCCAGCAGACCGCGATCGGTGATGCCGAACATCTCGGCGGGCCGCTGCGTGAGGTTGTGGACGGCCTGCTCGATGGTGAAGGTCTTTTGTTCGCGGACCCAGTGGCCGAGCAGGTAGGTCGAATAGCAGGCATCGCAGAGCTGGCTGGCATGGGCACCGGCGTCGGACAGCGCGATGATCGTGTTGGGATCGGTGATCAGCTCGGCCACTTCCTTCTCGTCGAAGTTCATCACGGCCATGCGGAAGCGCGCCTGTAGGTCGGTGGCGAGCGCCAGGTCCAGCGCGAGATCGACCGGATCCTTTCCGAGCCTCGTGGCCGCTTGGGCGAGCGGCTGCTCCTCGAGCTCGCGCGCCGACGGTGCCCAGGCGATGATCACGCGGTCCCACCAGTTGCGGAACAACGGTGTGAGCTCGCTGCGCAGCTTATCGCGCCACGCCGGATCGGCATAGGCGCGGCGGCGCGTGCCCGGAGCCTTGGCCTCCTCGACGGCGAGCTCGTTCATGAACTTCATGACGTCGAAGATGAACGGCTCGGCGAAAGTGAACTCGAAGTTGAGCGGCCGGCAGCTCACCTGCGGAATCACCAGCGCGCCCGACTTGCGCTGCTCGGCGGCGAGGTCGAGCTGCTTGCGATGGCCGCCCGGCCCGTAGAGGTAGGAGAGGAGGGCGGTCCAGGTGACCGGCACGTTGTACTTGCGGCTGACCTCGGCCATGTGCCGTGTGGAGAAGTCACGGCCGATCGTGATCTGCATCAGACCGCGCTTCAGCTCGCCCATGACCGAGACCAGGGCGTCCATCTCCCCGACAGTCGCCTGGCGGCTGGGCACTGGCTTGCCGGCATAGCCGTTGTGGCTCACCGACACCGAGGTACCGAAGCCGATGGCGCCGGCGTCCATCGCCTCGCGCATCAGCTTCTTCATCGCCGCGATCTCGTCGGCGGTGGCCGCGCGCTCCGTCGATTCCTCGCCCATGACGTAGAGGCGCAGCGGCGTGTGGCCGAACAGGGCCGCGACATTGATCGCCGAGCCGCGCTTCTCCAGCGCATCGAGATATTGCGGGAAGGTCTCGAACGGCCAGTTCGTGCCGAGGCCCGCCTCGAGAGCGTCGAGGCTCATGCCCTCGACCTTCTCGAGCGTCTGCATGATCAGCTTGCGGTGGATCGCCTTGGTGGGCGCGACGCCGAAGCCGCAATTGCCGATCACCGTCGTGGTGACACCATGCCAGGGCGAGATGCTGAGCATGCGGTCCCAGAGGATCTGGGCATCGTAGTGGGTGTGCACGTCGACGAAGCCCGGCGAGACGATCTTGCCTGTGGCATCGATGGTCGTGTCGGCGGCGCCTTCGGCCTTGCCCAGGGCCACCACCTTGCCGTCCTTGATGCCGAGGTCGCCCGCGAAGCCGGACTTGCCCGAGCCGTCGACGATCGTGCCGCCCGTGATCTTGAGGTCATAGGTCATGGTTGGCCCTTGGGCTTGCTCCAAAACACCCGTCCAGTATACGTCGTTCGGCGCCGCAGGAGGAAAGCATGGCCAAGCATAAGATCGCGCTCATTCCGGGGGACGGAATCGGCAAGGAGGTTCTGCCCGAGGGCGTGCGCGTGCTCGAAGCCGCGGCGCGGCGCTTCAACTTTCAGCTCGAGTTCACCGACTTCGACTGGTCGTGCGATCGCCTGCTGCAGACCGGCAAGATGATGCCGGAGGACGGCATGGAGCAGCTCAAGGCGTTCGAGAGCATCTTTCTCGGTGCGGTCGGCTGGCCGGGCGTGCCCGACCACGTTTCGCTGTGGGGCCTGCTGATCCCGATCCGCCGCGACTTCGACGAGTACGTGAACCTCAGGCCCGTCCGCCTGTTCGAGGGCGTGCCGTCGCCGCTCGCCAACCGCAAGCCGGGCGAGATCGATTTCTGGGTGGTGCGCGAGAACACCGAGGGCGAGTACAGCCAGATCGGCGGCCGCATGTTCCAGGGCACCGACATGGAGTTCGCCATCCAGGAGGCGATCTTCACGCGCAAGGGCGTCGACCGCGTGCTGAAGTTCGCCTTCGAGTTCGCGAGCAAGGGCAAGAAGAAGCACGTGACCTCGGCCACCAAGTCCAACGGCATCATCCACACGATGCCGTTCTGGGACGAGCGCTTCGCCGAGATGAAGAAGAACTATCCCGACATCAAGGCCGACCAGTACCACATCGATATCCTGACGGCGCACTTCGTGCGCAACCCGGACTGGTTCGACGTCGTGGTCGGCTCCAACCTGTTCGGCGACATCCTGTCGGACCTCGGCCCGGCGCTGACCGGTTCGATCGGCGTGGCGCCGTCGGGCAACATCAACCCCGAGCGCAAGTACCCCTCGATGTTCGAGCCGGTGCACGGCTCGGCGCCGGACATCGCCGGCAAGTGGATCGCCAACCCGATCGGGCAGATCTGGTCGGGCGCCATGATGGTGCGACATCTCGGCTATCCCGAGGCGGCCGAGGCCATCGAACGGGCAATTGCCGCCTCGCTGGTCGAAGGTGGTCCGCGCACCCGCGACCTCGGCGGCAACGGCGACACCAAGACCGTCGGTGCGGCCATTGCGGAGCTTGTGAAGACGGTGTAGCTCGCCTCCCAGTTGTCGTGTTTCAGGGAGGTTACGATGCAACGACGCACATTGCTTGCCGCAGTCGCGGCTTGCGGCCTTGCCGCCATGCCCGTGGGGGCGATGGCCCAGGCCTATCCGAGCAAACCTATCACGGTGGTTGTGCCGTTCGCAGCCGGCGGTCCGACCGATGCCCTGGCGCGTATCCTCTGCCAGC
Source organism: uncultured Alphaproteobacteria bacterium (assembly GCA_963809025.1). Lineage (GTDB taxonomy): Bacteria > Pseudomonadota > Alphaproteobacteria > Reyranellales > Reyranellaceae > Reyranella. The sequence continues at coordinate 20,674 of CAWEIE010000046.1, read as the reverse complement.
GCATGGGCGAGGCGCTGGGCCAGCAGTTGATCGTGGAGAATGTCGGCGGCGCCGGCGGCACGATCGGCGTCGCCAAGGTCGCGCGCGCCGCCCCCGACGGCTACACGCTCGCCTTCACCCACATGGGCACGCTCGCCGTCAACATCGCGCTCTACAAGTCGCTGCCCTATGACAGCCAGAAGGACTTCGAGCCGGTCGGGCTCGGCGGCACCAACCCGATGGTGCTGGTCGCCAAGAAGGACCTGCCGGCCAAGACCTTCCAGGAGTTCCAGGCCTACGTGAAGGCCAACGAGAAGAAGGTGCAGTACGGCATGGCCGGCATTGGTGCCGCCTCGCATCTCGGCGGCCTGATGCTGAACAGCATGATGAAGGTCGACGTGCTGGAGATCCCCTACAAGGGAACCGGTCCGGCGCTGAACGATCTGGTGTCCGGCCAGTTCGACTACATGGTCGACCAGGCGGTGAACGTGCTGCCGCAGATCAAGAGCGGGAACATCAAGGCGCTGGGCGTGTCGACGACCAAGCGCCTGTCGCAGCTGCCCGACGTGCCGACCATCGACGAGTCTGGCCTCAAGGGCTACGAGGTCACGATCTGGAACGGCTTCTTCGCGCCCAAGGGCACGTCGAAGGACGTCGTCGCCAAGCTCAACCAGGCGCTGATCACGACGTTGTCCGACGAGAAGATCAAGGTGCGCCTCACCGAGCTCGCCGTCGATCTGCCGACGGCGCAGGAAGCGACGCCCGAAGCGCTGGCCGCCCAGCTCAAGGCCTCAATCGACAAGTGGGTGCCGGCGGTGCGAGCGGCCGGCGTCAAGCCGGAGTAGGGCTCTCATCGTCTTCCGGACCGCGAGCTTCCAGCTCGCTCATGATTCATGAGCGGGCAGGGAGGTCGCGTCAGACGCGACCCAGCGCGCGGTCCGGAAGAATCTGATCACCTGGCAAGCTGCAGTTCATCGAAGGTGACGTCGACGGAGCGCTGTGGCGTGCCGGCCTCGTCGCGCAGCGCCAGCGTCACCTTGCGCGCCCACCAGTCGACGTCGACGACGCCGAAGTTCGGTGCCGCGTAGAGCGCGCCGAGGCGATTGGGCCCGGGTTCCTTCGCCGCGGAGAACGCCTTGTTGATGCCGCTCGACGTGGCCTCGTAGAGCGGCGGCATGTCGGCCGCTGCTTCGCGATAGAGCGCGCCGATATGGCGATCGCCCGACAGCAGCACGACGCCCTTGGCGCGCGAGTCACGGATCGTGTCCAGAAGCTTCTGGCGCTCGAGCGGGAAGTTGCCCCAGCGCTCCCAGCCATGACCTTCCGCCAGGACCTGGATGCTCGACACCAGGAGGCGCAGCTCGGCAGGCTTGCGCAGTTCGCCGGCGAGCCACGCCCATTGCGTGGCGCCCAGCATGGTCTTGGCCGGATCGGGATCGGGCAGGTAGCGTTCCTTGCCCGGCGCGCCGCGCTGGTCTGTGAGCTTGAGCGGCGAGCGGAACCAGCGCACGTCGAGCAGGATGATCTGAACGCGCATGCCGGGCGGGCCGATGATGCGCGAATCGTAGATGCCCTCGCGCGTGCGCCGTACGTCGCTTGGCGGCACCTTCCAGAAATCAAGGAACAGGTCCTTCGACACCGCCTTGTAGGGAAAGTCGCCGCCGCCGTCGTTGAGGCCGTAGTCGTGATCGTCCCATACCGCGAGGTGGCTCACGCTGTCGCGCAGCTTGTTGTAGCCCGCGATGGCATCGGCCGTGGCGTAGGCCTTGCGCAGGGGACCGGCGTCGGCGGTGTTGAAATCGCCATAGACGTTGTCGCCGGCGAAGATGAAAAGCTCGGGCTTGTAGGCGAGAATGGCGTCCCAGATCGGCTGCGAATCGGCCTGCTCGGCGCACGAGCCGAAGGCGATGCGCGTCAGCGGGCGGCGGGCCTGGGCGGAGAGGCCGGCGGGCAGCAGCGCGGCGGCGGCCATGAGCTGGGCAAGAGTGCGGCGGAGGAGCATGGTAGTGGTCACCCAAATGCCAGGATTGCAGCTTTAGTTGTCACTATCGTGAAACGCCATCTCAAATACGCCCTGGAACTGCTGTTCGTGCCGATTGCGGCGGCGATCGTCTTCATCGAGGAGACGCTGCTGCACTATCTCGGGCTCGCCATGGCAGCGATCGCCAAATGGCCGCCCGTGGCACGCCTGGAGACGTGGCTTCGCGGCCTGCCGCCGTGGTGGGCCCTGCTGGTCTTTGTTGCGCCCTCGCTGCTGGTCGTTCCGATCAAACTTGCCGCTGTCTGGTTTGCCTTGCATCATCGTTACGGGCTTTCGCTCGCCAGTGTTGTCATTGGCAAGATGCTGGCAACGGCCTTCGTGGCGCGCCTTTATCAGGTGCTCCGACCAACTCTGGTGAAGATGGCGTGGTACCTCCGCGCCGAGACCTGGCTGTTCGACTGGCGCGACCGGCTCTACGCCTTCGTGCGCGCCCTGCCGGCCTGGCAGCGGGCGACGGCATTGATCCTGCGCGTGCGGCTTTGGATGCGCGAATTGGTCTTTGGCGCCTCGTCGCGCTAAGCTTTGCAGCATGCCTGAAGTCGTTCCTTGCCAGGGTCCGCTCGGGGCGCGCATCGAGGGACTCGATCGCAGCCGCGCCGGCGATTCCGAAACGGCAGCCCTGCTGAACCGCGCCCTGGCCGAGCACCTGCTGGTCGTGGTTCCTGGCGAGCGCATGACGCCGTCGCAGACGCTTGCCTTCGCCAAGGCCTTCGGCACCCCGCGCACCCAGTTGCTGCGCTACAAGCACAGTGGCGACGTGCCGGAAGTGTCGGTCATGGTGTCGACGCTCATGGCCGACGGCACGACCGACAAGACGGCGATCCGCGCCGAGGACTGGCACACCGACGATTCGTACTTCGCCGTCCCCGCCAAGGCGACGCTGCTGCACGGCATGGAGATCCCGAGCAGCGGCGGCTCGACCTGGTTCTGCAACATGCACTCGGTCTACGAGGCATTGCCCGCGACGCTCAGGCAGCGCATCGACGGCCTGCGCGCCATCCACGGCTACGATACGCCGCGTGCCCGCAACCGGCCCTCGGCGCGCACGCCGCAGGAGACCGCCGAGACGCCGGACGTCGAGCATCCCCTGGTGCGCACCCATCCCGAGACCGGCCGCAAGGCGCTCTATCTCAATCCCAATCGGCTCGACCGCATCGTCGGGCTGGAGCGCGCCGAGAGCGACGCGCTGCTCGACGCGTTGGCCGCCGAGGCGCGCAAGCCGCAGCACCATTTCGGCCATGTCTGGCAGGCGGGCGACATCGTGATCTGGGACAACCGCGCCACCATGCACCGGGTCATGATCGACTACCCGATGGGCGAGCCGCGGATCATGCAGCGCGTGCTGATCGAGGGCGACAAGCCGATCTGACGCACGATTTGATTTACGGCACTTCTGTCATCCCGAGCGCAGCGAGGGACCTTTGCTGTTGCCTTAAAGGCCCCTCGCTTCGCTCGGGGTGACAGTGGGAGCCTTAACGAGCAGCGCCCGACGTAAGCATCGTGTCGATTTCGGCCGCCGTATAACCCGCCTCCGCCAGCACCTCGCTCGTGTGCTCGCCGAGCTTGGGTGCATGGGTGAGCTTTGAGCGGCCGCCGCCGGAGAAGGTGTTGGCCGGACGGGTGCGGCGGATCTTCCCTTCGCTGGGATGGTCTTCCGGACCGAAGAAGCCGACATCGGTGAGATGCGGATCGGTCAGAAGGTCGTCGATCGAGTTGTAGCGGGCGGCCGGGATGTCGAGCTTGTCGAAGATCTCCAACCACTCGGCCGTCGTCTTCTGCGCCAGCCCCGCCTTGCGCACCTCGAAGTAGGCGGCGGCGTTGGCAGTCCGCACCCCCGGGCTGTCGAAGCGCGGGTCGGTCTTGAGCTCGGGCCGGCCGATGGCGTCGAAGAAGGCGAAGGCCTGGCGGTTGGTGTTGGGGCCGACCGTGATGTAGCCGTCCTTGGTGGGCAGCGGCCGGTAGTCGGGGCTGAGCAGGCGGTTGTCGCCGCTGGGGCCGACCGGCGGGTCGAAGGTCATGGCGCCCATGTGCTCGCTCGACACGAACGAGGCCATGTTCTCCAGCATCGGCACGTCGATCGCCTCGCCCTTGCCGGTCTTCTCGCGGCGATAGAGCGCGAAGCCGATAGCCTGAGCGGCAATAAGCCCGCTGGTGTGGTCGCTCATCACCATGGGTACGAAGCGTGGCTCGCCGGTGGCGCGGGCCAGCGTGCCGGCGACGCCCGACAGGCTCTGCACGATGGGATCGTAGGCCGGCCGGTTGTAGTAGCGACCGCCACGGCCGAAGGCCAGGATCGAGCAATGGATCAGCCTGGGGTGCTTCGGCGCCAGGCTCTTGTAGTCGAGGCCGGCGCGGGCGAGCCCTTCTGGGCGCACGTTGCTCACGAACACGTCGGCGCGCGCGATCAGGCGCTTCATCGCCTCCAGCCCTTCGGTTTGTTTGAAATCGAGCACGATCGAGCGCTTGTTGCGGTTGAAGTTGATGAACTTGCCCGACATGCCGGGGTTGCGGCTGCCCTGCGCCATGGTGCGCAAGAGGTCGCCGCCCGGCGCCTCGACTTTGATCACCTCAGCGCCATAGTCGGCCAAGGTGCGCGTGCAGATCGGCCCGACCACGACCGTCGTCAGGTCGACGACGCGCACGCCGTCGAGCGGGCCGCCGTTCATTGCGCGAACTCCAGGTCCATCTCGCCGCACAGCACGCCGTTCTTGTCGGCCGCCCAGATCCTGAGCTTGTCGTCCTTCTGCGCCTCGCCGCGCACCTCGAGGGAATCGCCGACCCACAGCGGATGGACGAGCCGCGTGGTGTAGCCCGTGAGCGTGCCCTTGGCGTGGGCGAGCGCCGCATCGACCATCAGGTGCATCGACAGGCCGCCGTTGGAGACGAGGGCAGGGTAGCCTTCCTCGCTGCGCGTGTAGTCGCCGTCGTAGTGGATGCGGTGTGCGTTCCAGGTCATCGCCGAGAAGCGGAAGTTGAGCGCGTTGGTGAGTTCGGTGCGCTCGCTCCAGGCATGGTCGGTGCGCGCCTGGGTGGGCACGGTCGCCGTGGTCTTCTGGCCCGCCGGCACCGCCGGCCGGTAGATGGCGTCCATTTCGTCGACCGCGAGCGTCTTGCCGGCCTGCTCGTAGGTGTGGCGCATGGTCAGCACGAAGATGTCGCCCGAGCGGCCGCTCTTGGGGACGATGTCGGCGACCTCGGCCTTCTTGAGGGCGGGCTCGCCGGCGCGCAGGCAGCCCATGACCTTGACCCGGCGGCCGGCGCCCATGCGGCGCGGCATGGGGATCGGCGGCAGCACGACGCCCTTCTTGGCGTGGCCGTCGGGCCCGATGTCGCTTTGGAGCACCGTCTCGACGCCGAAGAAGGTGAACCAGTGCGGCGGCAGCTCGGTGCCGCGCGTGAACTTCGCCGGATCGACGTTGAAGGCGCCGGCGGCGCGGCGCACGGCCATCAGCCCGACATCGTCCTCGACGGTGCGTACGCGGCCGATCCAGGGCCGCAGATCCTTCATTGCCTCGTCCATCCAGCTCATCGCGTCGTCCTCCGTGGCGCGGGAAAATCGCACGGCCGAGGACGAAGAAGAAGAGCCGGCTTTCGCTAGGTGCGCCGGTCGCGCACCGCCAGCAGCGCCTTGAGGCCCTGCCAGCCCCAGTAGACCCGGTGATAGACGATCAGCCCGTTCTCGATGTCCATCGATTCGAACAGGTCGACCTGCGCGCCGCTGGGCGTCAGCCGCGGATATTCCCAGGTGAGATGCCGGCCGTTGGAGAAGAACAGGCCGGTCCGGTAGAGCTCGCTGAATTGCTTGCGGAGGTTCGTGAAGTTGCGGGCGAACAGTTGCTCGATCTCGGTGCGGCCGCGCAGGATGCCTTCGTCGCGATCCGGGAACTGCGCCAGGACGGTCGGACTCTCGAACACGGCGTGCTCGGCATAGAGCGCCATCAGGCCGCCAAGGTCCTGGCTCGTGATGGTGGCGTGCCAGCGCTCGTAGATGTGACGAATCTGGGCCTCTTCGTCGGCAGACATGGTCGGCTCTCCCTTCACGATGTGAGGAAGCCATAGCGCCCCGGTACTGACAGCGTTGTGTCAGCAGCATGCCAAAGAAAAGGGGGCCTGGAAGGCCCCCTTTCCGTCGATCTGCAGTGTCGCTCAGATCGAGTAGTACATCTTGTACTCGACCGGCGCCGGCTGGTGCTCCCAGTTGTAGACCTCTTCCCACTTGAGCTCCATGTAGGCGTCGATCTGGTCGTCGGTGAACACGCCGCCCTTGGTCAGGAAGGTGCGGTCGGCGTCGAGCGAGTTCAGCGCCTCGCGCAGCGAGCCCGCGACGGTCGGAACCTTGGTCAGCTCTTCCGGCGGCAGGTCGTACAGGTTCTTGTCCATCGGGTCGCCCGGATGGATCTTGTTCTGGATGCCGTCGATGCCGGCCATCAGCATCGCCGCGAAGGCGAGGTACGGATTGGCCGACGGATCGGGGAAGCGGACTTCCACGCGCTTGCCCTTCGGCGAGGCCGAGTAGGGGATGCGGCACGAGGCCGAGCGGTTGCGCGAGGAGTAGGCCAGCAGCACCGGCGCCTCGAAGCCCGGGATGACGCGCTTGTAGGAGTTGGTGCTGGCGTTGCAGAAGGCGTTGAGCGCCTTGGCGTGCTTGATGATGCCGCCGATGTAGTACAGCGCCGTCTCCGACAGGTCGGCGTAGCCGGAACCTGCGAACAGCGGCTTGTTGTCCTTCCAGATCGACTGGTGGGTGTGCATGCCCGAGCCGTTGTCGCCATAGAGCGGTTTCGGCATGAAGGTCACCGACTTGCCGTAGCTGTGGGCGACGTTGTGCAGGGTGTACTTGTACTTCTGCACGTTGTCGGCGGTCTTCACCAGGGTGTCGAAGCGGAAGCCGAGCTCGTTCTGTGCCGGCGCCACCTCGTGGTGATGGATCTCCATGACCAGGCCCATGTCGGTGCAGACCGACATCATCTCGGCGCGCAGGTCATTGTGCGAATCGACCGGCTGGACGGGAAAGTAGCCGCCCTTGACGCCCGGACGATGGCCCATGTTGCCGCCTTCGTACTCGGCGCCGGTGTTCCACGGCGATTCGCTCGAAGTGACCTTGTAGAAGCTGCCGCCCATCGAGACGTCGAAACGCACGTCGTCGAACACGAAGAACTCGAGCTCGGGGCCGAACACGGCGGTGTCGCCGACGCCGGCCGACTTCAGGAACGACTCGGCGCGCTTGGCGGTCGAACGCGGGCAGCGGGCATAGAGCTGGCCGGTCGAGGGCTCGACGACGTCGCAGGCGATGATCAGCGTCGTCTGGGCGGCGAAGGGATCGAGCACGGCCGTCGACGTGTCGGGCATCAGGATCATGTCGGACTCGTTGATCGCCTTCCAGCCGGCGATCGAGGAGCCGTCGAACATCACGCCGTCGGCGAAGGTGCTTTCATCGGTGGCCGAAGCCATACGGGCGGTGTGCTGCCACTTGCCGCGCGGATCGGTGAAACGGAAGTCGACGAACTTGACGTCCTTTTCCTTGATCAGCGTGAGAACCTGTTTGGCGTCCATTTGTCGTGCTTCCCTTTCCAGTGGTCACTTTTTGCCTCTGCCCCAGAGGCTAGGTCTCATACGGCGGCGTCTCCGCGCTCGCCAGTACGAATTCGAATTGCGTCGTCGATGCTCGAGACGAAGATCTTGCCGTCGCCGATGCGGCCGGTATGGGCCGAGCTGCGGATCGCCTCGACGGCCTTTTCGACCATCTCGTCCTCGATGATGAGTTCGAGCTTCACCTTGGGCAGGAAGTCGACGACATATTCGGCGCCGCGGTAGAGCTCGGTATGGCCCTTCTGGCGGCCGAAGCCCTTGGCCTCGAGCACGGTAATGCCCTTGAGACCGATCTGATTGAGAGCGTCCTTAACCTCATCGAGCTTGAAGGGCTTGATGATCGCTTCGATCTTCTTCATTGGCTTGGGCCACCCCGCACGCAGACACCGGTCCCGCCGGTCGCGGCAGTCCGTTTGAACCCGAGGAAGCAGAGTTCATGCCAGACTTATCAACAACGGCTCGCCGTGAATTCCACCTCGACGGTGATCATTCGTTGGGCTGATTGTCGAATTTCAGGGCAGAAAACTGCTCAAGAAGAAGTCACAGACGAGCGCACTTATGAAACCCGTGAATTCATTGATGTCCGGCCTCGGCACGACGGTCTTCGAGGTGATGTCGGCCCTGGCCCGCGAGCATCAGTCGGTGAACCTCGGCCAGGGATTCCCCGACGACAAGGGGCCGGACGAGGTGAGGGCGGCGGCGGCCGATTACCTGATGAAGGGCCACAACCAGTACCCGCCGATGATGGGCATCCCGGAGCTGCGCCAGGCCGTCGCCGAGCACGCCAAGCGCTTCCAGGGTCTCGAGGTCGACTGGCAGAGCGACGTGCTGGTGACCTCAGGCGCGACGGAGGCGCTGGGCGACTGCCTGTTCGGCCTGATCGAGCCGGGCGACGAGGTCGTGCTGATCGAGCCGCTCTACGATTCCTATCTGCCAATCGTGCGCCGGGCAGGGGGCACGCCTAAGCTGGTGCGGCTCGAGCCGCCGACCTGGCGGCTGCCGCGCGATGAACTGGCCGCGGCGTTCAGCGACCGCACCAAGCTCATCCTGTTCAACACGCCGATGAACCCCTGCTCGAAGGTATTCGATCGCGACGAGCTCGATTTCATCGCCGGACTTTGCCTCAAGCACGACGCCTATGCCGTGTGCGACGAAGTCTACGAGCACATCATCTTCGACGATCGCCGGCACCTGTCGATCATGACCTTGCCGGGCATGCGCGAGCGCACGGTGCGCATCGGCTCGGCCGGCAAGAGCTTCAGCCTGACGGGCTGGAAGGTGGGCTACGTCACCGCGGCGCGCGAGTTGATGAAGGTCATCGCCAAGACCCATCAATTCATGACCTTCACCACGCCGCCCAACCTGCAATGGGGGGCGGCGACCGGTCTTCGCCTGGGCGACGGTTATTTCTCCGGCCTCGCCGCCGACATGCAGCGCAAGCGCGATCGCCTGGCGCACGCCTTGTCGGATATCGGCTTCGACGTGCTGCCGGCGCACGGCACCTACTTCGTCACGACCGACTTCCGGCCGCTGGGTTTCAACGGCACCGACGAGGACTTCTGCCGGCACATCACGGTCGAGGCCGGCGTGACCGCCGTTCCGGTCAGCGCGTTCTATGACGCCCCCGAGCATGCCCCGCGCCACCTGGCCCGCTTTTGTTTTTGTAAGCATGACGAGACGCTGGATCGTGCGATCAATCGGCTAGGACGTCATTTTCATAAATGATACCAATCGACTGGCAGCCTTTCTTCAAGTCGCAGCCGGTGACATGATCGTACAATTTGCAGCACAGACCACCCCTAAGTGCACATGTACTTACTGCATCTTGATTGCTAATATATTTGTTGCAGCCCGGATCCGCTGAGACGCGACATGCCGTGCCGCAGCACCCGGCGACACCTGACCTGGCGAACACCCCGTGTCCACAACGACTGCCTCAAGACCTGCCCGCATCGATGGTCGCCGCTTGCGCAGCGAGCGGACCAAGCAGCTGATCATCGAGGCCTACCTCGCACTCCTGCGCGAGGATCCGGTGACGCCGATGCCGACGGCGGCGCGCATCGCCGAGCGCGCCGGCTATTCGGTGCGCTCGATCTTCGAGCGCTTTCCCGACCTCAACAAGCTCAGGGCGGCGGCGGCGGATTACCAGCTCGCTCAGGCGGCCGCACTTGCCCCGCCGCGCAACATCGACGGCGACCGGCACACCAGGATCAAGTCCCAGGTCGAGACCCGCGCCGGTACCTGCGAGCGCGGCGTGGCGCTGTGGCGCGTGCTGATCTTCAGCATCGATCAGGACGAAGATCTGAAGCCGCGGGTCCGCACGGCCCGCGAGCGCACCATCGAGCGCATGGAGATCATGTATCGGCCCGAGCTCTCGACACTGTCGGAACGGGACCGCAAGCACATGCTGATCGCGCTCGAGGCCATCACCGACATCGAGAGCTGGGCGCGCATGCGCGAGCTTTACGGCCTGTCGTTCGAGGAAGCGTGCGGCGTGTGGGTTCGCGCCATCGACCGCATGTTGCCGCCGACGCCGTCGGCCTGAGGACGACGATGGTCCTGCCTTCGTCTTCCCTGGACGGCCGGCGCCTGCGCAGCGAGCGGACCAGGCAGACGATCATGGAAGCCTATGTCGAGCTGCTGCGCGAGCGGCCCGAGATTCCCACTGCGGCCCAGATCGCTGCCCGTGCAGGGTTCTCGACGCGGTCGATCTTCGAACGGTTCGTCGACCTGCAGGGGCTTAGTCTCGCGACCGTGGACTATGCCTTCGCGATCGGCGAGGCGCAGGCCGTGGCGCGCAACGTCGATGGCGACCGGGCGACCCGTCTTCAGTCGCACGTCGAGACCCGTGCCCATACCTGCGAACGTTGGCTGCCGGTATGGCGCGTCGTCGTCGCCAACCAGGGCAAGCTCGACGACTTGCGCGCCCGCATCCGCTTCATTCGGCAGGCGATCGTCAAGCGCATGGAGCTGATGTATCGGCCGGAGCTCGAGGTGCTATCCGCCGAAGAACGGCGCGACCTGCTGATCGCCCTCGAATTGCTGATCGATTTCGAGACTTGGGGCCGGATGCGCGAAGGTCATGGCTTGTCGTTCGACGAGGCATGTTCAGTGTGGATGCGCATGATCGACCGCATGCTGCCGCCGACGCCTCCAGCCCGCCCATGAGCAGGACCGACACGCCGCCACGGCCCGCGCGCGTCGATGGCCGCCGCCTGCGCAGCGAGCGGACCAAGCAGCTGATCATCGAAGCCTACCTCGCGCTTGCCCAGGAGAACTCGCCGCAGGCGCCGACGGCGGCCGAGATCGCCCACCGCGCGGGCTACTCCGTGCGCTCGGTGTTCGAGCGCTTTCCCGACATCCGCACCTTGCAGGTCGCGGCGGTCGACTACGCCCTGGTCCAGGTCGCCGCCCTCGCGCCGGCGCGCGACAGCGACGGCGATCGGGCGACGCGCATCAAGACCCAGGTCGAGACGCGCGGCCAGAGCTGCGAGCGCTGGCTGCCGCTGTGGCGGTCGCTGGTCGCCAACCAGGGCGATTCGCCCGAGCTCAGGCAGCGGATCGTCCTGTCGCGCGAACGTGTCGTGACCCGGCTGGAGTTCATGTACGCGCCGGAACTGTCAACGCTGCCCGAGACCGAGCGGCGCCACGTCCTGATCGTGCTGGAATCCCTGACCGACGTCGAAAGCTGGGCGCGGATGAGGGAATTCTTCGGTTTATCCTCCGAGGAAGCCTGCCTCGCTTGGCGGCAGGCGATTGATCGGCTGCTGCCGCCAACCCCGGGGACCTGAATGTTACTACAGGTAACTTCTGGCATATTGTTGCAGCAACGGCTAAAATTTGCAGCGCCACTTTCACAATTTGCAGCATCAGGCTCCGTGCCGGGCTGTTCGGCACCGACCAGACCGTGACTTGAAAATCCTTGTCCTCCCCAATTGCCTCTAAACCTACCCGGATCGACGGTCGTCGCCTGCGCAGCGCGCGCACAAAGCAGCTGATTATCGAGGCCTATCTGACGCTGCTGCGCGAAAGCCCGCAAATCCCCACGGCTGCGGCCATCGCCGAGCGCGCGGGCTATTCCGTGCGCTCCGTGTTCGAGCGCTTTCCCGACCTGCATGCGCTACGCGTGGCGGCCACGGACTACGCCTTCACGCAGGGCACGGCGCAGGCCGTGGCGCGCGACTTTTCCGGCGATCGCCTGACCCGCCTCAAATCCCACGTCGAGACGCGCAGCTGGATCTGCGAGCAGTGGCTGCCGCTGTGGCGCGCGCTGAATGCCAACCAGGGCGATTCGAGCGAGCTCAAGTCGAGGATCCTGCTGATACGCCAGGCGATCCTGAAGCGCATCGAGCTGATGTACGAGCCCGAGCTTTCGACCCTGAACCAAACCGAGCGCCAGCAGACCCTGATCGCCATCGAGAGCCTGATCGACTTCGAGAGCTGGGCGCGCATGCGGAACTTTGCTGGCTTGTCGATCGAGGAGGCGCGTGAGGTGTGGGTCGAGACGATCGACCGGCTTCTGCCGCCTACGCCCGTTTCTTGACGCTTTGTGCCGGCAAGCGTAGGAAGGCGCCGCTTCGCGGGAGCGACCACGGTGGCGGCCGTAGCTCAGGTGGTTAGAGCGCCAGATTGTGATTCTGGATGTCGCCGGTTCAAGTCCGGTCGGCCGCCCCAATCGCTCGCACACCTTGGTCCCTGAGCCCTCGGTGCGCGACATAGAACCCTGCGACGACCTCGCCCTCCTGACCTGCGCCGAGATGGCCCGAGCCGACGCCGCCGCGATCGCGGCCGGCGTGCCGGGCATCGACCTGATGGACGCAGCGGGGCGGGCGGTGGCCGATGCCGTCACGGCGCACCATGCGCGCCGACCGGTCGTCGTGCTGTGCGGCCCCGGCAACAACGGCGGCGACGGCTTCGTGGCGGCGCGGCATCTCGAGGCGAAGCGCTGGCCGGTACGGCTGGGCCTGCTCGGCGAACGTGGCGCGTTGAAGGGCGATGCAGCCTGGGCGGCCGGCACGTGGGCCGGCGAGGTGGCGCCGTTGTCGCTCGATCTTCTCGACGGCCATCCGTTGGTGATCGACGCGCTGTTCGGTGCGGGGCTGGCGCGGCCCATCGACGGTATCGCCGGGCAGCTCATCGATCGCATCAATCGCGAGGCGCTCGCGACTGTGGCCGTCGACGTGCCGAGCGGACTGCACGGCGACAGCGGCGAGATCATGGGGCGCGCGCCGATGGCGACGCGGACGGTGACGTTCTTTCGCGCCAAGCCCGGCCACTATTCGCTCGAAGGGCTGCGCCGCTGCGGCGCGCTCGAAGTGTCCGACATCGGCATCAAGCCAGTCGTGCTGCACGAGATCGCACCGCGCCTTTGGCTGAACGCGCCGGCGTTGTGGCAATCGCATTTGCAGCGCGCAGACCGCGGCGACCACAAGTACGCGCGCGGCCATGCCACCATCCTGGCGGGCGAGATCGCGACGGGTGCGGCTCGGCTCGCTGCGCTCGGCGCGCGCCGTGCCGGAGCAGGGCTCGTCACCCTCGCCACGCCGCCGGCGGCGCTCGCCGTCTATCAGTCGGCCGAGCCGGGCAATCTCGTCACGGTCTGCGAGGACGGCAACGCCTTCTGCCGCCTGCTCGAGGATGAGCGGCGCAGTGCCATCCTGGTCGGGCCCGGCTCCGGCGTCGGCGAGCGCACGCGCGCCGCCACGTTGGCCGCGTTGGCGACGCGCCGCCCGGTCGTGCTCGACGCCGACGCCATCACCGTCTTCGGCCAATCGCCGGCCGAGTTGTTCGCTGCCATCCAGGGCCCGGCTTTGCTCACGCCCCATGAGGGTGAATTCCGACGCCTGTTTCCCGACCTGACGGGGACCTCTGCGAAGGTCGAACGCGCTCGCCAGGCGGCGCACCGCAGCGGCGCCACGATACTCCTGAAGGGGCCTGACACCGTGATCGCTGCGCCCGACGGGCGCGCGGTCATCAACGTTCATGCCTCGCCCGGCCTCGCCACGGCAGGGGCGGGCGACGTCCTTGCCGGCATCGCCGTCGGCCTGATGGCGCAGGGCCTGTCGGCGTTCTCGGCCGCTGCGGCGGCGGCCTGGCTCCATGGCGACTGCGCGCTGCGCTTCGCTCGCCCGGGCCTCATCGCCGAGGATCTCGTCGGGCAAATTCCGGCTGCGCTGCAGGCCGCAGCAGCGGCGAATTGACCGTGTGCCCGGCGCGGGCTAAGAGGCGCGCGATTCGGCCCTGCGGCATGGCTCGAAGGCCCTCGCTCGTGATGGGCGGCAGTCGGGCGGGCGTGGTGGAATTGGCAGACACGCGAGATTTAGGTTCTCGTGCCGCAAGGCGTGGGGGTTCAAGTCCCTCCGCCCGCACCAGACGGAAATGGAAGTGAAGTGATGCAAGTGACGGAACTCTCGGCCGAAGGGCTGAAGCGGCAATTCAAGATCGTCGTTCCGGCGGGCGACCTGTCGGCCAAGGTCGACGAGCGCCTGGCCGAGCTCGCCAAGACCGCCCAGATGCCCGGCTTCCGCCAGGGCAAGGTGCCGGTCGGGCTGCTGAAGAAGCAGTACGGCCAGGCCCTGTTCGGCGAAGCGCTGGAGCAGGCGGTGAACTCGAGCACCGCCAAGGCCATCGAGGATCGTGGGCTGAAGCCCGCGCTGCAGCCGCGCGTCGACCTCAAGACGCTGGAAGAGGGCAAGGACGTCGAGTTCGAGGTCGTGATCGAGGTGCTGCCCGAGATCGGCAAGCTCGACTTTTCCGAGGTCGAGCTCGAGCGCCTGAAGGCCGTTGTGCCCGAGAAGGACGTCGAGGACGCGATCGGCCGCATCGCCAAGGCCAACCGGGAGCAGAAGCCGGTCGACCCGCCACGCCCGGCGCAGAAGGGCGACGCCATCAAGATCGACTTCGTGGGCTCGGTCGACGGCACGGAGTTCCCCGGCGGCGCCGCGCAGGACTACACGCTCGAGCTGGGCTCGGGCTCGTTCATCCCCGGCTTCGAGGACCAGCTCGTCGGCGCCGAGGTCGGCAAGGACGTCGAAGTGAAGGTGACCTTCCCGGCCGACTACGGCGCCCCCGAGCTCGCCGGCAAGGACGCCGTGTTCAAATGCACGATCAAGGAGATCCAGGAGTTCGTCGACAAGCCGGCCGACGATGAGCTCGCCAAGAAGAACAACTTCGAGAACCTCGAGGCCATGCGCAAGGCGGTCTCCGAGCGTATCGGCCAGGACTACGCGCAGGTCTCGCGCACGATGATCAAGCGCCAGCTTCTCGACAAGCTCGCCGACACCCACAAGTTCGACGTGCCCGAGGGCCTGGTCGAAGGCGAGTTCAACGCCATCTGGCAGCGCATCGAGGAAGCCAAGAAGTCGGGCCAGAAGATCGATGACGACGAAGAGAAGATGAAGAAGGAGTACCGCGAGATCGCCGAGCGCCGGGTTCGCCTGGGTCTGCTGCTGGCCGATGTCGGGCGCTCCAACTCGATCGACGTCTCGCCCGAGGAGCTGAACCAGGCCGTGATGCGCGAGGCGATGCGCTATCCCGGCCAGGAGCGCCAGGTGCTGGAGTTCTACGGCAAGAACGCCGAGCTGAAGGAGCGCCTGCGGGCGCCGATCTTCGAGGAGAAGACCGTCGATTTCATCCTCGAGCTGGCCAAGGTCAGCGAGAAGTCGGTTACGCCGGAGGAACTGCTGAAGGCCGCCCGCGAGGCCGAAGAGGCCGAGGACGAGGGCGAGGCCAAGGAGCAGGCGACGAATTGATCCAGGGTGGAGCGATGGTCTTGAACCGGACCATCGCCGCTGCCACTTTTATGGCCAGTCAAAATGGGGGCCCGCGATGACTCGCGACCGCGATCCACACGAAATCTACAACAACTACTATGTGCCGATGGTCGTCGAGCAATCGGCGCGCGGCGAGCGTGGCTACGACATCTGGTCGAGGCTGCTCAAGGAACGCATCATCTTCCTGAACGGTCCGATCGAGGACAATGTGGCGGGCCTAGTCTGCGCCCAGCTCCTCTATCTGGAAGCCGACAATCCCACTAAGGACATTGCCTTCTACATCAACTCGCCGGGCGGCGTGGTGACCTCGGGCATGGCGGTCTACGACACCATGCAGTACATCCGGCCGCAGATCTCGACCCTGGTGTTCGGCCAGGCCGCGTCGGCCGGCTCGCTGCTGCTGATGGCAGGTCAGAAGGGCAAGCGCTTCTCTCTGCCCAACGCCCGCATCATGATCCACCAGCCGTCGGGCGGCGCCCAAGGCCAGGCGACTGATATCGAGATCCATGCCCGTGAGATTCTTCGACCCGGGCACGTTTGAACCAGATGTACGTTACCCACACGGGGCGCACGATTGAGGAGATCGAACGGGCGATGGAGCGAGACAAGTTCTTCTCTCCGGCCGAGGCCAAGGAGTTCGGTTTGATCGACGACGTGATGGAGACGCGCCCGACTCCGACCATCCAGGCGGCTGCCTCCTGAGGGGCCAGTTGCGACCAATTGTTTCCCGTTTGCCCTCGGCACACCATATTTTGAGGTTGTGGCGGTCCGGGGGTCGAGTTTAACATAGTCTTGCGTGCGGGCCCGCAGGTCGGCGGGCTCCCCAAGCGGAGGTGCGTTCAGAAATGCCAGCCGCCAAGTCCGGGGGCGACTCCCGCAACACCCTGTACTGTAGCTTCTGTGGGAAGAGCCAGCACGAGGTCAGGAAGCTTATTGCCGGCCCGACGGTGTTCATCTGCGATGAATGCGTCGAACTCTGCATGGACATCATCCGGGAGGAGAGCAAGACCACCTTGGTCAAGTCCAAGGATGGCGTGCCTTCACCCAAGGAAATCCGCCAGATCCTCGACGACTATGTGATCGGCCAGGACCAGGCCAAGCGTATCCTGGCCGTTGCGGTGCATAATCACTACAAGCGGCTGAGCCACGGCGGCAAAGCCAACGACGTCGAGATCGCCAAGTCGAACATCATGCTGATCGGCCCGACCGGCTGCGGCAAGACCCTGCTCGCCCAGACCCTGGCGCGCATGCTCGACGTGCCGTTCACCATGGCCGACGCCACGACCCTGACCGAAGCCGGTTACGTCGGCGAGGACGTCGAGAACATCATCCTGAAGCTGCTGCAGTCGGCCGACTACAACGTCGAGCGCGCACAGCGCGGCATCGTCTATATCGACGAGGTCGACAAGATCAGCCGCAAATCCGACAACCCGTCGATCACGCGCGACGTGTCGGGTGAGGGCGTGCAGCAGGCACTGCTCAAGATCATGGAAGGCACCGTCGCCTCCGTGCCGCCGCAGGGCGGGCGCAAGCATCCGCAGCAGGAGTTCCTGCAGGTCGACACGACCAACATCCTGTTCATCTGCGGCGGCGCCTTCTCAGGTCTCGACAAGATCATCTCGATGCGCCGCCAGGGCACGTCGATCGGCTTCGGTGCCGAGGTGCGCGGTCCGGAGGATCGCAGGACCGGCGAAGTGCTGCGCGACCTCGAGCCGGAAGATCTCTTGAAGTACGGGCTCATCCCCGAGTTCGTCGGCCGCCTGCCGGTGGTCGCCACGCTCGAGGACCTGGACGAGGGCGCCCTGATCGAGATCCTGACGCGGCCCAAGAACGCGCTGCTCAAGCAGTACCAGCGGCTGTTCGACATGGAGAGCGTGAAGCTCAAGTTCTCCGAGGACGCGCTGCGCGCCGTCGCCCAGAAGGCGATCCTGCGCAAGACCGGCGCGCGCGGGCTGCGCTCGATCATGGAGACGGTGCTGCTCGATACGATGTACGACCTGCCGTCGCTCGACGGGGTCGAGGAAGTCGTTATCAATCGCGAAGTCATCGAAGGACGGGCTCAGCCGCTGTATGTGCACGGTGAGCGCAAGGAAGGTATCGCTGCCGCCCCGGCCTGACTTTTGCTGCGCTGGCGGTAGCTCCCGCCGGCGTCCCGCCGTGGCCTTGAACAACCTTCTGTTCAGGCCAATCTCTGCTAACGAGTGCGCGTGCCGGCAGGCCGTGGGTCGCCCATTACGGGGATCGCGGCCGGGGTGCGGGTAGCTCTAACAGCGTATGTAGCGAGGCAAATATGAACGCCCCCATCGTAGGCACCACCTATCCCGTCCTTCCGCTGCGCGACATTGTCGTGTTTCCCGGCATGATCGTGCCGCTCTTCGTCGGCCGCGAGAAGAGCGTCAAGGCGCTCGAAGAGGTCATGAAGGACGACAAGCAGATTCTGCTGATCGCCCAGAAGAATGCCAGCCAGGACGATCCCGGGCCCGACGACATCTACACCATCGGCACGCTCGGCACCGTGTTGCAGCTGTTGAAGCTGCCCGACGACACGGTGAAGGTGCTGGTCGAAGGCGGCCGGCGCGTGAAGATCGTGGGCTACACCGGCAAGAGCGAATTCTTCGAAGCCAACGCCATCGACATGGAAGAGGCGCCGACCGATGCAGCCGAGCTGCAGGCGGCTGCACGCACCGTGGTCTCGGAGTTCGAGAACTACGTGAAGCTGAACAAGAAGGTGCCGCCTGAGGTGGTCGTCTCGATCAACAAGATCGAGGAACCGGCCAAGCTCGCCGACACGATCTCCGCGCACCTGGCGCTGAAGGTCGCCGAGAAGCAGCAGCTGCTCGAGCTCGACTCGGTCTCGAAGCGGCTCGAGCGCATCCTCGGCCTGATGGAAGGCGAGATCGGCGTGTTGCAGGTCGAGAAGAAGATCCGCAACCGCGTGAAGCGTCAGATGGAGAAGACGCAGCGCGAGTACTATCTCAACGAGCAGATGAAGGCGATCCAGAAGGAGCTTGGCGAGACCGAGGACGGTCGCGACGAGATCTCCGAGATGGAGAAGCGCATCAAGAAGACGCGTCTCTCGAAGGAGGCGCGCGAGAAGGCCAATGGCGAGCTGAAGAAGCTCCGCACCATGAGCCCGATGTCGGCCGAAGCGACGGTGGTGCGCAACTACCTCGAATGGCTGCTGTCGATCCCGTGGCGCAAGCCGACGAAGATCATCAAGGACCTCAAGTACGCCGAAGACATTCTCAACGCCGACCATCACGGCCTCGAGAAGGTCAAGGAGCGCATCCTCGAGTACCTCGCGGTCCAGCAGCGCGTCGACAAGATGAAGGGCCCGATCCTGTGCCTGGTCGGCCCGCCGGGCGTCGGCAAGACCTCGCTCGGCAAGTCGGTCGCCAAGGCGACGGGCCGCAACTTCGTGCGCATGTCGCTGGGCGGCGTGCGGGACGAGGCCGAGATCCGCGGCCATCGCCGGACCTATATCGGCTCGCTGCCGGGCAAGGTCCTGCAGAGCATGAAGAAGGCGAAGTCGTCGAACCCGCTGTTCCTGCTCGACGAGATCGACAAGCTCGGCGCGGACTTCCGCGGCGATCCGTCGTCGGCGCTGCTCGAGGTGCTTGATCCCGAGCAGAACTCGACCTTCAACGACCATTACCTCGAGGTCGACTACGACCTGTCGAACGTGATGTTCATCACCACGGCCAACTCGCTGCGCATGGCGCAGCCGCTGATGGACCGCATGGAGATCATTCGCCTCGCGGGCTACACCGAGGACGAGAAGGTCGCGATTGCCCGCAAGCACCTGATCGTCAAGCAGATCGAGGCCAACGGCCTGAAGGACGGCGAGCTCGACATCGGCGACGACGCCGTGCGCGACCTCGTGCGCTACTACACGCGCGAGGCCGGTGTGCGTAACCTCGAGCGCGAGATCGCCAACCTGGCGCGCAAGGCCACCAAGGAAATCCTCATGAAGGGGACAGCCAAGGTGAAGGTGCGGGCCAAGAACCTCGACAAGTATGCCGGCGTGCGCCGCTTCCGCTTCGGCGAAGCCGAACTCGAGGATCTGGTGGGCATCACGACGGGTCTCGCCTGGACCGAGGTCGGCGGCGAGCTGCTGCAGGTCGAAGCCGTGCTGGTGCCCGGCCGCGGCCGGGTGACCGTCACCGGCAAGCTGGGCGACGTCATGCAGGAGTTGGTGACGGCGGCCAACGCCTACGTCCGCTCGCGGGCCAACTCCTTCGGCATCAAGCCGGTGATGTTCGAGAAGCGCGACATCCACGTCCACGTGCCCGAGGGTGCGACGCCCAAGGACGGACCGTCGGCGGGCGTTGCGATGATCACCTCGATCGTCTCGGCGCTGACCGGCGTGGCGGTGCGCAAGGAAGTGGCCATGACCGGCGAGATCAGCCTGCGTGGCCGGGTCATGCCGATCGGCGGCCTCAAGGAGAAGCTGCTGGCGGCGTTGCGCGGCGGTCTCAAGACCGTGCTCATCCCCAAGGAGAATGAGCGCGATCTGCCGGAGATCCCCGACAACGTGAAGAAGGGCCTGGAGATCGTCCCGGTCTCGACCGTCGACGAGGTGCTGGCCCGCGCGCTGGTCAAGCCGCTGGTTGCCATCGAATGGCCGAACGACCTCGAAGTGCCGGCCGCCAAGCCGGCCGAAGGCGCCGAAGTCCGCGCCCACTGACCGGTCCGCGATGAACGACTGAGCGAAGCCCCGGAGCAATCCGGGGCTTCGTCGTTTTGGGCTCTCAATCTTCGGAGCGCGGACCTCCAGGTCCGCTCATGCCCATGATGCGGACCTGGAGGCCCGCGCGCCCCGGGCGCCTTTCCTCGCTACCTATGCGGTTTTGAGCCCGCTCTTCCTACAAAATATGGTATTCAACGTTGACGCCGTTTTCGGCGCGCCCTTACACTCGCGCCAGCCGGATCAATTGGGGGTCTGCCTGTGAACAAGCACGATTTGATTGCCGCGGTCGCCGCTTCGACCAACCTGTCCAAGACCGACGCTGCCGGTGCGATCGAAGCGATGCTGACGGTGATAACCAAATCGTTGAAGAAGAAGGAAAAGGTCCTGCTGGTCGGCTTCGGGACCTTCCAGGTCTCCAGGCGCAAGGCAGGTGAGGGCCGCAATCCCCAGACCGGCGAGAAGATCAAGATCCCGGCCGCCAACGTCCCGCGCTTCAAGGCCAGCAAGCAGCTCAAGGACGCGATCAACTAGGAATTTCAACCGCGGCTGTGATACCAACGCCGCCGGGCGATTAGCTCAGCGGTAGAGCATTCCCTTTACACG
>CAWEIE010000045.1:0-21337 GCA_963809025.1 uncultured Alphaproteobacteria bacterium | reverse complement strand
CCCGGCATGTCGCTTTTCCACCGTTCATGGGGCGAAGCGGACATCGTCGGCGAATAGGAGCGGTCGCGATTTACGCGTCCGCGCCCTGGCTTTCGCCATCCACAGGCCAAATCCCGCCCGTTTTTCCAGACCGGCGCGGCGCTAAGTCGTTGATTTGATGCGACCGCTCTCCTACTGAAAATCGCAGTGTCGGTGGTTCGATCCCGCCCCTGGGCACCATTCGCCAATTTATTCGCGCTAACGCTTTGACTTGATTGCGTTAGTTTTGGCTGTGTGTCCCACTTTTCGACATGCCCACAGAAAGTGGGACACCTTTGTCGCCAGTTCGTTCTTCGTTGTTGCGCGTGAGCAGGCGCATGGCGCCCGTCGCCAGCTTCTGCTGGCTTGCTTTACGCGTGTAGTGCTCGGCCTGCTTGATGCTGTCCCAGCCGAACATCGCCATGAGCTGATGCGCCGTGGCGCCGTTTTCGGCGGCGGCCGTGGCGTCGAATTTGCGGATGCCGTGCGCTGAGCAGTGGCGCAGTCCAGCCTGATTGCACCAGTCCCGAAACTTATTGCCGAAGCCTGGAGCCGTGAAGGGCCTGCCGTGTTCGGTCACCAGGTAGGTCATGTGCCCGCTGGGGGCGGCGTCGAGAATGGCGCGTAGGGCCGGCAGGATGGGCAAGGACAGCCGTTTGGCACCCGAGGCGCCGGGCCGGCCTTTACGCAGGGCGCCCTTGGTCACCGTGAAGTGCAGAGCGCCGTCGCGCTCCATTCCCTTGCCCAGCTTGACCACGTCCGAGCGGCGCACGCCCGTGTAGCGAAGGAGCGCGAATGCCAGGCGCGCCTTGGTGCCGATCGGGTGAGCCGCTTCAAATCGAGCGACCTCCTCGTCGGTCCAAGTGTGGAAGCCTTCGGAAGCGCTACGGAGGCGTTCACCTCGAGGGCAGGGTTGGTGGTGACGTGCCCGGCAGCCTTGGCCCAGACGAACAGCTGGCGCAAAGCCTTGAGCCGACTATTTGCGGCCTCTGGAAACTTGGCCTTCCGTCGCGGATCTCACGGATATGCCGTTCCTGCATAAGGGCGAACGGTAGACCACCGCGTTCGAGTTGCTTCCTGTTCTTGCTCAGGCAGATGCCCTCCAAGATCAGTCGGCGAACGTGCCCGGTGCTCTTGCCGAGCTGGCGAATTCGATGGAACCGTAATAGGCCTCGCAGAGCCAGCGGAGGCGGCCGCGCCCGCCCGGGCGCGCTTGACCTCCGGAACAATCTTTCCATCACGGGCGCGATTATACTGCTCGAGGAAGGCCTTGGTGGCGGGCTCGCCATGGATCCTGATCTTCGGCTGGTCCTTGCGGCGGAAGTAATACCTGACGTTTCCATGCCGGTCGGTGTCGGCGATCAGGTACGGCAGCTGCAACTTCATCGGTTCCCCCATGCCGACGTCAGTCCCACGGGTTTCCGGCGTCGTCGCCCTCGTCGGGCAATGCCTCGAATGCCAGGTCAAGCCGGCGCTGGTCCCATACGGCCGCGCCGTCGATCCGCTTCGGCCGGGGCATACGGCCGTCCTTGACCATCTCGTCGAACTTCGTCGGGCTGATCCCGACGTAGATCGCCGCCTCGACGCGCCGCAGGCCCCGCCGAGGCTGGCTTTTGCTCCTCAGCTCGCGGCCGACAGCGGTCATCGGCTGCTCTCCGATACCAACACAGGCTCTATTCCGTCGCACAGTCCAGTCGAATTCTCTCCGGATTGAGCTGCCAAACGCCTTGCACACGCCCGGGAAATTCCGAGCAACAACAGTTGTGCTACTTCGTCGAGACGACTGCCGGCACCATCGCATGCGTCATGCAGGCAACTAGTCGTCCTGCGAGGTTCGCATCTCCCGCTTTGCATCATTGGGCACAGCCCGAATTCGTGATGCAAACGTTGCCCGCTCTATCACGCGAGAAACTCCAATTGCCCTCTGCACACGCCCACGCGCTTTGTGCTTTATTGGGCGACTTGGATCGCCGATGACCGCAACGAGCCGCAAAGCAGCACTTCTGACTGACTACGTCTTTGGGATAGGGCTTCGATTGAGCCTGCAGCTCGAGGACCTTTTCGACATCGAGGTCGGACCCATCATTCAGGCAGCTACGACGCCCGACCAACGCTTCGCTCTCGAGGACGGATGGCGGACGATCCTCCGCAGTCGCAGCGGGGAAAGCAGCGCGGCCTTTCGCTATTGGGAAAACAGGCTTTGCCGTTGGGAAAAAGGAAAGATCACCCTGGGCAAGGAGCGCGTCCTGTCGATGCTCTCGCGCCAGCTTCGCAGCTTCGAATTCATTGCAGTGGGCAGCACCGAGGTCCTGGGGGAGGTCGGACCGCTCGCCCTCATCATGCCCCGCCGATGGGACAGTCTCATCGTGACGTGGGGTAGCGATACTGTGACAGACGACCTCGCAGTCATCCGCGATGTCCATGTTGCGAGGGTCGATCGCCTGCGTGAAGCGCAGCGTCGAGAGCTCGACGAACTGCTGTACACCTTGAGCAAACAGCGGGTTGCTGACAGCACGGAGAGCAGCAAGGACGGCGGCCGACCTCCTAGACAGCGCAAAATGGTCGAAGCGTGGATAGAGCAACGATTGGCGAGCAAACTCGGAATGCCAGACAAGGAGGAGGCGGCAAGGTCCCAGGCGCTGCAGCATTTTCAGACTCAGATCGAGAAGGGGCTGATCTCGGAGGAAACAATCCGGACGACCATCAAGGCCTTCTACACCGCCCAGACCTAGCGCCCGCGTCCTGAGAACGCCCTTTCTTGGGCAAAGAAGGGTTCTTGGGCGCGCTGAGCCTTTTCACACCAGTGCAAGTTCGCTTTAGCTGCATCGAGGAAGCTCGATCTGTCCGGCTGCTACTTTGCGCGGCGGGCATCGAGAATGCAGTTAGGTGTTAGGCAATGAGCAGGCAGGAGGAGGTCGACGAAACGGCCTTGGCTAAGGCTTCGGGGTTTGCGGTCGATCCAGTTCCCGAACCCGACAATCGCGCTCTCGCTGAGCAGCCGCTCTCCGATCTCGGCAATTCCCGCCGCCTCGTCGCTCGTTTCGGTGATAATCTGCGGGCTGTCGGTGACACCCGCCCAACATGGCTGAGATGGGATGGTCGGCGTTGGACCGCTGATGGCGCTAATGCTGCAGCGCTAGGCTATTGCCACGAAACCGCTGACGCTATCGCTCTGGAGGCTATCGCAATCGATGGCGATGGCGTTGCATCCCGCCGACGCGGTGGACGCCGTAGCGCGGCCAAAGCAGAGTTTGAAAAAAGAGTTGCTGCACATCGTAAGTGGGCCACTTCAAGCGGCAACCGGAATAGATGGCAGGGCATGCTGGAGGCCTCCGTGCCCAGCCTTCAGGTCAGCATTGACCAGCTGGACACCCATCCATTGCTCCTCAATCTCGTCAACGGCACTCTCAACCTCGACGAAGTCACTGCTGAACCTCGCGCCTTTCAGGTCCAGGGTCATAGCCGTTCCGATCTGCTCACCCGCTTGGCCGGCGCCGGATATGATCCGAATGCAGAAGCCCCGCGGTTCCTCGCATTCTTGGACCGGATCATGCCCGACCGGGAGCGACAGAACTTCTTGCAGCGCTGGTTCGGGTATTGCCTCACCGGCAGCACCAAGGAACAGAATTTATTGATTGCGTACGGCACCGGAGCAAACGGGAAGTCGACCTTGGTCGACGTCATTTCCCAGGTCATGGGCGACTATGCAGTCACGATCGACATCAAGTCGCTGCTGCATAGCGAATTTAAGCGCGGTGCCGATGCCTCACCCGATCTTGCTCGCCTACCCGGTACTCGCCTTGTCCTGGCGAACGAGCCCGAGACGAACGACAGGCTAAGCGAGTCGCTAGTCAAAGCGATCACGGGTGGTGATCGGATCGTGGTGAGGGCACTCTACCGCGACCCCTTCGAGTTCGCCCCCGCCTTCAAGCTTGTCGTGCTTTCGAACGTGCTGCCTACGATACGGGGCACCGACCGGGGTATTTGGCGCAGAATTGTCCTACTGCCATTCGACCAGGTCATACCGGACGGCGAACGGCGTTCGAAGGCTGACCTGACCAATGAGCTGATGAAAGAGGCGAGTGGGATCCTTCGATGGCTTCTTGATGGTTGGCTCCTTTACCAGGAGGAGGGTCTTGCCATTCCTGATTCTGTGCGCGCTGAGACCGAACGATATCGGGCCGACAACAATCCTGTCGGTCTCTTCCTGGAGGCGGCCACCATACCGGAGGACGGCGCCCGGGTTACCGCAACCCGGCTCTTCACGGCTTACGAAAAGTGGTGCCAGGCGAATGCCATCGAAGCCCGCTCGCAACGCTGGTTCGGTTCTCGACTTACGGAGCTGGGCTATAAGCGGGAGCAGATCGGCATCACGTACTACGTCGGCATCCAACTCTTACTTGAGGAGTTTGGTGAACCGTCGGCGCAGGGCGACGAGGGCGCTTATAATTCATTCCCCTAGGGCGCGTACGCTGACATTCGGTGACTAATGTCCGCTTAGCCCCCAGAAGCGGCGCAAAACCGGACATGCTGGGAGGTCCGAATCGGGCCATGAACGGACATCCGCCACGACCGAAGAGATAACGCGTTTCAGAACCAGCTCCCGTATACAGCGGTAGTCTTGTGCGCAGCGCCGAGCTACATTGCCTTAGCAGGCTCGTTTCTTTTGCACACTCGGAGGGCAGCATGGTAGCTCAAAAGCCCTACCCAGTTCCCGTGAACGAGGCCGAACGCAACAAGGCCCTGCGTTCGTACAAGGTGATGGACTTGCCACCGGAAATCGCCTTTTCGGAGATCGGCGAGCTGGCGGCGCAGATCTGCGAGTGCCCGGTTTCCTATGTGTCGTTCATTGAGGAAGACCGGTTCTGGTTCAAGGCCAAGTACGGCCTGCCGGACGACTTCAAGGGCTGCCCCCGCGAGATCGCCTTCTGCTCGATCACGGTGTGCGGATCGGAGATCGTGCTGGCGTCCGACCTTGCGATCGACGAGCGCTATCGCGACTTCCCTTTCGTGGTCAACGATCCTCACTTTCGCTTCTACTGCGCCATGCCGCTGATCACGCCGGAAGGCTACGCGATCGGCACCATCTGCGTCATGGACTTCAAGCCGCAGAACCTCTCGATCGAAAAGCAGGAGACGTTGCGGCGGCTCGCCCAGCAGCTCGTCAGCCTGCTCGAGCATCGCCGCCGCATGATCGAGCTCGACGAGACGATGCGCGAGCTTGACAAGGCGCATGCCGCACTTACCCGGGAGAAGGCGCAGACCGAGGAATTGTTGAACCGTATCCTGCCGGTCCGCATCGCCGACGAACTCAAGGCAAATGGCAAGGTCGAGCCGCGCTTCCATCCGTCCGCCACAATCCTGTTTGCCGACGTCAAGGGATTTACCAGCTTCACCGAGCGCGCCGAGCCGGCGCTGCTGATCGGGATGCTCGACCGCTACTTCGCCGCTTTCGACGAAGCCGTGGCGCGTCACAAGGTCGAGAAGTTGAAGACGATCGGCGACGCCTATGTCGCCGTCGCCGGTGTGCCGGAGCTGGACCGCCTGCACGTGCTGCACGCCTGTCTCGCCGCCCTGGAGATGCTTGAGGCCACCGCAAAAATCCGGGCCGAGCGCGAAAGGTTGCGCCTGCCGTTCTTCGAGCTGCGCATTGGCATCCATACCGGCTCGCTGATTGCCGGCGTAGTCGGCCGCCAGCGCTTCACCTACGACATCTGGGGCGATGCAGTGAACGTTGCGGCACTCATGGAAAGCAACGGCGAGCCGGGGCGGATCAATGTTTCCGAGCAAGTCTATCACTATGTGAAGCAGTACTTCGAGTTCACTTGCCGTGGCTCGGTCGAGGTCAAGAATAAGGCCGCCCTCGGCATGTACTTCCTAGAACGGTTGAAACCCGATTATGCCGCGGACACGGCGGGTCGGCGTCCTGCAGACCGCCTGTTCGCGATGGTTAGTCCGCCGACAAGCTGAGCGATGGGTACCCGTGATGTCCGGTTTGGGTCTTGTGTCACGAGTAACGCCGGTCCAAACGGCGATGCGTAACTGTCCGAGAGATGAAGGAAGGTCCTTCGAGGTCGGCAATCAGGTGTCGATCTCAAGCCACCGCAGGCTGCTGTCGTCAAAAGCGAGGGTGGTGAACGTTGCGGAAAAGTTGGAACAAGAATTCGACAGGTATGATTGAGAGAGGCGAGCGCAAGCGAACCGCTGCAGAAGTGTCGAAAGCGGATTAGGCGATGTCAAAACCGGAGGCTGACCCTGCCTCCGGGATCAGCCTGGGGGATGTCCTGAGACTGCCCAAGCGGCATCCGGCATGTAGGCGGCGCGAAGCTCAATCAGGCTCTTGGACGGAACGTGAGAACCTGGCCGGCGATGCCAAGGGAAAAGGCACAAGCGATTCCAACCGCGAGGCCGAAAGTACCGATGCGCCGGAGAGGGGCGGACTGCCCCGTAGTAGCGCTGAAGCGGGGTAATGCCCGTGGAGCAAAGGGGGCGGGTCATCGCCGTTGAGCTTGGGCCAACTGGATCAAACCGGGAGGAGCCCGAACGTTCAGCGGAAGGCGGCAGCCTTCGCGCGATGACACGAGCCGTATGAATTGAGAGGTTCACGTACGGATCTGTGAGAGGCTCGGGGTGAAATTCCCCGGGCCTACTCGGCATGGTCGACAAAACTCTAAGTGAGCATAACGAGTCCGCTTTCGGGGGGATAGCGGCCAAAGCGGCGTGACAGCGGAGTGTTGAGGCCGCTGCTAGGCCATGTTTAAGCCTCCAAACCGGAGCCTCCAAACATTCGCTCTGAACGCACCGACCATGCGTGGGGAGCCGGCGTCCCACGTTTGAACTGCCGAGGCCTTCCGCACTCAGAGCTCCCTCCGTGCCCGTACGCGCAGCATGGCTCTTTGGCCCTCAAACCGGGTGCCGCCGGCTGGACCTTCTGGACCATTGGAGGATCTTCACGAGGAGTCCAAAGAAAATCGGACCTTTGGAGCGAACTGTGGAAGTCTTTGAATCGATCCTCTTTTCATCCAGACCCTGGGGAGCGGGTCCTTCCTGTAGGGGGGCTCAATGCGGGTAACGCGCACCGATTGGCTTCTCTAGTGACTGATTGAGAAATTTGAGGAAACCGGCTGTTTCCAGCTGGAAACAGGGACCGCCCGAGAAACGGTTACCTGCGAGGCCTCGACCTCGCTCAGCGCATGCGCCTTCTGTTGGAAGGTCCGGACGACATCTTAGTGGCCTGCTGCACTTGAGCTTCCACCCGCTTTGCCCGGCCTTACGGATAAGGAAAGACAAGATGTCCTGAAGGCCTTTGTGCAGGCCCACCTGCCGGAGCACTTAACAGGATAGACAGGGCTAGCTCCGAACTGCGATTTGAGATCGTCCATGGCAGTCCCGCTTTGCGGCTGCTTATCTCAAGCGCGTCTGTGGGCGTCACCTGACGACGGCGATGCGCTCCCCCTCTCCCCCTCACCTTCGCCTATCCAGTGCAGCGCCGCGACGCCGCCCGGGACTGGCGCTTCGAGGCGAAGCTCGAGCGCCTGCGGCGCTACGCGGTGTGAGCTCTCGCCGGACCGCGGGCCTCCAGGCCCGCTCATGTGGCGCGCGGGCCTCCAACCGCATCACCTCCAACCGCATCAGACGTGTATGTGAATGCTCACATGAGCGGAACTGGAAGTCCGCACTCCGGCAAACGCCATGGCGCCACACGCGGCATCTTACTTTATGTTACCTTCTGGCCGATCGCGCGGAACCGGGCGCTGTTGCCGGGCGTTCGGCCTGTGGCGGGGGGCCCAGTCACTGAACCGGGCCGTCGAGCAGGAAAGTCCCGATGAGCGAGCAGATACAGGCAATCCTCGCCCACTTCGGGCCTCTAAATGCCGGGCCTCTGAGCGCCGGCATGGCCGGTCACATCCTCCTGATGAACCTTCTTGCGCCGGTCGTTGCGGTATGGACGGCGCGATCGTCGCCCTCCCTGGTGCGGCCCTTCCGAAGCCTCGCGGCGCCGACCCTGGTGCAGCTCCTGCTGCTGTGGGGCTGGCACGCGCCGCCGTCCCTCGCTGCCGCCATGGATCGCCCGGCCCTGCATCTGGCGATGCAGGGCTCCCTGCTGCTCGCCGCGCTGTGGTTCTGGAGCGCGGTCGTGAACGCGACGGCCGGCGGCCAGTGGCGCGCCATAGCCGCCCTGCTGGCGACCAGCAAGCTCTTCTGCCTGCTCGGCGTGCTGCTCACCTTCGCGTCCTATCCGCTCTATCCGGTGATGGCACACCATGGCCTGCAGGCGCCCGATCCGCTGGCCGACCAACAGCTTGCCGGCCTGTTGATGCTGGTCGCCTGTCCCTTGAGCTACCTGGTGGCCGCCGTCGTCGTGGCGTCGAACTGGCTGCTGTCCTCCGATCAGCCCGTGCGCCGGCCCGAAGGCGCCTCCGAAGGCGTTACGGTTGCCTAGGTTCTTCCGGCTCTCCCTGCGACAGATCGTGGTCGGCGGCGGCGTCGCCGCCGTGCTGGTCTTGGTGGCCGGCGCGCTGTTCGTGCTGTCCGGCCTCTACAACGTCTCGGCCTCGCGCGAGCATCTCGATGTGACGACCTGGCTGCTCGATCTGGTGCGCCGCCAGTCGATCCGCACCTGGAGCCTCGATGTCGGCCAGCCGCCACCCGAATCGCCCGGCGCGGCGCGGCTCGGCGCGGCGCACTATGAATTAGGCTGCGCCGCCTGCCACGGCGCCCCGGGGCGTCCGCCGAGCGCCCTGCAGGCCGCGATGCTTCCGTCGCCGCCCTCGTTCGCCGAATCGGTGTTCCAGTGGTCGCCGAGGCAGCTCTATTGGATCGTGCGCAACGGCCAGAAGTACACCGGCATGCCCGCCTGGATCGCACCCGGCCGGGCGGACGAGGTCTGGCCGGTCGTGTCGTTCCTCACCCGCATGCCCGACCTTGACGCCGACGCTTACCGGGAGCTCGCCGGCATCGCCGACGGCCGTCCGGCGCTCGGCCTTGGGCTCGGCACGCCGCGTGAACGGTTGGACGTCTGTACGCGATGTCATGGCGCGCCAGGGGCAGCGGCACCCATCAGCATCGTTCCTCAGCTCAGCGGCCAGAGCCGCGCCTATCTCGAGCGCGCGCTGCGCGACTATGCCGACGGCCGGCGGCCGAGCGGCTACATGCAGCTCGTCGCCGCGATGCTCGACGATGAGGAGATGCGCGCACTGGCGGCGGCCTATGCCGAGACGGCGGCGCCGCGCGCGTCGGCGCAAGCCGTGCCGGCCGACCTCCTGCGTCGCGGCGAAGCGATCGCCCGCGAGGGACTGCCCGCAAAGGGCGTGCCGGCATGCCTGGCCTGTCACGTCAATGCGCGCAACCCGGCCTTCCCGCAGGTGCTCGGCCTGTCGGCCCCCTACATAGAGCAGCAGCTGCGGCTCTTCCGGGAAGGCAAGCGCAACGCCACGACCTACGGCCCGATCATGAAGGCGGTGGCGTCGCGACTCGACGACGGCGACATCGCAGCCGTTGGCGCCTGGCTCGCCGCGATGCCGCCGCGGACTGCGCCGTGAGCTGCGCCATGAGGAAGATCGTTCTGCTGTCGTGCCTGCCGACGCTGCTGCTCGGCTGCTCGGGCGAGCAGTCGGCGCTCGCGCCGCGCGGCGAGGAGGCGAGCGAGATCGGCCGCCTGTTCTGGACGATGACGATCTTCCTCACGCTCGTTTTGCTCGGTGTCCTTGCCGCGACGGTCCTGGCAATCTCCGGCGGCCCGCGCGTCCGGGCTCGTCTGGCCGAGCAGCGCTTTATCGTCGGCGCCGGCGTCGTCTTCCCGACGGTGTCCCTTCTGCTGCTGCTGGCCTACGGCCTGTCGGCCATGGGCTCGCGGGCATGGCCGGCGGCCGATCCCGCGGCATTGCGCATCACCGTCGTGGGCGAGCAATGGTGGTGGCGGGTGATCTATCACCTGCCCGACGGCAGCGACCTCGAAAGCGCCAACGAGCTCGTGATCCCAGTCGGTGAACGGGTGGCCCTGTCGCTCCGGACCGCCGACGTCATCCACAGCTTCTGGGTGCCCAACCTCGCGGGCAAGGTCGACATGATCCCCGGCCGCACGAACCGGCTCGCCCTGCAGGCGACCGAGGCCGGCGTGAGCCGCGGCCAGTGCGCCGAATACTGCGGCGGCGCGCACGCGCTTGATGTCGTTCCATGTCGTCGCCCGCGAGCGGCCCGACTTCGATGAATGGCTCGGCGCCGAGAGCCGTCCGGCGGTGCGCACCGACGGCGAGGGCGCCAGGCTCTTCGTCGCTTCGGGATGCGGCGCCTGCCATCGCATCCGCGGGCTGCCGTCCGCCGACCGGCAGGATCGGCCCGGATCTCACCCATGTCGCGAGCCGCCGCTCGCTGGCGGCCGCCACCCTGACCAACGATGCCGAAGCCTTCGCCGCCTGGATCCGGGACAACCAGCACATCAAGCCGGGCAACCGCATGCCGCCGTACCGTGTTCTGACCGACGCCGAGCTCCGCATGCTCGCGCAGTTCCTCGACCGCGCTCGAATGAGGGCCGCATGATCGAGTTCGCCGCGCTGGGCCTTGCCGCCAACCTCGCCATCTTCGCCGCGGCCGCCGCATTCGTATGGATGGCCGGCGTGCGCATCACGCGTTATGCCAACGTCATCAGCGTGCGCACCGGCATGGGCCAGGCGCTCGTCGGCATGTTGCTGTTGGGCGGGGTGACCTCCCTGCCGGAAGTCGCGGTGGCGGTGTCGGCGGCCGCGCATGGCGATGGGGCGCTCGCGGTCAACAGCGTGCTGGGCGGCATCGCCATGCAGGTCGCCATCCTCGCCGTCGCCGACATGGCGATCGGCAGGAAGGCGTTGACCGCGGTGGTGCCGAATCCGATCGTCTTCCTGCAGGGCGCTTTCAAGGTCTTTCTTCTCTCCGTCGTGGCCAGCGCCATCGTGGTGGGCGACGTGGCGTTCCTCGGCATCGGCCTGTGGATGTGGCTTCTGTTCTTCCTCTGTGCGTTCGCGATGTGGACGCTCGCCAATACCAGGGGGCGCCGGCCGTGGCGCGTCGTCGACGACAAGGATCTTGAAGGGGAGGAGAAGCGGCACGCCGAACGGGAAGCCGAGCGAGACGCCTCCCAGAGCCTGCGGTCCACCGTGGCCAAGGCCACGGCGGCGGCGGCCGTGATCGTCGCCGCGGGCTACGTCCTCTCTCGAACCGGCGACGCCATTGCCGAGCAGACTGGTCTGGGCGAGAGCTTCGTGGGCGCGGTCTTCGTCGCGATCGCGACCTCCCTGCCCGAGGTCAGTACCGTGCTGACGGCGGCGCGTGCCGGCCTCTACACCATGGCGGTGTCCGACATCTTCGGCACCAACCTGTTCGATATCACCCTGCTGTTCGTGATCGACGCTGTTGCCGGCGGCGAGCCGGTGCTGAACAGCGCCGGCCGCTTCTCGACCTTCGCCGCCATCATCGGCATCACGGTCACGATGATGTTCGTGGCCGGCGTCGCCGAGCGGCGCGACCGGACGATCCTGCGCATGGGCATCGATTCGGCCGGTGTCCTGGTGACCTATCTCGGCGGTCTCGTCATCCTCTACTTCCTGCGCTGAGCGCGATGACCGAGCCGGCGCGCCCCATCAGCCCGACACCGCGGCCGCCCGGCGAGGAAGCCGAGCTGCTGCGCATCTGGGCGACGCCCCGGGGATGGCGCCTGCCGAGCGCCGTCAACAACACGGTGATCGGCCTGATCTATCTCGGCGCGGCGCTGCTGTTCTTCATCCTGGCCGGCATCCTGGCGCTCTTGATGCGCGTGCAGCTCGCGCAGAGCGACGGCAGCTTCATCGGCCAGGAGCTCTACAACCAGATGTTCACCGTCCACGGCACGACGATGATGTTCCTGTTCGCCGTGCCGGCGATGGAGGCGCTGGGCGTGATGCTGCTGCCGCAGATGCTGGCGGCGCGCGACCTGCCGTTCCCGCGGCTCAGCGCCTTCGCCATCTGGGCCTACATCATCGGCGGGCTCGTCTTCTTCTCCACGATCTTCTACGACCTCGCACCCGCCGGCGGCTGGTTCATGTATCCGCCGCTCACGCTCGCCGAGTACCAGCCCGGCGACAATGCCGACTTCTGGCTGCTCGGCATCGGCTTCATCGAGATCTCGGCGATCGCCGGCGCCGTCGAGATCGTGATCGGCGTGCTGCGCACGCGGCCGCCCGGCATGACCCTGTCAAAAATGCCGATCTTCGCCTGGTCGATGCTGATCTTCGCGGCGATGATCATCTTCGCCTTCCCGGCCGTCATCCTCGCCACCATGCTGCTCGAGATCGAGCGCGCGTTCGGCTGGCCCTTCTTCACCGCCGCGCGCGGCGGCGATGCGTTGCTGTGGCAGCACCTCTTCTGGTTCTTCGGCCATCCAGAGGTCTACATCATCTTCCTGCCGGCGGCGGGCCTGGTGTCGATGATGGTGCCGACCTTCGCGCGCACGCCGCTCGTCGGCTACCGGCTGATCGTCGTGGCGCTGATCGCCACCGGCTTCTTCAGCTTCGGGCTCTGGGTGCACCACATGTTCACCACCGGCATTCCGGGTCTCAGCCTCGCCTTCTTCTCGGCCGCCAGCATGGCGGTCGCCATCCCGTCGGGCATCCAGGTCTTTTCGTGGATCGCCACCATGGCCGCCGGCCGCGCGCGCTGGCAGATCACGACGCCGTCGCTCTTCATCCTGGGCTTCCTGTTCATCTTCGTGGTCGGCGGCCTGACCGGCGTGATGGTGGCCATGGTGCCTTTCGACTTCCAGGTGCACGACACCTATTTCGTCGTGGCGCATCTGCACTACGTGCTGGTGGGCGGCATGGTCTTCCCATTGTTCGCCACCTTCTACTACTGGGCGCCGATGCTGAGCCGCCGGCCGCTGTCCGAGCGGCTGGGCCGCTGGTCGTTCGGCCTGATGTTCACGGGCTTCAACGTCGCCTTCTTTCCCATGCACATCACCGGGCTCGCCGGCATGCCGCGCCGCGTCTGGACCTATCCGGCCGGGCTCGGCTGGGACACGCTCAACCTCGTTTCGACCGTCGGCGCCTTCGTTCTGGCGGCCGGCGTGCTGGTCTTCCTGGTCGATCTCGCCCGCAACTTCCGCCCTGTCGGCAAGGGCGGCGGGCAACGTTTGGCGGGCCGGAACGCTCGAATGGCTGCCGGGCCACGTCTATTCGACGCGCAGCATCCCGCACGTCACCAGCCGCGACCCGCTGTGGGACCAGCCGGGGCTGGCGGATGAGGTGGCGGCGGGCGCCCACTACCTGCCCGACGCGCCGACCGGCGGCCGCGAAACGCTGGTAACGACGGCGGTCGAGGCGCGGCCGCAATATGTCCTGCAGATGCCGGGCGCCGGCTGGCCGCAGGTGCTGGCGGCTCTGTTCACCGCCGCCTGCTTCCTGCTGCTCACGGTCAAGCTCGTGGTGACCGCGCTCGCCTGCGCCGTGCTCGCGGTCGTGTTCGTCGTCGTCTGGCTGTGGCCGCTCGATCCCGGACCGGGCAAGGGCCCGGTCGAGATCGGCGGGGGCATCCGGCTGCCCACTTACATGACGGGGCCGCAGTCGCACGGCTGGTGGGCGATGGTCGTGCTGATGCTGGTCGCGGGCTCGCTCTATCTCTCCTATGTCTTCTCCTATCTTTACCTGTGGACCGTGTCGCCCGACGTCTGGCCCGCGCACGGTGCGCCGGCGCTTCCGGGGCTCCACCGGCCGGCGCTGTCCGCCGTCCTGTGCCTCGTTGCCGTGCTCGGCTTTGCCGCGGCCGACCGGTGGTTGCCGCCCGCCGGCACGCGGGCGATCCTGCCGGCGACGCTCGGCGTGCTGATCGGCTGTGCCGCGCTCGCCGTCGCCGTGGCGGTGGAGATCGTGTCCCATTGGCAGAGCGGCGTCAGGCCCGAGGCGACGGCCTACGGCGCGATGGTCTACCTGGCCGGCCTGCTGGCGGCCCAGGTGGTCGCCGCGGTGGTGCTCATGGGCCTGTTCACCGTCGCCCGCCTGGTGGCGGGTCGCACGGATCGCGCGCGACGCAACAGCTTCGACCACACGGCGTTGCTGGCCTATTACGCGGCCGCGCAAACCTTGCTCGGCCTCGCCCTCGTCCACGGCTTCCCGAGGCTGATCAGCTGATGGGCATCGTCTTCGCCGTGCTCTTCGGCCCGCTGGTGTGGGCGGCCCACCTGGCGGTGCTCTATGGCGTTCATGCGTCCGTCTGCGCCGCGGCGTCGAACGCGGGCGGTTCGCCGGATTCGATCATTCCGGTGCTCGCCCTCGCGACGGCGATCGCGCTGGCGCTCATCTCGCTGCCCCTGGCGTTTCCAAAGGGGTTTGCCGGCTTCCTTTCTGCCCGGGCGACCGGACACGAGAAGCGTTTCCTCCTGTCGTTGATGCGCTGGCTGGCCGGCCTGTCGGTGGTGGCCGTGGCGGCCAACGGCATTGCCCTGCTGGTCGTGCCGCCATGTTGACGCGGCCCATGACGCTTATAGCGGTTCGAAGACCTGTCGACCGTCATTGCGGTCAGCAGCTGCCGATGCCGCGTGACCCGTTCGAGGGTCTTTTGCGCCCGGCTTCTCAAAGGGGCGTTGCCGCCTGTCTCGGCATGGGACTGCAGCAGTGCTGCCGCTTCCTGCAACGTATCCATCTGCTCGGCGCGGCGCGGTCAAATGGGGTGCCTTATGATCCCGTATGGGTGCACCATGCTTGTTTCCTTCGTTCGAGTGCGGTCGAAGGCGACGATGTAGTTGTCGGACCCGCCTGGACTAAGGACACGCTGAAGACGATGCCTGACTATCGGCGTGATCAGGTTTCGGCAAAAAGGTTGGATGCAACGCATCGACTGTTGCAACTGAAGTCCGAGGGCGCTCCGGTATCTCGCCTTTTGAGGAGCAAGAGATGAGCAGACCAGTCAGCCAAGCTTCGCGCAACCGGCATCGCCGCTTGGAGTCCGGTGCCGCTACGGGCGGGGCGCAGCCCGGGCGGCGCCCCGCAAGAAGCGAGGCGCAGCAGGCAAAGAAAGCCTTTACGGTCATCGGACGCCATGTGACTGACCGCGGTGGGCTATCACTTCGCAGTGAAGGCAGTGCAGGAGGGGCACTTGAACTGCCACCATCGATTACTCGCCTCATCGTACATCTGCTTTCGCTCATAAGCAGGGGAGAGGCTGTGGCGGTCCTGTCCGCCGATGGAAAAGCTGTCGACCTGGATGGCCGACCATATGTGTTGCGCGACATATCGCGTGGCAAGCACCGCAGAAGAGGCGATCTAAAACGAACTGGAGCCGCACGGACTGCACCGCGATGACTGCTGCAGCGCGACTTCATGCAGCAATGCCTGGTAGGGCAACGCCCGTTCGCGTAGCCCGCCAACTCGGATCGTCGGACCCGGGATGGCGATAGTGGGCAGGCATCGGCCGCCGGCTGCTGCCGAGACTAGCAGAGGATTGTTGTCAATGATTACTCCGACGGCGCACCACCCACGGGCAATGCGGCATAGTCCCTGGCTTCACTGCCCAGGGGACCTTGATGTATCGCCTGGTGACGACATGGCCGCTCTGTCTGATGGAATACAATCTGCAGTCGGGCACCGCGTCAGCCTGTTTCGTCGTCGGTCGTTTTTGGCGGAATGCGGGGCACAGGGTGCTATGATGCCGCCGTGGACGGGGGCACGACGACCATCGATTTCCGGGCGATGCTGCTGGATCTGCGCATCGATACCAGGGGCATGGAGCATCCCGGCACGATCGGGCTGTCGCCGCTCACCTTGCGGGTCGGACGCCGAGGCGTGGCCTTCGCGTTCCGCTTCGGCGTCGTCGCGTTCGCCGGCGTGGCCGCCGCCGAGGAGCAAACTGTCCTCGATGCCCTGCGCGCGCGGGTCGTCGAGGCGCTGGACACCCCCGAGCTCGACCGCGTCTCCGCCACTCTCGGCGCCGCTGACGACAAGATCGATCAGGCCGGCGCCATCTTCCTGAAGGATGCCCCGCCGGAGCGGCTGCAGATCGTCGCCAACGTGCTGGCCAAGAGCCTGGTGCTGGCGCATGACGAGACACAGCTCGCCGTCGCCTTCGACCGCATCGATCACCTTGCCTTCAAGATCAAGCGCAAGGGCCGGGGCGTGCGCCTGGCGCGCGAGCTGGTGCGCCAGATCGGCGACAGCCTGCTCATCCAGCACCGCATGGTCGGCCGCGTCGCCGTCGAGGACAAGCCCGACATCCTTTGGGACTGGCCCGAGCTCGAGCGGTTCTATGCCCGGCTCGCCGACGAGTACGAGCTCGTGGAGCGGGGCGTCGCCGTGGATCGCAAGCTCACGCTGGTCGGCGACACCATCCGCACCCTGCTCGAGCTCGTCCAGGATCAGCGCACCGTCCGGCTGGAGTGGTACATCATCATCCTGATCGCCATCGAGATCCTGCTCTCGGTTTACGAGATGTTCATCCGTGGCCATTGACGCCCGCCCGTCGCGCGGCTGGGAGCCGACGTGACCATCGACCAAGCCGGACTGTTCGCCCTCTTCGCGTTGGTGCTCGTCGCCCTGCTGTGGGGCCGCTTTCGCCACGACCTGGTCGCGGCGGCCGGCCTGATGCTGGCCGTCGTGCTGGGATTCGTACCGCCCGACGAGGCCTTTTCCGGCTTCTCCAATCCGGCGGTCGTGGTGGTGGCGCTGGTCCTGGTGGCCTCGGTGGCCTTCGAGAATTCCGGCGCGCTTGCCCTTGCCACGCGCGGTCTGGTCGACGACAAGCGCAGCGTCGGCGCCCATATCGCCATCGTGAGCGGCGTCGGCGCTCTTCTGTCGGGCTTCGTCAACAACGTGGCCGCCCTCGCCCTCCTTATGCCGCTCGATATCCGGGCCGCGCGGGCCGCCGGGCGTCCGCCGTCGCTTACTCTCATGCCGCTGGCTTTTGCCGCCATCCTCGGCGGCATGGTGACGCTGATCGGCACGCCGCCCAACATCGTGGCCTCGACGGTGCGCCAGGAGCGCCTGGGTGCCCCCTACGGCATGTTCGATTTCACTCCGGTCGGCCTCACGATCGCTCTGGTCGGCATCGCCTTCGTGGCGTTCGTCGGCCGCCATTTTATGGCGACCCGCGCCGATCCGGCGGCCGCGCTCGACCGCGCCACCTCCTTCAAGGCCGAGCTGCAGGTGCCGGCGGAATCCCCTGTGATCGGACGGCTGGTCGGCGAGCTGGACGACGACGCCGAGCGCGCCGATGTCCTGGTGTTCGGCCTGCGCCGCGGCGGCCGCGACCATCACGGCCGTGCCCGATCGATGGTGCTGCAGGCGGACGACCTGTTGCTGGTCGAGGGTAACACCGAGGCCATCGCCGAATTCATCAGGGTCCTCGGTCTGCACGAGGCGCACGATGCGCCGTCGGATGAGGCCGCGCCCGGCGGCGAGCCCGGTGCGGACCAGGATGAGGACGATGCGCGCAAGCCGGCGCCGGCGCCGACCATCGTCGAGGCCGTGGTGCGCACCAACTCGCGGCTGGCCGGCCGCACGGCGGTGGAGATCGACCTGCGCCGTCGTTTCGGCGTCACCCTGCTCGGCATCTCTCGGGCCGGTGCGTTCGTCGAGGGAGAGATCCGCAACCGCGTCATCGAGGCGGGCGACCTGCTGCTGCTGGCCGGCGGTGGCGCGGGCAGCCGGACGACACTCGGCGGACTGGGTGTCATCGCCGTCGCCGAGGCGAGCATCGCGCCGGTCAGCCCGGTTCGTGTCGGCATCGCGCTCGGCCTGTTCGCCGCTGCGGTCGGGGCGGCAAGCGCGGGTCTCTTGCCCTTCACCGTCGCGATCGCGCTAGCGGTGATCGGCTACGGGGCGACTGGCCTGGTGCGGGCACGCGAGTTCTACGATCGTATCGAATGGCCGGTCGTCGTCATGCTGGCCTGCCTGCTTCCGCTCGGAACGGCGTTCGACCGGCAGGGCGGCACGGCGGTGGTGGCCGACGCCATCCTGTCGCTGACCGAGGGCCGGTCGGCAGTGCTCACCCTCGTGGTTCTCATGGTCATCGTCATGACCCTGTCGGACATCCTGAACAACGTGGCGACGATGGTGATCGCGGGTCCGCTCGCCATCGAGCTCGCCCTGAGGCTCGAGGTCAATCCGGACACCTTCCTGATGGGTGCCGCCGTCGCCGCGTCCTGCGCATTCCTGACGCCGATCGGCCATCAGAACAACACCCTGGTCATGGGCCCCGGCGGCTATCAATTCTCGGACTACTGGCGCATGGGGCTGCCGCTCGAGCTCGTCGTCCTGCTCGTCGGCGTGCCCATGTTGCTGATCGTCTGGCCTTTGTGAGAACCGCTGCCGTTCGATGGCGTCGCGAGACGTGTCATCGGAGTGGCATGTAAAATTGCCGAAGAGGGCGCGCGCAACCCTTTGTGGACTTCGGCGTTAATTCACTGAGCCCGTAGGGCTTTCTTGCTGAGCGCTATGGGCGCTTTCAGCTAGCCGGCAAGGTCCGGCGCACTCTTTGCTAAAATCTTCACATCATCGGTGGACCACTGGATGGGCCTGCCGGGAAGGGGATCGCTTTCACGATGTCTCAGACCGCCATTCAATTGTTGTCGAGGGCGCATGGCTATCGCCAGCAGGCGCGACGAGCCCGCCGGCTTGCGCATGGCGTGTCGTGCGAGGACACCGTTGTGCAACTCAGGAGTTATGCGGATCAACTCGACGACGCCGCAATCAGGATGGAGCGCGAGGCAGGTGCCGCACGCGCGCAGTCCCTGGGCTTTGGCAAGACAGAGGAAAGACACTGACTAGTCCAACTGTCGGCGCCGCACCATGCGTGTCGACTTTCCCGGTCGCCTTCCGCGGCCAACAACACCGAAAGGAAACGCACCATGAATATACCAACGCAGACAAAGCCTGCTCTCTGGGGCGCGATCGGCGGCGCCCTGCTGTGCGCCGTCGTCGGATTCGCCTGGGGCGGATGGGTGACCGGTTCCACGGCGCGCGAGGACGCGGCGGCGGCGGCCCACGATGCGCGCATTGCTGCGCTCGCACCGATCTGTGCCCAGCGCTTCCGGAGCCAGGACAACTCGGCCGCCAGGCTGGCCGCGCTGGCCAAGGCGGACTTCTGGGACCGCGCCGATCTCGTCGTGAAGGGTGGCTTCGCCGTGTTGCCGGGCAGCAAGGAGCCCGACAGGGACGTTGCCCGCGCCTGCGCCGAGATGCTGACCAGGACGGCGACTAGCAAGAGCTGACGGCGCTCGCCTGAGTGTTAGGGGCAGAAAGCGGAGCGCGGAGCCTTGAAAGAGCTCCGCGCTCTATCTCGTGTGGAACATCTGACACTCGGCTGGATCTGCCGCATTTGCTGCGGCGATCAAGGTCGACCAGATGTTCCTCGGCCTGGTGTGCTCGGGCCGGTGGCGCAGGTGCGGTGCAGATTGGCGTGCGGCGTCTGGGTCCAGCGAACAACGATGCCGCAGCGCCGGCCGGAAGGGCTGCGAGCACACAACGCGTCGATTTCAAAATCACGCACTGGCATGACGAACGCGGAGCAGCGTGTCTATCTGGCTTCCCCTAATCACTCGTGGGTGTCTGCATGCCTGTCAACGATATGAGCGATGCTGATCAAGGGCGCGGGTAGTCCGTGCAACGCGAAAACTGCTCGAGACAGAGAATACACCCAAATCGCCAAAGCTGTTCGGCAGGGCCGATGCGATCAGTCCCAACAACGTGCTTGCAATCGCTTTTCTGGCCCGACGGCGCTTACGACCGGTCGGCTTGGCGCGGCACCGCACCAGGTTTTCGAGTCTCCTACGTGAAATCCTCCGAGCGGTTGAACCGTCCATTTCGAAGATGGAGACGGCGCGCATTCCGTATGTTTTAAGCTCGCTGAACCGTTGAAGAGCTTCTAAGGCAGTATCGAAGTCCTGCAACGTCGGGAGGATGTCATCGGAGGGCCAATGCGTCACAAGCCGAAATTTCATGTTTTATTCCCCGCCATGACCGGAGCATAAAGTTGAAGAGATGAAGAGTTCGGGTCGGCCAACGGCGTTGATGTCGGCGCTCCGATGGTAGGCGGCATTGGCCCACGCCTTCGTTCCTTAATCGGTCCGGTACATGGCAAGGATGCCCCGGCCAGTGCAAATCAAGTGCACCGGCACAAATGCCTCGCCCTTTGGACATCGCGAGCGCATCCAAACCAGTCGACCGATCATCTCGTCGCTATCTCTGACCCCCTCGTGCTGCTCGAGATCCGGCGAAGCGTTCCTTGGCTCGAATGGCGAGACATTATCATTGAGCTAGGAGCGGCTCTAGGCGGCGCCTTCCGTCTCGATGTGCGGACTCGGCCACAGTGTTTGCAGTGAACGGCATCCGCGTCATGCACGAGAAGTCCGCAGTCTGGACAGTCGTATCGGACCTTCGTGGGGCGGAAGATTGCCTGAAGGAGGCGCAGGAAGAGCCCTACGCCGACAACCATAATCAATACCGCCAGCAGCCGCCCGCCCGGACCTTTCAGCGTGATGTCGCCGAACCCGGTCGTCGTGAGCGTCGTGATCGTGAAATACAATGCATCTACGTAGTTCGAGATCTGCGGGTTAATCAGATGCTGCGTGACATAAACGACGGAGGTCACGATGAAGATGAAAACGCCGAGGTTGACGGCACGCTGTATGATGTCCTCGTGTTGGCGGAACCAGATCGAGTCGGCCCGCAGGTCGCGGAGTAGGTGGTAGGAACGCAGGAGCCTCAGCGCGCGTGCGATCCGCAGGAATGCCATATTCTCCAGGAAGAACGGCACCAACAGCGATAGGATGACAATAAGGTCGGCGGCCGTGGCGACACTCAGGAGATAACGTTTGCGTGCCGGTTCAACGAATAGACGGGCGGCAAAGTCAATAACGAGCAGGAAGGCAACGACCAGGTCGAGGGGAATCATCCACCACTGCTCGCTTGCGACTGACGACACGAGAAAAACCGCGATAGTGGCGACGTCGAATGCGATAAGGCCGTAGCGGAACTTGCGAGCGCGTCTGTCGTCTCCGAAATAGAGCCTTTGCAGCTTCTGCCGGAGGGCTTGCGACGTCATCGTGGCTATCCCAAATGGAGAGCGCCTTGTCGCTCAATCGTGTCCAGATGACAACCATCGATGAATAGCTTTTCGGTAGCAGCGCGCCACCGATTTTTAACCTAGGTGTGTGGACGCCTTAGGGACCTCGGCGGTCAAGCCCCCAAAACAGCGCCAGACATACCCTGCCTCACTGAGTCCAGAACAGCAGCGAGCGAGGTCTCCCACGAAAAGCACGACGAACACGAGAGGCGGGCCCATCCGCCAGTGGTCGGAAAAACGGCAGCATCACCAAGCTGTTGTT
>CAWEIE010000044.1:0-367078 GCA_963809025.1 uncultured Alphaproteobacteria bacterium | reverse complement strand
GGAGGAACCCGACGCCGGCCTCGGCAATGGCGGGCTCGGCCGCCTCGCGGCGTGCTTCCTCGATTCGATGGCAACGATGCAGCTCCCGGCGATGGGCTACGGGCTGCGCTACGAGTACGGCATTTTCCGCCAGACCATCGAGAACGGCTGGCAACACGAGCACCCGGACAATTGGCTGCGACACCCCGATCCTTGGGAGGTCGCCCGGCCGCAGGAGACAGTTGAAATCGAGCTCGGCTGCTCGTTCAAGGTGCACAAGGGAACCCTTCGCGCAGTCTTCGGCAAGCCGTCGACCGTGCTGGGTGTTCCGTACGATCGCCCGATCGTGGGATACGGCGGCCGAACCATCAATACGCTTCGGCTATGGGCAGCCGCCACATCCGATGTCTTTGACCTCAAAGCGTTCAGCACCGGTGCGTTCGTAACCGCCCTGGCCCAGCGACTCGCAGCCGACTCGATCACTCGGGTTCTCTATCCCGACGATTCGACGACCCTGGGGCGAGGTCTGCGCTTCGTGCAGGAGTATTTCCTGGTCGCCTGCTCCCTGGCGGATCTCGTGCGGCGCTTCCGGCGGCACAATGCCGATTGGAGCACGCTGCCGGCCAAGGTCGCGATTCAGCTCAACGATACCCATCCCAGCCTGGCCGTTCCCGAGCTGATGCGGATCCTGCTCGACGAAGCCGGCCTTGGATGGGACCAAGCCTGGGACGTCACGCGGCGCACGCTTGCCTACACCAACCACACCCTCCTGCCCGAGGCATTGGAAAAATGGCCGCTGAGGTGGTTCGAGTTGATGCTGCCGCGTCATCTGGAGATCATCCTGGGCATCAACCAGCGCCTCCTGGACGAGGTGCGGACGCGCTTCCCCGGCGAGGCGGACCGCGTCGAGCGGGTAAGCCTGGTCGAGGAAGAGGGTGAGCGAAAAATTCGAATGGCCAACCTTGCCGTCGTCGGCTCGCATAGCACGAATGGCGTTGCGGCGATCCATTCGCGGCTGCTGCGCACCGCCACGATGAAGGATCTGGCCGACCTGTTCCCCGAACGCTTCAACAACAAGACCAACGGCATCACGCCGCGCCGTTGGCTTTTGATGGCCAACCCGGCCCTCGCCGGCTGCATTACCGAGGCGATCGGCGACGGCTGGATCAACGACCTCACCAAGCTGGCGATGTTGAAGCCGTTCGCCGGCGATGCGGGCTTTCGTGGCGCCGTCCGCCAAGCCAAGCGCCAGTCCAAGTCGCGTTTCACGAACTGGCTGAAATCGACCGCCGGCCTGGACGTCGACCCGGATTCCATTTTCGACTGCCAGGTCAAACGCATCCACGAGTACAAGCGGCAATTGCTGAACGGGCTGCGCGTCGTGGCCTTGTACAACCAGCTGCGCGAGAACCCGCATCTTGCAACGGCGCCGCGGACGTTCTTTTTTTCGGGCAAGGCGGCACCTGCCTATCGATTGGCAAAGCTGATCGTCAAGTTTCTCAACAGCCTGGCCGACACGATCAACGCCGACCCCGTGATGCAGGGCCGCCTGAAGGTCGTTTTCCTGCCCGAATATTGCGTGTCGCTTGCCGAGCGGTTGATACCGGCGACCGACGTCTCCAACCAGATTTCGACCGCCGGCTACGAGGCGAGCGGAACCAGCAACATGAAATTCATGATGAACGGAGCGTTGACCATCGGCACGCGCGATGGCGCCACGATCGAAATGGCCGAAGCCGCCGGGGAGGAGAACTTCTTTCTGTTCGGGCTCAGCGCGGATCAAGTGGCGAGCGGCCGCAGCTGGTACACCCCGCAATGGCATTACGACAACGAGCCGGAGACGCGTAAGGCGCTCGACTTGATCTTCTCCGACCACTTCAATGCCAAGGAGCCGGGCATCTTCGAGCCGTTGCGCGACCCCCTGATGGGCCGCGACCACTACATGCACTTGGCCGATCTTGCCGCCTACCTGGAGGCCGACCGACGGCTGCTGGAGCTGTATGCCGATCCGCAGGAATGGACGCGTAAGGCCATTCTGAACATCGCGAGTTCCGGGAGATTCTCCAGCGACCGTACCATTGCCGAATACGCGAGCGAAATCTGGCGTGCCAAGCCGTGCCCGGTACCGTAGAGGGCGGAGTCCGCTTCGCCTGGGA
Organism: uncultured Alphaproteobacteria bacterium; assembly: GCA_963809025.1. GTDB lineage: Bacteria > Pseudomonadota > Alphaproteobacteria > Reyranellales > Reyranellaceae > Reyranella. The sequence goes on along the minus strand of CAWEIE010000044.1, from coordinate 364,943 downwards.
GAGAGAGCATGATCGAAGTCAACGGCATGGCGCACGTCATCCTCACAGTCAGCCAGTGGGACAAGGCGCGTACTTTCTACGGCGAGCTGCTGCCCTTCCTTGGCCTCACCAAGGTCTATGACGGCAACAATTTCCTCTATCACGTCGGCGGCCGTACGGCGGTCGGCATCCAGCGGGCGGCGAAGGAACACGAGGGCGAGCGCTTCGTGGCCAGCCGCGTCGGCCTGCACCATTTCTGCATACGCGCCCGGTCTCGCGACGACGTCGATCGCGTCGCCGCCAAGCTGCGCGAGATGGGAGCCCATATCGATCGCGGCCCGATGGCCGGCGACTGGGCGCCGGGCTACTACTACATCGTGTTCGAGGATCCCGACGGCATCCGCCTGGAAGTGAACTTCATTCCCGGCAAGGGCCTCCTGGTCGGGGACAAGCCGCTCAGCCCGTCGAGCGATCCCGACTGGAACCAGGACCCGACACCGCGCTTCTGAGTGGCGGCTTGACGCTTCCACCATGATGGATGAATATCCAGTATAGTGGATATCAACGACCGCATTGCCGCGCGCGTTCGCCAGATCCGGGACGGGCTCGGCTTGGCGCTCGACGCCCTGGCCGAACGCTCAGGCGTCAGCCGCTCGATGATCTCCCTGATCGAGCGCGGCGAGAGCAGCCCGACAGCGGTAGTGCTGGAAAAGCTCGCGACCGGGCTCGGCGTGCCGCTGGCCTCGCTGTTCGATGCGCCGGCGGCACCGGCCGATCCGGTGTCGCGCCGCCGCGACCAGGTCGAATGGCGCGACCCCGCCTCGGGTTACGTCCGGCGCAACGTCTCGCCGCCAGGCTTTGCCTCCCCACTGCAGATCGTCGAGGTCGCCTTTCCACCCGGCGCGCGCGTGGCCTACGAGACCGGGGCGCGGCCGGGCGTGACGCATCAGCAGATCTGGGTGCTGCAGGGCGCGCTCGAGGTGACGCTTGGGCAAGACCCGCCACGAACTCGGCGCCGGCGACTGCCTCGCCATGGTGCTCGACCAGCCGATCACCTTCCGCAACCGGACGGCCAAGCCCGTCCGCTATGCCGTGATCATCGACCACCGGCCGTGATGGACGCCACCGACGTCGCCGCCGCGCTCGCCAGCGCCGTCCTGCATGCCGGCTGGAATGCCGCGGTGAAGGCGAGCCGCGATCCGCCGCGCGCCATGACCGCGCAGATGCTTCTGAGCGCCGTGCTGGTGCTGCCGGGCCTCCTGTGGTCCGGCCTGCCGCCGCTGGCCGCATGGCCGTGGATCGCCGGGTCGACCCTGATGAGCGTCGTCACCGTCGGGGCGTTGCTGCGCGGCTATGAGCTCGGCGGATTCGGCCTGGTCTATCCTGTCGCCCGCGCCATCGCGGTCGTGCTGGTCGTGCCGCTGGTCGCCGTTTTCGCCGGCGGCTGGCCGGGGCCCGCTGCCCTGGGCGGCATTGCCGTGATTGCGCTGTCGCTCGCCTTGCTCGCCTGGGAGACCGTGCGCGACCGCGGCGTGCCCCTGCAGGCATTGGCCTGGATCTTCGCCGCCGGTGTCGGTGCCGCGGGCTACATCCTGTGCGACGCGCAGGGCGTGCGCGCGTCGGGCTCGCCGTGGGCCTACGGCTTCGTCGTCTCGATCACCAATGCCGCGGCGATGTGCTGGCGCCAGCGCCACAATGGTGCACCGTGGGCGCATCTGCAGGGCCAGTGGTTGGTGGCCGTGCCCGCCGCGTTCGCGTCGGTCGCCTCGTATCTGCTCATCCTCTGGGTCTGGGGTCATGCGCCGATCGCGCCGGCCGCCGCCTTGCGCGACACCAGCGCGGTGTTCGCCATCCTGATCGCCGTCGTCTGGCTGAAGGAGCCCTTCACGCGTACGCGCATCCTGGCCGTGCTGCTGGCAGCGGCAGCAGTGCCGCTATTGCGCCTGGGGTGACGCGCACGCCGTTGGTCACAGGCAGTCCCCTCGACTTGCCGCACGCGTCTCTTACCTTTCGAGCAAACGCGGACTGTCGTGAAGGGAGTTTTCATGACGCGTAAGGTGTCGGTTTTGTTGCGTTCAGCGTTCGTCATGCTTCTGGTTGGTGGCTGCGCATCCGGCCAAGACGTCGCGACGGACGGTCGTCGCGCGGTCATCGGCCTGGATGCCGATTCATTCCAGGCCTGTGCCGGCATTCCAACCCGCACCAAGCGCCTCGATCCGCGGACCGAGATCCTCTCCTACGAGCTCAAGAACGAGAACGTCGGCGGCATGGAATTCAAAGTTCCGCTGGTCGGCGGCGGCTTCAAGCTCGCGGGCAGCGGGTCCTACTGCCACGCCATCATCCGCGTCGTCGACGGCAAGGTCGCCGAGGTCAATTATACCGGCGACAACGACGACTTCGTCGGCAAGGAGGGCGTCTGCGCGCCGATCGTGCGCGGTTGCCTTCGTGCCCACGGCAAGGATCCGGAGGTGAAGACGGCCAACAAGGGCCGTTAGAGGGTCCTGTCGCCCCCCGACCGATCGGCGGATAATGTCGATGCGGCTGCCCAGGGCAGTCGCGAGCGCGTGCCGTGCGTTAAGTCCGTTCCCAATCGATCGAGGGAGGATTGCGATGGCGATCTATTGCGTGCTGGGAAGCTTCACCGAACAGGGAGTCCGCAACGCCAAGGACTCGCCCAAGCGGGCGGAAGCCTTCAAGGAGATGGCCAGGAAATGCGGGGTGACGGTCAAGGACGTCTACTGGGCGCAAGGCCAGTACGACGTCGTCGCCATTCTCGAGGCGTCGGACGAGCTTGCCGTTACCTCGCTGGCCCTGAGCGTCGGCGCGCTGGGCAACATCCGCACCCAGACGCTGCGGTTGTTCTCGGCAGGCGACATGAAGGCGATCATCGAGAAGATGGCGTAGTCGCTCTGCGCAGCAGATAGGTGTCCATGATCCAGCCGTTGGCGCGGCGCGCCTCGCTGCGTCGGCGATGGATCTCCTCGGCCACGTCCTTGACCTTTCCTGCGATCAGGATTTCGTCGGGCGTGCCGAGATAGGCGCCCCAGTAGATGTCCATGTCCTGGTCGGTGAAGCGCCCAAAGGTGTCCTCGCCGTCGAGCAGCACGACGACGCTGTCGACGCCCGGCGGGAAGCCGTTCGCCAGCTTGCGGCCCGTCGTGATGGTGACCGCCTCGGCGATGCGGTTGAGGGGGATCTTGTGCGCGGCCGCCAGCGCCTGGATGGCGGTGATGCCGGGGATCACTTCGTAGTCGAACGCGAGACCGGCAGCCTTCAGCGCATCGAGATTGCGGATGGTGCTGTCGTAGAGCATGGGATCGCCCCACACGAGGAAGGCGCCGGTCTCGCCGTCCTTCACCTCGGCGATCAGCTTCTCGAACACGGCCTGCTTGGCCTGGTTGAGCTCATCGACGCAGGCGCGATAGTCGGCGGGCGCGGTGTCACGCGGCGGGCTGGGCGCTTCGGCGACGCGATAGGGCCGGCCCTTGATGTGCCGTCGCAGAATCTCTTCGCGCAACGCCCGCAGCTTGGTCTTGGCCGGGCCCTTGTCCATGACGAAGAAGACGTCGGTGCGGTTCAGCGCCTGCACGGCCTGGACCGTGAGCTGGTCGGGATCGCCGACGCCGATGCCGATGACGAGGACCTTCTTCATGCCGGCCTTGTCGCCCCGATTCAGGCGCCCGTCCAGGCCCGCCGCGTCGTCGAGAAGGCGAGCAGGGCGGAGAAGGCCACGATGCCGACGGCGACGCAGGCATAGAGGCCCGACACGCCCCAGCCGAACTGGTCGAGGGCCAGAAGGCTGCCGCCGGCGGCGATGGTGATGCGGGTGAGATTGGCTGCGACCGGCCAATACATCTCGCCCGTGCCCTGCGAGGCGAAGTAGAGCGCCATGGCGACACCGAAGAAGCCGTAGGCCGGGCCGACGATGCTGAGATAGTGGCGACCCGAGGCCAGCGCCTGGGGATCGGCGGTGAACAGGCCGAGCCAGAGACCAGGCCAGATCGCCACGACGATGCCGATCACCGCGGCGATGCCGCCCGCCATGGCGGCGCCCGTCCAGGCCAGTCGCTGGGCACGGGCATACTGGCGGGCGCCGATGTTGGTGCCGACCAGCGCCGTGAGCGTCGCGCCGATGCCGAAGCTGATGGGGATCAGCATGTATTCCAGGCGGCTGCCGATGCCGTAGCCGGCGATGGCGCTGTCGCCTTCGCGGCCGATCAGGCCGGTGACGACCAGCACGGTGCCGTTGGTCAGGATGACCACCAGGCAAGCGATCAGGCCGACCTTCAGGATGTCGCGGAAGGCCGCCCACTTGAAGCCGCCCTGCGGCCAACGCAGGCGCAGCGCCGCCTGGGGGCCCAAAAGCTTGCTCAGCATCCAGACGGCGGCGAGGGCAAAGGAGATCACGGCGGCAAGCGCGGGCCCGCGGATGCCGAGCGCGGGCAGGCCGAACCAGCCCAAGGTCAGCGCGCCGGTGAGCGGGATCTGCAGCGCCGCGGTGGCGACCAGCGCATAGCCGGGAGTCTTCATGTCGCCGGTGCCGCGCAGCACCGAGGCCATCGAGTTGGCGACCCAGTGGGCGGCGCAGCCCAGGAACAGCACCGTGGCGAAGGCCTCGGCCCGATCGAGGGCGGCGCCGCTGCCGCCCAGAGCTCCGTAGATCGTGCGGCCGAAACCCACGAAGACGACGGCGAACAGCACCGACATGCCGAGCGCGATGGCGAGCGCATGGACGGCCGCTGCCTCGGCCGCGGCGCGATTGCCCGCGCCGAGCGCCCGCGCCACCGAGGAGGAGATGCCGCCGCCCATGGCGCCGGCCGACATCATGCCGAGCGTCATCTGGGTCGGGAAAACCAGGGCCAGGGCGGCGAGATCGACGATGCCGAGCTGGCCCACGAACCAGCCGTCGGAAATGCTGACCAGGCTCTGCATGGCCACGTTCAGCACATTGGGCATGGCAAGGGCGAGAATGGTGGGCACGATCGGCCCGGCCAGCATCATCTGCCGGCGCTCGGCGGGACTCATAGATTACTCGCGTAGATACGACCTTGCTGTCATCTGACAACCTTCGCCAAGATGACAGAGTTTGGCTGGTCCCCGCGCGAGCTTATCTCATGGGGCCATCAGGCCCGGCCGCACAGCGTCAGGATCGTGTCGGCGAGCTGGTCCACGGTGCGGATTTCGGCGATCAGGTTGATGGGGAGGGAGACGTCGAACCGGTCCTCGAGCGCCATGATCATGTCCATGAGCGTCAGCGAATCGATGGTCGAGCCGTCGGAGATGACCGTGGTGCCCGTGATCGGTCTGTCGCCGACCTGGTAGGGCAGCAGCTGATGGCGGATCTCGCGCATCACGTCCAACTGGAGGGACACGCGCTCCGCTTTGTCGGCAACCAAGTCAACCGTGCTCTGCAAATCACTCTCCGCCGAATGACGCCGATGACATCAAACCGCAATCGAGAGTCCGAGGGAAATAACGTTTGGTTACCAAACGTTGCGAAGGTCTAGTCGGCTGCGAGCGGAGTTGGCGCCAGCCAGCGATCGCAATCGCGCAGGGCGCGTGCACTAAGGGCCTGCTTGCGCTCCTTGCCGCGCAGGGTCCCCTCGATGGGCGGGAACAGGCCGAAGTTGACGTTCATCGGCTGGAAGGTCGTGGCGTCGGCGCCGCCGGTGATGTGGCCGAGGAGGGCGCCCATTGCCGTCGTCGCGGGCGGCGCGGCCGGCGCGAGGCCGAGCCGTTCGGCAGAAGCGAACCGGCCCGTCATCAGGCCGACAGCGGCGCTTTCGACATAGCCTTCGCAGCCCGTGATCTGGCCGGCGAAGCGCAGGCGCGGCATGGCTTTCAGGCGCAGCGTGGCGTCGAGCAGGCGCGGGCTGTTGAGGAAGGTGTTGCGATGCAGCCCGCCCAGGCGCGCGAACTCGGCCCCCTGCAGGCCGGGGATGGTGCGGAACAGCCGGGTCTGCTCGCCGTGCTTCAGCTTGGTCTGGAAGCCCACGATGTTCCACAGCGTGCCGAGCGCATTGTCCTGGCGCAGCTGCACGACGGCCCAGGGACGATGGCCGGTGCGCGGATCGCGCAGGCCGACCGGCTTCATCGGCCCGAAGCGAAGTGTCTGCGGTCCGCTGGCGGCGATCACCTCGATCGGCTGGCAGCCGTTGAAGTAGGGCGTGTTGTGCTCCCACTCCTTGAACTCGGTCTTGTCGCCCGCCAGCAGGGCCGCGACGAAGGCGTCGTACTCCTCCTTGTTCAGCGGGCAGTTGAGATAGTCGGCGCCGTCGCCGGCCGGGCCGCCCTTGTCGTAGCGCGACTGCTTCCAGGCGATCGAAAGATCGATGCTCTCGTGGTGCACGATGGGCGCGATGGCATCGAAGAAGGCGAGCGCTTCCTCGCCGCTCAGCGTGCGGATCGCCTCGGCGAGCGCCGGCGAGGTGAGGGGGCCGGTGGCGACGATCACGCTGTCCCACTCGGCCGGCGGCAGGCCGGCCACTTCTTCACGCCTGAGCTCGACCAGCGGATGGGCGAGCAGCGTCTGCTGGACGGCGGCGGAGAAACCGTGGCGATCGACGGCGAGCGCGCCGCCCGCCGGCAGCTTGTGGGCATCGGCGGCGCGCATGATCAGCGAGCCCGCGCGCCGCATCTCCTCATGCAGCAGGCCGACCGCGTTGTTGGCGGCGTCGTCGGAGCGGAAGGAGTTCGAGCAGACCAGCTCGGCCAGGCTGTCGGTGAGATGCGCATCGGTGCCGCGCACCGGCCGCATCTCGTGCAGCACGACGGGAACGCCGGCCGACGCGATCTGCCACGCCGCTTCCGAGCCCGCGAGCCCGCCCCCTACGATATGTATTGGCTTGGCGCTTGACGTCATCCTGTCCGACCTGAAAGTTCCTGTCGTCCTGACAAGCTAATAGATGGGGAAGATCGCCATGGCCAACAAGTTCCACAATCCGCCGAACGTCGCCCTTGCCGGCAAATACAGCCTGGGCGGCGAGGTGCCAGCCGGTTCGCGCGTGCTCTATGTCTCGGGCCAGGTCGGCCTCGATTCCAAGGGCAAGCTCGGCGCCACCATCGAGAAGCAATGCGAGCTCGCCTGGAAGAACATCGGCCAGGTGCTGAAGGCAGGCGGCATGGCCTACCGTGACATCGTCAAGATCAACGCCTACGTCACCGACCCGCGCTACATGCCGGCCTACCGCGAGGCGCGCGCCAAGTATCTCCCCGATGCGCCGTTTCCTGCGTCGACGCTGGTCATCGTCTCGGGCCTCGCCGAACCCGACATGAAGGTCGAAGTCGAGGTCGTGGCGGCCAAGTAGGGCGAAGACGTCGTTGCGATCAGGAGAGCGATTGACCTATCGGCGGCTGCTTCGACTGGACGGAATGCCGCAGCTGGTCCTGGCGGCGTGCCTGTCGCGCCTGGCCAGCCGCATGTTCACGCTGGTCATCGTCCTCTATGTCCTGCAGCGCTTCGATTCGCCGGTGCTCGCCGGATGGGTCGTCTTCGCCGCGATGGCGCCCGGCCTGGTGATCAGCCCGTTGGCCGGAGCGCTGCTCGATCGGATGGGAGCAGCCAAGGCGATCGCCATCGACATGGCGGCAAGCGCAGCCCTGCTGCTCGGGCTCGCCGTCGTCGACATGGCGGGCGCCGTCACCGCGCCGCTGCTGCTGGGGTTCGTTGCGATCTTGTCGCTGACAGCGCCGCTCGGCACCGCGGGCATTCGCGTGCTGATCCCGCGCCTCGTGTCGAGCGAAGCCCTGGATCGCGCCAATGCGCTCGACACGAGCAGCTATTCGCTGATCAGCGTCGGCGGTCCCGCCATCGCCGGTGTGCTGTTCGGCTTTGCAGGCTCGCAGGCGACGCTGCTCGTGATCGTGTTCCTCTACATCACGGCTGTGATCAGCCTCATGCCGTTGGTGCGTCGTACGTCCATTGGCCGAGCTGGACCATCCGGCTCGCTGGTGCGCGGCGCATGGGCGGGCGTCCTTTATGTCCTGCGCAACGCTTCCCTGCGAAGCCTCGCGATCTCCTATGCCCTATACCAGGTGAGCTGGGGCATCCTCGTGGTCGTCGTCCCTGTCGTGGTGGTGAGGGAACTCGGTGCCGGAGCAGTCGCCGACTCCGTGGTCGGCGCGCTGTGGGCCGTCGCCGGTCTGGCCTGCGGGCTCGGTGCTCTCTATGCCGGACATCTCAGCACGATCGGCCGCGAGCGGCAGTTCATCGCGATCGGCACGCTCGCCACGGCCGCGGTGCTCTGGCCGATGGGCGCAAGCTTCGGCCTCGTGGGCCTTGCGATCGGTCTTGTCCTCGCCGGCCTCCTCGAAGGCCCGATCGATGTCGGCGTGCTGTCGCTGCGGCAGCGTCGCACCGATCCGGACTGGCTGGGCCGCGTGCTCGCCATTTCGATGAGCTTCAACACGTCCGGCCTGCCGTTGGGCTCGGTCGTCGGCGGCATCGTCGTGGTGCACTCCGCGGCGCTGGCCTTCGCCCTCGCGGCGTTGGCGTCGGTTCTGGCCGCAGCGGCCGCCTACTTCCTCCTGCCGGAGGCTTCGGATGATTGACGTCTATGCTCCAACAAAGGCGGCTGATCAGGTCTGGAAGAACAGCATCCAGTGCTAGGGTTTGGGGCGAAATAACCGAAACGGCGATTGGCATGGTGGGATGCAGCGGCATGTTTTGGCATGCGGTGATCTCGCAGGCTCTGGACGGGCACAAAATGATCGATGACCTCGATAAGACCGATATCTTCATCTCCAAGCTCAAGGGTGCATTGCCGATCGACGCCGGGCTCACCAAAGAGCTTCAGCGTCTCCTGGCATCAAAATCGCCCGAGATACCAATCCCGGCAAGGTGCCGGGTGATCGATGTGTTCAATCTCGGTGACGAGGGCGGCGTTGCCTGTTGCCTCGACATCGGCGGTCGCGAAACGACGGCCGCACACATCGTCTCCATAACCCACCTCATTTTCGATCGCCGTTCACCGGTGTTTCGGGAGATCGACGCCTACCAACGCCGCCGGATCAAAAAACTCAAGCAGCACCAAGGCCGCGGCTTCTGATCTCCTCCCACCAGTCGAAGCGTTTGTTCCGCGTCGGCCCGTTAGGAGTGCCGGCATGGATCTTTTCGACATCGTCAAGGTCAACGTCTTCCTGACCGATAGCCACGACCCGCGATCGCTGCTTCCCAAGGGCGCAGTTTGCTGCCGCGACCCTGCTGATCGTGCAGGGTCTTGCCAATCCCGGCATGCTGGTCGAGGTTGAGGTCGTCGACGTGAAATAGGGATAAAATGCCATGCGAAGGATCGTCTGCTGCCTGATCGCAGCCCTTGCCGCATCCAACGTCGCATACGCAGCCGACGAACTGGTGCCGGCGCCCAAGGGTGCGCCGCTGCTGCTGGCGGTCGATGCGGACGGCGTGCAGATCTACGCGTGCGAAGCCAGGGATCAGGGCTTCGCCTGGGTGTTCAAGGCCCCTGAGGCCAACCTGTTCGACAAGCAGGGCCGCCAGATCGGCACTCACTTCGCCGGGCCGAGCTGGAAGCTCGCTGACGGCCGCGTGGTCGGCGAGGTCGCCGCGCGCGCCGATGCGCCGGCAAGCGGCGCCATTCCCTGGCTGCTGCTCAAGTCCAAGAGCTATGACGGCTCAGGCGTGCCGGCGAACGCGGCCTTCATTCGCCGCGCCGATACCAAAGGCGGCGCGGCCCCGGCTGCAGGCTGCGATGCCGCACACAAGGGCGAGCAGGCGCGCATTCGTTATTACGCGCTTTATCAGTTCTTTGGCGCTGCCAAGTGACGCCGTTGACATGCTTTATGCTCTTAAATAGCATAACTATATAATGCTCATGTAGAGCAAAAAGGTGCTCATTCGTCATGGCGTATTCCCTCAAGATCGCGCTCGCCCAGCTCAATCCCAAGGTGGGCGATGTTGCCGGCAACCTCACCAAGGTGCGGGCCGCGCGTGCCGAAGCGGCGAAGCAGGGCGCCGATCTGGTGCTGACGGCCGAGCTGGTCCTCGCAGGATACTTCCCCGAGGACCTGGTGCTGAAACCCTCGTTCGTGAAGCGCTGCCACGAGGCTGTCGAGGCGCTGCGCGCCGACACCAGGGACGGCGGGCCGGCGCTGTTCGTCGCCACGCCGTGGCATGAGGACGGCAAGCTCTACAACGCCATCATCTGCCTCGACAAAGGCGAGATCGTCGGCAAGCGCTACAAGGTCGATCTGCCGAACTACGGCGTGTTCGACGACAAGCGCGTCTTCGCCCCGGGCCCGATGCCGGGGCCGCTGGTGGTCAGGGGCGTGCGTATCGGCGTGCCGATCTGCGAGGATGTCTGGACGCCCGACGTCGTCGAATGCATCTCCGAGACCGGCGGCGAGATCCTGCTGGTGCCTAACGCCTCGCCCTACGAGGTCGGCAAGACCGATGTGCGTGTGCAGCTCGCCGTCAAGCGTGTCGTCGAGAGCGGCCTGCCCCTGGTCTATCTCAACCAGATCGGAGGCCAGGACGAGGTGGTTTACGATGGCGGCTCGTTCGCCCTGGGCGCCGACCGATCGCTCAAGGCCAAGCTCGCCTCGTTCCGCGAGCAGGTCTCGACCATCGAGTTCCGCCGCAATGGCGGGGGCTGGGAGTGCCAGCCCGGCCCGATCGCGCCTGAGCTCAGCGACGTCGAATCGATCTACCAGGCGATGATGCTGGGCCTGCGCGACTATGTGAACAAGACCGGCTTTCCGTCCGTCGTGATCGGCCTGTCGGGCGGTGTCGATTCGGCGCTGACCGCCGCCGTTGCCGCCGACGCGCTGGGCCCGGAGCGTGTGCACACGATCATGATGCCGTCGCCCTACACCAGCGCGCATTCGTTGGAAGACGCCAAGGCCTGCGCCGAGGCGATCGGCGTGCGTTACGACATCGTGGGCATCGCGCCGGCGATGGAAGCCTTTCGTGCGATGACCGTGCCGCTGTTCGGCAACCGCAAAGAGGACGTCACCGAGGAGAACATCCAAAGCCGCGCCCGCGCCGTCGTGCTGATGGCGGTCTCCAACAAGCTGGGCGGCATGGTGGTGACGACGGGCAACAAGTCGGAGATGGCGGTGGGCTACGCCACGCTCTACGGCGACATGTGCGGCGGCTACAACGTCCTGAAGGACGTCTACAAGACGACGGTGTTCGACCTCTGCCACTGGCGCAACGCGCATCTCCCGGAGGGCGCACTGGGCCGCAAGGGCAAGGTGATCCCCGAACGCATCATCACCAAGCCGCCGTCGGCCGAGCTGCGGCCCGACCAGAAGGACTCCGATTCGCTGCCGCCCTATCCGGTGCTGGATGCCATCCTGAAGGGTCTGATCGAGCGCGACCTGTCGGCCGAGGAGCTGGCCGCCGAAGGCCATGACCTTGCCATCGTCGACAAGGTGTGGCGCCTGCTCGAAGGTGCGGAGTACAAACGACGTCAGGCGCCGCCCGGCGTGAAGATCACCTCACGCCTCATCAGCCGTGAGCGACGCTATCCGATCGTGAACGGGTTTCGTGGCTAATTGTCATCCTGAGCGCAGCGAAGGATCTCATGGCGATTGCTACCGCATGCTCGTTGAAGTGCCATGAGATCCTTCGCTACGCTCAGGATGACTGAGGTGAATTCATGCTCATCGCGCAAATCTCCGACATGCACGTCAAGCCGCCGGGCGAGCTTCTGTACAAGCGCATCGACACGACGGGCTTCCTCGAGCGTGCTGTCGCGCATGTCATGGCGCTCGACCCGAAGCCCGACGTTGTGCTCGCCACGGGCGACCTGGTCGATGGCGGCAAGCCCGAGGAATATGCCCTGCTGCGCCGCCTGCTGGCGCCGCTGCCGATGCCGGTCTATCTCATCCCCGGCAACCACGATGCGCGCGACGCCATGCGCGAGGCCTTCCCGGATCACACCTACCTGCCCAAGAGCGGCTTCCTGCAGTACACGATCGAGGACCTGCCGGTGCGCCTGATCGCGCTCGACACGCTGGTGCCGGGCAAGGGCCACGGCGCGCTGTGCGACGAGCGGCTTGGCTGGCTGGAGGCGCGGCTCGGCGAAAGCGATCGGCCAACGGTGCTGTTCATGCATCATCCGCCGTTCGATTGCGGCATCGATGCCTTCGACGGCATGAAGCTGAACGAGGGCGGCGAGCGGCTGGCCGCGATCGTCCGCCGCCATGGCCATGTCGAGCGCGTGATGTGTGGCCACGTCCATCGGCCGATCCAGGTGCTGTGGGCCGGCACCATGGCCTCGATCGCGCCCTCGACGGCGCACCAGGCGACTCTGGATCTTCACGAGAAGACGCCCCATTCGCTGATGATGGAGCCACCCGGCCTGGCGCTTCACCTGTGGAAGCCAGGCATGGGTCTCGTGACTCACGTCAGCTACATCGGAACCTACAAGGGCCCGGAGCCGTTTCGAACGCTGCAATGACCGTCGCCCACTCCCCGCCCAGTTCGCGATGGAGCCTCCAGGCTCTGTTCAAGAGGCTGGGGCCGGGGGTGATCACCGGCGCGGCGGACGACGATCCCAGCGGCATCGCCACCTATTCCCAGGCGGGCGCCGGTGCTGGCTTCGGCCTGCTGTGGACCGTGGTCCTGACCTGGCCTCTGATGGTCGCCGTGCAGTCGGTCAGCGCCCGCATCGGCTGCGTCACCGGCCGCGGCCTCGCCGGCAACATGGTGAAGGTCTTTCCGCACGGCGTCGTCACGCTGCTGGTGCTGCTGCTGTTCGTGGCCAACACCATCAATCTCGGCGCCGATCTCGCCGCCATGGGCGCCGCCGCCAAGCTGGTGCTGGGCGGCAGCGCGCGCCTCTATACACTGGCCTTTGCCGTCTTTTCGCTGCTGGCGATCGTGTTCCTGCCTTACCATCGCTATGTCGGACTTCTGAAGTGGTTCACTTTCTCTCTGCTGGCCTATGTCGGCGTGGTCTTCACCGTGAAGATCGACTGGCTGGCGGTGGCATCCGGCACCTTCGTGCCCAGGCTCGAACTCTCGGGTGAAGCGCTGACGCTGGTCGTCGCGATTTTCGGCACCACCATCAGCCCCTATCTCTTCTTCTGGCAATGCTCGCAGGAGGTCGAGGACGAGGAGGCCGATCCCGAGGCGGCGCCGCTGAGATATCATCCCGAGCAGGCAGCCCGTGAGCTCAATCGCATCGGCTGGGAGACCTGGGTCGGCATGGCGATCTCCAACCTGATCGCCTTCTTCATCATGCTGACCACGGCGGTGACGCTGCACGCCAACGGCCACACCGACATCCAGACCGCCGAGCAGGCGGCCGAGGCGCTGCGGCCGATCGCGGGCGACGCAGCGTTCCTGCTGTTCAGCCTGGGCCTGATCGGCACCGGCCTGCTCGCCGTGCCGGTGCTGGCGGGCTCGGTCGCCTATGCCGTGGGCGAGGCGCGCGGCTGGCGGATCGGCCTGGAACGGCCGCTCAACGAGGCGAGGCCGTTCTACGTCGTGATCGCGCTGGCCATCCTGCTGGGTGTCGGTGCTCGGTTTCACGCCGCTCGATCCGATTAAGGCGCTGCTGTGGAGCGCTGTCGTGAACGGCGTCATCGTGGTCCCGATCATGGTGGCGATGATGATCATGGCGAGCCGGCGCCGGTTGATGGGCCGGTTCGTCGCCGAGCCGTGGCAGCTCGTACTGGGCTGGGCCGCGACGGCGGTGATGACGGCGGCCGCGGTCGCCATGTTCGTGACGATGTAGTGAAAGCCTTGTTCTGTCTCGTCGTCGGAACGGGTCTGCTCAAGAGGCCAATGTCATGGATCGCCCCCGCGATGCATGCATTGCCAGCGAAAATCGGACTTTCCGGCATTCCCGGTATTTCCGACAGAGAGCGTGGTGTGGCGCGGAAGGCGGAGCCGCTATGGATTGGGTGCAGGAGCACCGGCGTCGGACGCGAGCGATGTCTCTCGGCGGGCCCCCGGGGAGCCCCGTGCTCTCGCGGCGGCACGGTGCTTCCCTGGGGATTCCCACTTCCAATGTCGTCAGATGAACGATGCATAGAGCGGCAGCGGGTCCAAGGGTAGACAGTACCTCAGTGCTTATCAATAACTATGGTTGTTTCACGTGAAACACAACCCGGTGCAGTCGTGCTGTAATCGTGCGCCGACGTCGCGCGATTGATGGGCGCCCTCGGAAGGCGATAGTCTGGCGTCGATCGCGAAGGACTTCGGATATGACGCGCCCGCACATGAGACGACGCAGCTTGTTGCTGGCGGCCGGCTTGGCCGCGCCGATCTTCGGCGCGTCGGCCCAACCCGCGCCGGCGCTGATCCCGCGTCGTCTGCTGTTCGCCGCGCCGGAGCGCACGCGCGTCACCATCAGCCCCGACGGCAAGCTGGTCGCCTTCCTCGGGCCGGTCGACGGCGTGCTCAATGTCTGGCTGGCGCCGATTGCCGATCCGGCGGCGGCGCGGCCGCTCACACGCATCACCGACCGCGACGTGTTGAACCGGCTGTATTGGCCGCACGACAACCGGCACCTCGTGTTCTTTCGTGAGCAGGGCGGCGATGAGAACTGGCAGGCTCATCGCATCGATATCGAGACCGCCGATATCCGTGCCCTGACGCCCGGACCCGGTGTGAGATCCTACGTCAAGCAGGTCTCGGCACGCTTTCCCGGGGAATTGCTGTTCGCCCACAATCAGCGCGACAAGCGTTACTTCGATGTCTATCGCGTCAATATCGCGACCGGCGACAGCACGCTCGTCTATCGCAACGACAGCTTCGCCTGGGTCTTCACCGATCCGCAGTTCCGCTGCCGCTGGGGCGGCCGCTACCGCGACGACGGCGGCTGGGATGTCGTGACGATCGAGGACGGCCGCGCCGGCGCGCTGTTCCGCCGAGTTGAGGCCGAAGACGCCTATACCACCCAGATGGTCGAAATTGGCGATGACGAAAAGGAGCTCTTCTGGCTCGATTCGCAAGGCCGCGATCGGGCCGCGGTGGTGGCACAGGATCTCAGCAACGGTCGTTTTCGCGTCCTGGCCGAGGACACTTCCGCCGATTTTGGCGAGCCGATCCTCGATCCGGTCAGTTGCGTGCCGATCGCCGCGCCGGTCGTCTACGAGCGCCGGCGTTGGCAGGCGCTCGATCAGAGCGCGGCGGCGGACGTCGAGCGACTGGTCGCGTCGGGCGAGGGCGAGCTTGCCTGGTTCGGCGTGTCCAACGATCGGTCGAGCTGGGTCGGCTATGCCGAGCCGGCCGGCGCGCCGGGACGCTTCTTCCACTACGACCGTGCCAGCGGCAGCGTGCGCCGGCTGTTCTCCAGCCGGCCTGCGCTTGAGGCCGCGCCGCTGGTGCCGATGCAGCCGGTCGTGGTCACCGCGCGCGACGGGCTGAAACTCGTTTGTTATCTGTCGCAGCCGCGCGATGCGGCGGCCGGACAGCCTGGGCCGATGGTGCTTTTGGTCCACGGTGGACCATGGGGCCGCGATTACCCTGACTTCAACACCACGCATCAATGGCTCGCCAACCGCGGCTATCGCGTCCTCAGCGTCAATTTTCGCGCCTCGACCGGCTTCGGCAAGGCCTTCGTCAATGCCGGCGACCGCGAATGGGCCGGCAAGATGCATGACGACCTGATCGACGCCGTCGACTGGGCGATCGCCCAGCGCATCGCCGATCCGGATCGGGTCGGCATCTACGGCGCGAGCTACGGCGGCTATTCTGCGCTGGTCGGCGCCACCTTCACGCCGTGGAAATTCGCTTGCGCCGTCGACCTGTTCGGCATCTCCAACCTGGTGACCTTCGCCAAGGCGATCCCACCCTACTGGAGCACCTGGGCGCCGGTGATGAAAGCGCGCATGGGCGACCACACGACAGAGGAAGGCCGCAAGTTCCTCGCCGAACGCTCTCCGCTCACCTATGTCGATCGAATCGTGCGGCCGATGCTGATCGGCCAGGGCGCCAACGATGTGCGCGTGACGGTGGCCGAGTCCGATCAGATCGTGGCCGAGATGCAGCGCCGCAACATTCCCGTGACCTACCTCTACTACGGCGACGAGGGCCACGGTTTCCGCCGGCCCGAAAACCGCCGCTCCTTTACCGCCGTCGTCGAGGCCTTCCTGGCTCAGCATCTGGGTGGCGCCTGCGAGCCGGTGGGCGACGATTTCGCCGGCTCGAGCATCGAGTTCCGCGCCGGCCGCGCGCTGATCCGCAGCCTGGGCTAGGCGCTAGAGCACGTTCCGCCCGGCTGGAATCAGCCGGGCGGAATGTGCCTCTTGCAACGACGACCACCGTTGCGCGCGTTTCCGTTTAGATGGAACCGCGCGCGGTTCCATCTAAACGGAAACCGCTCTAGTCTTTGACTGCCGGCAGCACGACGCGATTGAAGATACCGAAGGGGATCACGCCCTGAAGGGACTGGCCGTAATGGCCGGCATTGATCATCACCACGAGGTCGAGTGCGGGCACGATGTAAAGCCGCTGCCCGCCATAGCCGACGCCGGCCGCCCAGGTGACTTCAGCGCCGTTGCGGAAGGAACGGCCGAGCCACCATTGATAGCCGTAGAAGTTCAACCCCTCGCCGTTGATGCGTGGCCTGATCGATTCGATAGCCCATCCGCCGGCAGCACCTGCCGGCCGTTCCATTGTCCATCGGTCAGCAGCAGCCGCGCGAGCTTGGCCGTATCGCGCGGTCGCAGGCGAAGGCCGCCGAAGGCGTTCAGCCGGCGGCTCGGACCGATATCCAGCCATTCGAAGTCGACGACATCGAGCGGTGCGAAAAGCCTCTCGCGCGCGTAGTCGCTTGAGCGACCGGCCGGTCGATCTCGCCAGCGTCTCGCCCAGCAGCGATGTGGCGCCGCCGCTATAGGCGTAGACGGTACCCGGCGGATAAGCGACCGGCTGGGACAGTATGTACCGGAACGGGTCAGCCGCCATGATCATGTTCGAGCTCGTTGTTCAGCGGATCGGTGAAGGGCAGATTTTCGTTCCACCGCAGGCCGGCCGACATGGTGAGCAGATCGCGGAAGGTGATGCGCGCTTTCTCCGGCGTCCTCAGGTCGGCGTAGTCGGAAAAGGCGTCGAAGACCGAGGAGTTGAGCTTGGGGAATTTGCCTTCGGCGAGCGCGATGCCAACCAGCAGCGACGTGGCGCTTTTGGAGATGGAGCGTACGTCATGGATGACCTCTGGACCGAATTGGACGACGCCGACTTTCTCGGCAAAGCGCTCGTCGGCGCCCTTGAAGTAACGCTCCATGGCCAGCTTGCCGTTGCGCGCGACCACGACGGCGTGAATGTTGGCTTCGGGCCACTGGGCGAGGAAGGAATCGAGCTCGCAGAGCTTGACTGGATCGAGGCCGACGTCGGCCTGCGCAGCGACCGTCCAGCCGTCGTTCAGCGATACCGGGGCGCAGCAGACCTTTGCGTCCTGCGCCGAAGCGGGAAGACCAAGCGCGAGCAGCGCTGCCAACAGCATGAGAGACTTTGTCATCCAGACCTAGCTTACGTCGTGTGCGAGGACGGACAAGCGCGTGTTAGCGTTTTTCCATGAAGCTTTATTCCGGACCGCTCAGCATGTTCGGCGCCAAGGCCGAGATTGCCGCCCATGAGAAGGGGCTCGCTTTCGAGCTCATCATGGTGCCCTTCGAGATGAAGACGCTGTACCAGCCCAAGCATCCCGAGGTGCTGCGCATCAACCCTAAGCGCCAGGTGCCGGTGCTGATCGACGGCGACCTGGAGATCTTCGATTCGACCCAGATCTTCGAGTACATCGAGTTCGATCAAGCCCGAGCCCGCTCTGTGGCCGCCCGATCCCAAGGCACGCGCCCGCGCCCGGCTGCTGGAGCACAAGTCCGACGAGGTCTATTTCCCGCCGATCGTCCGCCTCATGGGCTTGCAGGCCACGCCTGACGATCCGGCCGCCGTCGAGGCGCGCGCCGCAGCGCTGTCTTTCTATGACGGGATGGAGAAGGCGATCGCCGACAAGGAATGGCTGGCCGGCAGCTACTCCTACGCCGACATCGCCTTCTACATGGCGCAGATCTTCGGCGATCGCATGGGCGCGCCCATGACCGACGCCCATCCCAAGCTGCAGGCTTGGCGCGACCGCATGAGCGCGCGCCCGGCGGTGCGCCAGGTGGCGGGCGCCATGGGGCGTTATCTGCTGAGCCAAGGGCGCAAGTTGCCGGCGTTTCTCGCCAAGATGAGCGCGTAACCATGGCCAAGATCCTGTTCCTCCCGGGCGCCGGCGCATCGCCGGATTTCTGGAAGCCGGTCGGCGCGCTGCTGCCGGCCGAATGGCCGAAGGAGTATTTCGGCTGGCCCGGACTCGGCGACCAGCCGCACGACCCTGCGATCAAAGGCATCGACGATCTGGTGCGCATGGTCGCCGCCAGGATGGATGACGGTCCGGTCGATCTGGTGGCGCAATCCATGGGCGGCATCATTGCCGCGCGGCTGGCGATCGAGCAGCCGCAGAACGTGCGCCGGCTGGTGCTGACCGTGACCTCAGGCGGCATCGACATGGCGGCGCTGGGCGCATCTGACTGGCGCGAGGGCTATCGCAAGTCCTTTCCGCGCGCCATGCCCTGGATCACCGAGCCGCGGGCGGCGGTCCTGCTGCCGGTCGAGGAAATCGCCGCGCCGACGCTGCTGCTGTGGGGCGACAGCGACCCGATCAGCCCGGCCGCCGTCGGCCGCCATCTGCAGTCGCGTCTGGTGAATTCACGTCTGCACATCGTCGTCGGCGGCGATCACGATCTCGCACGCACGCATGCCGCCGAGGTGGCGCCGTTGATCGAGCGTCATCTCGCCTGATCACGCCGTCGGCTGGCGTCCCTGCAGGGTGAGCCTGCCGTCGGCTTCGCGGCGCATGACCACGATCTCGCCGTCGCCGGCCGGCACCTCGGCCACGGCCGTGATCACGACCTGATGCGTCACCAGCAGTGTCGGCTGGACAAGCTCCAGACGCGCGATCCAGGCGCGCAGGGCTTCGAGCTGCGGGGCTCGGCGCGCCTGATCCTGGCCGAAGTAGTTGAGCAGCGGCTGCTGGGCGACCTCGCCCAGCTTCATCAGCGTCGCGGTATCGAGGCAGCGGCACCATTGGCTTGAGTTGATGTGTGCGGCCGCAATACCGTTGGCGCGCAAAAGATCACCCATGCGGATCGCCTGGGCGCGGCCGCCGGACGAAAGATTGCGCTGGGTGGGGCAGTCGTCGAGCTTGAAGCCCGGCGGATCGAGCACGCCCGGCGCGGAGGCGTGACGGATCAAGGCGAAGTGGCCAGCGGTGCGCAGGGCCGACCACACGTCGGCCGCTGCCGCGCTCGCGACGAACGGCACCCCGAGCAGCGCGCCAAGGCTGCGGCGCGAGATCGGGGTGCCGGCTGTCATTGTTTGACTGTCCGGCCGAGCGCCGTCTCGTAGACGCGCAGGATCGACGAGCTGTCGCTCGAGCCGAGCTTCATGCCGCGCGCCAGGCGCTGCAGGTTGTGCGTGGAGGAGCCCTGCGGCAGCGGCACGCCCAGCTCGTCGCCGAGCTCGAGTGCCAGATGCAGGTCCTTGTAGGCGAGGTCGAGGGCGAAGCTCGCCTTGAACTCGCCGCTCAGCGCGCGTTCCGACAGGCTCTTGAAGGCGTTGGAGTTGCCGCTGGAGCTGGACACGACCTGGATCAGCTTCTTCGGATCGAGGCCGGCCGTGACGCCCAGCATCAGGCCCTCGGCTGCCGCGGCGGCATTGCAGAAGGCGAGCATGTTGTTGACCAGCTTGGCCACCGTGCCGGTGCCGAGCTCGCCCATGTGGATGACGTTGGCGCTGAACGACTGCAGCACTGGCAGCGCATCGTCGAACACCTTCTTGTCGCCGCCCACCATGATGGCGATGGTCGCGGCCTCGGCACCCGACCGTGCCGCCGCTCACCGGCGCGTCGAGCATGGCGATGCCCTTGGCGGCCATGGCGGCGCCGATCTTCTTCACCATCGACGGCGCGTTGGTGCTGAGATCGATGTAGGTCTGGCCCTTGGCGATCGTGGCGAGGATGCCGCCATCGCCCAGGGTCACGGCCTCGACGTCCTTGGGCATGGGCAGCGAGGTCATGACGACGTCGGCGCCCTTGGTGACCTCGGCGATCGACTTGGCGGCGGTGGCGCCGAGATCGGTGCAGGTCTTCACGGCGGCGGCATTCAGGTCGAACACCGTCACCTGGTGGTTGCTGCGCTTGACGATGTTGCGGCACATGGGGCCGCCCATGTTGCCAACGCCGATGAAACCGACTTTCACTGATCCCTCCTGCATGGATGCGACGGCGGACTATACGCCAGATCGCAAACGGGAGTGTTTCGCCTCGCAACGCGGCGGGGCAATATGGCCCGCAAGACTGGGAGGACTGACCGGCCAATGGCGCGTAACAAGCTGCATCCGATTCCCCATCCGCCGCGCACGCCGGTGCTGGGCAACATGCTCACCGTCGACGGCGACGCGCCGATCCAGGACCTGATGCGGATCACGCGCGAGCAGGGGCCGATCTTCTGGCTCGACATGATGGGCACGCCGCTGGTCGTGGTGTCCGGCGCCGATCTTGTCGCGGAGCTGTGCGACGAGAAGCGGTTCGACAAGGCCGTGCGCGGCTCACTGCGCCGCGTGCGCATGCTGGGCGGCGACGCGCTGTTCACCGCCGAGACCCAGGAGCCCAACTGGCAGAAGGCGCACAACATCCTGCTGCCGACCTTCGCGCACCGCATGATGCAGACCTACCACGAGGGCATGCTCGACATCGCCGACCAGCTGGTGACCAAGTGGGAGCGGCTGAACGCCGACGAGGAGATCGACGTGGTGCGCGACATGACCGCGCTCACCCTCGACACGATCGGCCTGTGCGGCTTCAACTACCGCTTCAACTCGTTCTACCGCAGCGACAACCATCCCTACGTCGAATCATTGGTCCGCGCGCTCGAGGCCGTCATGAAGATGCGCGGCCTGCCGCTGGAGGACATCACCCAGCGCAAGAGCCGCAAGAAGCTCGAGCAGGATGTCGGCTTCATGAACGGCATCGCCGACCGCATCATCCGCGAGCGCCGCGAGGTGCCGGCTGGATTGGGAGAAGGGGGCGATGCGACCAAGCCCGACCTCCTCGGCTACATGCTGAGCGGTGTCGACCGCCACAGCGGCGAGCGGCTGGACGACGTCAACATCCGCTACCAGATGAACACCTTCCTGATCGCCGGCCACGAGACCACGAGCGGGATGCTGTCGTTCGCGATCTACTTCCTGCTCAACAATCCGCACGTCATCCAGAAGGCCTACGAGGAAGTCGACCGCGTGCTGGGCCGCGACATCAACGCCAGGCCCACGGCACAGCAGGTCAACCAGCTCGTCTATATCGGCCAGATCCTGAAGGAGTCGCTGCGACTGTGGCCGACGGCACCGGCCTTCGGCCTCTACCCGTATCAGAACGAGACGATCGGCGGGAAATACAAGCTGCGCAAGCGCACCTTCGTCACCGTGCTGACGGCGATGCTGCATCGCGACCAGACCGTCTGGGGACCTCGCGCCGAGGTGTTCGATCCCGAGAACTTCGCGCCCGATCGCGAGGCCAAGATGCCGGCGCATGCCTATAAGCCGTTCGGCAACGGCCAGCGCGCCTGCATCGGCCGGCAGTTCGCCATGACCGAGGCGACGCTGGTGGTGGGCCTGATCCTGCAGCGTTTCCGCCTGGTCGATCACACGCGCTACCAGCTCAAGATCAAGGAATCGCTCACCATCAAGCCCGAAGGCCTGACAATGCGCGTGAAGCTGCGGTCCGACGTCGTGCGCGGATCGGGCGTGAGCGTCGCCGCGCGGCCGGCGCCCAGGAAAGCGGCGCCGAAGAAGGCCGCCAAGAGCCACGGCACGAAGCTCACCGTGCTGTTCGGCTCCAACATGGGCACCGCCGAGGAACTGGCGCGCTCGATCGCCGACTCGGGCGAAGCCCAGGGCTTCAAAACGACGTTGGCCGGCCTCGACGACCACGCCGGCAAGTTGCCGACGGAAGGCGCCGTGGCCATCGTCTGCGCGTCCTACAACGGCGGGCCGCCGGACAATGCGGGCGCCTTCATCAAGAGCTTGCGCGATGCCGCGCCCGGTTCGTTGTCGGGGGTGCGCTACACCGTGTTCGGCTGCGGCAACCGCGATTGGGCCTCGACCTACCAGGCAATCCCGCGCCAGATCGATGAGCTTTTGGCCGCCAAGGGCGCCGAGCGCATCTACGTCCGCGGCGAGGGCGACGCCAAGGAGGACCTCGACGGCCACTTCCAGGCCTGGAACGACCCCTTGCTGCCGGCCGTGGCCGAAAGGCTGGGCGTGACGCTCGAAGCAGACGCCGGCGTGGCGCAGGAACCGCTCTACCACGTGCAGGCGGTCGACAAGCCGCCGGCCAATCCCATCATCGGCGGCACCGGTGCGCTGCCCATGCGCGTGCTGGCCAACCGCGAACTGCAGAAGCCCGATGCCTCGGGCCGCAGCACGCGTCACATCGAGGTGCTGCTGCCCGATGGCGTCAGCTATCGCGCCGGCGATCATCTCAGCATCGTGCCGCAGAACGCCGCCGCCCTGGTCGAGCGCGCCCTGCGCCGCTTCGCCTTCGCGCCCGGCGCGCATGTCATGCTGGCGGCCGCCGAGGGCCGGCGCGCCAATCTGCCGGTCGGCGAGGCGATCGCCGTCCATCGCCTGCTGTCGGATTTCGTCGAGCTGCAGCATCCGGCGACACGCAAGCAGATCCAGGCCATGGCGCAGCACACGCGCTGCCCTTTTACCCGGCCAAAGCTCGAGGCGCTGCTCGACGAGGAGCGCTTCCGCGCCGAGATCCTGGCCAAGCGCAAGTCCGTGCTCGATCTGCTGGAGGAGCATCCGGCGTGCGAGCTGCCCTTCGCGGCGTTCCTGGAAATGCTGCCGCTGATGACGCCGCGCTACTACTCGATCTCGTCCTCGCCGATGGCCGACGGCAATCGCTGCGCGGTTACCGTGGCGGTGGTCGAGGGGCCGGCGCGTTCGGGCGGCGGCGTCTATCACGGCGTCTGCTCCAACCATCTGCTGCGTCAGGCCGGCGGCGCCACGGTGCAGGCCTTCGTGAAGGAGACCAAGGTCGGCTTCCGCCTGCCCGTCGATCCGGCGGCGCCGATCGTCATGGTCGGCCCAGGCACGGGCCTGGCGCCCTTCCGCGGCTTCTTGCGCGAGCGCGCCGCGCTCAAGGCGCAGGGCCGCAATCTGGGGCCGGCAATGCTGTTCTTCGGTTGTCGTCATCCCGAGCACGACTTCATCTATGCCGACGAGCTCAAGGAACAGGCCGATGCCGGCATCGTTGACCTGCATGTCGCCTTCTCGCGCCACGACGGAAAGAAGACCTACGTGCAGGACCTCCTGAAGGCCGAGGCCGGCCGCGTGCGCGCCCTGATCGACCAGGGCGCCATCGTCTATGTCTGCGGCGACGGCGGGCGCATGGAGCCCGACGTCAAGCGCACGCTGGTGGCGATGTACGACGAGGCGTTCGTCGCCAGGCTCGCGGCCGACAATCGTTACGTGCTCGACGTGTGGGCGAGCAGCTGAGCCGCGACCAGGAGCGCGCCCGCGACCTGCGCCGCATCAAGCTTGCGGCGACCGCGCTGCTGGTCTTCACGGCGGCGCTGTTCATCGTGGCGCGTCATTTCGAGCCGAGGCACTGGGCGTGGGGCTACGTCGCGGCCTTTGCCGCGGCGGCGACGGTGGGCGGGCTGGCCGACTGGTATGCCGTCGTCGCCCTGTTCCGCCGGCCGCTCGGCCTGCCGATCCCGCACACCGCCATCATCCAGCGCAACCACCTGCGCATCGCCGACACGCTGGGCGAGTTCATCGAGACCAACTTCCTGGCGCCCGAGCCGGTCGAGGCGCGATTGCGCGAGGTCGATTTCGCCGCCCTCGTCGCCGACTGGCTGTCCGATCGCGAGCGCAGCGCCGCCCTCGCGCGCTTCGTGCTGCGCCTGCTGCCGCAATCGCTCGGCGCCATCGAGCAGTCGGGCCTGAAGGATTTCATCGGCAAGCGGATCATGACCGAGCTGGAGCGGGTCGAGCTGGCGCCGCTGGCCGCCGGCCTGCTCAGCGCGGTCACCGAGAAGGGCCGTCACCAGCGCCTGCTCGACGAGCTTTTGGCCGCGCTCGAGAAAGTGCTGACCAACGAAGAGACGCTGCTGGCGTTGCGCGAAAAGATCCGCAAGGAGCTGCCGGCGCTGTTCAACCTCTATCGCGCCGATGCCTACCTGCTGCGCAAGATCGTCGCCTCGACCAGCGCCTTCATCCAGGATGCGCGCGCCGATCCTAACCATCCGCTGCGCCAGGAGTTCGACGGCTTCGTGACGGGCTTCATCGAGCGCCTGCGCAGCTCACGGGCGTTTGCCCAACGGGCCGAGAGCCTGAAGCGCGACATGCTGGCGCGGCCGGAGATCGCAGCCGTTGCCGAGGGCGCCTGGGACAGCCTCAGAAGCTTCCTCGAGCAGGACGCCAAGGCATCCGACAGCCAGGTGCGCCGCCAGCTCGAAGCCATGCTGGTCGAGGTCGGCGGCCAGCTCGCGCGCGATCCGGCGATCCGCGCCGAGATCAACCGCGGCATGGTGCGCATCCTGGCCGATTTCGTGGAAAGCCAGAAGAGCGGCGTGGGCCGCTTCATCGCCGACCAGGTCAAGTCCTGGGACATCGACATGCTGATCGGCCGCATAGAGCTCACCGTCGGGCGCGATCTGCAATACATCCGCTTCAATGGTGCCCTGATCGGCGGGCTTGCCGGTTTGGCCTTGCACGCGCTGGAGCAGGGGTTGAAGCTCATCCCCTGACCCCAAGGTGACCCAAGGAGGTTCGCATGGCCCAAGCACCCCAGAGCTTCACCGACATGTTCAAGAACCTGGGCGAGCAGTTGAAGCTGCCGCAGGTCGATGTGACGAAGATCATGGAGCATCACCAGAAGAACCTCGATGCCATGGCGCGGTCGTGGCAGGCAATGGCGAGCGGCGCCAGCGAGGTTGCCCAGAAGCAGCGCGCCATCTTCGAGGCGGCGGTCAAGGACGTCACCGAGATGGCCAAGGAATACAAGCCTGGCGGCAGTCCGCAGGAAATGATGGCTAAGCAGACCGAGTTCGCGAAGAAGGCGATGGAAGCAGCCATCGCCAACACGCGCGACATCGCCGAGCTTGTTCAGAAGTCGAGCGGCGAGGCCTTCAAGATCGTCCAGGACCGCATGAAGGAGTCCTACGAGGAGATCAAGGCGAGCGTGGAGAATAAGCCTTAGAGTCTTTTCTTCCGGACCGCGCGCGTCTCGCGCGCCTCATGAGCGCGCGGGACGCGCGCGGTCCGGAAGACGAAGGCTAAGAGCGACGCCAGTCGGGATAGACCAGGCCCTTCCAGCCCGAGCGGTCGAACTTGGTCCACTGGCCTTCGGGCTGCGCCAGCCGGTCGGCCACGGCGTAGACCGCCGCCGGATGATGGCCGAGCCCGCAATGGCTGCCGTAGACCTCGATGTTCTCGACCAGTGGGCCTTCCTCGTTGAGGCAGGTCTGCCAGGCGCAGATGCCGTCGGAACGGCTGAAGATCGACGTGGTCGGCACCGGCGGCGGATCCGACACCGGGCCCGCGATGTGGTGGTTGCGGTCGTCGACGCGCTGGCCCGAGGCGAACTCGTAGACCTTCCAGGCATTGGTCGCCTTGGGGCTGCCGGTGAAGGGGCTGCCGAGGCTGATCACCGAGCGCACCTTGTCGGGCACGCGCTTGGCGAGCTGGCGGGCATAGATGCCACCCAGGCTCCAGCCGACCAGGCTGAGCTTGCGCTTGCCGTAGCGCTCATAGAGCTCTTCGATGCGGTCGAGCATATCGGCCTCGACGCCCGCCCGCAGGCCGAGATTGCGACCCTGCTTCCAGCCGTGCACGGCATAGCCGTGCTGCTTCAGGAATCCGCGCAACGGCTGTGTGGAAAGGTCGCTGGCCAGCAGGCCGGGAAACACCAAGACCGGATGCCCGTCGCCACGCGGCGCCGCGGCCAGCCAGGGCCGCAGGAGCATGAAGGCGCCCAATTCTTGAACAGCGCGGCCTTCCAGCAGCAGCAGCGTTCGAGAGGGAGGACGCAACGCCTGGGCAACCGTCATCTGGGCTCCTTCATCGTTCGTGCAAGAGTTCTCACATATCGGAAGGAGACAAAAGGGTTTCAAGCCGGGACAACCGCCTTCTTGAGCTCGTTTGCCGCGTCCACCAGATAGTCACCGAGCTTGCCGATGTCGGGCACGGCGCGCCGATCAGCCGTGAGGCCGAAGTTCAGCGCATCCATGTAGCTCTGCACCGTGATGTTGAGCGCAGCGCCATGCGCGGGGATCGACACCGGATGCAATGCCGTCACCTTGGCGCCGGCGCAGTAGAGCGGCATCGGCGGCCCGGGCACGTTGGAGATCGTGACGTTCATCGGCATCGGCAGCTTGTCGGCCAAGCCGCTGCGGCCGTAGACCAGCATGATGAGCTGCAGCAGGATCGGCGCGCCGACGAAGGCGAAATCCTGCGGGACGGCATCGCGGAACGTGCCGGCGATCTGCTTGGACTCCGAGGACGACTTCAGGATGGCCTTCAGCCGCTCCAACGGATCGGCGATGTCGGTGGCGATCGAGCACAGCATGCCCGAGACCTGGTTGTTCTGCCGTGTGTCGCCCGGCTCGCGCAGGCTGATAGGCACGCCGGCGATCAACGGCTTGTCGGGCAGCAGGCCCTTCTCCTGCAGATAGCGGCGCAGCGCGCCGGCGCAAATCGCCATCACCACGTCGTTGAGCTTGGTGCCGCTCGCCTTGGCGATCGCCTTGGTGTCGGACAGCGACACGGTGCGCGCGGCGTAGCTGCGCTCGCGCGTGATGGTG
Source organism: uncultured Alphaproteobacteria bacterium (assembly GCA_963809025.1). GTDB lineage: Bacteria > Pseudomonadota > Alphaproteobacteria > Reyranellales > Reyranellaceae > Reyranella. The sequence goes on along the minus strand of CAWEIE010000044.1, from coordinate 338,135 downwards.
GCGTTGAACGGCGTTTTCGGCGCGTTGAGCGTCGGCAGCTGGTTGACCATGCTCTGCAAGGTCGACAATGCCTTGGGGCCCGCTTCGCCGGGCTTGGCGAGGAAGGCGTTGGTCATGGCGGTGCCGATCTCCGACGCGGTCTGCCACATGCGAAGCTGCTGGCGCATCATGTTGCCCATGATGTCGGAGATGCCCTTCACCGGATCGACGGCCGTGGGCGAGCTGGGGGCGGCGTTCGCCGAAGCGGCCTTGGGCGCCGGCGGCGGCACGTCGCGCGGCGTCGCCGTGACGTCATAGAGCGCCTTGTTGATCGCCATGCCGGCGCCGCCGTCGATCGCGGCATGGTGGACCTTCGAGTAGAGAACGCCCTGGCCGTTCTCCAGGCCGGTGATGACGTAGAACTGCCAGAGCGGCCGGCTGCGATCGAGCATGTTGGCGTGCAGGCGGCCGATCACCTCCTCGAGCTGCTCCTCGGTGCCGGGCGAGGGCAGGGCCGTTTCGCGCAGGTGATAGTCGAGGTCGAGGTCGTCGGCCTCGACCCAGCCGGGATGGTCGAGGTCGTAGAGCGAGGGCGCCAGCCGCTTGGAGAAGATCGGGATGGTGTGCAGGCGGCTTTCGAAGAAGCGCCGGAAATGCTGGTAGAAGCTGCCCTCGAAACCCGGCGGCAATTCGAAGTAGGTCAGCCCCGCCACGTGCATCGGCGTCTCGGGCGTCTCCAAGTAGAGGAATGACGCATCGATGCCCGACAGCTGCTGCTGTTCCATGGCGTCCTCCGGTTCGTTGGACCAATTAGTCTCCCGGATCGCCAGCCTAATCAATTGAAATATATGGCTTTTTAACTTTTCTTCTCGCACCGCAACAATTTATGTTGCAACGCACCATTTGCATCCCATATACCGCCGGTCACCGAGCAACAGTTTTCCAGGCACAACCCAACCAAGGACCGATCCCATGACCACCAGCACCCCGCTCGACAACGTGATCGAGCATGCCAACGAGACCACCAAGGCCGCCAACGAGCGCGTCCGCGAGTTCGCCCAGATCGGCGTGCGCAAGGCCGCCGAGGGTTTTGAGCAGATCAGCAAGGCCGCGCAGACCGCTTCGGCCGAGATGAACAGCCAGTTCGTCCAGGCGCGCGACGGCGCCACCAAGGCCAGCCTGAAGATGCTCGAGGTTGCCAAGGAAGACGCCGACGCCGGCTTCGCCGCGTGGCGCGACTTCCTGTCGGCCAAGTCGCCGGTCGAGGCTTTCGACATCAGCGCCAAGTACTGGCGCGGCCGCCTGGAGACCCGCATCGCGCAGGCCCAGGACCTCGGCGCCTTCGCCCGCAAGGTCGCAGACGACGCCGTCCGCCCCGTGCAGGAGCGTATCGAGAAGTTCACGAAGGCCGCCGCCTAGGTCTTTGTCGTCCTGAGCGTAAGCGAAGGACCTCATCGCCGCCTGCCAAGGGCATGAGATCCTTCGCTGCGCTCAGGATGACATGAGATTCGATCAGGGCCCGTCCGAAAGGACGGGCCTTTTTCATGCGCTATAGTCCTCTCGACGACAGCGGGGGAACGCATGGACCGGTTCTGGTTGAAGAGCTATCCGCCAGGAGTGCCGTCGGACATCGATCCGTCGGTCTATCCCAGCGTCGTGGCGCTGCTCGAAGAGAGCTTCGCGAAGTTCCGTGACCAGCGCGCCTATGTCTGCATGGACAAGGCCATCACCTTCGGCGACATCGATGCGCTGTCCCAGGCGCTGGCCGCCTGGCTGCAGGGCAGGGGCCTGGCGAAGGGCGCGCGCGTGGCGATCATGATGCCCAACGTGCTGCAGTATCCCGTGGCGCTCGCCGCCGTGCTGCGCGCCGGTCTGATCGCCGTCAACGTCAATCCGCTCTACACCGCGCGCGAGCTCACCCATCAGCTGAAGGATTCCGGCGCCGAGGCCGTGATCGTGCTGGAGAACTTCGCCTCGACCCTGCAGCAGGCGATCGGCAACACCAGGGTCAAGCACGTCGTCGTGGCCTCTATGGGCGACCTTTTGGGCTTTCCCAAGGGTCTGATCGTGAACTTCGTCGTGCGCACGATGCGCAAGATGGTGCCGGCCTTCTCGCTGCCCGGCCACACCACGTTCAATGACGCCGTATCGGCCGGCCGCTCGATGGCCTTCACGCGCCCCGACATCGGGCCCGACGACGTGGCGGTGCTGCAATACACCGGCGGCACGACGGGCGTGGCCAAGGGCGCGACGCTGCTGCATCACACGATCGTCGCCAACCTGCTCGCCTCCGAGGCGTGGATGCAGCCCGGGCTGAAGCGCAAGCCGCTCACCGGCCAGATCACCATCGTCTGCGCGCTGCCGCTCTATCACGTCTTCGCCTTCATCACCTGCGGACTGCTGGGCATGCGCACCGGTGCGCTCAACATCCTCATTCCCAATCCGCGCGACATGAAGGGCACGATCGCCGAGCTCGCCAAGTACCACATCAACATCTTTCCGGGCGTGAACACGCTGTTCAACGGGCTCGCCAATCAGCCGGACTTCGCCAAGCTCGATTTCTCCGGCCTGGTCATCTCCAACGGCGGCGGCATGGCGGTGCAGGAGGCCGTTGCCAGGAAGTGGCTCGCCATCACCGGCTGCCCGATCGTCGAGGGCTACGGCCTCAGCGAGACCTCGGCCGGCGTCACCTGCAATCCCACCGACTCGGAGGCCTACACCGGCACGATCGGCCTGCCGCTGCCCAACGTCGAGATCAAGATCCTCGACGACCAGGGCACGGAGGTGGCGCTGGGCGAGGCCGGCGAGATCGCCATCAAGGGCCCGCAGGTCATGCAGGGCTACTGGCAGCGGCCGGACGAGACGGCGCTGGTCATGACGCCCGACGGCTTCTTCAAGTCGGGCGACGTCGGCGAGATGGATGCGAAGGGCTACATCAAGATCGTGGATCGCAAGAAGGACATGATCGTGGTCTCGGGCTTCAAGGTCTTCCCCAACGAGATCGAGGGCGTGGTGGCGAGCCATCCCGGTGTCCTGGAATGCGCCGCCATCGGCGTGCCCGACGCGGGCGCCGGCGAGGCCGTCATGCTGTTCGTGGTGAAGAGGGATCCCGCACTCACCAAGGAGGCGCTGGCGGCGTGGTGCGCCGAGCAGTTCACCGGCTACAAGCGGCCCAAGTACATCGAGTTCCGCGACGAGCTGCCCAAGACCAATGTCGGCAAGATCTTGCGGCGCGAATTGCGCGACAGCATGGCGAAGAAAGCTGCTTGATTTAGGCAGGGTCCCTGCAACCTCCTGCATCTGGTCACGTTCCACGGGGGCGAATTTCCCCGAGGAGGGTGCGATGACGCCAGCGAAGCTTCTTGCGGTAGCGGCGGTCGGCCTGTCGGCCGCTGCCTGCAGCTATTCCAATACAACCACTGCGGCTGCTCCGCCGCCGGCGGCGGTGGTTGCACCGGCCGGTACCGTGATCGTGAACAACAGCTCGCAACAGGCTTGCGTGGACTACGGCTTCACGCCGGGTACGGCGTCGTATGATCGCTGCGTGCGGCTGGAAGCGGATGCCCGGGCCCGCGGCCGCGTCTCGATGGCCTACAGCCAGGCGAACCTCGCCGCCGATGCCCAGATGGCCTGTTCGTCCTATGGCCTGTCGCGCGGCAGCATGAGCTACGATCGCTGCGTCGGCCGCGAAATCGACGCCCGCCGCTATCGCCAGGAGGCGACGGTGACGACCTACTCGACCGCGCCGGCCTCGACGACCACGGTGGTGCCGGCTGCGACAACCCCGCCGGCCGGTGTTCAGGCCTTCCGTGACGAATACGGTTTCCGCTATGATGGGCAGGGGAACCGGGTCGACGCTCGCGGCAACATCATCAGCCCGCAGTCGACCCGTCCCTGAACAGGGGGCGCGATGGCTGCGAGATGGTTGATGGTGGCAACGCTGGGAACGGTGCTTGCAGGATGTAATCCACTGCCGCGGCCCGACTACGTCGACGTGAAACAGCCGGCTTCGTTCCGCACGGAGCCGAATGGGACACGGGTCGACAACGCCGACTACAAGCTCGACAACCAGGGCTACCGCATCAACCGAGACGGCGAGCGTCTCGGCCAGGTCGACGTGCCGGCCAAGACCGAAGGCGACAACTCCAACGCCGTCGCCGGCTACTACATCAGCACCACCGGCGCCGTGGCGCCGGGCCGCGTCGCCTCCACGAGCGACGTCACGGCGATGCCCAACCCGTCCAACCTGCCGATGCCCAGCCAGATGCCGCAACAGGCGCCGATCACGCCGTCGCCCGGCAACCTGCCGCCGCCGCCGGGCTATCGCTGAAGGGAGCGCGGGCCTCCGGCCCGCTCATAGTCTTTGTCTTCCGGACCGCGGCGGTCGTATGTCCGGTCTGTTGACGCGGTCAGGCACGACCGCTGCCAAGATGGTATCCGCTACCCTGGTTCCAAACGAGCCTGAGACGTTGAACGCCGCGCGGTCCGACGGATTGTCCCGGGTGTGGGATCGCCTGATCACACCATCTCCTTGCTGCTCGAGCAGGCCCCGGCCTCAGCGCGAGGTGGTGGCCACGGTCACGCTGAAGCGCTTATGCGGCGGTGATGGCGCTGGCGCCATGGGCCGCGGTGTCTGGGTGGAGCAAGGGGCTCGGCGCGGAGCCCCCCTGTTGCGTAGCGCCGAGCCCCTCGCGGGCCTCGGCTCGGGCGCGGTCGTAGCGCTCGCCGCTCGTCATCAGCTTCCAGGCGATGCGCGCGGTCTTGTTGGCGAGCGCCACGGCGGCGAGCTTCTCGGGCTTGCGCTTCAAGAGGCCAGCCAACCAGGGCGAGGGCTTGGTGCGACCGCGTTTGACCTGCTGGATGTAGGCTGTCGCACCCGACACCAGGGCGGCGCGCAAGCTCTCGTCGCCGGCGCGCGTGATGCCGCCGTGTCGCATCTTGCCGGCGGTCGAATGGTCCTTCGGGGTGAGGCCGAGCCAGGCCGCGCACCGTCGACCGGATCGGAAGGCTGCCGGGTTGCTGATCTTGACGACCATCGAGCTGGCGATGACCGGGCCGATCGTGGGCACCTCGACCAGGCGCCGGCACACCTCGTTGCTGCGCTGGAAGGCCTTCAGCTTCTTGTCGAGCTGGGCGATGCGCGGTCCCAGCTCGGTGAACTCCTCGCCCAGGGTGGCGAACAGTTCCTTGGCCAGCGCTGGAACGGTCTCATCGGCGGCGATGCGCTCCAGCAGCGGCTTGATGTGGGCCAGCCCCTTGGGCGTCACCAGGCCGAACTCGGCGGCATGGCCGCGGATGGTGTTGCTCAGCTGCGTGCGCCGCTGGAGCAGGCCATCGCGGGTGCCCAGCAGCATCTGCGCCGCCGACTGCTCGGCGCTCTTCACCGCAGCCTCCCGGCTCGCTCATGAATCATGAGCGAGCCGGGAGGCTCGCGGTCCGGAAGAGCATGAGCGGGCCGGAGGCCCGCGCTCCCGATTACTCGATCTTGATGCCGGCGTCCTTGATCACCGGCGCCCACTTGGCCAGCTCGTCCGCGATGAACTTGGCGGTGCGCTGAGGGGTGGTGTCCGGCGTCGGCACGGCGGCGATGTCTTCGAGGAACTTGATGGTGCTGGGGTCGGCCATGACCTTGCGCGTGGCCTGGTCGATCGTGTCGACCACGTTCTTCGGCGCCCCGGCCGGCCCAAGGAACAGATTGAAGGTGTAGGCCTCGAAGCCCGGCACGCCGGCCTCGATCATGGTCGGGATCTCCGGCGCGATCGCCGCGCGCTTCTGGTGGGCGAAGGCCAGGATGCGCACCTTCCCGGCCTTGTGATGCTGCAGCATGGTGCTGAAGGTCTCGAACATCCACGCGACGTTGCCGGGCAGCAGGTCCTGGATCGCCGGTCCCGAGCCGCGATAGGGCACGTGGACGACGTCCATGCCGCCAACCTCGCGTTTGAAGTACTCGGAGGTGAGATGAAGGATGCTGCCGGTGCCTGACGTCGCGTAGGAATACTTGCCGGGATTCTTCTTCATCAGCTCGACCAGGCCCTTGACCGTGTCCGGCATCGACGGATGGACGACCAGCACCAGCGGATTGACGCAGACCGACGAGATCGGCGTGAAATCCTTGATCGGATCGTACGGCACCTTGGTCATCGCCGTCGGCAGGATGGCGTGGGTCGACGACGTCGCGAACAGGAGGCTGTAGCCGTCGGGCTTGGCCGTCTTGATCTCGTTGGCGCCGATGACGCCGGCGCCGCCGGCCTTGTTCTCGACGATCATCGTCTGGCCGATCACGGGGGTCATCTTGTCGGCGATCATGCGGCCGATGATGTCGGTCGGGCCGGCCGGCGCGAACGGCACGACCAGCCGCACGGTGCGCTCGGGATACTTGTCCTGGGCGCGTACGAGCGACGGCGCCGCAAGCGCGCCCGCGCCCACGGCCAACAGATGGCGACGTCTCATTTCTTGTTTCCTCCCTGACAACGTTTACTTCAGCGTTTCATTGAACAGCTCGATCATGGCGCTCCACGACCGCCGGTCGGTGGCCTCGTGATGGTAGAACCCCTGCATGCCACGTGAATCGGCCGCCGGATTGGTGAAACTGTGGCCGGCGCCGCCATAAAGCAGCAGGCGCCAGTCGAGCCCGGCCGCCTTCATTTCGCTCTCGAAGGCGGCGCGCTGCTCGGGCGGGATGATCGGATCCTCGGCGCCGATATTGACCAGCACCTTGCCCTTGATGTTCTTCGCGGCCTGCTGGCCGCGAGGTCGCCGAGCCCGGAATGGAAGCCGACGATTGCCTTGAGATCGCAGCCTTCGCGGCCGAGCTCGAGCGCCGTCGTGCCGCCGAAGCAGTAGCCGATGGCCGCCAGCCGGCCGGCGTCGACCTCCTTCTGGCCCTTCAGCACGTCGAGCGCCGCCGTGGCGCGTGCCATGATGCCGGTCGGGTCGGCGATCCAGGCAGCAATCTGCGGCCTGACCTCGGCGAGGTTCGGATGCGGCTTGCCTTCGCCGTGATAGTCCATGGCGAAGGCGGCGTAGCCGAGACCGGCCAGCCGCGCGGCGATCTTCTTGGTGTGCTCGGTGAGGCCTGGACCTTCGTGGATGATCAGAACGCCGGGGCGGCGCGCGGCCGAGCTGTCGTCGACCACGTACTGGCCGACCATGCGAACGCCGTCGGCCCGGTACTCGATGTCCTGGGTGCGCATCCTGTGGTTTCCTCCGTCCCTGGTTGCGGACCCTAACCGAGGCCGCTTGACCCGCCAACGGCTCGTCGCCACAAGTCGGCCCGCATGGCATCAAATCCCGTTGTCCGCTTTGCGCCCAGCCCGACCGGGCTCCTGCACGTGGGGAACGTGCGCACGGCGCTGTTCAATTGGCTGTTCGCCAAGCGGCATGGCGGCACCTTCATCCTGCGCCTCGACGACACCGACCGGCAGCGCAGCAAGCCCGAATACGAAGCTGCGATCGAGCGCGACCTTTCCTGGCTCGGCCTCGATTGGGCGCGCAAGGAGCGGCAGGTGGACCGGCTGCCGCACTACGACGCGGCCCGCGACCGGCTGATCGCCATCGGCCGCCTCTATCCCTGCTACGAGACGCCGGAGGAGCTCGAGTTCAAGCGCAAGCGCCTGCTGTCGCAGGGCCGGCCGCCGGTCTACGACCGCGCCGCGCTCAAGCTCAGCGACGCCGATCGCGCGCGGTTCGAAGGCGAAGGCCGCCGGCCGCATTGGCGCTTCAAGCTCGCCACCGAGGAAGTGCGCTGGGACGATCTGGTGCGCGGCCCGCAGCACATCGACGAGGCGAGCCAGAGCGATCCGGTGCTGGTGCGCGCCGACGGCAGCTATCTCTACAGCTTCACCTCGGTGGTCGACGACATCGCGCTCGACATCACCCACGTCATCCGCGGCGAGGATCACGTCACCAACAGCGCCGCCCAGATCCAGATCTTCCGCGCGCTCGATGGCGGGGTGCCGGCCTTTGCCCATCTGCCGCTGCTGGTCGACGCCCAGGGTGGCGGCCTCAGCAAGCGCGCGGGCTCGTTGTCGATCGCCGATCTGCGCGCACGCGACATCGAGGCGCTCGCCATCGCTGCCTTGCTGGCGCGGCTCGGCACGGCCGATCCGGTGGAGCCCGTCACGTCGCTCGACGCGCTGGTGGCGACGGTCGACTTCAGCCGCGTCGGTCGCGCCGCCGCGCGCTTCTCGGAAGACGAGCTGGCGTATCTCAGCGCCCGCACGATCCACGCCCTGCCGTACGCCGCCGTGCGCGAGCGCCTGCCGGCGACGGTCGGCGAGCCGCTGTGGCTCGCGGTGCGCGGCAACCTCACCACGCTTGCCGACGCGCTGGCCTGGGCCGAGATCGTCGACGGCTCGCTTGTGCCGGTGCTGGAGGACCCGATCTTCCTCGAAGAGGCCGCGGCACGGTTGCCGCCCGAGCCGTGGGGAGAGGCGACGTGGAAGCAGTGGACGGCCGCGGTCTCGGCTGCGACCCAGCGCAAGGGCCGGGCGCTGTTCCATCCGCTGCGGCTTGCGCTCACTGCGCGCGAGACCGGGCCGGAGATGGCAAAGCTCCTGCCGCTGATCGGCCGCGCCAAGGCGGCCGCGCGCCTCAGCGGGATGCGGGCATAAGGATCGCAGCCACGCCCAGCGCCACGAACAGGAGCGCTGCGACCACGCGCACGATCCTGAGCGGCAGACGCTTGGCGATGGCGTCACCGAACAGCACGACGGGCGCGTTGGCGATCAGCATGCCGAGCGTGGTGCCGAGAGTGACGATCGTCAGCGATTCGAAGCGGGCGGCCAGCGCCACCGTGGCGATCTGCGTCTTGTCGCCGATCTCGACCAGGAAGAAGGCGACCAAGGTGGCGAGAAAGGCTCCCGCCTTGCGCGCCGCTTGCGGGCCCTCGTCGGCCTTGTCGGGGATCAGGCACCAGCCCGCCATGACGATGAAGGTGACGGCGAGCACCCAGCGCATCGTCTCGGGCCCGACCCAGGCCGCGACCTCGGCGCCGATCCAGGCGGCGAGCGCGTGGTTGGCCAGCGTGGCGCAAAGGATGCCGAGGATGATGGGCAGCGGCTTGCGATACCGCGCCGCCAGCATCAGCGCGAGGAGCTGCGTCTTGTCGCCTATCTCGGCGACGGCAACGAGGGCGGTGGAGACGAAAAACGCTTCCATTGGCGCGCATTTGCACAGAAAGAACAGGTCGGATAAACTAGCGGAATGTCGCTGTTTCTATTCCCCGGCGCGATCTCTGCGCGATGTAACTGAAGTCTCGGCCCATCCCTTCAAGGGGCGGGCGCGTCCAGGCTTCGTACAAACTTGATCGGGGAGTAGGGACCATGTCCCTCGTCATCTACAACACGCTGTCGCGCGAAAAAGAACCGTTCGCCCCCATCGATGCTGGGCATGTGCGGATGTATGTCTGCGGCCCGACCGTCTACGACTACGTGCATATCGGCAACGCGCGGCCCGTCGTGGCATTCGACGTGCTCTATCGCCTGCTCAAGCGGCGCTATCCGCGCGTCACCTACGTGCGCAACATCACCGATATCGACGATCGCATCATGGTGCGGGCGGCCGACAACAAGGAGAGCATCGAGGCGCTGACCACGCGCACCGGCGATGCCTACAAGAGCGACATGCGCCGCCTGGGCGCGCTCGCGCCCGACTTCGAGCCGCGCGCCACCGAGTATGTCGGCCCGATGATCGCCATGATCGAGCAGCTGATCGCCAAGGGGCATGCCTATGCCGCCGAGGGCCATGTGCTGTTCAGCGTGCCGAGCATGAGCGACTACGGCCGCCTGTCGCGCCACACGCGCGACGAGCTGGTGGCGGGCGCCCGGGTCGATGTGGCGCCCTACAAGAAGGACCCTGCCGACTTCGTGCTGTGGAAGCCATCGACGCCGCAGCAACCGGGCTGGGACAGCCCGTGGGGCCGCGGCCGGCCGGGCTGGCACATCGAGTGCTCGGCGATGAGCGGCAAGCTTTTGGGCGAGACCTTCGACATCCATGCCGGCGGTCTCGATCTCATCTTCCCGCACCACGAGAACGAGATCGCGCAGAGCCGCTGCGCCTTCGGTCACGCCATCATGGCGAGGTACTGGATGCACAACGGCTTTCTCAACATCTCGGGCGAGAAGATGAGCAAGTCGCTCGGCAACTTCTTCACCGTGCACGAGCTGTTGGACCAGTATCCGGCCGAGGCGATCCGCCTGCTGCTGCTGTCGGCGCACTACCGCCAGCCGCTCGACTTCACGCACGAGGCTTTGTTGCAGACCAAGGCGACGCTCGATCGCTGGTACGGCGCGTTGCGCGGCAAGGATGTGCGGGCAGCGAACCCTTCGGCTTCGCTCAGGGCAGGTGCCGTGCCGCAATCGGTCGAGGACGCCTTGTCCGACGACCTCAACACGCCGCTCGCCATCAGCGCCATCCACCAGCTCGGCGATCCCGCCGAGCTGCGCGCCGGCGCGAATGCGCTGGGCCTCCTGCAGCAGGACGCCGAGGCATGGTTCCGCTGGACGCCGGCCGGGTCGTCCGGTCCGACCGACGCCGAGATCGAGACGGCAATCGCCGCCCGTCAGGCTGCGCGCAAGGCCAAGGACTTCAAGGAGTCCGACCGCATCCGCGACGAGCTCAAGGCCAAGGGCGTGATCTTGGAGGACGGGCCGAAAGGCACGACCTGGAAACGCGGCTAAGCTGGGCGCGCGCCACTCCAGTGGCGCGTTTTCTCATGCTCTTCCGGACCGCGAGCCTCCGGCTCGCTCATGATCATGAGCGAGCCGGAGGCTCGCGGTCCGGAAGACTATGAAGCGTTCGGCATCTTCCGCTCGGGCCCAAGCTCGTAGCACTTCACGGTCACGGACACCGGCCTGAGCTCGCGCAAGCCCTTCAGGAAGGCCGCCATGTGCGGCGTGGCGAAATGGTCTTTCAGCGCCTGCTCGTCACGCCACAGCTCGCGCACGCGCATCAGGTCGGGCTCGAGCATGTCGACGGCATAGTCGTAGCCCGCGCAGCCCGGCTCCGCGCGCGAGGCCTCGATCATCGGTCGCGCCACGGCACGGACCTTGTCCATCTGTGACGCATCGAACCTTGCCTCGGCGAGCACGACCAGCATGGCAGCCTCCTCTAAAGCATATTCCGTTCGGCTGGAATCAGCCGAACGGAATATGCCTGCTTCAACAACCAACCCCCGTGCGCGCGTTTCCGATCAGATGGAACCGCCTGCGGTTCCATCTGCCCGGAAACCGCTCTAGCGTTTCTCGAACAGCACGCTCTGCACGGCGCGGCCGAAGTAGCCGTCGCGGTCGGCGAGCCGCGCGGCGGCAATGCCGATCGAATCGGGTCCCGCCCAGGTCTCCGCATCGAGCAGCACCCATTCGCCAACGGGTTCGCGCGCCAGGCTGAGCGTGAGATCGCCGTTGATGAACGTCCATTTGGTGAAGTCGAGCACGGCCGACGTGCCGTTGCAGAAATCGGCGGCGATGGCGGCGCGCATCAAGGGCGACAGCGGCGCGCCGTCGACGATCGGCCGCGTGGCGCGATACCACACCGCTGCCGGGCCGGGCGTGCGGAACGAGCCCTTGGCCACCCGCATTTCCAGGCCGGACAGGAAGGGCGTCTGCGACAGGCCGTTCTCCGTCGGGTCGTGACTGTCCTCCGGACTTTCGATGTCGATCGGCGGCCACGGCGCCTCGACCGGCAGCGCCTGCTCCAGCCGGCGCACGCGCAGCACGGTGGCGCGCACGACTTCGGTGCCGGAGGCCAGCAGCCGCACCGACACGAGCTGGATCTTGCGGCCCTCGCGCAGCAGCTCGGTCTCGATGGTGAGCGGCGCCACCGGCACCGGCCGCATCAGGTCGACGGTGAGCCGCGCCACGCGCATCGGCGCGGGTGAGGGCAGGCGCTCGACCGCCCAGCAGATCAGCGAGGAGGGCGCCGCACCGTGTTGCAGCTTGGGATCCCACGGTCCGCCGGCGAAGGCGCTGGTCTCGGCGGTTGCGCCTTCGACTCGGTAGATCGGCTCCATTCACTCAGCTCCGTACGAACCCCAACACATCGCGGTTGAACCGCTCGGCGTCGGTCAGGAACAACCCGTGCGGCGCGCCTTCATAGGGTTCCAGACGGCTGCCGGCAATCGCCGCGGCGGTGCGCTCGGCGTTGCGCACGATATTGGGCGCGTCGGCCGTGCCGTAGAGCACAAGCGTCGGCATGGTGAAGGCCCGCATGTCGGGACGGAAGTCGGTCTCGGTGAAGGTGCGCAGGCACTTCACCAGCGCCGTGGATGAAGCCTGCAGGGCGATCGACATGCCCCAGTCGACCAGCTCCGGCTCCGCATTGCGGCCGAAGAAGCCCGGTGCACCGGCCGCGAGATAGGCCGGCCGGTCGGCCTGCAGTGCCGCCACCTGCTTGTCGTAGACAGCACGGTCGATGCCTTCGGGGTTGTCCATGCGGGGCGTCTTTCATAAGGTTCCAGGCGGCTGGCGGCAATGACATCGCAGGTAATGACTTGACGGAGGGTGTTTTTGTATTTAACAAGTATGTTAAATATGGATAAGCTCTCCCAAACCTTCTCGGCCCTCGCCGATCCGACCCGCCGCGCCATTCTGGCCAGGCTTGCCACGGGCGCCGCCACGGTGGGCGAGATCGCCGACCCGTTCGACATGTCGCTGCCGGCGGTGTCGCGCCATCTGAAAGTGCTGACCGATGCCGGCCTGATCGAACGTCACACCGAGGCGCAGTGGCGGCGCTGCGAACTGCGCGGCGAAGGCCTGCGCGCCGCCGCCGACTGGATCGAGGAATATCGCCGCTTCTGGGAGCAGCAGTTCGACAAGCTCGAAGCCTATCTCAAGCGCACGGCGCCCCAATCGAAGGGAAAGAGCGATGGTCGCAAGCGCCGCTCCTGACGACCGCACGCTGGTGATGAGCCACGCTTTCGACGCCGCGCCGGCGCGCGTGTTCGCGGCCTGGACCGATCCCGAGCAGTTCGCCGAATGGTTCGGTCCGCACGGCATGAAGAACACGCATTGCCGCTTCGACCTGCGCGTCGGCGGCAGCTGGGAATTGACCGGCGAGGGGCTGGGCACGCGCCGCGCCATCTCGGGCAAGTATCTCGCGATCGATCCGCCGCGGCTCCTGTCCTTCACCTGGGCCTGGCACGAGAGCGGCAGTCTCGACACGCCGCGCGAACACGAGACGACCGTCACTCTGGAATTCAAGCCCGTGGGCAAGCGCACGGAGGTGACGCTGACCCAGTCGCGCTTCCGCGACGCCACGGGAACCGCCAATCATCACTGGGGCTGGACCGGCTCGTTCGAGAAGCTGGCCGCCTTCCTGTCCCGGGCTGCCTGAAAGGGTTCTTCAAAGGAGGGGACTATGGCTGACATCAAGATCTACGGCGTACCGCCCAGCAGCTTCACCCGCACGGTGCGGCTGGCCTGTCACGAGAAGGGCATCGACTACGAGCTGGTGCCTATGTTTCCAGGCCAGATGGGCGCGCTCAATCCGTTCCAGAAGATTCCCGCGATCGCTCACGGCGACATGACGCTCTACGAATTGACCGCCATCCTGCGCTATCTCGATCGCGCCTTCCCCGGCCCCAAACTTTGGCCGGAGGACCCGCGCCAGGCGGCGCAGTGCGACCAGTGGGTGAGCGCCGTCAACGACTCGCTGGTCAACTCGGCACTGCGCTATCTCGCAAACCACTTCGGCTTCCTGCCGGTGCCGCAGGAGATGGCCGACAAGTATCTCGCCAAGGCGCGCGAGGTGGTGCCGGTGTTCGATCGGCGGCTGGGCCAAGGCCGCTATCTCGTCGGCGAAAGCGTGACCGCGGCAGACCTGTTCCTGGCCCCGATCGCGTTCAACTTCCCGGCAATTCCCGGATTGAAGGAGCTCGGCGAGGCATCTCCCAATCTTACCCGCTGGATGCGGGACATGTCGGTCCGGCCGAGCATGCAGGCCACCGTGCCGGAGCCGATCCCTGCCCAGGCAGCCTGAAAACCGCTTGAAAGCCCGGCTCGCGTTATCACCTAATGGTGAGACACCTCACCAATAGGGAACGCGACCGATGGCCCACACCGCGACATGGCACGGCAAGACGATCGCCGAGAGCGACCGCACGCTCGAGGTCGGTGGTTACATCTACTTTCCGCGCGACACCGTGCGCATGGACCTGCTCAAGAGCACGCCCAAGACGGCGAACGACCTGAAATGCCCGCACGGCGTTCAGTTCTATGACGTGGTCGAAGGCGAGGCGCGCAGCGCGCGCGCAGCGTGGTCCTACGAGGCACCGCAGGAAAAGATGAAGCCGGTCGATCATTGGATCGGCTTCTGGGAAGACGTCGAGATCCGCTAGATGCCCTTCGAATACGTGAGCGTCGACGAGGCGATCGCACGCCGCGGACTGCGCATGGTCGTGGTCGGCGGCATTCCGAGCCCATGGGGCGAGGCCGCCAAGGGCATCCTGCATTTCAAGGGCATCGATTGGACGGCGGTGCGGCTCGTCTATGACAGCGAACCGCTCAAGGAGTGGGCTGGCCAGCGATCCGGCCCGGTCGCGATCTACGACGATGACAAGCCACGGGCCGGCTGGGCCGAGATCCTGCTGCTGGCCGAGCGCCTGGCGCCGACTCCGGCGCTGCTGCCGAAGGATGCGGCGGAGCGTGCGCTCGTCTTTGGCCTCGCCCATGAGATTTGTGGCGAGGACGGGTTGGGTTGGTCGCGTCGCCTTCAATTGATCCACGCGGGCCTGCAGGGCGCCGGTGGCTTTGCACCGCGCGTCGCGGGGTATCTCGCCAGGAAATATGGCCACAGCCCCGAAACCGGCAGTGCCGCGGGCGCGCGCGTCACAGCACTGCTCGGGATGCTGGCGGCGCGGCTCAAGGCGCAGAAGGCGGCCGGCAGCCGCTACTATGTCGGCAACGCTTTGACGGCGGTCGACGTCTACAGCGCGACCTTCATGGCGCTGCTCGTGCCGTTGCCGCACGAGCAATGTGCGATGGAGGCAGGCTCGCGCGCCGCCCTCGAGACGCTCGATGCGGCGACGGCCGCCGCGCTCGACCCGATGCTGCTCGAGCATCGGGACATGATGTACAGGGAGCGGCTGGTGTTGCCGCTGTCGCTCTGATCGAGGGCTAGTTCGCCGGCGAGATCGCCGTCACCATCAGGGGCGTCGTGAGGCCGATCACGACGTCGCCGACCTTGATCTTCTTCAGCATGTCCTGCTTGGCGATGGTGTTGGCCTTGTAGGTGCGCACCGGGCCGCCGGGGCCTTCGATCACCGACACGGTGTTGTTGGGCAGGTCGACCGCCGTGACCGTCAGCGTGAAGCGGCCGGCTTCGATGTCGGTCTTGTTGGGCTTGACGTTCATCTGGTCGCGGCGCGCTTCCTTCGAACCCGGGCCCTTCTGGCGCAGGTTCAGCATGGTCACGACCTGGGTGTAGGTGACGTTGGCCGTCGAGCCATCGTTGATGGTGGCGAGATTGCCGGCATTCGCGCTCACCGGCAGGACCAGGACCTGTCCGTCGGGCAGGGTGAAGGCCACCGTCCGATCGTCGGGATCGACCGTCTCGATCGTGACCCGCTGCGTGACTGTGTCGTTGAAGGCCACGCCCTCGCGCGGCACGGCCGTCACCTGAGCCGACGCGGGCACGATCGTCCCCGCCGTCAGCACCGCCGCGACCAGCGAAACACCCACAGCCCAGTTGATCGAACGGATTGTCATCGGCCTGTACCTCGCAAAACCTCAACGCGCCGGACAATAGCGATCCGAACCGCCGACGCAACCTCGAAGCCGCGGTCCAAAACGAACGTGATCAGGCAAAATGTGCCAGGACCGCGCGGGCCACCGCGTCGGGCTGGTCGAGGTAGGCGAGATGGCCGGCATCGGCCACCGTCTGCACCCTGGTCGAGCCGTTGATGCCGTCGGCGAACTTTTTCGCATAGGCGGGCGGCAGCACCGCGTCGCGCTCGCCCCACAGGATGAGGGTCGGCGCCGCGATCAGGCCGAGCCGCTTTTCCAGCCGCGTGTTGCCGAGTGGCCAGAAGGCGCGGGCGGCGGCTTCCGAGGCGCGCGTCATCTCGATCGGCCATTCGACAGAGTTGGCGCCGTCGGGCGGCGCCACCAGCGCCGTCCATCGTGCGCCGTCGGCACACATCAGGCCGGGCAGGTTCTCCCGGCGCTGGGCCCACGGATCGGCGGCCGGCTCCTTGTCGTCGAACAGGCCGAACGGCGCGATCAGGCAGAGCTTGCGCACGTGCGCGGGGAAGATCGCCGCCATCTCGGCCGCGAACGCGCCGCCCACCGAGGCGCCCAGAAGGTCGGCGCCGGCCAGACCGCTCTTGTCGATGAGCTGGCGCACCGCCAGCACCCAGTCGAGATGCGTGTCGAGCTCGGTGTGCCCGGTCGCGCCGGGATAGCCCGGCAGCGACGGCGCGATCACGGTGCGTGTCTCGGCCAGCCTGTCGAGAAAGGGCAACCAGCGGGGCAGGCCGCCCAGGCCGGCGAGAAAGCCGAGCTTGGGGCCGCTGCCTTTGGTCCAGACGCGACAGGGGAAGCCGTTGACCTCGACAGTGCTCGTCTTCAGCCCATGCAAGCTATCAGCCACGAGGCTTACTCCGCGGCGGCGAGTTGCGGGCGGAAGGCGGGGACGGCGGCGCGCTGGCCCTTGGCCATTGGCTTGGGCCACCACTTGTCTTCCCAGTCGCCGAACAGGTCCTTGACCTTGGGCATCACCTTCTCGGCGAACAGCCGCGTGTTGTACTTGGTGACGTCCTTGCTCATGTTGCCGTACTGCAAGAGCAGCATGAGGTGGCCGACGTTGAGGCTGGTGCCGACATGGCGGATCTGCTCGACCACTTCGTCGGGCGAGCCGATGAGCACGTAGCCGCCATCGACGATGTCCTTCATGTTGGTCGCCTTCAGCGCCGCCTTGGTCGCGGGATTGGCGAGGTTGGCGGCCTTGGTCATCATGCCTTCGATGCCGGCGCGCTGCGTCGCTTCCGTCGTGTAGCCCGGCGGCAAGGCGAAGCGCGGATCGACATGCAGGCAGCGGCCGTAGAAATACTCGGCCGGCTCGGAATAGAGATCGAGCGCCTGCTGGCGGCTCTCGGCGACGCCGACGAACTGCAGGAAGCCCGCGCGGTAGGGATTGCGGTCCTTGCCGAGCTTGGTCCATCTCGTTCCAGAAGCCCTGCATGGTCGTCAGCCCGGCCTTGTAGCCGTAATACGACAGGTAGCAGTAGACGTAGTCCATCTCCGCGCACCACCGCCACGTCTCGATCGAGCCGCCGCCCGGGATCCAGATCGGCGGATGCGGATCGTTCTGGATCGGCCGCGGCCAGATGTTGACGTAGCGCTGCTGGTTGTAAGCGGCCGGAGAAGGCGAAGGTCTCCTTCTCGGTCCACGCCTTCTTCACGAGGTCATGCGCCTCGTAGTAGCGCTCGCGCAGCATGCTCGGGTTCTGGCCGTAGGCGTAGCAGGTGTCCATCGGCGAGCCGACCGGGAAGCCCGCGATCAGCCGGCCGCCCGAGATGCAGTCGATCATGGCGAACTCTTCGGCCACCCGCGTCGGCGGATTGTAGAGCGCCAGCGAGTTGCCCATGACGCAGAGCGCCGTGTCCGTCGTGCGTCGCGCCAGCGAGCGTCGCGATCAGGTTGGGCGACGGCATCAGCCCGTAGCCGTTGGAATGGTGCTCGTTCACGCAGACGGCGTCGAAGCCGCACTCGGCGGCGTATTCGAGCTCGTCCATGAAGTCGTTGTACATGTGGTGCGCCCGGCGTGGGTCGAACAGCGACGAGTGGATGTCGACCCACACCGAGGGGTGCTTCTTGTTGAAGTCGTCGGGAAGCTCCGTGTACGGCATCAGGTGGAACCACATGAGCTTCATTCATTCCTCCCTGGACTGGGGACCGCTTGCAGGTAAATGACCGTTTACTTGGCGAAGGTGCCTCCGGACCAAGGTCAGTGCAATGTGTGACTTCCGCAGGGTGGGAGTAATTTTATTGTTTTTCCCCGCGACCATTTGGAACCTTCCGTAATTTGTGCGTTGCACTCTCGCTGGCGCAGCAATAACTTTGCCGCACTGCAAGAGGAGTCACATCCATGTCCGTTGTCGCCTTCCCGGTGCGCGAGCATCCGACGGCCAATCAGCCGAAGAAGGACCTCTACGAGATCGGCGAGATCCCGCCGCTCGGGCACGTGCCGAAGAACATGTACGCCTGGGTGATCCGGCGCGACCGGCACGGCCCGCCCGAACAGTCCATGCAGCTCGAGGTCGTGCCCACGCACACGATCGGCGAGGACGAGGTGCTGGTGCTCGTTATGGCCGCGGGCGTCAACTACAACGGCGTCTGGGCCGGGCTCGGCCTGCCGATCTCTCCGTTCGACGTCCACAAGCAGCCGTTCCACATCGCGGGCTCGGATGCCTCGGGCATCGTCTGGGCGGTCGGCGCCAAGGTGAAGCGCTGGAAGGTCGGCGACGAGGTCGTCGTCCACTGTAACCAGGACGACGGCGACGACGAGGAGTGCAACGGCGGCGATCCGATGTTCTCCACCAGCCAGCGCATCTGGGGCTACGAGACGCCGGACGGCTCGTTCGCCCAGTTCTGCAAGGTGCAGGCGCGCCAGCTGATGAAGCGCGCGCAGCATCTCACCTGGGAGGAGAGCGCGTCCTATACGCTGACGCTCGCCACCGCCTACCGCATGCTGTTCGGCCATCGCCCGCACATCCTGCGGCCCGGCCACAACGTGCTGGTGTGGGGTGCTGCGGGCGGCATCGGCTCGATGGCCGTGCAGCTCATCGCCACGGCGGGCGCCAATGCGATCGGCGTCATCTCCGATCCGTCGAAGACGGACTTCGTGATGCAGCTCGGCGCCAAGGGCGTCATCAACCGCAACGACTTCGACTGCTGGGGTCAGCTGCCCGACGTCGACGACCAGAAGGGCTATGCCGAGTACATGAAGAAGGTGCGCAAGTTCGGCGCGGCCATCTGGGAGCATCACCGGCAAGGGCAACGACGTCGACTTCGTCTTCGAGCATCCCGGCGAGCAGACCTTCCCGGTGTCGTGCAACATCGTGAAGCGCGGCGGCATGGTGGTCTTCTGCGCCGGCACCACCGGCTACAACCTCACCATGGACGCCCGTTTCGTGTGGATGCGCCAGAAGCGCATCCAGGGCAGCCACTTCGCCAACCTCCTGCAGGCGAGCCAGGCCAACCAGCTCGTCATCGAGCGGCGCATCGATCCCTGCATGAGCGAGGTCTTCGACTGGGCCGACATTCCCAAGGCCCACACCAAGATGTGGAAGAACCAGCACAAGCCCGGAAACATGGCTGTGCTGGTCTCGGCCAAGCGGCCCGGCCTGCGCACCCTCGAAGACGCGCTGGACGACTGATGCTGCTGGAAAATCTGCTCGGCCTCGCCTCCCAAGCGGAGCGCGACGCCGAGGCGTACGAGGTCGCCGCGCGCGAGGCGGTGCGCGGCCTGGTGGCGCCTGCGGGCAAGGTCGATCCGAAGATTCTCGAGCGCGAGCAGTTCGCCGCACACGGCTTCGCCTGGATCGCGACCTATGTCGCGGCCCTGCGCCAGATGCGGCGCTGGGCGGAGCATGGCGCCCAATCCGGAAAGGGGGGCGAGCTCGAGCTGCTGATGCTGCAGTCGGCGTTCGGCGAATACCTCGCCCAACTCAGCGGCGGCATCGCCATCAGCCAGGTCGAGATCGTGCGGCCGGGCGATCTTGGCCTCGACGCCGCGACGCTCGACACCCCGGCCGCGCGCAAGCTGATCGCCGCGAACACCGCGGCCGTCCGCATGCGCATCGCCGAGCTGATCACTGACGGCCTCGACACCGGCAACTTCGGCGCCCTGGAGCTGGGCGACGACGCGCTGGAAGAGGTCCGCCGCCAGTTCCGCCGCTTCGTCGACGGCGAAGTGCTGCCCTATGCCCACGAGTGGCACCTGAAGGACGAGCTGATCCCGCTGTCGGTCGTCGAGAAGATGGCCGAGCTCGGCGTGTTCGGCCTCACGGTGCCGGAGGAGTGGGGCGGGCTGGGCATGGGCAAGCTCGCCATGTGCGTGGTCACCGAGGAGCTGTCGCGCGGCTATATCGGCGTCGGCTCGCTCGGCACGCGCTCGGAGATCGCCGCCGAGCTGATCCGCTCGGGCGGCACCGAGGCGCAGAAGAAGAAGTACCTCGCCGCATCGCCTCCGGCGAGCTGCTGCCGACGGCGGTGTTCACCGAGCCCAACACCGGCTCGGACCTGGCCAGCCTCAAGACGCGCGCCGTGCTCGAAGGCGACGTCTACAAGATCCAGGGCAACAAGACCTGGATCACCCACGCCGCCCGCGCCGACATCATGACCTTGCTGGCGCGCAGCGACGCGTCCAAGCCCGGCTACCAGGGCCTGTCCATGTTCCTGGCCGAGAAGCCGCGCGGCACCGAGACCGACCCGTTCCCGGCCAAGGGCATGAGCGGCGGCGAGATCCGCGTGCTGGGCTATCGCGGCATGAAGGAATACGAGATCGGCTTCGACGGCTTCGAGGTCCCCGCCGCCAACCTGCTAGGCGGGAAGGAAGGCCAAGGGTTCAAGCAGCTCATGGCAACCTTCGAGAGCGCGCGCATCCAGACGGCGGCGCGCGCCGTCGGCGTGGCGCAGAACGCGCTCGAGCTCGGGCTGCGCTATGCCAAGGACCGCATCCAGTTCGCCAAGCCGCTCTATGCCTTCCCGCGCGTCGCCGGCAAGATCGCCTGGATGGCGGTCGAGACCATGATCGCCCGCCAGCTCACCTATTTCGCCGCCCGCGAGAAGGACAGCGACCGCCGCTGCGACATCGAGGCCGGCATGGCCAAGCTGCTGGCCGCCCGCGTCGCCTGGAGCAATGCCGACAACGCGCTGCAGATCCACGGCGGCAACGGCTACGCCATGGAGTATCCGATCAGCCGCGTGCTGTGCGACGCGCGCATCCTCAACATCTTCGAGGGCGCCGCCGAGATCCAGGCACAGGTCGTCTGCCGCGGCCTGATCGAAGGTCGGAACTGACCTTCGTTGACGCCGTTCCAGGGAGGAGTTCGTGAAGAAAGTTGCCTGTGCGACCGCCTTGGCCGCACTCGTTTGCATTGCGCCGGCGCATGGACAGCTGACGCCAGGGCAGAGCGTTTGCCATCAGAACTTCGTCGTCGAAGGCACGCCCCGGGTGACAGCGATTAATTTCCGGACCTTCCGCGACTTCCCCAACCTCGACCAGCGCAAGGCGCTCGGCAATCTGCGGTCGGCGATGCTGGCGGAGGGTTTCAGCAATATCGCCGTGGATGCCGAAGCCGGAGCGCTGACCGCCGTCCAAGAGACCTCGGGTTCGGGCCGACCGCAGACACTGCGGGTTTCGGCGCGTCGCGTGGGCAACGGCACGCGCGTGGATGCCGTCTTCATGATCCAGGCCGGCCAGACGGCCGACGCCAACGTCGTACGCACGGCGATGTGTCGTGTCGTCGACGCGGCAAACCTGTAGGTCGCCGCGGCAGTTCGCCAAGCCGCTCTATGCCTTCCCGCGCCTCATGGAGTATCCAGTGAGCCGCGTGCTGTGCGGACGCGGTACGCTGGTTGATCCTGCGCGATCTCGGCGGGCGCCACGACGCGGCGCTCAGCGCTACCTTCGCGCGCATCCGGCGGGCGCCGTGCTGCGAGCACAGTCCGTATTGCGGACTTCTGCGACTTTCCAGGGAGCGGCAGGCTGGCATCGGAGCTAACCTCGGCGCGATGATCACGAGACGGCAACTCCCCGCTTTGCTTGGCGCAGCGGCGATATCACGGACCGCATTCGCCCAGGCCGGCAAGTTTCCGTCGGGACGGGTCACCATCGTCGTGCCCTTTCCGGCGGGTGCCGCCACCGACATCAGCGCGCGCATCTACGCCGAGCGTCTGTCCGCCCTGTGGGGCCAGCCGGTGGTGATCGACAACAAGGGCGGCGGCAACGGCATTCCGGCGGCCGAATACGTGGCGCGGGCCAAGCCTGACGGGCTCACCCTCTTCGCGACGTCGGCGATGACCCAGGCGGTCAATCCCGCGATCTACGACAAGCTGCCCTACGATCCGATCCAGAGCTTCGACGCGATCACCCGCATGGGCACCTCGCCGTTCGTCTTGCTGGTCGACAAGAACAGCCCGATCAATACCGCGGCCGAGCTGACGGCGAAGCTCAAGGCCGAGCCCGGCAAGCACAACTACGGTGCGGGCGCCCTGCCGGCGCGCGTGGCGTCGGAGCTCTACAAGCTCGCCGCCGGCGTCGACGCCACCTACGTCGGCTACAAGAGCAACCCGCAGGCGATCCCCGACGTTCAGAGCGGGCTTCTGACCTTCATGATGATCGACACCGTAAACGCCAAGGTCGCGATGGATCGCGGCGCGTTGAAGGGCCTCTTCGTGACCGACACGGAGCGCTATGCTGCGGTGCCTGACATGCCGACGGCCGCGGAGGCGGGCTTCCCGGACGTCCTGCTGACCACGTGGACCGGCTTCTATGCGCCCAAGGGCACGCCCCGCGAGATCGTCGACGGCATCAACGCCGACATCGCGAAGGTCGCCGCCCTGCCGGAGGTGCTGGCGCGGCTGGCCACCATCGGCGGCGTGCCCAAGCTGATGAGCCCGGCCGAGTTCGCCGCCTTCACGGCGTCCGAGAAAGAGCGCTGGGGCAAGATCATCCATCGTGCCAATATCAAGCTGGAGTAGGAGAGAGCCATGCAAGGATCCCTGCGCGGCAACAAGGGCCCCCGCTACCGCCACGCCGCTGACGAGAGCGCACCCTACGAGACCATCACCGTCGACAAGCTGACGCCGATCATCGGCGCGGAAATCGACGGCATCGATCTCAGCCAGCCGCTGTCGAACCGCCAACATGACGAGCTGCACCGCGCGTTGGCCGAGAACTGCGTCATTTTCTTCCGCGACCAGCACATCACGCCCGACCAGCACCTGGCCTTCGGCCGGCTGTTCGGCGAGCTGCATGTCCATCCTGCGGCGCCGCACGAAGCCGGCAAGCCCGAGCTGATGATCATCCATGCCGACAAGGACTCGCCGCGCGCCAACGGCGAGGGCTGGCATACCGACGTGAGCTGCGACGTCGAGCCGCCGATGGGCAGCATCCTCTACGTCAAGACGTGTCCGCCCAAGGGCGGCGACACGTTGTTCGCCAGCATGTACGCCGCCTACGAGGCGCTGTCGGATCGCATGAAGACGTATCTCGACGGCATGACCGCCATTCACGACGGCGAATCGGTCTATCGCGGCCTCTACAAGAATTTCGGCGTGGCCGAAAAAGAACAGTATCCGCGCGCGGTGCATCCGGTCGTGCGCACCCATCCGGTGACCGGCAAGAAGGCGCTGTACGTCAATCGCGGCTTCACCCGCGGCCTGACGGGCGTGCCGCGCGACGAGGGCGACGGCGTCCTGCGCTATCTCTACGAGCACATGGAGAATCCGCTGTTCCAGTGCCGCTTCCGCTGGCGCGAGAACTCGATCGCCTTCTGGGACAACCGCTGCGTCCAGCACCGCGCGATGTGGGACTACTGGCCGCATACGCGCAGCGGAAACCGGGTTACAGTAGCGGGCGACAAACCCTACTGACGTCGGCTCCTTTCGCGGGCGCCGGCCACGCGAAGAAGGCCGTTCTTGTTAGTGATCTTCGACTGCGACGGCGTGCTGGTCGACAGCGAGCCGCTCGCCTGCGCAAGCTTTTCCCGCGCGCTCAAGGCGCAGGGCCTCGACTGGTCAGTCGAGGAAACGATGCGGCGCCTGATGGGCCTTTCGCTCAAGACCGGCGTCGAGATCTGCGAGGCCGAGCTCGGCCGCAAGCTGCCCGACGACTTCGTGGAAACGATGCAGGCGATCACCTACCAGAGCTTTCGCGATGCGCCGCTGCAACCGGTCGCCGGCGTGAAGGACGCGATCATAGCCTTGCAGAAGGCGGGGCTCGACACCTGCGTCGCCAGTTCCGGTTCGCCCGAGAAGATGCGCTTCACGCTCGGCCTCACCGGTCTGTGGGATCTTTTCGAGGGGCGCATCTACAGCGCGAGCCAGGTGCCGCGTGGAAAGCCGTTTCCCGATCTCTTCCTGCATGCCGCGCTCGACATGAACGTGCAGCCCTTCGACTGCGTCGTCGTCGAGGACTCCGTGCCGGGCGTGCATGCCGCGCGCTCCGCCGGCATGCGCGCACTCGCCTATGCCGGCGAGCCCTACGCCAACCGGGCCGCTCTCGAGCAGGCCGGCGGTGAAGCGTTCGCGGCCATGAAGAAACTGCCCGGCCTGGTGCTCGCATGACCGGCTCATGGGCCATGGGCACCGCCCAGGCGGAGCGCGTCGTCGTGGTCGGCGCCGGCATGGCGGGCTTGGTCGCCGCGCGCCTGCTGCACGACTCGGGCTTCGCCGTCACCGTGCTCGAGGCGCGCAAGCGCATCGGCGGCCGCACCTGGACCGACGATTCGCTCGGCGCGCCGCTCGATCTCGGCGGCTCGTGGGTGCACGGCGTCGATGGCAATCCGCTGGCGTTGTGGTGCGGCAAGCTCGGCGTCTCCCTCGTCGAATCGCAGGGCGATCGGCTCCTGATCGACGACCGCGCGACGGCGCCGACGCGCGAGGGCCAGCGGCGACGCGCGGTGATGGGGCGCATGGCCTTCAAGGCGGCCATCGAATGGGCGAGCTGGCGCAGCAAGGCGATGGCGCGCGTCTGGGGGCCGCGCTCGATCTCGGTCAAGCAGGCGGTCGATCCGCTGCTGCACGCCTCGTGGCTGCCCGAGGTCGACAAGCTGGTCATCGGCACTTTCATCGAGATGTGCGAAGGCGTGCAGGGCGCGCCCTACGAGGCTGTCTCGGCCGAGGAGTGGTTTCCAACGGAAGGGCTGGAGCGCAACGCGCAGCCCAGGGGTGGCTTTCGCACGCTGCTCGAGGACGCCGTCCAGAACATGTCGATCCGTTTCGACGCCGCCGTGCAGCGCATCGTCTGGAGCGACGCCGGCGTGACGGCCATCCTGGCGAGCGGCGAGAAGATCGAGGCCGACCGCGCCCTCGTCGCCGTGCCGCTCGGCCTGTTGCGCGCCGGGCTACCGGCGCTCGATCCGCTGCCGCCCGAGGACCAGCAGAAGGCAATCGGCCGCCTGGGCTACGGCGCGGGCATTTTGGGCAAGATCTACCTGCGCTTTCCCAAGCGCTTCTGGCCCGATCATCCGAAGTGGTTCGGCCGCCTGCCCGACGCGCCCGACAAGCGCGGCACCTTCAATACCTGGGTGAGCCACGAGCAGGAGACCGGCCGGCCGATCCTGCTCAGCTTCAGCAACGGGGCGACCGCGGCGCACCTTGACCGCGCGGCGAGCGATGCCGAAGTAAAGGACGTGGCGATGGCCTCGCTGCGCAAGATGTTCGGCGACGCCGTCGTCGAGCCTGAGGCGATGGTCTATCCGCGCTGGCTGAGCGATCCGTGGTCGCGCGGCGGCTATTCCTATCCGGGCGTCGGCAGCGCGCCCGAGGATCGCGAGGCGCATGCCCGGCCGCTCGGCCGACGGGTGTTTTTTGCCGGCGAGGCGACCGAGCCGGTCGAGTATGGCACGGTGCACGCGGCCTTGTGGTCCGGCGAGCAGGCGGCGGAAGCGATCTTCAGGGTCGCGACCGGAACGGACGCCAAGACAGAGGCACGGCCGTGGTCGGGTGCTCGCGTGGGTGCCGGGCGGCATAACGAAGGACTCTGAACCATGACCCTCGCCAACATCCTGTTCGTCCTGGTGATCGTGTCGGGCCTGGCGACGCTCGGCATGCTGTTCGTCGGCCTGTTCAGCATGGCCCGCAATACCGAGAACACCGTCGAGGGCGGCAAGCGCAGCAACCGTTTCATGTGGTGGCGGGTGCGGCTGCAGTTCCTGACCATCATCCTGATCGTTCTCTGGTACCTTGCCAGCCGGAGCTGAACCGATGGTCACGTTAACCCGCATCTACACGCGCGGCGGCGACAGCGGCGAGACCTCGCTCGGCCGCGGCGAACGCGTGGCCAAGCACGATCCGCGCGTCGAGGCCTACGGCACCGCTGACGAGGCCAACTCGGTGATCGGCCTGGCGCGCAGCGCCATCGCCCGCACGGCGCTGGGCGGCCCGCACTACGCCGAAGCCGACGCCATGCTGGCCCGCATCCAGAACGACCTGTTCGATCTCGGCGCCGACCTCTGCACGCCCGAGGGCGAGGCCAAGCGCGGCGAGCAGGCGCTGCGCATCGTCGCCTCGCAGGTCGAGCGCCTCGAGCACGAGATCGACGCCATGAATGCCGAGCTCGAGCCGTTGAAATCCTTCATCCTGCCCGGTGGCAGCGAGGCCGCGGCCTGGCTGCATCTCGCCCGCACCGTCGCGCGCCGCGCCGAGCGGCGCATGACTCGGCTCGCCGCCGAGCAGCCGATCAACCCCGAGGCGATCAAGTACATCAACCGCCTCTCGGACCATTTGTTCGTGCTGGCGCGGCGGCTGAATGACAACGGCGCCAACGACGTGCTCTGGGTGCCCGGCGGCGGCCGTTGACCGAGGTTCGCGATGCGGCGTTGGCCGATCATCCGGAATGGCACCGGATGTGGCTGGCCAACTGTGCTCACTACGGCGTTTCGTTGCCGGTGGCGGATGACCGCGAGCTATGGCGGCGAATCATGGACCCGGACTATCCGATAGGCGCATTGGTATGCGGTGCGCCCGTTGGCGACGGCCCGCTCGCAGGCTTTGCAAACTACGTGCTTCGTCCGCACACCTTCAGCAGCCGGATGGTCTGCTATCTCGAAGACCTATGGGTCGAGCCTTCGGCTCGCAGCGCCGGATGGGGGCGAAAGTTCATCGATGGGCTCATCGTTCGCGGCCGCGCCCGGGGATGGCGCCGGATCTACTGGCATACCGAAGCCGACAATGCGGCGGCGCGCCGGCTGTACGACCGCGTCTCCCGGCTTACCAACTACGTGCGCTACGACATCTCCCTGCCGTGACGACCGCAGTCGCATCCTGCGGTTGCCGGGCGGAGCCCACTGGTTGCCACAAGCTGTTGAAAAATAGGTGAAAAACGTCCCGCCCTGCGATTTTGTGCGGTGCGCCATAGCCTTGACATGATCGGCTGAACACCCCTACACGAAATCCCCTTCGCCGGACGGTTGGTCCGGCGGCAACTCACCTATAGGCGCAACGCGATGAAAGTGCTGGTCGCGGTCAAGCGGGTCATCGACTACAACGTCAAGATCCGCGTCAAGGCCGACAACACGGGCGTCGAGACGGCGAACGTCAAGATGTCCATGAACCCCTTCGATGAGATCGCCGTGGAAGAGGCGATCCGCATGCGAGAGAAGGGGCTTGCGACCGAAATCATCGTCTTTTCCGCCGGCGTCGCGCAGTGCCAGGAGACCATCCGCACGGCGCTCGCCATGGGCGCCGACCGCGGCGTGCTGGTGCAGACCGATGCCGAGCTGCAGCCGCTCGCCGTCGCCAAGCTGATGAAGGCCGTGGTCGACAAGGAACAGCCCGGCCTGGTGATCGTCGGCAAGCAGGCGATCGACGACGATTCGAACCAGACCGGCCAGATGCTGGCCGCTCTGCTCGGCTGGTCGCAGGGCACCTTCGCCAACAAGCTGAACGTCGCCGACGGCTCGGCCGAGGTGAAGCGCGAGGTCGACGGCGGCCTCGAGAACATCAAGATCAAGCTGCCGGCGGTGATCACCACCGACCTGCGCCTCAACGAGCCGCGTTACGCCTCGCTGCCCAACATCATGAAGGCCAAGAAGAAGCCGATCGAGGTTCTGGCGCCGGATGCGCTGGGCGTCGACATCGCGCCGCGCCTGAAGGTGCTCAAGGTCGAGGAGCCGCCCAAGCGCAAGTCCGGCATCAAGGTGAAGACTGTCGCCGAGCTGGTCGACAAGCTGAAGAACGAAGCGGGAGTGATCTGACATGGCCGTCCTGGTTGTCGCCGCCCATGACGGCAAGACCGTTCGCAGCAACGTTGCGAACGCCGTGACCGCGGCCTCGCAGATGGATCCCGAGGTGCATGTGCTGGTTGCCGGCAGCAACGCCGGCGAGGCCGCCAAGTCGGCCGCTGCCATCCAGGGCGTCGCCAAGGTGCTCGACGCCGAGGATGCGGCCTACGCCAACTGGGTCGCCGAGGATGTCGCTCCGCTGGTGGTCAAGCTCGCGCCCAACTACAGCCACGTCGTGATGGCCGCCGATTCGGTCGGCAAGAACCTCGCGCCGCGCGTGGCGGCCCTGCTCGACGTCGCCCAGGTCTCCGAGGCCATCAAGGTCGAGGCGCCCGACACCTTCGTGCGGCCGATCTATGCCGGCAACGCCATGGCGACGGTGCAGACCGCCGACAAGATCAAGATCGTCACCATCCGCCCGACCAACTTCAAGGCGGCCGCCACCGGCGGCTCCGCGCCGATCGAGCAGATCGGCGGCACCGGCGCCGGCGGGCTTGCCTCTTACGTCGGCGCCGAGCTCTCCAAGAGCGAGCGGCCCGAGCTCACCAGCGCCAAGATCGTCGTCTCGGGCGGCCGCGGGCTGGCGAGCGGCGAGAACTTCAAGATGCTCGAGGCGCTGGCCGACAAGCTTGGTGCCGGTTTGGGCGCTTCCCGCGCCGCGGTCGATGCGGGCTATGTGCCCAACGACTACCAGGTCGGCCAGACCGGCAAGGTGGTGGCGCCCGACCTCTACATCGCCATCGGCATCTCCGGCGCGATCCAGCATCTCGCCGGCATGAAGGACAGCAAGACCATCGTTGCGATCAACAAGGACGAGGAAGCCCCGATCTTCCAGGTTGCCGACTACGGCATCGTGGGCGATCTCTTCCAGATCGTGCCCGAGCTGACTGCCGCGGTGGAAAAGAAGTAACGCGGAGTATCGCGTCATGATCAAGCGCATCGGCGTCATCGGTGCCGGCCAGATGGGCAGCGGCATCGCCCATGTTTGCGCCCTCAAGGGCTACGACATCCGTCTCGCGGATGTCGACCAGGCGCATCTCGAGAAGGGCATCGACGCCATCGGCCGCAACATGGACCGCCAGATCGGCCGCGGCATGATCCGGCCCGAGGACAAGGACGCCGCGTTCCGGCGCATCACCACCGGCACCGACTACAAGCAGTTCGCCGATTGCGACCTGATCGTCGAGGCGGCGACCGAGAACGAGCAGGTCAAGCGCGAGATCTTCAAGAAGGTCTGCGAAGGCCTGCCGCCCAACGTGCTGCTGGCGACCAACACCTCGTCGATCTCGGTGACGCGTCTGGCCTCGGTGACCGACCGGCCGGGCAAGTTCATGGGCATGCACTTCATGAACCCGGTGCCGATGATGGGCCTGGTCGAGCTGATCCGCGGCATCGCCACGGAGGAGGAGACCTTCCGCACCGTGCGCGAGGTGGTGGTCAAGCTCGACAAGAAGCCGGTCAATGCCGAGGACTTCCCGGCCTTCATCGTCAACCGCATCCTGCTGCCGATGATCAACGAGGCGGTCTATGCCCTCTACGAGGGTGTCGGCAACGTCGAGGCGATCGACACCGGCATGAAGCTCGGCGCCAACCATCCGATGGGCCCGCTCGAGCTCGCCGACTTCATCGGCCTCGATACCTGCCTGTCGGTGATGCAGGTGCTGCACGAGGGCCTGGCCGATTCCAAGTACCGTCCGTGCCCGCTGCTGGTTAAATACGTCGAGGCCGGCTGGGTCGGCCGCAAGGTCAAGCGCGGTTTCTACGACTATTCGGGCGAGCGCCCGGTGCCGACCAGGTAGCGGGTTCCACATTGCCCGTCGCGGCGGGCGGACGATAGGGTCGAGAATGATTCCCGTCCCGCGCAGCATCGCCCGAATTCCGATTCTGCGCGGTCTCTATCGGGTCGTTCTCAGCGGTTACGCACGCCTGTCGCGCGGCCGCTACATGGTCGAGGAGCGCATGGGCCTGCGGCTCCTGCTCGACCTCGACAACGTCGTCGACCAGCAGGTCTTCGTTTCCGGCACCTGGGAAAAGGCGACCATCGACACGCTGTTTGGCCTGGCGCGGGAAGAACGGCAGCGCCACGGCGGCGAGGCCGTGTTCCTCGACATCGGCGCACACTGGGGCCTCTATGCGCTGCTCGCTCACCAGAGCGGCATGTTCGGGCGCATCGTGGCCTTCGAACCCGATCCGACGAACTATGGGCAGCTCCAGGCCAATCTGTTCCTGAACGGCGCCACGACGGCGATCGAGGCGTTGCAGCTTGCGACCAGCGACGACGAGCGCACCTTCGGCCTGTCGCTCACCACCACTCGCAACCGTGGCGGCACCCGTGTGGTCGAGGTCGGACAGGCGGGCCAGGCGACCTGCCGCGCCGTCCGGGTCGACCGCCAGCTCGACGTCACGGGCAAGCTCCTGGTCATCAAGATGGATGTCGAAGGCCACGAGATGGAGGCGATCGAGGGCTTGCTCGGATTGCTGTCGAAGAACCGCTGCGTGCTCCAGATCGAGATCTCGAGCACGCCGGAGGAAGAGATGCCACGACGGCTCGCGCTGCTCGAAACGCTGTTTGCTCGCTACGGCATCGAGTTCGTGCGCGTGATCTTCAGCGACCACTTTTTTGTGTCGCAGCCGCGCGCGGAGAGCGGCCAAATATGAGCACGGCAGCGCTGCTGCGCCTGCGCTCCCTGCAAGGAAGCCGCAAACCATCGAGCACAAGCAGGCGGTTGAACATGAGCACGCGCCGCTACATTCGAACGACCTCGTCGGGTACAATGGCTGCGTCAATTTCGTCGAAGGCGAGAAACATGAAGTCGAAGGCAACGCGTCTGTCCGTCGTTATGGCAGTCCTGGTCGGTCTCGCGGCAACGGTCTTGCCGGTCGCTCCCGCCGATGCGCAGTGGGTGTTCGTCGCCCGCAAGGCCATCGGCCGCATCCAGCACATGGCGGAAGGCCAGCAGCAGGGCGGCCGGCCGGGCTACGACTTTGCGACCGTGCTGCTCGACGCTCCCGCCGACAAGGTGTTCACGACGGCGCTGGAGCTGGCGCGCAAGAACACCTCGGTTCGCGTCATCATGCAGGATCCCGCTCAGCGCCGGTTCCAGATCGCCGAGGGCGATCGCACCGCGACCCTGAACGTCGTGCCCTTCAGCGACGACGTCTCGCAGCTCCTCATCGCGGGCCATGCCGCCAGCCCTGCTGAGGGCTCGACTGCTTCGCGCGTGGTGCAGGCCGTGCTGCGCGTGTGCAAGGAGATGGGCAAGCACTGCGAAGTCGGCGGCTGACCCATCGATGCCGATGGACGGCCTCGGCGCGACAGTGTCGTCGGCTGGCTCGATCGTCGGCTGGCTCGATCGTCGGCTGATCGCACCCAAGGCGAACGACCGCCTGTCGGGCGTTCGGCGGCTGGCCGTCGAGTTCCTCTATTTCGGCGTCAAGGAGGCGAGGGCCTGCCTGTTCGCCGGCCTGTTCTTCGCCGCGGTGTTCCTGGTGCCCCGCGCCGGCGTGTGGGGCGTGCCGCGCTACGATGCACTGCTGATCGTAGCACTCGCCGTCCAAGCCTGGATGGTATGGGCCAGGCTCGAGACGCTGGACGAGCTGAAGGCGATCTGCCTCTTCCATCTCATCGGCTTCGGGCTGGAGGTCTTCAAGACGTCCGCCGGCATCCAGTCATGGAGCTATCCGGATTTCGCCTACACCAAGCTGTTCGGCGTGCCGTTGTTCTCGGGCTTCATGTACGCCGCGGTCGGCAGCTACATCATCCAGGCCTGGCGTCTGTTCGACCTGCGCATCCGCCATCATCCGCCGTACTGGATGGCCTGGATGGTGGCGATTGCGATCTACGCCAACTTCTTCACCCATCATTTCATCGGCGACTATCGCTGGTACCTCGCAGCCTGCGTGCTGGGCCTCTATGCGCGATCCACGGTGATCTTCCGGCCGTTCGACCGTGATCGCCGCATGCCATTGCTGCTGGCTTTCATCTTGATCGGCTTCTTCATCTGGCTGGCGGAGAACGTGGCGACTTTCTTCGGCGTCTGGCGTTATCCGCACCAGCTCGGCGTCTGGACGACGGTCCACGTCGCGAAATGGAGTTCCTGGACGCTGCTGGTGATCATGACCTTCACCATCGTCGCCAACCTGAAGCACATCAAGAAGGTCATTCACGTCCCTGAGTGAGCGGGGGCTGGCCGTGACTCTTTGGCCATTTGTTTCCTTCCGACGCCCTGCGAGACTTCGCCCAATCGCATTGGCGCAAGGAAGACCCCATGGCCCGCCGGCCGATCCGAATTGCCGTCCTGTATTTCGTCCATGAGACGGTGACGTTCCTCAGGAACGACACCACGCTCGACGACTTCGTCTACGAAGGCTCGCCCGCCAAGGGCGAGGCGCTGCTGGCGCACGATCCGAAGTCCTACATGGGGGGCTTCGTGAAGGTGGCGCGCGAGTTCGAGGGCGTGGAGCTGGTGGGCATCGAATTGCCGCTGTTTCCCAAGACGGGTACGGGTTCGGGCTGGATAACGCGGGAGGCCTACGAGACCTTCGTCGGACGGATGGTCGACGAGATCACCGCGACGGGACCCTATGACGGCGTCTATCTCAGCCTGCACGGCGCCATGGGTGTGCGCGGCGTGCCGCGGCCCGAGGCGGACGTGGCGCGGCGGGTCCGCGCGGTCGTCGGCAGCAAGGCCTTCATCGTCGGCACCTTCGATCCGCACGGCAACGAGGACGAGGAGTTCCTGCGCCAGGCCGACATGGCCTTCACCGTGAAATACTTCCCGCACTACGACAGCCACCTGCAGGGCGAGCGCGCGGCGCGCATGCTGGTGCGCGCGATCCGCAGCGACTACAAGCCCGCCACCGTCACGCAGCGCGTGCCGATCATCTCGCCGACCGTGCTGCAATGGACGGGAGCCTCGCCGTGGATGGACCTGGTGCAGCGCGCGCTGACCTGGGAGGCGCGCGAGCCCGACCTCTATGTGAACTTCTTCTTCGGCTTCCCCTTCGCCGACGTTCCGGACGTCGGCATGACCTTCCAAGTCATGACCAACGGCGATCATGGCCTGGCGCGGCGCGTCGCCGACGACATGGCGGCGGCGGCCTGGCGGCAACGCAAGGCGCTGCTCGGCTCGACCAAGGTGCACACGATCCCCGAAGGCGTGAAGCTCGCCAGGCAGGTCATGGCGAGTGGCGCGACGCCGGTGGTGCTGGCCGACCACAGCGACCGCTCGGGCTCGGCCACCTGGATCCTGAAGGAGATCATCGAGCAGGACTTGTCGGACGTGCTGATCGCCACCGTGGCCGATGCCAAGGCGATCGACGCGCTCAAGGCCAAAGGCGTCAAGGCCGGCGATCCGTTCGACATGGAGGTGGGCGGCCTGGTCGACGAGTCCGCCGGCGCGCCGGTGCGTGTCCAGGGCACGGTGCTGAACGCGGTCGAAGGCTATGGCCAGCTCTGGGTGGTGGTGAAGTTCGGCCGCGGTAACGTCCTGGTGCTGAGCCGCTATCTCGTGCAGGTGATGGAGCCTGGGGCGTTGAGCGCGCTCGGCCTCGACGTGTCGGCCTTCAAGGCGTTCGCCATCAAGTCACGGGTGCACTTCCGCCGCGGCTTCGACGACAGCGGCTTCGCCAAGACGATCCTGCTGGTCGAGCCGGTCGAGCCGTTCCTCGGTACGGTGCGGCTCGAGGGGCTGCCCTATCAGAATGTCGACCTGAAGAAGTTCTACCCCTACGGCGACCCGCAGTTTCCGTAGCGGTCAGAAGAGGCCGCTTAGCTCTCGTCGTCCATCGACGACGGCCATGAGCTCGACTTCGTCTTTCTTCGAATCGTACTCGTACAAAAGGAGATAGCTGCCTTCGACCAGCATGCGCATGCCGCGGCGGATGTCGTTGCGCAGGGCGCCGATCTCGGGGAAACGCCGCAAGATCTGCATTCTCTTGTCTATGCGCAGAAGAACGCGGTCGGCCGCGGCAGGGTTGTCGGACGCGATGTATCGCCAGACGCTGCGCAGGTCTGCTTCTGCCCGGCGGGAGACGAAAAGTTCAGCCACGCCGACGTTTGGCACCTTTGAAGGTCGCGTGCTCCTCTGCGAGCATGCGCTTGACGTCGAAGCGGCCAGCGCGACCGCTCGCCTTGCCTTCCTCCCAGCGGCTGCGGAGCACGGCGGCGTCACGTTCGAGTAGGTGCCGGCGCGCTTGCCACAGGCGAAGGGCGTCGCGAATGACCTCGCTCGTCGAGGCATATTCGCCGTCTGCTACAGCTTGGCGAACGGAACTCGCCATCGGTGCTGGCAAAGCTACGCTCAATCGTTCGATTTCCGCCATTTTGCGACCTCCAACGAGACGATATCGCGTCCCGAGAGTACGTCAAAAGTATTAAATGTTAAGCACGCCGGTCCCAACCGCGGGCCCGAAGTGAGCCGTCAGAACCCCGAACGGGTCGGCGCTACCACGATGTCGCGGATGCAGATCGACGGCGGCAGCTTCCAGCAGTACAGCACGACCTCCGCCAGCTCCTCGGCCGAGAGGAAGTCGGGATTGCCGAGGAGGCGACAGTATTCCTCGAAGTTGATGCCCATGCCCTGGTGGATGTTGGTCCTGATGTAGGCCGGTGCCACGTTGATCACGCGCACTCCCTGCATGCCGACCGCTTCGCGCAACGATTCGGACGTGGCTCGCACGGCGTACTTGGACGCGGTGTAGCCCACGGCCACCGGGCTGGTCTTGCGGTCGCTGACCGAGCTGATGTTGATGATGGTGCCGGACCCGGCGGCGGTCATGTCGCCGATCACGACCTTGGTGGCGGTGAGCGTGCCCTTTAGGTTGACGTCGATCTCGTGGGAGAAGGCCGCCGGCTCGACCTCGGTGAAGGCTCGCGCATCGGCCATGCCGGCATTGTTGATCAGGCAGGCGGTCTTGCCGAACGTCGCCTCGGCATTGCGGATGGCGCGCTCGATCGCGCCATAGTCGGCGACGTCGGCCTCGCGCATAAGCCGTGCGCTCTGCCGGCAGCCCGTCGATCGGCTTCATGTGCCGGGCGATCAGCAGCAGTACGTTGCCTTCCTTGGCGAAGGCCCGCGCCCAGCGCGAGGCCGATCCCGCAGCTGGCTCCTGTGATAACGACGAGAGGGCCGGTCAAAGGGCGGACCTCATGAGGGCAATGCCCTCCGGCGAGTCCCAGTCGGCGTCGCCCTCGAGGCGGCCGAGCTCGCGGCCGGCTGGATCGATCAGGATCGAGGTCGGCAGCAGCGTCACGCCCAGCACCGACATCGCCTTGCGGCCCTTGTCGTAATAGATGCGGAGACTGAGCAGGTTCTGCTCTTTGTAGAACGGCACCACCTTGGGCCTGGATGGGCCGTCGAGCGAAATCGGAATCACCAGAAACCTGTCACGCGGCATCTCGGCCTGCAGCCGGTCGAGGCTTGGCATCTCCTTGACGCAGGGGGCGCACCAGGTCGCCCACAGGTTGATCAAGCGCGCCTGGCCGTTGAGTTCGGACAAGCGTATCGGCTGGTCGTTGACGTCGAGGAATTCGAGGTCGGGCACGGGCTTGGGCGGCGTGGTGAGCTTGAAGCGCTTCATCGCGCCCTTGATCAGGCCTGAGGAAATCTCGGCCCGGGCCGTTGCTGCGCTAATGAATGTTGCCGCCGCACCGGCCATGACGAGCCGGCGACCGGGGAGGAAATCTCGAACGGGATATGCCATAAGCCGCGTTCCTAACAGGACTACTGGCTCATATTCATGGCACGGAAGAACACGACAGCGCGAGCGCCGAAGCGTCGCTCCAACACGATGTGGGGAGGCCGCTACAAGCTCGGCCCGGCTGAAATCATGGAGAAGATCAACGCCTCCATCGGGTTCGACCGCCGCCTCTACGCGCAGGACATCGCGGGCTCAGTGGCCCACTGCGACATGCTGGTCGCCCAGGGCATCCTCTCGGCCAAGGACGGCCGCGCCATCAAGCGCGGGCTGGCCAAGGTGCGCGAGGAGATCGAGTCCGGCCGCTTCAAGTTCTCGACCAAGCTCGAGGACATCCATTTCAACGTCGAGGGCCGGCTGACCGATCTTATCGGCCCGGCCGGCGGGCGCCTGCATACGGCGCGCTCGCGCAACGACCAGATTGCGCTCGATGTCCGGCTGTGGGTGCGCGACACGATCGATCGCCTGGAGCCGATGCTCGCCGACCTGCAGGCCGCGCTGATCGATCGTGCCGACGAATATGCCGCGACCATCATGCCGGGCTTCACCCATCTGCAGACGGCGCAGCCCATCACCTTCGGCCATCACCTGATGGCCTATGTCGAGATGTTCGGCCGCGACCGCAGCCGCCTCACCGATTGCCGCGCGCGGCTGAACGAATCGCCGCTGGGGGCGGCAGCACTCGCCGGTTCGCCGCATCCCATCGATCCGCGCAAGACGGCCAAGGCGCTGGGCTTCGAGCGGCCGATGGCCAATTCGCTCGATGCGGTGTCCGACCGCGACTATGTCGTGGAGTTCATCGCCGCGGCCTCGCTCACGGCGGTGCACCTGTCGCGCCTGTCGGAGGAGATCGTGATCTGGTGCTCCGCACCGTTCCGCTTCATCGCCCTGTCCGACGCCTTCACCACCGGCAGCTCGATCATGCCGCAGAAGCGCAATCCCGATGCCGCCGAACTGACGCGCGCCAAGGTCGGTCGCATCGTCGGCGCCTTCGTGGCGCTGTGCACCATCCTCAAGGGCCTGCCGCTCACCTACGGCAAGGACATGCAGGAGGACAAGGAGCCGCTGTTCGACGCCGCCGACTCGCTGGAGCTCGGAATCGCGGCGATGGCCGGCATGGTGCGCGACCTCAAGGCCAACCCAGAGCGCATGCGCGCCGTCGCCTCGGCCGACTATTCGGTGGCGACCGATCTCGCCGACTGGCTGGTGCGCAAGGTCGGCCTGCCGTTCCGCCAGGCCCATCACGTCACCGGCCGGCTGGTCGGCATCGCCGCCGACAAGGGCGTCGATCTCGACAAGCTCACCTTGGCCGAGATGCAGGCGGTCGAGCCCAAAATCGATCGCGGCGTCTATCGCGTGTTGACGGTCGAGGCGTCGGTCAATGCGCGCAAGAGCCTGGGCGGCACCGCGCCCGCCAACGTCGTGCGCGCCGTGGCCGAGGCTCGGCGCCGTTTCCTCGGGCGGAAGTAACGATGCCGAGCTGCACTTCTTCTCTCATGTTCCTCTCCCTCTTGGGGGAGAGGCTAGGTGAGGGGGTGACACAGGACGGGACTTTCCCCCTCACCCAACCTCTCCCCCAAGCGGGGGAGAGGAGCATGACGCGCTAAGGAATTGTGAGTGCCATGAGCTTCTTCACTTACAAGAACGGCGAGATGCACGCCGAAGGCGTGGCGCTCGCCGCCATCGCGGCCCAGGTCGGCACGCCGTTCTACTGCTACTCGGCCGGCGCCCTGCGCGCGGCGTGGAAGGAATTCGCCGACGGCATCAAGGGCATGAACGCCGAGGTCTGCTACGCCATGAAGGCCAACTCGAGCCTGGCGGTGGTCCGCCTGTTCAGCGAGCTGGGAGCGGGGTCCGACATTGTGTCGATGGGCGAGATGCGCCGCGCGCTGGCGGCGGGCGTGTCGCCCAAGCGCATCATCTATTCCGGTGTCGGCAAGAAGGCCTCCGAGCTGATGGCAGCGCTCGAAGCGGGCGTCGGCCAGATCAATGTCGAGAGCTCGTCCGAGCTCGAGACGCTGAACGCCGTGGCCGGCCAGCTCGGCGTCAAGGCTGACATCACCATTCGCGTCAATCCCGACGTCGACGCCAAGACCCACGCCAAGATCACGACCGGCCGCAAGGAGAACAAGTTCGGCATCGACATCGACCTTGCCCGCGAGGCCTACGCATTGGCCGCCCGCCTGCCCAACCTCAATGTGGTCGGCGTGGCCATGCACATCGGCTCGCAGCTCACCTCGCTCGACCCCTATCGCGATGCCATCGTGCGGGTGCGCGAGCTGATCGGGCAGCTTCGGGCCGACGGCCATCGCATCGACCGCTTCGACATCGGCGGCGGCCTGGGGATCGTTTATGCCCAGGAGAAGCCGCCGGCGATCTCCGACTTCCTGGCCCTGGTCGCCCGTGAAACTGCAGGGCTGGGTTGTGCGTTGACCTTCGAGCCCGGGCGTCGGCTGGTCGGCGAAGCGGGCGTGCTCGTGAGCGAGGTAATCCTCGTGAAGCCCGGTGCTGCAAAGACTTTCGTCATTGCCGACGCGGCCATGAACGACCTGATCCGGCCCACTCTTTATGAGGCGTGGCACGATATCCTACCGGTGCGTGAACGCCCCCAAGCCGCCACGATCCGCTGTGACATTGTCGGGCCGATCTGCGAATCGGGGGACTATCTGGCACAAGACCGTGATATGGCGCCGCTGGCTGCCGGAGACTTGATCATGATACGCTCGGCCGGCGCCTATGGGGCCGTCATGGCCTCGACCTATAATTCCCGGCCCCTGGCGCCGGAAGTCATGGTCGATGGCACGCGATTTGCGGTCACCCGGCCAAGGCCTTCGATCGACGAGTTGCTCTCCGCCGAGCGGTTCCCGCCCTGGCAAGAGCCGGTAAAGTCTTAAGCGTAAGCGAAAGGACGGCGATGGACGCCAGCCAGACCACCACCTTCCGGGCCCCCGGTCTCAGCCGCAAGATCGGCTTGGCGTGGTTGGCGCTGGCTTGGGAAGGGCTGTGGCCGCGGCTGGTGCCGGTCCTGTCGTTCATGGCGCTGTTCATTGCCGCTGCCCATCTAGACCTGTTCGCCGGCCTCGACCCTTGGGTCCATACGGGCATTCTGGCTGCTCTCGCGCTGGCCCTGATCGGGCTGGCTTGGTGGCGGCTGCGTGATTTCGCGCTGCCCGCGCAGGAAGCGGCCATCCGTCGCCTGGAGCGTGACAGTGGCGTGCCGCACCGGCCGCTGGTGGCGGTGCAGGACAGCTTGGCGGCTGGGTCCGCCGATCCGATGTCGTCGGCCCTGTGGGAGGCCCATCGCCGCCGCGAGGCCGAGCGCCTGGCCGGCCTCAGCAACAGGCCGGCCCATCCCGGCCTCGCCGTGCTCGACACCTGGGCGCTGCGCTTCGTGCCGCTGCTCGCGCTGATCGTGGCCATCGCCGTCGCCGGCGGCTGGCGCAGCGATCGCATGGCTGCAGCCTTCACGCCGGCCTTCCCGCCGCCGCCGCCGGTCGTCGCCAATCTGTGGATCGCGCCCCCAGCCTATACCGGCAAGCCGCCGATCTATCTGGACATGGCCGACAAGGACAAGCTTCTGCGCGTGCCCGTCGGCAGCAAGCTCGCCGGCTTCGTCGACGACGTGCGCGGTCGCAAGCCGCCGCAGCTCAAGATCGACGGCAACGGCACCGAGTTCGCCACCGTCGGCAAGGGCAAGTATCAGGTCGAGCAGGTCATCACCGAAGGCAAGCAGATCGTCCTGCAGGCGCGCGGCGACGAGCAGGCGCGCTGGAAGCTGCATGTCATTCCCGATCTGGCGCCGACCATCGAGTTCGCTCGGCCGATCGGCGTCGACAAGTGGTCGACCAAGATCGAGTACATCGCCGGTGACGATTTCGGCGTGACCGGCGTGCAGCTCCAGGTCCGCCTGCATGGCTCGGTGCTTGGCGCCGACATGCTGAGCGACGACGAGGAGCCCGAGGTCATCCGCCTCGACCTGCCGGTCGCGGGCAACACCAAGAAGGTCGCCGACACCTTCGTGCGCGACCTCACCAGCCATCCCTGGGCCGGGCTCAAGGTCACGGTGATGCTGTTCGCCACCGATGCGCTCGGCCAGAAGGGTCGCAGCGCGGTCGAGACCTTCCTGCTGCCCGAGCGGGTGTTCAACGATCCGACGGCGCGCGCGCTGATCGTGCTGCGCAAGGCGCTGACACGCGATCCCAAGGCCTTCCGGCTCGACGTCGCCGACGGCATGCGCTTGATCCAGGTCAAGCCCGAGAGCTATCGCAACGACGCCGTGGTCCAGCTCGGCCTGCGCATCGGCGCGGCACGGCTGGCGACGAACGGCGACAAGGCCAGCATCACCGACACGCAGAAGCTCCTGTGGGATCTCGCGATGCGCCTGGAGAACGGCTCGCAGACCGACGCCGAGCGCGCGCTCGAGCAGGCGCGCCAGGAGCTGCGTGACGCCATGCAGCGCAACGCCGGCGACGAGGAGATCGAGCGCCTGATCCAGCAGCTCTACGACGCCATGGCGAAGTGGCAGAAGGAGCTGGCTGAGAAGATGCAGGATCCGGAAGAGCGCCGCCGCATGCAGGAGCAGGCGGAGAAGATGGATCCCAACAACACCATCACCGGCGACGACCTGCAGAAGATGCTCGATAAGATCCGCGAGATGGCCAAGAACGGCCAGCGCGAGGAAGCCAAGCGCCTCTTGGAAGAGCTGCGCAAGATGATGGAGAACGCCACCCCGATGATGGCCCAGCCCGGCCAGCAGCGTCAGCAGGGCCAGCGCGGCCAGCAGGGCCAGGGCAATCAGCAGGGCCGCGAGATGATGAACCAGCTCGACCGCCTGTCGCGCCGCCAGAACCAGCTTTTGGGCGAAAGCGAGCGCGAGGGCCGTCAGCAGCAGGGTCGCCAAGGCCAGCAGGGCCAGCGCCAGCAGGGACAACAGGGCCAGCAGGGTCAGCAAGGGCAGCAGGGTCAGCAAGGCCAACAGGGCCAGCAAGGCCAGCAGCGGCCAGGGCCAGCAGCCCGGCGATGGCCAGTGGGGCGAGCAGCAGCGTGGCCAGCAGGAAGGCCTGCGTCGTCAGCTCGGCGACTTCATGAACAAGCTCGACGAGAACGGCATGGGCATGCCGGAATCGCTGGGCCGGGCCGAGCGCCAGATGCGCGAGGCCGAGGATGCGCTGCGCCGCGGCGATCCGCGCGAGGCCTCGCGCTCCCAGCGCCGGGCGCTCGACAACCTGCAGCAGGGCATGACCGACATGGCCGAGCAGATGCGCCAGCGCGGCCCCGGCAACAACCAGGACATCGCCGAGATCGAGGAGCGCGAGCGCCGCAGCGAGGATCGCGATCCTCTCGGCCGCTCCGACGGCAACTACGGCGACGCAGTCGACACCGGCGTCGACAAGGTGCCGCTCGAGCTCGAGCGCCAGCGCAGCCGCGAGATCCTCGACGAGCTGCGCCGCCGCGCCGGCGAGCAGCGGCCCAAGGACGAGCTCGACTACATCGACCGTCTGCTGAAGACGTACTGATCGATGCGCCGTGTGCTTGCGGTTGCCGGCGCGTTCGCGGCGATCGGCGGCGGGACGGCAGTGGCTCAAAGCCAGATGGAGATGAACGCGCAGGCCGGCAGCGCGCTCCAGAGGTCGGACGCTCAATTGAACGTGGTCTACAACAAGTTGCGTGCCAGGATCTCCGATGCTGGCAAACCGAAGCTCCTAGCGGCGCAGCAGTCGTGGCTGCGCTTTCGTGATCAGGAGTGCGAGTTCGAGACCATCGGCACCGTCGGCGGCTCCATCCACTCGATGATCGTCGCCATATGCTTGACGCGACTGACCGATCAGCGGATCAAGGACCTTGAGGCTCAGTTGAACTGCCAGGAGGGCAGACCTCTCCTGCGGCGGGCAATAGCCCGATTGCATCGCGTGCTTGTAGAAATGTACCATAGAGTGGTACATAGGTATACATGGCGAGACTGTTCGCTTGATTGCAAGTTTTCGAGATGACTGGCTGCGTGCCTTCTTCGTCGAGGATCATACGGTCGCGAAATATTCCGTCCGATCTCGAGGAGCGTCTCTTTCGGAAGCTCCAAATGGTCGACGATGCGACGACCGATCAGGATCTGCGCGTTTCACCCAGCAACCACTTCGAAAAGCTGCGCGGCAATCTGGCAGGCTTTCATTCGATCCGCGTCAACAGGCAATGGCGGCTGATCTTTCGATGGGATAGTCGCCAGCGTGAGGCTTCGGAAATCTATCTCGACGACCACAGCTATAGGTGAGCGAGGCGACGATGCTGATGACAAAGCGCAAGCCGGCTACGGTCGGTGAAATCCTGATCGAGGAGTTCATGCAGCCTCTGGGCCTTACCCAGGCTGCGCTGGCCGAGGCGATGGGCGTTCAGCGCAAACATGTGAACGAGCTTTGCAATGACCGCCGGAATGTAACGGCGGCGACGGCCCTCATTCTTGCGCGGGTGTTCGGGAACAGCCCTGAATTTTGGCTGAACGTGCAGCGACGCAGCGACTTGTGGCAGGCGATGCACAGTCCGCGAGAACAAGAGCGTATCAAGCGCGCCAAGCCGCTACGCATCGCGGCCTGACAACGGCTTCTACGCCGTCGTCTTCTCCACCACCCCGATGTATGGCAGCCCGCGGAAGCGGTGCGCCCAGTCGAGCCCGTAGCCGACCAAGAACTCGTCGCCGCACTGGAAGCCCACGAAATCGGCTTCGAGCTGGGTGAGCCGCTTGCCCGGCTTGTCGAGCAGGGTGCAGATCGAGACATGCTTGGCGCCGCGCTCGAGCAGGAGCTTCTTGGCAAAGCTGAGCGTCAGGCCCGATTCCAGGATGTCGTCGACCAGCAGCACCTCGCGCTGGCGGACGTCGTCGACGATGTCGCGCACCACCTTCACGCGCCCGCTGGTCTCGGTCTTGGTGCCGTAGCTGGAGAGGGTGAGGAAATCCATCGACCAGTCGGCGCCGGCACGGCTGAGCGCGCGGATCAGGTCGGCGGCGAACACGAAGCTGCCTTTCAGGACCGAGACGACCAGCGTGTCGGCCGGCAGCTTGCCGGCGAGTTCGCCCGCCATGACATCGACGCGCGCGGCGATCTCGGCGGCGGAGAAACGGACGGTGACGGTGGGACGGCCGGGCATGGAGCGCTCGCTTGTCGACAGTTGGGACGACGCCATTATTGCCTGAAAAGCTCACGTAAGGCGTCGATATGAAGAAAGTCGCGCCATTCGGCCGGCAGGGCAGCCAGGATCTCGCCGCGGAAGGCGTAGGCGGCGAGGGCCAGCACGACAGCGGCCGCCGCGGCAATCGACAGCCAGAGGCCCCAATGGCTCTTGGCGGGAGGCGTTGTGAGGGCGGGCAGGCCGGAATTGTAGGTCGGCGGCCTGATCACGAAGTCCGGGATGGGGCGCGGCGGCGGCACCACTGCAGCGGGTGCGATCGGCCGCTCACGCCAGCGATGGCTGCAGCGGACGCATTGCACGGTGCGTCCGGTCGGGCCAATCGCCAGCGGATCGACAGCGTAGCGCGCGCCGCAATTGGGACAGGTGACCTGCATGGCTTGGCGTGGAATTCCGCACTAGGGGTGCTTGCGGCGGGACAGTAGGCCACTAAAAGTGGGCTTACAATGCTCGGGCTCCGGCTGCGTTCGCTCTTCTTCAACGTCGGCTGGTATGTCGGCTCGACGATCATTGCCATCGTGGGCATGCCGATTCTGCTGCTGCCGCGGGCAGCCAACATCGCCTGGGCCAACGTCTGGATCGATTTCTGCCTGTGGTGGGTCAAGATCACCTGCCGCATCACCCATCGCGTGAATGGCCTGGAGAACAGGCCGGCTGGTCCGGTCATCCTCGCCTGCAAGCATCAATCGTCGTGGGAGACGCTCGCCTTCCATCGCCTGTTCCCCAACGCCGCGACGGTGCTGAAGCGCGAGCTGCTGTACATCCCCGTCGTTGGCTGGGCGATGGCGCGCGCCGGCAACATCGCGGTCGAGCGAGGCGATGGGCCGAAGGCTCTGCGCAGCCTGTTGCGCCAGGCCAAGGCGACGGTGGCCGAAGGCCGCTCGATCCTGATCTATCCGGAAGGCACGCGCACGCCGGTCGGCGCGTCGCTGCCTTATCACGCCGGCACCGCGGCTCTCTATCGCCGGCTCGGCGTGCCGGTCGTGCCGGTGGCGCTGAATTCGGGCGTGTTCTGGGGGCGCCGCAAGTTCATCAAGTGGCCGGGCACCATCGAGGTCGAGGTCCTGCCGCCGATTTCACCAGGCCTGGACCGCGAGACCTTCATGGCAACCCTGCGCGAGCGCATCGAGGGAACCACCCAAAAGCTGGTGGCGGACGCCAAGCGCCTGTCGTAGGGCGACCGAATTAGCTTTCAGTTCTCTGTATGTTCCGATATAGTTATCGGCCGTTTTGGGGTGGCGCGGCCTTGGTATTGCGGCAGCGACAGCCCAAGTCAGGTGACTATGTACCCCAAGACCTAGGGGCCGAGGGGCGGGCTTACCACCAGACTGTCGGGCGGAAATACCGGAAATACCGGAAAGTCCGAGAACGTCGCTAACTGGGCTGTGAACGATGGATTGGGCTCCGGTCTCCCAGCGCATCTGGGACATGAAATACCGCTTTCGCGATGCCTCGGGGGTCGCGGACGCCGATCTGGACGCGACCTGGTGGCGGGTCGCGCGTGCCTTGGCCGTACCGGAGCGCGATCCCGAGCTGTGGGCCGGGCGCTTCCACGAAGCGCTGCAGGACTTCAAGTTCCTGCCGGCCGGCCGCGTGATCGCCGGTGCCGGCACCGGCCGCAGCGTCACGCTGTTCAATTGCTTCGTCATGGGCGCGATCCCCGACGACATGTCGGGCATCTTCGAGAACCTGCGCGAAGCGGCACTCACCATGCAGCAGGGCGGCGGCATCGGGCACGATTTCTCGACGCTGCGCCCGCGCGGCGCGCCGGTGAAGGGCGTCGGCGCCGACGCCTCGGGCCCGCTCTCGTTCATGGATGTCTGGGATTCGATGTGCCGCACCATCATGAGCGCGGGCAGCCGCCGCGGCGCCATGATGGCGACGCTGCGCTGCGATCATCCCGACATCGAGGACTTCGTCGACGCCAAGCGCGATCCCAAGCGACTGCGCATGTTCAACGTCTCGGTGCTGGTTACCGACGCCTTCATGAAGGCGGTCAAGGAAGATGCCGACTGGGACCTCGTGTTCGGCGGCAAGGTTTTCCGCACGCTGAAGGCGCGCGCCCTGTGGGAGCGCATCATGCGCGCCACCTACGAGGTCGCCGAGCCCGGCGTGATCTTCATCGATCGCGTGAACCGGCGGAACAACCTGCACTATTGCG
The DNA here is from genome assembly GCA_963809025.1 of uncultured Alphaproteobacteria bacterium. Taxonomy (GTDB): domain Bacteria; phylum Pseudomonadota; class Alphaproteobacteria; order Reyranellales; family Reyranellaceae; genus Reyranella. Next base: position 293,171 of record CAWEIE010000044.1, on the reverse strand, counting down.
AGAGCATCCAGGCGACGAACCCGTGTGGTGAGCAGCCGTTGCCGCCGTATGGCGCGTGCCTGCTGGGCTCGATCAATCTTGGCGCTCTGATCAAAGACCCGTTCACGCCGCGCGCGCGGCTCGACGATGAGGCGCTCGAGCGGCTGGTGCCGCTGGCCGTGCGCATGCTCGACAACGTGGTCGATGTCTCGCGCTTCCCGCTGCCGCAGCAGGAGCGCGAAGCTAAAGCCAAGCGTCGCATCGGGCTCGGCGTCACCGGTCTGGCCGATGCGCTGATCCTTTGCGGCGTGCGCTACGGCTCGCACGAGGCCGTGAAGCTCACCCGGGAGTGGCTGGGCGCCGTGCAGCGGCTGTCCTATCTCGCTTCGGCGGACATCGCAGCGGAGAAGGGCAAGCTTCCCGCTCTATGACCGCGCGCGTTATCTCGCCGGCGAGACGGTGAAGGCGTTGCCCGACGACGTGCGTTCGGCGATCGGTCGTTACGGGATCCGCAATGCGCTGCTGAACTCGATCGCGCCCACCGGCACGATCTCGCTCTTGGCCGACAACGTCTCCTCCGGCATCGAGCCGGTCTTCGCCTTCTCCTTCGTGCGCCACGTGCTGCAGCCCGACGGCAGCAAGCGTGAGGAGAGTGTCGAGGACCATGCCGTGCACGTGTGGCGCTCGCTCAAGGGCAACGAACCGCCGCCGGCCGACATCTTCGTCGATGCCCAGACGCTCACCCCGGCCGATCACCTGGCGATGCAGGCCGCCGCGCAGGACTACGTCGACAGCTCGATCTCCAAGACCATCAACCTGCCGCGCGACATCTCCTTCGAAGCCTTCAAGGGCATCTATGAGGAGGCCTATGCGACGGGCTGCAAGGGCTGCACGACCTACCGACCCAACGACGTGACCGGTGCAGTGCTCGAGGTGAAGCCGGTTGAGTCGAAGGCCGTGTCGCTGGTTCCCGCGGCACGCGAGAGTGGCGTCGTTTACATCGCTCAGCCGCTCGACCGGCCGGAGGAGCTGCCGGGCCGCACCTACAAGATCAAATGGCCGGGCAGCGACCACGCGATCTACATCACCATCAACGACGTCATGCAGGACGGCCGCCGCCGGCCGTTCGAGATCTTCATCAACTCCAAGAACATGGAGCACTACGCCTGGACCGTGGCGTTGACCCGCATGATCTCGGCGGTGTTCCGCCGCGGCGGCGACGTGTCGTTCGTGGTCGAGGAGCTGAAGGCGGTGTTCGACCCGCGCGGCGGGCAGTGGATGGAGGGCCGCTACGTGCCCTCGCTGCTGGCTGCGATCGGCGGCGTGATCGAGCGTCACCTGGTCGAGATCGGCTTTTTGACGCCGGCCGACCAGCCGCGCATCACCGAGGCCGCGGAACAGCGCCTGCGGCTCGCCGCCGGCGCGCGCGAGCCGGCGAGTGACGGGTCTGGCGACGGACCGGTCGCTGCCGCGCTCGGCCAGTGCCCGAACTGCGGCGCCGCTGCGCTGACGCACCAGGAGGGATGCGACGTCTGCCTGAACTGCGGCTATTCGCGCTGCGGTTAGCTGGGAGCGCGGGCCTCTGACCCGCACTCACGAGCGGGCCGGAGGCCCGCGCTCCCAATCAGCCGAGCTCGAGCTGGATTCCCGCCGCCTTGCTGACGCCCGCCCACAGCGTCGCGAAGTCGCCGACGAACTTGGTGTACTCGGCAGGCGTCACCGGCTTGTCGCCGGGCAGCAGCACGACGTCCTTGAAGCGCTCGACGACCTCGGGCGCCTTGTAGGCCTTCTGCAGCTCCTCGTAGAGCCGCGCGGTGACCTCGGGCGCCATGCCCTTGGGGCCCGAGACGCCGACCCAGGTCGAGGTCGTGAGCTTGGCGAAGCCCTGCTCGGCGAAGGTCGGCGCGTTGGGATACATGTCGATGCGCGTCTCCGAGCTCACCGCCAGCAGCTTCACCTTGCCCGAGTTGATGTGCGGCACGTTGGTGGTGATGGGATCGAACATCGAGGGGATGGCGCCGGCCAGCATGTCCTGCAGCGACGGCGCCGAGCCGCGATAGGGCACGTGCTTCAGCTTGATGCCGGCCTCGCTCGACAGCAGCTCGCCCATCAGATGGGTGTTCGAGCCGATGCCCGAGCTGCCGAAGGCGATCTGGTCGGGCTTGGCCTTGGCGTCGGCGATGTAGTCGCCAAGCGTCTTGTAGGGCGAATCGGCCGGCACGATCAGGACGTTGGGCGTATGGCCGATCAGCGTGACGTGGGTGAAGTCGGTGACCACGTTGTATGGCAGCTTTGGATAGATGCCGGGCGCGATGCCCAGCGGAGAGGCATGGGAGATCACCAGGGTGTAGCCGTCGGGAGCGGCTTTGGCGGCGAGGTCCGAGCCGATCGTGCCGCCGGCGCCGGGCTTGTTCTCGACCACCACCTGGGTGCCGAGCCCGGCGCTGAGCTTGGGCGCCAGGATGCGGGAAATCGTGTCGGCCGTACCGCCGGGCGGGAAGGTGGCTATAAGCTTGATCGGCTGCTTGGTCGGCCAGCCCGGGCTCGCCTTGACGGCGGGGGCGGCCAGGGCCGATCCAAGCGTTGCCATCGAGGCGGCAAGGACGGTACGGCGGGTGAAATCCATTGGGCGCTCCTGTTTGCGCGCCAGGCGCTGCAATGGCTGTGCCAGCACAGGTGATTCGGCCCTTGATTTGACATAAGAGTGACCGCAAATCCGGCCCAACACTGGAGGACGAATGATCCGGCGGGCGATCCTGATAGCGACGTTGACGATGGTGGGGGCAATGGCGGCCGGTCCGGCAGTCCTGGCGCAGGCCTTGCCGACCGATCGCAGCGAGCTTGCCTATTCCTACGCCCCGCTGGTCAAGCGCGTGTCGCCGGCGGTGGTCAACATCTACACGACCACGACGGCCCGCGTGCAGCGCCGCCTGCCGTTCCCGTTCCCCGGCATGCCGCTGCCGCCGCAGGCCGGCGAGCGGGTGCAGAACTCGCTGGGCTCGGGCGTGATCGTGCGGCCCGACGGCCTGATCGTGACCAATGCCCACGTCGTGAAGGGCGCCGAGGAGATCCGCGTCGTGCTGGCGGATCGCCGCGAGCTCGAGGCCAAGCTCCTCACCCAGGACGAACGCTACGACCTCGCCCTGCTGCGCATCGACACCAGCGGCGAGAAGTTCCCGTTCCTGGAGATGCGCGATTCCGATTCGGTCGAGGTCGGCGACATCGTGCTGGCGATCGGCAATCCCTTCGGCCTCAACCAGACCGTCACCAGCGGCATCATCTCGGCGGTGGCGCGCTCGGCGGGCGGCGTCAACGATTCCAACTTCTTCATCCAGACCGATGCCGCCATCAACCCGGGCAATTCCGGCGGCGCGCTGGTCAGCCTCGACGGCCGCCTGATCGGCATCAACACCGCGATCTACTCGCAGACCGGCGGCTCGGTCGGCATCGGCTTTGCCACGCCGTCCAACATCGTGAACCGCATGGTGTCGCTGGGCGAGGCAGGCGGCAAGATCGTGCGGCCCTGGCTCGGCATCAACATGCAGCGCGTCACGCCCGATCTCGCTTCAGGCTTCGGCCTGGCGCGGCCGGCCGGCCTCGTGGTCAAGGAAGTCCATCCGAGCGGCCCCGGCTATAAGGCCGGTCTGAAGCGCAACGACGTCATCGTGGCGATCCGCGACCTGCCGATCGACGACGAGGCGAGCCTGCGCTTCCGGCTGGCCACGCTCACTGTCGACACCGTCGTGCCGGTGAGGGTCATCCGCGGTGGCAAGGAAGTGGTGGTCGACCTCAAGCTCGCGGCGCCGCCCGAGGATCCGCCGCGCGATCGTTCGCTGCTGGAAGGCCGTCAGCCGCTCTCCGGCGCCGGCGTCGTCAACATGTCGCCCGCCGTCGCCGACGAGCTCGGCCTGGTCGAATACCGCCCTGGCGTCATCGTCATCGAGGTCAAGCCCGGTGCCTATGCCGGCCGCTTCGTGCGGCAGGGCGACATGATCGTCGCGGTCAACGGCCAGGACGTGAAGAACGTCGCCGATCTCAAGAAGAAGGTCACCGGCGGCGTCTCGAGCGTCACCATCAGCCGCGAGGGCATGGTCAACACCGTCCAGTTCCGCTGACCGTGCCGGCCGAGCTCTTCGCCTCGCTCGCCCCGACCCCGCTCGCCGAACGCCTGCGGCCCAAGACGCTGGGCGATATTTTAGGGCAGGAGCATCTTCTGGGCCCTGAGGGCCCGCTTGGCCGAATGCTGGCGGCGCGCAAGCTCAGCTCGGCGATCCTTTGGGGACCGCCGGGTTGCGGCAAGACGACGATCGCGCGCCTGCTGGCCGAGCAGACCGACCTGCATTTCGAGCCCCTGTCGGCGGTGTTCTCCGGCGTCGCCGACCTGCGTCGGATCTTCGAGGCCGCGCGCCAGCGCCGCCGCGACGGCAAGGGCACGCTCCTGTTCGTCGACGAGATCCATCGCTTCAACCGCGCCCAGCAGGACGGCTTCCTGCCTTACGTCGAGGACGGCACGGTGACCCTGGTGGGGGCCACGACCGAGAACCCGTCGTTCGAGCTCAACGCCGCGCTCCTGTCGCGTTGTCAGGTGCTGGTGCTGAAGCGGCTCGACGATGCCGCGCTCGGCCAGTTGCTGGAGCGCGCCGAGACCGCACTGGGCAGGAAGCTGCCGATCGACGAGCAGGGCCGGCAGGCGGTGTTCGCCATGGCCGACGGCGATGGCCGCTACCTGATCACGCTGGCCGAGCAGCTTGCCGGGCTCAAGGAGAAGGGGCCGGTGCCGCCGGCGCGTCTGGCGACGTTGCTGCAGAAGCGCGCGCCGCTCTACGACAAGGCGCAGGAAGCCCACTACAACCTGATCAGCGCCCTGCACAAATCGCTGCGCGGCTCGGACGTCGATGCGGCGCTCTACTGGTTCGCGCGCATGCTCGACGGCGGCGAAGACCCCAAATACATCGCCCGCCGGCTGGTGCGCTTCGCCGTCGAGGATATCGGCATGGCCGATCCCAATGCGCTCACCCAGACCTTGGCGGCATGGGACACCTACGACCGGCTGGGCTCGCCCGAAGGCGAGCTTGCGATCGCCCAGGCGGTGATCTATCTCGGCACCGCGCCCAAATCGAATTCCGGCTACACGGCCTTCGGTGCCGCCAAGCGGGCTGCCAAGGAGCACGGCTCGCTGACGCCGCCCATGCACATCCTCAATGCGCCGACCCGGCTCATGAAGGACCTCGGCTATGCCAAGGGCTACGAGTACGACCACAATGCCGAGGACGGCTTCTCCGGCCAGAACTACTTCCCCGACGGCATGGCGCGCGAGGAGTTCTACCAGCCGGTCGAACGCGGCTTCGAGCGCGAGATCCTGAAGCGCCTGGAATACTGGAAGAAGCTGCGCGCCAAGAAGCGCTGAGGGAGCGCGGCATCTTTGCCGGGAGCGCGCCACTCCAGTGGCGCGTCTTTGTGGGTCACACAGCCCATGAGCGCCACTGGAGTGGCGCGCTCCCGGCAATGAGCGGGCCAGAGGCCCGCGCTCACATCAAGGCTTCGCCATCGCCCGCACGACGCGGCGGTCGCGGCCGTAGACGTCGTCGCGGAAGGTCGGCACGCCCGCCGCATCGGCCGTCACCGTGCGGTACGTCACGTAGAGCGTGATCGGCTCGGGGAAGCTGTAGTGCGCCTGCTGGCCGGCATCGATCACCTGGCGCACGCGCTCCTTGTTGAAGCCGTTGCGGCCGTTGAACGCCTTCTCGGCGAAGTCGAGCGGGTTCTGCAGGCGGATGCAGCCATGGCTGAAGTTGCGGCTGCCCTCGGTGAACAGCCAGCGGTTGGCCGTATCGTGCATGTAGATCCCGTACTTGTTGGCGAACGGGAAGAAGATGTAGCCCAGCGCATTGCCGGCGCCGGGCTCCTGGCGGATGCGGTAGGGGAAGGCCTTCGGATGGATCGCGCTCCAGTCGATCGAGCCGGGATCGACCTCGGTGTCGTCGCTCCAGTTCTCGAAGATCTTGAAGCCGGCGGGGAGCGCGTGGGGATTGCGCCGCAGGATCGGCAGGTATTCCTCGCCCGAGATCGACTGCGGCACGGTCCAGTAAGGATTGGTCTGGAAGCCGCGCATGGTCGACTGGATCTCGGGTGTCGGATCCTTGGGCGTGCCGACGATCACCAGGCTCTGGAAGGCGACCTTGCCCGCGTCGACGAACAGCATCGAATAGTCGCCGGCATTGACGAACACGTAGCGGCTGCCGAGATCGGCCGGCAGCCAGCGCCGCCGCTCGAGGTTGGCGATGATCTGCTCGATGCGCTCGTCGATCGTGGTGTTGAGCGACTGCGTGGTCTTGGCGCCGATGATGCCGTCGACCGTGAGCCCCTTGGTCTCCTGGTAGGATTTGACGACGACGGCCAGCGGCTCGTCGTAGAGCTCGGGCGCCGCGCCGGCGGCGGGCTCGGGCACGGCGAGGTCGAGCTCGCCAAGCCGATTGCGCAGGATCGGCACGCGCGGATCGGTCATGCCGGGCTTCAGCAGATTGCCGTCGGGCAGCTGGGCGAAGGCAGCCTTGCCCTGCTTGTCGCGCCAGGCGGCGAGCGCCTTCTGCAGCGCCGGATAGTCGCCCTTGGGGGCAAGGTCGGCCAGCCAAGCGCCGAAATCACTGGCCTCGGCCGCCGCCTTCAAGAGGTCGGCGCGCTCGACCTTGCGCTGGATGATGTCGATGTCCTTGTCGATGCGGTTGGCGCGCACGCGCCCCGTCGACAGATCGCTGGCATAGGCGACGAAGGCCGCGGTCAGCAGGGTCTCGGTGGCGGGATCGGTGCCCGCCTCGACCGCCTTCTCGACCTCGGCAAGCCCATACCACTTGGGATCGAGCCCGTGGTCGGCCGCACCGCGAATCGCCTTGACCAGGGCATCGGCGCGCGCACGGCCGGCGCTCGATCCGGTCCAAAGAGTCTCGTTGGCAAGGGAGGGAAGGGATCCCGAGAGGGGGATCAGGAACGCCAGCAACGCGGCGATAAAGCGAAGTCGATTCACGCAGCGTGTATAGCAGGAAACGTCCGATTCGTCCATTGAGCGGCGAAGCCATGAAGCTGCAAAAAGGCCAGCAAGTCCGCGGTCGCGCGCCGTTTCAGCTCGGGCGTGCCGCCGCCTGCGCGGGCGCCCCTGGTGACGCAGTGCTGGCGCGCCCAGGCCTGGTATTCCGGCTCGCTCATCGCCCGGCCGGCGGCCACCACGAAGTGGCGTCCGTCATCTTCTATGAAGTTCGTGCAGCACGACCAGTTCTCGGCGTCCTTGATGTCGAACACCGGGCCGACCGATTCCCAGCCGTGATGGGCGTTGCCGTAGACCTTGACCTTGATGCGCCCGTTGCCGGCGGCCCGCATGCGTTCGGCGTACTCGACGGCCAGCGGCGCCGGCGTGTAGTCGTCGCGCGCCGCCAGCATGAAGAAGATCGGCTTGCCGTGGGTCGTCGGATCGCGGTGCTGCGCGGTCGCCCCGGGGCAGATCGCGACATGCAGATCGAACAGGTGCGGGAAGCCCTCGCGCCAGCGCTGGCGTACGGCGATGGCGGCGTTGAGGGACGCACCGCCGCCCTTGGAGACGCCCATGATGCCGATCCGCTCGGGATCGATGCGCGGGTCGGCGCGCAGCAGGGCCAGCGCTGCGAAGGCATCGCCCTCCATCTGGGCGGCCGACACCAGGGACTGGTCCGCGACGGTGCGGCGCACCCCGCGGCCGGTGAAGCTGTCGACGATCAGGGCGGCGACGCCGGCCTCGTTCAGCGCCTGGGCATAAAAATGCTCGCGGTGGCGCTGCACGCCCGCGCTCGAGGTCAGGATCACCATGCAGGGCGCCGGCCGATCGGCCTCGGGCAGATGGAGACTCGCCGTCGGCTTGGCCGGCCGGCAGGCGGCAGGATGGTCGAAGGTCAGCGTGTCGAACGCCAGCGATTCCATGGACCCTGTTTACACACCCCTTCCTCCCCCGTCATACGGGGGAGGCCAGGAGGGGGCAGGCCCCAACAGGATCGTTAGCGCGTTTCAGATCATGATCTTTGTCTTTCAGACATCACCTCTGGGGCTCTCCCCCTCCGGCCCTGTGGGCCACCTCCCCCGTAAGACGGGGGAGGAAGGCGGGCGGACGGCATGACCTCCCGCGTTCAAACCAGAGCCGTCGTCGACGACGAGGCTGGCTTGCGGCTCGACCGCTGGTTCCAGCGCCATTTCCCCGAGCTCGGCCACGGCGCCCTGCAGAAGCTTTTGCGCACCGGCCAGGTCCGCATCGACGGCAAGCGCGCCGAGGGCAAGGATCGCGTCGAGCCCGGCCAGACCATCCGCCTGCCGCCCGGCGTCACCGCCGCGCCGCCACCCAAGCCGCGCGAGATCCCGACCGTGTCGGACCGCGACGCCCAGGAGATCCGTGGCTTGGTGATCCACCAGGACGACCACGTCATCGTGCTGAACAAGCCGCCGGGCCTGGCGGTGCAGGGCGGGACCGGGACCGAGAGGCATGTCGACGGCATGCTCGACGCTCTGCGTTTCGGCTACGAGGAGCGGCCACGGCTGGTCCACCGCCTGGACAAGGACACGTCGGGCCTGCTGCTGATCGCCCGCACCGGCCTGGCGGCCCGGCGCCTGGGCGACTCCTTCCGCGACCGCGAGACCGAGAAGCTCTACTGGGCGGTCGTCGTCGGCATGCCACCGCGGCCGGAAGGGGCGATCGACCTGCCATTGGCCAAAAGGCCGGGCGCGCGCGATCGGGAACTGATGCAGGTCGACGAAGAGAACGGCCAGAAGGCGCTGACCCACTTCAGGGTGCTCGACCATGCCGGCAAGCGCGCCGCCCTGTTGGCGCTCTGGCCGCGCACCGGCCGCACCCACCAGCTGCGCGTGCACTGCGCGGAGATCGGCTGCCCCATCCTGGGCGACGGCAAGTACGGCGGCGAGGAGGCCCTGCTGTCGGCCGTGGCCGATGCGCGTCGCCTGCACCTGCATGCCCGCCGCCTGGTGCTGCCGCACCCGTCGGGCAAGGGCGAGCTGGCAATCGATGCACAGCCGCCGCCTCACTTCCGCCGTACCGTTGAAGCATTCGGCTTCTCGTTCGACGGAGTTTGAGCGAGAATCGGCGGGTAATGCGCGTTCCCTGGAAGCGGTTGACCTGGATTCTCGCGGCGGCCCTGCCCGTCGCCGCGGTCGCCGGGATCATTTGGGTCGGCACGCGCGATCTGTCCCGCTTCCAGAGCCGCATGACCGAGCAGGTGCGCAAGGTGACCGGCCGCGAGCTTGCCGCCCGCGTGCCGCTCGCCATCAAGCTCGGCACCCAGCCTGCCATGGTGGCCGAGGGCGTCACCCTCACCAATGCGAGCTGGGGCTCGCGCCCGGACCTCGCGCGGGTGCGCAAGCTCACCCTGTTCCTCGACCCGGCGTCGCTGTTCCTGGGCGAGGTCAAGATCGGCCGCGTCCTGCTCGAAGGCGCCGATATCCTGGTCGAGCGCAACGAGGTGGGCGACACCAACCTCGACATGCTGCCGCCGCCCGACGGCTCGGGCCCGCATCCCGGCGAGAACCGCTCGCTCAGGCTGCGCACGTCGCCCGCCTTCCCGTGGATCAACACGATGGAGGTCCGCGACTCGGTGCTCACCATCGCCGACGGGCAGGGCCGTCCGCCGGTGGTGCTGGAGATCGCCGCCGCGACCTTCAAGTCGCAGGCGCCCAACCAGCCGCTGCAGCTCGAGGGCAAGTTCTCGGCGCCGCAGGCCACGCCGCTCGAGCTCACCGGCACAGCCGGGTCATTCGATGGATGGATGCGCGGGCTGCCCGGCAACATCGATGTGCAGGGCGGCTTCGGCGGCGGCAAGATCGCGATCAAGGGCAGCGTCAACGCCAAGGGCACCACCCTGGGGATCACGTCGGAGGGCCCGGACGTCTCGGCGTTCGGCCCCTACATACGCCTGCCGGTGCCGGCCGGCGGACCCTATGCGCTCAACGCCAAGGCCGGCACCTTGCGCAGCACCTTGAAGGTCGAGCTCACGTCGCTGAAGGTCGGCTCGAGCGAACTCGCCGGCGAGGCGGTGTTCCGCGTCGACCGCAAGGGCGTGCCGACCGTCACCATCAACGCCGATGTGAGCCGCCTCGATCTTGGCGACCTCAAGGCCGCACCGTCGACGGCGCCGGCCGCAAACCCGCCGCAGGGGCCGGTGCGGCTGGTGCCGACCATGCCGTTCTCGGCGACGTGGCTCGGCCGCTCGGCCATGTCGGTGACGGTGCGGCTGGCCGAGATCGTGGGTCTGGGCAGCAAGGTGCAGAATGCCTCGGTCACGCTGACCTCGGGCGAGACGCGCTTTACCTTCCGCGCCGCCGCCACGGTGGGCGGCGGCTCGGCGGGCTTCGACCTCGTCTACGATCCGACCGGCCGCATCGGCCAGGCGACGCTGACGGCCTCGGCGAGCCGCGTGTCGCTCGCCGATCTCACGACGCTGCTGGGCTTCGATGTCGGCCTGCGCGATGCCGTGGGCGACATCGACCTGCGCCTGCGCGGCGGCGGGCGCAACACGCGCGATGCACTCAATTCGGCAAGCGGCTCGATCGAGGTCGCCGTCACCAAGGGCCTGTGGCCGCGCGGCCCGCTCGCCAGCTGGCCGGGCGAGACGCAGCGCCTGCTGGGCGGCGCCGACACCGGCGTGCCGTTCAACTGCATCGCCGGCCGCTTCGAGGTGAGCGGCGGTGTCGCCTCGCTGCGCCGCCTGGTGGTCGACACGCCGCGCACCACCATGGTGGGCGGCGGCTATCTCAGCCTGCGGACGGAAGGCTTCGAGTTCATCCTGGCCCCCGAGGCGCGCGACAACCAGAACATCGGCCTCGCCTCGCCCTTGCGCGTCAAAGGCGGCAGCGGCCGCGAGACGGCAAGCGCGCTCGAGCCCAACCTCGCTCGCCTGATCATCCCGGCCGGCGTGGTGCAGAGCATGAGCAGCCAGATCAGCCAGGCGGCCAAGCAGGCCAACGCCAATCCCTGCGCCCTGGTGGCGCCGCGCGTCGAAGGCCTGCGCCCGGGGCTCAGGGCGCAGATGCCGGTGCCGTCGGCCGCCGACATGCGCCAGCGCGGCGGCCGGCCGCAGGCCCAGACCGCCGGACCGCAGCGCAGCCAGCAGCGTTGAGCGGCACTTGTCGCCGGGCCGGCCGGACGTGTAAGCCCTCGCCTCGATGAAGCGCTTCTATAAAGAGACGGCCGTCGATCAGGGCGACGGCGGCCATCGCATCCTGCTCGACGGCAAGCCCATGCGCACGCCGGCCAAGGCGGTGCTGGTGGTGCCGACGCGCGCGCTCGCCCAGGCGATCGCGGCCGAGTGGGGCGCGGTGCCGGACAAGGCCGACATCAACGTCTCGCACCTGCCGCTGACACGGCTGGCGGCGACCGGGCTCGATCGCGTCACGAGCCAGCGCGCGCGCGTGATCGAGGACACCGCCAAGTACGCGGGCTCCGACATGCTGTGCTATCGCGCCCGCGAGCCCGAGACCCTGGTGAAGCGCCAGCAGGCGGCCTGGCAGCCGCTGCTCGACTGGGCGGACGAGCGCTACGGCGCGCGGCTCGTCATCGTCGAAGGCCTGGCGTTCGTCGAGCAACCGGCCGATGCCGTCGCGCGGTTGCGCGCGGCGGTGGCGACGCACAGCGACCTCGGCCTGTCGGCGCTCTACAACCTCACGCACATTTCGGGCTCGCTGATCGTGGCGCTCGCTGTTGCCGAGGGGCATCTTGCGGCGGCCGATGCGTTTGCCGCGGCCCAGCTCGACGAGCTCTATCAGATCGAGCGCTGGGGAGAGGATCCCATTGCCACCAAGCGGCACGAAGGCATCAGGCACGACATCGAGGCCGGCGCGCGCTTCCTGGCGCTGCTGGAGCAGCAACGGTTGAAAGGATGACCATGACAGCAGGCGCGAAATTCCAGGAAGTCCTGGCAAAGAAGGGCCTCGTCGAGGCGATGGCGGCGCACAGCCCGTTGTCGGCCATGCTGGTGGCGGAAGCGGGTTTCGATGCGATCTGGGCGTCGGGCTTCGAGCTCTCGGCGATGTACGGCGTGCCCGACGTCAGCGTGGTGTCGATGACCCAGCATCTCGACATGACGCGCGCCATGGTCGACCGCTCGGGCCTGCCGGTGGTGGCCGACATCGACACCGGCTTCGGCAACGCCATCAACGTGCTCTACGTCATCGAGCAGTACGAGCGCGCCGGCGTTGCGGCCATCGTCATGGAGGACAAGAGCTTCCCCAAGGTCACCAGCCTGATCGCCGGCGGCCGCCAGGAAATGGTCCGCATCGAGGAGTTCCAGGGCAAGATCGACGCGGCGCGCGCGGCGCGCAAGGACAAGGACCTTGTGCTCGTGGCCCGCACCGAGGCGCTGATCGCGGGCCTTGGCCAGGACGAGGCGCTGAAGCGGGCGCGCGCCTACGAAGCGGCCGGCGCCGACATGATCCTGGTCCATTCCAAGCAGAAGACGCCCGACGAGATCGAGGCCTTCGTGAAGGCATGGGACGGCAAGGTGCCGATTGCGCTGGTGCCGACGGCCTATCCGCAGATGACGGTGGCGCGCGTGCGCGAGCTGAAGAAGATCGGCCTCTTGATCTGGGGCAATCACGCCGTGCGCGCGTCGGTCGGTGCCATGCGCAAGACCTTCGCGCAGATCCGCAAGGACGGCGGCATCCACGGCGTCGAAGGCCACATCGCCACGGTCGAGGACGTGTTCGACCTGCAGGGCATGGGCAAGGTCAAGGACGACGAAAAGCGATTCCTGCGGTGAAGCGACGGATCGGCGCTCTCGCGATCGCGCTCGCTGTGCTCGCAACGATGGCCGCGCCGTCGTTTGCGCAGGATCTCAGCGGCGAATGGCAGTTCAAGCGGAAGGCGCGTGAGGGCTACCACACGGGCACGCTCGTCGTCGACAAGGACGGCCAGGTCAGGCAGAGGGGCCGCAGTCCGCTGCAGGACTATGCGCAATGCGGTCACGTCGTCGCGGCCGGCGGCAAGGTCGAGATCGTGTTCACGTCGGTCAAGAGCAGCCGGGGCTACAGCATCGATCGCTTCTACTGCACCGTGCAAAGCGAAAGCGCGCTCAGCTGCTTCAATATCGACGGCATCGGCAAGGAAGCTGACCTGTTCAGGATCGAGCGAATCGGCCGCACGCCGGCTTCGCCTGACGGACGAATGGACGACGTTTGCCCCGCCCGGGAGCGGCCTCAGGTCTAGACCTCGCTGGGGTTTTGGCCGAAAACAGATGCAATGAGCCGGAGTTCGTGAATGCAGCAGATGTTGGAAGAGCTTGAGCGTCGTCGCGCGGCGGCGCGCCAGGGCGGCGGCCAGCGCCGCGTCGAGGCGCAGCACGCCAAGGGCAAGCTGACGGCGCGCGAGCGCATCGATGCGCTGCTCGATCCAGGCTCGTTCGAGGAATACGACATGTTCGTCGAGCATCGCTCGATCGATTTCGGCATGGAGACCCAGAAGATTCCGGGCGACGGCGTGGTGACCGGCCACGGCACGATCAACGGCCGGCTGGTCTACGTCTTCAGCCAGGACTTCACGGTGTTCGGCGGCGCGCTGTCGGGCATGCATGCCGCCAAGATCTGCAAGGTCATGGACATGGCGATGAAGGTCGGCGCGCCGGTGCTCGGCATCAACGACTCCGGCGGCGCGCGCATCCAGGAGGGCGTCGATTCGCTGGCGGGCTACGCCGACGTCTTCCAGCGCAACGTGCTGGCCTCGGGCGTGATCCCGCAGATCTCCATGGTCATGGGTCCTTGTGCGGGTGGCGCGGTCTATTCGCCGGCCATGACCGACTTCATCTTCATGGTGAAGGACAGCTCCTACATGTTCGTCACCGGTCCCGACGTGGTGAAGACCGTGACGCACGAGACGGTGACCCAGGAGGAGCTGGGCGGCGCGCTCACCCACACGCAGAAGTCGGGCGTCTCCGACCTCGCCTTCGAGAACGACGTCGAGGCCCTGCTGCAGCTGCGCCGCTTCGTCGACTTCCTGCCGTCCAACAACCGCGAGAAGCCGCCGCTGCGCCCGACGCACGATCCGATCGACCGCGACGACTTCTCGCTCGACACGCTGGTGCCGGACAATCCCAACAAGCCCTACGACATCAAGGAGCTGATCCTGAAGGTCGTCGACGAGGGCGACTTCTTCGAGCTGTCGCCCGAGTGGGCCGCCAACATCGTGATCGGCTTCGGCCGCATGGCCGGCCGCACCGTCGGCTTCGTCGCCAACCAGCCGATGGTGCTGGCGGGCTGCCTCGACATCGACAGCGCGCGCAAGGCCGCCCGCTTCGTGCGCTTCTGCGACGCCTTCAACATTCCCGATCGTCACCTTCGTCGACGTGCCGGGCTTCCTGCCGGGCACGACCCAGGAATTCGGCGGCATCATCAAGCACGGCGCCAAGCTGCTCTATGCTTACGCCGAGGCAACGGTGCCCAAGGTCACGGTCATCACCCGCAAGGCCTATGGCGGGGCCTACGACGTCATGGCCTCCAAGCACCTGCGCGGCGACGTGAACTATGCCTGGCCGGGCGCGGAGATCGCCGTGATGGGCGCCAAGGGCGCGGTCGAGATCATCTTCCGCTCCGACATCGGTGATGCGGCCAAGATCGCCAAGCGCACCGAGGAATATCGCGAGAAGTTCGCCAATCCGTTCGTGGCGGCCAACCGCGGCTTCATCGACGACGTGATCATGCCGCACGGCACGCGGCGGCGCGTCTGCAAGGCGCTGGCCACGCTCGAGAACAAGAAGCTCGAGAACCCGTGGCGCAAGCACGGTAACGTTCCGCTATGAAATGGCCTCTGTGACCTCGATGGCCGGGCATCTCAAGGCAGAGGAGCGCATGCGACGGGGCCGCAGCGTGCGCCTGCACGTCATCGCAGCCCTGCTGACGCTCCTCGTGCTGATCGCCGTCAACGCCCTGTTCAGCAGCCGCTATCCGTGGTGGCTGTGGGTGCTGACGGCCTGGATGCCGCTGATTGCCGGCCATGCCGCCTGGGCCATGGGCCTCTTGGAGCGTGACAAGCTCGACCGCGATAGAAAGGAACTGTGAGAATGGCCGCCAAGAAGAAGGCCGCGAAGAACAAGGTCGCGATCAAGAAGGCCGCCAAGGCGCCGGCCAAGCCCGCCGCGAAGAGCCATCCGCTGTTCGACAAGATCCTGATCGCCAATCGCGGCGAGATCGCCTGCCGCGTCATCCGGACCTGCAAGCGGCTCGGCATCAAGACGGTGGCCGTCTACTCCGAGGCCGACGCCGATGCGCTGCATGTGCGCGAGGCCGACGAGAAGGTGCTGATCGGGCCGCCGCCCTCGACGCAGTCCTATCTCCTGATCGACAAGATCGTCGAGGCCTGCAAGAAGACCGGCGCGCAGGCGGTCCATCCGGGCTACGGCTTCCTGTCGGAGAAGCAGGAGTTCCAGAAGGCGCTGGCCAAGGCCGGCATCGTCTTCATCGGCCCCGACGCCTTCGCCATCCACGCCATGGGCGACAAGATCGAGAGCAAGAAGCTCGCCCAGAAGGCCGGCGTCAGCACCGTGCCGGGCTGGCTGCATGCGCTCAAGGATGCCGACGAGGCGGTGAAGATCGCCAAGCAAGTCGGCTATCCGGTGATGATCAAGGCTTCGGCCGGCGGCGGCGGCAAGGGCATGCGCATCGCCTACAACGACGCCGAGGCGCGCGAGGGTTTCGTCTCGGCCACCAGCGAGGCCAAGTCGTCGTTCGCCGACGACCGCGTGTTCATCGAGAAGTACGTCGAGGAGCCGCGCCACATCGAGATCCAGCTCATCGCCGACGGCAAGGGCAACTGCCTCTACCTGTGGGAGCGCGAGTGCTCGATCCAGCGCCGCCACCAGAAGGTGATCGAGGAGGCGCCGAGCCCCTTCCTCGACGCCAAGACGCGCAAGGCGATGGGCGAGCAGGCGGTCGCGCTCGCCAAGGCGGTCAAGTACAAGAGCGCCGGCACCGTCGAGTTCATCGTCGACAAGAACCGCAAGTTCTACTTCCTCGAGATGAACACCCGCCTGCAGGTCGAGCATCCCGTCACCGAGCTGATCACCGGCCTCGACCTGGTCGAGCTGATGATCCGCGTCGCCGCCGGCGAGAAGCTGCCGCTCGAGCAGAAGGACGTGAAGCTCGAGCGGCTGGGCGGTCGAGGCGCGTCTCTATGCCGAGGACCCGTTCCGCAACTTCCTGCCCTCGACCGGCCGGCTGATAAAGTATCGCGAGCCCGCGCCCGGCCCCGACGTGCGCGTCGACACCGGCGTCTACGAGGGCGGCGAGATCTCGATGTTCTACGATCCGATGATCGCCAAGCTCTGCAGCTACGGAAAGACCCGCATCGACGCCATCGAGCGCATGCGCCGCGCGCTCGACGAGTTCTACGTCCGCGGCGTGTCGCACAACGTGCCGTTCCTGGCCGCCCTGATGGCCCATCCGCGCTTTCGCGCCGGCAAGCTCACCACCAACTTCATCGCCGAGGAGTTCAAGGGCGGCTTTACGGCGGCGCACCTGCCGCCGCGCGATCCGGCCATGCTGGCCGCCGTCGCCGCCGTCGCCGACCGCATCAAGGGGACGCGCCTGGGAACGACGCAGGACGACCGCGTCGTCATGCTGAACCGCGAGCCGCTGGCCGTCACTGTGAGCGCGGGCAATCCGGGCGGCTTCACCGTCGAGGCCGACGGCCGCAAGATCGCGGTCAAGACCGACTGGTCGCCGGGCGAGCCGCTGATGCGCGCCACCATCGACAAGCAGCAGGTCGTCGTCCAGATCGACGCCCTGGCGTCCGGCTGGCGCCTGATCAACGAGGGCGGCCAGGCCGAGGCGCTGGTCCTGACGCCGCGCCAGGCCGAGCTCTACGCCCTGATGCCGGTCAAGGCCGCACCCGACACCTCGAAGTTCCTGCTGTCGCCCATGCCGGGCCTGCTCGCCTCGGTGGCGGTGAGCGAGGGCCAGGACGTCAAGGCGGGCGAGGCGCTGGCCGTGGTCGAGGCGATGAAGATGGAGAACGTGCTGCGCGCGGTGCGCGATGGCACGGTCAAGACCCTGCACGCCAAGGCCGGCGACAGCCTGCGCGTCGACCAGAAGATCATCGAGTTCGCCTGAGCCGATGGCGCTGCAGGCCCGCCTCACGATCACCGGTCGGGTGCAGGGCGTGGGCTATCGCGACTGGGCGATCACGACCGCGCACCGCCTTGGCTTGACCGGCTGGGTGCGCAACCGCATCGACGGCGCGGTCGAGGCGCTGATTGTCGGCGACGACAACGCGGTGGGCGAGATGATCGACGCCTGCCGCCGCGGCCCGCCCATGGCGCGTGTCGACAACGTCGACATCGAGCCGGTCGATCTCGATGTCCTGCCGCAGGGTTTTACGCAGCTGCCGACGGACTGACGGCGTTCAAGTGCTTCCGGACCGCGAGCCTCCGGCTCGCTCATGAGCATGAGCGAGCCGGAGGCTCGCGGTCCGGAAGACAATGAGTTCTTATGCGGCGACGGTGGCTTTGACAGTCGTGGCGAACACCTCCTCGAAGGTCTCCGCCAGCGCCGTGTCGAGATCGGCCAGCGTTACCGGCAGCCCGAGGTCGACCAGCGACGTCACCCCGTGCTCGGCGATGCCGCAGGGCACGATTCCCGCATAGTGCGACAAATCGGGCTCGACGTTGATCGACAGCCCATGGAACGACACCCAATGGCGGATGCGGACGCCAATGGCGGCGATCTTGTCCTCACGCGGACTGCCGTCGGGCAGGGGGGGCTTGTCGGGCCGCACGACCCAGACGCCGACGCGACCGGCCCGGCGCTCTGCGGTCACGCTGAAGCGGCCCAGGGCGCGGATGGTCCAGTCCTCGAGGTCGGACACGAAGCGCCGCACGTCCTGGCGACGCGCGCGCAGGTCGAGCATGGCGTAGACCACGCGCTGGCCGGGGCCGTGATAGGTGTACTGGCCGCCGCGGCCCGCGACATGCACGGGAAAGCGCATGGGCTGCAGCAGGTCATGCGCCTTGGAACTGGTTCCAGCGGTATAGAGCGGGGGATGCTCCAGCAGCCAGACGAGCTCGCCTGCGCGGCCGGCCCGGATGTCCGCGACGCGCGCCTCCATCAGCGCCAGTGCCTCCTGGTAGGGAACCGGGCCGTCCGAGATGCGCCATTCCGGCTTGTCCATTGTGGCAAAATCGGTTCTTCGGCGGCTAAGCGCAATAGGGCGCGTTCGCCCACTTATTGGCCCTGCCGAGTTACCTTGCCACTGCGAGGTCTATTTGGTATCCCCCGCCGCATCGACCGGCGCGGCCATGGCGGAATTGGTAGACGCGCTAGCTTGAGGTGCTAGTGCCGCGAGGCGTGGAAGTTCGAGTCTTCTTGGCCGCACCAAACTCGCCGGTTCGATCGAAAAGGTGATATTGCCGCCCATTGGGGATCCCCAATTGGCGGCCCTTTTTGTTAGGGATGACGAGGAGGCGAGCTTGGCGGACGAACTCACCGAAAGCGCGCTTCGCTACCATCGCATCCCACGGCCCGGGAAGATCGAGGTCGTGCCGACCAAGCCGCTGGCCACCCAGCGCGACCTGTCGCTCGCCTATTCGCCCGGCGTCGCCGCTGCCTGCAACGAGATCGTGCGCGACCCCGCCACCGCGGCGGAACTCACCGCGCGCGCCAACCTCGTGGCGGTGGTGACCAACGGCACCGCCGTGCTGGGCCTGGGCGCCATCGGCCCCTTGGCCGCCAAGCCGGTCATGGAAGGCAAGGGCGTCCTGTTCAAGAAGTTCGCCGGCATCGACGTCTTCGACATCGAGCTGGCCGAGACCGACCAGGAGAAGCTTGTCGATATCGTCGCCGCGCTGGAACCCACCTTCGGCGGCATCAACCTGGAAGACATCAAGGCCCCGGAGTGCTTCTACGTCGAGCAGAAGCTGCGCGAGCGGCTCTCGATCCCGGTGTTCCACGACGACCAGCACGGCACGGCGATCATCGTCGGCGCCGCCGTCCAGAACGGCCTGGCGCTGGTCGGCAAGGACATCGCCAAGGTGAAGCTGGTCGTCTCGGGCGCCGGCGCCGCGGCGCTGTCGTGCCTCGGCCTGCTCGAGAAGCTCGGCCTGCCGCAAGGAAAACATCTGGGTCACCGACATTGCAGGCGTGGTCTGGAAGGGCCGCAACGAGCTGATGGATCCGTGGAAGGAGCGCTATGCGCGCGAGACCCCGGCCCGCAGCCTGGCCGAGGTGATCGGGCAGGCCGACATCTTCCTCGGCCTGTCAGCGGGCGGCGTGCTCAAGAAGGAGATGGTCGCCAAGATGGCGGCCAAGCCGCTGATCCTGGCGCTCGCCAACCCCGATCCGGAGATCACGCCGGAGGACGTCGCCGCCGTGCGCGACGATGCCATCGTCGCCACCGGCCGCAGCGACTATCCCAACCAGGTGAACAACGTCCTCTGCTTCCCCTATATCTTCCGCGGCGCGCTCGATGTCGGGGCCAAGACCGTCAACGACGAGATGAAGATCGCCTGCGTGCGCGCCCTGGCGTCGCTTGCGCACAAGGAGCCGTCCGAGGTCGTGGCGCGCGCCTTCGGCGAGCAGGCGGGCGGCGGCTTCGGCGCCAACCAGATCATTCCCAAGCCGTTCGACCCACGGCTGATCGTCGAGCTGGCCCCGGCCGTCGCGCGGGCCGCCATGGACTCGGGCGTGGCGACGCGGCCGATCACCGATTTCGAGGCCTACCGCCAGCAGCTCAACCAGTTCGTCTTCAAGTCCGGCCTGGTCATGCGGCCGGTGTTCGAGCAGGCGCGGGCCAACCCCAAGCGCGTGATCTTCAGCGCCGGCGAGGACGACCGCGTCCTGCGCGCCGTGCAGATCATCCTCGACGAGGGTGTCGCCCAGCCGATCCTGATCGGCCGTCCCGAGATCGTGCGCCGGCGCGCCGAGCGGCTCGGCCTGCGCTTCCGCCCCGGCGTCGACGCCGAGCTGATCGATCCCTCCGACGACCCGCGCTACGACCGCTACTGGGGCGCCTATCACCAGCTCATGGAGCGGCGCGGTGTCACCGAGCCCACGGCGCGCAACCTGGTGCGCACCAGCCCGACCCTGATCGCGGCCCTGGCGGTCCGGCTGGGCGACGCCGACGCCATGATCGCCGGCACCTACGGCCGCTTCCGCACCCATTTCGCCCATGTCCGCGACGTCATCGGCACGCGCGAGGGCGTGCGGCAGATGGCCGCCCTCAGCCTCGTGGTCATGCCGACCCGTTCGCTGTTCATCGCCGACACCTACGTCAACGACGATCCCGACGCCGACACCCTGGTCGACATCACCCTGCTGGCGGCCGACGCCGTGCTGCGCTTCGGCATCCAGCCCAAGGTGGCGCTGATCTCGCATTCGAGCTTCGGCAGCTCCGACCATCCCTCGGCGCGCAAGATGGCGGCGGCGGTGAAGATGCTGCAGCAGCGTGCGCCCGCCCTCGAGGTCGACGGCGAGATGCATGGCGATGCCGCGCTCGACCCCGAGATCCGCAACAACGTCTTCCCGCGTTCGCGGCTGAAGGACTCGGCCAACCTGGTGATCTGCCCGTCGCTCGACGCGGCCAACATCGCCTTCAACCTGCTGAAGAACGCCGTCGACGGCCTGCATATCGGGCCGATGCTGCTCGGCACCGCGTTGCCCGCGCATGTGCTGACCTCGTCGGTCACCGCCCGTGGCATCCTCAACATGACGGCGCTTTCCGTCGTCGAAGCCCAGCGCCTGGCCGGGGCGCGTGGCTGATCGGCGGATGAGCGAGCCCGACGTCCTCGACGAAGTGCCGCCGGAGCTGGTCCGGCGGGTCGAGGCCGCCCTCGCCGAAGATCGCAGCGAAGACGTCAGGAGCCTGCTGGCAGGCCTCAGCGCCACCGGCCAGGCCTCGATCATCGAGCAGGTCGCCGAGCCCGAGCGCGACAAGCTGGTCGGCATCCTCAAGAAGGACCTCGACCCCGAGACCCTGATCGAGCTCGACGAGGAAATCCTCGAGGACGTCCTCGACCAGCTCGACAGCAAGGACATCGCCGCCGCCGCCCGCGAGCTCGAGACCGACGATGCGGCAAGCATCCTCGAGGAGCTGCCGGAGCAGGAGCGTCAGGAGGTGCTGGCCGAGCTGCCGGCCGAGGAGCGCGCCGAGATCGAAAGCGCGCTCGCCTATCCCGAGGGCACGGCCGGGCGCCTGATGCAGCGCTCGCTGGTCAAGATCCCCGACGGCTGGACGGTGGGCGAGGTGATCGACCACTGCCGCGAGGCGACCGACCTGCCCGGACGACGTCTACGACATCTTCGTCGTCGACTCGATGGGCCGGCTGCGCGGCTCGGTGCCTCTGGGCCGCATGCTGCGCACCAAGCGGCCGGTGCCGATCGCCGATATCGTCGATCCCGACATCCCCTCGGTGCCGGCCAGCGCCGACCAGGTCGAGGTGGCGCACCTGTTCCGCGACAAGAACCTGGTGTCGTGCCCGGTGGTCGACGAGCGCGGACGGCTGGAAGGCGTGATCATGGTCGACGACGTGGTCGACGTGATCGACGAGGAGGCCGAGGAGGACCTCCTGAAGATGGGCGGCGTCGGCATCGACGACATGCACGCCCCGCCGGTGCGCACCGCGCGCCTGCGCGCGGTGTGGCTGACGGTGAATCTCGCCACGGCGATCATCGCCTCCCTGGTGATCGGCCAGTTCGAAGGGGCGATCGAGAAGATCGTGGCGCTGGCCGTGCTGATGCCGATCGTCGCCTCGATGGGCGGCAATGCCGGCACCCAGACCGTGACCGTGGCGGTGCGCGCGCTCGCCACGGGACAGCTCACGGCGGCCAATGCGTTGCGCTTCGTCGCCAAGGAGGCCGCGGTGGGCGGCCTCAACGGCATGATCTTCGCCCTGGCCATGGGCGCGGCCGTGCTCGCCTGGTACGGCGACTGGCGGCTCGGCGCCGTGATCGGCGCCGCCATGATCTGCAACCTGATCGCCGCCGCGCTCGCCGGCACGCTGATCCCGCTCGGCTTGCAGAAGTTCGGCATCGACCCCGCCGTATCGTCGACGGTGTTCCTGACGACGGTCACGGACGTGATCGGCTTCCTGGCTTTCCTGGGGCTGGCGACGATCTTCCTGCTTTAGGTCTCTTGCCGGACCGCGGGCCTCCAGGCCCGCTTATGAATTATGATGCGGGCCTGGAGGCCCGCGATCCGGCAAGACATTTGACGCGCTTCGCAAGATGCCTCCGCCGGGATATCGTCCGACGGGGAGGACGCTCGATGACGATCATCGTCCGCGTGTTGGCCGTGATGGCGCTGCTGCTGGCGGCCTCGGCGGCGCAGGCGCAGAACAAGGTGCCGTCGGAGCGTGCGCTCGAGGCGCTGGTCAAGACGACGCTGCTCACCTTCAACGACGCCAACGTCACCGGCAACTACGAGGTGCTCCACGCCAAGCTGTCCAAGCCGTTTCGCGAGCAGTTTCCGGTCGAGCGGCTGGCGCGGACGTTCCGCGACTTCAACAAGAGGCATCTCGACTTCGACATCATCGCCGCGATGAAACCCGCCTACGATCCGCCGCCGCGCGTCGACGACGAGGGCAAGCTCCTGGTGAAGGGTTCCTTTCCCACCGAGCCGCTGCGGGTCTATTTCGATCTGGACTTCATCCCGTCGGACGGCGAATGGAAGCTGATCCGAATCAACGTCAAGGTGGATTCACCGCCGTGACGGCGTCCTCTTAACAGGCAAGAAACATGATCCCCAACGCAATGCCACCGTTCGATTTCGGTCTGGGCGAGACCGCCGACGCCCTGCGTGACCAGGTCCAGCGTTTCTCCGCCGACCAGGTGGCGCCGATCGCCGCCGAGATCGACAAGACCGACCGCTTCCCACGCGAGCTGTGGCCAAAGATGGGCGAGCTCGGCCTGCACGGCATCACCGTCGAGGAGGAGTATGGCGGCTCGGGGCTGGGCTACCTGGAGCACGTCATCGCGGTCGAGGAGGTCAGCCGCGCCTCGGCCGCCGTCGGCCTCTCCTACGGCGCCCATTCCAACCTCTGCGTCAACCAGATCCGCCGCAACGGCAGCGACGAGCAGAAGAAGCGCTTCCTGCCCAAGCTGATCTCCGGAGAGCATGTCGGCAGCCTGGCGATGAGCGAATCGGGCGCGGGCTCCGACGTCGTCTCCATGAAGCTGCGCGCCGACAAGAAGGGTGACCGCTACGTGCTGAACGGCACCAAGATGTGGATCACCAACAGCCCGGACGCGCAGGTCGTCGTGGTCTATGCCAAGACCGATCCCGCCGCCGGGTCGCGCGGTATCTCGACATTCATCGTCGAGACCAGCGCCAAGGGTTTCAAGGTGGCGCAGAAGCTCGACAAGATGGGCATGCGCGGCTCGTCGACCGGTGAGCTGGTGTTCGAGGACTGCGAGATTCCCGAGGAGAACCTGCTGGGCGCCGTCGGCAAGGGCGTCAACGTGCTGATGAGCGGCCTCGACTACGAGCGCGCCGTGCTGGCGGCGGGGCCGCTCGGCATCATGCAGGCGGCGATGGACGTCGTCGTGCCCTATGTGCACGAGCGCAAGCAGTTCGGCCAGGCGATCGGCGAGTTCCAGCTCGTGCAGGGCAAGCTCGCCGACATGTACACCACCATGAACGCCTGCAAGGCCTACGTGTACGCCGTCGCCAAGGCCTGCGACCGCGGCCAGACCACGCGCAAGGATTCGGCCGGCGCCATCCTCTACGCCGCCGAGAAGGCGACGCTGGTGGCGCTCGACGCCATCCAGCTTCTGGGCGGCAACGGCTACATCAACGACTATCCGACGGGCCGCCTGCTGCGCGACGCCAAGCTCTACGAGATCGGCGCCGGCACCAGCGAGATCCGCCGCATGCTGATCGGCCGCGAGCTGTTCGCCGAGACGGCTTAGTCTTCCTCCCCAGCAAAGCTGGGGAGGTGTCGGCGTCTTACGCCGACGGAGGGGTCAAAGCCTCATGACCCCTCCGTCGCGGTAAGACCGCGACACCTCCCCGCGCGTAGCGCGGGGAGGAGAGATTGTTTGACGGCGAGTGAGTTTCCATACACACTGTGTATCGAAACCATGCCCCGTTACCTCACCGAACAAGACATCGCCGACTTCCGCGCCGAGCTGTGCAAGGTCGCGACCGAGCGCTTCGCCCGCTTCGGCTTCGAAGGCGTCACCATGCGCCAGCTTGCCGACGCGCTGGGCTGCAGCCCCAAGACGCCCTATCGCTACTTCAAGGACAAGGCCGACATTTTGGCAACGGTGCGCGCCCAGGCCTTCGAGAAGTTCTCCGATGCCCTCGAGGCGGCGGTGACCAACGCGCCGAGCGATCCGGTCTCCAAGGCGCAGGCCGTCGGCGAGGCCTACCACCGCTTCGCCATGAAGAACCCGCATGCCTATCGCATCATGTTCGACATCGAGGCACCGATCGACGACAGCCATCCCGAACTCGGCCCCAAGGCGCGGCATGCGGCGACTTACATCACGAGCACGGCCGAACGGCTCGCCAAGGCGGGATTGATCGATGTCGATCCCACGCTGTTCGGCTGGTCGATGTGGGCAGCCACGCACGGGCTGGTGATGTTGCAGCAGGCCGGCATGCTGGAACATGCTCCCGACTACCGGACGCTGGCCCAGTTCCACGGCGCGTTGATGCTGAAGGGAGCGGCGCCCATAGCTAAGAAGCCAGGGAAGAAGCGATGACAGCGGGCGTGACGGCGGGCGAGCGTTTCCGGAGCTGGGCCGACATCCAGGTCAACGCCGCGCGCGCTGCCAGGCGGGTTCGCCGCCCTCGGCCTCGGCGAAGACGACAGCGTCGCCCTGATGCTGCGCAACGACTTTGCGACCTTCGAAGTGAACATGGCGGCAGGCCAGCTCGGCATCTATGCCGTGCCCATCAACTGGCATTTCACGCCGGAGGAGGCGGGCTACATCCTGGCCGACAGCGGCGCCAAGGTGCTGGTGGCCCACAGCGACCTTCTGGCCCAGGTCGCTAGCGGCGTTCCCGGCAGCGTGAAAGTACTGGTCGTGCCCACGCCCGAGGAGATCGCTGCCGCCTACAACGTACCGGCAGAGAAGCGGATGGCCCCGCCGGGCAGCGAGACCTGGGACGCTTTCATAAGCCGCAGCGCGCCCTATACCGGGCCGCCGAAGCTCGCGCGCGGCAGCATGATCTATACCTCGGGCACGACCGGCCGACCCAAGGGCGTGCGCCGCCGGCCGTCCACGCCCGAGCTGCAGGCATTGGCTGCCGGGGAGGCGGCCAAGTACTGGGGCGTCAAGGCCGAGCCGTCGACCGTCGTGCTGATGAACGGCCCGATGTACCACTCGGCACCCGCGGCCTACGGCATGGGCAGCGCACGGCTCGGCCTCAACATGGTGCTGCAGGCGCGCTTCGAGGCCGAGGACATGCTGCGCCTGATCGACCATCACAAGGTCAGCCACATGCACATCGTGCCGACCATGTTCGTGCGCCTGCTGCGCCTGCCCGACGCGGTGAAGCGGCGCTACGATCTCTCCTCGCTGCGCTGGATCACCCATGGCGCTGCACCCTGCGCGCCGGCGGTGAAGCGCCAGATGATCGAGTGGTGGGGACCGGTCATCAACGAGTACTACGGCGCCACCGAGACCGGAATCGTGGTCTGGCACGATTCGCAAGCAGCACTCGCCAAGCCCGGCACCGTGGGCCGCGTCGTCGAGGGTGCCGTGATGCGCATCGTCGATGCCGAGGGCCGCGACGTGAAGCGGGGCGAGGTCGGCGAGATCTACCTGCGCGGGCCGCACCTCGCCGAATTCACCTACAACAACGATGATGCCAAACGCCGCGACATCGCGCTGGGCGATCTCGTGACGGTGGGCGACGTCGGCTACCAGGACGCCGACGGCTACGTCTTCCTGTGCGACCGCAAGCGCGACATGATCATCTCGGGCGGCGTCAACATCTATCCGGCCGAGATCGAATCGGTGCTGATCCAGATGCCCGGCGTGCGCGACTGCGCGGTGTTCGGCATTCCCGACGAGGAGTTCGGCGAGCAGATCTGCGCCCATGTCGAGCCGCAGGCCGGCGCGGCGATCGATGCGACAGCCGTCAGGGGCTATCTCGGCCAGCACCTGGCGCGCTACAAGGTGCCGAAGGTCGTCGAGTTCAGCGCCGCCCTGCCGCGCGAGGATTCGGGCAAGATCTTCAAACGCAAGCTTCGGGCCCCATATTGGGAGAAGGCGGGAAGATCTATTTAGGTGCGCTCATGCCCTTCCGGGCCGCGCGCATCTTGCGCGCTCATGAGGCGCATATGAATGCGCCAGCATGAGCGAGCCGGAGGCTCGCGGTCCAGAAGAGCATGATTTGAGGAAGAGTTCATGTCCGACGACGTCACCCTGTTCGGCAAGCTCAAGAACAAGCTTGTAGACAGCAAGCAGAAGTGGGCCGAGAGCGGCCGGCTGTTGACCGGCAAGACGGCCGCTCATTCCCAGCGCCTGCCGCCCGGCCAGCGCCAAGTCGAGAACTGGCCGGTGCTCGATCTCGGCATCCAGCCGGAGATCCCGACCCACGCCTGGCGCCTGTTCGTCGACGGCGAGGTCGAGAACCCCACGACCTGGAGATGGGGCGAATTCACAGATCTGCCCAGGACCACGCTCACGACCGACATCCACTGCGTCACCGCCTGGTCGCGCTACGACAACAAGTGGGAGGGCGTGAGCGCGCGCGATCTCCTGAAGCTCGTGAAGCCCAAGGCCGACGCACGGCATGTCGTCCTCCATTCCTACGACACCTACACCACCAACGTGCCGCTGGCCGACTTCTCGGCCGACGACGTGATGCTGGCCTGGAGCTGGAACGGCGAGGCGATCAGCCGCGAGCATGGCGGGCCCTTGCGCGTGGTGATCCCCAAGCTCTATTTCTGGAAGAGCGCCAAGTGGATCAAGCGCATCGAATTTGCGGTGCACGACAAGCCGGGCTTCTGGGAAGTGCGCGGCTACCACAATTACGGCGATCCGTGGCTCGAACAGCGCTACGACGAGGAGGGCTGACATGGCATCGGCACACGACTTCACCTTCACCACCATCGACAACAAGCCGCTCGACATGAAGAGCCTCGCCGGCAAGCCGGTGCTGGTGGTGAATGTCGCGTCGTATTGCGGGTTCACGCCGCAATACACCGACCTCGAGAAGCTGCACGAGACCTACGGGCCCAAGGGCCTGGTGGTGCTGGGCGTGCCGTCGAACGATTTCGGCGCCCAGGAGCCGCGCACCGAGCCCGAGATCGCCAAGTTCTGCGAGTCCATGTACGGCGTGAAGTTCCCGCTCACCTCCAAGCAGAAGGTGATCGGCTCCGACGCCCACGCGCTCTACCAGTGGATCGCCAAGGAGGCGGGCGAGGGGGCGGCGCCCAAGTGGAACTTCCACAAGTACCTGATCGGCAAGGACGGCAGCCTGCAGGGCGCCTGGCCGAGCCGCGTCCGCCCGGGCTCGAACGAGATCACCAGCGCGATCGAGAAGGCGCTTTAGCGCCATCGTCGTCTCGACCAAGGCCCCGAAGGGGCCGCGCGGAGAGACCTTCTCTCCACGATAGGCCGCTTATCGCTGAGACAAGGTCCCTCGGCTACGCTCGGGACGACGGCTTTAGGTTGTCGCGAACCGCTTCGAACACCGTGTGGAACATCGCCGTCGTCAGCCGGCCGGTATTCGTGTTGTAGCGGGAGCAGTGGTAGCTGTCGGCGAGCGTCAGGCCCGTCGGCAGGCTGTGCAGCCTGTTATGGATGAACGGATAGCTCCCCGCCGGCCGCACCGTCAGCGCGCGCAGGATTTGATCGTGCGCACCCTTGCCCAAGGCGACGATCACCTTGAGCTCCGGCATCACCGCGATCTCGGCCTGCAGGAACGGCCGGCACTGCGTGAACTCGACGGGCAGCGGCTTGTTCTCGGGCGGCAGGCAGCGCACGGCGTTGGCGATGCGGCAGCCGACCAGACGCAGGCCGTCATTGGGATCGGCCTTGTAGGTCCCTTGCGCGAAGCCGTACTTCAGCAGCGTCGAGTAGAGCAGGTCACCGGCATAGTCGCCGGTGAACGGCCGGCCGGTACGGTTGGCGCCCTTCATGCCGGGTGCCAGCCCGACGATCAGCAGGCGCGCGTCGATGTCGCCGAACGAGCGGACCGGCGCGTTCTTCCAGTCGGGATATTGGCCCTGCAGCGCGTGCCGGAAGGCGACGAGCCTCGGGCAGCGCGGACAGTCGAGAGGCGGTTCCTCGAAACGCGACGCGGCCACCTACGGCTAGGCCGACCGCATCAGGTGCTCGGACTCGATCTCGTCGCCCATGTCGCCGCTGGCGACGGCCGGCCGCGGCGTACGCTCCGACGGGTTGCGCGCGATCAGCGGCGCGAGCTCGGAGAGCTCGATGAAGTCGTCGGCCTGGCGGCGCAGCTCGTCGGCCACCATCGGCGGCGAGGACTTGATGGTGCTGACCACCGAGACGCGCAGGCCCCGGCGCTGCACCGCCTCGACCAGCCGGCGGAAATCGCCGTCGCCGGAGAACAGGATCACGTGGTCCAGATGCTCGGCCATCTCCAGCACGTCGATGGCCAGCTCGATGTCCATGTTGCCCTTGATCTTGCGGCGGCCCATGGCATCGGTGAATTCCTTGGTCGGCTTGGTCACCATCGTGTAGCCGTTGTAGTCCAGCCAATCGATCAGCGGCCGGATCGGCGAATACTCCTGATCCTCGACCAGGGCGGTGTAGTAATAGGCGCGGACCATGCGGCCCTTCTCGCGGAAAACCTTGAGCAGGCGGCGGTAGTCGATGTCGAAGCCGAGCGCCCGGGCGGCGGAGTAGAGGTTGGCGCCGTCGATGAAGAGCGCCACGCGCTCGTTCTCGTAGAAATTGCCTTTCATGGCGGTTAATCCTTTTTCGGAATATACGCAGAGGGAGCGAAAAATTTATGTAGCTGCAGGAGTTACGTAACCCACACCCCTGCTACGGCATCTTAAGTTTAGGACATTATCCCATAAATCACAAGGGCTTGGAGCCATTTGCTGGTGGAAAACACCGGACAGTCACGCGCCTTCATCGCGTTGGGGGCGAACCTCGAGCACCCCATCCATGGGGCTCCTCGGCGGGCTCTGGAGGCCGCCCTGGAGGAATTGGGGCGCCGGGGCGTCGTCGTCCGCCGCGTCTCGCCTTGGTACCGGACGGCGCCCGTACCGGCTTCGGACCAGCCCTGGTACGTCAATGCGGTGGCCGAGATCGAGACCGGCTTGGCGGCCGACGCTCTGCTGATGCGTCTGCATGAGGTCGAGGATGCCTTTGGGCGTGTCCGGACGGTCGCCAATGCAGCTCGTCTGATCGACCTAGATCTACTTGATTTTAATGGAGAAATCGCCGCCGGCGGGCCGGGCAGGGCGATCCTGCCGCATCCCCGGATGGCGAGCCGGGCCTTCGTCCTGCGGCCGCTGGCCGACCTGGCATCCGACTGGCGGCATCCCCGCACCGGTGTCTCGATTCAGGCCTTACTGGCCGCGCTTCCGGCTGATCAGGTGATCGAAAGGTTCTAGCCCATCTCCCGGCCTCCCCCGTCATACGGGGGAGGCCGGGAGGGGGAAGGCTCCAGTCGCGTCGCTGGCCCATTTCAGATCATGATCTTCGCCTTTCACGCACCTTCCCTGCGGCTTTCCCCCACCCCTGCCCGAGCGTTTGGCCCTTCAAAGGGCCAAACGCGTGCCCGTATGACGGGGGAGGTGTATGAAGGGGTTGTCTTTTAAGGGCGGGCGCGTATAACCGCGCGCTCCCCGGAATTCAGAGGTCCGTATGGCCCGCGTCACCGTCGAAGACTGCATCGTGCAGGTGCCCAACCGTTTCGAGCTCGTCATGTTCGCCGCCCAGCGCGCGCGCGACATCTCGGCCGGCGCCCAGATCACGCTCGATCGCGACCGCGACAAGAACCCGGTCGTGGCGCTGCGCGAGATCGCCGAGACCAAGCTCGACCAGGGCGTGCTGAAGGACTCGCTGATCTCGGCCATGCAGAAGCATGCCGATGTCGACAAGCCCGAAGAGGTCAACGAGATGGCCGAGCTCGAGCAGGAACTCGCTGCCGCGCTGGCCCAGGGCGGCGCCGAAGCCGCCCAGCCCAAGGCCCTGCCGATGGCCGAGGAAGACGACATCGTCGAGTAGGCGGGGGCGCCGCTTTTAGTTGGGCCAACTTCGTCAAGTGGGCTCAGCTATTCGCGCAATCGGCATGGAGTGAGCGCAATCGTCCCCATATAATGGACGATTGCGATGATTCGTCAGTTCGAACTCGTTGAGCGCGTGCAGTCCTACGATCCCGATGCGGACGAGGACATGCTGAACCGCGCCTATGTCTACGGTCTGAAGAAGCACGGCACCCAGATGCGGGCGTCGGGCGATCCCTATTTCTCCCATCCCGTCGAGGTCGCCGGCATCCTGGCCGAGATGAAGCTCGACACCGCCTCGATCGTCACCGGCCTCCTGCACGACACGATCGAGGACACCGACGCCACGCGCGAGGAGATCGCTCGCCTGTTCGGCGAGAGCGTCGCCCGCCTGGTCGACGGAGTCACCAAGCTCAGCCGCCTGGAGGTGCAATCCGAGAGCACCAAGGAAGCCGAGAACCTGCGCAAGCTCGTTCTGGCGATGTCGTCGGATATCCGGGTGCTGCTGGTGAAGCTCGCCGACCGCCTGCACAACATGCGCACGCTGCACCACATCAAGGATCCGGCGCGGCGCCGGCGCATCGCCCATGAGACCATGGATCTCTATGCGCCGCTCGCCTCGCGCATCGGCATGGAGAAGGTCAAGCGCGAGCTGGAAGAGCTCGCCTTCGCCGAGCTCAACCCCGACGGCCGCTCCTCGGTGCTGGCGCGCCAGGACTATCTGCGCGAGCGCGGCGAGCGGCTGGTGCCCGAGATCGAGGCCGAGCTGATCAAGAGCTTGAAGGAGGGCGGTCTTGTCGCCCAGGTCTCCGGCCGCGAGAAGACGCCCTATTCGATTTGGCGCAAGATGCAGAACAAGAACGTCTCGTTCGAGCAGCTTGCCGACATCATGGCGTTCCGCATCATCGTCGCCGACATCGCGCAGTGCTACCAGGCGCTGGGGCTGATCCACGGCAGCTATCAGGTGATCCCCGGCCGCTTCAAGGACTACATCTCGGTGCCCAAGCCCAACGGCTACCGCTCTCTCCATACTGGCGTGATCGGGCCTCTTGGCCAACGCATCGAGCTGCAGATCCGCACCGAGGAGATGCAGGACCAGGCCGAACGCGGTGTCGCTGCTCACTGGATCTACAAGCAGGGCGGTCCCTCGACCGATGCCCCGCAATACGCCTGGCTGCGCAGCCTCATCGAGATCCTCGACAAGGCGCCCAACGCGGAAGAATTCCTAGAGCACACCAAGCTCGAGATGTTCCACGACCAGGTGTTCTGCTTCACGCCCAAGGGCAAGCTGATCGCTCTGCCCAAGGGCGCGACGCCGATCGACTTCGCCTACGCCGTGCACAGCCAGGTCGGCGATACCTGCGTCGGCTCCAAGATCAACGGCCGCATGCTGCCGTTGCGCACCCAGCTCTCCAACGGTGACCAGGTCGAGATCATCACGTCGAAGGCGCAGACGCCGTCGCCGACCTGGGAGCGCTTCGTCGTTACCGGCAAGGCCAAGGCCGCGATCCGCCGCTTCATCCGCACGCGCCAGCGCGAGCAGTACCTGCAGCTCGGCAAGTCGCTGCTCGACAAGACCTTCCACGAGGAGGGCTACGAGGTCACCGAGAAGGGCCTCGACGGCGTGCGCGCCAACTTCAAGCAGGCCACCACGGACGACCTGGTCGCCGCCGTCGGCGCGGGCCTCATCACCTCGCGCGAGGTCATGACGGCGGTCTATCCGGGCCTGAAGCAGCCGCAGCGCAAGGACGGCGGCGCCGACGTCGTGCCGATCTCGCGCGCGCGCAACAAGGCGGCGGCTGACGCTGCGCGGGCCAAGAAGGAGCCGGCTGGCAGCCAGATCGCCATCCGCGGGCTGATCCCCGGCATGGCGGTGCACTTTGCGCGCTGCTGCCATCCGCTGCCGGGCGATCGCATCGTCGGCATCATCACCACCGGCAAGGGCGTGACCATCCACACCATCGACTGCAGCACGCTGGAAAGCTTCTCGGAATCGCCCGAGCGCTGGATCGATGTCGGCTGGGATTCGGTGAGCGAGGGCCAGCCCGGCATCTACACCGGCCGCCTAAAAGTCACGGTCGCCAACCAGCCGGGCAGCCTGTCCAAGCTGTCGACGGTGATCGCGCGCCACGAGGGCAACATCTCCAACCTGCGCATCGTCAACCGCTCGATGGACTTCTTCGACATGGTGATCGACGTCGAGGTCAACGACGTGAAGCACCTCGCCAACATCACTGCGGCGCTGCGCGCCACCCCGGCGATCAATGCGGTCGAGCGCGCGCGGAATTGACGATATCGCAGTCGATGGCATTCAGCTCACACGCCTCGAGTTCCTCTCCCCCGTTAGGGGGAGAGGCTAGGAGAGGGGGAAGCGACGTGCGTGACCCCCTCTCCCAACCTCTCCCCCTAGCGGAGGAGAGGAGCTTGAACGATATCGATTGGATCGTCTCGACAGAGTGAGTGAGTTAGAATGCCCCCGCTTCCCCGCCAACGCCTCGGCGTGAACATCGATCACGTCGCCACCGTGCGCAACGCGCGCGGCACGCCCACGCCCGATCCGCTGCGCGCCGCCCATCTTGCGGCGAAGGCCGGCGCCGACGGCATCACCGCGCACCTGCGCGAGGATCGCCGCCACATCGTCGACGACGATATCGCCCGCCTGATGGACGCGATCGACCTGCCGCTCAATTTCGAGATGGCGGCGACCGAGGAGATGGTGGCGATCGCGCTGCGCCATCGCCCGCATGCCGCTTGCATCGTGCCCGAGAAGCGCGAGGAGCGGACCACCGAGGGCGGCCTCGACGCGGTCGGGCAGCACAATCACCTGAAGCCGCTGGTCGCGCGGCTGGGCGACGCCGGCATCCGCGTCTCGCTGTTCATCGAGGCCGACCCGCGCCAGCTCGAGATGGCGGTGCAGCTTGGCGCCCCGGTCGTGGAATTGCACACCGGCCGCTACTGCGAGATCGAAGGCGCCGAGCGCGACGCCGAACTTTTGCGTATCCAGAAGGCCGCCGCGTTCTGCCAGCAGCTCGGCCTCGAATGCCATGCCGGCCACGGCCTGAACTACGAGAACGTCGGACCGATCGCCGCCATCCCCAACGTGCGC
Source organism: uncultured Alphaproteobacteria bacterium (assembly GCA_963809025.1). GTDB lineage: Bacteria > Pseudomonadota > Alphaproteobacteria > Reyranellales > Reyranellaceae > Reyranella. Next base: position 259,922 of record CAWEIE010000044.1, on the reverse strand, counting down.
GAGCTCAACATCGGCCACTTCCTGATCGGCGAGGCGATCTTCGTCGGGCTGGAGCCGGCGATCCGCGAGATGCGCCGGCTGATGGATGCGGCGCGTTCGGCCGGGTGAGGGCAGCGCGTGATCATCGGCCTCGGCAACGACCTTTGCGACATTCGGCGGATCGAGAAATCCCTGGAGCGTTTCGGCGACCGCTTCGTGCAGCGCGTCTTCACCGAGATCGAACAGAAGCGCTCCGAGGGGCGGGCGACGCGGGCGGCAAGCTACGCTAAGCGCTTCGCCGCCAAGGAGGCCTGCGCCAAGGCGCTGGGTACCGGGCTGCGCCGCGGCGTGTTCTGGCGTGACATGGGCGTGATCAACCAACGTGGCGGCAAGCCGACCATGGCGCTGACCGGCGGCGCGCTGGCCCGATTGCAGGAGATCACGCCGGCCGGAATGTCGCCGCAAATCGACCTGACTTTGACCGACGAATATCCCATGGCACAGGCGATCGTGATCATTTCGGCGGTTCACCGCCCGTGAATTCCCCTAAAGGCTTGATTCTGCAGTGCTCCCATGTCGCGGTCCGGGTGGGAGAGACAGCCGCCCCGTGCCCTGCTACAGGATCGGCTCGTATGGACTGGTACGGCGATGACGGACGTGGCTGAGCGGCGCAAGCGCGGGCAGGAGAAGGCGGGCGGATGGGGCGAAACCATCCGCACGGTGGTCTATGCCGTCCTGATCGCACTGGTGGTGCGCACTTTTGCCATCGAGCCGTTCAACATCCCCTCGCGGCTCGATGATCCCGACCCTGCTGGTCGGCGACTACCTGTTCGTCTCGAAGTACTCCTACGGCTACAGCAAGCACTCCTTCCCGTTCTCGATGGGCATGTTCCCGGGCCGCGTCTTCGGCTCGCCGCCCGAGCGCGGCGACGTCGCGGTGTTCAAGTATCCCGGCGACCAGGGGCAGGGCGTGAACCGCACCGACTACATCAAGCGCATCGTCGGCATGCCAGGCGATCGCATCCAGGTGACCAACGGGGTGCTGCACATCAACGGCCAGGCGGTCGAGCGCCAGCGCATCGGCGACTACGTGAAGGGCGCCAACGGCCACTACCAGAAGGGCACGCTCTACAAGGAGACGCTGCCCAACGGGCGCAGCTACACCGTGCTCGAGTACACCGACAACGGCATGGCCGACAACACGCCGGAGTTCCTGGTGCCGGCCGGCAACTACTTCGTCATGGGCGACAATCGCGACGATTCGCTCGACAGTCGAACGCGACTCATGCTGCGCGACTTCGCAGGGACAACGCGCGATCGCGACCAGCTCGGCTGGTACGTGCCGGCCGAGAACCTGGTCGGCCGCGCCGAGTTCATCTTCTTCTCGCACGATCCATCGGCGGCCGGCTGGCTGGAGCCGTGGAAATGGCCAATAGCGATCCGCTTCAGCCGCTTCTTCCAGGGCATCCACTGAAGGACGCCCCCGTGACTGCGGGCGACGTCGATTTCGCGTCGCTGAGCGACAGGCTCGGCCATTCCTTCAAGCGCGCCGAGCTCGCCGTCGAGGCGCTGACCCATCGCGGCACCCTCGACAAGCGCCCCGACCTCAAGGCCGCCTTCCCGCACGGCAACGAGCGCCTGGAGTTCTTGGGCGACCGCGTGCTGTCGCTGGCCATGGCCGACCTGCTGCTGCGCCGCTTCCCCAGCGAGCGCGAGGGTCAGCTCGCCCGCCGCCATGCCGCTCTCGTGAGCGCACGCACCCTGGGCGAGATCGCCGAGGCGATCGGCCTGCGCGACCACCGCATCGCCTATCGCGGCGCGCCCAAGGCCACGCCGGCCATCCTGGCCGACATGCTGGAGGCGCTGCTGGGGGCCGTCTTCGTCGATGCCGGTTTCGAGGCGGCCGCCGCCGTCGTCGAGCACCTGTGGGGCGAGCGGCTGGGCAGCCAGCATCCCGCGCCGCGCCCGCCCAAGACGCAGTTGCAGGAATGGGCACAGGGCCGCGGGCTCGCGCTGCCGGCCTACAAGCAGGTCGGCCGCGAGGGCACCGAGCACGAGCCGGTGTTCCTGGTCGAGGTCAAGGTGGGCAATCTGCCGCCGGCGCAAGGGCGCGGGCTGACCAAGCGCGATGCCGAGAGCGCCGCCGCGACCCTGATGCTCGAACAGTTGAGCAAGACATGACCAACGCCGAACGTACACGCGCAGGCTTCGCCGCCATCGTCGGCGCGCCCAATGCCGGCAAGTCGACGCTGGTCAATGCGCTGGTCGGCTCGAAGGTCTCGATCGTGTCGCCCAAGGTGCAGACCACGCGCATGCGCGTGATCGGCATCGCCATGACCGATCTTCCGGACGACGGCGGCCGCGCGCAGGTCGTGCTGGTCGACACGCCGGGCATCTTCCGCATCGCCAAGCGCCGGCTCGAGCGCGCCATGGTCGCCGCCGCCTGGCAGGGCGCCGAGGACGCCGACGTCGTGGCCCTGGTCGTCGATGCCGAACGCGGCGTCGGGCAGGAGACCCAGGCGATCGTCGAGCGGCTGAAGGAGCAGCGGGCCCCGCGCTACCTGGTCCTGAACAAGATCGACCTCGTGGAGCGCGAGAAGCTGCTGACGTTGACGGCCGACCTCAACGCCAGGCTGCCCTTCGAGCGCACCTTCATGGTGAGCGCGCTCAAGCAGGACGGCATCAACGATATCCTCACCACCCTGGCGGCGGCCTTGCCGGAGAGCCCGTTCCTCTATCCCGAGGACCAGGCCGCCGACCTGCCGTTGCGGCTGCTGGCCGCCGAGGTCACGCGCGAGCAGGTCTTCCTGCAGCTCCACCAGGAACTGCCCTACGAGGCCGCGGTCGAGACCGAGAAGTGGGAGGACCGGCCCGACGGCAGCACGCGCATCGAGCAGATCATCCACGTCCAGCGCGAGGGCCAGCGCGCCATCGTGCTCGGCAAGGGTGGCGCCAAGATCAAGCAGATCGGCGCCCGCGCCCGCCACGAGCTCAGCCAGATGCTGGAGCGGCCGGTGCACCTCTTCCTGCACGTCAAGGTGAGCGAGCGCTGGGCCGACGATCCGGCGCACTATCGGGCGATCGGGCTGGATTACGAGCCCTGATCTCGGCGGATGCCTGCATCCGCCTCATCAGTCTGGACCTTCCAGCCACAATGACTATCTTGACCATAGTGACTATAAGGGAGGTTGACCATGCCTGTCCCCACCTGGACGGTCGCCGAAGCCAAGGCGAGGTTGAGCGAAGTCATTGAGCGCGCCCAGTCAGGCGGACCGCAGACGATCACCAAGAATGGCCGCACGGCGGTGGTCGTCGTGGACGTCAAGGAATGGGAACGCAAGACCAGGCGCATCGGCAATCTCGCGGAGTTCTTTGCCGCCTCGCCATTGCGCCAGTCCGGTCTGAAGGTCGGACGAAAGAAGGACCGGCCGCGCAAGGTCGCGCTGTGAGTTTCCTCCTCGATACCAATGTCGTGTCCGAGTGGGTGCGGCCTCGTCCCGATCAAGGTGTCGTTTCCTGGCTGGCGGAGGCCGACGAGGACAACGTCTTCATCAGCGTCGTCACATTGGCCGAGCTGCGCTACGGCATCGAGCGCATGGCAACCGGACAACGCCGGCGTCGGCTTGACGAGTGGCTGAGGGAGGAGTTGCCGTTGCGCTTCGAGGGCAGGGTGTTGCCGATCGATGCCACGATTGCCGATACCTGGGGCAGGCTGACGGCGTTGGGCGAAACGTCAGGCCGGCCCATCGGCGCGGCCGACGCATTCATCGCTGCAACGGCGGAGGCACGCGATCTCACACTCGTTACGCGCAATGTTTCGGATTTTGAACGAACTGTGAAAGCCGTCGTCAATCCTTGGACGGACGTTTGAGACGGTAGAACGGGCGACGGCCATCGGACCGTGCGCGACGCTTGACTCGCGTGACAACTGTAGTTATATTTCATGTCGCCCGAGAAGCCGATTTCCAACGGGGAAAGGAATGTCGCGCACGTCGCGATCTACGCGACATGCAATCACTGCCGGCGACGGTCGATAGGGCAGGCGGAACAAGGAATTGGATGATGGTTCTGCGGCAGAGTGCGAACACGATCCCGGTTTCGATTTGTCGCGTCTGCGCCGGCGGCGCGGACACCGGCCGCCGCCTAGCGCGCCATCGGCAAAGCCGTCATACACGGCGACATGGAATGGACCGACCAGGGCATCGTTCTGTCGGCACGGCCGCATGGCGAGGGCGGGATGGTCGTGGCGCTGCTGACGCATGCGCACGGCCGCCACGCCGGTTTCGTGCCGGGCGGTGGCTCGCGCCGCGCACGGCCAACCTGGCAGCTTGGCAACCTTGTCGAGGTGAACTGGCGGGCCCGTCTTGCCGAGCAGCTCGGCAACTACGCCGGCGAGCTGCGCGAGGCGCATGCGGCGCGCGCGCTCGACGATGCAGCGCAGCTTGCGGGGCTGAGTGCGGCCTGTGCCGTGCTCGACGCCGCCTTGCCCGAGCGAGAGCCGCATCCGGCGATGTTCGACGGCTTTTCTGCCCTGCTGGGCGCGCTCGATCATCCCGGTTGGCCCGTGATCTATGTCCGTCTGGAGCTCGGTCTCCTGCAGGAGCTGGGCTTCGGCCTCGATCTCACCAAGTGTGCGGCGACCGGCGTCACCGAGGACCTGGCTTACGTTTCGCCCAAGACCGGCCGGGCGGTGAGCCGCGAGGCCGCCGGCCCCTACAAGGACAAGCTGATCGAATTGCCGGCCTTTTTGTCCACCGGCGGCCTGCCGGCGGACGGGGAGGAGCTGCGCAAAGGCCTCGATTTGACGGGCTATTTCCTCGAGCGGCACGTCTTTTGGCCACACAACAAGCCCTTGCCTGCCGCGCGGGCGAGATTTATGGAAACCCTGCAACGCTAACAACAAATGGCTGTGGCATGAACCACAGCCTGTCCCCTCAGTCTCGGTAAATGGCAAAACGCAGCACCAACGTCGTTCCGCTGGCAACGGTCAAGCCGGTGCAGTTCGGAGATGCGCTGAGCGAGCGCTATCTGTCCTATGCGCTGAGCACGATCATGGCGCGCTCGCTGCCCGACGTGCGCGACGGCCTGAAGCCGGTCCATCGCCGGCTGCTCTACGCCATGCGCCAGCTGCGGCTCGACCCCAACAGCGCCTTCAAGAAGAGCGCGCGCGTGGTCGGCGACGTGATCGGCCAGTACCACCCGCACGGCGACCAGTCGATCTACGACGCGCTGGTGCGTCTCGCCCAGGAATTCGCCGCCCGCTATCCGCTGATCGAAGGGCAGGGCAACTTCGGCAACATCGACGGCGATAACCCCGCCGCCATGCGCTACACCGAGGCGCAGGCTCACCGAGGTCGCCGAGGCGCTGCTGGCCGGCATCGACGAGAATGCCGTCGACTTCCGTCCCAACTACGACGGTTCGACCGAGGAGCCGATCGTGCTGCCCGGCGGCTTCCCCAACCTTCTGGCCAACGGCGCCGCCGGCATCGCCGTCGGCATGGCCTGCTCGATCCCGCCGCACAATGCGGGCGAGCTGTGCGATGCGCTGCTGCATCTGATCAAGACGCCCAACGCCCGCGTCGACACCCTGGTCGATCTGGTCAAGGGACCGGACTTCCCGACCGGCGGCATCCTCGTCGAGCCGCGCGAGGCGATCGTCGAAGCCTACAAGACCGGCCGCGGTGCCTTCCGCCTGCGCGCCAAGTGGGAGAAGGAAGAGCTGCCGCGCGGCCAGTACCGCATCATCGTCACCGAGATCCCCTACCAGGTGCAGAAGGGCAAGCTGATCGAGCGCATCGCCGAGATCATCAACGCCAAGAAGCTGCCGATCCTCGAGGACGTGCACGACGAATCGGCCGACGACGTGCGCATCGTGCTCGAGCCGCGCACCGGCCAGGTGCCGGCCGAACTGCTGATGGAGCAGCTCTTCCGGCAGACCGACCTGGAAATCCGCTTTCCGCTCAACCTCAACGTCCTCGACAAGGACAACACGCCGCGCGTCATGGACCTGCGCGAGGCGCTGCAGGCCTTCCTCGACCATCGGCGCGAAGTGCTGGTGCGGCGCTCGACCTTCCGGCTGGCCGAGATCGAGCGGCGACTGGAAATCCTCGACGGCTACCTGATCGCTTATCTGAACCTCGACAAGCTGATCAAGATCATCCGCGAGGAGGACGAGCCCAAGCCCAAGATGATCAAGGCCTTCAAGCTCACCGACCTGCAGGCCGAGGCCATCCTCAACATGCGCCTGCGCGCGTTGCGCCGGCTGGAAGAGTTCGAGATCAAGGGCGAGCACAAGAAGCTCACCGCCGAGCGCAAGGACCTCAAGGCGCTCTTGAAGGACGAGAAGCTGCAGTGGGGCAAGATCGCCGACGAGGTTCAGGAGACCAAGCGCAAGTTCGGCGGCAAGACTCCCCTCGGCCGCCGCCGCACCGAGCTCGCCGATGCGCCGGCCGAGGTCGAGCATGCGGTCGAGGATTTCGTCGAGCGCGAGCCCGTCACGATCGTATGCTCGGACAAGGGCTGGATCCGCGCCGCCAAGGGCCATCTCGACGACAAGGCCGCGGGCGAGCTCAAGTACAAGGAAGGCGACAGCCCGCGCTTCGCCGTGCACGCCCAGTCGACCGACAAGATTCTGGTGTTCGGCACCAACGGCCGCTTCTACACCCTGGGCTGCGACAAGCTGCCGAGCGCGCGCGGCCATGGCGAGCCGATCCGCCTGATGATCGAGCTCGGCAACGAGCAGGACATCGTCGATCTCGCCGTGTTCAAGGGCGGGCGCAAGTTCCTGGTCGCCTCGGACGCCGGCCGCGGCTTCATCGTGCCGGAAGACGAGGTCGTGGCGCAGACCAAGAACGGCAAGCAGGTCCTGAACCTCGCCGACAAGGAGAAGGCCCAGGCTTTCGCCGTGGTGCCGGAAGGGTGCGGATTCGATCGCTGCCCTCAGCGAAGGCCGCAAGCTCCTGATCTTCCCGATGGAGCAGGTGCCGGAGATGGGCCGCGGCCGCGGCGTGGCCCTGCAGAAGTCCAAGGCCGATCGGCTGTCGGACGCGCAGGCCTTCCGGATCGCGGACGGCCTGCCGTGGGCCAACCGCGTCATCCCGGCGGGCGAGCTGAAGTTCTGGCGCGGCGAGCGCGCCCAGGCGGGCCGCATGCCCGAAAAGGGATGGCCACGCGCCAAGCGCTTCAAGGACTGATCGAATGGACCTGACGCTGATCTGGAAGACGGTGCTGATCGGCGTCGTCGAGGGCCTGACCGAATTCCTGCCGGTGTCCTCGACGGGACACATCATCCTCGCCGAGGAGTTGCTGGGCTTCCAGGGACCGCCGGGCAAGGTGTTCGAGATCGTGATCCAGCTCGGCGCGATCCTCGCCGTCTGCTTGCTCTACCGCGTGAAGATCTGGACGACGGTGCAGGGTGTCTTGAAGCGCGAGCCGGTGTCGCTGCGCTTCGCGGCCGCGATCATCGTTGCCTTCCTGCCGGCGGCCGTGATCGGCGTGGCCGCGCACAAGTACATCAAGTCGGTGCTGTTCGATCCCAAGGTGGTGGCGGTGGCGCTGATCGTGGGCGGCATCGCCATCCTGGTGATCGAGCGCTACGCCCAGCGCCCGCGCATCAAATCGCTCGACGAGGTCGATCTCAAGACGGCGGTCCTGATCGGGCTGTGCCAGTGCCTGGCCATGATCCCGGGCGTGAGCCGCGCCGGGGCCACCATCATGGGCGCGCGGGTGTTCCGTGTGGATCGTGCGGCGGCGGCGGAGTTCTCCTTCTTCCTCGCCATGCCGACCATGATCGGCGCCTCGGTCTACGACCTCTACAAGAACTGGTCCTCGCTCGACTGGCATGGCAGCGGCACGATCGCCATCGGCTTCATCACCGCCTTCGTTTGTGCGCTGCTCGTGGTGCGGCCGTTCGTGCGCTTCATCAGCCGTCATGGCTTCGGCGTCTTCGCCTGGTACCGCATCGCCATCGGCACCCTGGCCCTTGTCCTGATCTTCATGCACTGACCGTGCGGGACGCGGCTTCTGGCCGCTGGCTTTGGCCGCTTTTGCCGGTTGCGGGGAAGTGCCATAAACCCCCGCCGCCGGGAGGGCGGCTGCACAGTCTTCCAGGAGAATTCCTCAATGCAACGTCGCAAGTTCCTGCGGACCGCCGGTGTGGGTGGTGGTGCCGTAGCCGTCGCCGGCACGCTCGCAGCGCCGGCCGTCGCTCAGTCGATGCCCGAAGTGAAGTGGCGTCTGGCCTCGAGCTTCCCCAAGTCGCTCGACACGATCTATGGCGCGGGCGAGTTCTTCGCCAAGCGCGTCGCGGCCCTCACCGACAACAAGTTCCAGATCCGCGTCTTCGCCGCCGGCGAGATCGTGCCCGGCCTGCAGGTCGTCGACGCCGTGCAGAACGAGACGGTCGAGTGCGGCCACACTGCCTCGTACTACTACGTCGGCAAGGACCCGACCTTCGCCTTCGACACCGCGATCCCGTTCGGCCTCAACACGCGCCAGCACAATGCCTGGGTGTATTTCGGTGGCGGACTCGAGCTGATGCGCGAGTTCTACAAGGAATACAAGATGACCTCCTTCCTGATGAGCCACACCGGTGCCCAGATGGGCGGCTGGTGGCGCAAGGAGATCAAGACGCCTGAGGACATGAAGGGCGTGAAGATGCGCATCGGCGGCTTCGCCGGCCAGGTGATGGCCAAGCTCGGCGTGGTGCCGCAGCAGATCGCCGGCGGCGAGATCTATCCGGCGCTGGAGAAGGGCACGATCGATGCCGCCGAATGGGTCGGTCCGTACGACGACCAGAAGCTCGGCTTCAACAAGGTGGCGCCGTACTACTACTATCCCGGCTGGTGGGAAGGCGCCGCGGCCCTCTCGCTCTACTGCGGCGACAAGGCCTTCGCAGCGCTGCCTGCGATGTACAAGGAGGCGATCGCCGCCGCCGCCGGCGACACGGTGAGCTGGTCGGTCGCCAAGTACGACGCCCAGAACCCCAAGGCGCTGCGCGAGCTGGTTGCGGCCGGCACCAAGTTCCTGCCCTACCCGCAGTCGGTGATGGAGGCCTGCTTCAACGCCGCCAACGAGCTCTACGCCGAGACCATCGCCAAGAACCCCAAGTTCAAGAAGGTCTACGACTCCTGGAAGCCCTTCCGCAACGAGGAGGTCCTGTGGTTCCGGGTGGCCGAGAACACCTTCGACAACTTCATGGCGCGCCAGTCGGCCGGCAACAAGCTCTAGCCCCAAAAAGGCCGTTTCAGACGGTCGGAAAAGCCCCGCTTCGGCGGGGCTTTTTCTTTGCGCATTCGCCCTGCGCATGGCAGGCTTGATTCCGCCGGGTGGAATCTCGGCAGGCGAACAAAAATACGCTTCTGGGAGTTATGAGCATGCAACGTCGGAAATTCCTGCGCACCGCCGGTATTGGCGGTGGCGCCGCTGTAGTCGCGAGCACGATCGCAGCACCCGCCATCGCCCAATCGATGCCGGAGCTCAAGTGGCGGCTCGCCTCGAGCTTCCCCAAGTCGCTCGACACGCTGTACGGCGCTGGCGAGAACTTCACCAAGTTCATCGCCGAGGTGACGGACAACAAGTTCCAGGTCCGCATCTTCGCCGCGGGCGAGATCGTGCCCGGCCTGCAGGTGCTCGACGCCGTGCAGAACGGCACCGTCGAGATGGGCCATTCGGCCGGCACCTACTACATCGGCAAGGACCCGACGCTTGCCTTCGACACCACCTTGCCGTTCGGCATGAACGCGCGCCAGCAGGAAGCGTGGATGAACTGGGGCGGCGGCAAGGAGCTGCTGGCCGAGGTCTACAAGGACTACAACACCATCTCGATCCCCTGCGGCAATACCGGCGCGCAGATGGGCGGCTGGTTCCGCAAGGAGATCAAGACGCCCGAGGACATGAAGGGCCTGAAGTTCCGCATCGCCGGCATCGCCGGCATGGTCTGCGCCAAGCTCGGCTCGGTGCCGCAGCAGATCGCCGGCGGCGACATCTATCCGGCACTGGAGAAGGGCACCATCGATGCCGCCGAGTGGGTCGGCCCGTACGACGACCAGAAGCTCGGCTTCAACAAGATCGCGCCCTACTACTACTACCCCGGCTGGTGGGAAGGCGGTCCGCAGACCTCGGCCTACGTCAACCTCAACAAGTGGAACGAGCTGCCGAAGGCCTACCAGACTGTCATCCAGATCGCAGCTGCCCGGGCGCAGGCCCTGATGTCTCCAAGTACGACGCGGAGAATCCCAAGGCGCTGCGTGAGCTGATGGCGGCCGGCACCAAGCTGCTGCCGTTCCCGCAGTCGGTGATGGAAGCCGCCTTCAACGCCTCCAACGAGCTCTACGCCGAGATCTCGGCGAAGAACCCGAAGTTCAAGAAGGTCTACGAAAACTGGAAGCCGTTCCGCAACGAGGAGATCCTGTGGTTCCGCGTTGCCGAGTTCACCTTCGACAGCTTCATGGCGCGCCAGTCGGCCGCCAACAAGCTGGGGTAGAGAAGTTCCGTGTCGGCGGCTTCGCCGGCCAGATCCTGGGCAAGCTCGGCGTCGTGGCCCAGCAGATCCCTGGCGGCGAGATCTAATCCGGCGCTGGAGAAGGGCACGAGAAGGCGATCGAGACCACGGCCGACGAGATCACGCTGTGGATGCTGGCCAAGTACGACAACGGCAACCCGGCCGCGCTGCGCCGCCTGGTGGCGGCCGGCGTCAAGCTGCAACCTTCCCGATGGCGGTGCTCGAAGCCTGCTTCAATGCGAGCAACGAGGTCTGCAACTGGAAGCCCTACCGCTCCGAGCAGGTCCTGCGGTCGCGCATCGCGGAAGGCGGTTTCGACGGCTTCATGGCACGGATGTATGGTGCCGGTAAGGTTTGATTGGATAGTCCTGTAGAATCGAGGAAAACCCCGCTCCGGCGGGGTTTTCTTTTGCCCGACTGCGACTGAAGTCGGCTTTTCAAACCGAATTTCGCGTGCCAGTGTTCCGCCGCCAAGGGGGCCATGTGGGCATCCTGTAGGGAGGGTAAAGATCAATGCAGCGTAGAAAGTTTATCAGGACCGCGGGCGTGGGTGCCGCGGGAGTAGCGGTAGCATCCACGGTTGCAGCACCGGCCATCGCGCAGAGCATGCCGGAAGTGAAGTGGCGTCTGACGTCGAGCTTCCCCAAGTCTCTCGACACGCTGTACGGCGGGTCGGAGCTGTTCGCCAAGCTGATCGGCGAAATGTCGGACAACAAGTTCCAGATCCGCGCCTTCGCCGCCGGCGAAATCGTCCCGGGCCTGCAGGTTGCCGACGCCGTTCAGAACGGCACCGTCGAGGCCGGCCAGACCGCGGCCTACTACTACTTCGGCAAGCATCCCAACTTCGTGTTCGAGACCGGCCTGCCGTTCTCCATGAACCAGCGCCAGTACTATGCCTGGCTCGAGTTCGGCGGCGGCCATGAGCTGATCAACGACTTCTACAAGGAGTACAACTTCCGTTCGTTCACCTTCGGCGGCACGGGCTGCCAGATGGGCGGCTGGTTCCGCAAGGAAATCAAGTCGATGGACGACATGAAGGGCCTGAAGTTCCGCGTCGGCGGCTTCGCCGGCCTGATCCTCACGCGCCTCGGCGTCGTGCCGCAGCAGATCGCCGGTGGCGACATCTATCCGGCGCTGGAGAAGGGCACGATCGACGCTTGCGAATGGGTCGGTCCGTACGACGACGAGAAGCTGGGTTTCAACAAGGTCGCCAAGTACTACTACTACCCCGGCTGGTGGGAAGGCGCGTCGGTCGGCTCGCTCTACATCAACAACGATGCCTGGGCGAAGCTGCCCAAGGCGTACCAAGCGATGGTCGAAGCGGCCGCCGGCCGCGTCACCTCGTGGATGGTGCCGAAGTACGACGCCGGCAACCCGGGGGCGCTGCGTCGCCTGGTGGCGGCCGGCACCGAGTTGCGGCCGTTCCCGCGCACGGTCCTCGAGCCCTGCTTCATCGAGGCCTACAAGTACTACGACGAGCTTTCGGCCAAGGATCCGAAGTTCAAGAAGATCTACGACAACATGAAGGCCTTCCGCGCCGACGAGAACCTGTGGTTCCGCGTCGCCGAGAACACCTTCGACAACTTCAACTTCTCGATGTCGGCCCAGGGCCGCTAAGAGACAAGACCTCAAGAGGAAAGCCCCGCCGGCAACGGCGGGGCTTTTTCGTTGTCTGCGGGCCTCAGTTCTTCGGTGGTGCGCCGAAGACCGGTGGCGGCGCGTCGTCCGATGGCGGCGCCTGGATCTCGATCTTGACCTTGCTTGGATCGACGCCGTGCGGCTTGTCGAGGAAGAAGGTCACGGTCTGCGGCACGAAGATCACGATCGCCACCATGATGAGCTGCAGGAACACCCAGGGCACCGAGCCCCAGTAGATGTCCGAGCTCTTCACCTCCTTGGGTGCGACGCTGCGCAGGTAGAAGAGGGCGAAGCCGAACGGCGGGTGCATGAACGAGGTCTGCACGTTGACGCAGATCATGACGCCGAACCAGATCAGCGCCGCATCGGCGCCGACCACGGGCGTCAGCAGCTTCTGCGCCACCGGCGCCAGCATCGGGATGATGATGAAGGCGATCTCGAAGAAGTCGAGGAAGAAGGCCAGGAAGAACACGAACAGGTTGACGACGATCAGGAAGCCCCAGACGCCGCCCGGCAGGCCGGACATCAGGTGCTCGACCCACTGGTTGCCGTCGACGCCCTGGAAGGTGATCGAGAAGCAGGTGGCGCCGACCAGGATGAAGGCGACCATGGCGGTGATGCGCATCGTCGCCTGGAAGGCCTGCACGATCAGCTCGCGCAGCTCGCGGAACTGCCAGGCCCGGCAGCACAGCCAGATCACCGCCGCGAACATGATGGTGAAAGCGATCTTGAAGGGCATCGACTTGAAGGCGACGGTCCCGATCAGGGCGCCGACGACGGCGGCGGCGCAGCCGGCGCCGAAGGCGACGCGATCGAACTTGGTAAGCGGCGCGTTGCGCACCACGGCCAGCACGATGGCGCCGATGGTGCCCATGGCGCCGGCTTCGGTCGGCGTCGCCAGGCCCATCATGATGGTGCCGAGCACCAGGAAGATCAGCACCGCCGCCGGGATGATGCCCCAGGCGCACTTGATCAGCAGCGCCTTGCCGAACAGCGTGCGCGCCACCGGCGGCAGGGCATCCGGCTTCACCAGGGTGATGTAGTAGGTATAGGCCGCGAAGATCGCGATCTGCAGCAGCGACGGGCCCCAGGCGCCGAGATACATGTCGCCGACCGAGCGGCCGAGCTGGTCGGCCAGCACGACCAGCACCAGCGACGGCGGCACGAGCTGGGTGATGGTGCCCGACGCGGCCAGCACGCCGGTCGCGTAGCGCATGTCGTACTTGTAGCGCATCATCACCGGCAGCGTGATCAGCGCCATGGCGATCACCTGTGCCGCGACCGTGCCGGTGATGGCGCCCAGGATGAAGCCGACGATGATGGTCGAGTAGCCCAGCCCGCCCTTGATCGGACCGAACAGCTGGCCCATCGATTCCAGCATGTCCTCGGCCAGCCCGCATTTCTCGAGGATGGCGCCCATGAAGGTGAAGAACGGGATGGCGAGCAGGAGCTCGTTGGACAGGATGCTGCCGAACACGCGGCCCGGGATGGCCTGCATGAAAGCCATCGTGAAGTAGCCCATCTCGATCGACAGGAACCCGAAGAAGAAGCCGACCGCCGCCAGCGAGAAGGCGACCGGGTAGCCGATGATCATGAAGACCACCAGCCCCGCGAACATCAGCGGCGGCATCCATTCCAAGGGGATCATTGCGTCGGCCTCTCGTAGTGCGCTTCGAGGCTCTCGACGGGAATGCCGTTGAGGAACGCCACGCGCTTGATGATCTCGGAGACGCCCTGCAGGGCCACCAGCAGGAAGCCGATCGGCAGGACCAGCTTGATCGGCCAGCGCAGCAGGCCGCCGGCATTGGAGGAATGCTCGTAGACGTTGTAGGACTGCATGAAGAACGGCCAGCTCAGCCAGGCCAGAATGACGCAAGTCGGCAGCAGGAAAACCAGCGTGCCCAGGATGTCGATCCAAAGCTGACCGCGGCGGCCCAGCGTCATGTAGAGAAGGTCGACCCGCACATGCTCGTTGCGCTTCAGCGTGTAGGAGGCGCCGAACATGACGATAACAGCGAACATGTACCACTGCACTTCGAGCCAGGCGTTCGAGCTGGTGTCGTAGGCGTAGCGGATCATTGCGTTGCCGCCGCTCACAATACAGGCCAGCAGCACCAGCCAGTTACAGACAACGCCGATCTTCTCGTTGATTACGTCGATGATCGTGCTGAGGCCCAGCAATGCTCGCATCCCACCTCCCCTGCGCGAGTTATTGCTTGTCGACCCCCCGTTCTCGCCAGCGAGGGGCCTTCTCATAACGTGGTGCGAACGACCACGCTAGGGTCCGGGTCTTTTCGGCGTGGGCCAAGGCTGCGTCAAGTTGCTTCACCGGCCCCAACGGACCGGCGAACTGCCTAGACCGTAGGCAGCTCCATCCAGCCCTCGGGGCCGAAGAACTCGAGCGGCCGGAAGGCGCGCTTGTAGGCCATCTTGCTGGAGTCGGCGATCCAGTAGCCCAGATAGACATAGGGCAGGCCGCGCTTGGCGGCGGCGTCGGCCAGCCACAGGATCATGTGCGTTCCCAGGCCCCGCCGCGGATCCTGGGGATCGAAGAAGCTGTAGACCGCCGACACGCCGCTCGACAGCCAGTCGACCAGGCAGGCGCCGACCAGGCGACCCTCGGCCGAGTCGTCGCGGAACTCGATGATGGCGGTCTCGACCGGGCTTTCCTCGACCATGGCGCGGTAGTCGTCGAAATCCATGTCGGCCATGTCGCCGTCGCGATGGCGGGCCATCACATAGCGCGAAAATAGCGAGTACTGCTCGCCGGTCGCCAGCGCCTGGGTCTCCAGGGCGTGGACGTGCTCATTGCGCCGCAGAATGCGCTTCTGGGCCCGGCTTGGCTCGAAATCGCGCACGCGGATGCGCACGGGCACGCAGGCCCGGCAGCCCTCGCACAGGGGCTTGTAGACGAAGTGGTGCGAGCGCCTGAAGCCTGCGTCGGTGAGCGTGTCGTGCTGCGAGATGGCGTCAGGTCCGCTGAGCTCGGTGACGAGCTTGGTCTCCAGCCGGTGCGGCAGATACGGGCAGCGCATCGCCGGCGTGGTGCGGAAGAACCGCAGGGTCTGGATATTCTGACGGATGAACATTTTAACTGAGGACAGTGTACCGCAGCGGCCTGCGAAGGAAAGCGCTAGTCGGGTCGACGAAGGTCGATAGAGGGCCGCAGAGTCAAGGTTTTTGTCGTATTCCGGCCAGCCGGCGAAACGGCACGAGGGCCAGCCGTACCAACTTTGGCAGCAACCAGATCAGCAGCGCTACGAACAGGGCGAGCAAGCACAGGAATGTGATCGGATTGGCGATGGCGAGCGCCAGCCCGCCGATCACGCCGACATCCTCGGCGAGCGAGACGGCGATGTTGCTGAACGGCTCGGGCGAGGTGTTGATCAGCGCCCGCGTGCCGGTCTTGGCGACGTGCGTGCCGGCGGCCAGCGTGCCGCCCAGGAGGCCGGCGATGACGGCGACCTCCGGACTGAGGCCGCCGGCCGCGCCGTAGGCCAGCAGGGCGCCGGCCGGGACGCGCACGAAGGTCTGCAGCATGTCGTTGATGCTGTCGATGTAGGGGATCTTGTCGGCAAAGAAGTTGAGCGCGAACAGGATCGCCGCCGCGCCCATCACCCAGGGCGATGTCAGCACCTGCAGGTCGTGCGGCAGCGCCACCAGCCCGAGCCGCTGGGCCGCCCCCAGCACCAGGACGGCGGCGTAGGTGTTGAGCCCGCTTGCCCAGCCGGCGCCCAGGGCAACGGCGATGGCGGCGATGACGTCGGTGCTCACGGCAGCATCACAGCGCGCGCCGCGCCTTGAACGCGGTGGCGAGCGTGCCGTCGTCCAGCCAGTCGAGCTCGCCGCCCACCGGCACGCCGTGGGCGAGGCGGGTGAGGGGCACATCGAGCGCGCCGAGGCGCTCGGCGAGATAGTGAGCGGTGGTCTGGCCGTCGACCGTGGCGTTGGTGGCGACGATCACCTCGCGGATCCCGCCCGCGCCAACGCGTTTCACCAGGCCTGCGATATTGAGTTCGTCGGGGCCGATGCCGTCGAGTGCCGACAGCGAGCCGCCGAGCACATGGTAGAGGCCGCGGAAGATCTTGCCGCGCTCCATGGCCCACAGGTCGCCGACGTCCTCGACGACGCAGATCAGGCCCTGGTCGCGGTTGGGGTCGGCGCAGATCGAGCAAGGGTCGATCGTGTCGAGGTTGCCGCAGGTCGAGCAGCCGCGGATCGCGCGTGCGGCGTCGCCGAGTGCGGTGCCGAGCGGCTGCATCAGCGTCTCGCGCTTCTTCAGGAGGTGCAACGCCACGCGCCGCGCCGAACGCGGGCCGAGCCCGGGCAGCCGGCCCAGGAGATGGATGAGGCGCTCTATTTCGGGGCCGTTCATTGCTGGGGGCGCGCCACTCCAGTGGCGCGATCATCTCTCTCACCAGGCAAAGACGCGCCACTGGAGTGGCGCGCCCCCAGCAAAGAGTTCACAGCTTGAAGCCCGGCGGCAGCGGCAGCCCGCCGGTGATGCTGCGCATCTGCTCCTGCACGGTCTGCTCGACCTTGGTGCGCGCGTCGTTGGCGGCGGCGACGATCAGGTCCTCGACCACGCCCTTGTCGGCGGGCACGAACAGCGAGGCGTCGATCTCGACCTTGCGCGTCTCGTTCTTGCCGTTGACCGTCACCTTGACGAGGCCGGCGCCCGAGGAGCCGACGATCTCCAGGCGCTCCAGCGTCGCCTGCAGCTCCTGCATCTTCTGCTGCATGGCCTGGGCCTGCTGCATCAGGCCGCCGAGATCTTTCAGCTTGTCGAACATCAGTACTCGCTTTCCGGAATGTCGTCGTCGGCGGGATACTCCTCGCCGGCCGGTGGTTCCTCGCCGGCCTCGACCAGGCCCGCCACCAGCGAAGTCTGCTCGCCCTTGCGCCGCACCGCGTCCAGCTTGGCGCCGGGGAAGGTCTTCAGGATGGCCTGGACCAGCGGATTGTTCTCGGCCTGGCTGCGCAGCTCGTCGCCCTTGGCCGCCTTCTGCTCGTTGAGCGTGGGCTTGCCCGCGGCCGACGACACCGTGGCGATCCAGCGCCTGCCTGTCCATTGGCTCAAAAGCTCGCCGAGGCGAGGCGCCAGGTCGGGCGGCGCCTTGGGCTGCGTCCGCAATTCGATCAGGCCCGGCTCGCAGCGCACCTCGTGCACGTGATGCATGAGATGGTGCACCAGCCGCGCCTCGCGGCGGGCCTCGAACAGGGCGACGATCTCGGTGAAGCTTTTGGGATTGGGCGTTGCCGCCGCCGGCTGGCTCGCCGTGGCGACGACCGGCCGGGTTGCGAGACGGGCCGCAGCGCCGCCGCCTCCGCCACCACGCGGTGCGGGCGCCGACACGCCTGCGGCGGGAGCAGGCACGGCGCCGTTCTGCAGCGCCTTGATGGCGTCGGAGGGCGAGGGCAGATCGGCGGCGTAGCACAGCCGGATCAGCGCCATCTCCGCAGCGCGCAGCGGCGAGGGCGCCGACAGCGTCTCCTGGAGGCCCTTCATCAGGAGCGTCCAGGCTCGCGTCAGCGATGCCATCGAGAGCTTGGCCGCCATGGCCTGGCCCTGGGCGCGCTCGCTGTCGGCCGAGGCGGCGGCTGCGTCGGGCGCCACCTTGAGCCGGGTCACCCAGTGCGTGAGCTCGAGCAGGTCCTGCAGGATGACCACCGGATCGGCGCCCGAATCGTGCATCTCGGCCAGCGCCGCCACGACCGATGGCGCATCGCCGCGCATGGTCTTCTCGAACAGTTCCAGCACCCGGCTGCGATCGGCCAGGCCCAGCATGTCGCGCACTTGCGCCGCGTCGACCACGCCGCCGCCGTGGGCGATCGCCTGGTCGAGCATGGAGAGGCCGTCGCGCACCGAGCCGTCGGCGGCGCGCGCCAGGAGCGTCAGCGCCTCGGGCGAGATCTCGACCTTCTCGGTGCCGGCGATCTTGCTGAAATGGTCGATCAACACCTGCTGCGGCACGCGCTTGAGGTCAAAGCGCTGGCAGCGACTGAGCACCGTCACCGGCACCTTGCGGATCTCGGTGGTGGCGAACAGGAACTTCACATGCGGCGGCGGCTCTTCCAGCGTCTTGAGCAAGGCGTTGAACGCCTTCTCCGACAGCATGTGCACTTCGTCGATGATGTAGACCTTGTAGCGTGCCGACACCGGGCGGTAGCGCACGCCCTCGATCAGCTCGCGCACGTCGTCGATGCCGGTGCGCGAGGCGGCATCCATCTCGATCACGTCGACATGGCGGTCCTCGGTGATCGCCTTGCAGTTGTCGCAGACGCCGCAGGGATCGACCGTGGCACCACCCTTGCCGTCCTTGCCGATGCAGTTCAGCGCGCGGGCGATGATGCGCGCGGTCGTGGTCTTGCCGACGCCGCGCACGCCCGTGAGCATGAAGGCATGCGCAATGCGGCCCGTGGCGATGGCGTTGCGCAGGGTGCGCACCATCGCCTCCTGGCCAACCAGGGTGGTGAAATCGACAGGACGGTATTTGCGGGCGAGGACCCGATAGGGAAGCGTATCCTTGGCTTCCGGCATGGCGAGCGTCCTACCCGAAAGGCGCCGTGGCCCCATGAGGCCCGGCGGTCATCGCGCCCGGCCGCCTGCGCCGGCGCGGCGCGCGCCAGGCGACAGGTGAGAGACCGGCATGACCCGAAGCGAATTCGTTACGGCTGCTTCCTTCCGGATCTGACCGGGTTGGCGACTGCTCCGCCCACACCGGCCCCTCGAGGCGGTTATATCAGGAGTCGGGCCACGGTAAGCAAGAGCCGAACGTGGCCCTTTGTGGACGTTTGCGCGCGCCCGCCAACGCCTTGATTTCCCGGGCCGAATTCCCGCCGCGTCGCTACTTGGTGAGGATCAGCTTGCCCGATGCGGTGAGCCGCAGGCGGTAGGTGTCGCTGCCGTGCCGGATGCGCAGCTCGCGCTGACCGGCCAGCAGGGCCGTGCTGTCGGCCACGGGAAAGTCGACGACGGGGCTGTCGACCCGCGTCTGGCCGGAGGAATGGGCGGTTGCCTGTGTTCGAAGGTCCATCGTTCGCTCCTCTGAATTATGCTATTGATAATTATTCGCAAACAACACGATGTCAACGCATCTCCTGCAATTCGACTTTCGGGCCGCGACGTTCTCGCCGACAGTCGCCCGATGCCGAGCGCGTTGATGATCGTCGATGTCCAGCAGGGCATGTTCGCTGTCTCGCCGCCGCCCCATCGCGGTGAAGAAATCGTGCGGCGCATCGCCGGATTGCTGGCCCGCGCCCGCGCCGAAGGGCAGGCGATCGTGCATGTGCAGCACGATGGCGGCCCGGGCCATGTGCTCGCCAAGGGATCGGCGGGCTGGCCGCATCATCCGCTGGTCGCTCCGCAGCCCGGCGAGATCGTGGTCGAGAAGCGGCACAGCAGCTCCTTCCACGACACTGACCTGCATCGACGCCTGGCCGACGCCGGCATCGACCGGCTGGTGATTGCCGGCATGCAGACCGAGATGTGCGTGGACTCGGCCTGCCGCGGCGCGGTGGCGCTGGGTTATCGCGTCGTCCTCGTGGCCGACGGCCACACGACCTGGGACACGCCGGTGATCGACGCCGAGCGCATCATCGCTCATCACAATCGCCTGCTCGGCAGCGGCTTCGCCGACGTCGTCGCCGCGGACCAGGTGACCTTCTAGCTCAGACGCTGCCGCCCTGGACCATCTGCCCAGGGCGGCCGGTGCGTTCGCTGGTCGTCAGCGCTTGGGCGGCGTCGCCGGCCACGACTTGATCAGCGTGTCGTAGTCGACCGTTTCGCCCTTGGGCTTCTCGTTGGCGAGCTTGCGTTGTGGCGCGGTGGTGCCGTCCTTTTCGGCCTTGGCAAACCAGTACTCGGCAGTCTGCTTGGGATTGAGCTTGGGCCCGCAGGCGCCCTGCGCGCCCGACTTCTCGAGACGCTCGAGCACCGAGTCCTGCGCGGCGGCCAGCGCATCCATCGCCGCCTGCGGTGTCTTGGCACCGGACGAGGCATCGCCGATGTTCTGCCACCAGAGCTGCGCCAGCTTCGGGTAGTCGGGCACGTTGACGCCGGTCGGAGTCCACTGCACGCGCGCCGGCGAGCGGTAGAACTCGATCAGGCCGCCGAGCTTGGGCGCTCGTTCCGTGAAGCTCTTGTCCCAGATGTCGCTTTCACGGACGAAGGTCAGTCCGACATGGCTCTTCTTCAGCGATGTCGTCTTGGCGACCATGAACTGCATGTAAAGCCAGGCAGCCTTGCGCCGGTCGAGCGGCGTCGACTTGAGCAGCGTGAGCGAGCCCGCATCCTGGTAGCCGAGCTTCATGCCCTCCTTCCAGTACGAGCCCTTCGGCGAGGGCGCCATTCGCCATTTCGGCGTGCCGTCGGCATTCACCACCGGCAGGCCGGGCTTCACCATGTCGGCGGTGAAGGCGGTGTACCAGAAGATCTGCTGGGCAATGTTGCCCTGGGCCGGCACGGCGCCGGCTTCGGAGAAGGTCATGCCGCGCGCGTTGGGTGGGGCGTACTTGTTCAGCCAGTCGACGTACTTGGCGATCGAGTAGACCGCCGCCGGGCCGTTGGTGTCGCCGCCGCGCTCGACCGAGGAGCCGACCGGACGGCACCCCTCCATGCGGATGCCCCACTCGTCGACCGGTTTGCCGTTGGGAATGCCCTTGTCGCCGTTGCCGGCCATCGACAGCCAGGCGTCGGTGAAGCGCCAGCCCAGCGAAGGGTCCTTCTTGCCGTAGTCCATGTGGCCATAGACCTTGACGCCGCCGATCTCCTTGACCTCATTGGTGAAGAACTCGGCGATGTCCTCGTAGGCCGACCAATTCACCGGCACGCCGAGCTCATAGCCGTACTTGGCCTTGAAGCGCGCCTTGTAGTCGGGGTTGGTGAACCAGTCGTAGCGGAACCAGTAGAGGTTCGCGAACTGCTGGTCGGGGAGCTGGAACAGCTTGCCGTCGGGCGCCGTGCCGAACGACTTGCCGATGAAGTCGTCGACGTCGAGCGTCGGCAGGGTGACGACCTTGCCTTCGCCCGCCATCCAGTCGGTCAGGTTGAGCGTCTGATTGTAGCGGAAGTGCGTGCCGATGAGGTCGGAATCGTTGATCCAGCCGTCGTAGATGTTGCGGCCCGACTGCATCTGGGTCTGGATCTTCTCGACGACGTCGCCCTCCTGGATGAGGTCGTGCTTGACCTTGATTCCGGTGATTTCGGTGAACGCCTTGGCCATCACCTTGGATTCGTACTCATGGGTGGTGATGGTTTCGGAGACGATGCTGATCTCCATGCCGACGAACGGTTTCGCGGCATTGATGAACCACTGCATTTCCTTCAACTGCTCGTCTTTGGAAAGCGTCGACGGCTGGAACTCGGCATCGATCCATTTCTTCGCCGCCGCCTCGTCGGCGTAGGCCGGGGCGCCGATGGCGCCCAGGCACGCCGCCATGGCAATGGCGCTCGCCATAGTCGATAGACGGACTTTGACTGTCATGCGTCTCATGGCTTCCTCCATTTGGAGCGTCAAACCGCAAGGAGGTCCGGTTGACCCGGCTCTGCTTGTCTCGCCGGCCTAGACCGTGCGGAACACGACCACGGCAGCGACCAACGAAAGGACGGTGGCGAGCCACAGGCTCGACAATTCGATGCCCTCGCCGATGGGCAGCGTGGCGATCGGCTGGACGCCGACCAGGCCGATCCAGGCGAGGTGGATGACGGCGGCCAGCACGAGCGACAGGAACAACCGGTCACCGCGCGTGGTCGGAATGCCCAGGACGCCCGCCCGCTCGACTTCCGGGCGCGCGCGGGCGAGCCAGATCATCGTGGCGAGCACGAGGCCCACACCGGCGAAAAAGGCGCCGGTAGCGGGAGTCCAGGCCATCCAGGCGATGTTTTCCACGATCGCCTCCTAGACCCGGCCGAGCGCGAAGCCGCGCGCGATGTAGTTGCGTACGTACCAGATCACGATGGCGCCCGGCACGATGGTCAGCACGCCCGCCGCCGCCAGCACGCCCCAGTCCATGCCGGCCGCCGAGACGGTGCGGGTCATGGTCGCGGCGATCGGCTTGGCATTCACCGAGGTGAGGGTGCGCGCCAGCAAGAGCTCGACCCACGAGAACATGAAGCAGAAGAAGGCGGCGACGCCGATGCCGCTCGCCACCAGCGGCATCAGGATCTTCAGGAAGAAGCGCGGGAAGGAGTAGCCGTCGAGGAAGGCGGTCTCGTCGATCTCGCGCGGCACGCTCGAGATGAAGCCTTCGAGGATCCATACCGCGAGCGGAATGTTGAACAGGCAATGGGCCAGCGCCACCGCCCACGGCGTGTCGAACAGCCCGATCGCCGAATAGAGATTGAAGAAGGGCAGGGCGAACACCGCCGCTGGCGCCATGCGGTTCGACAACAGCCAGAAGAACAGATGCTTGTCGCCCAGGAAACGATAGCGCGAGAAGGCGTAGGCCGCCGGCAGGGCGAAGGTGATCGACAATATCGTGTTGATCACGACGTATTTCAGCGAGTTGATGTAGCCGGAGTACCAGCTCGGATCGGTGAAGATGACCTTGTAGTTGTCCAGCGTCGGCCGCTCGGGCCATAGCGTCATGGTCGAGGTGATCTCGACGTTGGTCTTGAAGCTCATATTGACGAGCCAGTAGATCGGCAGCAGCAGGAAGATGAGGAACAGCACCATGATCACGTGCCGGCCGGGGATGGTGTACATCACGGCTCGCCCCCGGCCGGCCCGCTTGTCGTAGATTGGCGGTCCTGCCCGGCATTGGTCATGACCGTGAAGAACACCCAGCACACGATGATGATGATCAGCATGTAGACGATCGACATCGCCGCGGCCTTGCCGAGGTCGAACTGGCCGAGCGCCAGCTTCACCAGCTCGATCGACAGGAAGGTGGTCGAGTTGCCCGGGCCGCCGCCTGTCACCACGAACGGCTCGGTGTAGATCATGAACGAATCCATGAAGCGCAGCAGGACGGCGATCACCAGCACGTGCTTCATCTTCGGCAGCTGGATCGCCGTGAACACGGCCCAGCGCGACGCGCCGTCGATGCTGGCCGCCTGATAGTAGGCCTCGGGAATCGACTTCAGGCCGGCGTAGCAAAGCAGCGCCACCAGGCTCGACCAATGCCAGACATCCATGATGATGATGGTGAGCCAGGCATCGACTGGGTCGGCGACGTAGTTGTAGTCGAAACCCAGCCGGTTCAGCGTCCAGCCCAGCAGCCCGATGTCGGAGCGGCCGAAGATCTGCCAGATCGTGCCGACGACGTTCCACGGGATGAGCAGGGGCAGCGCCAGCACGACCAGCGAGAAGGCGACGCCCCAGCCGTCGCGCGGCATGGCCAATGCAACCACGATGCCAAGCGGAATCTGGATCGCCAGCACGATGGCCGAGAAGGCGAGATTGCGCCACAGCGAGGCGAAGAAGCGACCACCCAGCTCCGTCGAGGGATCGAGCAGCTCGTGGTACCAGCCGACGCCGTTCCAGAAGAAGGCGTTGTTGCCGAACGTGTCCTGCACCGAGTAGTTGACCACCGTCATCAGCGGGATGACCGCGGAGAAGGCCACCAGGGCGAAGACGGGCAGCACCAGCAGCCAGGCTTTCTGGTTGGTGATCTTTTCCATCACGCCGTTCCCTCGACGCGACGCGAATCGGCGTAGACGTGGATCTGCGCCGGATCGAACACCAGGCCCGCCGCGCCCTCGGCGACGGCCTGTCCGTTGGGCACCTGCGCCGCCATCCTGAGATCACCGACGCGTACCCGGGCGAAACGGGTGCGGCCGAGGTCGTCGATGCGCTCGACCTCGGCGGTCAGCAGGTCCGGCGTGGGCCGGGCGATGCGCACGAACTCCGGGCGGATGCCGATTTCGATGCGCGCGCCTGCCGGAAACTCGCCGTAGCGCCGTGCGAGCTCGAGCGCATGGCCGGCGACCCGCGCTTGGCGACCCTGCACCTCGGCCGGCAGCACGTTCATGCCCGGCGAGCCGATGAAGTAGCCGACGAAGGTATGGGCGGGACGCGCGAACAGCTCCTCCGGCGTGCCGGTCTGCACCACGCTGCCCTCGTGCATGACCACGACCGTATCGGCGAAGGTCAGCGCCTCGGTCTGGTCGTGCGTCACGTAGATCATCGTGAGATCGAGTGCGCGGTGCAGCACTTTCAGCTTCGAGCGCAGTTCCCACTTCAGGGCCGGATCGATCACGGTGAGCGGTTCGTCGAACAGCACGGCCGCGACGTCGGCGCGCACCAGGCCGCGGCCGAGCGAGATCTTCTGCTTGGCGTCGGCTGACAGCCGGTTGGCCTTGCGCGCGAGGTGGGGGGTGAGATCGAGCAGCTGGGCGATCTCGCTCACGCGCGCCTCGATCTCGGCGCGCGGCAGGCCGCGGTTCTTGAGCGGGAAGGCGAGGTTCTCGCCCACCGTCATGGTGTCGTAGATCACGGGAAACTGGAACACCTGGGCGATGTTGCGCTGCTGGGTCGTGAGCGCACTGACGTCCTTGCCGTCGAACAGGACCTTGCCGCGTGACGGCCGGACGATGCCGGAGATGATGTTCAGGAGAGTCGTCTTGCCACAGCCCGAGGGGCCGAGCAGGGCGTAGGCGCCACCCTGCCGCCAGGTCATCGAGGTCGGCTTCAGGGCGAAGGCCGCCGGATCGGCGTCGGCGCCGCTGTAGGAATGCGCGAGGTCGACGAGATCGATACGGGCCATGGCGTCGACCTCAGGCTTTGCCTGGCGCGGCGACCAGCCGGCCATCGGGGGCGAAAACGAAGAGGTCGTTGGGATCGAGCGTGGCCTCGATCGCCTGGCCGGGCGGGAATTCATGGACGCCGGCCAGGACCGCGACCCAGTTCGTGCCGTCGCGCTTGAGGTGCACGAAGCTTTCCGAGCCGGTGATTTCCGTCAGCGCCACGGTCGCGGGGAAGACATGATGGCCGGCCCCTCCGTTGGCCCCTCCATTGGCAACGGCGAGCTGGTGGGCGCGGAAGCCGACACGGTAGGGTCCGTCGCGCAGCCCGGCGTAGAGGCCGTTGGCGGGTGCCGTGCCGCCGCCGCCATAAGCCACCGACCCCTCCTTCTTCTCGATCTGTATGGTGTTCAGCGGCGGATCGGAAAACAGCTCTGCCACCCTGATGCTGTCAGGCCGGCGGTAGACGCTCGGCGTGTCGCCGACCTGCAGGGCGCGGCCCTCGGACATGCAGATGGTGCGGCCGCCCAGCAGCAGTGCTTCGGAAGGCTCGGTCGTGGCGTAGACAAAGATGGCGCCAGACACCGCGAAGATGCGCGGCAGTTCGGTGCGCAGTTCCTCGCGCAGCTTGTAGTCGAGATTGGCCAGTGGTTCGTCGAGCAACACCAGATCTGCGCCCTTGACCAGGGCGCGGGCGATGGCGGTGCGCTGCTGCTGGCCGCCCGACAGCGCAAGCGGCGGACGCTCGAGATAGGGTTTTAGCCGCAACAGCGCGGCAACCTCCTGGACGCGCCGTTCGACCTCCTCGTTGGGCCGGCCCTGGACGCGCAACGGCGAGGCGATGTTCTCGAAGACCGTGAGCGACGGGTAGTTGACGAATTGCTGGTAGACCATCGCCACGGAGCGCTTGCGGACGTCGATGCCCGTCACGTTCTTGCCGTTCACCACGACGCGACCCGCGGTCGGGACATCAAGGCCGGCGAGCAGACGCATGAGGGAGGTCTTGCCCGAGAGCGTCGGTCCCAGCAGGACGCTCAACGTGCCCGGTTCGAGCGTGAGGGAGACCTCGCTGATGTGGGCAACGGCGCCGACGACGCGGCTGACATCTTTCAGGACAACAGTCATGGCCGCCGTCCGACATCGCAGGCTATGCGATGGGCGCCGGTTTGAACGTCAGCGATCGCCAGTTCGAAAACCGGGTTCAAAGACGCTTCTCCCTTCGCCGATGTAACTTTCATATTCGGCGAATTTCTTTCGAATTTGATTTAATGCGCAACTGAGAACGAAAGCAAGATCACGGGCCCGGAGCCCTCAGGACGCAGTCTGCGGATAATCCCGGGCCGGCGCCGCGTGGGCGGCCCTGTCCATGGCCTCGACGACGGCGATGCCGCCCTCCTGGGCAACCTTCCGCAGGCCCGCGGGCAGCCCGCGATCGGTGACGAAGGTCTGCACCTGGCTGATGTGGCCGATACGGACGGGTGCGGTACGGCGGAACTTTGTGCTGTCGGCCACCAGGATCACGTGGCGCGCATTGGCGATGATGGCTTGCGCCGCCTGGACCTCGCGGTAGTCGAAATCGAGCAACGCGCCGTCCTCGTCGATCGCCGATGCGCCGACGACGGCGAAGTCGACCTTGAACTGCTGGATGAGCTTGTTCGAGGCCTCGCCGACCACCGCGCCGTCGGCGCGCCGGACCGAGCCGCCGGCGACAATGACCTCGATACGCGGATGGGGGTAGAGCTGCATTGCCACGTTGAGATTGTTGGTGATGACCAGCAGTCCCTCGTGTGAGACGAGCGCGCGCGCAACTTCCTCGGTCGTCGTGCCGATGTTGATGAACAGCGAGCAGCCATTGGGAATCAGTGCCGCCGCCGCAGCCCCGATCGCGCGCTTTTCGGCCGCGGCAACAAAGCGACGGGCCGCGTAGGTGAGGTTCTCGACGCCCGACGCCACGACGGCGCCGCCATGCACGCGGCTGAGCGCCCGACGCTCGCAGAGATCATTGAGGTCTTTGCGGATGGTCTGGGCGGAGACCTCGAAGCGGCGCGCGAGATCGTCGACCGTCACGCGGCCCAGCGAGTGCGCGAGTTTCACTATTTCGGATTGCCGCAGCGGAAGTGTCATCTGAGCGAAAAATATAGCCACGCCGCGGGATTGGAAACCGCCAATGCTGGCGGTTGACCGCCGATTCCCAGACTCGGCCTCAAATGACTTGATTTGACGGGGAAATTCGGTCCAGGAGGACGACTAGGGACGGTTCTCGGCGGCTCTGTCCGGGCGTTTTAGCCCGAGGTGCTGACGCAGCGTCGTGCCCGTGTAGTCGGCCCTGAACAGGCCACGCTCCTGCAGCAGCGGGACGACCTGGTCCACGAAGGCATCGAACTGGCCGGGGAAGAAGGGCGGCATGACGTTGAAGCCGTCGGCGGCGTCGGCCCGGAACCAGCGCTCCAGCACGTCTGCGATCTCGATGGCTGTGCCGACCAGCAGGAGGTGCCCGCGCGCGGCGGCCACGCGGTAATAGAGCTCGCGCAGCGTGAGCTTGTCGCGTCTCGCCATCTCCAGCAGGAGCGCCGCACGGCTCTTGAGGTGCTCGGTCTCAGGCACGTGCGGCACCGGCTCGTCGAGCGGATAGACCGACATGTCAGCGCCCAGCCGCTCCGACAGCACGGTGAAGGCCTGCGCCGTGTCGATGTTGCGGTTGAGCTCGGCGAAGATCTCTTGCGCCTCGTTGGCCGTGCGGCCGATCACGGGGAACACGCCGGGCATGACCAGTACTTGGTCGGCCGGGCGGCCAAATCCGGCGACCTGCGCCTTCACGCCACGATAGAAGGCCTGCGCTTCGGCGAGGTCGTTCTGTGCGGTGAACACGACGTCGGCGATGCGTGACGCCAGCGCCTGACCGGGTCCGGAGGAGCCCGCCTGGATCAGCACCGGATGGCCCTGCGGCGAGCGTGGCACGTTCAGGCCGCCTTCGACGGTGAAGTACTTCCCGTGGAACGACGGCACGCGCAGGCTACCTGGCCGCACGAACACGCCTGCTTTCTTGTCTGCAGTGAACGCATCGTCAGCCCAGCTGTCCCACAGCACGCGGCAGGCCTCGACGAACTCCTCGGCCATGGCATAGCGCTCGGCGTGCGGCGGATGCTGGCGGCCGAACACCGCGGCAGATTTGGGATAGGCGGTGGTCACGACATTCCAGGCCGCCCGGCCGCCCGACAGGTGGTCGAGCGAGGCGAAGGAACGGGCGATCTGATAGGGCTCGGCGTAGGTGGTCGAGCCCGTGGCGGCAAGGCCGACCCTGCTCGTGCCCATGGCCAGCGCCGAGAGCAGCGTCAGCGGCTCAAACTTGCCGATGGTCGAGGGATGCTCGTCGTAGCCCGTGGCAAAGCCGTCGCCCAGGAAGAACATGTCGAACTTGCCGCGCTCGGCGGCGGCGGCGATGTGCTTCATCAGGGCGAGGTTGGGCCAGCCGTCGACGACGGCGTCGGGATGCCGCCAGCCGCCGACGTGATGGCCCGGCGTCTGCACGAAGACGCCGAGGCGCATTTGGGCCGGCCGTGAAGAAGGCAAAGGCATGCTACAATAACACTGTCACATGGATTGCGGAGCTGCCAACCATGGTTCGTGCTGGTCGGAAGATCGCCAATGAAAGGCTGCGCCGGCAAGTTGACGAGTTGCTGGCTGACCCGCGACCCAGCGTGCCGGCTCGAGAAGTCTTCCGGCAACTACGCGCCTATCACGTTGGACGAATGCAGAACCTAAGGAAGCGTCGGCGACTTCCACATTGGTCGCGTCGCGGTCGGGGCCTTAATGCGCCGCGTGGCGCATGCCGCCATCGACCGGGATCACCGTGCCGGTGATGTAGCGTGCCCGCGGCGAGGCGAGGAAGGCCACGAGATGGGCGATATCCTCGGGCTCGCCGAAATAGCCGATCGGAATGTTGCGCTCGATGAAGGCGCGGCGCGATTCCTCGGTGGGATGCAGCTTCTCCAAGATCTGTTCGCTGTTGATGCGGCCGGGCTGGATGGTGTTGACCGTCACGCCCTTGGCCGCGACCTCGCAGGCCAGGCCCTTGGCCCATAGGTGGAGGGCCGCCTTGGCCGCCACCGCGGCATTGAGGCCGCGCGGTTCCATGGTGCCACTGATGTTGACGATGCGGCCCCAGCGGCGCTGGCGCATGCCGGGCAGCAGGGCGGTGGCCAGACGGCGCGCAGAGGTGAAATTGAGCGCAAATGCCTCCTCCCAGAAGTCCTCGCCGGAATCGACCGTCGTCGGCCGCGAGCCGCCGGCGCAATTGACCAGGATGTCGACCTGGCCGAGGGCCGTGGTGGCCTCCCGGGCGAGGCGGGCAAGGTCATCGGCCGAGGTGATGTCGGCCGCGATCGGCGTCACGTTGCGGTGCCGCTCGATCCTGTCGACCCGCCGCGCCGTGGCGGCCACCCGCACACCCTGCTCGGCCAGGAGGCGGGCGATGCCGGCGCCGATGCCGGCGCTGGCGCCCGTGACCAGGCAGGTGCGGTCCTTGAGCTCGAAGTCCATCGGCCTTTGATGGACGACCGACCGCGACTTGCCAACAGCCGGCGACGAGTTGGGCTTTGTCGGAGCCGCCAGGCGCGATAGAGTTTCGCAACTGCTGGGAGATGCCCATGGCTGCTAGGAAGAAGAAGTCCGGCTCCAGGAGACCCGCTGCCAAGAGGAAGGCGGCGAAGACCGCCAAGTCCCGCGTGGTGGCGAAGAAGAAAGCCGCAAAGGCGCCCAAGCGCCGGGTGGTGGCAAAGAAGCCCGTTCGCGCTGCCAAGAAGCGAGTAGTGGCCAAGAAGCGAGCCGTGGCCAAGAAGCGAGTAGCCGCCAAGAAGCCGGTGGCGGCCCCGCGGCCGGCCATGGCGCCGCCCGCGCCAACGCCACCACCCGTTCCCGCCGCAGCGCCTGTAGCAGTGACGGAACTCGACAATCGCATCGCGATCGTGCGCGCCAATCTGCGCGACCTCGTCGATCAGGCGGCGTCATCGGCAGGGGCGGCCAACGAGGAACTGCTGTCGCAGCGCATTGCCGAGCAGGAGGAAAGGCTGCGGCGCCTGAGACAGGAGCGCGAGCAGATCCCAGAGGAGCCTGAGTAGAACCGCCGCTACTGGGCCATCGTGGACGGTAGCCACAAGGCGATCCCCGGGAACGCGATCAGCGCGAGGATGAGAATGACCTGCGCGATGATGAACGGCGTGACGCCGCGGAAGATGGTTTCCAGCGGCACGTCCTTGGCCATGCCCTTGATCACGAACACGTTCATGCCGATCGGCGGCGTGATCAGGCCGAGCTCGACCACCATCACGATGATGATGCCGAACCACACCGGGTCGTAGCCCAGCGCCTTCACGATCGGGAAGACGATCGGGATGGTGAGCAGGATCATCGCCAGCGAATTGAGCAGGCAGCCCAGCACGAAGTACATCAGGACGATGACCAGCAGGATCGCCGTCTTGCCGAGCGGCAGGCCGGAGATCCAGTCGCTGACCAGGCTCGGCACCGACGCCAGGATCAGGAAGTTGTTGAACAGGATGGCGCCGATCAGGACCGTGAAGATCATCGCCGTGGTCTTGACCGTGTCGATCAGCGATGTCCCGAGCAGTTCGCGCGGCGTCTTGCGGTTGACCAGCCCGAGCACGAAGGCGCCACAGCAGCCCACACTGGCGGCCTCGGTCGGCGAGAACCAGCCGACATAGAGCCCGCCGATCACCACCAGGAACAGCAGTGCCGTTCCCCACACGCTGCCCAGCGCCTTGAAGCGATCCGGCATCGCCGTGCGCGCCGCCGGCGGCCCGAGCTTGGGATCGATGCGCGTCATGATCGAGATCGTCGCCATGAAGCCCAGCACCGTCAGGAAGCCCGGCACGAAGCCCGCCAGGAACAGCGCCGAGATGCTGGTCTCGGTGAGCAGGCCGTAGATCACCATGACGACGCTGGGCGGGATCAGGATGCCGATGGTGCCGCCCGCCGCCACCGCGCCGGTGGCGAGCCTGTCGTCGTACTTGTACTTGCGCATTTCCGGCAGCGCGATCTGCGCCATCGTCGCCGCGGTCGCCAAGCTCGAGCCGCAGATCGCGGCAAACGCGCCGCAGGCGCCGATGGTGGCGAGCGCCAGCCCGCCGCGGCGATGGCCGAGCCAGGCATTGCAGGCGCTATAGAGCGACTGGTTGAGCCCGGCCTCGCCTGCGATGTAGCCCATCAGCACGAACAGCGGGATCACCGAAAGATTGTAGGCGAGGCCTGTCTCGTAGGCGGTCTGGCCGAGCAGTGCCAGCGACGCAGCGACGTCGATCAGCAGCAGCATGCCGAGGAAGCCGCTCAGGCCCATGGCGAAGCCGAGCGGCATGCCGCCGGCCAGCAGCACGAACAGCAGCCCAAGGATCAGGATGGCGATGATCGACGGCGGCATGGAGTGGCGGCTCTAGTCCTGGAACGGGCGCTCGGCCGCCCCAGGCGCCGACTTTTCGGGATGGAGGGCGCGATCGATCGAATCAAGCACATGCAAGGCAAGGCCAGTGACCAGGAAGAGGCTGCCCACGGCGATCACATAGGCGATTGGCCACAGCGGAAAGTTCAGGATCGGCGTCGTGTCGCCCTTCGACGTGATGAAGGCCGCCTGCAGCCACAGCCGCCACACCATGATCAGCACGAAGCCGAGCGACAGGATGTTGGTGACGAGACCGAGCCAGACGCGCGCCCGCTCCGGCAGCCTGAGTGTCACCACGTCGACCACGATGTGGCCCCGCTGGTGGGTGACCAGGCCGACACCGAGGAACACGATCAGGGCCATCGCCATCTCGGTCATCTCGACCGTGAAGGTGAATCCCCGGTTGAAGACCTTGCGCGCGATCACGTCGCTGAGGGTGACGACGGCGATCAGGGCCAGCGCCACCGTGGCGATGCGGGCGAGCCAGAGCGTGATCAGTTCGTTCAGCCGCCCGACACGGCTCGTCAGCACGTCCTTCATGACCGCCTCAGTTCGAGGCGGCTTTGATCATCTGCTTCAGGTCGTCGAGCAGCTTCTGCCCGTCGACGCCCTTTGCATTGGCCTTCTTGAGCCAATCGTCGGTGGTCGCCTGCAACAGCGGCCGCCACTTGTCGAGCTCGGCCGGTGCGATGGTCTCGATGACGTGGTTGCGCTGCTTGGCGTCGGCCCGGCCGCGCTCGTCCGCGGCATCCCAATACTTGCCGAACAGCGCCGAGCCCGGCTTCGCCGCTCCCCTTCAGGAACGCCGCCTTGTTCTCCGGCGTCAGCTTCTCGATCGCCTTGGTGTTGCCGACGATCATGAAGGTCGACGCTCAGCAGGCCGCCCGGCACTTCGAGATGGAACTTGACGAGCTCGTTGAGCCGGAAGCTGTTGACCGCCTCCCAGGGAAACACGGTGCCGTCGACCACGCCGCGCTGCAGCGTCTCGTAGGCGTCGGTCGCCGGCAGGACCGCCACCGACCAGCCGAGCGCCTTGGCCACCGGCACGCTGGCGCCGGCAACACGCATCTTGAGCGCCCGGATCTCCTCCAGCGTGCGCGCCGGCTTGGTGAGATGGATGCTGAACGGCCCGGTCGTGAAGGCCGTCACCAGCGTGGTGTCGGTGAACTCCTTGGCGGCGAGGCCGTGCTTGGCGTACCACTTCCACAGCACGGTGCTGCACACCGTCGAGCTCGGGCACAGGAACGGCTGCTCGGGGGCCTGGAACAGGTCGAAGCGGCCGGCGGTGTAGCCGGGCACGTGCCACACGAGGTCACGTACGCCGTTCTTGACGATATCGTATTGGCCGTCCGGCTTGGCGAGCGGCGCCTTGTCGATCTCGATGACGAGATTGCCGCCCGACGCGTCGAAGATCGTCTTCGCCCAGGCTTCCTGGGTCTGGACCATGTGATGGCTGGGTCCGGCCCAGTACGCCATCTTCAAGGTCTGTTTCTGGGCGGCCGCCGGACCGATGCCGGAAGCGATCAACGCGGAAGCAACGAACGCCAGCAGCGCCGTCTTAACGTGCATCGCGAGTTCCTCCCATGGAACCCTGCGCGTGCCTTATTCGGCTCGTCGTCAGGAGCAGGTACGATACAGGGGATTCACCGATTGGCAAACGCACCCAGGACGTTGCTTTGAGAAAACACCCGCAGGTCCCGGACACCATCCTCGCCAGGCTCCGCAAGGCCTGTCTCGCCTTGCCGGAAGTCCACGAGGAGCAGGCCTGGGTCGGCACGCGCTGGCGCATCCGCAAGGAGACGTTCGCGCATGTGCTGATGATTGCCGGCGGATGGCCGCCGGTGTACGCGCGCGCCGCGGGCACCGATGGCCCGGTGTGCGTGCTGACGTTCCAGTCCCTCGGGCCGAGGGTCGATCCCGAAACTTTCTCGCGGCCGCCCTGCTTCCGGCCTCTCTGGCGTCCGGACATCGTCGGCCGCACCCTCGACTCTCGGGTCGACTGGGGCGACATCGCGAAGCTCCTCACGGCGAGCTATTCGGCGCCGAAGAAACTTGCCGCGTCGGTCCGCCAGCCTGCCGGTCGTTGAGTCGCCTGGGCGTCTGTCAGCGAGGAACCAGCAGCACGGCGAGCGCAAATCCCGCGATCAGGGCGACGAACGACAGCACCGTCATGACCGCGATCGAGGGCCGCGGCGGGTGACCTTCATGCATGGCCGCGGACATGTGGGACGTCGTGGGTGTGTGGGACATTTGGGCGATGGCCGCGTGGTCGTGCGCGCCCATGCCCGACCCCGCGTTCGCGTTCGCCGGACGTACCGTCATCATGCCGTGCTTGAGACGGTTGGCCACCAGCCACCAGTTCATCGGGTAGGCGACGATGAAGCCGACCAACAAGGCCATCGACATCACGAACCAGAAGTTCGGCGTCAGGGGATTATCGGCTGAAGGGACGTAGCGCCGCAGGATCATCATCGTCGGCATCATGCCGGCCATCAGCAGGTTCATCGACAGCAGCTCGGACATGAACGTGCTCTTCAAGGCGGCCGCGTAGCTGCCGCCCGCCATGTCGCGCATGAACAGCGCCTGGAAGATGGTCCAGCCGAGGCGAAGCCCAGGACGTATTCGAGGATCATCTCGGCCGGGCCGGCGATGCCGAGAACGCTCGCCAGCACGGCGCCGAACAGGATGCCGCCGCCGTCGCCGGCGACGCAATGCATGGTCGAGCCCAGCGCCTGCCGCCACTGCGCCGCGGTTTACTGCTCGTGCGTGCCGGGCAACGGCTCGCGGCAGCCCAGCACGTAGAGGAACGCGCCGACTACGCCGGTATAGGCGGTCAGCAGGGCGAAGCCCATCACGCCATCCAGCATCGAGACCTCCCCCTGCTTCCATCGGAAGCGGACAAGGCAACTCAACGCGTACTGACGTCACCATGATGACACGTGTGACCGCGGCCGGGAATGCCCGCCCCACGAGTGACGCGCCGCGCGGAAAAATGGGCTAGGCTTCGCCAACCGGCAGCGAGAGGATCGACCATGCAGATCGGCGTCACGATGTTTGCTACTGACTATGCGATTCCTCCGCATGAGCTCGCCGTCGAGGCGGAGAAGCGCGGCTTCGAATTGCTCTGGTTCCCCGAGCACAGCCACATCCCGACCAGCCGCAAGTCGCCATGGCCGGGCGGCCCCGAGCTGCCGAAATGGTACTACGACACCTACGATCCCTTCCTTGCCATCGCCGCCGCCGCCGTCGTCACCAAGACCATCAAGCTCGGCACCGGCGTCTGCCTGGTGGTGCAGCGCGATCCCATCCATAACGCCAAGGAGGTCGCCACCGCCGACCGCCTGTCCAACGGCCGGCTGCTGTTCGGCGTCGGCGGCGGCTGGAACGCCGAGGAGATGGCCGACCATGGCACGGCGTTCGGCACGCGCTTCAAGCTGATGGGCGAGCGCATCGAGGCGATGAAGGAGATCTGGGCCCAGTCGAAGCCGAAATACGCCGGCGAGTTCGTCAAGTTCGACGAGATGATGCAGTGGCCCAAGCCGGTGCAGAAGCCGCATCCGCCGATCATCGTCGGCGGAGGATTGCCGCATGGCGCGCGCCGCGCCGTCGCCTACGGCGACGGTTGGATGCCGATCGGCGGCCGTGGCGGCGATACGCTCGCCATGCTGCCCGAGTTCCGCGAGATGCTGAAGATGTCCGGACGGCGCGAGGCAGAGGTGCCGGTCACGCTGTTCGGCGTCGGCATGAACGGCGATGCGCTGAAGCGCGCCCGCGACGCCGGCGTCGATCGCGTCGTCTTCGGCGTTCCGGCCGAAGCCCGCGACAAGGTCCTTCCCTTGCTCGACAAGGGCGCGGCGTTGATCCAGTGACCCGCGGTCTTGCCGCCCTCACGGAGGTCCCGTCGGAGCCGATAGCGCTTTCGGTGCTGACCGGCTTTCTCGGCAGCGGCAAGACCACGCTTCTTTCCCGGGTCCTCGGCGTTGCGGACCTGAGCGATACCGCCGTGCTCATCAGCGAGTTCGGCGCCGTCGCGCTCGACCATCATCTGCTGGAGGCTGCGGCTGACGATGTCGTTGAGCTGCCCAACGGTTGCACCTGCTGCGCCGTGCGCCAGGGCCTTGCTGACGCGTTCTACCGGCTGCTGCGATCGCGGCAGGCCGCCGGCCGGCCGCCGTTTCGGCGCATCGCGCTCGAGACCAGCGGCCTCGCGGACCCGGGACCCACGCTCTACACGCTCTCCGCCGACGCCTTTCTCGAAGCCTCGCTGCGGCTGGACCGCGTCGTCACGACGATCGATGCCGTGCTCGGCGCGGTCACGCTCGATCGCTATCCCGAGGCCGTCGCGCAGGCCGCCGTGGCCGATCTCCTGCTTTTGACCAAGACCGACATGGCACCGGTCCCGGACGTTCTCGTTCGACGATTGGCGTCGTTGAACCCGCTCGCGCCCATCGTCGATGCGGGCGAGGCGGATGTGAGCGCCGTGCTGTTCGCCGGCTCGCCCAAGGCACTGCCGCGGCCACGGCTTCAGGCCACGGCGGTACATGCCCACGGCATCTACGCCCTGTCTGTCCGCTTGCGGCAGCCGATGAGCCGGCTCGGCTTTGCCATGGCGCTGGGCGGACTGGCGCGCGATCACGGCGAGAAGCTTTTGCGGGTCAAGGGACTGGTGGAATTCTCCGACCGGCCCGGCGGGCCGGCGGCGATCCATGCCGTGCAGCACACGCTCTATCCGCCGCGATGGCTGGAACGCTGGCCCGATTCCGACCAGACGAGCCGGCTTGTCTTCATCGTGCGCGATCTCGAGCCGGACGAGATCCTGCGCCGCTTCGCCGACGGCGAACCGGCGTGCCTCGACCCTCCGGCCCTACCTCTGGCAGGAGTGACCTGATGCTTGACCTCGCCATCATCGGCGGCACCTGTGTGCTGCCGACGGGAACCCAAGCCGCCGATATCGGCGTGAAGGATGGACGCATCGTGCTGGTCGGCGGGCCAGGCTCGCTGCCGGACGCGGCGCGCACCGTGCCGGCGAGGGACCGTTTGGTCATTCCCGGCGGCATCGACCCGCACATCCATTGCCTGATGCCGGTGCGCGCGCCGGGCCGGCCCGACGTGCTGACCGATCCGCCGTCGCAGGTCAGCAAGGCGGCCCTGCACGGCGGCACCACGACGCTGATCGATTTTGTGCAATGCGTGCACGAGCGCACAATCCAGCAGTCGATCGAAGCGACCCAGGCGCAATGGCGCAACGCCTGCTACTGCGACTACGGCTTCCATCTCACGCTGATGGGCGAGGTGCCCATACCGCATTTTGGCCAGCTCGCCGATGCCATGCAGGACGGCCATGCCAGCATAAAGATCTTCACGACCAACATACGGCCGGGAAACATCGGCCGCATGGTGCCGCACGGCCACATCTGGGAGGCGTTGAAGGTCGTCGCGTCAGCGGGCGGCATCGCTTGCATCCATGCCGAGGACAACGACATCGTCATGTTCATGTACGACAAGCTGATGCGCGAGAACCGCGTCAGTTTCGAGCACATGGCCGAGGTGCACAATGCGCTGTCGGAAGAGCTCTCCTTCAACCGGGTGATCCGCCTCGCCGAGAATGTCGAGGGTGCGGCGCTCTACATGGTGCATGTCTCGGCGGCGACCGGCGTGGCCGCGCTCGAGTCATCGCGAGCAAAGGGCTTTCCGATGTACGGCGAGACGCTGCACCAGTACCTGCTCTACAATGCCGAGGATTATAAGCGCCCGGGCGGGCAGATGTTCCACACCTACCCGTCGCTCAAGTATCCCGAGGACCAGAAGCGGCTGTGGGAAGCGACCAACCGCGGCGCCATCCAGGTCATCGCCACCGACGAGCTGTGCTGCCCGCTCAGGGTCAAGCTGCAGGGCAGCCGCATCGACGACACCACGGGCGGCAACTCGGGCGTCGAGCCGCGCGTCGGGCTGATGTACACCAACATGGTCACCAAACGCGGCTATACGGCGGAGCATTTCGTCGACATGATCTCGAGCAACGCCGCGCGCATCATGGGTCTCTATCCGCGCAAAGGCGCGCTGGCGGCAGGCTCCGACGCCGACATCGTCCTGCTGCAGACCGGCATGGAGAAGACGATTCGCGCCGCCGACCTGCACGAGACCGACTACACGCCCTGGGAGGGGCATGTGGTGACGGCGTGGCCGACCGCGACCATCCTGCGCGGCAACGTCGTCGTGGAAGATGGCGCCTTCCATGGCGATCTCAAGCACGGGCAGTTTCTCAAGCGCAAGGTGGCCGACGAAATCCGCAACCGGCCGGCCGTCTAGGCAGGGAAGCGCGCCAGCGTGCGGAGACTCACACTCGCGGCGCCGGCGTGCGGCTATGATGGCCGTGGCATGCTGCCCGGAGGAAAGCGATGAACAGTGGCCCGCAGCTTGCGCTCGGCGCGCGCGGACGAGACGTCCAGCGCGTCCAGACCATCTTCGTGATGATGAAGACGCTCGGCTTCGACCAGATCGACGGCGTATTCGGGACCCTGACCAGGAACGCCGTCGTCGCCTTTCAGGAAAGCGAGGGTCTTCCCGCCGACGGCGTCGTTGGCGACAGCACCTGGCAGCGGATGCCCGCGGACCCCGACACGCCCATCGTGAAACGCGGCTCGACCGGTAACGCGGTCACCAGCCTGCAGAAAGGCTTGCTCAAGTTCGGTGGGCCTGGGTCGCCGACCGATGCGGGACCGGCCGACGGTGATTTCGGGCCGCGCACCGAAGCTGCGGTCAAGGCCTACCAAGTGCAGCACGCGCTGGCGAATGACGGCGTGGTCGGCCCGCGCACGTGGTGGGTGCCTGCGGGCGCTGCCGGCGCGACTCTCGCGTCGCTCGCCGGGCTGACGACAGTGTAGCGGCGCAATTCGCCCTTAGGGAGGACATCACCATGGCTGAACCCGTCTTGAAGCAGGGGGCGAGCGGCCCCGACGTTCGCGACCTTCAGCAGGCGCTCAAGGCGCTGGGACATGATCCCGGCCCCATCGACGGTGCTTTCGGCGCAAGAACCACGAGTGCGGTCAAAGCCTTCCAGCAGGCGCGGGAAATCGCCGTGGACGGGGTTGTCGGCCGCGTGACGTGGATCAACATCGACGAAGCTGACCAGAGCGAGCCCGTGCTCCGGGTCGGGTCCAGCGGACTGCCGGTGCGCCGGCTGCAGAGCCGTATGAGCGCGGTCGGCTTCGACACCGGTGGCGTCGACGGCCGGTTCAGTCCGAAGACCGAGGCGGCCGTGAAGGACCTGCAGCAGCGGTCGAATCTCGCCGTGGACGGCATCGTCGGACCGAAGACCTGGGCCGTGGTCGACGCGCTGGAGAACGAAGGCGGGGCGAGCTGATTCCCGGCGCTTAGCGCGGCGAGCTCTAGGCTCGCGCCTTACGGTGCTGCGCCGTCCTCGCCTGGTCCACCACGCCGGTCGCCGACACCACGACGCCGTAGTCCTTGAGCGCCGTCTCGACCGAGACCACACCGTCCAGCACATCGTCGGCCACCTTGGCCGGATCGCGCTCCAGCGGGTTGCCGTAGCCGCCGCCGGCCGGGCCGTAGCAGACGAAGCGGCCGTCCTTGGCGACGTTCATGTGCGGCACCTTGGAGGGCAGTGCCTTGGTCTTGCCGCCGGCCACCAGGTCGAGCTTGGCCGGCATGCCTTCGCTGCCGCCCAGGAATCCCCATGGCCGGTAGCGATGGCCTTCGCCCTCGACCGAGGCGCCGCCGTCGCTCAGGAAGGTGAACTCGCGCACCGAGCCCAGGCCGCCGCGCCACTTGCCGGCGCCGGCCACGTCCTCGCGCAGCTCGTAGCGCAGCACGCGCAGGGGCAAGTGCGTCTCGATGTCCTCGATCGGGTTGTTGCGGGTGTTGGCGTAGAGCGTGTCGACGGCGTCCATGCCGTCCTTGCCCAGCCGGCCGCCATAGGAGCCTTCGAAGATCTCCATGTGCACCCAGTGGGTCTCGTCCTTGAGGCCGGAGAAGGCGATGACTTTTAGGTTGCCGATGCCGGCCGAGACGTTGCCCGGCATGGCGGCCGACAATGCCTTCATCACCGTGTCGGCGAGCTGGTTGCCCGGGCAGAAGCGGGCGATGGTCGGCGCCGGGAAGGTCGGGTTGGCGAGGCAACCCTTGGGCGCGACGATGGTGATCGGCCGGATGAGCCCGGCATTGACCGGGATGTGGCCGTGGATCTCCGTGTCGAGCAGCACCGAGCGGATGGTGAGCCAGATCGCGATGTCGGCGGTGCCTTCAAGCGGCATGTTGATCGGCCGGTCGGGCACCTGCGGCGCGGTGCCGGTGAGGTCGACCACGAGGGAGTCGTCCTTCTTGGTGATGGTGACGACGATCGGCAGCTCCTTCTTCGAAGGATCGTCGCTGTCGAGATAGCCGTCGATCGCCGTCTCGGCGCGATAGACGCCGTCGGGCAGGCGGGCGATGGCCTGGCGCATCAGCCGCTCGGCGTGGTCCATCAGGGCGGTGCAGGCGAGGTCGAAGGTTTCCAGGCCATAGCGCTCGACCAGCTCGGCCATGCGCTCGGCGCCGATGCGCGCGGCGGCGACCTGGGCGTCCATGTCGCCGACCACGAGATCCGACGCGCGGATGTTGTCGCGCACGATCTGCCAGACCATGTCGTTCTTCACACCGCGGTCGTAGACCTTGATCGCCTTGAACTGCAGGCCTTCGGCGTAGGCATCGATCGCCTCGACGATGCCGCACGAGCCCGGCGACAGCGCGCCGATGTCGAGATGGTGAGCCGTGGTGGCGGCAAAGCCGATCAGCTTGCCCTGGACGAACACCGGCACGATGAAGGCCACGTCCGGGCCGTGGCTTGCGCCGGAATAGGCGTCGTTGTGCATGACCACGTCGCCCGGTCGGAACTGATCGCCGCGCTCGGCCAGCTTTTTTAGGACACCGCGGACATAGCCGGGGATCGGGCCGGACTGCAGCGGCGTCGATTGCGCCGATTTCGGCAAGGCCACGGCCCTGGGCATCGACCAGAGCCGCCCCGAAATCCTCCGATTCGCGGATGATCGAGGAGTAGCTCATGCGCATGAGCTTGTAGCCCATCTCGACGGCGATGTTCTCCAGCGCGCCCTGGATCACCGAAGTGGTGATCGGGTCGATGCGGTCGGGCTTGGTGACCGGCTGGCGGAGAGGGGCGGTGCTCATGAGTTTCTCCGGATGATCAGGTTGCCCGCGGCATCGGTCTCGAAATTGTGCTGCGGCGGCACGACGGTGGTCGAGTCCATCTGCAGGATGATGGCGGGGCCGGCGATGCGCTCGCCGACCGGCAGCAGATCGCGGCGGTAGAAGTCGGTGGGATAGTCGGCGAGCTTGCCGTCGACACGGAACGTGCCGGTGCCCTTGCGCACCCGCGCGGCGTCGAGCGATTTGGCCGTGCCGGCGGCAGGCTTGGCGATCTTGGCCGCACTGGCGGCGCCCACCAGCCGCAAATTGACGATCTCGATGCCGGAATCGGCGAAGTGATGGCCGTACTCGCGGCGATGGATCTCGTGGAAGGTCTCGAAGACCTTGGCCAGCACCTTGTCGTCGATCGGCCCGTCGGGGATCGGCACTTTCAGCTCGTAGCCCTGGCCGACATAGCGCAGGTCGCCGCGGCGCTCGAAGGTGACGTTCGCAAGGTCGATGCCGTCGGCGGTGAAGCGCTCGGCCAGTTCCTTCGCCATCGCGGCGAAGTCGGCGTTGATGCGGGCGAGGTCGGCGGCACCCGAGACCTGGAACGAGGTGCGGATGGCGTCGTAGCGCAGATCGCTGATCAAGAGGCCCACGGCCGAGGTGATGCCGGGATGCGGCGGCACGATGACCTCCGGGATGCCCAGCATGTCGGCCACTTCGGCGCCATGCAGCGGCCCCGCGCCGCCGAACGCCACCAGGGCATAGTCGCGCGGATCGATGCCTTTCTGGACGGTTCGGGACCGGATGGCATTGGCCATGTTGGCGTTGATCACGGTGATCACGCCTTCGGCCGCCTCGCGGTCGGTCAAACCCAGCTCGCGCGCCAGCTCGCCGATCACGCGGCGCGCCGCCACCTCGTCGAGCGACATGCTGCCGCCCAAGAAGTTGCCGCGGTCGAGGCGGCCCAGCACGACGTTGGCGTCGGTCACGGTGGCGCGGTTGCCGCCGCGGCCGTAGGCGGCCGGTCCCGGCACGGCGCCGGCCGAGCGCGGCCCGACCTTGAAGGCGCCGGCCTGGTCGACGAAGGCGATCGAGCCGCCGCCGGCGCCGATCGTGTGCACGTCGATCATCGGCACCAGCACGGGGAAGCCCGCGATCCAGGTGTCGCGCGCGGTGGCCTCGCCGAAGCCGCCTTGCGTCACGATGCCGATATCGGCCGAGGTGCCGCCGATGTCGAAGGTGATGAGGTTGCGCCGGCCCGACAGGCCGCCGGCCCAGTCGCCGCCGATCACGCCGGCCGCCGGGACCCGAGAGCAGGGTGAGCACGGGCCGCTCGGCCACCATGCCGGGCGTGGCGACACCGCCGTTCGACGCCATGATGCGCAGGTCGGCCTTGAAGCCCGAGGCGCCGATCTCCGATTCCAGCCGCGTCACGTAGTTGCGCACCTTGGGGCCGACGAAGGCATTCATTGCCGTCGTCGTGAAGCGCTCGAACTCGCGGAACTGCGGCGACACCGACGAGGAGGTCGTGGCGAAGCACTCGGGATATTCCTCGCGCACGATCGCGAGCGCGCGCGCCTCGTGCGCAGCATCGAGGTAGGAGAACAGGAAACAGATGGCGATCGCCTGCACGCCCGCTTCCTTCAATTCGCGCACCGCCTGGCGCACGCCCGCTTCGTCGAGCGGCTCCAGCACCTCGCCCTTGGGCGGCACCAGCCGCTCCTTCACCGTCTTGCGATGGCGGCGCTTG
This sequence comes from uncultured Alphaproteobacteria bacterium, assembly GCA_963809025.1. Taxonomy (GTDB): domain Bacteria; phylum Pseudomonadota; class Alphaproteobacteria; order Reyranellales; family Reyranellaceae; genus Reyranella. The sequence goes on along the minus strand of CAWEIE010000044.1, from coordinate 217,771 downwards.
ACCAGCGGCCGGTCCTGCCAGGGGATGTCCTGCATGATGGAGTAGTGCTGCGGCCGCTGGTGTCGGCCAATGTGAAGGATGTCGCGATAGCCGCCGGTCGTGATCATGCCGGTGACGGCGCCATCGTGCTCGAGGATGGCGTTGGTGGCGATGGTGGTGCCGTGGAACACCACGTCGATGGTCTCGCGTGGGATGCCGTGCTTGTCGCAAAGCGCCATGAGGCCCGCGACCACGCCGCGCGAAGGATCGTCCGGGGTTGTGGACACCTTGTGGACAGCCGTCTCGCCGGCCTCGGTGTCGGCATAGACCAGGTCCGTGAAGGTGCCGCCCACGTCGACGCCGATCAGTCGCATACGCTTCACTCCCGGGGAAACCGTTGCCTGGCAGGCAGCAAGACCCGCGCCAACGGTAAGCTATCATGGTCTTCCGGACCGCCGGCTTCCAGCCGGCCTCATGAGAATGAGCCGGCTGGAAGCCGGCGGTCCAGAAGACACTGACTCATCCACGGTCTATTTTACAGTAATGGCATGGGGCTTGCTTCCCGGAGGCACGATGGCAACGAAGCCCGACGTTGAACTGGTGGCCGTGAGCAAGCGCTTTGGCGAGACCGTGGCGGTGGACGCGGTCAGCCTGCGCATCCCGGCGGGCTCCTATTGCTGCCTGCTGGGCCCGAGCGGCTGCGGCAAGACCACGACCTTGCGCATGATCGCCGGCCACGAGGAGGCGAGCGAAGGCGACATCATCCTGGGCGCCGAGAACATCACCTACGCGGCCCCGGCGGCGCGCGGCACGGCGATGATGTTCCAGAGCTACGCCCTGTTTCCGCATCTCGATTGCACCGACAACGTCGCCTTCAGCCTGCGCATGCGCGGCGTCGACAAGGATAAGCGCCGGGCCCAGGCGCTCGACATGCTGAAGCGCGTGCAGATGGAGCCCTTCGCCGGCCGTCTGCCGGCCCAGCTCTCCGGCGGCCAGCAGCAGCGCGTGGCGCTGGCGCGCGCCCTGATCACCGATCCGCAGGTGCTGCTGCTCGACGAGCCGTTGTCGGCGCTCGATCCTTTCCTGCGGGTAAAGATGCGCGAGGAGCTGAAGGCGCTGCAGACGCGGCTCGGCATCAGCTTCATCCATGTGACGCACAGCCAGGACGAGGCGATGGCGCTCGCCGACCTCGTCGTGGTGATGAACCAGGGCAGGATCGAGCAGGCCGCGACGGCGCGCGACGTGTTCAACAAGCCCGCCTCGGCTTTCGTGGCGCGCTTCATCGGCGGCCACAACGTGCTGCCGGCCGCCGTGGCGCGCGCCAAGGGCGAGGGCGAGTTCGTCGCCATCCGTGCCGACCGCATCACCGTGCAGCCCGGCAACGCGCCGGTCGATGCCACGTCGCTCGCCGGTGTCACGCGCTCGGTCGAATACCTCGGCGCGACCGTTCAGGTCGGCGTCGATGTCATGGGTCTGGAAACCTTGTCGGCCGTGGTGCCGGAGGCGCGCTTCGACGCCAATCCGGTGGCGCCCGGCCAGCCTGTCGTTTTGTCGTGGACGCCCAAGGACGTGCATGTCCTTGGACGATAAAGGGGGGCGGCCCCGCGCCGTCGATGGAGAAGGAGGAACGTCAGATGGCTCGTAATCGGAAATTTGGACGCCGCAGCGTCCTGAAGGGCGCCGCGGGCGTCGCCGGCGCAGCCGTGGGCAGCGGTGCCGTCACCGGCTTCCCGATGATCTGGGCGCAGACCACCAAGAACATCACCCTGCGCCAGTGCGGCACCGGCGTGTCGGCGATCAACGAGATCGCCGAGAAGTGCAAGGCCGACCTGGGCATCACGCTGCAGATGACGGCGCTCGATTCCGACGCGGTCGTGCAGCGCGTCGTCACGCAGCCGAACTCGTTCGACATCGGCGATATCGAGTACTGGATGTGCAAGAAGGTCTTCCCGGCGAACACGCTGCAGGCGATGAACGTCAAGAAGATCAAGTACTTCGACAAGATCGTGCCGATCTTCACCACCGGCAAGCTCAAGCCCGATTCGGTGATCGCCCAGGGCACGGCGCCCAACACGGTGAGCTTCGTCGAGGGCGCGGGCTCGACCAAGTTCGCCAAGGGCCAGACCGAGTGGTTCACCATGATTCCCACGATCTACAACGCCGATACGCTGGGCATCCGGCCCGACCTGGTCGGCCGCAAGATCGAGAACTGGAAGGACATCCTCGACCCGAAGTTCAAGGGCAAGACCTCGATCCTCAACATCCCGTCGATCGGCATCATGGATGCCGCGATGATCTGCGAATTGGCCGGCATCGTGAAATACGGCGACAAGGGCAACATGACCAAGGCGGAGATCGACAAGACCATCGATTTCCTGATCAAGACCAAGAAGGACGGCCAGTTCCGCGCCTTCTGGAAGACCTTCGACGAATTGGTGAACCTGATGGCCTCGGGCGAGGTCGTGATCCAGTCGATGTGGTCGCCGGCGGTCTCGGCGGTGCGCGGCAAGGGCGTGCCCTGCGTCTACCAGCCCCTGAAGGAAGGCTATCGCGCCTGGGGCGGCGGCCTGTCGCTCGCCAAGCACCTGCAAGGGCGCGCAGCTCGACGCGGCCTACGACTACATCAACTGGTACATGTCGGGCTGGGTCGGCGCCTTCCTGAACCGCCAGGGCTACTACTCGGCGGTGCTCGACACGGCCAAGGCCAACATGACCGAGGACGAGTGGGGCTTCTGGATGGAAGGCAAGCCCGCCAAGGGCGACATCAAGAACCCGCAAGGGCAGGTGGTAGAAAAGGCCGGTGCCGTGCGCGACGGCGGCTCGTTCTACGACCGCATGGGCGCCGTAGCCTGCTGGAACGCGGTGATGGATGAGGACCGCTACATGGTGCAGAAGTGGAACCAGTTCATCGCAGCGTGATCAGTTTTCCTCCCCAGCTCCGCTGGGGAGGTGTCGCGAAGCGACGGAGGGGTCAAGAATCACAGTCATGGCTCATGACCCCTCCGTCGGCGTAAGACGCCGACACCTCCCCTTCGCGGAGTCCGCGAAGGGGAGGGAAGGCTTCTTTCTATGAAACGTATTTCCGCCTGGGTAACCTATCTGCAGGTGGCGCCGCTGGCGCTGGTCTTCCTGCTGTTCCTGGTCGTGCCGATCGCCACGATCATCGTGGTGAGCTTCTTCGACTACAACACCACCCAGATCATCCCGGCCTTCCTGCTGCAGAACTACGAGGAGCTGCTGCTCTCGCCGGTCACCTGGCGGACCTACGGGCAGACCATCCAGTTCTCCGTAATCACCTGGGCGCTCACCCTGGTGATCGGCTTCACCGTCTCCTACTTCCTCGCCTTCCATGTCCGCTCGGCGACCTGGCAGATGGTGCTGTTCCTGGTCTGCACCATCCCGTTCTGGACCTCCAACGTCATCCGCATGATCTCGTGGATCCCGTTCCTCGGCCGCAACGGGCTCGCCAACATGACGCTGATCCAGCTCGGCCTGATCAGGGAGCCGCTCGAGTTCCTGCTGTTCTCGAACTTCGCCGTGGTGCTGGCCTACGTGCATCTCTACACGCTGTTCATGGTGGTGCCGATCTTCAACTCGATGATGCGCATCGACCGCAGCCTGCTCGAGGCGGCGCGCGACGCCGGCGCCAGCGGCTGGCAGACGCTGTGGACGGTCATCGTGCCCTTGTGCAAGCCCGGCATCGCCATCGGCTCGATCTTCATCGTCACCATCGTCATGGGCGACTTCGTCACCGTGCGCATGATGAGCGGCGGCCAGAGCGCCTCGGTGTCGCTGATGATGATGAATGCCATGTCGCTGCTGCAGTATCCGGCGGCGGCGGCCAACGCCGTGGTCCTGCTGCTGCTGGTGCTGTTCACCGTCGCCGCCATGATGCGGCTGGTCGACATCCGCAAGGAGCTGTGAGGTGAACGGCCGTCGCGGTCCCGCCTACTGGCTGCTCGCCGGCTTCTTCGCCCTGTTCGTGCTGTTCCTCTACGGGCCCACGCTCACCATCCTGGTGCTGTCGTTCCAGGGGCCGTCGGGCGGGCTCACCTTCCCGATGAACGGCGTGTCGGTGCATTGGTTCAAGAACCTGTTCGAGAAGCAGATGGTCGGCGACTTCGCGGGCTCGCTCCAGCGTTCGATGGTCCTGGGCGTGGCGGCCATGCTGGTGACGGTGGTCGCCTCCTTCTCGGCCGGGCTCGCCTTCCGCAGCCGCTTCGCAGGCTCGGCGTTCATCTTCTATCTCGCCATTGCGAGCCTGATCGTGCCCTCGATCCTGATCAGCCTGGGCATCGGCCTGCTGTTCCGCGTGCTCGGCTGGGACGCCGCCTGGTACAGCTCGGCCTTCGGCGCGCACCTCACCTGGACCCTGCCGTTCGGGCTTCTGATCATGTTCGCCGTCTTCAACCGCTTCGACCGCCGCTACGAGGAGGCCGCCCGCGACCTCGGCGCCACCTCGTGGCAGACCATCCGCTTCGTCGTCATCCCCATCCTGCTGCCGAGCCTGATCGGCGTCGGCCTGTTCGGCTTCACGCTCTCCTACGATGAGTTCGCCAGAAGCCTCTACACCTCGGGCACCTTCAACACCCTGCCGCTGGAAATCTACGGCATGACCACCAACGTCACCACGCCGGTGCTCTATGCGCTGGGCACCGTGACCACGGGCGTGTCGTTCCTGGTGATCGCGCTGGCGCTGGTCTCCTTCACCTGGGTGCGCCGCCGCCGCCAGCGTCACGGCAGCGACGCCGGCAAGGCGGCATGAGCTAGCTGCGCCGCGCCCGCGTCCTGCGGCTCCCCACGGCCGGCCCGAGCGACACCGCGCCGCTTGCCGCCGCCATCGACCGCGGCGAGATCGATCCCGCGACCATCGTCGCCATCGTCGGCAAGACCGAGGGCAATGGCTGCGTCAACGATTTCACCCGCGGCTACGCCACGCTCGCCTTGAAGCTCCTGCTGGCCGAGCGCCTGAAGTGCCCGATGGCCGAGGTCGAGGGCCGCGTCGCCATCGTCATGTCAGGCGGTACCGAAGGCGGGCTGTCGCCGCATCTGCTGGTGTTCTGCCGTGAGGCGGCCGCTGCCGCCGCACCCGGGCCGCGTCTCGCCATCGGCGTCGGCCTGACGCGACCCTTCAAGCCCGAGGAGATCGGCCGCGCCGCGCAGATCGCGGCGACCGCCGAGTCCGTGGCCGCCGCCATGAAGGATGGCGGCATCGCGAGCGCCGCCGACGTGCATTTCGTCCAGATCAAGTGCCCGCTGCTCACCAAGGAGCGCATCGAGGAGGCCGAGCGCCGCGGCGCCACTGTGGCGACCGACGACACCTACCATTCGATGGCCCTGTCGCGCGGCGCCTCGGCGCTGGGTGTCGCCCTGGCGCTGGACGAGATCGACGACGCCCCCGAAGCCGCCGTCTGCCGCGACTGGTCGCTCTATTCGAGGGTCGCCAGCACGTCGGCCGGCGTCGAACTCCTGCGCAACGAGATCGTCGTGCTGGGCAACTCGGCGGAGTGGGCGGGCGACCTGGTCATTGATCACGACGTGATGACGGATGCCATCGACGCCGATGCCGCCCGCCGCGTGCTCGCCCGGCTGCACGGCGAGACGGTCGCCGTGCTGGCCAAGGCCGAGGCCGCCCCGTCGGGCGAGATCCGCGGCCGGCGCCACACCATGCTCGACGACAGCGACATCCATTCGACGCGCCACGCTCGCGCCCTGGTGGGCGGCGTGCTGGCCGGCGTGATCGGCGACACGCTGCTCTATGTCTCCGGTGGCGCCGAGCATCAGGGACCGCCGGGTGGCGGGCCGGTGGCGATCATTGGGAAGATCTCATAGGACCGCGGGCCTCCAGGCCCGCTCATTGGTCGGCACTATTCGCCGACATAGACTTGAGACCGATGGTAGCTGAGGTAGCTGCATTGAGCTGGGGCAAAAGCCTCGGTGCGCCATTTAATCGGTGCTTCAGAGAACCCGAGCCTGGGCAATGTTAACTCGCCGAGCCCGAGGCGTCGAAGATCTTCGTTGTCGAACCGAGGCGAAACCCGAACCTCGCCGTCATCGTGGAATGTAATGAATCCTCGGTCGAACAGCAGATCGGCATCAGGGGTGAGCATGAGCCCATTCATGCCGTCGAGGCGCTCACCTGCTGTCTCACATGATCGCCAAGGCTTGATGTGACTGGCGATTAGCAGAGACGGGTTGGTTATCTTCGTGAGCCTGCATTGCTTCTCGATCATTTCCACATTTGTGCGGAACTTGCCTTGTCCACGACGAGCCTTGATGACAGCGTCCTTTACCGTTTTGTCCAATCCAACGTCGGCCATGATGTTGTCCTGGACGCGGTCGTCCAACGTCTCTTTGACGGCCTGGAACGTGAGGCTGTTCGCACCGCCGCGCGCTAGAAGCGGATAGTTGATAGCCGAAGCGGATACGATCGTGTCGAATGCCGGCTTCGCAATTTCAGCTAAGTAGACGCCCTGATTGCCGTTGCCGGTTTCGGGTTGAATAGGAGAGTACTTCGTTGGCAACAACGGTCCCAAAACGTCGATCATTGCCTTGGGTCTCACCGGGGGATCGAGTTCCGTCCAAAAAACCGGGAGGAGCCAACCCTCGTTGAGCCAGTTGGCGCCTGTCGCACCGAACTCCGTCGGCTTTGGTGCCGTGAATGCAAACTCCGCAACACGACCGACATGCCGAACGAGCCCATTGGCATAGGACAAGACCAGGTCTTCTGGACTTGCCTGCCTCATGTTGTCGTAGAAGCGGTTGCGAGCCCCCTTGTTCGAGGTTTTGGGCGACCAAAGGTACTGGCGGTCAATCTCCTGCCGGACAGTTTGCTTATGGTTCACCCACCAGTATCGGGTCATGCGCGGCAACTTTAGCAGAGCCGCCGTCGCTTTTCCGCTGTTGTCGAGTGCGCCTGGGTTAAGCTCCCCCAATGACGAACGATCCCTATGCCCGTCTCGGCGTCCGTCGCCGCATCAACGCCGCCGGCGCGCTGACCCGCCTGGGCGGCGCGGTCATGGCGCCGGAAGTCGTCGAAGCGATGGCGGTCGCGTCGCGAGCCTCGGTCGATATCGGCGAACTGCAGGATGCCGCCAGCGCGCGCATCGCCGAAGCGACGCGTGCGGAGGCGGGGCTGGTCACCACCGGCGCCGCCGCGGCGCTGACGCTCGCGGCTGCGGCGTCGATCGCACGCTGGGACCTGGCCAAGATGGCGGCATTGCCGCATGCCGACTCCTTTCCGCGCGACATCCTGATCCCGCGCACTCATCGCACCGGTTATGCCCATGCGCTGGCGGCGTCCGGCGCGCGCCTGATCGACATTGGCCACAACGACCGCGGCACCGGCGCCGGCGTGCGCGGGCTGGAAGCCTGGGAGATCGAGGCGGCGTTGTCGCCCTCGGTGGTCGCCATGGCCTTCTCGGCCAATGCCACGAGCCTCGCCGACCTGCCGACGGCGATCGCGGCCTGCCGCGCCGCCGGCATCCCGCTGATCGTCGATGCGGCCGCGCAACTGCCGCCCAAGGAGAACCTCAAGCGCTTCATCGCCATGGGTGTCGACCTTGTCGCCTTTTCCGGCGGCAAGGCGCTGGGCGGGCCGCAGGCGTCGGGCATCCTGGCCGGCCGCCGCGATCTCGTAGCATCAGCGCTGCTGCAGCAGCTCGACATGGACGTGGCGCCCGAGACCTGGACGCCGCCCAGGCTGGTCGATCGCGCGAACCTGCGCGGCGTGCCGCATCACGGCATCGGCCGCGGCTTCAAGGCGGGCAAGGAGGAGATCGTGGGCTTGCTCACGGCCCTCGACCGCTTCGTGAAAGCCGACGATGCCGCCGACAACGAAGCCCTCGCAGCGCGACTGAAGGCGATCGCCGCGATGCTCGACGGCATCGCCGTTACCCTGGTGCCGGCGGCCAAGACCGGCCGTGTTCCCGTGCTGGAGATCGCCGTCCCCGATGCACTCGCCCTGAGCGCTCGCCTGCAGCGCGGCGACCCTGCCGTGCATCTGTCGGAGCGTCACGCCGCACGTGGTGTGCTGACGCTCGACCCGCAGGCTCTGCTGCCCGAGCACGATGCGCCGCTCGCGGCGGCGATCCGCGCTCAGTTCAAGAGCGCCGACTGACATCCGTCTTACAAAAGGCCACCAGCGGCGATTCTCACCAAGCGGCGTCCGTCGCCGTGCATACATGTCTCGGCGATGATCACGTCGCCGCGGTGCATGCGTCGAGTTGTTCTCAGCCAAGCATGCAATGCGGAACGTTCCTCATCTGCATCGTCCCCTGTCGTTGAGACAAATCACAAATCAGGAGTGAGACGCCATGAAGTCAGTCAGATTCGGCCTGATGACGGCCCTCGCATTCGGCCTTCCTCTTGCGGCAACTGCCCAGCAGAGCGTCGCCAAGGGCTCCCCCTCGGACATCAAGTATTGTGCCGCGCTGGCCAAGTCCTACTCGAGCCTGTTTCCCGCGCAGGAGGGGATGGCGGCGTCCGATGTCCTCCTCCTGAGCCGCTGCGATAGTGAGACGCTAGCGACGATCACAGCGCTCGAACACAAGCTGAAGGACAAGAAGATCGATTTGCCGTCCGACGGCAGAGTGGCGCAACCACCGGGTTCGACCGGCAATACCCAGTAGCGAGGCGAGAAGGGTCGGAGGCCAATGACCTCCGACCCTGTCGCCGTTCGCCGATCACGCGGCCTTCAGGATGCCGAGCTGCTGCAGCGCGGTCACACCGTCGTCGAGGCCAATCTCTTCCTTGACCTTGCCGTTCTCGATGCGAAGCACGGTGGTTCCCGTGAACCGCATCTTGCGGCCCGACGCGGCCGGCAGCGAGCCGATGAGGAAATCGCTGAAAGCCGGGCCGGTGTGCGTGCCGCCGCCCTTCCACTGGCCGACCACGTAGTCGCCTTCGGCGATGAGGTCGGCCGCGCCGCCGAACTCGAGGTCCGGAAACGCCTCGCGGAAGGCGATCATGAAGTTCTTCACGTCCTCACGGCCACGGCGCGGCGCATGCAGGGAGTACTGCAGCAGGATGTCGGGGGCGGCGAGCTCGTCGACGACCTTGGGATTCCAGGGACTGCCCCAGAACTCGGTGAACCAGCGTCCGACGATGGCCTTGTTGTTCTGTTCCTTCGACATGATCGGATCCTTCGGGTTGTGGTCAGTGACACGACCCTAGGCTCCCGGCGTCTCTCGCCGTTATCCGCCTGCTGATTGGTATTGCTCATTTCTTCCGGACCGCGCGCGTCCCGCGCGCCTCATGAGCGCGCGGGACGCGCGCGGTCCGGAAGAGCTTGAATCATTCGACTGAAGCTACACCCTCGTCGCGATAGGCCCAGCATTGGTCGGGCGGCAGGGTGAGGGGAAGCTCGCCGTCGTTGTGGCGCGCGGCCGTGCCCAGTTCGAGCGCCTCGAGGCGTTGGCCGCCCAGCTCGACGTCGTACACGGTCTGCATGCCCTGATAGCGGCGCTCGATCACGCGGCCGGAGAAGGCGTTGGCCGGGCCCTTTTCACCCAGGCGCACGTTTTCGGCCCGCAGGGCCACGCGCGCCTTGTCGCCGACGGCGAGCGGCTGCGGCGTCCAGGCTTCGATGCGGCCGGCGGCGCCGAGATCGATCGTGGCCTTGTCGCCGCTGCGCGCCAGCACCTTGCCCAAAAGGACATTCGAGGCGCCGGTGAAGTTGGCGACGAAGGAATTGGCCGGACGATTGTAGATCTCGGCCGGCGGCGCCATCTGCAGGAGCTTGCCGTCCTTCATCACGCCGATGCGGTCGCCCAGCACCACGGCCTCGGACTGATCGTGCGTGACGTAGAGCCCGGTCATGCCGGTCTGCTTCAGGATGCGCCGCAGCTCGTCGCGCAGGCGGATGCGCAGCTTGGCGTCGAGGTTGCTGAGCGGCTCGTCGAGCAGCAGGAGCTGCGGGCGATAGACCAGGCTGCGCGCCAGCGCCACGCGCTGCATCTGGCCGCCCGACAGCGACGTCACCGGCCGCTCGGCATAGTCGCCGAGGCCAACCAGCTCCAGCGTCTCGTTGACCTTGGTGTTGATGTCGCCGCCACCGCCGTTCCTGCGGCGGTGCTTCAGCGGATAGGCCACGTTCTGCCGCACCGTCATGTGCGGCCACACGGCGTAGGACTGGAAGACCATGCCGATGTCGCGCTCGCGCGGGCTTACCAGCACGCCGCGCTCGGGCTCGGAGACGACGCGGTCGCCGATCGAGATGCGGCCGCCCGTCGGATGTTCGAGGCCCGCCACGCAGCGCAAGGTCGTGGTCTTGCCGCAGCCCGAAGGCCCCAGCAGCACCACGATCTCGCCCGCCGGCACGTCGAAGCTGACGCCGTCCACGGCGGGCTTGCCCGTCGCGAACCGCTTGACCAGGTCCTCGATGAGAAGCGCGCTGGTCACTGACGGTAGCCGTAGGTCTTGTTCCACTGCTCGAGCCAGGGCTCGCGCAGCTTCTCGAACTGGTCGTAGTTCGGCACCCAGACCTTGATCACCTTCGGATCCCAGCCCTTGGGGAAGGACGGCGGCTCCTTCATCGAGGTGATGTTGCCGAGCTTGGCGATCTGGAAGGCCTGGCCTTCCTTGCTGAGGCGCCAGTTCATGAACAGCTTGGCGGCATTGGGGTTCTTCGACGACTTGGGAATGCCGTCGGCGTAGGGGATGATCGGCACGCCCTCGGGCGCGAAGATCGCCTCGGCGGGCGCGCCTTCGACGATCTTGGTGTAGATGATGTTGTAGAGCAGCGGTGCGATCGAAACCTCGCCGCGCACCAGCGAGTCCGACAGCGGCGCGCCCGACGGGTACATGGCGATGCCGAGTGCGGCCTGCTTGGCCCAGTAGTCCTCGCCCAGCACCTGGCGCTCGAACATGACGCGAGTCCAGGTGGTGCCGCCCGACGGGCCGACCACCTGGCCGATCTGCTTGCCCTTGTATTCGGGCTTGGTGAGATCCATCCAGGTCTTGGGTGCGTTCTTCACCAGCTGGGTGTTGTAGGCGATCGCCCAGCCGAGCGTGACGCCGGGCCACAGCTTGGGCGAGACCAGGGCGTCGGGCCGGTAGTCGGCGGCGTTGGGCGGTGTGTAGTCCTGGAACAGGTCGATCATCGCCAGCATCAGGCCGCGATCGGAATGGTCGATGACGTCGGCCGCGAGCTTGTCGGCCGCCGCCTCGGTCTTGATGCGGGTGATGAGCTGGCCGCCCGGGGCGCGCACCATCGACACCTTGATCTTGGGGAAGGTCTTGTTGAATTCCTTGATGACCTCCTGCTCGACCTCGGCGAAGTTCGCGGTGTAATAGGTGAGCCCGCCTTCCTTCTCGGCGGCCGCGATCAGCTCCTTGGAGCCGAACTTCTCCTGCTGCGCCGTCGCCGGCAGGCCGCCCGCCATGACGCCGGCTGTGCCGAGGATCGCCCCCTTGGTGAATGTCCGTCTTTTCATCGGTTCCCTCCTCAATTGCGTTGTTGGTCAGCCGACGCGGGCGCTGCCCTGCGCGGCGTCTCGCGATAGCCAGGTCGTGATGCCGAGCAGGCCGCCCAGGATCACCGTCTGGATCAGGCTGAAGGCTGCTGTCTTGCCGGTGTTGCCGCCCTCGTAATAGTCGAGCAGCAGCACGGCCATGACGGTGGTGTCGCTGGTGTAGAGAAAGAGCGACGATCCGAGCTCGCGGATCGACAGCACGAACAGAAGCGTCATCGACGCCACCACGCCGGGCTTGGCCAGCGGCAGGACGACGGTGCGGATGGTGCCCAAAATCCCGCGGCCGCAGATCCAGGCGGCTTCCTCGAGCTCCTTGTGGATCTGCAGGAACGAGGTCGACAGCGCCTTCACGGTGTCCGGCATGAAGCGCGCGATGAAGGCCAGGGCCAGGATCCAGAGCGTGCCGTAGAGGCCGCCGGGCAGGCCGATCCATGCCCAGAGATAGGCGACGCCCACCACCAGGCCGGGGATGGCGACGGGCAGCGTGGCCAGAAGGTCGATCGATCGGCGTCCGGCCACGTTGGTCCGGTTGACGGTGTAGCCGATGGCGAAGGCCAGCGCGCCGCCGAGCAGGGCGGTGAGCACGCCGACCTTCATGGTGTTCCAGATCGACAGCATGGTCAGCGGGTTGTCGAGCACGCTGTTGAAGTGCACCCAGCTGTACTGGTTCCAGTCGAACAGCGCGTTGAAGTCCTTGAAGAACAGGAACTTGCGGAACGCCGCGATGACCAGCGCCAGCGTCGGCAGCACGACGACGATCACGAGATAGGTGATGGCGAGGCCGAAGGTGAACCAGCGCCACGGGCCGAGATTGAGGCTGCGCGGCCGGAAGGCCTTGCCGGCCACGGTGGCGAAGCTCTTGCCGACGAGGATCTTCTGCTGCGCCCATACCAGGATGGCGGTGACGGCCATCAGCAGGATCGCGACGGCCGCGGCGGTGTTGTAGAGCGGCGGGCTCCAGGCGGTGAGCTGGAAGATGTAGGTGGTGAGCACGTTGATGTTGGCCGGCGCCCCCAGTGCCGCCGGCACGCCGTAGATGCCCAGCATCACCACGAAGGACAGCAGCGACCCCGCCAGGATGGCCGGCGCGATCAGCGGGAAGGTGACGGTGAAGAGCGTCGTGAAGGCCGACGCGCCCGACACCTCCGCGGCCTCCTCGAGGCTGGGGTCCATGTTCCTGAGTGCCGAGGCGGTGAACATGTAGACATAGGGCGCGTAGTAGATGCCGAAGACGATGATCAGTCCCGACATCGAGTAGAAGTCGAAGCGGAAGTCGATGCTCATCCACTTCAGCGCGGTGTTGAGCAGGCCGGTCTTGGGCGAGCCCAGGATGCCCCAGGCGACGCCGGCGACCAGCGGCGGCACGAACAGCGGGACCATGCTGGCGCCGGCGATGAAGCCTTTGAACGGCGTGTTGGTGCGCACGACGATCCACGAAAAGGCAAGACCGATCACGACCGCCAGGATCGTGCCGCCGCCGCAGGCCACCAAGGCATTGTAGAAAGCGAGGTGAACGTTCTCATTGCCGAGCACATTGAGGAAATGCTTGACCGACGGCTTGAAGTTGCCAAATCCGTCGACGACCGGGTTGGAATCGCTCAGTGCGCCGAAGACCAGCATCAGCAGCGGATAGATCACCAGGAACGCCAGCATGATCAGCAGCGCGCCGACCCATAGCGGGGCGCGCCAGCCGTCGCGGCGCGTCCGTGGTTTCGCGGGCAGCCGGCAGGGCTTCAGCACTCGTCGCCGTCAACGCGAACTACTCCTCCCAATAGCGGCTTCAGGTGCCGACTTTGTCTTCATTCCCTATGTAACCGTAGCCCATCGCCTTTTGCGACGCTACGTTTTGTCGATGCGACTAAAGACACACGACCGTTACGCCTACGTCCCCTTGCGGGGCCGCGCCGACTACACCTGGCCTGGCAATCGCCGATTGGCCGTCTATTTCGCGCTCAATCTGGAGCATTTCTCCTACGGCGAAGGACTCGGCGCGGAACTGGCACCGGGCGGGCCACAGCCCGACATTCTCAACTTCGCATGGCGCGATTACGGCAACCGCGTCGGCGCCTGGTACATGCTCGACGCCTTCGATGCGCTCAGCCTGCCGCTCGCCGCGCTGATCAACAGCGCGATGTACGACTATGCGCCGGGGCTGGTTGCCGCCTGCCGCGCACGTGGCGATGAGATCGTGGGACACGGCCGCACCAATGCCGAGCGGCAGGGACATCTCGACGAAGCAGCGGAACGTGAGCTGATCGGCCATGCGACTGCTCGCCTGACGGAAGCTGAAGGCCGCTCTCCGGAAGGTTGGCTCGGTCCGTGGATCTCGCACAGCCATCTCACGCCCGACCTGTTGGCCGAAGCGGGCTATCGCTATCTGCTCGACTGGTGCATGGACGACCAGCCGGTGTGGTTCCGCTGCCGCGGCGGCAAGCGCATCCTCGCCGTGCCCTATCCGCAGGAAGTGAACGACATTCCGCAGATCGTCGGGCGAAAGGTCGGCGGTGCGGCGTTTGCCGACATCATCATCGACCAGTTTGACGAAATGCTGGAGCTGTCGGCCGAGCGGCCGCTGGTGATGGGGGTGGCGCTGCATGCCTATCTGGTCGGGCAACCGCACCGCCTGCGACATCTCAAGCGCGCGCTGCGTCACATCGCGAAACATCGCGAGCGCATCTGGCTCACCACGCCCGGCGCGATTGCGCGACATTGCATGGCGTTGCCTGCGGGTACCGTTCCGTAGCAAAAGTCATTCCTCCCCTTGCACAGCAAGGGGAGGAAGGAGAAGCCATGCGCCTGTTCACCGCCACGCTCGCGACCGAGACCAACACCTTCTCGCCGCTGCCGACCAGCATCGAGAACTATCGCGAGTCGGTGTTCCTGCGGCCGGGCGAGCATCCGGCCGACGCGCCGCGCATGTGCACCGCGCCGTTGTTCGTCGGCCGAAAGCGCGCCGAGCAGGAGGGCTTCGAGCTGATCGAGGGGAGCTGCTTTGCCGCCAGCCCCGCCGGCACGACCAACCGCGCCGACTACGAGACCATGCGCGACGAGATTCTTGACCAGCTCAAGGCGGCGATGCCGGTCGACGGCCTGCTGCTCGGCCTGCACGGCGCCATGGTGGCGCATGGCTACGACGACGTCGAAGGCGACATCGTCGAGCGGGCGCGGGCGATCGTCGGACCCAAATGCGTGATCGGCGTCGAACTCGATCCGCATTGCCATCTCACCCTGAAGCGCGTGTCGGGCGCCGACATCATCGTGCTCTACAAGGAATTCCCGCACACCGACGTCGTCGAGCGCGCCGAGGACGTGCTCGATCTCGTGCTCGCGACGCTACGTGGCGAGGTCAAGCCGGTGATGTCGGTCTACGACTGCCGCCAGATCCAGAGCTATCCCACGACCATCCAGCCGATGCGCGGCCTGGTCGACCGCATCAAGGCGATGGAAGGCAAGGACGGCATCCTGTCGGTGTCGCTCGCCCATTGCTTTCCCTATGGCGACGTCGCCGAGATCGGCACCCGCGTGCTGGTGATCGCCGACGGCGACAAGAAGAAGGCCGATGCGCTGGCGACGAGGCTCGGCGAGGAGCTCGTATCGCTGCGCGGCAAGACGGCGCCACCGTCGTTCGACGTGGCGGGCGGCGTTGCCGAGGGCGTGGCCTTCAACGACCTGCCGGTGGTGATCGCCGATCCGGCCGACAATGCCGGTGGCGGTGCGCCGTCGGACAACACCGACATCCTGCGCCATCTGATCGACAGCAAGGTCGAGAATGCCTGTCTCGGCCCGATCTGGGATCCGATCGCGGTGCGTATCTGCTTCGATGCGGGTCTCGGCGCGAAGATCGGCCTCAGGATGGGCGGCAAGATCGCGCCCAGCTCCGGCCAGCCGGTCGACGCCGAGGTCGAGATCATCGGTCTCAAGCGCGATGCCTGGCAGCGCTTCGGTCCGACGCAGGTTCCGGTGGGCGACTGTGCTGCCGTGCGCATAGGCGGCGTCGACGTCGTGCTGATCACCAAGCGCACTCAAGCGACCGGCCTCGAACTCTTCACCAATCTCGGCATCGATCCGGCGCAGAAGAAAATCGTGGTCGTGAAGTCGACTAATCACTTCATGGCGGCCTACGGGCCGATCGCCAAGAAGGTCGTCTATGTCGAATCGAGCGGGCCGCTCAGGCGCGATCATCGCAAAGTGCCGTATACAAAGGTGGAGCGGCCGATCTGGCCGCTCGATCAGGATGCGAAACCGCGGGGACTGATCTTTTGATTCGGTCTGGTTCGCACGCGAAAGCGTTATCCCGAGCGTAGCGAGGGACCTTTCCTGCTGCCTGAAAGATCCCTCGCTTCGCTCGGGATGACAGAGTGCTTCGTTAGGATGACAAAGGCCCTCGCTTTGCATAGTTTGTGCATGGGATCGGGGAGTTTTTGAAGGGGACGCAATGATGCTCCGAATATTGGCCGGCCTTGCCGCGCTTGCTTTGCCGTTTTCGGCGATGGCGCAGGAGAAGGTGCTGAAGGCGGTGATGCACGCCGATGTGCGCGTCATCGATCCGATCTGGACGACGCAGACCATCGCCAACATCCACGGCGCGCTGGTCTACGACACGCTGTTCGGCAACGACGCCAACCAGAAGCCCCAGCCGCAGATGGTCGGCAAGTACGAGATCAGCCCCGACCGGCTGACTTACACCTTCACCCTGCGCGATGGGCTCAAGTTCCATGACGGCTCACCCGTCACGAGCAAGGACGCTATCGCCTCGATCAAGCGCTGGGGCGCCAAGGACGGCGTCGGCCAGCGGCTGATGGGCTACGTCACCGCCCTCGACGCGGTCGACGACAAGACCTTCAAGATGGTGCTGCGCGAGCCCTACGGCATGGTGCTGGAATCGCTCGGCAAGAGCGGCAGTTCCATTGCCGCCATCATGCGCGAGAAGGACGCCATGACCGACCCGCAGCAGCAGGTCAAGGAATCGGTCGGCTCGGGCCCCTACATCTTCGCCAAGGATCAGTGGGTTCCCGGCAGCAAGGCGGTCTATCTCAAGAACAAGGACTACGTGCCGCGCACCGAGGCGCCGTCGTCGTTCGCCGGAGCCAAGATTCCCGGCGTCGACCGCATCGAGCTGATCTGGATCTCCGATCCGCAGACGGCGATGTCGGCTTTGGTCAACGGCGAGATCGACTTCTACGAGAACCCCAACATCGACTTCCTGCCGCTGCTCGCCAAGGCGCGCGGCGTGAAGCTGATGAAGACCGGCACGCTTGACGGCACGCAGGGCATGATCCGGCTCAATCACCTGCATCCGCCCTTCAACAACGTGAAGGCGCGGCAGGCGATGTACCACCTGATCAACCAGGAGGACTTCCTGCGCGCCATCGTCGGCGATCCGAAGTACTACCGCGTCTGCCACGGCCTGCTGACCTGCGGCGGCCCGTACGAGAACGACGGCGGCTCAGCCTTCTTTAAGGACTACAATCCCAAGAAGGCCCTGCAGCTCCTGAAGGAGGCGGGCTACAAGGGCGAGCCGATCACCATCCTCGCCACCACCGACCACAACACCATCACGCCGGCCACGCAGGTGCTGATCCAGGCGATGCGCGAGGCCGGCATCAACGTCGACGTCCAGTCGATGGACTGGGGCTCGGTGGTGTCGCGACGCTCCAAGAAGGAGCCGCCGGCGCAGGGCGGCTGGAACATCTTCATCACCACCACGGGCGGCGTCGGCTCGGCCAATCCGGTGCTGCACACCTGGATTGGTGCTGCCTGCGACAAGGGCCTGTTCGGCTGGCCGTGCGATCCCGAGATCGAGAAACTGCGCAACGCCTTCGGCATGGCGTCGAGCGAAGACGAGCGCAAGAAGATCGCCAAGGAGCTGCAGACCAAGGCGATGGAGCAGGTCGTCTACATCCCGTTCGGGCAGTGGGACACACCGCTCGCCTACCGCGCCGACCGCATCGACGGCATCGTGCCTAATACCGGGCTGGCGGTGCTGTGGGGCATCACCAAGAAATGATCACGTCAGGCGTCGCTCGCGCGAGAGCGCGGGCGACGCCGAATGAGGCATCTTGACCGCGTATATCGTCCGCCGTCTGTTCGCCACCCTGCCGGTGATGGCCGTGGTGGCGCTGTTCGTCTTCTTCCTGCTGCGCCTGGCACCGGGCGACCCGGCGGCGATCATCGCCGGCGAAGACGCCACCACCGAGGCGATCGAGGCCGTGCGCGCCAAGCTCGGTCTCGACCAGCCGCTGGTCGAGCAGTTCGTCGTCTGGCTGTGGGCGCTGCTGCAGGGCGACATGGGCGTGTCGATCTTCTCCAACCTGCCGGTCACGCGGCTGATGGCTCAGCGGGTCGAGCCGACGATCGCGCTCACGCTGTCGACGCTGTTCGTCGCCGTTTCGCTCGCCATCCCCATCGGCGTGGTGGCGGCATGGAAGGCGCGCAAGCTGGTCGATCGACTGGTCATGGGTTTCGCCGTGCTGGGCTTCGCCATGCCGGTGTTCGTGCTGGCCTATGTCCTGATCTACTTCTTCGCCGTGCAATGGCAGCTCCTGCCGGTGCAGGGCTACCAGCCGCTGAGCGCCGGCCTCTGGCCGTTCGCCGAAAGCCTGATCCTGCCCTCGGTGGCGCTCGGCGTCACCTACATGGCGCTGATCGCCCGCATCACCCGCGCCTCGATGTTGGAGGTGCTGCAGCAGGATTATATCCGTACCGCCAACGCCAAGGGCCTGGCGACCGACCGCGTGCTGCTGCTGCATGCGCTGAAGAACGCCTCGGTGCCGATCGTCACCGTGATCGGCATCGGCATTGCGCTCCTGATCTCGGGCGTGGTGATCACCGAGACCGTGTTCAACATCCCGGGCCTGGGCCGGCTCACCGTCGATGCCGTGCTGAAGCGCGACTATCCCATCGTGCAGGGCCTGATCCTGGTGTTCGCCGCCGCCAAGGTGGTCGTGAACCTGATCATCGACATCTCCTACGCCTTCCTCGATCCGCGGATCCGGTACTGACATGGCCGTTCTCGCTGACGATCTTGTCCTTCCCGATCGTCGTTTTTCCCTGGCGACCGCGATCCGGCGCAATCCAACCATCGCCTTCGGCGGCGTGCTGCTCGCAATCCTGATCGTAATGGCCGTTTTTGCGCCGCTGATCGCCACCCACGATCCGTTCAAGCTCTCGCCGGTCAATCGCCTGCGTCCACCCTCGGAGCGCTGGTGGTTCGGCACCGACCAGTTCGGCCGCGACGTCTTCTCGCGCACCATCTACGGCGCGCGGGTGTCGCTGGTCGTGGGCCTTTCGGTTGCCATCGTCTCGAGCGCCCTGGGGTTGGCGCTCGGGCTCGTCTGCGGCTACTTCAAGCGCATCGACGGCATCGTCATGCGCATCATGGATGGGCTGATGGCGATCCCGTCGATCCTGCTGGCCATCGCCCTGATCACCCTGGCGCGGCCCGGGCTCGGCATCGTCATCGTCGCCATCATCGTCCCCGAGGTGCCGCGCGTGGTGCGCGTGGTGCGCGCTGTCGTGCTGTCGATCCGCGGCCAGCCCTATATCGAAAGCGCCATCGCCGGCGGCACGAAGAACATGATGCTGCTGCTGCGTCACGTGCTGCCCAACACTCTGGCGCCGCTGATCGTGCAATCGACCTATGTCTGCGCCTCGGCCATGCTGATCGAGGCCAGCCTGAGCTTCCTCGGCGCCGGTGTGCCGCTGGAAGTGCCGAGCTGGGGCAACATCATTTCCCAGGGCAAGACCTTCTTCCAGATCGCGCCCTGGACCATCCTGATCCCCGGCGCGTTCCTCGCGGCCACGGTGCTGGCGGTGAACCTCTTGGGCGATGGGCTGCGCGACCGATTGGATCCGCGACTGGCGAGACGCCTGTGAACGCCATCCTCGAGGTCCGTGACCTCCATACCCAGTTCAACACCCTGGACGGCGTCGTGCGCGCCGTCGACGGCGTGTCGTTCGACGTGGCGCGTGGCGAGACCCTGGGCATCGTGGGCGAATCGGGCTGCGGCAAGTCGGTGACGGCGCTCTCCATCCTGCGCCTGATCCCAACCGAGACCGGCCGCATCGCCCAGGGCTCGATCCGCTTCGAGGGCAGCGAGCTCACGGCCCTGTCCGAGCAGGAGATGAAGAGCCTGCGCGGGCACCGCATCTCCATGATCTTCCAGGAGCCGATGACCAGCCTCAATCCGGTGCTGACGGTCGGCACGCAGATCGCCGAGAACGTGGTGCGCCATATGGGTGTGCCGTGGTCGGCGGCACGAGAGCGGGCGCGCGAGATGCTCGACCTGGTGCGCATCGCCGATCCCAGGCGGCGGCTCGACGAGTACCCGCACCAGCTCTCGGGCGGGATGCGCCAGCGCGTCATGATCGCCATGGCGTTGTCGTGCGACCCGCAGGTGCTGATCGCCGACGAACCGACCACCGCGCTCGACGTCACCATCCAGGCTCAGATCCTCGACCTGATGCTGGAGCTCAAGGAGAAGACGGGCACGGCCATCGTGCTGATCACCCACGATCTCGGCGTCGTCGCCGAGACCACCGAGCGCGTCGTGGTGATGTATGCCGGCCGCAAGGTCGAGGAGGCGCCGGTCGAGGCATTGTTCGAGAACCCCTTGCATCCCTACACGCGCGGCCTGATGCGGGCGATCCCGCGGCTCGACGTCGAGGCCGATGCGGCGGGCACGCGACCGCGCCTGCAGGAGATCCCGGGCCTGGTGCCGATGCTGACCAGGCCGATCGTCGGCTGCGCCTTCGCCGCGCGGTGCGAGCTGGCGACGGATCGCTGCCGCGCCACGCCGCCGCCGTTCGTCGATGCCGGCGGCGGCCACACCGTCGCCTGCTGGGAGGCCAAGCTGTGAGCGCGCCGGTGCTGGAGGTCGAAGGCCTGGTCAAGCATTTCCCGATCCTGGGCGGGCTGCTGCAGCGGCGCGTGGGCGAGGTGAGGGCGGTCGACGGCGTCAGCTTCGCCATCGCCAAGGGCGAGACGCTGGGCCTGGTCGGCGAATCGGGCTGCGGCAAGTCGACGATCGGCAAGACCGTGCTGAAGCTGATCGAGCCGACCGCGGGACGCATCCTGCTCGGCGGGGAAGACGTCACCAAGCTCAAGCCCGGCGCCATGTGGCCACACCGTCAGCGCATCCAGACGATCTTCCAGGATCCGTACTCGTCGATGAACCCGCGCCTGCCGGCCGGGACCATCGTCGGCGAGCCACTCGAGAATTACGGCATCACGCGCGGTGCCGAGACCGACGAGCGCGTGGCGCGGCTGTTCGAGCGCGTCGGCTTGCGGCCCGACGCCATGCGCAAGTACGCGCACGAGTTCTCCGGCGGCCAGCGCCAGCGGCTGGGCATCGCCAAGGCCTTGTCGGTCAATCCCGAGCTGATCGTGGCCGATGAGCCCGTGTCGGCGCTCGACGTGTCGGTCCAGGCGCAGGTGCTGAACCTCCTGATCGACCTGCAGGAGGAATACGGGCTCGCCTATCTCTTCATCAGCCACGACCTCGCCGTAATGCGCCATATCAGCCATCGCATCGCGGTGATGTATCTTGGCCGCATCGTCGAGCTCACGACCAAGCGCACGCTCTTCACCCAGCCCCTGCACCCCTACACCGAGGCGCTGCTGTCGGCGGCGACGGCGCCCGATCCCAAGCGGCGGCGCAAGCGCAAGCGGATCGTGCAGGGCGACGTGCCGAGCCCGGCCAAGCCGCCGCCCGGCTGCCATTTCCACACCCGCTGCCCCTACGCGATGGCCGAGTGCAGGGTCACGGCGCCGCCCCTGCTCGAGGTGGCGCCCGGCCACCACGTCGCCTGCCTGCGCCGCCCGGTCGGCGGCGATCCAGGCCCGCTCGCCGTTCCGGGCTAAGCTTTCATGGTCTTCCGGACCGCGCGCGTCCCGCGCGCTCATGAGCGCGCGGGACGCGCGCGGTCCTGAAGAGCATGAAAAACGCGCTGTAAAAATTCCCGTGTAACGCCTGCAGCCGTCGTCTCGTCCTCCAGGACAAGGAGGGCGCGATCATGCAACGGCGATCTTTCATGGCTCTGGCGGGGAGCGGTCTTGTCTGCGGATGTGGCGCGGTCCATCAGCTGCCCGCGGTCAGCGACGGCAACATCGCCATGGCGCAGGCCGAAGTGCGCATGGCGCTGCCGCCGCTGCGCCGGCGGGTCTCCGATGAGGAGGCGGCGGTGATCCTGCACACGGCGATCCAGCGCGTCAGGGCGCCAGCCACGAATCTCTGCCACGAGATGAATGTCGGCGTGTGCGACTGGAGGTTCCGGATGTCGCGCGACAGCGACATGAACGCCACCGCCATGGGATACGGCAACATCGTGCTCAACCGCGGCATCGTCGAATATGCCGCCACCGACGAAGAGGTCTGCCTGGTGGTGGCCCATGAGATCGGCCATCACGCCGCCAACCACGTCGCCCGGGGCACGCGCAACCAGATGATCGGCGCCATGATCGGCGTCGCACTGGTGGGGCTCGCCGGCGCCCTAGCGGGCAGCAACCCTGGCGCCGATGCGACTCAGTCGGCAGCTCAGCTCGGCGCCAGGGTCGGCCATCTGTCGTTTTCCAAGGAACAGGAGCGTGAAGCCGACTACATGGCGGCGCTCATTCTCTACCGAGCCGGCGTCGATCTCGACAAGGCGCGCGGCCTGCTGGTGAACATGGCGGCACGGTCGGGCGTCATGGCAACCACTTTCCTGGACAGCCACCCCGCTGGCCCCGAACGGGTCGCCGCCTGGGACCGCGCGGTCGCGGAGATCCGCGCCGCCCACGGTCGGCTGCCGCCACGAGCGTGATGAAATCGGCGAGCCGCTTGTCGGCTCTGATCCTGGCCCGGCTTTTGCGATCTCTCGCAAAGGAGGCCTATGATGGAGCCTCGCGGCAGGCGACAGCGGAGGCAGTCTCATGGCGACCCACGTGCGGTGTGGTTCTCTCTTCACCGGTGATCAGGCGGCGCCATCGACAGGCGGGACCCTCGTCTACGGCGACAACGGGCTGCTCACCTACGTCGGCCCGACAGCGGGTGCCCCGCCGGTCGCCGTCGGCGAGACAGTGCTGAACTACGACTCGCTCTTCGTCATGCCGGGCCTGATCGACGTGCATGTCCATCTGGCCTACGGCAACGCCAAGACCGAAGAGGACATCGATCTCTACCAGCCGATGGAATTCCGCGCCCTGCGCGGCATGTTCTTCGCCCAGAAGGTCGTGGCGGCCGGCTACACCTCGATCTGTGCCCCGGGCGACGCCGGGCAGATCAGCCTGTCGGTGCGCGACGCCATCACCGCCGGCCTGTTCGACGGTCCGCGCGTCACCGCGGCCGGCCGCTACATCACGTCGCGTCAGGGCCTGACCGACTGGTACCCCAGCTGGATCGGCGCTCCCGACACCTCGATCGGTCGGCTGGTCGCCAGCAAGGACGAGGCGATCGAGGAGATCCGCGTCCAGGTCAAGAACGGCGTCGATTGCATCAAGATCGCCATGGACGGCTTCCAGACCCGGCCCGACGGCGAGCTGATCGCCGCCTTCACCCAGGACGAGACGACGGCCATGGTGACCGAGGCCCAGCGCCTCGGCCGCAAGGTGGTGGTCCATGCCCGCGGTCGCGAGGCCACGCTCTATTCGGCGCGCGCCGGCGTCGACCTGATCTTCCACGCCTACTATCTCGACGACGAATGTCTCGACGCGATGGTCAAGTCGGGGTCCGCCATCGGTCCGACCATGACCTTCCCGCGCAACATCATCGACTTCACGCAGCCCTACGAGCGGGCCGCCACCAAGGGCCGCATCGAGCAAGCACGCCTGGAATACGATATCGCCTGCACCAACCTGCAGCGGGCGCGCAAGGCCGGCATCCCGATGATGACCGGTACCGACAGCGGCTTTGCCGTCACGCCCTACGGTGAGTGGCACGCCCGCGAGCTCGAGATCTTCGTCCGCGACCTCGGCTTCACGCCGGCCGAGGCGCTGTGCTGCGCCACCGCGGTCGCGTCGCGCTTCCTGGCGCGCGGCGACAAGCTCGGTGTGCTGACGGCGGGCCGGCAGGCCGACTTCATTGCGGTCGAAGGCTCGCCGATCGACAACATCGCCCTGCTCCAGGACAAGAAGCGGATCCGCCACGTCCATATCGGCGGCAAGCGCCTGCAGATTCCAGAGCGCGGCTACGATCCCAACCTCGTCACCGACAAGTCCTGGATCAACTGGAGCGACCTCTACACCCAGGAGCGGGTGCATGAGCTCGGCCTGCTCGGCGGCAAGAACCTGGCTGCTGCCGAGTGATGCATGCTGAGATCGCCGGTGCCGGCTTCGCCGGCCTGGTCGCTGCGATCGCGCTCCGCCAGCGTGGCTGGACGGCCCGCGTCCACGAGATCGATACCGAGCTGCGCGCCTTCGGCGCGGGCATCTTCATCTGGGACAACGGCCTGCGCGTACTGCAGGCGATCGGCGCCTACGACGCCGTGGCCGCCGGCGCCTATGCCGCGCCGGGCTACCGTACCGAGCGAAACGGCGTCTGCATGTCCTTCGCCAAGGTCAACGCCGAAGGGCACTTCCGCCTTCTCACGATGTCGCGCCAGCATCTCTATTCCGCCATCCTGGCGGTGGCGCGCCGGGCAGGCGTCGAGCTGGAGACAAGCTCGGGCGCCATCGGCGCCTCGCCGGACGGCGTGCTTCACCTGGCCGACGGGCGCCGCCTGCAGGCAGACCTGGTGATCGGCGCCGACGGCGTGCGCTCGGCGGTGCGCGAGTCGCTCGCCTTGCCGGGAGCGCGGAAGAAATACATCGACGGCATCATCCGCGTGCTGGTGCCGCGCGGGCCGCTGGTGGGCGGCCGCTGGGACGAGGTCATCGATTTCTGGGCCTTTGCGCCGCGTACGCTGCGTATCCTCTACACGCCGTGCGGCGCCGATTCGCTGTACATGGCCATGATGGCGCCGGTCGCCGACTCCGCGGCCTCGGCGATCCCTGTCGATCCCGACGTCTGGGCCTCGTGCTTTCCCGACCTGCGGCCGGCGCTCGAGGCGATCGGCGCCAAGGGTCGCTACGACGTCTACGAGACGACGCGGCTCGACCGCTGGTCGGCCGGCCGTGTCGCCATCGTCGGGGACTCCGCGCATGCCATGCCGCCGACGCTGGCCCAGGGCGCCGGATGCGCCATGATGAACGCGCTGGGCCTCGCCGTCGCCGTCGAGGGCGTGGGTCGCTGCGACCTGCCGGCCGCGCTTGCCGCCTGGGAGGCACGCGAGCGGCCCCTGACCGACCATACCCAGTCGAGCGCCGCGCACCTCGCCGCGACCCGCGCCCTGGCCGAGGGCATGCCCTGGGACAGCGACGTGTTCCGGGCGGTCCGCCACGTTCCCACCGGGACTTGAGCCCGAGGCCCTTGACGGCATGGCGGGAGCGCCTCCACAATTAACTAGCTGGTTAGTTAAAGGGGACGGCATGCCGGAGGGTGGGGCGACGGCGGCAAGCAAGGTAGCGGTCGATATCGGGGGCACCTTCACGGACATCGCGCTCGCGACGGCCGACGGATGCATTCATCAGAGCAAGATATCCTCGACGCCCGACGATCCGAGCCGCGCGGTGATCGAGGGCGTGGCCCAGCTGCTGGCCGAGCTCGGCCTCGATCCGGCCGGCGTGAGCGAGGTGATGCACGGCACGACGGTCGGCTCGAACACCATCCTGCAGAGGGCCGGGGCGCGTACCGGGCTGATCACGACGCGCGGCTTCCGCGACGTGCTCGAGATCGGGCGCATCCGCATGCCCGACATGTTCGACCTCACCTGGGAGAAGCCGAAGCCGCTGGTGCCGCGCCGGCACCGCCTCGAGGTCGCCGAGCGCATCGCCGCCGACGGATCGATCGTGACGCCGCTCGACGAGGCCGCGGTCGTCGCGGCGGGCCGCGCGCTGGTCGCCGACGGCATCGAGGCGATCGCCATCGCCTTCCTGAACAGCTATCGCAACCCGGTGCATGAGCAGCGGGCCGAGGCGCTGCTGCGCGAGGCGATTCCCGGCCTGCTGGTGACGAGTTCCTGCGCCGTCCTGCCGGAGATCAAGGAATACGAGCGGACCAGCACCACGGTGGTCAACGCCTACCTGCTGGCCGCCATGCAGCGTTACCTGCAAAGGCTCGAAACCGGGCTGCGCGGCATCGGCATCGCAGCGCCGATCCTGGTCATGACGTCCAATGGCGGCATGCTGGCGGCCAAGGCGATCTGCGAGAAGCCGGTGCTCGCCGTCGCTTCCGGTCCGGCCGGTGGCGTGATCGGCGCGGCACGGCTCGGCGAGGCGCGCGGCGACCGCGACGTCATCGTCTTCGACATGGGCGGGACGACGGCTAAGGCGGTGATCGTCGAGGACGGGCGGCCGACCATGACGTCGGAATACGAATTTCGCGACGGCATCTCGACCTCGAGCCGGTTCGTCAAGGCCGGCGGCTACATGCTGAAGGTGCCGGCGATCGACATCGCCGAAGTAGGCGCCGGCGGCGGGTCGATCGCCGCCATCGACAAGGGCGGCCTGCTGGTGGTCGGTCCTCAATCGGCGGGCGCGGTCCCGGGTCCGGCCTGCTACGGCCTCGGCAACGACCGGCCGACGGTGACCGATGCCAACGTCGTGCTGGGCTTCATCAATCCCAGCAGCCTGGCCGGCGGACGGCTCGGCATCGACAAGGCGCTGAGCGAGAAGGCGATCGCCCGACATCTCGCGCAGCCGCTGGGTCTCGACGTTGCCGATGCCGCGCACGGCATCCGCGCCGTGGCGAACGCCAACATGGCGCGTGCCGTGCGCGCCGTCACCGTCGAGCGCGGCCGCGACCCGCGCGATCTCACGCTGATGGCGTTCGGCGGCAACGGCGGGGTGCATGCGTTCGATCTCGCCCGCCAGCTCGGCATCCCCACGGTCGTCGTCCCGCCGCTCTCCGGCGTGTTCTGCTCGGTCGGCATGCTGGCCAGCGACGTCGAGCACATCGCCATGGCCACCGTCGTGCGTCGCCTCGACCGCATGGCTTCGGCCGAGCTGGCGGCGCTGCAAAAGGGCGTGGCCGGCGAGGTCGATGCGCGGCTGGCGGCCGACGGCTACCGGCCCGAGCGCCGCGCGATTGCCTTCGAGGCCGAGCTTCGCCACGAGGGCCAGGCCAGCGAACTCACCGTGCCGCTCGACGGCGACGATCTGGAACGGCTGCGTGAGCGCTTCGCCGCCGAATACTTCAAGACCTACGGCTATCGCGACACGACACCGGTCGAGCTCATGAAGCTGCGGGCCATCGGCCGCGGCCTGCGCGACAACCGGCTCGATTTCGTCGACATGAAGATCGCGCCGCGTGCCGGCAGCTCGGGTGGCGCGAGCCGCGCCGTGTCGTTCGCCCGCGGCGAGCCGGCCGTTCCGGTCGCGATCATCGGGCGCGACGCCCTCGGGAGCGTTCCCCGGCCCGGCCCCTTGATCATCGAGGAGTTCGACGCCACCGTCGTCGTGCCGCCGGACGCCACCGTGCATTGCGATGCGATCGGCTGCATCGTCGTGGAGATTGCCGCATGAAGATCGATCCGATCACCTTCGCCGTCGTCAAGAACGGCCTCGATTCGATCGCCGACGAGATGGCCTACACGGTGGTGCGGACCGCCCGCTCGGAGATCGTCAAGGACGTCATGGACTTCTCGGCCGCCCTGTGCGCCGCCGACGGCCAGATGGTGGCGCAGGCCAAGACCATCGCCCAGCATCTCGGCGCGATTCCCGAAGCCATGGAGTCGGTGCTGACGGCCTTCGCCGACGACCTGCACGACGGCGACGTGGTGATCATGAACGATCCCTATCACGGCGGCATGCATCTGCCGGACATCTTCATGTTCATGCCGATCTTCCACGACGGCGTGCGTCGCGCCTTCGCCGTCGTGATCTGCCACCATACCGACGTCGGCGGCCGGGTGCCGGGCTCCAACGCCTCCGATTCGACCGAGATCTACCAGGAAGGCCTGCGCATGCCGCCGCTCAAGCTCTACGAGCAGGGCCGCATCAATCGCACGCTCGAGAAGATGATCCGCATCAACGTGCGCGTGCCGGATCGCGTGCTGGGCGATCTCGCGGCCCAGTATGCCGCCGCGCAGGTCGGTCGGCGCGGCCTGGAAAAGCTCATGCAGCGCTACGGCGCCGACGAGCTCGACGCCTACATGCAGGAGCTGCTCGACTATGCCGAGCGGCTGACCCGGCAGGAGATCCTGACCTGGCCGCGCGGCACCTGGCGGTTCACCGACCACATCGACAACGACGGGCTCTCCGACGCGCCGATCCCGATCTCGGTCGCTATCACGGTGCGCGACGACGGCACGCTCGCCGTCGACTATGCCGGCTCCTCGCCGCAGGTGCGCGGCGCGCTCAACTCGACCCTGAGCTTCACGCGCTCGCTCACCTATCTCAGCGTCCGCTGCGTGCTGGCCAAGGACATTCCCAACAACGTGGGCCTGTTCCGCTGCATCGACGTGACGGCGCCCGAGGCCTCGATCCTCAATCCGGCGATGCCGGGCGCCTGTGCCGCGCGCGCGCTCACCGGCTATCGCGTCTTCGACGCCATGCTCGGCGCGCTGGCGCAGATCGTCCCGGACAAGGTGCCGGCGGCGGGCGAGGGCGGCAACAGCGTCATCTGCATCAGCGGGCTGCGGCCCAACCGCGAGCCGTTCATCATCGTCGACATGATCTGCGGCGCCTGGGGCGGCCGGCCGGACAAGGACGGCCTGGAGGCGGTGACCAACGCCTCGCAGAATCTCTCCAACATGCCGGTCGAGGTCATGGAAGCCGAGCATCCCGTGCGCATTGAGGAATATGCGTTCGTGCCCGACAGCTGCGGCGCCGGTCGCTATCGCGGCGGCGTCGGCATCCGGCGGACCTATCGCATCCTGGCGCCCGAGGCGCTCCTGCAGATGCGTACCGACCGCGTCCGCTTCGCGCCGTACGGCCTGGCCGGCGGTGCGCCGGGAGGCACCTCCCGCAACTACATGGAAGTTGCCGGCGAGCGCCGAGCCCTTCCCGGCAAGATCACCACCAGCATTCAGCACGACACGGTGATCATCCACGAGCAGGCTGGCGCCGGCGGCTTCGGCGATCCGCTGGACCGGCTGCCGGAGGCGGTGCTGGAAGACCATCTCGAAGGCAAGATCAGCCGCGACTACGCGGAGCGCTTCCATGCCGTGGTGCTGACCCCCGCTGGTGCGCTCGATCGCGACGCCACCGCCGCCCTGCGCGCCGCGCGAGGACGCGCGCGCCCGGTCGCGACGGCGGCCTGAGGCGGCCGGAGCCATGCAGGTCGCCGAGGTCCCGTCGCCGCCCCGCCGCGCCCGCAACGCGGCGGCGACGCGGGCGCACATCCTCGCGGTCGCGCAAGCCGAGTTCGTCGCCCACGGGCTGAGCGGCGCCAGGATGGACCGCATCGCCGAGACATGCGCCGTCAACAAGAACCTGCTCTATCACTACTTCGGCTCGAAGGAAGACCTCTACCTCGCGGTGATCGAGGGCATCTGGGCGGGCCTGCGCGCCAACCAGCGCGACGAGGAGCTGGTGGCGCTGCCGCCGGAACAGGCGATGCGCCGGCTGGTTACCAACACCTTCGATCATTTCGTCGCCACGCCGGAATTGATCCGGCTGATGAGCGTGGAGAACATCCACTACGCTCGCAATCTCCGGCGCTCGACCGTGGTCAAGCCGCTCTACGGAAACCTGCTCGACACGCTGCAAACGATCCTGCGGCGGGGCCAATCCGAGGGCATTTTCCGGCGCAAGGTCGATGTGATCGATCTCTATCTGTCGATCTCGGGCCTCGCCTATTTCTTCCTGTCCAACCAGCACACCCTGTCCTGGCTGCTCGATCGCACCGTTGGTGACGCCGCGTCGCGTTGCCGCCCGGCGTCGGCACGTGGTCGACATGGTACTGGCCTATCTCGTGCATCCGTCGCCGGAGGGACAGGACGCGCCGGCGGCGCAATCCAATGAGGGGAGAAGAGGATGAGCAGGATATCTTGGGGAGGAGTGGCGGCGGCGGTGGTCATCGCGGCCGCCTTGGCGGGTTCACTGGCTGGCCCGGCGGCAGCTCAGGAAAAGATGTCGGTGCGCCTCGATTTCGCGCCGTGGGGCGTCCAGGCGGCCATGCATCTGGCCAACCAGAACGGCATGTTCAAGGCGGCCGGCCTCGAGGTCGACGTCCAGGACGGCCGCGGCTCGGGCAACACCATCCAGCTGGTGAATGCCGGGCAGGTCGACGTCGGCCAGGTGCAGGTCGGTCTGCTCGGGGCGGCGCGCGCCCAGGGAGCCGCTCTGAAGGCCATCGCCACCATCATGCCCAAGACCGACCTCTGCGTGCTGGTCGACAAGGCCTCGCCGATGACCAAGGCGGCCGATCTCAAGGGCAAGACCGCGGTCGTGTTCGCCGCCAGCCCGTGGGCGCCGCTGATCGATCCCTACCTGAAGGCCGGTGGCCTCAATCGCGAGACCGCGAAGATCGATTTCGTCGATCCTGCCGCCCTTTGGGGCACCTACATCGCCAAGCGCGCCGACGGCCTGATGTCGACGGCGAGCTCGGCCGTGCCGGTCGCCGAGGCATCCCGGCCGTCCAAGTGCCTGTGGGCCTCCGATGCCGGCCTGAATTTCATGAGCTATGGGCTGGTCGCGAAGGAGGACACCATCGCCAAGCGCGGCCCTGCGCTGAAGAAGCTGATCGAGACCCAGCAGCGCGCCTGGGAGCAGATCCGCAAGGACCCCGAGGTCGGCGTCAAGGCGATGCTCGCTGCACGCCCCGATGCGCGCCTCGATCCGGCCGTGCAGCGCAGCCAGATCGTCATGTCGCTCGACTTCTTCGAGACGCCGGCGACGAAGGGCAAGCCGATCGGCTGGCAGGCGACGGCCGACTGGGAGGCGACCTTGAAGACGCTGGAGGCAGCCGGCGTGGTCAAGCCGGGCTGGAAGGCCGACGACTACTTCACGAACGCCCTGATGGACTGAGCCGGTGCCTGAGGCATCGACCTTCCTGGGAACCGCGCATGTCTGCCTGCGCAACGTGGGCAAGACATACGCCTCGCCGCGTGGGCCGGTGCCGGCATTGGCCGGCATCGACCTCGAGCTCGGCGCCGGCGAGTTCGTCAGCGTCGTCGGGCCCTCCGGCTGCGGCAAGAGCACGCTGCTCAAGCTGGTCGCCGGCCTCGAGGGGCTGAGCGCCGGCGAGATCATGGTCGACGGCCGGCGGATCGACGGACCACCCGACGGGTTGGGCGTCGTCTTCCAGCGCGACGTCCTGCTCGACTGGCGAACCATTCTCCAGAACGTGCTGCTTTCCGTAGAGCTCGCCGGCAAGCCGACGTCCGCCTACCGCGAGCGCGCCCTGGGGCTGCTCGCACGCTTCGGACTGGGCTCGTTCGAGCATCGCTATCCGTGGGAGCTGTCGGGCGGCATGCGCCAGCGCGCCTCGATCTGCCGGGCCCTGCTGTCCGATCCGCAGCTCCTGCTGATGGACGAGCCGTTCGGCGCGCTCGACGCGATGACGCGCGACGACCTCAATCTCGAGCTGGCGCGCATCTGGCAGGAGACCCGCAAGACCCTGCTGTTCATCACCCATTCGATCGCCGAGGCGGTGTTCCTGTCGGACCGGGTGGCCATGATGGGCCGCGCACCGGGCTCGATCATGGAGATCGTCGCCATCGACCTGCCGCGGCCACGCTCGTTGGCGGTGCGCGAGAGCGCCGCCTTCAGCCACTACGTCGCGCACATCCGCCACCACTTCGCCGAGCTCGGCATCGTCAAGGAGTAACCGATGCTGAAGCGCCTGCTTGCGCCTAGCGAGGCGCGCGACGTCATCCTGGTCCTCGCCGTCAGCCTGCTCCTGTGGGAAGCAGGCGTGCGGATCGTTCCAGCCGCCGCCCCTGATCCTGCCGGCGCCGAGCGCCATCGTCGGCGCCTTCCTGCAGACCCCCGGCCTGTTCATGCGCCAGCTCGGCTTCACGCTGGGCATGACGTGCCTGGGCTTCGCGCTGGCCGTCGTGCTGGGCGTGCTGCTGGCCGTGGCGATCGTCTCCTCGAAGCTGCTCGAGCGCACGATCTACACCCTGCTGGTCGCCCTGAACTCGATTCCCAAGGTGGCGCTGGCGCCGCTGTTCGTCATCTGGATGGGGACCGGCACCGAGCCCAAGGTGGCGATCGCCCTGATGCTCGCCATCTTTCCCATCGTCATCGACACCGTGCTCGGCCTGCGCTCGGTCGATCCCGACATGCTGCATCTCGCCCGCGTGTCGCGCGCCTCGCCGCTGGCCGTGCTGGCCAAGATCAAGTTCCCCTGCGCATTGCCCAGCCTGTTCGCCGGCATGAAGGTCGGCATCTCCTTCGCGCTGGTCGGCGCCATCGTCGGCGAGTTCGTGGCCGGCAGCAAAGGACTGGGGTTCCAGATCCTGGTGGCGCAGGGCCAGTTCGACACCCTGGGCGTTTTCGTTTGCCTGGTGCTGCTCGGCATCTTCGGCACGCTTCTGTTCTTCATGCTCGACTACGCCGAGCGCCTCTGCCTGCCGTGGCACGTCTCGCAGCGCGGGCGCCACAGCGCCAGCGAGTAGCTCTACCGCCTCGTCTCATTGTTGCGCTTGCCCACGCCCAGGGCCAGGTTCGCGGCGCGGGTCGTTGCCGCTGTGT
This sequence comes from uncultured Alphaproteobacteria bacterium, assembly GCA_963809025.1. Lineage (GTDB taxonomy): Bacteria > Pseudomonadota > Alphaproteobacteria > Reyranellales > Reyranellaceae > Reyranella. Next base: position 185,665 of record CAWEIE010000044.1, on the reverse strand, counting down.
ATGGAAACGTTTACAATCTCTCCATGAAAGGCAGTCCTAAAACCCGTCTCATCACCGCGATCGCCCCTGCAACGCCATGAAGTACCTTGCTTCGGATGTCGGCGGGACGTTCACCGATCTCGTGCTCGTGGACACCGCCGCCAACACGATCGAGATCGACAAGGTCAGCTCGACGGGATCGTCGGCCGAAGGAATCCTCGGCGGCATGGAAAGACTGGCGAAGAGCCACGGCGTGCCGTTGGGCGACATCGCGGTATTCGTGCACGGTTTCACCATTGCCACCAACGCCTGGCTGACGCGCTCCGGCGCGCGGGTGGCGATGGTCGTCACGCAGGGGTTCCGCGATCTGCTCGAGATCGGCACGCAGCAGAGAAGCAATCTCTACTCGCTCGTGCAGAAGAAGGCCGCGCCACTGGTGCCGCGGTCGCGGATCTTCGAGGTGCGCGAGCGTGTCGATGCTTTTGGCGGCATCGTCGAGGCCCTGGACGACGGGGAAATTGCCCGCGTCGTCGACCTGCTGGAAAGCAGCCGCCCGACGGCGGTGGCGGTCTCGCTGATCTTCGGCCAGCTCAATCCAGTACATGAACGGAGGCTCGCCCAGGCGATCCGCACCCGCCTGCCAGGCATCCCGATCTATCTGTCGTCTTCGGTCAATGCCGAGATCGGCGAATACGCGCGAACCAATACCGTGGCGACTGCCGCCTATGTCGGTCCGGCCGTGGCGAGCTACCTGTGCGAGCTCGAGGACGGCCTCAAGCGCCACCACTACACGTCACCGCTGCTACTAATGCGCAGCGACGGTGGCGTCGCCACCGCCGCTGCAGCGCGCGACAACCCGGCGACCATGCTGCTGTCCGGGCCGGCCGGCGGCGTGATCGCCGCGAGCGCCCTCGGCGACGCGATCGGCGCCCGCAACATCATTACCTTCGACATGGGAGGGACCTCGGCGGATTTCTCGCTGATCGACGACAGCCGGGTGCGGCTTGCCACCGAGCGCATCATCGACGAACAGGTGCTGCGGGTCGACATGCTCGACATCGAGACCATCTCCGCAGGCGGCGGCTCGATCGCGACGGTGGACCGCGCCGGTGCACTGCATGTCGGGCCGCAATCGGCCGGTTCGCGTCCCGGACCCGTCTGCTACGGCCAGGGCGGCACCGAACCCACGTTGACGGATGCGGCGCTGGTCCTCGGCATTCTCGATCCCGCCGATTTCGCCGGAGGCCAGATCCGCCTCGATGTGGCGGCTGCCATGCGGGCGATCGCCGAGCATATTGCGGCGCCGCTCGGCCTCAGCGTCGAAAAGGCAGCGCTGGGCATGGTATCGGTGGCCTCGGCCCACATGCGGCAGGCCATTCGCGCCCTGTCCGTCGAGCGCGGCTTCGACATACGGCGCTTTTCGCTGCTCGCTTTCGGCGGTGCGGGCGCCATCTTCGGCGCCCTGATGGAGCGCGAGCTCGGCGTGGCGGAAGTGCTCGTTCCGCCCCGGCCTGGCGTGTTCGCGGCTTACGGCCTGTTGCTGGCCGACATCATGCGCCGCGCGCAGGCGCCGTACGCCGGTGCACTTGCGACGATCGTGCCCGATGATCTGCGCGGCCGTCTTCGCGACATGAAACGGGAGCTCGGCCGGCTCCTCGTCGAGGACGGCATGGCCGCCGATCGGCAGGCGTTCCTCTTCTCGGCCAACATGCGATATGTCGGCCAGTTCCACGACATCGTCGTGCCGCTGCCCGATCCGACCGACGCCGGCTGGTGGCGCGTGGCCGAGATCGAGCGCCGGTTTCATGACCGGCACGAACGCGCGTTCGGGCACGCCGACCCATCGGGCGCCATCGAGATCGTGGCGCTGCGCGCCGAGGTGCGCGGCAGGATGGACAAGCCGCGCTTCGTCGAGCTGACGCGCCGCAGCTCGGGTGCGCCGGCACCGCGGCGGCATCGCGAGATGCTGTTCGACGCTGACGCAGGCAAGGTCGCCTGCCCGGTCTACGTCCGCGAGGACCTGCTGGCGGGAGACGTCATCGAGGGACCGGCGGTCATCGGCCAGAGCGACACCACGGTATTGCTGACCCCCGGGCAGACCGGCGCCGTCGACGCCTACGGCGTCATTCACATCTGCACGAAGAAGGGCAAGTCATGAAGGGCGCCTACACGTCGATCGATCGCGACATCTTCCAGCATCAGACGGTTGGCATCGCCGAGGAGATGTCGCGTTCGCTGCGACGCACGGCCTACTCCTCGATCATCTGGGATGCCTACGACTATGCCTGCGCAGTGTTCACCGAACGGGGCGAAATGCTGGCGCAGGCCAAGTCGATTCCCTCGCAGCTCGGCATCATGTCGACAGCGCTGGCGAAGATGCTCGAGCGGGTGCCGGCGGCGCAATGGAAGCCGGGCGACATCTTCATCTGCAACGATCCGTACCTCGGCTGCACGCACACCCCCGACATCACCCTTTTCAGTCCGGTGTTTAACGACGACAGGCTCATCGCCTTCACCTCGACCATCGCCCATCACATAGACATCGGCGGCAAGGTGCCGAGCACGACCGCGGTCGACAACATCGAGGTCTTCGGCGAGGGCCTGATCTTCCCGCCGGTGCGGCTCTACGACGGCGGCGTGCTCAACCAGACGATCATCGACTTCATCGGCGCGAATGTCCGCCTGCCGGAGGCCTGCCTCGGCGATCTACGTGCACAGATCGCCGGCTGTCGGACCGCCGAACGCCGGCTCTCCGAGCTGGCGGTTCGATGGGGCAACGAGGCCTTCCGGCAGCTTGCCGAAGACTGCATCGATTATGGCGAGCGATATATGCGGAGCGCACTCTCCGAACTCGCCGACGGTTCGCACACGGCGACTATCGAGATCGAGGACTGTGTCGCCTCTCAGGACAACATCGTGCTCTGCGCAACGGCGACCAAGGCGGGCAATTCGGTGACCATCGATTTTGCCGGATCCTCGCTGCAGCGCGCCTTCGCCCTGAACTGCCCATGGTCGTCGACCATCTCGATGGCGACCTATGCCGTGAAGGCGATAACCTGTCCCGACCTGCCGCAGAACGACGGCTTCGTGCGGCCGATCCAGGTCGAGGCGCCCGTCGGCACGATCGTCAATCCGGCGCGGGCCGGCGCCGTGGGCAGCCGGCAATGGACGCAGCAGGCCGTGGCGGACGTCGTGCTGAAGGCCTTGGCCAAGCTCGCGCCCGCCAGGAGCGCCGCGTCCTGCCACAGTTCCTTTCCGGTGTTCCGTGCCGCCGGCGTCGACGATCGCACGCCGGTCGATGCGCCGAAGCGCTACGTCATCATGAGCATGAAGGGGGGCGGGATGGGCGCCTCGGCCCAGGGCGACGGCATCAATGCCGTCGACACGCATGCCAGCAATTGTGGCCTGATCTCGGCCGAGGTCATGGAGATGCTGAGCCCCGTGCGCGTGCGCGCCTCGCGCCTGGTGCCGGGCTCTGGCGGCAACGGCCAGTTCCGCGGCGGTCTCGGAATCGAGCGTGACTACGAAATCCTGTCCAGCGAGGCGCTGGTGGCGACCCAGTTGCAGCAGGCCAGCGCCCGGACGGCGCCGTGGGGAGCGGAGGGAGGTGGCGACGGTGCGCCGGCGCAGGCGATCCTGAATCCCGGTACGGCGGAAGAGCGCCTGCTCCCCGCCCGCATGACGCACACCCCGCTGAAGAAGGGCGACGTCGTGCGGATGCGCAGCGCCGGGGGCGGGGGCTATGGCGACATGCTGAAGCGCAATGCCGCCGATCAGGCGCGGGACGTACGCGAAGGTTACGTCTGAAAGCAGAGGTGGCGTGGCTTATGCCGCGCCGGTGACGACGGTGAAGCCCATGACGCGCAGCGTGCAGTCGCCGACGTTGCGGAAGGAATGCGGGCGGCCCGGCGGCAGCCAGATGCAGTTGGACGCGTCGAGCGAATATTCCCACTCATAGGGACCGTCCGGCAGGCCGCAATACACGACGGCATAGCCGCCGGAGATGGCATAGACCGTCTCGCGGTCGTCGTAGCGTGCCGTTTCCGAGCGCTCGCCGCGCTTCACCTCAAAGGTGCGGCAGTTCAGGCGGCCCATGTCCTTGCGGTCCGGGCCGACCAGGAAATCGCCGGTGTCGGGAAGGGGCGCCGCCTGGGGCGGCTTGTTGGCGAGATCGGCGCTGATCAGGATGTGCTCCAGAACGTCTGCGCCGGAGTTCACGACCTGGTGCCGGATGCCGGACGGGATCGCGACGGCGGAGCCCGGGCCGACATCGACGTACTGGTTGCCGAGCAGGACCTTGCCGTTGCCGCGGCGGAAGTAGATCACTTCCTCGGAGTCATCCTCGGCGTGGACGGGGGAGCAGCCGTTGGCGAAATAGGTCGAATGCTCGACTGCCAGCACCGAGCTCTGCAGGAGTTCCGCCCGCTTGAACACATTTCTCACGAGGCGATGGTTCTCGTTCTGCTGAGGCTGGGTCGGCATGTTTGCGATGCGCATTCTTGTGCCCATGTCAGTTCCTTCGGCTTGGGATGCTGTGGGATGTAAACCTTTACATAGAGTGGTCGCAATCGAGGGCGGCCGTCAAGCCTGCCGCGCTGTTCGCAGCAGATTAACCAGCTCGCGGCTGGAGCAGACGCGCGCGAAATAGCGACCGAGATTCTCGAGGCTCTTGCTGTGGAATTGCTCGGTCCAGGCCGCGCAAGCATCCTCGACGACGAAGACCGGGTATCCGCGTTCGGCGGCGCTGCGGCCGGTCGATTCGACACACGCATCCGTGTAGACGCCACAGACGACCACCGTGCGCACGCCCCGGGAGCTGAGTTCCTCGGCGAGATTGGTCGTCGGGAAGGTGTCCATCGACTGCTTGACGAGGATGCCGTCCTGCGGCGAGCGGTCCAGCCCGGGCATGATGTGGGTGCAGGGATCGGAGTAGGGCAGGACGACGGGCGAGCCCGTGCGCGCCAGCCGTTCGGCATTGCGCTTACGGATGGACGCGGTGATCACGTCGCTGCCGTCGCCGGCGGCGCTTGCGAAAGCGGTGAAGAACACCGGCTGGTCTGCGGCATGGAAGGCCGCGAGCAGCGCATTCACCGCCTGCGTGACGGTGCTGCGCATCCTGTCCGCCAGGTAGCGCGTGAAGCCGGGCGAGCCTGTTTCGAGCGCCTTGGCGAGGCCGAAGTCGGGATCGACGCTGCAGGGTTGCAGGTCGATCACGATCAGCGCTGCCGGCAACTCCAGATCGAAGTCGATCGACGCGAAGTTCGGTGTTGTCATGGCCTGTTTGACCTCTGGTGCATGCGGCCGAGATAGAGGGCGACGACCTTCTCGTCGTTCAGCAGCTCTTGCGGCCGGCCGACGAAGGCATTGGTGCCACGATCGAGGACATACCCGCGATCGCAGATCTCGAGGCACTGGCGGGCGTTCTGCTCGACGATGATGACGGTGACGCCGGTCCGGTTGATGGTATGGATCAGGTCGAAGAGTTCATCCTGCCGGTCGGGCGACAATCCGGCCGACGGCTCGTCGAACAGCAGGACGCGCGGCTCCATCATCAGGGCGCGCGCCACGGCCACCACCTTGCGCTCGCCGCCGGACAGATCGTCGGCGCGCTTGCGCCACAGCCGCTCAAGCATCGGGAACTGCGCGAGCATGGCGTCACGCCGCTCGGCCCAGCGACGAGGCTGGAGATAGAGGCCGAGCCGCAGGTTCTCCTCGATGGTGAGCGTGGCGAACACGCTGTCGAGCTGCGGCACGTAGCCGATGCCGTTGCTCGGCAGGGCATGGGCCGGCAGATGGGCGATCGAGGCTCCTTCGAGCAGGATGTCGCCGGAGCGCCGCTTCGCCTGCCCGACGATCGTCTTGAGCAGCGTCGACTTGCCCGCGCCGTTGGGGCCGAAAATCCCGACGGCCTCGGCGCGATGGGCCGTGAGCGAGCAGCCGTTCAGGATGTCAATGCCCGGCAAGTAGCCTGCGACGAGGTCGCGGACCTCGAAGACCACGTCCGCCGGCGGTGCGTCGCCGGCGGCGCTCGCCGCGGCCGATCCGGTCGTGCGTCCCCGGCCGAGATAAGCATCGATGACGGCGGGATTGGAGCGCACCTCCTCGACCGACCCCTCGGCGATGATCGTGCCTTCGGCCAGGCAGACCACCCAATCGCTGATGCGCGCGACGGCGTCCATGTCGTGCTCGATCAGCAGGATGGTCATGCCCTGGTCGCGCAGGCTCGCCATATGGCGCAGCAGTTCCTCGCGCAGCGCCGGATTGACGCCGGCCATCGGCTCGTCGAGCAGCAGGAGCGTGGGCGCCGCCATCACCGCGCGGGCAAGCTCGAGCAGCTTGCGCTGGCCGCCCGACAGGCGGCCGGCTGGCAGATGCTTGACGGCGGCCAGGCCGAACCGCTCGATCAAGCCCTCCGCCCGCTCGGCGATCTCCCGCTCCTGGCGCCGCCACACCGCCGGCAGGAGGGCCGATGCCAGCCGCTCGCCCGACTGGCGGGGGGCGGCCATCATGACGTTCTCCAGGACCGTCAGCTTGGCGAAGGTGCGGGCGTGCTGAAAGGTGCGCACCAGGCCGTGGCGGGCGAGGTCGCTGGCGCGCTTGCCCGCGAGCTTTCGTCCCTGGTGGAACCAGACGCCGCCGTCCGGCGCCTGGAAGCCGGAGATGATGTTGAACAACGTCGTCTTGCCGGCGCCGTTGGGGCCGATGATCGAGGTGACCCAGCCCGCCTGCACCTCCAGATGCGCGATGTTGCTGGCCACGACGCCGCCGAACCGGCGCACGATCGAATCGCAGACCAGAATGGCGTCCGGCTTGGGCGACCCGGGCTCCGAGCGGGGGTGGGTCTGGGTCACGTCGACGACGATCTGGCAAAGACCCCGGCCGGCCGATAACGCACCAGTAGCACGAGGAACAGGCCGACCAGCATGAAGCGCACGGTCGCGAGCTGCTGGGCCGACAGCGCCAAGGTATCGCTGGCCGTCCTCCCGACAACCGAGTCGGTGAGGGCAAGCAGCAGCCAGAAGGAGACCGATCCGACGATCGGCCCCAACGTCGTGCCGGCGCCACCCAGGATGAGGGCGGTGTAGGCATAGAACGTGACCACCGGCAGGTAGGCCTCGGGGTCGACGTGCTGCTGATGCACGGCGAGCAGGATGCCCGCGATGGTGCTGAGCAGCCCGCCCAGGCCCAGGCACTGCATCTTGTACAGGAACACGGGCTTGCCGAGGGCGCGCGCGGCGTCCTCGTCCTCGCGGATCGCCCGCACGACCCGCCCCCATGGGCTCGCGATCAATCGCCAGACGACGAACGTCGCTACGACCACCACTGCCCAGGCAACCAGCAGCACGAACAACTGGTCGGCTGTCATCCGCAATGGGCCCCACGCGAAGGTGCCCGACAGTGGATTGAAGCTGAAGAACCCGTCGGCAAAGCGGGAGAGGCCGTCAACGCCGCCCGTCCAGGGCTCGAGCCAGCGCGACCGCATGACCAGGCGCAGGGTTTCGGGAATGACCAGCGAGGCGATGGCGAAGTAGTCGGCGCGCAAACGCAGCGTCGGTAGTCCGATCAGCAGGGTGAGCAGCACCGAACCTGCCACGGCGGCCACGATTCCCCATCCGAAGGAGGCGCCGAGGATGGAGACGGTGATGGCGACCCCGTAGCCGCCCATCATCAGGTATCCGACCTGGCCGAAGTTAAGCAGGCCGGCATACCCGTATTGCAGGTTGAGGCTGACGGCGACGACGATGAAGATCGCCGTCTCGGTGCTGACGATGGCCCGCAGCGCGTCTCCGAGGATGTCGATCACCGCGGCTACCCAACCCGGTAGGAGCGGCTGAGCAAGCCGGTCGGGCGCACCAGCAGGACCGCGACGAGGATCAGCATGGCGACCGCGGGCTTCAGCTCGGGCGGCACGACGAGGGTGCTGACTTGCGTGATCAGGCCGATCAGCAGACCGCCGACCAGCGCGCCGAAAGACGTGCCGATGCCGCCCAGGATCACCGCGGCAAACATGAACATCAGCAGCTGATAACCGCTGTCCCAGCGGGCCTGCTGGCTCACCGCCATCAGCGCGCCACCCATCGCAGCGAGTCCACTGCCCAGCACCCAGACCAGGCGGCGGATGCGCAGCACGTTGATTCCGCTCTGCTCGGCGAGGCCGGCGTTGGTCGCCACCGCCCGCATGGCCCAGCCGGTCCGCGTCCGTGTCAGCAGGAAGCCGATGGCGATCAGCACCGCGACCGACGCCAGGAAGACGGCGAGGTCGCGCGGCGCCAAGACGACAGGACCAAGCGTGTAGAGCTCCTGCATTTGGTATTGGCGGTAGGCTTGGTTGGAGGGTCCGAAGGCGAACAGCAGGGCGTGCCGGAAGAAGAACGACAGCCCGATCGCGAACACCATGATGGTAAAATGGTCGCCGGCGCGCGTGCCGATCGAGCGGAACGCCGCGGCGAGCGGCACACCGAGCAGGGAAATCATCACGACGGCCGCAGCGATGGCCAGCAGGATGTCGGCGTGCGGGCCGCCGACGGCCGCATTGAAGAACGTCGCCAGCAGGGCGCCGAGGCTCACGAAGTCGCCGTGGCTGAAGTTGACGATGCCGGTGACGCTGTAGATCAGCGACAGGCCGATCGCCGTGATGCCGAGCAGGGCGCCGAACATCAGGCCGTCGACCAGGCTCTGTGCGATCCGGTCGAACAGGCCGGTATGGTCGGCGTGCGCGACGGCGTCGCCCGCCACCAGGGCGAAGAGGATGATCGCGTCCTCGCCGCTACCGACATCGATCCTGAGTTCGTTGCTGGCGTCCTTGCGCAGGGTGACCGAGGCCGGCAGGGACCGGGTATCCAGATGCACGACGTACTTGCCGGGGGCGGCGAGGTCGATCTTCCATCGGCCGCGCGCATCCGACTGCGTCGCACCGGCGCCGGCGCCGGCCTCCGTCGTCGCGCTGACGGCCACGCCCTCGACGGGGCGCGTCCCATCCTCCGTCTGCAGCCTGAGAAAGCCGCCCACGCTCTGGCTCGGCTGGGCCGACGCCGCGCTGGCCAGGAACAGTCCCGCCAGAAGGCCGAGCAAAAACCTCCCGGCCAGCTGCATCAACGCCCGACTTCCACCAGCTTCTTCGGTTGGAAGGCGCCGGAGCCGTCGACCTCCAGGATCTGGATGGAGGCGCGCGTCGGTTCCCGTGCCTCGCTCATGTAGATCGGGCCGGTCGGGCCGACATAGGCGATGCTCTTGCCGGCCTTGAGCAGCGGCAGGCATTCCGCGTAGGTCTTGCACTGGGTCTCGCCACGCGTCACGGCGGCCATCGTGCCCTTGTAGCCGGCGGGATCCGCCGACTTCGACGCTTCGGCCGCCAGTGCCGTGATGATGGCGCAGTCGTACTGCTCAGCAGCGAACAGGAACTCCTTGATCGCCGGATTCTGCGACAGCAGGCGCTTGCCGAACTCGGTGTCGGGGCTCGCCTTGGTCGGCGCCATCTGCTTCAGGCCCTTCAGCACGCCCGGGTTGGCCGGATCGACCAGCTTGTAGAAGTCGGTCGAGAGGCCGGCCGGCGTGTACCAGAGCACCTTGGTCGGCCCGTAGCTGCGCTCGATCAGCAAGCGGAAGATCGCACCGCGCTCATCGCGGCCTACGGTCACGATGGCATCGGGCTTGGTCGCGAGGACGGCCGCCACTTCTGCCTCGAAGCCGGTCTGGGCCGGATCGTAGACGATGTACTTCGCGACCTTGGCGCCGCGCGCCTCGAGCGTCGACTTGGTGTTGCCGGCGAGGCCTTCGGAGAACGGATCGCCGCGGCTCAGGATCGCGACGTTCGTGGCGCCGTCCTGCAGGGCCGCCTGGGCCATCACCGGGCCCTGCATGACCTGCGAGATCGACGTGCGCGCGAAGTAGCCGTCGCTCGGCGCCGTGCTGAGCTGCGGCGCAGTGTTCGCGCCCGAGCACATCGACACCTTGGAGCTCTTGACCTTGTCGAGCAGCGCCAGCGTAACGTTGGAGCAGCCCGTCCCCATGATCGCCTTGGCGTTCTGGCTGAGCAGGCGGTCGAGCGAGCGCGCCGCGATGTTGGCATCGCAGGCGTCGTCGGCCACGACCAGCTCGACCTTGTTGCCGACCAGGCCGCCGGCGGCGTTGATGTCCTTGACCGCGACCTCGAGCGCGGCGGCCATGCCGGGGCCGAACAGCGAGGCCGGTCCGGTCAGCGGCAGCAGGCCTCCATAGACGAATTTGTCCTGCGCCTGCGCTGCACCTGCAGCGAGCGCCGTGATCGCGAATGCTACCGCCCACGCCCTCTTTGTCGTCCACATGATGTCCATCCCATCGTGACTTGAGGAAACGTTTACATGGTGCAATAGTGCGTTCCACCGAAAGGCTGTCAAGTGATGATTGCAGCGGTGGAGCCCGGCTCGCCGGAGTGATCGAAGGGCGAGGAGCGTGTCGAACAACAAGGTCAACATCCACAACATCGCTCGCGACGCCTCGGTCTCCATCGCCACCGTGTCGCGCGTCATCAATGGGCATGCCTCGGTCTCGCTCGAGGTCCGCAAGCGCGTCCAGGACACGATTCAGCGCCTGGCGTATCGCCCCAACATCATTGCGCGCAGCCTGCGGACCCAGCAGTCTGGCAGCATCGGCGTGGTGGTTCCGAACATCAGCAACGCCTACTTCTCCGACGCGGTCCGCGCCTTCCAGGACGAGGTCGAGGGCGCCGGCTACACCACGTTCATCGTCAACACCGATGGCAAGATCGATCGCGAACAGGCTGCGCTGCGCACCCTGCAGGAAAGGCGCGTCGATGGCGTCGTGCTGGTCTCGGCAGCGGGCAAGTCGACGCCGGCCTTGCTCGATCTCCTGCGGGCGGGCACGCCGGTGGTGGCGATGGACCGCCGGATCGATCATCCCGCCATCGATCACGTGCTGATTGACGTGCGCCGGGGGACCATGGAGGCGGTGCTGCATCTCGTCGGGCAGGGCCGCCGGCGCATTGCCTTCGTGGCCGGCCCGGCAGGCCTGTCGACGGCGAAGGAGAAGCTCGCGGGCTATCGAGACGGATTGAGGAAGGGCGGCATCGCTTTCGACAAGTCGCTGGTATTTCCGGGCGACTACACCTTTGCCGGAGGAGAAGCGCGGTCTGCCGAGATCATCAGGCGCCGTCCACGTCCCAATGCGATCGTCGCCGCGAACAACCTGATGGCGCTCGGCGCGATGCGCACGCTGCTGCGCGCCAGCCTCGACATTCCGCGCGAAATCGCCTTCGTCGGCGTCGACGACGCGGACTGGAGCGACACCATCAAGCCGGCGGTGAGCGTCGTCGCCCAGCCGACGGCGGCAATGGGGCGTGAAACGGCAAAGCTGTTGCTGAGGCGCAAGGAGAATGGCGGCGCCCCGAAGGCCGGCGAAGTCGTCATCCTGCCGACCACCCTCGTGCTGCGCGAATCGACCGAAGGGGCCGCCTGACGGCTCAGCTCCAGTGGGGCTTACCCCACACCTCCGACCACAGTGTCTCGTAGGCGAATGCGGTGCGCTGCGCCGCGAGCTGCATGACCGTGCGCGGCGCGACATGGCCGAGATGAACGTCCTTGCCCATCATCCGGATGAACTTGAGCTGGTCATCGCCGGTCATTGCTTCGAACACGAGCTTGTCCGCGCCCACCTGCTCCACGAGCTGCATCGCCTGATCGCGCTTGATCGGGCCGACCACGTCGGACGGCGTCTCGCCGCGCATCAGCCCCTGGAACACGATGTGGGCGAAATCCGCGCCCGCCGCGAGATCGGCCTTGCAGCGGGCGATGCGCTCGGCGAGGGGAACGATCTCGACGACAGGCTTGCGGATCGCCTCTTGAACGACGGTGTTGACGCGAAATCCGGCGCGCACGGCGATGCCGATCGTGTCGGCCCGCTGCTGATCCGACATCTCGATGACACCGTCGCAGACCTCGATGCCATCGAAGCCGGCCTTGGCCGCCCAATCGAGCATCTCGGGCAGCTTGCCGGCACGCAGGGCCATCTCCACCAGCGTGCCGCCGGGATAGCAGATCACGCCGGACCGCCGCAGAGCCGCCGTCACGCGGGTAAGCGCGTCCCACGACAGCAGCAGGCTCGATCCGTAGCCGAGCTTGGCGCGCTCGATGTACGGTTCCGCCGCCTCGAGCAGGGCATCAACTTCCGCCGGGCCTTCGCCGAACAGGGCGATCCATGTCTGGCCGCGCGCCGAGCCCTTGGGCGGAATGGTACGTCCGAGCTGTTTCAGGAGGTGTGCGGTCGGCGAGGCGGGCATGTCTTGCTCCCAAAAGTGCGGTTTTGTGTAATCGTTTTCAGCAAGTGCCGTCAATGCTCGAACAGACGTGCGTTTCGCCGTCGGGACGACCGGCACCTCGGCGAGACCTTGCTGAGCCGTGGCCCTGCGAGTGGAACCGCGCGCGCGGTTCCATCTGATCGCTTTCCGCTCAATCGTAAGTGCCGTTACGCGTTCAGAGGCATTTCATGACTGGTCCGACCCGCCGCCGCTTCGCGCAATCCACGGCGTGCGGCGTGGCCGGCTCGCCGCTGGGACGTCGTTCGTCGGCACCACCAGCCGACGGTCTGCGACCTCCCCAGGGGACTAGTACCGACTATCGCTGGTCGGTGAGTCACGGCTGTCATCCCGAGCGCAGCGAGGGACCTTTCCCGCGGCCTCAAAGGTCCCTCGCTGCGCTCGGGATGACAGCGAAGCCTGTATCAGGCAGCCGTGATTCCGGGCACCAGACCGCACCCTCGTGCCCGGCGGCGGCGGCAGCGAATACTACGTCGCCTGGTACTGCGATTTGCGGCACGGTTGGTAGCCCGGCTTCGATCCGCGCCATCGGCCGGGCAGCGCTCGCCGCCGACAACCGGCTCAACGCCAATGGCGTGGAACGCCTCGCTTGGCTGCTCACCGACGCCAGCCGCAGCGACCGGCCGGTCGCCAAGATGTCTACGACCGCCAACGATTGCTATACGGGCGAGCGGCTGGTCATTGGCCAGGCGGTGGCGCGTCGCAACGGCATTCCGCTCGCCCATGCCGCCGCAGCCACTTCCTCGCTGTCCGCCGCGATGGGTCCCACCTTGCTCGGCCAGCGCTATTGCATGGATGGCGGCATCGCTCGGACATGGGCCCACACCGACCTCGTCGCCGGGTCGAAGCGTGCGCTGGTGATCATCCTCATCAACGGCTACGAGGGCTCGCTGCTGATGAGCGGCATCCCGCACAACATCCACGACGATGTGAGCGCTCGAAGCCACCGGCACCAAGGGCGTGCTCATCATTGCCGGAACGCCGCCCGGGGTGAACCTTCTCGACCCGAAGCAGATCAAGCCGGCCCTCGGCGCCGGCTTCGAGCGCGCGAGGTCGAGGTCCCGAAGATCCAGGCCTTCTGGGTTCGAGCCTCGAGCCTACCGCCGTGCGCCCTCATGCCGTGAACCGGGCGCCGTGTCGCGCAGGTAGGTGAGGGCGGCCTGCGCGCCGCCGGTCTTGTGCGGCACCTTGGCGAGACCCAGCGCCATTTCGACGCCCGACAGCGCGCCCATCAGCATGAGGTCGTTGAAGTCGCCGAGATGGCCGATGCGGAAGACCTTGCCCGCGACCTTCGACAATCCCTGGCCCAGCGACATGTTGAAGTTTTCCAGCGCGACCTTGCGGAAGGCATCGGCGTCGTGGCCGTCGGGCATGACGATCGCCGTCAGCGAGCCCGAATAGGCCGCAGGATCGCTGCACAGGATTTCCAGGCCCCAGGCGTTCACGGCCGTGCGCGTCGCCTCGGCGTGCCGCGCATGGCGGGCGAACACCGCGCCGAGACCTTCCTCCAGAAGCATGTCGCAGGCCTCGCTGAGGCCATAGAACAGGTTGGTGGCGGGCGTGTAGGGGAACCAGCCGTTGGCGTTGGCCGCCAGCATCTCTTCCCAGTTCCAGAACGCCTTGGGCATCTTCGAGCTCTTCGACGCCGCGACCGCTTTCTCGCTGACGGCGTTGAAGGAGAGGCCGGGCGGCAGCATCAGGCCCTTCTGCGAGCCCGCCACCGTCACGTCGACGCCCCAGGCGTCATGGCGATAGTCGATCGAGCCCAGCGAGGAGATCGTGTCGACCAGCAGCAGGGCAGGGTGGCGGGCTGAATCGATGGCGCGGCGCACGGCGCCGATGTCGCTCACCACGCCGGTCGAGGTCTCGTTGTGGACGATGCAGACGGCCTTGATGGTGTGGTCCTTGTCTTCCTTCAGGCGCTTCTCGATGGCGGCGGGATCGGCCGGCTTGCGCCAGTCGCCGCCCATGAACTCCGACTTGATGCCGAGCTTGTCGGCCATCTTCTTCCACAGCGAAGCGAAGTGGCCGGTCTCCCACATCAGCACCAGGTCGCCGGACGACAGCGTGTTCACCAGGGCCGCTTCCCACGCGCCGGTGCCTGACGCCGGATAGACGATCACCGGCTGCTTGGTCTGGAAGACCTGGCGCACGCTGCGCAGCACCTTCTTGGCGAGCGCGTTGAACTCCGGTCCGCGGTGATCGATGGTCGGATGATCCATCGCCCGCAGGATGCGGTCGGGCACGTTGGTCGGCCCGGGGATCTGCAGGAAATGGCGGCCGCTGGGATGTGAGTTCAGGCGCATATGAAGTCCTTTCCGTCGTCTCGACCGGAGCCGAGTGCAGCGAGGCGGAGTGGAGAGACCTTGCCTGCAACAGACAAGGCCCTTCGGCTGCGCTCGCGATGCTCGCTCAGGGTGGCCTTGCATTTTGTATACAACATGCCAAACTGAGTCCATAGGCTCTGATGGACGGCTTCAACATCGCAATCGCGCGCTCGACGCTGCCGCAAGTCGCGGCCGAGCGGCTGCGTGCGCTGATCATCGAAGGCGCCCTGGGCCCGGGCGCGCGGCTGAACGAGCGTGAGCTCAGCGAGCAGCTCGGCCTGTCGCGCACGCCGCTGCGCGAGGCCTTCCGGCTGCTGGCGGCCGAGGGCCTGCTGCTGCAGCTGCCCAATCGCGGCGTCCAGGTCGTGGCGTTGTCGCGTGAGGACGTGTGCCATGCCTTCGAGGTCATGGCCTCGCTGGAAGGCCTGGCCGGCGAGCTTGCCGCCGCCCGCGTGACCGACGCCGACCTCGACGACCTCAAGGCTTTGCAGGGCGACTTGGAGAAGGCCCACCGGCGGCGCGATCTGCCGGGGTATTACCGCGTCAACCGCGCCATCCACGATCGCCTCAACCTCATCGCCGCCAATCCGGTGCTGGCCCAGACTTACCGCACGCTCAATGCGCGCCTGCATGCGCTGCGCTTCCGCTCCAACCTGAACGGCGCCAAATGGGATCGGGCGGTGGCGGAACATCGTTCCATGCTCACCGCCCTTGCGGCACGCGACGGCGCTGGGCTACGTGACCTGCTCGTCAGGCACCTGCACGCCAAGCTTCAGGCGGTGCTGGAGACGATGAAGGGACAAGACAAAGAGTAGTCGGGAGGAGAGTTGACCATGACGTACAAGACTTCGCGCCGCCGCGCGCTGCAGATGGGCCTCGCCGCGACGCTGGCGGCGCCGGCCGTCGCCCCTACCATCGTACGCGCGCAACAGGGCTGGCCTGCGGGCCCGATCACCTGGATCAATCCGTTCCCGGCCGGCGGCGGCACCGACGTGTTCGCGCGGCCCCTGGCGGCGCAGCTCGGCGACCAGCTCGGCGTGCAGATCCTGATCGACAACAAGGGCGGCGCGGGCGGCACCGTAGGCGCCTCGCAGGCGGCCAAGATGAAGCCCGACGGCCAGACCTTCCTGGTCGGCGCCGTGCATCACACCATCGCGCCCTCGATCTACAAGACCCTCGATTACGACCTCGAGAAGAATTTCGAGCCGATCACCATGATCGCGCTGGTGCCGCAGGTGATCTCGATCAACCCCAACCGGCTCAAGGTGAAGACCGCCGCCGAGCTGATCGAGTACGTGAAGAAGAACCCCGGCAAGGTGAACTACGCCTCGGCCGGTGCCGGCACGGCCCATCATCTCGCGGGCGAGCTGTTCAAGCTCGAGACCAAGACCGACATCGTCCACGTGCCCTATCGTGGCGCCGGTCCCGCGATGCAGGATCTGCTGGCCGGCAACGCCGACATGATGTTCGACGGCATGGGTACGTCGGCACAGCAGATCAAGGCCGGCAAGCTGGTCGGACTCGCCGTCGCCACACAGAAGCGCACCGCTGAGTTCCCCGACATGCCGACGGCGGCCGAGATCGGCGTGCCCAACTGGATCGTTTCGACCTGGTATGGCCTGTGGGCGATCAAGGGCACGCCGCAGCCGATCGTCGATCGCATGTACCAGGAGATCGTGAAGGCGCTGCAATCGCCCAGGCTGCAGACAATCTGGAAGGAACAGACGGCGCAGATCGGCGGCGAGACTCCCCAGGAGTTCGCCAAGCGCATCCGCGCCGAGATCGAGAAATGGCAGAAGGTCGTCGACGCGGCCGGAGTGAAACTCGACTGAGCACGCTCGAACAAACCCTGCGCCGCACGATCAAGGGCGACGTCCTTTTCGACGCCGCCTCGCGCGGGCGCTATTCGACCGACGCCTCGATCTACCAGGTCGAGCCGGTGGGCGTCGTGCTGCCGCGCGACGAGAGCGACCTCGCGCTGGTGCTCGACGTGGCGCGCGACGCCAAGGCCGCGATCCTGCCGCGCGGCGCGGGCACCTCGCAGTGCGGCCAGACCGTGGGCCAGGCGCTGGTCGTCGACGTGTCGAAATACATGCGCGAGGTCGTGGGCTTCGACAAGAACCGGGCCGAGGTCACGGTGCAGCCGGGCGTCGTGCTCGACCAGCTCAATGCCTGGCTCAGGCCGCACGGCCTGTGGTATCCGGTCGACGTCTCGACCTCGGCGCAGTGCACCCTGGGCGGCATGGCCGGCAACAATTCCTGCGGCAGCCGTTCGATCCGCTACGGCAACATGGTGCACAACGTCGCCTCGATCGACGCCTTGCTCATGAACGGCGAGCGCGCACGCTTCGGCTCGGCGCGGCCCGAGGACATGCCGGCCGCCGTGCGCGACATCGCCGACAAGGTGGCGGCACTCGTCTTCGCCGAGCGCGACGAGATCGAGCGCCTGTACCCCAAGGTGCTGCGCCGCGTCGGCGGCTACAACCTCGACATCTTCTTCCCGCAGTCGGAGCGGCCCTACACGCTCGACAATTCGGTGAACCTCGCCCACCTCTTGGTCGGCAGCGAGGGCACGCTCGCCGTCACTGAGCGCCTGACCTTGAAGCTTGCCCCGCTGCCCAAGCACAAGACCCTGGGCGTGGTGAACTTCCCGAGCTTCTACAAGGCGATGGAAAGCGCCCAGCACATCGTCAAGCTGAAGCCGACCGCCGTCGAGCTGGTCGACCGCACCATGATCGAGCTGGCGCGCGCCAATCCCGCCTTCCGGCCGGTGATCGAGCGCGCCCTGATCGGCCAGCCCGAGGCCATCCTGCTGGTCGAGTTCGCGGGCGAGGAGCGCGAGGCGCAACTGCGCGATCTGCAACGTCTCGTCGAGCTGATGGGCGATCTCGGCCTGCCCAAAAGCGTCGTCGAGATGCCGGAGCCCCGGCCGCAGGCCGAGCTGTGGGAAGTCCGCAAGGCCGGGCTCAACATCATGATGTCGATGAAGGGCGACGGAAAACCCGTGTCCTTCATCGAGGATTGCGCCGTGCCGCTGGAGCATCTGGCGGACTACACACGGCGCCTGACCGACGTCTTCACCAAGCACGGCACCAAGGGCACGTGGTACGCCCACGCCTCGGTCGGCACCCTGCATGTGCGGCCGATCCTCGACATGCGCAACGAGGGCGCCGCCAAGATGCGCGCGATCGCCGAGGAGGCCTCGGCGATGGTGCGTGAGTACAAGGGCGCCTTCTCGGGCGAGCACGGCGACGGGCTGGTGCGCTCGGAATGGGTGGCCTGGCAGTACGGGCCGCGGCTCACCAAGGCGATGGGCGAGGTCAAGGACCTGTTCGATCCCGAGGGCCTGCTCAATCCCGGCAAGATCGTTCGCCCCACGAGGATGGACGACCGCTCGCTGTTCCGCTTCAAGCCGGGCTACAGGAACATCAGCTACAAGCCCGCGCTCGATTGGTCGGCCTGGAACGTCCAGAACGATCCGATGACCGAGGCGCTGAGCGCGCCCGGCGCCGGCGGCGATCCTACCGGCGGCTTCGCCAAGGCCACCGAGATGTGCAACAACAACGGGCACTGCCGCAAGTTCGACGCCGGCACGATGTGCCCGTCCTTCCGCGTCACCCGCGACGAGAAGCATCTCACGCGCGGACGTGCCAATACGCTGCGGCTCGCGCTTTCCGGCCAGCTCGAAGGGGCGCTCACCTCCGACGCCGTTGCGGCCGCGATGGATCTCTGCGTGAGCTGCAAGGGCTGCAAGCGCGACTGCCCGACCGGCGTCGACATGGCGCGCATGAAGATCGAGGTGCGCTCGGCCCGGCGCATGGCCAAGGGCATGAGCTGGCGCGACCGGCTGATCGGCAACCTGCCCGAGATCGCGCCGTGGGCGCGGCGCGTGCCGTGGCTGTTCAACATGGCCTGGTTCTTCCAGTCCTATGTAGGCTTCGCCAAGCAGCGCCGCCTGCCGCAGTGGCGCCGCGACACCTTCCTCGCCACCACCGACGTCGATCAGACCGACGCCACGGTGGTGATCTTCGCCGACACCTTCTCCAACAACTTCGAGCCGCACGTGCTGCACGCCGCGCGCCGCGTTCTGGAGGCGGCCGGCCATCGCGTCGCGGTGGCCTGGCCCGATCTCGGCTCGCCGGCACTGTGCTGCGGGCGCACGTATCTTGCGACCGGCCAGGTCGACAAGGCCAAGGCGGAGGCGCGGCGGCTGCTGCAGGCACTGCTGCCCTTCGTCGCCAAGGGCGTGCCGATCGTCGGCCTGGAACCGTCGTGCCTGTTCACGCTGCGCGACGAGATCCTGGCCATGGGCCTTGGCGCGGACGCGCAGGCGGTCTGCGACAACGCCTTCCTGTTCGAAGAATTCTCTAGCGCGCGAGAAGACGGCGGGTCGCCTCGAGTTGAAGCTGAAGCCATTGCCGCAGAAGGCGGCATTCCTCCACGGCCATTGCCACCAGAAGGCATTCGGCGCCATGAGCGCGGTGCAGGAGGCGCTGGCGCTGGTGCCCGAGCTCGCCGTCAACCTGATCGACTTCGAGCTGCTGCGGCATGGCCGGCAGCTTCGGCTACGAGGCCGAGCATTACGACACGTCGATCGCCATGGCCGAGCTGTCGCTGATGCCGGCCGTGCGCAAGGCGCCGGCCGACGCGCTGATCGTGGCCGACGGCACCTCCTGCCGGCACCAGATCGCCGACGGCAGCGGCCGACAGGCGGTACACGTGGCCGAGGTGCTGGCTCAGGCATTGTCATCCTGAGCGCAGCGAAGGATCTCATGCTGGAGCAACCGGCGATGAGGTCCTTCGCTTCGCTCAGCACGACATAGTAGGACATCGCTCGGCATGGATTGCAGCGCCGCCGCCGCTGTGGCACCGTCCGCGCCCTATGCAACGCTCCAGAAATCCTTATTCCAGCGCCGAAATCGACCGCGCCAGCCATGAGCGCGAGAACGACGAGCGCATGATCGAGCTTGCCTCGTCGGGTGCGGCTCGCTTCGTTCCGATCGACACCGAGAAGAACCTGGTGAAGAGCGGCGGCAATCCCGAGGCGGTGTTCCTGCAGGGCATGATGGCGCGCGCCGTCGTCAACCAGGCCGACCATCCCATCTTCCTGGGCTATGTCGAGGGCACGCCCTATTTCGCCGTCGACGTCACCGGCAAGGACGTGCCGCTGAAGGAGCTCGGCGAGTTCGTCGACCTGCGCCAGGTCGGCGCGCTGCTGTTCGCGCGCGAAGGCTCGATCCTGGCCTATGCCCGCGGCATGACCTACTGGCATCGCCGCCACCGCTATTGCGGCGTGTGCGGCGCCACCACCAAGGTGACGCGCGGCGGCCATGTCCGCCGGTGCACCAACGAGAGCTGCAAGACCGAGCATTTCCCGCGCACCGATCCGGCGGTGATCATGCTGGTCCATTGCGGCGACAAGTGCCTGCTCGGCCGCAGCCCGCATTTCCCGCGCGGCATGCATTCGACCCTGGCGGGCTTCGTCGAGCCGGGCGAGAGCTTCGAGGATGCCGTCGCCCGCGAGGTCTACGAGGAGGTGAGGGTGCGCGTGAAGAACGTCACCTACCGCTCGTCGCAGCCCTGGCCGTTCCCGGCCTCGGTGATGATCGGCTTCCACGCCGAGGCCGAATTGCTCGACTACGATGTGAACAAGTCCGAGCTCGAGGCCGCGCGCTGGCTGAGCCGCGAGGAGCTCGAGCCGGAGAACCTGCCCAAGGACGGCTCGTTCTTCATGCCGCGCCGCGACTCGATCGCCCGCCGCCTGATCGAGGAGTGGCTCGGCCACGAAGCCGGCCCGTCGATCAGCGGCTGATCATCGGAGCGCGGGCCTCTGGCCCGCTCATGAATGCGGGCCGGAGGCCCGCGCTCCCAGAAAGGAAATCCATGACCGCCCAACTCTTCACACCCGTCGAGCTTGGCGGCGTGACCTTGCCCAACCGCATCGTCGTCTCGCCGATGTGCCAGTACTCGGCCGTCGACGGCAGCGCGCAAGCCTGGCACCAGGTGCACTACGGCATGCTCGCCATGTCCGGCGCCGGCCTGCTCTGCCTCGAGGCCACCCACGTCGAGCGCGACGGCCGCATCACCCAGGGCTGCCTCGGCCTCTACAGCGACGAGAACGAAGCCGCGATCAAATCCATCGTCGACTGGGCGCGCGCCTGGATGCCCGCAGTCAAGCTCGGCATCCAGCTCGCCCATGCCGGCCGCAAGGCCTCGGCGCAGCGGCCGTGGAAGGGCGGCGGCCCGCTGACGCAAGCCGATGCGCCCGACCTGCCGTGGACCACGGTCTCGGCCTCGGCCATCCCCTACGACGCCAAGTGGCACACGCCGGTCGCCCTCGACGCGGTCGGCCTGAAGCGGGTCAAGCAGGCCTTCGTCGAGGCGACGCAACGCAGCGCCCGGCTGGGCTTCGACGTCGTCGAGCTGCACGGCGCGCACGGCTATCTCCTGAGCCAGTTCCTGTCGCCCCTCAGCAACCAGCGCGGCGACGAGTACGGCGGCACCGCCGACAAGCGCCGGCGCTTCCCGCTCGAGGTCTTCGAGGCCTGCCGCCGGGCCTGGCCGGCCGGCAAGGCGATGGGCATGCGGCTTTCCTGCGTCGAATGGGTCGAGGGCGGCGTCAGCATCGAGGACACGATCGAGACCGCCCGCCAGCTCAAGGCGCTGGGCTGCGACTTCATCGACGCCAGCTCGGGCGGCAATGCCGCGGCCCAGAAGATCCCGGTCAAGCCGGGCTACCACGTCGAGTTCTCGGCCCGCATCCGCAAGGAAGCCGGCATCAAGACCTGGGCGGTCGGCGTCATCACCGAGCCCGACCAGGCCGAAGGCATCATCGCCGCGGGCCAGGCCGACTGCACGGCCCATGCACGCGCCTTCCTGCTCGACCCGCGCTGGGGCTGGAACGCCGCCCGCGCCCTCGGCGTGGAAACCCCGCCCTTGCCGCTGCCCGCCGTTCGCGCCACAACTATCCTGCCGTTCAAGCCTCAGCCCATCATGGCCCGAGCGGCGGACTAGAGCGGGATGCTGCATGAGTGTGCTTCTGGCTGAGGACGAATTTCTCATTCGCGCGGTCGTTGTCGAGGCCTTGAGCGCCATCGGCCTCGACTGCATCGAGGCGGCGACCGGCCAGGCGGCGCTCGACGTGGTCACCGGCAAGGCAGCGCTTTCGGCCATCATCGTCGATATCGGCCTGCCCGACATGTCCGGCGAGAAGGTGATCGAGGCCGCCCTCCATCACCGGCCGGATGTGCCCATCATCCGCTGCTCGGGCAACAACGCACCATCGGCGTTGAGAAGTCCGCGGATCCACGTCTTTCCCAAGCCGTACGGCGTCGAAGATCTCTCCAAGTTCGTGGCCTCCCTCGTCGGCAAGGCCTGATTGGCGCCGACAAATCGGCTATCCTGTCGGCGATGAGCGATACCGCGTCCCCACCGGCGCCGCCGCGCCCGGAGCCTCAGAAGCCCGAGGTGCCGCCGCCTGACGCACCGGCGCCCAAGACGGCCGAGGCCGCGCCCAAGGTGGAGACCAAGCCGCCGGAAGCCCCGCTCGCGCCGCCACCCGCACCGACGCCCAGTCCCCCCGCAAGTCCGCCGCCGGCGCCCGCCGACCCGCCGGCCAGCCGCGTCGTCAGCCGCGTGCGGCGCCTGGCGGCCGTCATCGGCACGATCCTGGTCCTGTTCATCGCCTGGGAGGTCCTGACCTACTACGTGGCCTACACCGACGATGCCTATGTACGGTCGGACCTGATCGGCGTGGCGCCGGAAGTGACCGGCCCGATCATCGGGCTCTATGTCGTCGACAACCAGCAGATCAAGAAGGGCGACAAGATCTACCAGATCGATCCGGTGCCGTTCCAGCTCGAGGTCAACCAGCGCCAGGCGCAGATCGAGGAGCAGACCGCGCTGGTCAAGGTGGCGCAGGAGGAGCTCGCCACCGCCGAGGCCGCGCTCGAATCGGCCAAGTCGGCGCATACCTATGCGACGGAACAGCAGGCGCGCTACGCCGTGCTGGCCGCCGAAAACAATGCGCCGCGTGCCGAGCTCGACCGCGCCAACAACGATCTGAGGCGCACCGCCGCCGAGAAGACCATCGCCGAGATCGCCATCGCCAAGGCGCGGACCAGCATCAACGTGCACCAGGCGGCTCTGGACGTCGCCAAGGCGGACAAGGCGACCGCCGAGTGGAAGCTCGGCAAGACCGACGTCAACGCGCCGGCTGACGGCTGGATCAACAACCTCACGGTCCGCATCGGCGACACCGCGACGGTGAGCATCCCCAACATCGGCATCGTCGATGCCCACGCCTGGCGCATCATCGCCAACTACAAGGAATACTACATCCGTCCCTTCGCGATCGACGGCACCGCCTGGGTATGGCTCGACAGCGCGCCGTGGAAGTTCCACAAGGCCCGCATCACCGGCATCGCCCGCGGCTTCAGCCGCGACCCGCAGGCGCCCATGCTGCTGCCCTACGTCGCGCCGACCACCGACTGGATCCGCCTGCAGCGCCGCATCCCGGTGACCATCGTGCTGGAAGATCCGCCGCCCGGCGGCAGGCTCTACATGGGCGCGGACGCGCGCGCCGTCGTGTTCCCGCGATGATCCGGCACTTCGCCCGGGAGGTCCGCGACATCTCTGTCGAGACCTTCGACATCACGGTCGACACGCTCACCAGGTTCTTCCGCGAGATCGGCGAACTGGGCGAGGCGCCGGACCGCACGCGGCAGGGCATCGTTGCCGCGTGCTCGGTCGTGCTCGCGACCTTCCTGGCGCTGTTGCTGGAAATCCAGTCGCCGTGGTGGGCGGCGATCAGCGCCTTCATGTCGCTGTCGGCAACCGGCGGCGGCTCGCTGCGGCGCGGCATCCTGCGCTTGACCGGAACGGCGGCGGGAGCGCTGCTGGGCTTCGTCATGGCGCGCTGGCTGCCTTACGACCATTTCGCGATGTACCTGTTCATCGGCGGCGTCACCATGCTGGGCGTGATCGCCATGCAGGTGAGCCCGCATGGCCTCGCCTGGCTCTTCCTCTGCATCACCTCGATCCTGGTGCTGCTGGAGAGCCTGACCAATCCGCTGCAGGCGGCCAGCGTCGCCTACTACCGGATGTTCGAGGTCGGAGTCGGGGTGCTGTCGGCCATCATCGTCGCCAACCTCTTGCAGGACTGGCATCGCGAGCCGGCGCCGACGGTGCCGGGCTGGCGCCATCTGCTGGGCGCGCAATGGTCCGTCGTGCTGCACGGCGCGCGCTCGGCGATCGCCGTCTGTGCGGTGCTGGCGATCTGGATGGCGCTCGAGGTGTCGCAGGTGGTCGAGATGGCCATCACCGTTGCCGTGGTGATGGCGGCACCCGTGGTGGTCACCGACGGCGGGGTCGCCACCCGGCATGCGATCGCCGTTCGATCGCTGCACCGCTTCCTGGGCTGCCTGCTGGGCGGCGTCGTGGCGCTCATCTGCCTCGCCCTGAACGTGGAGTCGTTCGTGTGGTGGCTGGCGATGATCGGCGGCGCCGTCTGGGTCGGCATGCACATCCAGGTCGGGCCGCACGGCGTCGGCTATGTCGGCACCCAGGCCGCCTTCGTGTTCATCGTCACGTTGATCCAGGGCGAAGGGCCGCCGACCAGCATCATGCCCGGTGTCGATCGCTTCGCCGGCATCGTCGGCGGCCTCGCCATCCTGCTGGTCGTCTCGCTGGTTCTGTGGCCCTCCGACCAGGAGCTCGCGGAGCAGAAGGCCGCGGCTAAGGAATGAGTCCGCTGGAATGAGCCCGATCCTGCGGGCCATCCTCGCCATCCTCGTCTCGGTGATGTGCTTCTCGGTGCTCAACGCCATGTCCAAGACGTTGAGCCAGTTCTATCCGGTCATCGAAGTCATCTGGGCGCGCTACTTCTTCGCCTTCCTGCTGATGCTGGCGCTGTTCCTGCCGCAGAGCGGCCTGAAGCTGTTCCGCTTCCGCAACCTCGGCAGCCAGGTGGTGCGCGGCCTGCTGCTGTTCCTGTCGTCGTTCCTGTACTTCAACGGCATCGTCTACATGCCGCTGGCCACGGCGGCGGCGATCTCGCTCACCAGCCCGCTGATCGTGACGGCCCTGTCCGCGCGTTTCCTGCAGGAGCCGGTGGGCCGGCGTCGCTGGGCCGCCGTCTGCGTCGGCTTCGCGGGCGCGCTGATCGTCGTGCGGCCGGGCCAGGCTGAGTTCGACTGGCATGCGCTGCTGATCGTGGGCAGCACCTTGTGCAGCGCGCTCTACCAGCTCTATTCGCGGCGCTACGGCCCCACCGAGCGGGCCGACGCCTCGGCCACCATGGCCACCATCGTCGGCACCGTCGCGGCATCGCCCTTCCTGCCGTTCGACTGGGTGACGCCCTCCGGCGGCTGGCACTGGACGCTGTTCGCCGGCATGGGCGTCATGGCAGGCGTCGGCCACTATTTCCTGACCATCGCCTACAGCCAGGCGCCGGCGGCCGTCGTGGCGCCGTTCAACTACGTGCAGCTCGTGGGTGCGGCGCTGCTGGGTTACCTGGTGTTCGGCGACGTCCCCGACGCCTGGAGCTGGGTAGGCGCAGGGGTGATCGTGGTTTCAGGCCTCTATATCGGCCATCGCGAGCGCATCCGGCATCGGCTGTCGCAGCAGATGCCGAAGGACAGATAGAACTAGGCGCCCAGCTCCTCGGCGGCGATGGCGAACACGTCATCGCCTGAACCGACGGCCACGAAATGCCCGGCGCCCTCGACCTGATGCCACACCGCTCCGGGCATCCGGTCAGCCACCGTCTTGTTGATGGAAGCCGCGACAAGCCGATCGTCCGTGCCTTGCCACATGTGGACCGGCCGTTCGATCGTCGTCACGTCGAAAGCCCAGCGCCGATAGAGCAGCTCGCTGTCGCGAACCAGCCCGTCGCTGCCCTGGGCGAAGCATTCGGCGGAGGCGTCGCAGAAGGCGGCCTCGACATCGGGTTGACGCAGGATCTGCCGATCGTAGTCGTTGAGGGTCTTGCGCAATTGCTCGGCGTAGGACCGGCGGAAGCGTTTGGCGGTCAGTCCAAGGATCGCGTACATGAGGTGGAAGCCCGGCCGGAAACGGAGTGCGAGGTATCCGCCCAGCGCGTCGGCCTTGGAGAGCTGGTCCGCCGCCCAGTTGTCGCCGAATGTTCCGTAGCTTCCGCCGGCGATGCTGCTGACGTGGCGCAGCCGCCGAGGATCGATGGTGGCCGCTGCCGCAAGGGCCCACGGGCCGCCCTCCGACCAGCCCGTGACGCCGAATTCATGGTGTCCTAACGCGTCGGCGATTGCTACGAGGTCGTCGGCCCAGCCGGCGTAGGTGCGGCTCTTCTGGCGGCTCGACTGGCCGATGCCGGGCCGGTCGACGCAGATCAGGCGCAGCCTGTTCTTCGCTGCCGAGCGCTCGAACAGGCGCGCCTCGAGCCGGCTGCTGGGTCCGCCATGATTATGGATAACGAGTGGCCCGCGCGGATCTCCCACTTCGAGATAGGCGAGGGTGCGGCCGTCCCGGGCGGTCACGGCCCTTGTCGAGGTCATGGTCCCATCATACCGGACAAGAATTGATCATCTGACCAAGTTTTGACCTCGCATTCCTCCCCATGCTCCGCGTGGGGAGGTGGCCGCGAAGCGGTCGGAGGGGTCATAGGCAACAGTACTGATGCTCATGACCCCTCCGTCGCCGCAAGACGGCGACACCTCCCCACGCGGAGCGTGGGGAGGAAGGTCACTGGCACAGGCCTTGCACGATTCTCCGCAGCGCAGGCCGCATCGGCGGTTCTCTTCGGTTGGCGTGCCGACAATTCGGTGACGGCTGTCTCGGGACGACGGCCGGCAAGGAGTTCGTCAGGGCCAGACACCGACAAGCCAAATCCCGCTCTCCCAATCTCCGCCACGAGGAGGACACGTCATGTGTGATCGCATTGGCTGTACGCATTTCCCCAGGCTTTCCGAGATGGATTTCTCCGGCGCCGCCCGACCGTCGCGCCGCCGCTTCCTGAAAGGCGCCGCCGCGGCCGGCACCATCAGCATGGGGATGCTCGCCGGTACCGCCCACGCCGGCCCGGCGGTGAAGTCGACGCACGGCTCGGGCTTCTGCAACCTCAACATCTTCCTCGCCCATTCGCGCCAGTACGCCAAGGGCGCGGGCACCGAGCTGGTGTTCATCAACACGCCGACCTCGGCCGAGATGGTGACCTTCCTCGGCATGGGCCAGGTCGATATCGGCCTGATGCCCTATACCAGCTTCATGGCGCTCTACGACAAGGGCGCGCCGGTCAAGATCGTGGCCGGCGGCGGCGTCGAGGGCTGCGCCATCGTCGCCCGGCCCGGCCTCGATTCGCCCGAGAAGCTCAAGGGCAAGACGCTCGGCACCTTCCAGATGGATACGCTGGAAGTCATGCCCTACGACTACCTGAAGAAGCACAAGATCTCCTTCAAGGACGTGAAGGTCCGCTACATGGGCAACACGCCCGAGGCCGTCGAGGCCTTCAAGGCGGGCGCCATCGACTGGATCTGCACCATCGAGCCCTACGCCTCGGCCCTGGTGGCCGACGTCAAGGGCGCGGTCATGCTGACCGACGGCATCGACCTCTACGGCAAGGGCTACACCGACTGCGTGCTCGCCGCGCGCGCCAGCCTGATAAAGGACAATCCCGCGGGGCTGAAGGCCATCATCAAGGGCATGATGCAGGCCCAGCTCGACGCCGAGACCCAGACCGAGGCGGTGCTCACGGAGCTGGTCGGCAAGTACTACAAGACGTCGATGGCGAACGCCAAGATCGCCCAGGGCAAGCAGCCCGCGGTGGTCGATGCGCGCAGCCAGACCGACTTCATCCTGCAGCGCACCGACAGCGTCGTGGAGATGGGCTACATCAAGAAGAAGCCCGGCCGCGACGCCATCGACTGGACCATGCTCGAGGCGGTGATCAAGGAGAACCCCGAGCTCTACGGCAAGCTCAAGTACAAGTCGGCCTCGGCCTGACGATGGCGGTGGTCGAAGGCGACGCCAGGGCGGGCTCGACCGCCGGGACATCGCGCCCGGCGGCGGCAACGCGCCTCTTCGCCGCCCTGGCCGGCATGGACTGGCTGTCGAAGGTCTGGTGGACCTGCCTGTCGGTCGGCCTGTTCGCCGGCATCTGGGAACTGTGCTGGGCGATGGGCTGGGCCGACCCGCAGCTCCTGCCGCCGCCGCACATCTTCCTCAGTAACTTCGGCGAGCAGGGCAAGTTCTTCAACACCGCGACCCGCTGGCAGGTCGGCCAATCCATGGGCGAGGGCCCGTCGGCGCTGCGAATCGGTGATGATCACCGTGGCCGCCACCACCATGCGCGTGTTCGTGGGCCTGGTCCTTGCTTCCGTGCTGGCCATCGGCATCGGCGTCGCGGTCCGCTACTGGCATGTCTTCGACAAGCTGGTGCTGCCCACCGTCACGCTTGCTCTCGCCGGTGTCGCCGATCGCCTGGCTGCCGGTGGCGATCTTCCTGTTCGGCATCGGCAATGCGCCGGCCATCTTCATGGTCGTGGTGGCGCTGTTCTTCCACATGGTGCTGGCGACCATCGCCCAGATCGACGGCGTGCCGCCCAACCTGATCAACGTCGCGCGCACCATGGGCGCCTCCAAGCGGCAGATCTACGGCCGCGTCATCGTGCCGGCCATCCTGCCCGGCATGCTGCAGGTGCTGCGGATGAACCTGTTCGGCGCCTGGATGGTGGTGCTGGTCGCCGAATCGACCGGCGTCGGCTACGGCATGGGCCAGGTCATCATGCTGGCGCGCAACACCTTCAATCCGTCGCTGGTGTTCTTCACCATCGCCGTGATCGGCGTGCTGGGCTTTGCCTTCGACTGGCTGCTGCGGCTCGCCCAGCGCCGCATCCTCTACTGGCTCCCCGACACCCAGGAGAAGCTGCGTGGTCTCTGACGCCGCTCCGCATTTTTCCTCCCGGGACGCCGTGGTCTGCCGCGGCGTCGGCAAGACCTGGGCGGCCGGCACCAAGCGGGCGCACGAAGCCCTGCGCGACGTCAACCTCGACATCGCGCCCGGCGAGTTCGTGGTCTTCCTGGGGCCGTCGGGCTGCGGCAAGAGCACCTTGCTCTACCTCATCGCCGGCCTCGAGGAGATGACCGAGGGCCTCACCTGGTCGTTCGGCGACCTGGTCGAGACGCCGTCGCCCGAGCGCAGCCTGATCTTCCAGGAGACCTCGCTCTTCCCCTGGCTGACGGTCTGGCAGAACGTGAGCTTCGGGCTTGCCATCCGCGGCGCCGGCCAGGCGGAGCGCCGCAAGGTGGCGGCCGAGGCGCTGCAGCGCGTCGGCCTGAAGGCGGCGATGGACAAGCGTCCCGACGAGCTGTCGGGCGGCATGCGCCAGCGCGTGGCGGTCGCCCGCGCGCTGGCCATGCGTCCCAAGGTCCTGCTGATGGACGAGCCCTTCGCCGCGCTCGACGTGCAGACCCGCGCCCGCATGCAGGACTTCCTGCTCGACGTGTGGCGCGATTCCGGCGCCTCGATCCTGTTCGTCACCCATCACATCGACGAGGCGGTGGCGCTCGCCGACCGCGTCGTCGTCTTCACCTCGCGCCCCGGCCGCATCAAGACCATCGTGCCGATCGACCTGCCCCGCCCGCGCAACCTCTTCAGCCGCGAGGCCGAGGCGCTGCGCATCCAGCTCACCGAGCTTCTGCGCGACGAGGTCGATCGCGCCTTCGCCGAGCAGGAGGCCATGACGGCCTGACCAACCCGTCATCCCGAGCGAAGCCACCCGAAGGGTGGCGTAGTCGAGGGACCTGTTTTGTCGGCGCTTCCACAAAAACAGGTCCCTCCACTACGCCTCGCTATGCGAGGCTCCGGTCGGGATGACGGTATGAATATGTAAGGAGGATCCATGCCCACCAGCCTCATCCGCAGCCGCGCCACCATCACCGGCG
This sequence comes from uncultured Alphaproteobacteria bacterium, assembly GCA_963809025.1. GTDB lineage: Bacteria > Pseudomonadota > Alphaproteobacteria > Reyranellales > Reyranellaceae > Reyranella. Next base: position 156,133 of record CAWEIE010000044.1, on the reverse strand, counting down.
TAAAAGACCGCTTCACCTGGAACGAGATCAAGGACGGCGCCGTGCTGCAGGAGGACGGCGTCATCACCGCCGTCGGCACCTACGACGACCTGCACAGAAAGCACCCGACCGTCCCCGTCATCGGCACCGGCAAGGAGATCCTGCTGCCGGGCTTCGTCAACGGCCACCACCATGTCGGGCTGACGCCGGTGCAGCTCGGCTCGCCCGACATGCCGCTCGAGCTCTGGTTCATCACCCGCATGGTGATCCGCAACCTCGACCTCTATCTCGACACGCTCTACTCGGCCTTCGAGATGATCGGCTCGGGCATCACCACGGTGCAGCACATCCAGGGCTGGATGCCGGGCGTGCTCTCCGACGTCGAGAAGCGCGCCACCGAGACCATCCGCGCCTACGAGGATGTCGGCATGCGCGTCAGCTACTGCTACGCCGTGCGCGACCAGAACCGCCTGGTCTACCAGGCCGACGAGGAGTTCGTGGCGAGCCTGCCGAAGGAGCTGCAGGGCCCCATGCAGCGCTGGTTCGACCGCTTCAAGATGAGCCTCGACGACGCGATGGACATGTTCAAGAGCTTCCATTCGCAGCACCACAACAAGCGCCGGGTGAAGATCCAGCTTGCCCCGGCCAACCTGCACTGGTGCTCCGACAAGGCCCTGACGCTGCTGTCGGAAGCCTCGGCCAAGTACGACGCGCCGATGCACATGCACCTGGTCGAGACCGCCTACCAGAAGGAATACGCCGCGCGGCGCGGCAACTGCACCGCCCTGGAATACATCGACCGCTTCGGCATGGTGACCAACCGCCTGACCTTGGGCCACGGCGTGTGGCTGAACGAGAAGGACATCGACCGCCTGGCCGCCGCGGGGGCTTGCGTCTGCCACAACTGCTCCTCCAACTTCCGCCTGCGCTCGGGCGTGGCGGCGCTGAACTTCTTCGAGAAGAAGGGCATCAACACCGCGATCGGCCTCGACGAGGCCGGCATCAACGACGACCGCGACATGCTGCAGGAGCTGAAGCTGGTGCTGCGCGCCCACCGCGTGCCCGGCATGGTCGAGGCCGACGTGCCGACCATGTCCCAGGTGCTGCGCATGGCGACCGTCGGCGGGGCGAAGACCACGCCCTACGGCGAGACCATCGGCTCGCTGGAAGTGGGCAAGGGCGCCGACATGGTGCTGATCGACTGGGACCAGGTCGCCTACCCGTACCTCGACGAGCTGACGCCGACGCTCGACGCCGTGGTCCAGCGCGCCAAGAACCAGGCCGTCACCATGACCATGTGCGACGGCGAGGTGATCTACCAGGACGGCAAGTTCACCAAGGTCGACAGGACGGCGGCGCTCAAGGCGCTGCACGACGATCTCAGCAAGGCCCTGGCCGACGACGAGGTCGAGCGGCGCAAGCTCTCGGTGGCGCTGCTGCCGTATGCGCGGAAGTTCTACGAGAACTACATCGATACGTCGAAGCACCAGCCGTTCTACCGGCCGAGTTCGATGGTGTAGGGGGAGGAGGCGCCCCCTCTACTCCTTCGCCAAGATGGCTCTTCTACCTCTAGGAGGCGCTCGGGAAAGAGATAACTGTGGATCCTTCGCACGGCTTTGTGCGCGGCGGTCGATTGCTATCTAGAGGAATCCGAGCCAGTGCAGGACGAGGATCGAGAGTGCAGCGCTCGGCGGGCTCAGCAGCGGGCCGACGAACGTGATGTTAATAGTGATGGTGGTGCGTTCCATGTTGACCTTGGGGACTGGTGTCCATCGGTAACAGGTTGAGGGTCTACTCTGAGCGCGTCGTAACTGGAGTATAGATACGCGGACTCGTCGTACGTCGCAAACGACTTACAGCGGCAAGCAAGCAGGCCATTCATGTTGTTCTTCCGTTGAGTTCGATTGACATCGTCTCGAAAGCAATTCTCTTTCGGTCGTCGCGCCGAACGCCGCTCAATATCTAGCGCCTGATCGCGCCCCCGGTCCGATAAAAGCGAATCGTATGTTATTCGCTCAATTGGCGGCCAAATGTTCTCGGGCGCGACGCTCGAAAAAATTCTCAAAAAATTCTCAAAAAATATTCGACGCGATCGGCCGAAAAAGAAGACGCTGCTCGCTGGAGCGGCGTTCACGGGGCTGATGTTCCGCGGCGGCCTTCTTGTCGGCCGCCTTGATCGCTTCCTCAACCTTCTTGACCGAGCCGCGCACGCGGCTGCGGCGTGTGGTGTATGCGGGCCGGCTGGTAGGCGGGTCCCTTGGGAGTTCCAAGGAGCGAACAGCGGCCCTGACTAAGGAGCTCCCATGCCGGGGCAGGGGTTTCAGGTCTGTCTGGAAAGAGCACGATGGTTGTCCGTCCAACGAACAGGTCCCCATGCCGCTTTCCTTCCGTCCGCTGAGCCATGCCCTGGGCGCCGAGGTCCAGGGCGTCGATCTCGCCCAGCCGCTCAGCAACTCCGAGTTCGACCAGATCCACCGCACCTTCCTCGAGCGCGGCATCCTGTTGTTCCGCGACCAGAAGATCACGCGCGAGCAGCACATCGCCTTCAGCCGCCGCTTCGGCGAGCTCGACCGGCACGACTCGCTGCCGCGCGACCGCCATCCCGACTATCCCGAGCTGCTGCTGGTCACCAACATCCCGGAGGCGGACGGCAAGCCGTCGGCCTCCAAGTACACCGGCCATCTCTGGCATTCCGACATGTCGTTCACGCCGGTGCCGTCGCTCGGCTCGCTGCTGCGCGGCATCACCATCCCGCCGGTCGGCGGCGATACGATGTTCACGAATATGGTCAAGGCCTACGACACGCTGTCGGACGGCATGAAGAAGATGATCGAGGGCCTGCACGGCATCCATACCGGCACGCGCAAGGTCGACGATCCCAACTCCACCCGCGAGCAGGAGCAGCGCAAGATCAATCCGCCGATCGCCCAGCCGGTCGTGCGCGTCCATCCCGAGACCGGCCGCAAGGCGCTCTATATCGGCGAGAAGGTGTCGTGCTTCGTCGGCATGACGCCGGAGGAGAGCCGGCCGCTGATCGATTACCTGATCAAGCACGCGACGCGGCCGCAGTTCGTCTACCGCCACCAGTGGCGCCAGGACGACATCGTGCTGTGGGACAACCGCTGCACCATGCACGTGGCGCTGGGCGACTACGAGGAGGGCGAGATCCGCCACCTCGAGCGCACCACGGTCAAGGGCACGCCGTCGGGATACTACCTGCAATGAAGCGCTCGCATTTCCTCAAGGGCCTCGGCGCCCTGGCCGTGGCCGCGCCGTCGATCGTGCGGGCGCAAGGCAGCGTACCCCGACAAGCAGATCCGCATGGTGATCCCGTTCGCACCGGGCGGCACGACCGACCTTCTGGCGCGCGCCGTCGGCCAGCACTTCCAGCAGACCTGGGGCCAGACGGTGGTGGCCGACAACCGCGCCGGCGCCAACGGCGTGGTGGCGGGCGAGATCGTCGCCAAGGCCCCGGGCGATGGCTACACGCTCTCGGTCGTGGCCATGGGCCACGCCATCAATCCGCTGATCTACAAGAAGCTGCCCTACGACGGGGACAAGGACTTCACCCCGATCAGCCTGATCGCGACCTTCCCGCAGCTCGTGCTGGTGAAGCCCGCGCTCAAGGCCAGCACGCTCGGCGAGCTGTTGGCGCTGGCCAAAAGCGCGACGCCGCCGATCACCTACGCCTCCGGCGGCAACGGCTCGTCGCAGCATCTGGCCGGCGCGCTGCTGGCGCACATGGCAGGCGTCAGCATGACCCATGTCGCCTACAAGGGCGGCAACCCGGCGCAGCTCGACCTGATGGCGGGCAATGTCGACATGATGATCACCCAGCCCAATTCAAAGGACCTTGTAACCACGGGCAAGATGCGGGCGCTGGCGGTGAGCTCGACCAGGCGCAGCAGCTTCTACCCCGAGTTGCCGACAGTCGATGAGGCGGGCGTGAAAGGCTACCAGTCGGTCGCCTGGTATGGCCTGGTCGGACCGAAGGACATGCCGCCGGCGCTGGTGAAGAAGATCGCCGACGAGGCGGTGCGCGCCGCCGCGACCGAGGGCGCCAAGACGGTGGTCGCTCAGCAGGGCGGCGACATGGTGGCAAGCACGCCGGCCACCTTCGCCGAGTTCATCCTGGCCGAGCGCAAGCGCTACGAGACGATCGTGCGCGAGGCCGGCATGACGGTGGAGTAGGGCGCGTCTTGCCGGAGCGCGGACCTCCAGGTCCGCTCATGCTCTTCGTCTTCCGGACCGCGCGCGTCTCGCCCGCTCATGAGCGCGCGAGACGCGCGCGGTCCAGAAGAACATGAGCGGACCTGGAGGTCCGCGCTCCGCCGACCTACGCACCGACGTAGGCCACCGCCTCGATCTCCACCTTCATGCGCGGATCGACGAGCGCGCTGACCTCGACCAGGGTCGACGCCGGCCTGTGTTCTCCGAAGTAGCGCTGGCGGATCGGGTTGATGCTCGCCCGTTCCGTGATGTCCGTCATGAAGACCAGCACCTTGATCACCTGGTCGGGCCGGCCGCCGGCGTGGCGCAGGCAGGTGTCGATCGACCTCAGCGCGATCTCGAACTGCCTGAGGGTGTCCGGCGGGATGGTGCCATCCGCCTTCATGCCGACCATGCCCGAGAGGTAGATGAAGTCGCCCGCCTTCACGACGTGGCAATAGTGGCTGACGGGCTCGAGCTCGCCGGGAACCATGAAGCGCTCGATGGGCATGATGCTCTCTCCATTCTGACTGGCGGAGCCTAGCACGGGCCGTTCGATTGTCCGCTCTCCGCCGGCCATCGTACGATGTGCCGTCATGACGGTTGGAGCCAAGGGGAGAAATGCATGGGCCAGGAGATCACGCTGACGGCATCGGACGGAGGACGCTTCGCGGCGTACCTGGCGCTGCCGGCGCGCCTTCCGGCGCCCGCCCTGGTCGTGCTGCCCGAGGTGTTCAACAGCAACCCGCACATCCGCTCGGTCGCCGACGGCTATGCGGCGGACGGCTTCATCGCGCTCTCGCCCGACGTCTTCTGGCGGCAGGAGGCCGCGAACTATCTGCCCTACACCGACGAAGGCCGCGCCAAGGCGCGGGCGCTGTGGGCGCGGCTCGACACCGACCAGTTCGCCCGCGACCTCGGCGACATGGTCGCAGCCCTGCGCGGGCGGGCGGACTGCACCGGCAAGATCGGCGTGATGGGCTTCTGCCTCGGCGGCAAGTACGCCTACCTGGCGAGCACGCGCCTGCCGATCGAGGCCGCGGCGAGCTACTACGGCGTGCAGATCGACCAGCATCTCGACGAGGCCGGCCGCCGCACCTGCCCGCTGCTGATGCATTTCGCCAGCGACGATCCGCACGTGCCGGCGGAGACCGTGGCGGCGATCCAGGCGCGGATCGGCGGATCGCCGGGCGTCGACATCCACGTCTATCCGGGCACCGAGCACGGCTTCAACCGCCAGGGATACCCGCCCTACAACGAGGCGGCGGCGGCCGAAGCGCGGACGCGCACCATCGCGCACTTCAACCGCCTGCTGTCGTGAGGACGGGCCGAGACCCGCCGCAGCAACGTGCGCTGCGACGGGAATCGGCCTTCCTCATGCTTGTCGACTACTGGACGACGATCTGAACGCGGCGGTTCTTCTCGTTCTTCGTCTGGTCCGGCGTCTCGATCAGCAGGCCGGCTTCGCCGGTGCCGTTGACGCTGATGGCCTGGGGCGCAATGCCGCTGCTCACCAACGCGTTCTTCACCGCATCGGCGCGCCGGATCGACAGCTGCTGATTGTAGGCCGGAGCGCCATCGGTATCGGTGTAGCCGGTGACGGCCACCCGCGCGTTCGGCATCGACTTCGCGACATTGACCGCCTCGGTGATCGTCATCGTGGCCTGCTGCGACAGGGTCGTGCTGTTGGTGTCGAAGAAGACCATCCAGGCCTTCGACGGAGGCGGCGGCGCCGACGGCGGCTGCTGCAAGGACATGTTTTGCGTCGAACTCACCGCATGCCGCAACGAGAAGAGCGAGTCCGAACAGGGCTGAGAGACTCTTGAGCATTCTGTCCTCCAAAGGGTTGCTGTGCTCACTGTGCGTGGACGCTACGCAACTCACACTGAGCGATTCGGCGACCTGGGCACCGCGGTCGCCCGCGTGCCCTGCAGCCAGCGGTACTCGGCTCGTCGCCTGCGTCACCGTGGAAAAACTACCCCCGTCTGGCACCACGACTCTATCGAGGCTCCATATCGTCCCTGTGTTGCCGGGCGAGCGATTTGTGTCGTCTGTGTTGCGCCCCGACAGGTCCCGTGGCGCATTTGGTCATGATCCGGACCGCGGGCTGGGTCGCGTCTGACGCGACCTTCCCGCCCGCTTCATGATCTTCGGAGCGCGGACCTCCAGGTCCGCATCATGATCATGAGCGGACCTGGAGGTCCGCGCTCCACATGAGCGGGCGGGAAGGTCGCGTCAGACGCGACCCAGCCCGCGGTCCGAATCATGAAAGACGCGCCCCCAGCCTCAGCGCGCCATGCCCGTCGCTCCGTCCGGGACGTCATAGAAGGCGAGCGTCATCGCCACGCTGGTGTAGTGCCCCATCAGGGTGATGACGTCGGTGACGCCGACATGGCCCAGCGCCTTGACCGCGCGCTCGTGCAGCCCGCGCGACACCCATCGGCCGTTGGAGAGAGCGATCGCCATCTCGTAGACGACCTGTTCGCGTCCGTCGTCGAACGCGGTCGGCAGGCCGCCCAGGATCGCCTCGACCTTGGCGGCCGGCAGCCCGGCCGCCTTCGCCAGCCGCTCGTGCGCCGCCGTCGGATAGGCCGAACGCCAGTGGCTGGTGATGACGCAGACGGCGATCTCGCGCTCGCGTTCGCTCAGCGAATACTGGCCCGGCTGGAAATGCGCACCGAACGGGCCGGCGACCTTCGCGAGCTTCGGATTGTGCACCCAGATCTTGGTCGGGCCCGGCAGGCGGCCGCGCGCCTCGATCATCGCCTTGTAGCCTTCCTGCTGTTCCGGCGACATTTTCTCGAACGGGATTTCGGCGTAGCGGCCAAAGGTCGGGGTCTCGGACATCGGCCTTGTTCCTTCCTGTCGTGGTTTCACGTCCGCATGGGGCGATGGCCTTGGGTGCGCTGTCAACTCACGGCCGGTCCTATTTCAGCGAGCGCGGCAGCCAAAGCACGATGTCGGGAAAGAGGATGACGATGGCCAGGCAGATCACCTGGATGATCATGAAGTCGCCCATGCCGCGGTAGATCAGGCCCAGGCTCCACTGCGGGACGACGTTGCGCAAATAATACGCCGACATCGCCACGGGTGGAGACAGGAAGGCCGTCTGCAGGTTCACCGCGATCAGGGCGCCGAACCAGATCAGCAGGTCGAGCTTGTTCATGCCGAGCTGCAGGGTTTCGACGACGGGCAGCACGATCGGCAGGAAGACCAGGACGATCGCCGGCCATTCGAACGGCCAGCCCAGCAGGAACACGGCGATCATGATGATGATCAGCTTGCCCATGTCGGGCACCGGGATCGCCGCCAGGGCCTGGGTGATGACCTGCGCGGTGCCGAGCTTGGTGAAGACCGCGCCGAACACGTTGGAGGCGACGGCCAGGAAGATCACCACGCCCGCCGTCATCATGGTCATGACGGCGGCGTTCTTCAGCACCTTGAGCGACAGCTTGCCGTAGAGGAGCGCCAGCAAGGTGGCGCCGCTGGCGCCGCAGGCCGCCGCCTCGGTGGGCGTCGCCATGCCGGCCAGGATCGTGCCCAGGGTGAACCCGATCAGCAGGGCGAGCGGCAGGACGCCGACGATGAACTCGCGGATCAGCACGACCGGGTCGGTGATCCGGTCTTCCTTCGGCACCGGCGGGCCGAGGCTGGGATTGATGAAGCTGCGGCCGAGCGTATAGACGATGTACATGGCGGCCAGCAGGAAGCCGGGACCGAAGGCGGCGGAGTACAGCAGGTTCACCGGCACGCCCATGGTCGGGCCCATCACCACCAGCATGACGGAGGGCGGAACGAGGATGCCCAGCGTCCCGCCGGCGGCGATCGCGCCCGACGACAGCCGCGCATCGTAGCCCGCCTTGATCATCATCGGCGCCGCCATGATGCCGAGCACGGTCACCGCCGCGCCGACGATGCCCGTCGCCATTGCGAAGATCGTGGCGGTCAGGATCACCGCCAGGTACAGCGAGCCGCGCACCGGCGCCAGCACGTTGCGCAGGGCGGCGAACAGCCGCTCCATCAAGCCGGCCTGCTCGGTCATGAAGCCCATGAAGATGAACAGGGGAACCGCGGGGAACACCTCGTCCTTCATCGTCCCCCAGATCTGGAGGTAGGCGAGGTTGAAGGTGAGCTCGGCCCCCAGACCGATGGCGCCGAACACCAGGCCGAGGAACAGCAGGGTGAAGGAGATGGGGAAGCCCACGAAGATGACCGTGATCATGCCGAACAGCATGACCAGGCCAAGGATCTGGTCGCCGTTCATAGTTCGAGCTTCTCCTGATGGACCAGAAACTGGCCGGTTCGTGCCGCCCACACGCTCTTCATCACCTCGGAGATGCCCTGGATGAACAGCAGCAGGCAGGCCAGCGGAATCACGCCGCGCAGCGGCCACAGGATCGGCTGCCAGGACGTGGTGTTCGAGCGCTCGTTGATCGACATCGAGTAGAAGAAATCGTCGACGCTGATCCAGAACAGCACGGCCATTGTCGGCAGGAAGAACAGGATGTAGCCGCCGGTGTCGATCAGCCCCTTGGTGCGGTCGGAGAAGCCCTCCCACAGCATGTCGGTGCGCACGTGCGCGCCCTTGGACAAGGCGTAGGCCGCGCCCAGCATGAACATCGCGCCGAACGACTGGGTGGTGGTGTCGAGCGCCCATTCGGTCGGCTCGCCGAAGCCGTAGCGCGAGATCACCTCCCAGGTGTTGGCGCCGATCAGCGGGATGTTGAGCAGGCAGAAGACGTACGCGGTGTACTCGGTGAACCTGTCGATCCCGCGGATCGTCGCGAGATAGGCCGGTGACGGCGTCGCCATGGACTACTCCCCCGAAACTGCATCCCGAGCGGAGCCGACCGAAGGGCGGCGCAGTCGAGGGACCTGTTCTTGTGCACTCGTCGACAGAATAGGTCCCTCCACGACGCCTCGCTGCGCTCGGCTCCGGTCGGGATGACGGACTTGAAAAGCAAAGCCCGCTGCGCAGGTGCGAAGCGGGCTTTGGCCTTGTTTCTACTTCTTGTCCGGCCAGTAGTGGTCGGCCGCGATCGCGTAGGGCGGGAAGTAGACCTTCTTCATCGGCACGGTGACCGACGCCCACTTCTTCTGCGATTCGTAGACTTCCTTGAACACCGGGTTCTTGTCGGCTTCGCGCGCTGCCACGCGGTCCCAGGCGGCGAGGAAGTCCTTCAGGATGTCGGGCGGCGTGAACATGACGTTGACGCCGTGCTTGGTCTTGAACTCCTCGACCGCCTCGGCGTTCAGGCGCTGCCACTTGGCCCAGTGCCAGAACAGCTGCTCCCAGGCGACCGCCTTGATCAGCTCCTGGTCGGCCGGGCTGAAGCCGTTCCAGACGTCGAGGTTGATCATCAGCTCGCCGATCGAGACCGGCTCGTGCAGCGACGGCGCGTAGTGCCACTTCCAGATCGTGTGGAAGCCGAACTTCAGGTCGTCGATGCCGCCGACCCATTCGGCGCAGTCGATCACGCCGCGCTCGGCGGCCGGCATGATCTCGCCGCCCGGCATGTTGACGGTGCGCATGCCCATCTCGTTGAAGACTTCCTGGGCGATGCCGGTCTCGCGGCAGCGCATGCCCTTGAAGTCGGCGACGTTGTCGATCTTCTTCTTGAACCAGCCGAGCGCCTGCGGGCTCTGCGTGTGCATCGGGATCGAGATGACGTTCATCTTCAGGGTTTCGCGGTAGAACTTCTGCATCATTTCGAAGCCGCCGCCGTGCCACATCCAGCTCATGAAATCGATGTGGTCCATGCCCCACGGGCCGGCCGGCCCGCCGGTGAACAGGATCGCCGCCTTGTTGCGGCCGACCCAGTAGCCGGGCCAGCTGTGGGCGCCGTCGATGACCTTCTTGTGGGTGGCGTCCAGCACCTCGAAGGGCGGGACGATCTGGCCGCCCGGCAGGGCTTCCATCTTGATGCGGCCGCCGGTGACGACTTCCAGCCGCTTGCCGAAGGACTGCATCTGGTCGAAGGCCTGGGCCGAGGCCGGCCAACTGGTCTGGATCTTGAGCGTCTTCTGTGCCTGCGGCTGAGCCGCCGCTGGTTGCGACTGTGCGTGTACAGGCAACGATATCATGGCCGTGACGGCCAATGCCGCAAGTCCCGACAGGAACCCGTTCATCGTTCTTCCTCCCTTTTTTGAGCGCTTACCTCCTTGTTTACGCACGTCCCCGAGCACGGTGTTCGGGGTGACCACGCTTATGCTGGAACGCTACAGAGCCAGGCGACGGACCGCGTCGCCGGCCGGGACTCAAAAAGCAACCCGCTCTGCCTTCTACTCCGGATCGCGGGTCACGGGAAGCCGCACCGTCACTGCGACGGCGAGCCCGATGGCTCCGCGGCCTCGTTCGTTCAATACGACTTTCCCGTCGGATAGGTCGCGAACGCCGGCACGGCGGGATCCCTGTGGTCCCACGGCTGGGCGCTCTTGACGAAGATGTTGGCGTCGGGCCGGAACCAGCTCGCATCGTCGAACGTGCAGACGCGGAGACCGACGATGTCGGGCCGGGTGGAGACCTGCACGTAGAGCGGCGTGCCGCAGTCGCCGCAGAAGACGCGGGTGATCTCGTTCCCGGAGTCGGCCTTGGCGACGTAGCGTTTCGGCGAACCGTGAGTAATGCGGAACCCGGCCGACGGCATGCGCACCGCCGCGACGTGGGGCGCGCCGCTCTGCAGCTGGCAGTCCCGGCAGTGGCACTGCAGTGCGAACTGCGGCTCGCCGGCACATTCGTACCGCACCGCCTTGCACAGGCAGCCGCCGGTTCTGGTCGGCATATGGCCCTCCCGCGATTGAAGGAATCCCGCTACACTCCCTGGCCGATAGCTGATGCAAGGGAGCAAGTCGATGACTTCGCAGACCAGAGGCCGCATCCGTCACGTCGCCCTCAGCGTAAAGGACCCTTGGGAGACCGCCGAATTCTACAAGCAGGCCGTGGGCCTGCGGGAGGTCATGGAGCTCGACGGCCCGCTGGCCGAGGGCGTGTTCCTGACCGACGGCGTGGTCAACCTCGCCATCCTCCACTTCAAGAGCGACGAGGCCTCGCAGGGCACCGGCGTGGACTTCGTCGGCATCCACCACATCGGCTTCTGGGTCGATGACGTGGTCGAGCAGGGCAAGATCGCGCGCAACGTCGGCGCGACCTGGATCATGGGCGATCCGGACAATCCGGACGGCTACGAGGTCAAGCACACCGACCTCAACGGCATCATCTTCGACATCGCCGCGCACGGCTGGGCCGGTTCGCAGAAGGAGCCGGGATCGGCGGACAACGTCGCAAACACGAACCCGCAGCGCAGGCTGGCGAAGTTCGACGAGCGCCGCTCGCGGGCCTACGCGAAGTATGCCGCGATGCGTGGGAAGAGGGTCCCGCAGGCCGCCGAGTAGTCGGAGCGCGGACCTCCAGGTCCGCTCATGCTCATATTCTTCCGGACCGCGCGCGTCCCCGCGCGCTCATGATCATGAGGCGCGCGGGGACGCGCGCGGTCCGGAAGATCATGAGCGGACCTGGGTCCGCGCTCCCGTCAAATCTCCCGCCCAATCGACAGGCACTGTTCGAGCACGACGGCTTTGGTCTCCTTGAACCTGGCCGCCCGGTTGAGCTCGGGGCGCTGGTGATACCAGCCGATCTGGGCCAGCCCGCGGACCAGCCGGAACATCGGCAGCAGCCTCAAGGTCCGGTCGGAGATCGGCCGCACCGACCGGTAGCCCGTGATGTAGGCGCGCTGGAACGCCTCCAGGGCGCGGCCGTGCTGATGCACCAGGGCCACCGCGATATCGTAGGCATGCCAGCCCCAGGCGGCGTCGTCGAAGTCGATGATGGTGAGCCCGTCGCCGTCGACCAGGACGTTGCCGGGATGCATGTCGGCGTGGATCATGCTGTAGACGTCGGGCTGCCGCTCCAGCCGGGCGAGCGCTGCATGCAGGCGGTCCCGCATCTCGAGCATCAGCCGGCGCTCGGCGCCGGACAGCCCTTCGTGATCCCAGAACGGTCCCCAGTGCGGCGCCTCGCCCATGAAGCCGTCCGCGTCGAGCGCATTGCGCGCGAACCCCGCCGGCGGCCGCCACGCCGCGGCCTGGTCGTGCAGCGACGCCGTCACGGCGCCCAGCCTGGCGAAATGCTGTTCGGCGATCCTGGTGTCGGTCGTCTCGCGCAGCACCTCCGCCAGCACGCGTCCCGTCGTCCAGCGCGCCAGGCCGGCGAAGCGCTTCTCGCCGGTGCCGGCAATCGCAACGGACGCGTATTCCTGTCCGTCGCGGGTGCGCATCGGCATCTGCACGGCGATGCCCGCATCGGCCAGCGCGCGGACCCAGGCTCGCTCCGAGACCAGCTCGCCGTGGGTGTGATACCAGGGCCGGTGCAGCCGCAAGGCGTAGGCCGTGCCATCGCGGCGGTCCGTCACCCGGTAGGTGACGTTCTCCGCCAGCGACACCAGCTCGAGGCCGTCCGGCTCGATGGGAAACGCCGCGAGCGCCTCGCGTGCTGCCGGCGTGAACGTCTCCGCCGCCACGTCGCCAGTCCCCTCCTCAGCCATTGAGCTCGGCAAGCGTCGCATCGAAGGCGGTGAGGAATTCGTCGGCATCGCGCTGGCTGAAGACCAGCGGCGGCCTGATCTTGACGACGTTGCGGAAGGCGCCGGCATTGCTGGTGAGGAAGCCGCGGTCCTTGAGCCTGTTGACGACCTCGATCGCCCGGTCGGAGTCCGGCTCGAGCGCGTTGCCCTTCACCATCTCCACGCCGATGAACAGCCCGTGGCCGCGCACGTCGCCGACGGCGGCGCACGTCTTCTTGCGTTCGCCGAGGGCGGCCTTGAGGCTGGTGCCGACGCGCGCGACGTTCTCCCCGAGCTTGTCGCGCTCGATGACGTCGATCACCGCCATGCCGACCGCCGCCTGCAGCGGGCTCGAGGCAAAGGTGTTGAAGTAGCGCGTCCGTGCCCGGAAGCCGTCGACCAGGGCCTTGCTGGCGGCTGTGGCGGCGAGCGGCAGGCCGTTGCCCATCGGCTTGCCGGTCACGACGATGTCGGGCGTGAAGTCCATACCTTCGTAGCCCCACCAGCGCCCGGTGCGGCAGTAGCCCGCCTGGACCTCGTCGGCGATCAGGTAGCCGCCGGCCGCCCGCACCATCTCCGCCGCGCGCGCCATGAAGCCGCGCGGCACGTCGGGCAGGCCCTCGTTGGCGAAGATCGGGCAGACGATCAGGCCGGCGAACCCCGTGCCGTCGTCCTCGAGGCTGCGGATCGCGCCGCGCAGGCGCTCGAGATAGGCCTCTGCAAGGTCGGATTCGCTGGCGCCCGGCACGATCGGCCGCAGCATCTCGGGGAAGGGGATGGCGCGCACGTCGCCGCCGCTGTTCTGCCCCCTTCCACTCTGATCCGTGCCGATGCGGGTCATCTTGCCGACCGCCTCGCTGTTGCCGTGATAGGTGGCGTTGGTGCAGACGATGCCTTGCTTGCCCGTGGTGCCACGCGCCATGCGCAGCGCCACCTCGTTGGCCTCGGTGCCCGAGCAACTGAAGACGACGCTCTCGATCGCGGGTCCATGGAGAGCCGCAATGCGCTCCGCCAGGGCGACGATGCCTTCGTGCAGGTAGCGGCTGTGCACGTTGAGCGTGGCCTGCTGGCGCGCCATCGCCTCGACGACGTGCGGGTTGGCATGCCCGACGCACGGCACGTTGTTGTACATGTCGACGTAGCGGCGGCCCGTCTCGTCGAACAGATGCACACCCTCGCCGCGGACGATGTGCAGGGGCTTGTCGTAGAACAACGGCGCTCCGGTTCCCAGCGCCCTGTCTCGGCGGGCGGCAAGCGTCGTCGTACTCATGCGGGACCTCATCTTCTGCACTGCGTCACTATCTGGACCTTATCATGGTCTCCCGGACCGCCGGCTTCCAGCCGGCTCATGTTCGGAGCGCGGACCTCCAGGTCCGCTCATTGCCGGGAGCGCGCCACTCCAGTGGCGCTCATGGGCTGTGTGATCGACAAAAGACGCGCCACTGGAGTGGCGCGCTCCCGGCAAAGACGCTAGCTGATCTTCCGCAGACGCGCGATGTAGAAGCCGTCCAGCCCGCGGCGCTCGGGCCACATCGAGGGCAGGGTGCGCACGTCGCCGGCCGGCGTGATCGCGTCGGCGAGGCCCGGCAGTTCCGCGGGCTGAACCGGCAGGCGCGCCAGGCGCTTGTCATGCGCCAACAGCGCTGCCACGCGCGCCGGACCTTCGTCCTCCTGCAGCGAGCACACGGCATAGACCAGCGTGCCCCCGGGCTTCAGCAGGTCGGCGGAGCGCACCAGCAGGCGGTCCTGCGTCAGCGTGAGCCGTCCGACGTCCTCCTCGTCCTTCAGCCAGGCAATATCGGGATGGCGCCGCAAGGTGCCGGTGCCCGAGCAGGGTGCGTCGATCAGGACGGCGTCGAAGGCGGCACTCGTGACCCATTTGCCCGCATCGGCCGTGACCAACGTGGCCGACAGCCCGGCGCGGGCCAGGTTCTCGCCCACCCGCACCATGCGGCGGGCCGAGATGTCGACCGCCGTCACCGCGGCGCCCGCAGCGGCGAGCTGCAAGGTCTTGCCGCCCGGTGCGGCGCAGAGATCGGCGACCTGCTTGCCTGAAATGTCGCCCAACAGCCGCGCGGGCAAGCGTGGCAGCGGCGTCCTGCACCCACCACGCGCCTTCAGCGAAGCCCGGCAACTCGGTGACGTTGCCGCCGCCTTCGCGGCGGATCGTGCCGGTCGGCAGCACCTCGCCCTCCAGGCGGCCGGCCCAGAAGTCCGCGTTTGAGCGCGGCGTGAGATCAAGCGGCGCCTCGATCAGATGGGCGGCGGCGATGGCGCGCGTCGCTTCCTCGCCGTAGCTCTCGGTCCAGCTGTCCCACAGCCATTGCGGCGTGTTGAGCCGCGCCGGGTCGCGGTCGCCCAGCAGGGCCGGCCCGTCGCGCGAGATGCGGCGCAGCACGGCGTTGGCCAGGCCCTTGAGGTGCGGCAGGCCGGCATCGACCACCAGCCGCACCGAGGTATCGACGGCGGCATGCGGCGGCGTGCCGAGGAACAGAAGCTGGGCGGCGCCCAGGCGCAACACCTGCCGGCCGGCCGCGTTGGCCCCGTCAAGTGGCCGCTCGATCAGGAACCCCAGCACTTCTTCGATCTCGCCCAGCCGGCGCAGCGTCGTCGCCAGCAGCAGGCGCACGAAGGCGCGGTCGCGCGGATCGAGCCCGGCGAACCCCTGATGGCGGGCCAACGCATCGTCCAGCGGCTGCCCCTTGTCGAGGCAGGAAACCAGGAGATCGAGCGCGACGCGCCGGGAAACAACCGAGGCGTCCATCGCGCGGCGCTATAGCCGTGGCCGGCCGCCTTGTCACGCGGCCACAGGTCGCGACATCTGCGTAATGTATCGCCTCGCGGAGCGCGGGTAGGGTGCCTGCCGAAAGGACTTTTGATGAAAAAAGTAGGCTCGTACATCGCCGACTGGTGGCGGCTCGTCGTTCCCTATTTCAAGTCGGAGGAGCGCTGGATCGCGATCCCGCTGCTGATCGGCGCCGTCGGCGCTCACCCTGGGCGCCGTCGCCCTCGAAGTGCTGTTCAACGACTGGAACCGTCGCTTCTACGACAGCCTCCAGAACAAGGACGAAGCGGCCTTCTGGCGCGAAATCAAGCTCTTCGGCTTCATCGCGGCCGGCTTCATCGCCGTCTATGTCGCGCGGGCCATCGTCAGCCCCTATCTGCGCCTGCGCTGGCGGCGCTGGCTGACCCGCCGCTACCTTGCCCACTGGCTGGACGGCCGTGGCTACTACCGCATCGAGCTGCAGCGCACGGCCGACAACGCCGACCAGCGCATCGCCGAAGACCTTCGGCTGCTCGGCGAACACACGATGTATCTCCTGCTGGGCCTGATCACGGCGTCGACCACGCTCGTGGCCTTCCTGACCATCCTGTGGGGCCTGTCGGGTCCCCTGTCGCTCGCCCCGATCGGGCTGGATGTCACGATTCCGGGGTACATGGCGTGGGTCTGCCTGGTTTACGCCGTCGTCGGCACGCTCCTCGCCAACCTGGTCGGCCGACGGCTGATCCCGCTCAACTTCCAGAAGCAGCACCTCGAAGCGAACTTCCGCTTCGCCTTGGTGCGTGTGCGCGAAAATGCCGAGGGCATCGCGCTCTATCGTGGCGAGGAACGCGAGGCCGAAGCCTTGAACGCGCGGTTCGCCGACGTCTTCGCCAACGGCTGGAGAGTCCTGTTCACCGAGGCGCAGCTCGTTCTCTACCAGTATGGCTACAACCAGCTCGCCATCATCTTCCCTTTCCTGGTGACGGCACCCGGCTTCTTTGCTGGCACGCTCACGCTCGGCGTCATGATGCAGACGGCATCGGCCTTCGGGCAGGTGCAGACGGCCCTGTCGTTCTTCATCACCAACTACACCTACGTCGCCGAGTTGCGCGCCGTGATGGACCGGCTGCAAGGCCTGCAGGCGGCCATCGACGCGCGACCCGACACGGCCATCGAGGTGGTGTCGGAGGCGGGGAGGTCCGACGTCGGCGCATCGGACTTGACGCTTGGCCTGCCCAACGGCCAAGCGCTCCTGTCGGCTGCAACCTTCGTCCTGCCGCGCGGCCGCTCGACCTTGATCACGGGCGTCAGCGGCTCGGGCAAGAGCACGCTGTTCCGCGCGCTGGCCGGCATCTGGCCGTTCGGCCAGGGCCAGGTGCGCGTGCCCGCGGGCGCGCGCGTGCTGTTCCTGCCGCAGAAGCCCTACATCCCGATCGGCACGCTGCGCGATGCGGTGAAGTATCCCGACGAGCAGTCGACGGCGACCGACGCGGAGATCGTCGCGGCATTGGAGGCCACGAAGCTTGGCCATCTGGTGAGCCGACTCGACGAGGTCGCGCACTGGGCGAACACGCTGTCGGGCGGCGAGCAGCAGCGGCTGGCCGCGGCGCGCGCGCTGGTGTTCAAGCCCGACTGGCTGTTCCTTGACGAGGCTACGGCCTCGCTCGACGAGGCCATGGAAACCGCGATCTACGAGGCCCTGAAGCAGCGCTTGCCCGCGACGACCATGGTGTCGATCGGCCACCGGCCGTCGCTGCGCAAATGGCACGATCGCCAGGTCGTGCTCCAGCGCGCACAGGGCGAGGTCGGGCGATTGGTCGAGGCTTGAGCGTTCCTGTCCGGACATTGACAGCCAAGCGCGACTGTAGCGTCGTATGTACCCGACGGGACGTCTCAACGGGGGCGCGTCATGGCGGCATTGGCAATTCCCAAGAGTTCGGACTCCTTGTCGGCGGAATGGTTGACCGCTGCCCTGCAGGGCAGCGGGGCCGGTAACGCCAGGGTCACTTCGTTCGAGTACGAGCCGATCGCGGCTGGCGTTGGCTTTCTCGGCAAGCTCGGAAGACTGCGCCTTCAGTACGCCGGCGCAGGCGATGGGATGCCCCGAACGCTCATCTGCAAGCTGCCGACGCTTGACGAGAAGTCGCGACAGCTTGCCATGATGTTCCGCTTCTACGAGCGGGAGGTCAGCTTCTATCGCGACATCGGATCGCACGCGGGGATTCGCGTTCCGGCCCTGCATCATGGCGCGGCCGATCCATCCAACGGCGACTTCGTCATGCTGCTGGAGGATCTTGCGCCGGCTCGCGTTGGCGATCAGCTCGAAGGATGCACGGCGCAACAGGCGCGCCTGGCGGTCACCAGCATCGCCAAATGCCATGCGGCGTGGTGGCAGGACCCCCGCCTGGCGTCACTCGGCTGGCTGCCTGCCACCAACGATCCGATCCATCACTTCGCCCAGCCGGCCTATCAACAATGCTGGGCGCCGTTCGTGCAGTTCGTCGGCGACAAGCTCACGCCGGCCCTGAAGCGCACGGGCGAGGATCTTGGCGTCCAACGTGATCCGCATGCTCGACGGCATCGCCGGCCGGCCGCAGACGCTCGTGCATGGAGATTTCCGCGCCGACAACCTCTTCTTCAGCGGGCCCGACGGCGGCGAGGGGCTTGGCGGCGATCGATTGGCAGGTGAGCTCCCGCGGCGGCGGCGCCTTCGATCTTGCCTATTTCCTGTCGGGCAACGTCACGCCGCAAACGCGGCGGGCCATCGAAATGGACGTCTTGAAGCTCTATGTGCAGACCCTGAAGGAGCACGGAGTCCAGAACTACACTTTCGCGGAGTGTCTGGAAGATTACCGCTTCGGCACACTCTATTGCCTGGTTTACGCGGTCATCATCATCGGCACACTGGATCCGACGAACGCGCGCGGTCTCGCCAATTTCCATGCCAATTTCGAGCGCGTCGCGGCGGCGATCACCGACCTCGATGCCGCTGCCGCCATGCCGCGGTGAAGACGACAGAACTGTAGTTATTGACCAATACTGAAGTTCGTGATACGGTAATCGCCGCTCTTTGCATCGTTTATCCGATCACGTTGGTGAGCGGCGTACCGCTCGCGCCGCAGCCGCTTGCCCTGGTGCGCGGGAATCGAGGCCCAATCCATAGTGGGTGAGTTCTGCCTGCCACACTTCGCTCTCTGTCGGAAATACCGGGAATGCCGGAAAGTCTGAAAAACGACTGCAGCGCATGCACCGACGGCTAGGCCGCCTGTGCCCGATCCAGCTCCGCCGCGCCCGCGCGCAGGCGCGGGATCAGCTCGCGGCCGAAGTCGATCGTGTCCTCGAAGGGATCGAAGCCCCTGATCAGGAACGAGTGGATGCCGCGCTTGTAATACTCCAGCAGGGCGCGGGCGACCTGCTCGGGCGTGCCGACCAGGCACGACGTGTTGCCCATGGCGCCGGTCGCCTCGGCGATCGGCATCCACAGCCGCTCGTCGTGCGTCTCGCCGGCGGCGGCGAAATCGAGAAGCCGGCGCGCGGAGTGATCGAGCGGCTTCTTGGCGTTGCCGAAGCCCGTCGGATCGCCGGGCTTCTGGACCGATGCCAGGATGCGCCGGGCACGATCCCAGGCCGCCCCTTCGGTGGCGCCGAGGATCGGCCGGAACGACATGTTGAAGGTGGGCGTGCGGCCGAAGGCGGCGGCGCGGAGCGCGGAACTCGGCGATGCGCTCGGCCGTCGGCGCCAGCGGCTCGCCGAACATGGCGAACACGTCGCAATGCCTCGATCCCATGGCCAGCGCGCCCTCCGACGAGCCGCCAAAGAACAAGAGCGGATGCGGCTTCTGGAACGGCTGGATGTCCGACTTGGCGCCGCGCACCTTGTAGAAGTCGCCGCTGAAGTCGAAGCGCTTGGGCGCCGTCCAGGCGAGCTTCATGACCTCGATGTACTCGGCGGCGCGGCGGTAGCGTTCCTCCTTGGGCGCGAAATCGCCGTCGCCTTCCTGCTCGGCGTCGCTGGCGCCGGCGATGATGTGGAGGGCGATGCGGCCTTCGGTCAGGTGGTCGAAGGTGGCGATCTTGCGGGCGGCCAAGGTCGGCGCCACGAAGCCCGGGCGATGGGCGATCAGGAAGCCCAGCCGCTCGGTGTGATGGGCGGCGTACTGCGCCACCAGGAAGCCCTCGGCCGACGAGGCGGTGTAGCCGACCAGCGCCAGGTCGAAGCCCGCCTTGTCGTGCGCCTGGGCGTAGGATTTCAGGTAGGGCGCCGAAATGCCGCCCTTGATGATGTGGACCGTGGCCTCGCCGCTGGGCGGCGCCACGCCGATCATCCCGATGATGCGCACGGGCATGTGTTCTTCTCCACGCTGTACCGTCGACGCTTTGCCCGATGCTATCCTGATCGCATGACCGGTACCACTCATCACCCGATCTCCCGGGACGACCTTCTAGCGCGGTTGGCGGGCGACCGGGCGTTCAGCGACCTGCTGTTCGCGGCCGACGTCGCCCTCGACGATCTCGATTTCACGGAGAGCCGCTTCGAGCACTGCCGCTTCGAGGCGCCGACCGTCCGCGGTGCGGACTTCTCGGGCGCCGCGTTCAGCGACTGCGCGTTCGCGCCGATGCGCATCGCAAGCTGCAAGCTGGTCAAGACGCGGCTCAGTGGCTGCTCCGCCTTCGATGCCGGCACAAGAAAGGGATGCACCTTCGCCTTCTGCGACATGCATGGCGCCGAGGTCATCAAGTGCAACCTGGCGACCAGCCGGTTCGAGCGCTGCGATCTCTACGATATCAATGCCGAGGGCTCGAGCTTCCGGGGCGCGAGCTTCCACCAATCGACCTTCACCAAGGCGATCTCGCGACGATCGGTGCTGACGAAGGCTGTGTTCGACGGATGCAACCTGAGCTTCGCCGATCTGTCCGGCCTGTTCCTGGAGAACTGCGAATTCCGCTCCTGCAAGTTCACCGAGGCATCGTTCATCGACACCGATCTCAGCCATGCCACGATGCTGGCCTGCGCGCTCGACCGCGCCGAGTGGGATCGCGCCAAGCTCAGGCAGGCGGATCTGCGGGGCTCCGATCTCGCCGGTCTCAACCTCGCGGTCCTGGCCGACTATGCCGGGGTGAAGATCAGCGACAGCGAACAGGCGGAAATCCTGAAGCAACTTGGCGTCGAAGTATGCGTCTCCTGATGGACGATTGTTTCCAAGGCCGTCGCGGCGCGTTCAACGAAGTTGCTTCCGCAGCAAACATGCGGCTGCGCCGTTGATAGGCGGTGCTGCATGGTGTTCCCTGCGGTCGACAAGGAGCCCGTCATGTCCGAACCGAAATCGCTGTCGTTCCACGTGCCGGCTCCGGCCGTCCGGCCAGGCGGTACGCCGGACTTCAGCGATGTGAACATCAGCCGCGCCGGCGAGGTCGAGCGGCCGCCGGTCGATGTGGCGCCCGAGAAGATCAGGGAGCATGCCTATAAGATCATCCGCGTGCTCAATCGCGACAGCCAGGCGGTCGGTCCGTGGGCCGGCCTCTTGAGCGACGCGGAGCTGCTGGAGGGCCTGCGCCACATGATGACGCTGCGCGCCTTCGATGCCCGCATGCAGATGGCCCAGCGCCAGGGCAAGACGTCGTTCTACATGCAGCACATGGGCGAGGAGGCGGTGAGCTGCGCCTTCCGCAAGGCGCTCGAGAAGGGCGACATGAACTTCCCGACCTACCGCCAGGCCGGGCTGCTGATCGCCGACGGCTATCCCATGCTCGAGATGATGAACCAGATCTATTCCAACGAGCTCGATCCGATGAAGGGCCGGCAGCTGCCGGTCATGTACTCCTCGCGCGAGCACGGCTTCTTCTCGATCTCGGGCAATCTCGCGACGCAGTACATCCAGGCCGTGGGCTGGGCGATGGCCTCGGCGATCAAGGGCGACACCCGGATCGCCGCCGGCTGGATCGGCGACGGCTCGACCGCCGAATCGGATTTCCATGCCGCGCTGGTCTTCGCCTCGACCTACAAGGCGCCGGTCGTGCTGAACATCGTCAACAATCAGTGGGCGATCTCGACCTTCCAGGGCATCGCCCGCGGCGGCTCGGGCACCTTCGCCGCGCGCGGCCTGGGTTTCGGCATTCCCGCCCTCAGGGTCGACGGCAACGACTATCCGGCGGTGCATGCCGTGGCGAAGTGGGCGGTCGAGCGGGCGCGCCGCAATCTCGGGCCGACCCTGGTGGAGTACGTGACTTATCGCGTCGGTGCGCATTCGACGTCGGACGATCCGTCGGCCTATCGGCCGAAGACCGAATCCGACGCCTGGCCGTTGGGCGATCCCGTGCTGCGCCTGAAAAACCACCTGATCATGCGCGGCGTCTGGTCGGAGGAGCGCCACAAGCAGGCCGAGGCCGAGATCATGTCGGAGGTCATCGCCATCCAGAAGGAGGCCGAGACCCACGGCACGCTGCATACCGGCCCGCATCCCTCGGCGCGCGACATGTTCGAGGGCGTCTTCGAGGAGATGCCGCCGCACCTGCGCCGCCAGCGCCAGCAGGGCGGAGTCTGAGCGATGCCGCGCAAGACGATGGTCGAGGCGATCCGTGACGCCATGGACGTCTGCATGAAGCGCGACGACAACGTCGTCGTGTTCGGCGAGGACGTCGGCTACTTCGGCGGCGTCTTCCGCTGCACCCAGGGCCTGCAGCAGAAATACGGCTCCAATCGTGTCTTCGACACGCCGATCAACGAATCGGGCATCGTCGGCGCGGCCGTCGGCATGGCGGCGTACGGATTGAGGCCGTGCGTAGAAATCCAGTTCGCCGACTACATGTATCCGGCCTACGACCAGATCGTGTCGGAGGCGGCGCGCCTGCGCTATCGCTCCAACGGCCAGTTCATCGCGCCCATCGTCGTGCGCATGCCGACCGGCGGCGGCATCTTCGGCGGCCAGACGCACAGCCAGAGTCCCGAAGCCTTGTTCACCCACGTCTCGGGCCTGAAGACCGTCGTGCCGTCCAATCCCTACGACGCCAAGGGCCTGCTGATCTCCGCCATCGAGGACAACGACCCGGTGATCTTCCTCGAGCCCAAGCGGCTCTACAACGGCCCGTTCGACGGCCATCACGAGCGGCCGGTGACGCCGTGGGCGCGCCATCCGCAGGGCGAGGTGCCCGACGGCCACTACACGGTGCCTCTGGGCAAGGCCGCGATCCGGCGCGAGGGCGGCGCCGTCACCGTGCTGGCCTACGGCACCATGGTCTACGTCGCCGAGGCGGCGGCGCAGGAGACCGGCATCGACGCCGAGATCATCGACCTGCGCACGCTTCTGCCCTACGACCTCGAGACGATCGTGGCGTCGGTGAAGAAGACCGGGCGCTGCGTCGTCGTCCACGAGGCGACGCTGACCTCGGGCTACGGCGCGGAGCTGAGCGCGGTCGTGCAGGAGAACTGCTTCTACAATCTCGAGGCGCCGGTGATGCGCGTCACCGGCTGGGACACGCCCTATCCGCACGCCCAGGAGTGGGACTACTTCCCCGGGCCCGCGCGCGTCGGCCGCGCGCTCAAGGCCGTGATGGAGGCCTGACATGGGGACCCGGATCATCAAGATGCCCGATGTCGGCGAAGGCGTGGCCGAGGCCGAGATCGTCGAATGGCACGTCGAGGTCGGCCAGTCGGTGCTGGAGGACCAGATCCTCGCCGCCGTCATGACCGACAAGGCGACCGTCGAGATCCCGTCGCCCGTCGCCGGCAAGGTGCTAGCACTGGGCGGCGACGTCGGCAGCACGCTCGCGGTCGGCGCCGAGCTGGTGCGGCTGGAGGTGGTGGGCGAAGGCAATGAAGAGGTGGCTGCGGCACCGCGCGAAGCAGCACCGCCTGCGCATCCGCCGGCCGAGCGGCTGACGACGCCGCCACCGGCCCTCAAGGCGCCGGCGCCCACGCCGGTGGAGGCGGCAACGCCGGTCGCCCGCGGATCGCTGGGACCGCCGCGGCCGCCCGGCGAGAAGCCGATCGCGTCACCCGCGGTGCGCCGCCGTGCGCGCGAGGCCGGCATCGATTTGCGCCAGGTGCGCGGCAGCGGCCCCGCCGGCCGCATCAGCCACGACGACCTCGACGCCTTCTTGAAGAGTGGGCCGTCGACTGCGGCGACAGGCGGCGGCCGCGTCGCGCGCACCGAGGTCGAGACCGTCAAGGTCATCGGCCTGCGTCGGCGCATCGCCCAGAAGATGGCCGAGTCCAAGCGCCGCGCCGCGCACTTCTCCTATGTCGAGGAGGTCGACGTCACCGCGCTCGAGGACCTGCGCGCGAAGCTGAACGCCGAGAACCCGGACCGGCCGCGGCTGACCTTGATGCCGTTCCTGATGCAGGCGCTGGTGCGCGCGGTCGCCGACTTTCCCGAGATGAACGCGCTCTACGACGACGAGGCCGAGACCATCGAGCGCCATGCCGGCGTGCATATCGGCATCGCCACGCAGACGCCGCAGGGCCTGATGGTGCCGGTGGCGCGCCACTGCGAGGCGCGCGGCCTGTGGGACTGCGCCGCCGAGGTGCGGCGGCTGGCCGAAGCGGCACGCAACGGCCAGGCGACGCGCGCCGAGCTTCTGGGCTCGACCATCACCATCACCAGCCTGGGCCCGCTCGGCGGCATCGTCACCACGCCGGTGCTCAACCGGCCGGAGGTGGCGATCATCGGCGTCAATCGGCAGGTCGTGCGTCCGGTGTGGCAGGGCGCGGAGTTCGTGCCGCGCACCATGATGAACCTCTCCTCGTCGTTCGATCACCGCGTGATCGACGGCTACAACGCCGCCCAGTTCGTGCAGCGCATAAAAGGCCTGCTCGAGGCGCCGGCGACGATTTTCATAGAGGCGTGAGATGGCCGACATCAATGCCAAGGTCCTGGTCGTGGGCGGCGGCCCCGGCGGCTACGTCACGGCGATCCGCGCCGGCCAGCTCGGCCTCGACACGGTGCTGGTGGAGCAGGGCGGCAGAGAAGGCGGGTTGGGCGGCACCTGCCTCAATGTCGGCTGCATCCCGTCGAAGGCGCTGATCCACGCGGCCGACGCCTTCCAGCACGCCGTCGAGCAGTCGCGAACGGCACCGCTCGGCATCAGGGTCGAGCGTCCGACCATCGACTTGCCGCGCACCGTCGAATGGAAGGACGGCGTGGTCGGCCGCCTGACCAGCGGCGTCGGCGTGCTCCTGAAGCGCCACCGGGTAAAAATCCTGCAGGGCCGGGCCGAGATGGTCGACGGCAAGTCCTGCCGCATCGAGACCGACACTGGGCCACAGGTCGTGCGCGCCGAGCATGTCGTGCTGGCGACCGGCTCGGTGCCGGCGGCCCTGCCCAACCTGCCGTTCGGCGGCAAGGTCATCTCCTCGACCGAGGCGCTGTCGCTTGCCAAGGTGCCCGAGCGGCTGGCCGTCGTCGGTGCGGGCTATATCGGGCTCGAGCTCGGCATGGCCTATGCCAAGCTCGGCTCGAAGGTCACGGTGATCGAGGCGCTGGACCGCATCCTGCCGATCTACGACGCCGAGCTGGTGCGGCCGGTGGCGCGCCGCCTGAAGGCGCTGGGCGTTGACGTGCTCACGAGCACGCGCGCTGCTGGACTAGCCGACGATGGGCTCGCGCTTGAGGGTGGCCGCAGCATCGCCGCCGACAAGATCCTCGTCGCCACCGGCCGGCGCGCCCGGCTGGAAGGCTTCGGCCTGGAGCGCCTCGACCTCACCCTGAACGGCCGCTTCGTGCAGGTCGACGAGCGCTGCGCGACGTCGATGCGCAACGTCTGGGCGGTGGGCGATCTCACCGGCGAGCCGATGCTCGCCCATCGCGCCATGGCGCAGGGCGTGGTGGTCGCCGAGATCATCGCGGGCCACCGCCGCGTGTTCGATGGCGCGGTCATTCCGGCGGTGTGCTTCACCGATCCGGAGATCGTCACCGTGGGCCTCTCGCCCGAGGAGGCGCGCAAGGCCGGCCGCGAGGTGCTGACCGCGCAGTTCCCCTTCCAGGCCAACGGCCGGGCGCTGTCGATGGCGGCGGAGGACGGCTTCGTGCGCGTGACGGCGCGTGCCGACAATCATCTGGTGCTCGGCATCGCCGCCGTCGGCGCCGGCGTGTCGGAATTGGCTGGCGCGTTCGGCCTCGCCCTCGAGATGGGTGCGCGGCTGGAGGATATCGGCGGCACCATCCACGCCCATCCGACCCTGGGCGAGGCCTTCCATGAGGCGAGCCTCAGGGCGCTGGGCGAGGCGCTGCACATCTAGGCTTGCAGCGTCACCACACGCCCTGGATGACCGAGATGTTCATCCCCAGCCCGAGCTTGAAGACGATGATGCAGAGGGCGGTCAGCACGACCATGTTGCCGATCACTTCCACGATCTTGAACTCCTCGTTGGCGAAGGAGGAGATCGCGACCAGGGCTATGAGCGCGGGCAGCATGCCGGCGCGCTCGAACAGGAGCGCGAAGCAGACGATGCCGATGGTGACCAGCGTGATCGGCTTCCATTTCGGCGCCTCGGCCGGCTCGCTGCCGCTCACCAGGGCGAACACGCAGATGATGCCGCCCAGGCCCATGAGGATGAAGGACAGGGCGCGCGGCACGTAGCCCGGCCCCATGCGCACGCCGGTCCCCACTGCCAGATGGCGGCCGAAATAGAGCGCCGTCAGGCCGAAGGCCAGGAACATCAATCCGGCCAGGAAGTCCTTGGTCATGAATTGAGACATGCAAGGGGGATACGACGTGTTGCTTACGGCGACCTGACAGAGGGGTGCGACTCAGGCGTCGTGGCCCGCAGAGCGCTCGATCCTGAGGCCCGGGACGGCCTCGAGCGCTACAAGGGCGTCCTTCATCGATGTCGAACCGTGGGCGTCGCGGACGGACCAGGACGCCGTGCCGATTTCCGTGAAGCCACCGCCGCGCGCCGGCGCGACGTCGTAGAAGTGCAGCGCGGATGTCTCTTCACCGCCCAGCAGCACGGTGGTGCGGGCGGTCGAGAGGTACCAGCGCGCACCGGCGGCGTCGGTCCACAGGGCGAAAGTCGTCTTGCCGAGGCGGGCGGCGATGGCGGCCGGCGTGAGGAGCACGTGCGGCGATTGCAGCGCCAGCTCGGCGGGCGAGGGCGGTGGGTAGTCGTCGTCGTAGATATCGTACCGCACCGAGAAGACCCTGATCCTTGCGCCCTCTGCCGCCGATGCAGCCGCGGCGTTGGCGGCGATCCAGGCGGGCAGGAACGGCTGAGCGGCGGCGTCCTGATCGGCCCAGGAGAGATAGAGGGCGCCCAACGCATCGCCGAATTCCGACGGTCGTCGTGCGCCATAGAGGGACAAGCCGATCCTCGCCTTGTCCCGGTGCCAGTTGGCATGCAGCACGACGGTGTTCTCGTTGGCGGCATCCGGACTGTCGTCGCGGGTGACCTCGTCGGGCTGGCCCAGCCGCTTCACCAGCTCGGCGAACAGATAGCGCGGCGCCGTGCCGGTATCGGCCAGCTCGTAGGTGACCGTGGTCACCGGCCGATCGGGCCGCGCTGCCGCCGGCTCGGCGTAGACCGTCGCAAAGCCATAGGCCGACCGGCAGGGAAGCTTGACGCTGGCATAGCCCGATTGAACGCGGCCCGGCGCCGCTGCATCGAACAGCGTGCCCCAGGGATAAAGCGCTTCGCCAATGAGAAAGCCCGACGCCCAATTGTCCATGTGCAAGCTTAGCAGGCGTTGTCGGGCTGGTTCTTTCCCAACGCCACGACATCCGGGGCGAAGATCATCTCTTCCTGCCCAACCAGCGTCGGGTCGCGCGGCGAAGACAGATAGCGCGCGAACAGCCACACCCCGTCGCCCGGGTTGGTGACGATCTCGGCTTCGGCGCCGTCGGCGAGCACGACCGACGTGCCGGGCGCGAGATCGCGGACATTGATCGCGCTCATGCCGCCGACCTCATTCTGCTGCCTTGCGCTCGCTGCCGCGCCAGGTCGCGAGCCGCGACCAGTCGTCGGCCTCCATGAACTCGGCCCAACGGCGGTAGAAGTTGCGCATCGGCTGCTCGCTCGACTGCGACTCGGTGAGGTCGATCACCTCGCCGGGCACGCGCAGGCCCTGGTATTCGTAGTTCGTGACGGCGGTGCCGCTTCCCTGGTCGTAGTTGTAGGGATAGCGCCGCGCGATCGTGCCGCGACTGGCGGCATGCGCGTAGTTCCAGTTCTCCATGTCGTCCTGCTCGGTCATGCCGGCGGGACCGGAGTAGCGGATATAGTAGTCGCGCAGGAAGTGCTTGACCTCGGTCGGCGCATCGCGATCGACGAAGAACCAGCGCCAGCACTCGGTCTGATGCGGGCTGCGCGGGTGCCACACCGCCATCGTCCGCGGCTGGCGCGAGAGCAGCGCGGTGTTCGGGAAGATCTCGCCGGGCGCGCCGACCAGCCGCGCCTCCTCGCCGCGCAGGCGACGCTTCTCCGCCTCGCAGTGGCGGAAATACTCGGCGACGATCGGCGCATTGAGATAGGCGGGCGGCGGCGACTTGCCGGCCGGCAGCACGTAGTGGATCGTCTGGTGGCCGCGATCGGGAATGCAGACATGCAGCTTGCGGCTCAGGTCGCGCTCGCCCATGTCGCGACGGCCGGCGCCCGACGGCCCGATGCCGGCCAGATCGACCGAGCGGTGGCTGATATTGTGATAGGTGTCGCCGCTGAAATTCTCGGCCGGGAATTTCCAGTTGCACGGCACCAGCCATTTCTGGATGCCGCCCAGCACTTCGGCCTGGCCTTCGCGGCCGTCCCAGCCGTCGAGTTGCAGGTCGAGGTAGCGGGTGAAGTCGCCGAGATATTCCATGAAGCCCGGCGCGGCCGCATCCCAGGTCGCCCAGATCGAGCCCTTGTAGTTGTGCATCTGCGCGACCTCGACGAGGCCCCATTTCTCCTTGTCGAGCTCGCGAATGGTAGGCCTCGCGGAAATACGGCACGCCGACCAGCCGCCCGTCGGTGCCGTAGCTCCAGCCGTGATAGGGGCAGGTGAAGACGGCCGTCGTGCCCTGGTCGTAGCGGCACACCTTCATGCCGCGATGGCGGCAGGAATTGAGGAAGACGTGGATCCGGCTGGCGCGGTCGCGGCACAGGATCACCGACTCCTCGCCCATCGACGACACGAAATAGTCGCCGGGCTTGGGGATCTGGCTTTCATGCCCGACGTGCAGCCAGGCGCGGGCGAAGATGCGCTCCTGCTCCTCGGCGTAGATGTGCTCGTTGACGAAGATCTCGCGGCTGACCTCGCCCAACCGCAGATCGACCAGGCCGGAGCGATAGCCTCGCTTGTCGTTCATCGCCATGGCCGTCCCCTCAGATGAAGAACGTCAGGTTTTTCGACAGCAGCACGTTCTGATCGAGAATAATCTTGCGTCGCGCCAGAAGCCAGCCCGCCCCGTTGCGCCTGAGCTGATCTTCGCGCCGGCCGACCAGGATGTCGGTCTCGGTCTCGACGCGGTTGCGATAGATCAGGAAGCGGCTGGTGACCGAGACCTCCTGCGGTGCGGCAAGGGAAGGCTCGGCGCCCTGCACCTGCACGTTGGTGACGAGATGGGAGAGGCGCGAGCGCGGCTCTTCGGCCCAGTGGATGCCGGTCTCGATCTGCTTCACCCGCCGGCTGAGCGTCTCCTTGCCCTCGTCGAACCAGTTGATGTCGCTCAGGGCGCGGGTGAACTCGCTCTCGTCGTCGCCGAGCTTGACGTTGCGCCGTATCGGCATCCAGTAGCGGACGTCGTCGGCGAGCAGGTCGAGCCATTCCCGATAGCGCCGCTCGTCGAGCAGCTCCGCCTCTCGATAGAGGAAGTCCGCGATCTCCTGGCCCAGCAACAGCCGGTCGATACGCGTCTCGCGCTCAGCCATGGTGCGTCTCCGGCTTGGATGACATACGGCCAGCGTGCATCATAGCATGGCGGTCAGGGCGGCGATGCAGGGTGGGGAGGGGCTCCGATGAAGGGATCTTCGATCAAGTCGGGGGACGGCACGGCCGGCCGCCGCGCTTTCATGTTTGGCGTCACCGCGGCGTGCGCGGCCGCGACGACGCGGGCATTCGGCCAGACGACCACACCCGCGCCGTATCGCACCGCCGGCGAGCTTTTAGCCGACCTCGCTGCCCGCCGCGTCTCGTCGGTCGAGCTGCTCGACCAGACCATCGCGCGCATCGAGGCGCTCGACAAATCCATCAACGCCGTGGTGGTGCGTGACTTCGACCGGGCACGCCAGGCCGCGATCGCTGCCGACCAGGCGCTGGCGCGTGGCGAGCGCCGGCCGTTGCTAGGCCTGCCGATGACCGTGAAGGAATCGTTCAACGTCGCCGGCCTGCCGACGACCTGGGGCATCCCCGCCTTCAAGGACTGGCGGCCACCTGAGGACGCCGTCCCGGTCCAACGGCTGAAGGCCGCCGGCGCCGTGATCATCGGCAAGACCAACGTGCCGGTGGCGCTGGCCGACTGGCAGACGACGAATCCGATCTATGGCACCACCAACAATCCCTACGATGTCGAGCGGACGCCGGGCGGTTCGTCGGGCGGCTCGGCCGCTGTGCTGGCGGCTGGCTACGTGGCGCTCGAGCTCGGCTCGGACATCGGCGGCTCACTGCGCACGCCGGCGCACTATTGCGGCGTGTACGCCCACAAGCCGAGCCTACGGCGTCGTGGCAAGGCGCGGCCACAACTTCCCGAGACAGCCGGCACTGCCTTCGGCCGGCGACGGCCTGGCGGTGGTGGGACCGATGGCGCGCAGCGCGCAGGACATCGCGCTCGCGTTCGACGTGATCGCCGGACCCGACGAGCAGCGCGAGGGCGTCGGCTGGCGCCTGGCGCTGCCGCAGCCGCGCCATCGCACGCTGCGCGATTTCCGCGTGCTGCTGATCGACACGCATCCGCTTTGCCCCACGGCCGAGGTGATCCGCACGGCGCTGGCCCGACTGGCCGATCGCCTCGGCAAGGAAGGCGCCACCGTGGCGCGGCAAAGCCCGCTGCTGCCCGATCTCGTCGAGGTGACGCGCAACTACATGCGCCTGCTCGGCCCGATAATGACCAACGGTCGCCCGCCCGAGTTCTACGAACAGATGCGCTCGCTCGCCGCGGCGTTGGGCCCCGACGACCAGAGCCTCGATGCGATCTACTTCCGCAGCGCCAATGTCGGCTGGCGCGAGTGGGAAGCAGCGAACATCGTGCGCACCAGGCTGCAACACCAGTGGGCGATGCTGTTCAAGGAATGGGACGTCGTGCTCTGCCCGACGATGCCGACGCCGGCCTTCAAGCACGATCGTGCCGACCCGAATGCCCGCCGCCTCGACATCGACGGCCAGGCCTTGCCCTACAACAGCAACTTCGTCTGGGCGGCTCCCGCCACCGCGGCCGGACTGCCGGCGACCGTGGCGCCGATCGGGCGCACGGACACCGGCCTGCCGATCGGCGTGCAGATCATCGGGCCCCATCTCGAGGACCTGACGCCGATCCGGTTCGCGCAGCTCCTGGAGCAGGCGTTCGGCGGCTTCGTGCCGCCAGTGCTCTAGCTCTGAGCTTTCAATAGGTTGTCCATCCGGCTCGGTCCGAGGAAGCTGATGTTGCCGAGACGTCAACTGATCCTTGGGAGAGAGCCGAATGGACATCCATAAGAGCGCCCGTCTGACGCCGCACGGTCGGGCCTGCAGGCCCTCCTGCACGCGCGTCATGGTGGCGATCTTGTCGTCACGCTCGAAAATGTCGTCGCGCGAATACCGGTGGTTGTATACCTTGTCGTCGAGCCAACGGGCCGTTTGCGGGAGGTGCCATGGACATCGACATGCATTACTACGGGACTTACGCGCTGGCCCGCGCAGCGGGCCTGAGGCGGGACGTGGCGCTCCGACTCGCGACGGCGGCCGAGTTCGTCGACGATTCGACGAAGACCGACGTCGTCGTCCATCCCGACGGCGCGCGGTTTCGCGGCGAGGCGACGGCGCACCATCCGACCGAGCTGGGGGCGATCAACGACGCTGATGACCAGCAGCAAGTCTGGGTGCCGTTCCATTTTCTGCCCGGCAATGTCGGAGAATCGCAGAGCCAGAAGCTGATCTGCCGCAAGGACAGCCAGCTCGCCAAAGCGATGGTCCAGCATCACCTCGACCTCGCCGACAAGCCCTATGCGGTCGAGCTGATGGGTATCACTGCGCACGTCTACGCCGACACCTTCGCTCATTACGGCTTCTCCGGGGTAAGCTCGCGCGTCAACCGTATCCGCGGCGGCACGCTGGCGCCGCTCAATGCCGATCCGTTGTTCAATACGGCCGTCACGCGGTTCTTCGAAAAACACGGCCCCCAAGGCGGCCTGTTCCGCAATTTCCGCAACAAGATCGCGAGCTTGGTCGGCGAACAGCTGAGCGGCGCGTTGGGGCACGGCGCCGTGGCGACGTTCCCCGACCAGCCATACCTCGAATGGCGCTACGATTACGAGCTCCCTGAGCTGCTCGGCGCGGCGCCGCTCGTCGAGCGCCAGAATGCCAACGATTTCGAGGAGGGCGCCGCGGCGTTGCACGATATGTTCCGCGCATTCGCCGCCCGGCGGCCGTTGTTCGCCGACGCCACGGGCGGCCTCGACTTCGAGGCGATCCGGTCGCAGGTGCGGGCGCTCGTCAGAATGTCGGCTGGCACCGGGGAGCGGATTGCGGCATGGAAGGCGGCGATGGCGACCGGCAGGCTCTCACGCGGCGGCGGCGAGCCGATCCCGGACTACAACCACGACGAATGGCGCCGGCAGACGCAGCAACTCGCAACCTTGGAAACGCCGCAGATGGCGAGCGCCATGCCGGCTTATCACTTCCACCAGGCTGCCGCCGTGCACCGGTACTACGTCCTCCGCGAGCTCCTGCCAAGCCACGGCATCTACATCATCTGATCTGCTGCTCAGCGGCTGATCTGGCCCCGGATCTCGCCGGCAGGATGGGCTGCGGTTCGGATGTCGACATAGAGTTGCCCGGCCTGTAGAGCGGCGGCCTGATCGTTGGTCAATGTGGCCGTGCCGGAGATCGGCGACTGGAGCGCCGGGAAGCCGACGATTGCGGGGCCGTTCGCGCCAGGCGAGGCGGGTCCGCGGATATGGCCTTCCGTCGCCGGGCCCGACATGTCCTGGTAGAGGACGGTGAACTCCAGTTGGCGCGTGTCGCTGTTGTAGGTGAACTCGCTGGCGCCTGACGCGTTGGAGGCGGTCGGCGGTACGGTCTCGGCCGGCGACAAGGTCGCGGTGAACTTAAGGATTTCCGCCTGAGCCGCGAGCGGCGGCTGCAGACACGCCACGACAAGCAGAAAAGCGCAACGCGCCGGCCAGCCCAACATGAGTCGCCCCCAGTTCGTAGACGCGACCATAGGATATTCAGCCCTGGGTTGTCCATGTGGCGACGCTCGCCAAACGCTCCAGCTGGCAAGTAGAGCGGCGGGAAGCGGATCAGCGCAGGCTGGCGTTGATCTTGTCGAGCGCCGCCGGGCCGGGGCAGAGGTCGGGCGTGTTGAGCGTGTTGAGCGGCGCCTCGACCGTGTTCATGTGGTGGTGCAGGTCCTTCGGCGTCGGATCGACATAGAGCAGCCCGGTCACGACCTCGCCGGCGGCCAGGCCCTCCTGCACGCGCTTCATGGCGGCGATCTTGTCGGCGGGATCGTACTCCTCGCCGAGCTTGCGGAGCCGCAGCCACGAGCCGTCGTGCTGCTGCACCGTCGTCATCGTGCCGGGGGCGTACTGGGTGGTGATCTCCTCGCGGCCCTCGATGAAATCGATGCGGTTCAGCGCCTCGTTGTGCTCGCGCACATAGTCGTAGCTCTTGGTCGAGCCGGCGTGGTTGTTGAAGGCCACGCACGGGCTGATGACGTCGAGGAAGGCCGCACCCTTGTGGGCCATCGCCGCCTTGATCAGCGGCACGAGCTGGTGCTTGTCGCCGGAGAAGGAGCGGCCGACGAAGGTGGCGCCCATCAGGATGGCGAGCGAGACGAGATCGATCGATTCGTCGGAGTTGGCGACGCCCTTCTTGCTGACCGAGCCCTTGTCGGCGGTGGCCGAGAACTGGCCCTTGGTCAGGCCATATACGCCGTTGTTCATGACGATGTAGGTCATGTTCACGCCGCGGCGCATGATGTGGGCGAACTGGCCGAGGCCGATCGAGGCCGAGTCGCCGTCGCCGGACACGCCCATGTATATAAGGTCGCGGTTGGCGAGGTTGGCGCCGGTCATCACCGACGGCATGCGGCCGTGCACGGTGTTGAAGCCGTGGGAGGCACCCACGAAGTAGGTCGGCGCCTTGGACGAGCAGCCGATGCCGCGAGAGCTTGGCGACCTCGATGGGGCAGGATGTCGAGCTCGTAGCAGGCCTGGATGATGGCGGCGCTGATCGAATCGTGGCCGCAGCCGGCGCACAAGGTCGAGACAGCGCCCTCATAGTCGCGGCGGGTGTAGCCGGCCTTGTTCTTGACCAGCGACGGGTGATGCAGCTTGGGCTTGGCGATGTAGGTCATGACGCCGCCTTCTCGAAGGGAACGACTTTGAACTGGGCGAGCTTCTTGGCGATGTCGGTCGCGATGAAGCGCGCGGTGATGGGGGTGCCGTCGTAGTGCAGCACGGGAACGAGCTTGCGCGCGTCGAGCGTGAACTCGTTCATGATCATGGAGCGGAGCTGGCCGTCGCGGTTCTGCTCGACCACGAACACGCGGTCGTGCTCGTGGATGAAGTCCTCGACCGACTGGGCGAAGGGGAAGGCGCGCACGCGCAGCGCATTGACGTGGTTGCCGGCCTCCTCGAGATGGTCCAGCGCCTCGGCCATCGCCGGGCTGGTCGAGCCGACATAGATCACGCCGTAGCGCGTCGCCTTGGGCGAGGAATAGCGCAGCGGCTGCGGCGCGATCCTGGCGGCCGTGGCGAACTTCTTCTGCAGCCGCTCCATGTTGCGCACATAGACGGCGCCTTCCTCGGAGTAGCGCGCGAACTCGTCCTTGGTCGTGCCGCGGGTGAAGTAGGAGCCCTTGGTCGGGTGCGTGCCGGGATAGGTGCGGAAGGGGATGCCGTCGCCGTCGACGTCGAGGTAGCGGCCGAACGTCTTGCCGGCGTCGAGGTCTTCCGCCGTCATGATCTTGCCGCGGTCCAAGACGCGCTTGTCGTCCCACTACGAAGGGCTCGCACAGGCGGTGGTTCATGCCGATGTCGAGGTCGGTCATGACGAACACCGGCGTCTGCAGCCGGTCGGCGAGGTCGAGCGCGTCGGCGGTGAAGTCGAAGCACTCCTTCGGATCTTCCGGGAACAGCAGCACGTGCTTGGTGTCGCCGTTGGAAGCGTAGGCGCAGCTGAGCAGGTCCGACTGCTGGGTGCGTGTCGGCATGCCGGTCGACGGACCGCCGCGCTGCACGTTCACGATCACGGCCGGCACCTCGGCGAAGGAGGCGAGGCCGATGAACTCGGTCATCAGCGAGATGCCCGGACCCGAGGTGCTGGTGAAGGCGCGCGAGCCGTTCCAGCCGGCGCCGATCACGATGCCGATCGAGGCGAGCTCGTCCTCGGCCTGGACGATGGCGTACTTGGCCTTGCCGGTCTCCTTGTCGTGGCGCAGCCGCTTGCAATGGGCCTGGAAGGCCTCGGCCAGCGAGGAGGAGGGCGTGATGGGATACCAGGCGCATACCGTGGCGCCGCCATAGACCGCGCCCAGCGCGGCGGCATTGTTGCCTTCGACGAAGATGCGGTTGCCGACGTTGTTGGCGCGCTTGACCTTCAGCTTCACCGTGCCGGGCTCGATGTGCTGGGTGGCCCAGTCGCGGCCGAGGTTCAGCGCCTTGACGTTGGAATCGAGCAGCTTCTCCTTGCCCTTGAACTGCTCGCCGAACAGCTTCTTGATCTCCTCGGGATCGATGTCGAGCAGGATCGACAGCGCGCCGACATAGATGATGTTCTTGAAGAGCTGGCGCTGGCGGGCGTCGGTGTAGGTGGCGTTGGTGATGGCCGTCAGCGGCACGCCGACGATGTTGATGTCTTCGCGGAACATCGATGACGGCATCGGCTTGGTGCTGTCGTAGAACAGGTAGCCGCCGGGCTCGATCTCCTTGACGTCCTCGGCCCAGGTCTGCGGGTTCATGGCGACCATCATGTCGACGCCGCCGCGCCGGCCGAGATAGCCCTTCTCGGTGACCCGCACCTCGTACCACGTCGGCAGGCCCTGGATGTTCGACGGGAAGATGTTGCGCGGGCTGACCGGCACGCCCATGCGCAGGATCGCACGGGCGAACAACTCGTTGGCGGAAGCCGATCCGGAACCGTTGACGTTCGCGAACTTTACGACGAAGTCGTTAACGGCGGCTAGTGCTTGTGGCATGCGTGCTCCGCTTGAGCCATTTCCATGTAGTACTTGCGCATGTCCCACGCGCCGGTCGGGCAGCGCTCGGCGCACAGCCCGCAATGCAGGCAGACGTCCTCGTCCTTGACCATGATGCGGCCGGTCTTGAGGTCGTTGCCGATATAGAGATCCTGGGTCGGGTTGACCGCCGGCGCGTTCAGCCGCTGCGCGGACTCCTTTCTCCTCGCCGTTCTCGGTGAAGGTGATGCAGTCCATCGGGCAGATGTCGACGCAGGCGTCGCACTCGATGCAGAGCGTGCCGGCGAACACCGTCTGCACGTCGCAGTTCAGGCAGCGCTGGGCCTCCTCGAAGGCGAGCTTGGGATCGAAGCCCAGCTCGACCTCGGCCATGATGTCCTTCAGCGCCTCGGCCTTGGCGCGGTGCGGGACCTTGAAGCGGTGGTCGTTGGTCGGAGCGTTGTCGTAGCTCCACTCGTGGATGCCCATCTTCTGGCTGACGATGTTGACGCCCGGCGCGGGGCGCTCCTCGACCTTCTCGCCGATCAGCATCTTGTGGATCGAGATCGCCGCGTCGTGGCCGTGCGCGGCTGCCCAGATGATGTTCTTGGGACCGAAGGCTGCGTCGCCGCCGAAGAAGACCTTCGGCTGGGTGCTCTGCAGGGTCGCCTCGTTGAGCTTGGGCAGGCCCCACTTGTCGAACTCGATGCCGGCGTCCTGCTCGATCCAGGGGAAGGCGTTCTCCTGGCCGATCGCCACCAGCACGTCGTCGCATTCGTAGTGCTCGTCGGGCTCGCCCGACGGGACCAGGGAGCGGCGGCCCTTGGAGTCGTATTCGGCCTCCACCTTCTCGAACATCACGCCGGTGATCTTGCCGTTGTCGTGCGTGACTGCCTTCGGCACCAGCATGTTGAGGATGGGGATGTCCTCGCCCATGGCGTCTTCCTTTTCCCAGGGAGACGCCTTCATCTCGTCGAAGCCGGAGCGGACGATCACCTTGACGTCGTCGCCGCCGAGACGGCGCGCGGTGCGGCAGCAGTCCATCGCCGTGTTGCCGCCGCCCAGCACGATCACGCGCTTGCCGACCTTGGTGATGTGGCCGAACGAGACCGACGACAGCCAGTCGAGGCCGATATGGATGTTCGCCGCGGCTTCCTTGCGGCCGGGCACGTCGAGGTCGCGGCCGCGCGGCGCGCCCGAGCCCACGAACACCGCGTCGTAGCCTTCGGCCAGCACCGCCTTCATCGAATCGATCTTCTGATGGCGGAACTCGATGTTGCCGATGCCGGTGATGTAGCCGACTTCCTCGTCGATCACCGACTCGGGCAGACGGAAGTGCGGGATCTGGGTGCGGATGAAGCCGCCGAGCTTGGGATCCTGGTCGTAGATCACGATCTCGTAGCCCAGCACGGCGAGATCGCGCGCCACGGTGAGCGAGGCGGGCCCGCCGCCGATGCAGGCGATGCGCTTGCCGTTCTTGTCCGGCGCCTTGGGCATCGCAGCCTTGATGCCTTCGTCGTCCTTATAGTCGGCGGCGACGCGCTTGAGGCGGCAGATCGCGACCGGCTCCTTCTTGCCCTTGACCAGGTGCTCGTCCTCGACGCGGCTGCGCCGGCAGGCGGGTTCACACGGTCTGTCGCAGGTGCGGCCCAGGATCCCCGGGAAGACGTTGGACTTCCAGTTGATCATGTACGCGTCGGAGTACCGACCGTGGGCGATCAGGCGGATGTACTCGGGGACCGGGGTATGGGCGGGGCAGGCCCACTGGCAGTCGACGACCTTGTGAAAGTAGTCGGGATTCTTGATGTCGGTCGGCTTCAACAGCAACTCCAGGCGCCGGTCCGCGGCCGGGTAAATGACAGTTCAGAGCATAGCCCAAAAGGGTCGCGCATTGGGTAAATTCGGGATGGTCACGTCAAGAACCTTGTGCGCTAACCGCTTGGGGCGAAACAACAAATCCACAGCCTCCGCATGGCTTTTTAAGGGCGATTGCGATAGGCACTCGGCGAAGCGCCGGCAGCGCGCCGGAACATCGCGCTGAAAGCACTAACGCTGTCGTAGCCCAGATCGAGCGCCACCTGCGTCACTGGGGCGCCGTTCCCGAGCCGGCCCATTGCCTCCAGCACCCGCGCCTGCTGGCGCCAGGCCCCGAACGAAAGGCCGGTTTCGCTCTGGAAATGCCGCGCCAGGGTGCGGGCGCTGGCGTTGAGCGTCGCCGCCCATTCATCCAGCGTGCGCGGATCGCCCGGCGCATCGAGCAGCGCCTGGCAAAGGGCGCGCAGCCTGGGATCGCTGGGCGTCGGCAGCTGCAGGGGCAGGGACTGCAATCCGCGCAACTCGGCAATGATCAGCGCAACGACGTGTCCGGCGGGCCCATGCTCGTCGTAGTCCAGGGGCAGCTCGGTCGCGCGCACGATCAGCTCGCGCAACAGCGGCGACACCGGCAGCACACGGCAGACCTCGGGCATGAACGCGGCTGCATCTTCGCGCAGGTAGAGCGTCCGCATGGTGAGGTCGCTCAGCATGACGATGCTGTGGCGCACGCCGGCCGGCATCCACAGCGCCCGCTGCGGCGGCACCATCCACATGCCGTCGTCGGTCGAAACCCGCATCGCGCCGACGGTGGCGTAGATGAGCTGGGCGCGCTCGTGGACGTGCGGCAGCACTTCGAAGCCCGAGGCGAAGTCCTTGGGCATGGCCGCGACGGCGCGCGGCACGCGCTGATAGTCGAGCGGGTCGGTGGACCGCCTGGGGGCGGTTTGTCTCTTTCGCGACATAAGTTGGCAGCCTAGCGCAAGACAGACAGGACCGCCATGCCTACTCTGACGGTCGGAGGAAACGCGTATGAGTCACAGCAGTCCGACCGCGATCCTGCTCAACATCGGCCACGCCATGGACCACTGGATCATCGTGGTGTTCGCCTACACCTGGGGCGTGATCGCCGGCGTGTGGGGCGTCGAATGGACCGAGCTCACGCCGTTCAACTACGGCGCGCTCTTCATGTTCGGCGTGGGCTCGATCGTGAGCGGCCGGCTGGGCGACCTGTGGGGCCGCTGGATCATGATGGTGATCTTCTTCGCCGGCATGGGCGTGTCGGCGCTGGTCATCGCGCTGTGCAGCAACAAATGGCAGATCGGCGCGGCGCTGACCCTGATGGGCGCCTTCGCCTCGATCTACCATCCGGTCGGCATACCGATGCTGGTCCAGAAGGCCAGGAACTACGGCTTCACCATCGGCGTGAACGGTCTCGCCGGCAACATGGGCATCGCCATCGCCGCGGGTGTGTCGGTCTACATCGCCCAGCGCTTCGGCTGGCAGATGGCCTTCGTCATCCCGGGCGTGATCTGCCTGGTGTGTGCCGTGGCCTTCGTGGCCCTGGTGCCGCGCGAGGAAGAGGCGCCGGCCAAGCGCAAGCAGAAGATGATCGACCTGCCGCCGGCGGTGATGGCGCGCGTGTTCGCCATCATGACCTTCACGGCGGTGACCGGCAGCATCATCTTCAACTTCACGACCAACGGTAACGGCGAGCTGTTGCGCGAGCGCGTGAAAGGCGCGGTGCAGGATCCGGCCGAGCTCGCCATCATGCTGTTCGTGATCTTCTCGCTGGCCTCGCTGGCCCAGCTCGTGGTCGGCAAGCTGATCGACCGCTATCCGCTGAAGAACATCTACGTGCCGATCGTGCTCCTGCAGGTGCCATTGTTCCTGATCGCCTCGCAGGTCACGGACTGGGCGCTGTTCGTCACGGCGATCGGCTTCATGCTGCTGGTGTTCGGCGCCATCCCGTTCACCGACGCCATGATCGTGAAGTACATCGACGACCGCATGCGCAGCCGCGTCACCGGGGCGCGGCTCGCGATCGGCTTTGGCGTCAGCTCCGTCGTCGTGGCGCTGATCGGCCCGGTGGTGAAGGCCGCCGGCTTCCCGGTGCTGCTGATGGTGCTGGCGGGCTGTGCGTTCCTGGGCTTCTGCGCCATCTCGCTGCTGCCCTCCGAGCACGAGATGGGCAAGGCGACGCCTGAAGCCCGCCGAGTAATCGAACCACTACGACTTCAAAGCTGCGACAAACGGAAGACCGCGCCGTCGATTGCCCGAGTCGCCTCTTTGGGTCTGAACGGGCGCATTGAGACGCAGGCATCGCCCGAGAATCGTCCTGCCGAGAACAAAGGCATATTGGTACGGTACATCGGTACGCACACATTCTCGGTATGGCGACAATGTCAGTTGAAGAGATAGACACGCTTGTCGTGGGTGGAGGCCAGGCGGGGCTGGCCATGAGCGAGCATCTGAGCCAGGCGGGCGTACCTCATATCGTCGTCGAGCGGCATCGGATCGCCGAACGCTGGCGCTCGGAACGATGGGACTCGCTGGTCGCGAACGGCCCGGCTTGGCACGATCGCTTTCCGGGTCTCGCATTTTCTGATGTCGACCGGAATGTCGGTCCAGACGATTTCGCGCCCAAGGAAACGGTGGCGGACTATTTCGTCGCCTATGCCAAGAAGATCTCGGCCCCCATCCGGTGCGGTGTCGAAGTCCTGAAGGTCGAAAGAAGGATCGGTCGTCCCGGCTTCCGTGTCGAAACCTCCACAGGCGTGATCGAGGCCAACAGCGTCGTCGCGGCAACCGGCTCCTTCCAGCGCCCCGTTGTTCCTGAGTTGGTTCCCCGGCAAGCCCGAGTGGTGCAAATGCACTCCACAGGCTACCGCAATCCGGCCCAGCTGCCCGAAGGAGCGATCCTCGTCGTGGGATCCGGTTCCTCAGGTACCCAGATCGCGGAAGAACTGCTTGAGTCCGGACGGCGCGTCTACCTCTCGATCGGCCCGCACGACCGTCCGCCGCGCGCCTATCGCGGTCGCGACTACTGCTGGTGGCTCGGTGTTCTGGGCAAATGGGACGCTGTCGCTCGAGAGCCGGGCAGGGAACACGTGACGATCGCCGTGAGCGGTGTACGCGGCGGCCATACGATCGACTTTCGGCGTCTTGCAGCGCGGGGAATGATTCTGGTCGGGCGGACGGAAGCCTGCGCCGATGGCGCGATCAGCTTCGCGTCGGACCTTGTCGACAATCTCGAACGGGGCGACCTGAACCTCCACTCCCTGCTGGATGAAGCTGACACATATGTCGTCCGCAACGGTCTCGACCTCCCGGAAGAGGCGGAGGCAAGGGCCATCGGGCCAGACTCCGATTGCATAGCCAATCCCATCTCAGTGCTCGATCTGGCGCAAACGGGAATCACCACCATCATCTGGGCGACGGGATTTGTTGCTGACTACAGCTGGATAGAGCTTGATATTTTCAACGAGGACGGCAGGCCGAGACATCAGCGTGGCGTCTCGGCGGAGCCGGGCCTGTATTTCCTCGGCCTGCCCTGGCAGTCGCGACGTGGCTCCTCGTTCATCTGGGGCGTGTGGCACGATGCCAGGTATTTGGCTGATCAAATCGCCACCCAGCGCAAGTACATCGACTATCACCTCGCAACGCATGCAAGCCGGCCTCAGCTGCGGTAGTCCGCGTTGATCGCGAAATAGTCCTGCGGCTTCCTGGTCGTGCTGATGGTGCTGGCGGGCTGTGCTTTCCTGGACTTCTGCGCCATCTCGATGCTCCTGGCGAGCGCGACATGAGCAAGGCGGCGCTGAAGCCCGCAGAGTAAAACGATAACCTGGCCGTGCATTGTGCGGCCGCCGGTGCTTTGCGATCCTTTCAGCCAACCAAGAAGCTGGAAGGTCGGAATGCTCAAGAGGCGCACCGTGCTGGCAGGGACTGCCGGCTTCGCCATCGCCGGCGCTTCGGCGGTGCGCGCGCAGGCTTGGCCGAACGGGCCGGTGAAGATCGTGGTGCCGTACATCCCGGGCGGCGCCACCGACACGGCGGGCCGCCTGGTCGCCGAGAAGATGACGGCGCTGCTCGGCCAGCAGGTGATCGTCGAGAACCGCGGCGGCGGCAACACCATCATCGGCATGGAGCTGGTGGCCAAGTCCAAGCCCGACGGCCAGACCCTGCTGCTGGGCACGACGACGCTGGCGACCAACGCCGCGCTCGGGCTGAAGCAGCCCTATGAGCCCTTGAAGGACTTCCAGCCGATCTCGACGCTGGCCGACATCCCCGACCTGATCGCCTACAACAACGACGTGCCGGCAAAGAACTGGGCCGAGTTCGCCGAATGGGTGAACAAGCAGCCGCAGAAGGTGCGCTTCGCCACCTCGGGCATCGGCAATCAGCCTCATCTCTGGATGGAGCTGTTCAAGACCCGCAACAAGCTCAACATGGAGGTCGTGGCCTACAAGGGCGCGGCTGACGCCATTCGCGACGTGCTGGCGGGCCACGTGCCGATGATCTGCGACGTCGTGCTGCCGACCGGCAATCACGTCAAGGCCGGGCGCATGAAGGGCCTGGTCGTTTCCTCGACCGAACGTTCGCCGGTGTGCCCGGATGTGCCCACGGTGGTCGAGCTCGGCATGCCGGACATGGTGAGCGCAGTGTTCTTCGGCGTGGTGGCGCCAGCCGGCGTGCCGCGGCCGATCGTCGAGAGGCTGAACGGGCTGGTCCGCCAGATCATCGCCGATCCCGAGGTGAAGAAGAGGTTCGCCGACCTCGGCTACTTCACCACCGGCAGCACGCCCGAGGCCTATCTCGAGAAGCTGAAGTTCGAGACCGAGCGCTGGACCAAGGTGGTCAAGGACAATGGCATCAAGGTCGAAAGCTGACCCGGTTCTTTCGTCGCCCAGTCCGACCAAGCTGACAAGCTGTAACAGTTTCCGCTGAGGAGTCGTCTCCCTCCCAGAGAAGTGCGCAGCGTCGATTGAATAACTATAGTGCTTGACATTGAAGCACTATAGTTATATATCTGAGACGCCAGTCCGGTCAGCGCCAC
This sequence comes from uncultured Alphaproteobacteria bacterium, assembly GCA_963809025.1. Lineage (GTDB taxonomy): Bacteria > Pseudomonadota > Alphaproteobacteria > Reyranellales > Reyranellaceae > Reyranella. The sequence continues at coordinate 113,475 of CAWEIE010000044.1, read as the reverse complement.
TTCAAGGAGACGTTCATGTCCAATTTCGGGTTCGATCCTCTGTCGCCGTGGCTACGTTTCCGCCCGCCGCCGGAAGATCTGCCCGGTTTTCGGGTGCGCCCGGTTGATGTTGCGCCCGACGGCGTGCCTGGTCTGGCTGGGTGGCAGCCGCCTGCGACACCCATGCCCGAGCCTGCGCCGGACAGCGCCCCGCCTGCCACAGAAGCCGGAGCGTTTATGTCCAATTTCGGGTTCGATCCGCTCTCGCCCTGGCTACGCTTCCGACCGTCGCCGGACGATCTACCTGGTTTTCGGGTGCGCCCGATCGATGTTGCGCCCGATGGTCTACCTGGTCTGGCTCGGTGGCAGCCGCCGGCGGCACCCACGGCTCAGCCTGCGCCGGACAGCGCCCCACCCACCACAGAACCCGCGTCATACCCCTGGTGGGAGCGGTCAACCGGCCCCAACACCGTCTTCGAGGGCGGATCCGAGCCACACTGGCCTTGGCTTCGCGCACCGACCGATGAGGTTCCGGGCTTCCGACTGAATCCAGACGGTTCGGTGCGGACCGATGAGCCGGGCGCCAAGGTCAGGCTGATGGCGGGAGCGTTCGCGCCCCTTGAACCGCAAGAGCAGCCGAACGACGTTGCCGGAAGCAATGGCGTGACTTCCTCGGATGTCGTGCCAGCCCCGCCAGCTGGTGCACCGCTGTCGACCACTTCGGCCGCGTCCATCGCCGTTCCGGCGAGCGCCGGCGCGGCCGTCGATCTTGCGGGGCTTATGGCGCGCGCTGCTCCTGCCGTGGTGGGCGCTGGATCTGCTGCCGCTGGCGCATTGCCCTTCCTGTTCATTCCAACCAACACGCAGTCGGAGACCACCGAGCTCGGCGATGGCCTGCGCGCCCGCGTCCGCCCCGGTCAGCGGACCGTGGAGATCGAGCGACGTGTCCACAACGGCTTACTCGGCACCGGCATCGGCGCGAAATGGGAGACCTTGCCAGTCGAAGCCCAGCAGGTCGTAGGCAGCGACGGCAGCGCCAACACTGTCATCAATCACGAGCAACTGAACCGAGCGCTTGGACGGAGTGCGCCGGTAGAATCAAAGGACGCTGGCGCCAGTGCGATGGCGCAATTGCCGAAGGATGGCGCGCCGCTGCCACCGCCACCGGCCAATACTGCCTCCGGCGCAGGGGAAGCCAACAAGCCCGGCATCGGCAACCCTCCGGCGACTGAATCTCTGGCGCCAAGCAGGATAGACGCCAAGGTCCTCGAAGAAGCGAAGCAACGCGATCCTGAAGAGGAGCGCGTGCTCGCGTGCCGCGCTGTCCGAGCAACGCCGGGACAACCGGCACCACCTGTACATTACGACGGGCGTGGAGGCATCGAGACCGCCACGGGTATTCGTGTGGCGCCGGGCTTTCCATCACCCAAAGGCGGTTACGACTACAGCCCCGACTACTTGCGACACTTGAACGGCTTCAAAGGAGAACTCGAACTCAAGAACCGCATCGAGAAGGCAGTTCCTTACGAGAAGTTCGTTCACTACGGAAATCCAGCTGGAGATCACGGTCCGGACGTTCTCACGATTGGACCCGACGTTCGACTCATGGAATGGGACTCCAAGTCGCGCACCGGAGCACGGCGGGTCGGACCGGCCATGGCCAGCAAAGCGACACTCAAATACCAGCTTGCACAAGAATATGTGTGGAGCGCCATGCGCGCACGCGCAGTGACCCCGGATGCCGCTGTCCAAGCGCTGAAAGAATTGAATGATGGCAACTACAACATCTGCACCGTCGGCACAGGCAATGCCTACGATGGGTACTTCGAAGCTGTCCGAAAGGGCCTTCCCACGGGACAACGGAGGTGAAGTCGATGCTGCTCCCATTCGATCCGATAGAAATCCGCAATTTTTGGCTGGAGGTTCGTCTCAAATACGCGATCGATAGCAAGCCACCCGAGCCCGATGATCACAGGCCGCCGGGCGTTGCACACTTTGCTCGCGTCTCGTACTCGGCCGGGCGGTCCGGCGAATTTGTCAACGGCTATCTTGTCGGGCTCTCGACGGAACTCAGGCCGCTAGTGGAGAAGCACGTCGCCTGGATGGAGAGCGAGCCAGAGCCGGATCTCGTGATCTACACAGAGCAAGGATTCACCTATGAAGGCTGGCTGGATTCAGTGCACGATTGGCGTCAGGCACTTGGACTGTGCAAGTGGCTCTGTCGAGGCAGCCGCTCATTCTCCGAGCTGACAGCCGCTGCTGCCGCGGATTGGCAGGTTCTGGAGCTGGCAAGCCCCGCGTTGGCGGATCAAGCGCGCGCCAGTCGTCGCAACTACATGGACGACCATCTTGCACTGGCGCTCGCAGCCGATGCGCCGTTGATCGGGCTCAAAATCTATGAGGCTGCTGGAATGAAGACGCCCATGGAAGCGGCGACTTCTCCTGTCCGTTTCGGCCACTGGGCCTGTCGGCACCTTGTCGATCGCGGGACTCGCGATCAGGCCTTTGTTTCTCGTGGTCGGGAGATGCTGAATGCGAACATGCTCCCCAGGTTCTGCGAGGGGGGAGGAGACTTGGTCCAAGCGGCATTGTGGCTGAAGGCGATCTATTTCGATAGCGGTGTGGCGCAAACGCCGGAGCAGACTTTTGCCAGGGCTTACGATTCGATGCCTGGGGTGCGACGGCCGGATTTCATCGGTGCCTAGGCGCGCTTCTTGACGTCGGTTGTTGCGATCGCGCGCTGCAGTAGCTTCTTCAGGTCCGCGGCGCTCAGCCGGTCGAGGTGGGCCAGCACCATCGGATAGCCGATGTAATGGTCGGTGACGAAAAAGGTCTCAGGGTCAGCCTGCAGCAGGTGATCGCGCGTCTCGTCGCCAATCTTCAGCACGATCGACCGGCCGTCCTGGTGCAGCCTGGCCAAGAGCTTGCCCTTATGGCGCCAGGCTGGTGTGCCGTAGGACGTGCCTTCCTCGACGCCGGGCAGGGCAGAAACCGTGCGCCGGATGACGGCGAGGGAGAGCTTGCGCGTGGCCATGGTGGACCCGCAAAGTGCGCCGGGACGCTCAATGGGGGAAGAGAGAAATGGCGAGCGCTTCGGCCGTTCCCGTTCCGGCATCGCATCTCGACGTCGCCCGCGACGCCGAGCCCGCCACCAAGGCCGCCAATGCGGCGATGGCGGCCAGGCTGCCCTTTGCCGAACAAAGCGACTTCGCGGCGGCCAAGCGCGGCCTGATCTCGCCGGTACCTGACGGCATGGTGAAGGCGGCGAGCGGCACGGTGCTGTGGAACCTCGGCGAATACGCCTTCATCGACGGCGAGCTGGCGCCGGCTACCGTCAACCCCAGCCTGTGGCGCATGGCGCGGCTCAACATGGCCAACGGCCTGTTCAAGGTCACCGACCGGCTCTACCAGCTGCGCGGCTTCGACATCGCCAACATGACGGTGATCGAAGGCGACACCGGCCTGATCCTGATCGATCCGCTGACCACCGCCGAAGTCGCCCGCGCTGGCCTCGCGCACTACTACACGCATCGGCCGAAGAAGCCGGTGGTCGCGGTGATCTACACCCACAGCCACGTCGACCACTACGGCGGCGTGCGCGGCGTGATCGACGAGGCCGACGTCAAGGCGGGCAAGGTCGCGGTGATCGCGCCCGACGGCTTCATGGAGGCGGTGTCGGGCGAGAACGTGCTGGCCGGCTTGCCGATGGGGCGCCGCGCGCAGTTCCAGTTCGGCACCATGCTGCCGCGCGGCCCGCGCGGCCAGGTCGATGCCGGCCTGGGCAAGGGCATCGCGCGCGGCTCGACCGGCCTGATCGCGCCGACCATGAGCATCGTCCAGCCGGTCGAGGAGCACACGATCGACGGCATCAGGATCGTCTTCCAGCTCGCGCCCGAGACCGAGGCGCCGGCCGAGATGCACATGTTCTATCCGCAACTCGGCGTGCTCAACATGGCGGAGAATGCCTGCCCGCTGCTGCACAACTTCATCCCGTTGCGCGGCGCCGTCGCGCGCGATCCGCGCATTTGGGCCAAGTATATCGGTGATGCCATCGCGATGTATGGCCCGCAGACCGACGTCATGATCGGCCAGCATCATTGGCCGGTGTGGGGCCGCGAGGCCGTCCTCGATCATCTCGAATCGCAGCGCGACCTCTACAAGCACATCCACGACCAGACCTTGCGGCTGATGAACAAGGGCTGGCGCCCGGCCGAGATCGCCGAAGCGATCGACCTGCCGCCGGGCCTCGCCGAGCGCTGGACGGTGCGCGGCTACTACGGCTCGGTCAGCCACAACGTGAAGGCGGTCTACCAGCGCTATCTCTCCTGGTACGACGGCAACCCCTGCAACCTCCAGCCGCTGCCGCCAGCGCGCGCCGCCGCCAAGTTCGTCGAATACATGGGCGGCGCGTCGGCAGCCATCGCGCGCGCCAAGGCCGATTTCGCCAAGGGCGAGTACCGCTGGGTGGCGCAGGTCATGAAGGAGGTCGTCTACGCCGAGCCCAAGAACATCGAGGCGCGGGCGCTGTGCGCCGATGCGCTGGAGCAGATGGGATACCAGGCCGAATCGGCAACCTGGCGCAACGCCTTCCTCTACGGCGCCCAGGAATTGCGCCATGGCGTGTTCCAGCTGCCAGTGCGCATCGCCATCGGCGCCGACACGCTGGCCGGCCTGTCGTCCGACATCTTCTTCGACCTGATGGCGATTCGGCTCGACCCGGCGAAGGCGGCCGGCCAGTCGATGGTGATCAACTGGCAGTTCACCGATCGCGACGAGAAACTGGCGCTGACCCTCAAGCATTCCACCCTGACGTATCGCCTGGGAGAATGGTCGGACAAGGCCACGGCCTCGGTCGTCACCACGCGCGACACGCTCGATGCCATGGTGCTCGGCAAACTCACGGCGCCTCAGGCGATGCAGGCGGGCAAGCTCACGATGGAGGGCGATCCTTCACGGCTCGCTCTGCTGTTCACCGTCGTCGAGCTGGCGCCCAACCCGCTGATGTTCGACATCCTGACGCCAGGCGAGGGGCGGTCTTAGCTTGGGAGCGCGGGCCTCTGGCCCGCATCATGCAGCATGAGCGAGGCCGGAGGCCTTCGCGCTCCCGAAAGAGCATGACGCGCCACGAGTGGCGGCGCGCTCCGCAGCGCTTGACATCTCCCGGCGCCCCCCGTGTGATGCGCGATGAGGGAGAAACGCAAACAAGCGTCATTAGGGAGGACTTGAATGTCCATGGGCATGATCGCCCGTCTTATGGGCGGGACGGTGGCTGCGATCGCAGCCTTGGGCCTGGCGGTTTCCGCGCAAGCCCAGGAAAAGAAGATCAAGATCGGCGTCGTCTACGACCTGACCGGGCCGCTCGCCGGCGGCGGGTCGGACCTGCACTACCTCGGCGCCAAGATCATGATCGACAACTTCATCAAGCAGGGCGGTGTCGAGGGCTACAAGATCGAGGCGATCTACGCCGACGCCCAGAGCAAGCCCGACGTCGCCATCAATGAGGCCGTGCGCCTGATCGAGCAGGAAAAGGTCGACATGGTGCTGGGCTTCTACTCCTCGGCGCAGTGCGTGCCGGTGGCGGCGCGCGTCGAGCAGCTCAAGAAGTTCATGTGGATCACGACCTGCATCTCCTCGGCGGTGCTCGAGAACCGCAATCTCAAGTACGTGTTCCGCGCCCAGCCCTCGGGCGCGCAGTTCGGCGAAATGTCGATGGACTTCATCGAGAAGAACGCCAAGGAGAAGTTCGGCAAGGAGCCCAAGGACCTGCGGGTGGCGATCATCCACGAGGACGGCGCCTACGGCGTCGACGTCTCCAAGGGCAACGAGGCCGGCGCCAAGAAGGCCGGCTTCAACATCGTGATGAAGGAAGGCTACGCCGCGACCGCGCCCGACCTGTCGGCGCTGGTCACCAAGCTCAAGCGCGCGCGGCCCGACGTCATCTTCCACACCGGCTACAATCCGGACATCACCCTGTTCCACCGCCAGGCGCGTGAGGGCGGGCTGAAGTTCAGCGCCCTGATCGGCCATGGCGCGGGCTACGGCGTCTACGCCAAGCTGAAGGAAGGCTTGGGCAAGGACGTGAACTACTTCTACAACGTCGATCCGATCTCGATCTGGGAAACCAACCAGAAGGCGCTCGACCAGAAGCTGCTGCCGCTCATCAAGATGGTCGGCGAGGAGTACGACAAGGCCAAGCCCGGCACGACGCTCCGCTCGGCCCATGTCGGCATGGCGGCGTCCAACACCTACCTGTTCTTCACGGAGGTAATGGCGAAGGCGATCAAGAAGCACGGCGGCATCGATCCCGACGCGCTGCGCAAGGCGGCCCTCGAGGTCGACGTGCCGGAGGGCGGCACCATGCTGGGCTTCGGCGCGAAGTTCGCGGGCGAAGGCTCGCCGGTCGCCGGGCAGAACCTGCGGGCGGCGCCGGTCGTCGTGCAGTATGTCGACGACAAGGCCTACGTGGTCTGGCCGAAGAGCCAGGCGCAGCGCGACGCCGTCCTGCCATTCCCCGCCGGCACGGTGTACTCGGCCAAGTAGGAACACGCTTACACGGAGGCCTTGCGGCTGTGCTTGTCGTCGAGGGTTTGGTCAAGCGTTTCGGCGGATTCACAGCCGTCAGCAACGTGTCATTCAAGGTCGATCAGGGCGAGATTCTCGGCCTGATCGGCCCCAATGGCTCGGGCAAGAGCACGATCTTCAACATGCTGTCGGGCACGTTCCCGCCCTCGGCCGGCTCGATCGTCTTCGAGGGGCACGAGATCGGCGGCCTGCCGCCGCATCGCATCATCAATCGCGGCATCGGCCGGACTTTCCAGATCCCGCGTCCGTTCCGCCGGCTCACCATCTTCGAGAATGTCGAGCTCGCGGGCTACTACGGCCAGGGCGGGCACAATCGGGCGAGGGCCGACGAGGCCGCCGAACGCGCGCTCGCCATGGTCGGCCTGCCGACCGATCGCCGTGCGCGGGTCGACGGGCTGGGCGCGGCGGGCCTCAAGAAGCTCGAGCTTGCCAAGGCGCTGGCCACCGGGCCCAAGCTTCTGCTCGCCGACGAGAGCCTGGGCGGCCTCGACGAGGCCGAGATGGACCAGGCGGCCGACATGCTGCGCAAGATCCGCGACGAGCTCGGCATCACCATCATCTGGGTCGAGCATATCATGGGCGTGCTGATGCGCGTGGTCGATCGCGTCATGGTGCTGGATCACGGCGAGAAGATCAGCGAGGGGCTGCCGAGCGCGGTCTCCAGCGATCCCAAGGTGATCGAGGTCTATCTCGGCACCGACGCGCACGCCACCCAAGCGGCCGCGGCCGAGCAGCGGCGCTGACATGCTCGAGCTGAAATCCCTCGACGCGGGCTACGGCAGCTTCCAGGCGCTGTTCGGCGTCAACCTCGAGGTCAAGGCGGGCGAGGCGGTGGGCGTGATCGGTCCCAACGGCGCCGGCAAGACCACGCTGATGCGCGTCATCTCCGGCCTGATCCGCCCCACGCGCGGCACGATCGCGATGGAAGGCACCGATGTGGTCGCCACGCCGGCGCATCTCATCGTTGGCCTTGGCATCGCCCACGTGCCGGAGAACCGCCGCCTGTTCCCGCGGCTCACCGTCGAGGACAACCTCAAGATGGGCGCCTACATGCCGCAGGCGCGCGCCAAGTTCGCGCAACGGCTGGAGGTCGTGTTCGATCTCTTCCCGCGCCTGAAGGAACGCCGCAGCCAGATGGCCGGCACCATGTCGGGCGGCGAGCAGCAGATGTGCGCCATCGGCCGCGCGCTGATGAGCGATCCCAAGCTCCTGCTGCTCGACGAGCCGTCGGCCGGCCTGGCGCCGGTCGTGGTGCAGCAGGTCTTCGAGCTGGTCCGGCGCATCCGCTCGGGCGGGCTCACCGTGCTGATCGTCGAGCAGAACGTGCAGCAGGTCCTGAAGGTCGTCGACCGCGCCTATCTCCTGGAGGCCGGCACCATCCGCGCCACCGGCAGCGCAGAGGAGATGCTGGCAAGCGACCTGGTCAAGCAGGCGTATCTCGGTGTGTGAGTCATGCGGAGCGCGGACCTCCAGGTCCGCTCATGATCATGATGCGGACCTGGAGGTCCGCGCTCCGATGAGGAGAAGCTGATGCAATCCTTCCTCGAAATCTTCGACATCTACCTCCTCGAGGCGATGGTGAACGGCATCCTGCTGGGCGGGTTGCTGGCCCTGCTGGCGCTCGGCCTGAACCTGATCTTCGGCGTCATCGACGTGACGTGGATCTGCTACGCCGAGCTGGTGATGATCGGCATGTACGGCATGTACTTCCTCGTCCAGTACTACGGCCTGTCGTACTACCTCGCTGCGCCGCTCGCGATCGTGCTGGTGGCGATCCTGGGCGCCCTGCTGCACTACCTGGTGATCGCGCCGCTGCTCTCGGCCGCGCCGATCAACCAGCTTCTCGCCACCGGCGGCGTGCTGTTCGTGCTGCAGAGCTTCGCCACCGTGGCCTTCGGCGTCGACTTCCGCAATCTCGGCATCCGCCTGCCGGTGCTGGCTTTTGCCGACATGCATTTCAGCTACTCGCGGCTGCTCGCCTTCGGCGCGGCGCTGATCGGCATGGTGGTGGTCTACCTCTTCATGACGCGCACCTACACCGGCACCGCCATCCGCGCGATCTCGCAGGACCGCCAGATCATGGCGCTGATGGGCGTCGACACGAAGAAGATCTACCTCATCACCTCGGCGCTGGGCGGCGCGCTGGCCGGCCTGGCGGCCTGCCTGCTGGTGCTGCAGTACGACGTCCATCCCTTCGTCGGCCTGTCGTTCGGACCGATCACCTTCCTGATCTGCGTCCTGGGCGGGTTGGGCAATTTCGTCGGCGGCTTCGTCGCGGCCTTCGTGTTCGCCGAGATCATCTCGCTGGGCGGGCTCTTCTCCGACCTCGAATGGGGCTATGTGCTGGCCTTCGGCTTCTTCATCGTCATGATGTTCGTACGCCCCGCCGGTCTGCTGGCGAGGCGCCCATGACCCCGCGCCTCGCCTGGCCGATCGGCGTCGCGGCGCTGATCGCGCTGCCCTTCGTCTATCGCGATCCCTATCACCTGCACATCCTGATCCTCATCCTGATCTGGTCGTTCGCCTACACCTCGTGGTCGATGATGGGCCGCTTCGGCCTGGTGTCGCTGGGCCATGGCGGCTTCATGGGCGTCGGCGCCTATGTGACGGCGCTGCTATGGAATCATCTCGGCATCTCGCCGTGGATCGGCATCCCGATCGCGCTCGTCTGCGCCGGCGCACTGGCGCTGGTCGTCGCCTATCCGTGTTTCCGCTTCCGCATCACCGGCCACTATTTCGCGCTGGTGACGCTGGCGCTCTCGGGCATCGTGCTGCAGGTCATCACCGCGACGCGCGACTGGACCGGCGGCTCGCTCGGCTACACGCCCGAGCGGACCAAGGGCAGCCACATCGTGGCGCTGCAGTTCGACGACAAGATCGTGTGGTACCTGATCGCGCTCGCCGTCTGGCTGTCCGGGCTGCTGATCTGGCACTGGGTCGACCGCAGCATGTCGCGCTATGCCATGGAGGCGATCTCGGAGGACGAGGACGCGGCGGCCGCGGCCGGCGTCAACGTCACGGCCGAGAAGCTCAGGATCACGGTGATCAGCGCCCTGATGACGGCGCTCGCCGGTGCGCTCTACTGCCAGTACCAGATGTTCATCTCGCCCGACACGGTGAGCGGCATCGCGGTCTCCCTGCAGATGGTGTTCGCCGTCGTGGTCGGCGGCATCTACGTGGCGCTCGGTCCCACCGTCGGCGCCATCATCACGCTGCTGCTGGCCGAGTTTTTACGCATCTTCTTCGGCACCAAGGCGGTCGGCTGGGACAACCTGGTCTATGGCGTGCTGCTGGTGCTGTTCATCATCTTCCTGCCCAAGGGTATCCTGGGCAGCATCCTCGACCGCCTCAAAGGTGGGCCGGCAAGGACGCCGGTGGTGAGGAAGCCCGCCTAGGATGCCCGGCTGAGGGCCGCGATGCCGAGCGGCGCCTCGCGGCCGCGCACGTCGAGCGTCGGCAGCGGCTCGGCGACCACCCCGGGCGGCAGGATCGCGCGGCCCAGCAGGTCGGCCGACACCAGCACGTCGCGGCCCAGCTCCTTGGCGGCCTCGAGCAGCCGCGCCGCCACGTTCAGCGTGTCGCCGACATAGGCGATCTCGCGGCGCACGTCGCCGATCTGGCCGGCGACGATCTCGCCGCAATGCAAGGCGGCGCGGAACTCGGGCTCGACGCCGAACCGCCGTCGGTAGCGGCCGGCGCCGGCGGCAATGAGATCGCGCGCGACGAAAGGACAGGCGAGCACGTCACCGTCGCGTCCGGCACGGTCGGAGGGCCAGGTGAGAATGGCTTCGTCGCCGACATACTTGTGAATCTCGGCCTCGCATTCGAGCGCGGCGTCGCTGATATCGTCGAAGAAGGCGTTGAGGAGCTCGTGGAAGCGGATCGGGCCGAGCCGCTCGGCGACGCCGGTGGAGTTCTTCATGTCGATCAGCAGGAACACCCGGTCTTCGCGCCGGGGGCGCACATAGCGGCCGGTCAGAAGGTTCTTGAGCGTGCTGAACCCCAGCAGGTGGCCCATCTCGATGGCGATGTTGGTCAGAACGACCATGGCCACGGCGAAGGTGAACGAGCCCTCGAAGATCTCGTCGAAGGCGAATGGCTGCGATCCGACCAGCACACGCGCCACCACGAGGCCGACGACGATGATGACGACATAGAAAAGGACCCTGATGCCGAAGTAGATCGCCAGCGGCAGGCGACGCAGGCGTCGCACGATCCCCGTCCGCTGGCCCCACATCTCGAACAGCATGATCGGCGTGGCGATCGCGAGTGAGCTTGCGATGCCCGTGGCGAGACCGGTGAGCGGCGTGCCCTCGATCTCGCCGACGCGGAAGCCGTAGTAGGCGCTGATCACGGCGCTCCCCAGGCTGAGCCAAAGGAAGACACGCCAACCGCGGCGATCGCGATTCGACAACTTCATGAAGATCGCCGCTTCAGAGCTCTCTCGAAGGTCTCATGGTCGACATTGCCGCCCGAGCAGACGACGGCGACGGCACGGCCTCTCACCGGCAGCTTGCCGGTGAGGGCGGCGGCGAGCGCCACGGCGCCGCCCGGCTCGACCACCAGCTTGAACTCGCGGAACGCCGTCTCCATGGCGTCGAGCACTTCGTCGTCGGTGACGACCAGTCCTGGACCGAGCAGCTTCTGGGCGAGCGGAAAGGTGACGTCGCCCGGCGTCGGCGCGAGCAGGGCATCGCAGATCGAGCCGGAGAGCTTGTCGTTTTTCTGCTTGCTGCCGCTGGCCAACGAGCGGGCAAGGTCGTCGAAGCCGGCGGGCTCGCCGGCATGCACGCTGGTGCCGGGGCTGAGCCCCTTCACGGCAAGCGCGATGCCGGTCGACAGGCCGCCGCCCGAGCAGGGCGCGGCCACGGCGTCGAGGGTGACGCCCAGCGCCTTGGCCTGCTCGACGATCTCCAGACCCGCCGTGCCCTGGCCGGTCAGGATCCAGGGATGGTCGTAGGGCGGCACGACCGTGGCGCCGGTCTTCTTGGCGATGCCCATGCCGATCTCTTCGCGGCTGTCCTTGACGCGGTCGTGCAGCACGACCTCGGCGCCCGAGGCCTTGGTGTTGGCGATCTTGAGCGCCGGCGCATCGGCCGGCATGACGATGGTGGCCTTCATGCCCATCAGGCGCGCGGCCTCGGCGAGGCCCTGCGCGTGGTTGCCCGACGACCAGCCGACGACGCCCTTCTGGCGGTCGGCCTCGCTCATCGAGGCCAGGAAATTGTAGGCGCCGCGCAGCTTGAACGAGCCAGTGCGCTGCAGGCACTCGGCCTTGATGAACAGGCGCCCGCCCAGCCGCGCGTTGACGCGGGTGTTCTCGAGCAGCGGCGTGCGGATGGCGACGCCCTCGAGGCGGCGGGCGGCGGCCAAGACATCGTCGAAGGTCGGGGACGCGGACATCAGGAAACACCGAGTAGGGAAGGGAGTTGAGAGAGGTTGTTGATTTCGGCCACGGGCTCGCCGGGCAGGTTGTCGTCGGGTGCGCGGGCGCGGTTGACCCACACCGTGTTGAAGCCGAAGTGCGCGGCGCCATGGGCGTCCCAGCAGTTGGACGACAGGAAGCACACCTTGTCCGGCGTCACGCCGCAGCGTTGCTCGACCAGGCGATAGACGCGCGCATCGGGCTTGAACACTTTTGCCTCGTCGACGCTCAGCACCGCTTCGAAGCGGTCGGCCAGCCCGGATGCCTTCACCATGGGATCGAGCATCTCGGGATTGCCGTTCGACAGGATGGCGAGCCGCTTGCCGGCGCGCTTCAGCCTGTCGAGCATCGCCGGCACCTCGGGAAAGGAATCGAGCGCAAGATAGGCGCGCATCAGCTTCTCGCGCACGCCGGCATCGGCGATGCCGTGGACGGCGAGGCAATGGTCGAGCGCCTCGCCAGTCACCCGCCAGAATTTGTCGTAGGCGCCCATGCCGTTGCGCAACCAAGTGTACTGGATCTGCTTGGCGCGCCACAGGTCGGCCAGGGCATCCGCCTTGGCGCCGATCGCGGCGCGATGGCGGGCGACGGCCGAGTTGAAGTCGAACAGCGTGCCGTAGGCGTCGAAGACGCATAGCTCGGTGGCGGCTAGGGCCGCGGTCATGAATTGCTCCGGTCGGGGTCTGACCGTAGGCTAACACGCATGTTCATCGCCATCGTTCAAATTCCCATGGCCAAGCGGCCGCGTGACGCGGCGGTCGAAGCCGCCGCCAAGTCGGCGCCAACCTACACCGCGCTCGGCGCCAAGGGACTATTGAAGAAGTACTATCTCAACGGCGAGGCCGGCGGCGGCGGAGTCTATCTCTGGCAATCGGAGGCCGCAGCCCGCGCCTGGTATACGCCGGACTGGGAAAAGCGCATGGAAGCGGCATTCGGCGCCAGGCCGACCGTGACCTATTATGACAACCACGTTGTGGTCGATAACGAGACGGGCAAGGTCCACGTCGACGGCCGCGACACCTAGAAAGAGGAAACGCACATGCAAAAGCGCAGGCTGGGCCGCACGGGCCTGGAGGTATCGGTATTGGGCTACGGCGCGGGCGCCGTCGGCGGGCTGTTCACCAAGGGCGCGGCGGCCGACCAGGAGCGCGCGATCGCGCGCGCCATCGAGGCCGGCATCAACTATTTCGACACGGCCGCGCTCTACGGCAACGGCGAGTCCGAGAAGAATCTCGGCCGCGTGCTGAAGGCCTTGAAGGCCAATGTCGTCGTCGGCACCAAGGTGCGGTTGTCGGCCGAGCATCGCGCCAATGCCGGCAAGGCGATCGAGCAGGGCATGAACGACAGCCTTTCCCGCATGGGCTGCGATCATGTCGATCTCTTCCAGCTGCACAATCCGCTGGTCGCCAAGGATGCCGGCGACAAGCTCGCCATCGACATCGCGCTGAACGAGGTGGCCCCGGCGCTGGAGAAGCTCAAGAAGGCGGGCAAGACGCGCTTCATCGGCTTCAGCGGCGTCGGCGAGACGGCGGCGCTGCACCAGGCCATCGATTCGAAGCTCTTCGACACCGTCCAGGTCGTCTACAACGCCCTCAATCCCAGCGCCGGCGGCGCCATGCCCAAGGGCGCACCGGGCCAGGATTACGGCCGACTGCTGGAAAAGGCCAAGGCCGCCGACATGGGCACCATCATCATCCGCGCACTGGCCGGTGGCGCGCTCTCCGGCACCGAGCAGCGCCATCCATTGGCCATGCAATCGGTCGATCCCATCGGCTCGGCGCCCAACTTTTCAGGCGACGTTGCGCGCGCCAAGGAGCTCGAGCCGCTGGTGCGCGACAGCGGCTCGTCGAGCCTGACCGAGCTTGCCGAGCGCTTCGTGATCGCCCATCCCGCGGTGTCGACCATGCTGGTGGGCTACTCGACGCTCGACCACTTGGAGGCGGCGATTGCTGCGGTGAACAAGGGCCCGCTGGCCGAGCCGATGCTGGCGCAGATTGCTCAACGGTAGCAGCGTTCTTGAAAAATGCGCACTGCCGTCGTATATACGCGGATATACGAGGTATTGAGCATGCCGATTGCCCGGACTCGTACCTTCAGAAGCGGCAACAGCGAAGCAATCCGGTTACCCAAGGACTTGGCGTTCGGAGAGGACACCGACCTTGTGGTCGTGCGTTCCGGCGACGTCATGACCATCTACCCGGCGGCAACCTCCATTGCCGCCATGATCAAGCGCCTGCGTCGCTGCCGGCGCCACCAACCATCGAGCAGAGAGACAAGGAAGATCTGCCCGAGCGGAATCGGCTCTGAGCGATGGCCTTTCTTCTCGACACTGATGTCGCCATTCATCTTCGGGATGGCGACCCCGTGATCACCGAGAAGGTGGGCGCTCTCGACGATGCCGTGTTGATGTCGATCGTCACCAGAGTCGAATTGGAAGGTGGCGTCTATCGGGAGCCGGAGCATGTCCAGGTCAGGCGAGCCCGACTCGATGCGATCCTCGCGGCGATTCCGACGATCGCGTTCGACGATGTCGCCGCCGATCCTACGGTGCCATCGTGGCGAGCGCTGGATATTCACGCAGGAAGCTGCTTGACCGAATGATCGCGTCACAGGCGCTGGTCCATCGCGCAACGTTGGTCACCATCAACACCGAAGACTACCGTGACGTGCCGGGGCTTTCTCTGTTGGCGTGGTGAAGTCGAGGATTCGCCAACGTCTAGTTACGATCGTCCGACGGCCGGCGGCACCGTCCGGAACGGCCCGTTCAGCCGGTCGCGATAGACGACGACGCCTTCCATGATGCGCTGTACGTAGTTGCGCGTCTCGCGGAAGGGGATCATCTCGATCCAGTCGACCATGTCGATCTTGCCGTTGCGCGGATCGCCCATGGTGTCCAGCCAGCGTGCCACACGGTTGGGGCCGGCGTTGTAGGCGGCGAGGGCGAGCTCGTAGGAGCCGCCGAAGCGGCCCAGCATCTCGGTCAGGTACTGGCTGCCGAGCTGGACGTTGTAGGCGGGATCGCGCGTGAGCTTGTCCTGGATGAAGGGCACGCCCAAGCGGCCGGCGACGTCGCGCGCCGTGCCCGGCAGGAGCTGCATCAGGCCGAGCGCGCCGGAAGAGGAGACCGCGGCAGCGTTGAACGAGCTCTCCTGGCGCGTCACGGCGAGCGCCAGCGCCCGCTCGACCGCACCCGTGCCGCCGAGATCGACCACCGGGAAAGCCGTGTCGAACAGCACGACGCCGCTCTCGGTCGCGCGCCGCGCCACGGTCAGCGCCACGTCGGGCCGCTTCAGCTCGAGGGCGAGCTGGCCCAGCAGCGCGGTCTCGCCCGGCGCGGTCACCATGCGCGCGAGCCGCAGCAGGAACGGCCGCGTGCGCTCGAAGTCGCCCGCCTGGCCGAGATAGCGCGCCATGGTCACCAGCTCGCGGCCGCCCAGCGACTGGCGGTCGGCATCCGTGGTGACGGGATCCGTCGGCAGGCGCGCAGCCGTGCGCGGCAGCTTGCGCGTGGCAAGCTGGCCATAGAACGTCTGGCCGAACGACGAGGCGCGGCCGTACCAGTCGTTGGCTTCCTTGGCGCGACCGGCCGCCTCATGCGTGCGACCCAGCCAATAGGCGGCGCGGCTCTTGGAGATGTCCGTCGAAACGCCGTCGTGCAGCGTCTGGAAATGCTTTTGCGCCTCGGCCGTCTTCTTGAGGTGGCGCAGCGCGATCCATCCGGCCAGGAACTCGGCCTCGGCGAAGGAGACGCCGCGGGTGAGGCCGTGCGGCACCACGATGGCGTAGGCGTCGGCGGCACGGCTGGCGGCCAGGAGGTCGCGCGCGACCTGGTTGCGCTCGTTCCACCACGCGTCGTTCTGGTTGGCGACCGGCTTGGCCAAAAGCGCTCTCGCGTCGTCGAGGCTGCCGGTGCGGCGCATCCACTGCGCGCGCTCGAGCTTGATCGCAGGATCGTCGAGCTTGGCCGCCGGCACGCCGCGCAGCACGGTCACGGCATCGGCTGCTTTGGTCGCCATCGCCAGACGCGCGTTGGCGAGCGGCTGGTAGTCGGGCGGCAGCTTGGCCAGAAGCTCGCGCGCGACCGGCGCCTTGCCTTCGAGCATCAGGCGGTCGAAGCGGGCGATCTGGTCCTCGCCGCTCAGCAGATGGCCGTAGCGGTTCAGGAACTCGTTCTCGTCGGCGTTGCGGAAGGTGGCGCTGCGCCAGCTGTCGCTCGCGAACTTCTTGAGGTCGTTGGGGCTTGCGGCCTGGGCCGCCTCCATGCGGCGCATGTGGCCGCTGCTGGTGAGCGGCGGGAAGGCCGTGAAGTAGCGGAAGACTTCCGACGGCGACGTCTCCGGACCGATACGATCCTCGGCCTGGCGGCGCAGCACCTCGGGCTCGGGCCAATCGGGGCTCTCGCGCAGGAAGCGCCAAGTGTTGGTGAACCCGGCCTCGGTCTTGGGCGCCACTCGCAGGATGCTCCAGTCGACGTAGCGGTCGAGCAGCGTGTTGCGGAAGTTGCCGACGGCGGCACGCGCGTCGGCCCAGCGGCTTTCATCGACAGCCTTGAGGGCGGCGGCGAGCGAGGCAGCCTCGGCCGGGCTCAACGGCTTGGCCGAGCCGCCGAGCGCCTGAGCCGTCTCGCTGGGCGCCGGCGGCGGGATCATGCCCGTGCCTTCGCCGATCGGCTGGGCGGCGGTGCTTGGCGGCATTGCAGGTTTGGGGGCTGGCGTCGGCGCAGCCGTCGCCCCGCCGTTGGGCACGCGCCGCACGCCGGTATCGGGCGTGCCGCTGGCCGGCCCGGAAGACGATGGATCGCTGCTCTGGCCGCGCAGAATGGTGACGCCGCCCTGTTGGGCATGGGCGGATTGCGCCGCGGTCAACGCAGCGAGCACGAGGAGGGGGTAGAGGGAGCTTTTCACACCAGGAATCGTAGGCAGGGACTTGCGGCATCACAATGGCAAGTTGCTCACCTTGCCGGGACAGGAGGTGGAGCCTAGACTGGCCGATCCAAGAAGAATCGGAGGGGAAAGCCATGTTCACCGGGTCGCTCGTCGCGCTGATCACCCCGTTCAAGAACGGATCGGTCGATGAGAAAGGCTTCGAGAAGTTCGTGGCCTGGCAGATCAAGGAAGGCACCGACGGGCTGGTCCCGTGCGGCACCACCGGCGAATCGCCGACGCTCTCCATGGAAGAGCACAAGCGGGTGATCGACATCTGCATCGCCGCCGCCAAGGGCACCGGCGTGCCGGTGATCGCCGGCACCGGCTCGAACTCGACCGACGAGGCGATCGAGCTCACCAAGCACGCCAAGAAGGCCGGCGCCGACGCCGCCATGCTGGTCGTGCCCTACTACAACAAGCCGACCCAGGAAGGCCTGTTCCAGCATTTCAAGACGGTGGCCGAAGCCGTCGACATCCCGATCCTGCTCTACAACGTGCCGCCGCGCACCGGCGGCGACATGCAGGTCGACACCGTGGTGCGGCTCTCGCAGGTCAAGAACATCATCGGCATCAAGGACGCGAGCTACGACATGGCGCGCCCGACCTTGACCAAGCTCAAGGCCAAGAAGGGCTTCCTGCAGCTCTCGGGCGAGGATGCCAGCGCCATGGGCTTCATGGCGCAAGGCGGCGACGGCTGCATCTCGGTAACGGCCAACATCGCGCCGCGGCTCTGTGGCGACATGCACGACGCCTGGAAGAAGCGCGACCTCGACAAGGTGTTCGAGATCCAGGACCGGCTGATGCCGCTGCACAAGGCGCTGTTCGTCGAGACCAGCCCCGCGCCGGTGAAGTACGGCGCTGAGCTGATCGGCCAGTGCAGCGCCAAGCTGCGCCTGCCGCTGGTCGAATGCACCGACGCCACCAAGAAGCAGGTGCGCGACGCCATGGTCCATGCCGGCCTGATCAACTAATTTGTCGTCCTGAGCGCAGCGAAGGACCTCATGGCGTGAGCGCGAGCACACCGCTTGCAATCGCCATGAGATCCTTCGCTGCGCTCAGGATGACAGGTTGAGGACACCACATTGGCAAAGAAACCGGAGCTGGACCGCACGGTAGTGGCCCAGAACCGCAAGGCGCGGCACAACTACTTCATCGAGGAGACCTTCGAGGCCGGGCTCGCATTGACCGGCACCGAGGTGAAGTCGCTGCGCGGCGGCCGCAGCACGATCGCCGAATCCTACGTGACGGAAGAGGGCGGCGAGGCCTGGCTGGTCAATGCCAACATCCCGATCTACGCCTCGGGCAACCGCTTCAATCACGAGCCGCGCCGGCCGCGCAAACTGCTGCTGCATCGCGCCCAGATCAACAAGCTGATCGGCGCCATCCAGCGCCAGGGCCGCACCGTCGTGCCGCTGCAGGTCTATTTCAACCCACGCGGCCGCGCCAAGGTCGAGATCGCCCTGGCCACCGGCAAGCAGGCGCACGACAAGCGCCAGTCGATCAAAGACCGCGACTGGCAGCGCCAGCGCTCGCGGCTGTTGAGCCACAGACGTTAAGGGAGCGCGGGCCACCGGCCCGCATCATGAGCGGGCCGGAGGCCCGCGCCCCGATGAGGATCCCGCCATGCTGCTCACCGAAGAACAAACCCTGATCCGCGACACCGCGCGCGCCTTTGCGCAGGACAAGGTGGCGCCGCATGTCCGCGCCTGGGAGGCGGCGGGCGAGATCCCGCGCGCGTTGCTGAGCGAGATGGGCCAGCTCGGCTTCATGGGCATGTGCGTGCCGGCCGAATGGGGCGGCGCCGAAGCCGGCATGCTGTCCTATGTGCTGGCGCTGGAGGAGATCGCAGCGGCTGACGGTGGTCTTTCGACGATCATGAGCGTCAACAACTCGCCCGATTGCGCCGCGCTTCTGGCCTACGGCTCGCCCGAGCAGAAGGAGCGCTGGCTGAAGCCGCTGGCGCGCGGCGAGATGCTGGGCGCCTTCTGCCTCACCGAGCCGCAGGCCGGCTCTGACGCCTCGAACCTCAGGACTCGCGCCGAGCGGCGCGGCAACGGCTGGGTGCTGAACGGGGTGAAGCAGTTCATCACCTCGGGCCGCACCGCCGACATGGCGCTGGTCTTCGCCGTCACCGATCCCTCGGCACCCAAGCGCGGCATCTCCTGCTTCATCGTCCCAACAAAGACACAGGGCTACCGCGTCGCCTCGATCGAGAAGAAACTGGGGCAAAAGTCGTCCGACACCTGCCAGATCGCCTTCGAGGATTGCGTCGTCGGCGCCGACGCCATGCTCGGCCTGGAAGGCGAGGGCTATCGCATCGCACTGGCAAACCTCGAAGCCGGCCGCATCGGCATTGCCGCCCAGGCCGTCGGCATGGCGCGCGCCGCCTTCGAGGCCGCGCGCGCCTATGCCGGCGAGCGCGAGGCATTCGGCACCAAGATCGTCAACCATCAGGCGGTGCAGTTCCGGCTGGCCGACATGGCGACCAAGGTCACGGTGGCGCGCCAGATGGTGCTGCATGCGGCAACGTTGCGCGACGCCGGCCGTCCATGCCTCACCGAAGCCGCAATGGCCAAGCTATATGCGTCGGAGATGGCCGAGGAGGTGTGCTCGGCCGCAATTCAGATCCACGGCGGGTACGGATACGTATCGGACTACCTGGTGGAGAAGATCTGGCGAGACGTTCGCGTCTGCCAGATTTATGAGGGCACCAGCGACGTGCAACGCATCCTGATCGGCCGCGGCTTGTCAGCTTTGTAGGGGTCCTGCGATCCCTTGTTCCCGGGCCGTCCCCGTGCGACTATCAGCCGGTGTGAAGGTAAGAAGATCGCAAAAAGCGGTTTTGGGGAGCACAGGGGGAGCCGGGCGACGGATGGTCGGTCGTGCGCCGTAACACTTTAGTCGTCGTTGCCATCGCCGCAGCGCTGCTGTCGGCGACAGGTCTTGCTGTCGCTCAAGACAAGGACAAGGCTGCCGCCGACAAGCCCAAGGATTTCGGGCCCATTGCCGCCCGCGTCATTCACATGCAAACCGCTTTCAGCCCGGCCCTGCCGGGCTCGGGCGAGGGCGTGCGGATCTTCAGCCGCACTGTAAAGCACACCTCCGGCGGCACGCTGGCGATCAAGATCGTCGAGCCTGGCCGCATCGCGCCGACCGCCGACATGCTCGATGCGGTGATCGCGGGCGACCTCGAAGCGGCCTTCACCTGGTCCGGCTATGCCGCTGCCAAGGCGCCAGTGTTCGGCGTGTTCGGCACCGTGCCGTTCGGGCCGGGACCCGAGGACATGACGTCGTGGATGCTCGAGGGCGACGGCAGCCGCATCCATCGCGAAGCCTACGAGAAGCTGGGCGTCGTCGGCATTCCCTGCGGCATCCAGGGCGCCAAGGGCGGCGGCTGGTTCCGCACAGAGCTCAACAGCGTGGCCGACTTCAAGGGCCAGCGCCTGCGCTTTGGCCGCTACGCCGGCGATGTGGTGGCAAAGCTGGGCGCCACCCAGGTGCCGCTGCCGCCGGGCGAGTTCTTCTACAAGCTGCAGCAGGGCACGGTCGACGGCGGCGAGATGTCGACGCCCGCCATCGATGCCGCGCTCGGCTTCGACAAGCTCGGCCTGCCGTACTACATGCCGGGCTGGCAGCAGCCCTCGGCCGTGCTCGACTTCCTGATGCGCAAGGACAAGTGGGAGACGCTGTCGCCGATGCTGCGCATCCAGGTCGAGACCGCCTGCCGCGCCAACATCGCCTGGATGCTGAGCCGCTCGCCGCACCTGCAGGGCACGGCGATGGAGAAGCTGCGGGCCTCAGGCGTCGTCATCAAGTCGTGGTCGCCCGACCTCCTGAAGGTGTTCCGCGCCAAGTCCGAAATTGTCCTAAAGGAACAGGCCGAGCGCGATCCGGACTTCGCCGCGGCGCTCGCCAACCAGCGCGCCTTCATCGGCCAGAGCATCGACTGGCGGAAGCTGTCGCGGCTGCCGTGATCTTCCGGACCGTGCGTGTCTCGCGCGCCCGGGCGCGCAAGACACGCACGGTCCGGAAGACTTGCGCCTAGCGCACCGTCCGGGCAGTTTGGCCCGGCATGACGATCCTATCCTCCCAGGTCGACACCCGCTCCGACACATTCAAGCGCAACGCCGAGGCGATGCGCGCCCTGGTCGCCGACCTCAAGGGCCGTACCGACAAGATCCGCCTGGGCGGCGGCGAGGAGTCCCGCAAGCGCCACGTCGCGCGCGGCAAGCTCCTGCCGCGCGAGCGCGTGCGGGCGTTGCTCGATCCCGGCTCGCCGTTCCTCGAGTTGTCGCCTTTGGCGGCGATGGACATGTACGACAACGAGGCACCGGGCTCGGGCGTCATCACCGGCGTCGGCCGGGTGAGCGGCGTCGAATGCGTGATCGTCTGCAACGACGCGACGGTGAAGGGCGGCACCTACTATCCGATGACGGTGAAAAAGCATCTCCGCGCCCAGGAAGTGGCGATGGAGAACCGGCTGCCCTGCATCTACCTGGTCGATTCCGGCGGCGCCAACCTGCCGCAATGGCCCGAGGTGTTCCCCGACAAGACCCATTTCGGCCGCATCTTCTACAACCAGGCCAACATGTCGGCGCAGGGCATCCCGCAGATCGCCGCGGTCATGGGCTCGTGCACGGCGGGCGGCGCCTACGTGCCGGCGATGAGCGATGAGACCGTCATCGTGCGCAAGCAGGGCACGATCTTCCTGGCCGGCCCGCCGCTGGTGAAGGCCGCGATCGGCGAGATCGTGAGCGCCGAGGATCTGGGCGGCGCCGACGTCCATGCCCGCACCTCGGGCGTCGCCGACCATTACGCCCACAATGACAGCCATGCGCTCGGCATCGTCCGGCGCATCGTGGCCAACCTCAATTGGAAGAAGAACCCATCGGCTGCGCTGATCGATCCGCGCGAGCCGAAATACGCCGCCGAAGAGCTCTACGGCGTCGTGCCGCCGGACAGCCGCACGCCCTACGACATGCGCGAGGTCATCGCCCGCCTGGTCGACGGCAGCGAGCTCGACGAGTTCAAGCACCTCTACGGCACCACCATCGTCACCGGCTTCGCCCGCATCTGGGGCCATCCGGTCGGCGTCGTCGCCAACAACGGCATCCTGTTCAACGAATCGGCGCTGAAGGCCGCGCACTTCATCGAGCTGTGCGGCCAGCGCGGCATTCCGCTGCTCTTCCTGCAGAACATCACGGGCTTCATGGTCGGCCGCAAGTACGAGGCGGGCGGCATCGCCCGCGACGGCGCCAAGATGGTGACGGCGGTGTCGACCGTGGCCGTGCCGAAGTTCACGGTGATCGTCGGCGGCAGCTACGGCGCGGGCAACTACGGCATGTGCGGCCGCGCCTACAGCCCGCGCTTCCTGTGGATGTGGCCGAGCGCGCGCATCTCGGTGATGGGCGGCGAGCAGGCGGCGAGCGTGCTCGCCACCGTGCGGCGCGACAACATCGAGGCGCGCGGCGGCACCTGGCCGAAGGAAGAGGAAGAGGCGTTCAAGCAGCCGATTCGCGAGCAATACGACCGCGAGGGCCATCCATATTACGCCACGGCGCGGCTGTGGGACGACGGCATCCTCGATCCGGTCGACACGCGCATGGCGCTGGGACTCGCTTTGTCGGCCTCGATGAATCAGCCGATCGGCCCGACGAAGTTCGGCGTCTTCCGGATGTGAGCATGATCGTTCCCCCTGTGAAGACCGCGGTGGCAGGTGGCGTGGCGCGGATCACGCTGAACCGGGCCGACCAGATGAATTCCTTCGACGGCGACACCGCGCGTGCCATCGTCGACGCCGTCGAGGCATTTGCCGCCGACGACGCGGTGCGCGTGCTGGTCGTCGGCAGCGAAGGCCGCGCCTTCTCGGCCGGCGGCGACTTCAACTGGGTGCTGACCTGGCCCGGGCTCGACGCCATCACCAGGAGGGTCGGCGCCGACGTCATGATGGGTGCGGTGCAGGCGATCTACGACTTTCCCAAACCGTCGATCGCCCGCGTGCATGGGTCCGCGGTGGGCGGCGGCGTCGGCCTGATGCTGGCCTGCGACTTTGCCGTCGCCTCTTCGTCGGCGCGCTTCGGCCTGACCTCCGTGCGCAATGGGCTCCTGGCCGGCATCGCCATCCCGGTGCTGATCGAGGCGGTGGGACCGCGCCTGGCGCGCCAACTGCTCATGCATGGCGGCATATTCGATGCCGAGACGGCGCTGCGCATCGGCTTGGTAGATCAGGTCGTGAGGGGCGACAAGCTCGACGAGACCGTGGCGACGCTCGCTCACGAGCTGACGCTGGGAGCACCCTCGGTTCAGCGGCTGATCAAGGAGCTGATCCCTGTGCTCGACGCGCGGCCGCACGATGACGAGGCCGCCGGCCTGATCGGCGAGCACGTCGCCGCGCAGTGCACGACGGAGGAAGCGCTCGAAGGCATGCAGGCGTTTCTGGACAAGCGCAAGCCGAGGTGGGCGATTTAAGCTGCTCCCCCGGCATACGGGGGAGGGTAGGGAGGGGGAGAGCCCCACAAGAGATGCAGACAATTGTTGATCTGAAATTTGCGCGGAAGTCGTCTGAGGCTTACCCCCTCCCTACCCTCCCCCGTCTGACGGGGGAGGAGGTCTCATCTCTGCGAGATAGGCTCTAGATGTTCTCCAAGATCCTGATCGCCAATCGCGGCGAGATCGCCTGCCGGGTCATCACGACCGCGCGGCGGCTCGGCATCAAGACGGTCGCCGTCTATGCCGACGCCGATCGCACTGCCCGCCATGTCGCCATGGCCGATGAAGCCGTTCATATCGGCCCCTCGCCGGCGCGCGAGAGCTACCTGGTGGCCGACAGGATCATCGCCGCGGCCCGGCACACCGGCGCCCAGGCGATTCATCCCGGCTACGGCTTCCTGTCCGAGAATGCCGGGTTTGCCGAAGCCTGTGCCAAGGCGGGCATCGTCTTCATCGGCCCGCCGCCTTCGGCCATCCAGGCCATGGGCTCCAAGAGCGAAGCCAAGAAGATCATGGAAAAGGCCAAGGTGCCGCTGGTGCCGGGCTATCACGGCGACGACCAGTCGCCCGCGCTGCTGGCGAAGGAGGCCGAGCGCATCGGCTTCCCCGTGCTGATCAAGGCCTCGGCCGGCGGCGGCGGCAAGGGCATGCGCGTGGTCGAGGAGGCAGCGAAGTTCGCCGACGCCCTGGCCGGCGCCAAGCGCGAGGCCAAGGCCTCGTTCGCCGACGACCACGTGCTGGTCGAGAAGTACCTGACGCGGCCGCGCCATATCGAGATCCAGGTCTTCGCCGACAGCCACGGCAACTGCCTGTACCTGTTCGAGCGCGACTGCTCGATCCAGCGCCGCCATCAGAAGGTGATCGAGGAGGCGCCGGCGCCCGACATGGACCCGGCGCGGCGCAAGGCGATGGGCGAGGCCGCCGTCGCCGCCGCCAAGGCGATCGGCTACCAGGGCGCGGGCACTGTCGAGTTCATCGCCAACCAGGACGGCACCTTCTACTTCATGGAGATGAACACCCGCCTGCAGGTCGAGCATCCGGTGACCGAGGCGATCACGGGCCAGGACTTGGTCGAATGGCAGCTCGTGGTCGCGGCCGGTGACCGGCTGCCGCTCACGCAGGATCAGCTTCGCATCGACGGCCATGCCGTCGAGGTGCGCCTCTATGCCGAAGACCCCAACCGCAACTTCCTGCCGTCGACCGGCACGCTGATACACTTGCGATTGCCGGAAGAGGGACCGCATGTGCGCGTCGATACCGGCGTGCGCCAGGGCGATACTGTCACGCCCTTCTACGATCCCATGATCGCCAAGGTAATCGTGCATGACCGCGACCGGACCTCGGCGATGCGCCGCATGGCGGCGCTGATGGGCGAGACCGAGGTGGTCGGCGTGACGACCAACGCCGCACTCCTGAAGGCGCTGTGCTCGCATCCGGCGTTCGTCGGCGGCGAGGTCGATACCGGCTTCATCGAGCGCCATCACGACACGCTGTTCGCCGCGCCGAAGCCGGCCGACGATCGCGTGCTCGCCGCCGCCACGCTGGCGCGGCTGCTGGAATTCGAACCGGCTGCCCGTTCCAACGATCCATGGGATCAAAGGAACGGCTTCCGCCTGCTCGAGGAAGGCCATGACGAGGCGCGCTGGAAGGATGGCGAGCGCGACGTGGCCGTGATCGCCCGCCGCCGGCGCGGTGGCAGCATCGGCCTGGAGCTGCCGGGTGGCCCGATCGAAGCGCGGGTCGAGCGCCGCGCCGATGGACGGCTGGCGATCCGGCTGGGCGGCGACACTTTCGCGGCGACCGTGGCACGGCGGCCGATGGCGGACGGCGTCGACTATGCCGTGTTCGCCGACGGGGCGAGCCGGACCCTGCGGCTGGTCGATCCGCTCGACGTCACGCAGTACGAAGCCGTGGCCTCGGGCGAGGGAGCGGTGAGGGCGCCGCTGCCGGGCAAGATCATCGACCTGCGCGTGAAGGCCGGCGACAAGGTGAGCAAGGGCCAGCCGCTCCTGGTGCTGGAAGCCATGAAGATGGAGCACACGCTCGCGGCACCTGCGGACGGTACGGTCAAGACCGTACGCTACGCGGTCGGCGAGCAGGTGGTCGAGGGCGCCGAACTGGTGGAGTTCGAGGCCGGCTGATAGAAGGCGGGCGAAGGACGACGGCTGCACGAGAGGAACGCCATGGGCAAGTTCATCGTCGAACCGCACTTTCGTCTCCAGGAGTGGGTGGCCGAGGAGAAGGGCTACTTCGGCGCGGAGGGACTCGACTACGAGTTCCGCGAGCTGATCCGCTCGACCGCCGGCCAGCATCACGACAAGGGTGCCTCGGGCGCTTTTCAGAGCATCGAGAAGGGCCGGGAGGCCGACGTGAGTTGCGCCTGCCATTGGACGGTGGCGGTCGCCGCCTCGAATGGCCATGCGCGGCTCTATGCCGACGCTTATTCAGTGGCGCCGGCGGGCGTCTTCGTTCCAGCCGATTCGCCCATCCGCACCCCGGCCGACCTCGCCGGCGTGCCGATCTCGGTCGGCTTCCAGTCGGGCAGCCACTATTCGACGATCCAGGCGCTGGAGCAGTACCTGCCGCGCGACCAGATCAACCTCACGTTCGAGGACGGCATGCTGTTTCGCCGACTCGAACTCTTGATCGACGGCAAGAGCGGGGCGGCAGCGCTGTTCAGCGGCCCGTACTACCTCGTCGAGCAGCTCGGCTTCCGCAAGGTGATCGACACGACGTTCATGATCGCCGCCATGATCAACGGCTCGCCCGATCCCGAGGACGTCCGCCGCTACTTCGCTGCCCTCAAGCGGGCGCAGCGCGACATCGATCTGCGGCCGGAGCTCTACACCCACTACTACAAGAACGAGTTTCCTGAGCGCTGGCACGCCATGATGGACACGCGACGCTGGGGACCGGGCGAGCGCATCGTCTTCGAGCCCTACTCGCGGCAGGCCTACGAGCAGTCGTTCGACTGGATCGCCCGCCACGAGATCTTCGCCGAGGGCCGCATGGGCTCGGGCGACTACGACACGGCGACGGTCTCGTTCGCCACCGGCGTCAGCTCGTAACCACCTTGCGATAGAGGTGCCATGTCGCGTGTCCGAGGATGGGCAGGATGATGGCGAGACCGACCAGCAGCGGGATCGCGCCGATCACCAGGCCGGCCGCAATGATCAGGCCCCACGCCGCCATCGGGCCGGGATTCTCGCGCACGGCGCGGAACGAGGTCGCCACCGCTTGGCGCACGCCGACATTGCGGTCGAGCAGCAGCGGGAAGGAGACGACGCTGATCGCCAGCACCAGCAGGGCGAACAGGAAGCCGACGCCGATGCCCACGACGACCATCGTCCAGCCCTGCGGCGTGGTGACCGCGTCGCGCGCGAAGGCGAGGGCCGAGACAGGCTGATCGGGGCCGAGCGTCACTGTGTAGATGAAATAAGCGGCGGCAAGCCACAGCGCGAACAGGCCGATCAGCACGAGGCCCAGCGCCAAGACCGAGCCGATCGCGGGCGATCGGACGACGGCGAAGGCGTCGGCCCAGCCGGTGGCGGTGCCGAGCTCGCGCCGGCGGCTCATCTCATAGAGGCCGACGCCGAAGAGCGGCGCGATCAGGGCGAAGCCCGAGACCAGCGGGAAGATCAGCGGCAGCATCCCGTAGTCGAAGGCGAAGCGCGAGATGATCAGGCCGGCGATGGGATAGATCATGCACAGGAAGACCACGTCGGTGCGGCAGGCGCCGAAGTCTCGGGCGCCCTCGCGCAGCGCCTGGCGCAGGTCGCCGAGCCCGATCTTGCGCACGACCGGCGGCGCCATTTCGCGCGCCTCCCAGGCGCCGTCCATGGTGCTGGCGGCCGAGCCGATGGCCTGTCCGGTTTCCTTGAGGCGATCCCAACCCCATTCCATGGGGTTCCTGACGTGGTGCTGCACGGCCATGGTTGTCTCCTTCCGATGTTGGAAGGTCGCGGCCCAAGTGTGGCGTCCAGTGGCACTGACATCAGTCCGAGTCGTCGGCCACCAAGAGCCGCGATCCGCCACGCCGCCGAGTCTACGCCGATTATCGGAAGAGGGAAGCCCTAACGGAACTCCCCGAACGCCCTCAGGGTCAGCCAGAAGGCAAGACCGCCGGGGATACCCAAGGCGCCGGCCGTGCCTGCAATCTCGAGGCAGGCCATCAGTGTTCGCGCGGTCGCCGGGCCATCGAACAGAGTGGCCCAGACGAGCAACAGGCCGATCGGTACGGCGCCGACCACGAAGCCGCCGGCCATCGCTGCCAGCACGTGCCTCCACCCCCGACGGCGGAAATAGAGCGCCGCCGGCAGGCCGAAGATCAGGGCGTGGCCGAGCGTAACCGGCAGGGTGAAGATCAGGCCCGTGAGACTGACGCCCCAGACTGCGCCGGCGGCGAGCGCCGACGCGAACGCGCCAACCAGAAGGGCGAGGACCCAGACCGCCGGCGGCCAGGCCGTCAGTTGAGGAATTTGAGATACTGCCCGACGAAGTCGCAGCCGACGTCCTTCGAGTAGGCCTCGATCAGCGTCCGGGTGATCGGTCCCGGCGTCTTGCCGTCGGCCACCGGCCCGCCGTTGAAGCTCTTGACCGGCAGGATGCAGAGGCTGGTCGAGGTCAGGAACATCTCCTCGGCGTTGGCCGCGTCGAACAGGTCGATGTCGCCCGCCGTGCACTTGATGCCGAGGCCCTTGGCCATGTCGATGGTCATCTGGCGGCTGACGCCCGGCAGCACGTAGCGTTCGGACGGCGTGAACAGCTCGCCCTCGCGCACGATGAAGATGTTGCTGCCCAGCCCCTCGGCCAGGTTGCCGTGCTCGTCGAGCAGGATCGCCCAGGCGTTGGGGTTCAGCGCCTTCACCGGCTTCTCGGCCATGATCATGTTGAGATAGTTGTGCGTCTTGGCGCGCGGCGAGAGCATCGACGGTGCCGTGCGCCGCATCGTGGTGGTGATGACCTCGGCGCCGTCGCGGAACATCGGCGCGCGCGCCTTGAGCGGCAGCGGCAGCACCTCGATCACCACGTTGGGTCCGGTGTGGTCCCAGCCTTCGTCGCCCACCGCGTCGACGCCGCGGCTGACGCGCTGGCCGACCCACCAGTCGCCGACGGCGGGCCTGAGATGCTCGTTGCGCGCCACGACCTCCTCGCTGTGCGCCACCATCTCCTTGGGGCCGATGCCGGGATCGATCTGCAGGTAGCGCAGCGAGCGGTAGAAGCGGTCGATATGCTCCTTCAGCCGGAACGGCTTGCCCTCGAAGGTGCGCGTCATGTCGAAGGCGCCGTCGCCGTACTTCCAGCTGCGGTCGCGGAACGGGATCATGACCTGGCCTTCCGGCATGAAGTTGCCGTTGAACCAGGCGATGCGCTGATTGCTGAGTTGCTGGGCCATGCCGTTCTCCGTTACTGGCTTACGTTACTAGCTTCGTTACTGGGCGTAGTCGAATTGCAAAGATGCCATCGCCGTACCGCGCCGCCGACCGACGGCCGCCTTTGGCACAGCCGGAGCGATGTTGCCGGCATCATCCGCGAGATCGGCGATATAGGACAAGGCTCGATCGATATCGTTCTCGATTTCCTGGCGCGCTGCAACCGCATCGCGGGCCTGCAGGGCGCGGATGATGCGCGCCCGCGTCTGCGGTCCCTGCGGCCGGCTGATGAATTCGGGGTAAAGCAGGTTCATTTAGGGGCCGGTCTGCAGCCACAGCCCTTCGATGACCCGCAGCAAGGTCGGCTGCCCGGCAATGCCGTAGAGCGTAAAGTGAAACTCGCGGACGTTCTGCCGGTCCGTCGCACTGTCGCCGCGGCTGCGGGCTGTGGCGACGGCGAGTGCAATGCGGCGCAGTTCGGCGATCTGCCGCCGGTCGGCGGCCTGCGCCGCCTTGTACGCGGCCAGTCCCTCGAGCGACTTCCGGATGTCGCGCAGTTCTTCGATGCGCGCCCGGGTCATCAGCGGTACCCGGACGGACCGGCTGGGCTGCATCTCGAAGGCACCCTCGGCGACCAGGCGGCCGAGCGCTTCGCGGACCGGCGTCAGGCTGACGCCCAGCGCTCCGGCAATGAAGCGGAAGGTGAGCTTCTGGCCCGGTGCAAAGCGTCCCATCGTCAATGCCTGACGCAGCGAATCGTAGACCTGCGTGCGCAGCGAGGTGTCGGACATGGCCGTACCATAGAACAGGGCAGCCTCGTTTGTGATCACAAAATTCGTTGCTGCCCACAGTTTCGGGAACTAAAGTTATTCGTGATCACAGATTTCGCCAGCAGTGGACCATGCGCCGATACGACAAGTCGATCGCGCTCTACGAACGGACGAAAAGGCACCTGGCCGGCGGCGTCAGCAGCAACGTGCGCTATGCCAGCACGCCCGTTCCGCTGTTCTTCGCCCGCGGCGAGGGGGCACGGCTCTACGACGTCGATGGCAACGTCCATATCGACTATGTCCTGGGCAATGGCCCCGCGATCCTGGGCCATGCGCCCAAGCCGGTCATCGAGGCGGTGGCCCGCTCCCTGGCCGACGGCCAGGTCTATGCCGCCCAGCATCCGCGCGAGACCGAGCTCGCCGAACGGCTCTGCCGGCTGCTGCCCGGCGCCGAAGTTGTGCGCTTCGCCACGTCCGGCACCGAGGCCGTGCTGATGGCAATGCGGCTGGCCCGTGCCTTCACCGGCCGCGACAAGATCCTGAAGTTCGAGGGCCACTATCACGGCTGGAGCGACCAGGCCTACATCAGCGCGCGGCCGTCGCTGAACGAGGCCGGGCCGGCCGACGAGCCGGTGCCGGTCGCCGGCTCGCCCGGCATCCCGGCCAGCGTGCTGCAAGACGTGGTGGTCGCGGGCTGGAACGATCTTGCAGCGCTCGAGGCCGCCTTCGAGCGTCATGACGGCGAGATCGCGGGCGTCATCATGGAACCGGTGATGGTGAATGGCGGGGCCGTCGTGCCTGACGCCGGGCTACCTTGCCGGGGTGCGCGATCTCTGCCGCGCCAAGGGCGCGCTGTTCATCTGCGACGAGGTCATTACCGGCTTCCGCATCGGCCTGCGCGGGGCGCAAGGGCGGTTCGGCGTGACGGCCGACCTTGCGGTCTATGCCAAGGCCGTGGCGGCGGGCTTTCCGCTCGCCATGGTCGCCGGCCGGCGCGACGTCATGGATACGCTTTTGGACAAGGGCGTGATGCACGGCGGCACCTACAACGGCAATGTCCAGAGCATGGCGGCCGCGCTCGCCGCCCTCGATGAGCTGGAGCGTGACGACGGCGCAGTCTATCGCGACCTCGAGCGGCGCGGCACGCGCCTGATGCAGGGGCTTGCGGCGCTGGCCGGCAAACACTGCCTGCCGATGCGCGTGCAGGGGCTGCCGGCGATCTTCCAGGTGTTCTTCACCGACGGTCCGGCACCGCGGAACTATCGGGAGGCGGATGCCTGCGACCGCGACGCCGTGCTCGCCTTCCATCGTGCGCTGCAGGAGGAGGGCATACGCATCAACCAGGCAGGCAAATGGTTCCTGTCGACGGCGCATGACGACGCGATCATCGACGAGACGCTGGCGGCTGCCGATCGCGCCATGGCGGCGCTTCGATGAGCGACATTCGCCTCGACGGCGTGAAGAAGATGTTCAGCTCGAACCCCTGCCGCATCAACTCCCAGTCGGCAAAGCTGAGTTGGGAGACGGCAGATCGCGACATGCTTCAGCTCTGCTATCGCTTGGCCTTCGCTCGCTCGCGCTTCAAAGCCTTGACGTAGCGCGGCGCAGCCTCATACAGCAGGCGACCGTCGACCGCAGAGCCTCATCCGTCGTCTTCAGTCCTTTGCCCAGCCGCTCATCCTGCGCGTAATCTCGCGCTGCAAGGATGAATTGATCTCAGCTGACCACTACCACAAGGCGGCAGAGGCGGCTTACGCCGCCGCAACGATAGAGGATGGGAGCGAATTAGCCGAAAAGCCGGAGAGATCGCTGTCGTCTACAAGGTTGCAGTCGAAAATCTGACATCGCTTTCTTTACGACTGCGGAGCCTTGCCAAGTCACACCTACGCAAGTTGGGTTAGTCCACTACGTCGACGCCGACCTTTGCGATCGTCTCGCGAAGCCAACTTGGCAGGCTGCCCTGTTCAATGGTTCCCGTCATCTTCGCTTCGCGCGCGCGCGTCGCCTGGTAGCCTGCGATGGCAACCGCGATCTCGTCCTGGCGGATAGCCACGACGCCGTCGCGGTCGCCGATCACGATGTCACCGCTCGCAATCACGACCGGCCCGATCGCGACCGGGAAGCCGATCAGCCCAGGGCCGGTTTTGAACGGTCCTCCGGGCATGACGCCACGCGAGAAGACTGGGATGCCGAGGGCATTGACCTCGTCGATGTCGCGCGCCGGCGCATCACAGACGATCGCCGCCGCGCTGCGCGCGCGGGCGAGGGCGACGAAGTTGGCACCAATCAGCGCCGCGCCATCGTGTCCGTCGTTGCCGAGCACCATGACGTCGCCTGGACGCAGCCATTCGAGTGCCGCTAGTGCCGCTGCATTATCGCGCGGGCGGCATTGAACCGTTAGCGCGGGGCCGGCGAATACCATAGCCGATGTGACGGGCCGGATCGCCGCCGGCAGCGCGCCGCGCCGCCCCTGCCCGTCGCAGACCGAGCTGCTGGACGCGCCCTTGAGTGCCGCCCAGGCGGCCTCGGCGAGACGCGGCCAGTCGCGGCGGGCGGTTATGCGCTTATCGCTGTAGGCCATCTTCACACCGCCTCCATCTTCTCTGGGACAACCTCGGCGTGGTCGAGCCCGTAGTCGTGGACGGCGCTCTCGACGCTGATGTAGCCGTTCTCGAGGTCCTCCACGACCTTGCGCCGCGGCCGCTTACGCGGGTCGCCGAAGCCGCCGCCGCCGGCATCGTCGATCGCCAGCACGTCGCCCGCGGCGAGCTCGTAGCGCCCCTTGGGATGCATGGGCTTACCGTTGATGCTGAATATGCGCGCACTGCCGTCGCCGCCACCATGCAGACCGCGCGCGGGGAAATGCGTGCGCGAGCCGAGCAGCGCGACACGCATCGGGCTGCCTGTGTCGTTGCGGAGCTCAATGCGCTGGCCGAGCCCGCCCCTCGATTCACCAATGCCGCCGGAATCCATGCGCAGCACGCGCCGCACGAGCATCATGCTGGTCAACGTTTCCCAGGTCTCGGCCGGCATGGTCATCATGTTCGCGGCGCCGGCGTCGCCGACAGCCCGTCGACGTCCCGCATTGCCCCCAATCCGCCGCTCGAGAAGAAGAGCGTGGAGAAATAGCGGCCGTCGCGGTGATGGCCGACGATGTTCATGGCGTTGAGCATCCCCGGATCCGCCTGCACCGCGTCGGGCACGGCCTCGGCCATTGCACCGAAAACCAGCGGCACGACGAAGTGACCGACCAGTAGGCGCGCACCCGTCGCCGCCGGCAGCGCGGCATTGAGGATGCAGCCCTCCGGCGCGCTCAGCTCGACCGGGTTCACCGAGCCTTCGTTGTTCGGCACAGCCGGCAGGATCAGGCACTTGATCGCGTAGGCGCTCATCGCCCGCGTGTAGCAGAGCGGCACGTTGATGCCGGCGCGGATCTGCGGGCTCGTTGCCGGTGAAATCGATGTGCAGTCGGTCGCCGCCGACCTCGACCTTGCAGGCGAGCGTCACCGGCGCGTCGAAGGCCTCCGACTTCGATGCGGTTGCGAGTAGATGCCGTCCGGGATGGCGCGAATGCGCGCGCGCATCGCCCGCTCCGACTGCCGTATGATCGCTTGCGGCGAGTGGGCGCAGATCGTCGAGCCCGTACTCGTCCATGAATTCTAGCATGAGGCGGGCGCCGACCTGCGTGCAGGTGACATTGGCCATGATGTCGCCGATCACCTGCTCGTGGACACGCACGTTCGTCGCGGATGAGCTCGACCAGCTCCTCGTTGAGCTCACCGGCCCGGAAGAGCTTGCAGATCGGGAATCTGCAGCCCTTCCTCGTAGATCTCGGCGTTCGTCGGCCGAGAAGCCGCGCGCCGCCGATATCGGGCAGATGGGTGATGCTCATCGACGAAGCCCGACCAACCGGCCGTCGCGGAACACCGGGCTGCATCACGTTGATGTCGCAGAGGTGCCCCGTGCCGATCCAGGCGTCGTTCGTGATGACGACGTCGCCCGGCCGCAGCGTCTCCGCCGGAAAACGCGCCAGCATGTGGCGCAACGTCTGCGGGCGCGGTGCCGATGAAGACGGGCTGGCTGAACGAGCCCTGGGCGAGCGAGTTGCCGTCGGCATCGAACAGCACGCAGGCCAGGTCGTAGTTCTCGCGCACGATCGACGAGAACGATGTGCGCACGAGCGCCTCGACGGTCTCGTCGGCGATCGCGATCAGGCGATCCCACAGGATCCCGAGGCTGACGGCGTCGAACTGCTGCATGCTGTCCTCCTACGGCTCAGCCGCCGGTGCCGGTGCGCGCGGCGAGCGCGACCGGCACTTCGGCGATGAGATTGCCCTTGCCGTCGATCCGGCGCGACGTCGCCAGGACCGAGCACACATGTCGATTCCTGTTCCTCGACCAACGCCGGTCCGTTGACCTCCTCGCCTGTCGCGCAGCGTGTAGCGGTCGTAGACGGCGGCCTCGACAAAGCCGCCGGCATCGGGGAAGAAGGCGCGGCGCATCCCCTTCATCGCCTTGGTGCGCGGCGTCACGCCGACCAGATGCGTGCCGGCGGCCTTCGCCGGCTCCGGACCGATCGCCTCGACCTTCCAGTTCATGATCTCGAGCGGCTCGCTCGAGGTAGCTGATCGAGAAGATCTTGCGCGTAGCTCTCGGCAAAGCGAGCCGGCAGCGCCCGGTAGGCTTGCGTCGAACGGCATTCCGCCTGGCACCTGCGACCTCGACCTCGTAGCCCTGGCCGACATAGCGCATGTCGAGCCGATGGACGACGCGAGATGTCCCCGGCCGCAACTCCGGCCGCGCGCAGGAAGCCCGAAGCCGACTGCGAGAGCTCGTCGAGGAGTGCGACGAAGCGCTCCTCGGTGAAGTCGTCGTAGGCGACGCGCTGCGTGCGGGCCGTCTCGAAGCCGAGCGGGCTCGCCAGCAGGCCGAACGCCGACATGACGCCGGCGCCGAGCGGGAAGACGACGCGCGGGATGCGCAGCTTGCGCGCGATGCGCGTGGCATGCAGCGGGCCCGATCCGCCGAAGGCGACCATGCTCGCAGGAGCGGTAGTCGAAGCCGCGCTCGGAGGCGTGCACGCGGAAGGCGCGCGCGACGTCCTCGTTGATGACCTCGTGGATGCCCCAGGCGGCGCGCGTCAGCGTCGATGCCGAGCGGGGCGGCGATCCGTGTCTGCACGACCGCGCGCGGCGGCGTCCGCATCGAGCCGCATCTTGCCGCCGAGGAAGTAAGCCGGAGTCGAGATAGCCGAGCAGCAGGTTCGCGTCGGTGAGCGTCGGCTGACTGCCCGCCGCGGCCGTAGCAGGCGGGGCCGGGATCGGCGCCGGCGCTGCGCGGGCCGACGCGCGATGCACGCCGCGCTCGTCGAGCTCGGCGATGCTGCCGCCGCCGGCGCCGATCTCGATCATGTCGATGACCGGGATCTTCGACCGGCAGGCCGCTGCCCTGCTTGAACTCGTGGATGCGCGCGACTTCGATCTCGTAGCGCTTCAGCGGCTCGCCGCCGCGGACGATCGCACCCTTGGCCGTCGTGCCGCCCATGTCGAACGAGAGCAGGTCGGGTCGATGCCGAGCGTGCGGCCATGGAAGCGCGACATCGAGCGACGCCAGCGGCAGGTCCCGACTCCAGCATGCGGACGGGATAGCGCCGCGCCGTTTCCGCCGTGACCGTGCCGCCGCTCGAGGTCATGACGTGGAACAGGCCGCGGAAGCCCCGCGCCGCGAGGCCGTCCTCGATGCGCGACAGATAGCGGTCGACGATCGGCTGGGTGTAGGCGTTCATCGCCGTCGTCGTCCAGCGCTCGTACTCGCGCATGAACGGGAAGACGTCGGCCGAGGTCGAGACGTAGAGCGCGGGATAGCGCTGCGCGGACGATCCGCGCCGCGCTCAGCTCGTGGCGCCGGGTTGGCGTAGGCATGGAGGAAGCAGATCGCGACCGACTGCGCTCCGCGCTCGATCAGCTCGTCGATCGCGGCGGCGACATCCGCCTCCTGTCGAGCGCGCGCTCGACGCTGCCGTCGTAGCGAATGCGCTCGGCGACCTCCGACCCGCAGATGCGCGGGGCACGACCGGCTCGGGCAAGCGGATGCGCAGGTCGTAGAGGTCGTAGCGCGTCTCCTGCGCGATATCGAGGACGTCGCGGAAGCCTTCGCGTCACGAGCATGCGCGGTCGGCGCGCCCTTGCGCTCGATGACCGCGTTCGTCACGAGCGTCGTGCCGTGGATCACGGCGGATCACGTCGGCGATGGCGACGTCCCGCCGCTCCAGCAGAGCGTCGATCCCCTCGAGCACCGCCTGCGAAGGGTCGCGCGGCGTCGTCAGTTGCTTGTGGATAGCGATGGCGCCCGTCTCGTCGTCGATGAGGGCGAAATCGGTGAAGGTGCCGCCGATGTCGACACCGATGCGATAGGACATCTGCTTCCCTAGAAGTTGCGGAGGAGACGGGGCAGCCAGGTCGCCAGATCGGGCCAGAAGATGATCAGCAGCACGACCCCGAACTGGATGGCGATGAAGGGGACAAGCTCGCGCGACAGTGCGCCGAGCGAGATCTTGTTGACGCCGGTCATGACGAAGAGCAGCGCGCCGACCGGCGGCGTCAGCATCCCGATGATGAGCGTCAGGATGAAGACGGTGGCAAAATGAATCGAGTCGACGCCGAACTTGGGCGCCATCGGCGCGAAGATCGGCACCAGCAGGATATAGGCCGAGGCCGGTTCGATGAAGATGCCGACGATCACCAGCATCACGAAGACGAGCAGCAGGAAGGCGGTCGGACCGGCCGAAACCTCGCGGAAGAAGTCGCCAATCAGCTCGGGGACGCCGGAGATCGAGAAGAGAAAGGTGAGCGGCGAGGCGAAGGCGATCAGGGCGCCCACCACCGCGGAGGTGACGACGGCGCGCAGGAAGATTCCGGGGAGCGCTTGCACGCGCAGCGTTCGCGTGACGAAGAACCCGGCGAGCAGCGCGTAGGTCACGGCGATCGCGCCGCCTTCGGTCGCCGTGAAGATGCCGAAGACGATGCCGCCGATGACGATGACCGGCATCAGCAGCACGAGGAAAGCCTCGCGCAGCCGCCTCAGGAACACCGAGAGGTCAAACGGGCTGCCGGTTCGGGGATAGCCTCGGCGGACGGCGATGACATAGATCGCCGCCATCATGCCGGCGCCGATCAGAAGGCCGGGGATGAACCCCGCGGCGAACAGGTCCGAGACTGGCACCAGGCTGCCGGCGAGCGTCGCGTAGAGGATCATCGGCGTGCTCGGTGGGATGATCGGGCCGAGATTGGCGGCGGCGGCGATGACCCCGCTGCTGAACGGCACCCCGTAGGCCTTCGCCATCGGACGGCCCATCGCGGCGTTGAGCGCGACCGCGTCCGCCACCGCGGTTCCAGAGACCATCGAGAGTCCGACGCCGGAGAGCACACAGGATTGGGCGAGCCCGCCGCGGATGTTGCCGACGATGGCGTTGGCCAGGGCGACCAAGCGCTGCATGATTCCACCCTCGACCATGAGCTCACCCGCCAGCATGAAGAACGGGATCGCCATCAGGGGGAAGGAATCGACCGAGAACACCATCTTCTCGGCGAGAATGTTGAATGGCATGCCGGCCCAGACGAGGCCGGCCAGCGCCGACAGGCCGAAGGCGAAGGCGATCGGCACGCCGAGGATCGCAAAGGCCGCGAAGGTGATAACGAGGAGGCCGGTCAATCAACCACTCCCGGCGCATCGTCGTCCTCGACGAGCCCGCGCCTTCCCGCGAGTCCGAGCGCCAGGAGATAGACGACGCCCACCGCCATCGAGATCGTCACGGGAAGATAGAAGAGCCCGGCGCTGAGCGGTATCGTGTTGAGCTGCTGGTCCCAGTTGAACAGCATCACCTCGAGGCTCTTCCAGAAGATCACCGCGAGCAGGACCGCGCTGAAGGCCGCACCGACCCGGATCACCATGCGCGCCCAGCGCCGCGCCAGGACTGCGTCGAGGGCCTCGATGCCGACGTGCCGGCCACGGCTGAGCGCGAGCGGGAAGCCTAGGAAGATCGCCCAGACGAACATGAGCCGCGCCAGCTCGTTGGCGAACATGATCGAATCGGAGAACACGTAGCGCGCCACGACGTCGGCCGTCACCAGGATCACGACGATCGCCGTGGCCGTCGACGAGGCGACGATCAGCGCCGCCTCGACCGGCCGCAGAAAGCGCGGCAATCCCGGTGGGCTCAAGGCCACCTCAGTTTCCCGACCGCGCGGCGGCAACGAAGCGCTTCACGAACTCGGCCCCGAGATCGCGCTCGATCTTGGCGTAGATCGGCGCGGTCACCTCCTCGAAAGCCTTGCGCTGCGCCGGGGTCAACGTCGTAATGTCGACCCCGTTGTCGATCAGGCTCTGCCTATACTTGCCCTCTTCCTCGATCGCATAGCGACGCTGCAGCGCCGTCGTCTTCGCTGCCGCCGCCATGATCACTTCGCGGTCGGCGGGAGTCATCTTGTCGAGTATGCGCTTGGAGCCGAGAAAGGTGAGGATGTCGTAGAAGTGCGCAGTTTCGGTGAGATGCTTCTGCTTGGCCTCGTAGAGCTTGAAGAGGCTGATGACGGAGAACGGGTTTTCCTGCCCGTCTGCCACGCCCTGATTGAGGGCCGCGAAGAGCTCCTGGCCATCGATCTGAACGGGGCTGGCGCCGAGCAGACGGAAAGTCTCGATATGCACGGGGTTGGCCTGCAGCCGGATCTTCAGGCCCTTCAGGTCGGCCGGCGTCGTGACCTTCTTCCTCGAGTTGGTGAGGTGGCGGAAGCCCAGCTCCATGAAACCCAGCGTGACGAAGCCCGAGCTTCCGAGCGCCTTTGTGAGCTCCTCACCGGCCGGCCCGTCGAAGGCGCGGAAGGCGTGCTGGCGGTCGGAAAACAGGAACGGCAGGCCGGCGACGCCGAGCTTCGGCACGTAGCTCGTGACCCAGGCCGCCGAGACGAAGCAGCCGAAGATCGTGCCGTTGCGGGTCTGCTGCACGACCTCGGCGTTACCGCCGAGCTGCGAATCGGAGTAGATTTCGACTTTGTAACGGCCCTGCGTGCCCTTCGCGACCTCGGGCACGAAGACTTCACGGATCGCCCGCACCGACGAGTGGTCGCCGAAGACCACCGCACCGACCCGCAACACTTCCTGGGCCGATGCACTTCCGGATGCCGCCGCCGAGGCGACGACAACTCCCACAATTCCCCAAAGCCGACATGCGATACTGCGCAGCATGGTTCCCCGCCTCCTGCTCCTTGGCCCATCCGCCAAGTTGACGATCAGATTATGTCATCATAACAACGTGACGCAAGAGCGATGACGCGACCCCGAATGCGACACCTGAATCAGACCGCGGCGCCTCTGCACGACCAGGTGCGCGGGGACCTCTACGAGCGCGTCCACTCGGGGGAGTTCCGCCCGGGCGACGTGCTGCCCAACGAAGGCAGGCTCTGCGAGGAATACGGCGTCAGCCGCATCACGATCCGCCGTGCGATCGGCGATCTCTGCGCCGACAATGTCCTGTTCCGCCGCCATGGCGTCGGCACCTTCGTCGCCGATCCGGTCGCGGCGCTGCAGTC
Source organism: uncultured Alphaproteobacteria bacterium (assembly GCA_963809025.1). Classification (GTDB taxonomy): domain Bacteria; phylum Pseudomonadota; class Alphaproteobacteria; order Reyranellales; family Reyranellaceae; genus Reyranella. Next base: position 74,349 of record CAWEIE010000044.1, on the reverse strand, counting down.
GGTGCAATTGCGCGGCCAGCTGAACGACGTCCTCGCCTACGACAGGCGCGTGCGCTTCAAGTTCCTGGAGCGCACAGAGAAGGCACTCCAGAAGCCGGCGGAGGTCGCGGCCGCCTTCGGCGCCGACCGGGTCACCTCGACGATCCACAGCCTCGTCGAGGTGAAGGGCGAGATTTTCTCCGCGGCGCAATTCCATATGCCGGCCGAGGATGCGGCGCACTTGCGGTCGGCGGACTTCTCAACCCGGAAGCAGCCGATCCTGTGCATCGCGGAACGGCTCGGCCGACCGTTGCGGCGAGCCCACCAGATCACCGTGGCGGCGGCCGCCGACCAGCGCGTTGCGGAACTCCTGCGCGTCGCCGACGGCAGTCCGGTGATGGTGGTCCTCAGGATCTACTTCGACATGGACGACCAGCCGCTCGCCGTCGTCGTGGCGCACTGCCACCCGGCGCGCTATCGCCTCGAGATTGCCTTCCAGTCACCCTCGGCCAGCGCACCGCACCGCCGCATCAAACGGCGCTCGCAACCGCGTCGCGACGGCGCGGCGTGAGAGTCCGTCCGCTCGCCACGCGTCGCCCTAGCTGCGAGCTTTCAATAGGTCGTCCATTCGGCCCAAGCCGAGGAAGCTGATGTTGTCGAGAGGTCAACGTTGCTTGGAGGGCCGAATGGACATCCATAAGAATGTGCGCCTGACGGTCCATGGTCGAGAGCGGATTGTCGAGCTACTGCAGGGCGGTCAATCCGTCGCCGCGCACGTCCTCGACCAATCTGATGGCCTCGATCATCATCACGCGGTGAACGCGATTGACGACGAATCCGGTGACATCCTTTGTCTGGATCGGCGTCTTGCCGATGGCTGCGCAAGGGATCGCACAGCCACTTTGCAGATTGGGCTGTCCTCCCGCCCACACATAACGCCGAATGAGGCCAAACGCCCTGCACTCAAAACACGGGTTGATGTGCCCACATCGCCTTGCCGCGGCAACCGCCTCAGGGCCTCCGCTGTCCATCGGCATGGCGGGCTTCGCCGGCACGCTGACGCGACACGCATCAGGGATGAAGTAGGACCTCACCTGATCTTGCTTGCGCGGAGCATAGAGGTGGAATTGCAGAGGGTGTCGTAGCGATCCGACGTAGAGAGCCCTTGAAATGAAATGGTGCGTAAGGGCGGGCTACCGAAGACAAACAGGCTCATGCCCTTTGGTCCGAGTGCGACAGCTCACTAGATTCCAAGGTTTGCGGCGTCGGCGTCGCACACTTGGAGTCGATCACCAAGAGCCTTTACGCGCCCGCCGAACGATCGACCTGCTCGGGATCGATCCGGCTATGGACCATCCCTCGCGGGTGAGCGGCCTGGTCCTATTCGGGTTGACGCCCGGCCTGCGCAACAGCCAGGCCGCGAACTGGATCCCTAGACTAAGCTAGCGCCGCCGCGTTATCACGAGAAACGCAAAACCGACCAGGATGCCGCCGAGACCATAGAGAACGTGCTGAGCAGGCGCATGAGCTGGCGCCTCGCCATGATGCGACGATGATTGGGGCGCCCCACATAGTCGTCGCCGAAGATCGAGCGGCGGCGCACCCTTTTCGTCCCCAGATACCAGCCAAATGCTGCGCCGAATGACATGAATATGAGCAGCACCAGTCCCTGGACTAGCGTCACGTCTCCCCCCAAGCACCCATCCCTGCTGCTACAAGTATGGCGGTATTTTTTCGGAGGCAACGATGAATCACCCGAGGCGCGTGCGACTCGTTGAAGTAGGCCCGCGTGACGGTCTGCAGAACGAGGCCAAGCCGGTGCCGGTCGAAGCCAAGGTGACGCTGATCGACGCGCTGTCGGCAGCCGGCCACTCGGCCGTCGAGGCCGGCAGCTTCGTGTCGCCCAAATGGGTGCCGCAAATGGCCAATACCGACGAGGTCATGACGCGCATCAAGCGCAAGCCTGGCGTCGGCTATCCGGTGCTGGTGCCCAATAAACAGGGCATGAACGGCGCCATTGAAGCGAAATGCGAGGAAATCGCCATCTTCACCGCGGCCTCGGAAGCCTTCTGCCGAAAGAATACAAATTGCTCTATCGATGAAAGCTTCGCCCGTTTCGATCCGGTGATGGAGGCCGCGCAAAAGCACGGCATGAAGGTCCGGGGCTACGTCTCGACCGTGATCGCCTGCCCCTATGACGGAAAAGTTGCGCCCGCCAAGGTTGCGGAGGTCTCCGAGCGGCTGTTCCGCATGGGCTGCTACGAGGTCTCGCTCGGCGACACGATCGGCGTCGGCACCCCGGGCGAGTGCGTCGCCATGATCGACGCCGTCGCCGGGAAGGTGCCGCGCGAAAAGCTCGCGGCGCATTTCCATGACACCTACGGCCAGTCGCTGGCCAACATCCTAGCGGTGATGGAGCGCGGCATCGCCGTGTTCGACACTGCTGTCGCCGGTCTGGGCGGCTGCCCTTACGCCAAGGGCGCGTCGGGCAATGTCGGCACCGAGGATGTCATCTATCTGATGAACGGCCTGGGCATCGAGCATGGCGTCGATCTCGACGCCATTGCGCGGGCCGGCCGCGAGATCTGCGTGGCGCTCGGCCGAGAGCCGGCCTCGAAGGTGGCGCAGGCCTTGAAGGCGAAGGCGGCGTGAAGCGCCCCTCGCTGCGCTAAAGCACCTTGGCCTTGTCGTTGGCGAGCCATGACGTGTCGACCGGATCGAAGACCAGCGGTCCCAGGCCGAGAAGCCGCTCGGCTTCGGACATGGTGCGCACGACAAGGGGTGCGGGCAGGCCGGCGCCCGACTGATGCAGGCGGAACTTCTCAGCCAGGACATGGAGTTCCGGCTGCGGCACTACGATGATGCGTTCGAAGTCGACGCACATCGCGGGCTTGCGGGCGCGACGCTCGAGCGACAGCGGATCCATCACCACTTTCTGGGTGGGCGTGAAGTCAAAAATTGCGTGCGATGGTCCCTCGGCATCGAAGAAGGTGGCACAGGCCGCGTCCATCACGGCCAGCGTGCCGTTGTCGAAGGTATCGAGTAGCGTCAACAGCGAAACGTTGCGCTGCCGGTCGGAGCCCCGGCGAGCATGTCCGACCTCCACGTACGTCTTCAGTCTAGACCATCGGCGCAGGAGTGCAATTCGCCAGAACGCTTCGCAGACGCTGACTCGTTTGATATAACGCGGAAGTTCGGACAAGGGATCGGCGCGACCATGACGACGATCGAGACATTTCGTTCCAGCGTGTCGGCGGTGGTGCCGCCGGCCGATGTCGGACCTGCCCTGGAGGCGCTGTGGTGGGTGCGGCGCGGCGATTGGGATCGCGCGCATCAGTGCGTGCAGCAGCACGAAGGCGAACCCGACTGCGACTGGGTGCACGCCCACCTGCATCGCCAGGAAGGCGACATGAGCAATGCCAGCGGCTGGTATCGCCGCGCCGGCAAGCCGGTCTCCGACCTGTCCCTGGAGGACGAGTGGAGCGTGCTTGCGGGCGAGATGCTGGCGCGCAAGGTTTGACGGTCGCCGCTGTCAGCGGCGGAATGTCGTCATCACGATATGTGCCACGAGCGCGCTCAACGGGGCGTACCCGACGGTCGTCAAACAGCGCGGAAGACCGAGCGGCGGTAAAGTCGCTTCGTCCCGACGCGCCATCCCACGCGGCGCCGCACGGGCCGCCGGTCTGCGGCGTCTGTGACGTGACGCACGAACGTTCAAGACCGCTGAACGGCCGCGCGGCCATATCGGAGTCATGGATGGTCTGTCTGGCTTCGTCCTCGCCGCCCTGGCCCTGGCCGGCAGCCCGGGTCCGGCGACGCTCAGCCTCACCGCTACGGGAGCCGCGTTCGGCGCCGGCCGCGGCATCGCCTATCTCGCCGGCATTGTCGTCGGCATGGTGGCGGTCATGGCCGCGGTGGCTGCCGGTCTGGTCGGGCTGCTGATGGCTGCGCCCGGCGTGACCCCGGTCGTCACCGTTCTGGCGACCGCCTACTTCCTTTATCTCGCGTGGCGCATCGCCATGGCGCCGCCCCTCACCGATGACCATACCCAGCGCCGCGCGCCGACCTTCGTCGCAGGTCTCGCTCTGTCGCTGGTCAATCCCAAGGGTTACGCCGCCATGGCGGCGCTGTATTCGGGCTTCGTGCTGGTGCCCGACCGGACGGGGGCCGACGTCGCCGCCAAGATGGCGGTGCTGACCCTGATCATCGTCGCGGTCAACGTCGGCTGGCTGCTGGCGGGCGCCGGCCTGACGCGCTTCTTCCGCAACCCGCGCAGCAACCGGCTGATCAACATCGCCTTCGCCGGGCTGCTGGTCGTCTCGGTGGCTCTCGCCTTCCTCTAGTCAGCGTCGCTCGACGATGCGCACGGTGACGGCGCTGGAGTGGCCCAACTCGTCGACCACCGCGACGCGGACCACGCCCGGCCCGTCGGGCACCCACTTGGTGCCGTCGATCGGCCGGCCGTCGATCAACCAGCGCAGGCTGCCCTTGCCGCCCTTGGCGGTGAGCGGCACGGCCTCGCTCCTCGCGAGCTCGATGCGGGCGTCGGCCGGCGGGTAGGCGATGCGCAGGCTGCCCGGCTCGGCGGTCGGCCCCAGCGAGCGCATGCGCACCGGCAGGTCGCGCCAGGAAGCCACGCGCAGGACATCGGCCGGCGGCGGCTTGGCGATGTTGTCCTCGGCCGGCAGGCGGCTGAACGCCTTGAACAGGATGGGGAGCGCGGCGTGGCGGCCAAGCTGGCCCGGCCGCGACGTGCCGTCGGCGTGGCCGACCCACACGACCACCGTCCAGTTGGTGGTGTAGCCGGCAGCCCAGGCATCGCGGAAGCCCGCCGATGTGCCGGTCTTGTAGGCCACCCGGCGCTCGCGCAGGTTCACCGGCAGGTTGGCGAAGCCGTCAGGCAACGGCGCGTCGGCCAGCACGTCACCGACATACCAGACCGCCGCCGGGCCGATCAGGCGTACGGGATCGCGGCCGGCGCGGTCGCGGCGGATCATGGGCGGTGCGAACTCGCCGCCGCGGGCCAGGCCGGCATAGAGCCCGGCCATTTCGAGCGGCGAGACCGTGGCGCTGCCGAGCGCAATACCCAGCGACGCACCGGTGTCGCCCGGCGGCAGGCCAGGTGCCGCACCCGCGGTGCGCAGGGTCGACAGGAAGCGCTGCGGCCCGACCTTCTCCAGCGCCAGCACGGCGGGCACGTTCAGCGACTGCTGCAACGCGCGGCGCACGGTGACGGCGCCCTGATGGTCGCGGTCGAAGTTGCGCGGCAGCCAGTCGCGGAAGCGCACCGGCACGTCCTCGATCAGCGATTCGGGATGCAGCGTGCGATCGTCGAACGCCATGGCATAGATCAACGGTTTCAGCGCCGAGCCGGGCGAGCGATGGGCGCGCACCAGGTCGACCTGGCCGGCGCGGCCGAAATAATCGGAGCCGCCCTGCCAGGCGACGACGGTGCCGGTGCGGTTGTCGACCGCCACGATGGCGATGTCCGGCCGGTCGGCGATGCGGCCGCGCTCCTCGCGGGCCAATTGCAGCAGGGCCGACTGAAGTTCCAGGCGGATGGTCGTCGGCACCACGGCGCCCGGTGACTGGCCGGCGAGCCAAGCCGACAGGTGCGGCGCATGCAGCGGCATGGCGAGCCGCCGGTTCGGCACGGGCCGGCTCGAGGCGAGGTCGCGCAACGAGGCGTCGATCACCTCGTGCTGAAGCCCGCGCGCCAGCACGCGCTCGCGCGCAGCCTGGGCGGCGGCGGGTGAGCGGTCGGGCCGGCGGCGCTCGGGCGATTGCGGAATGGCGACGAGGAGCGCCGCTTCGGCGGCGTTGAGGTGCCTGGGCTCCTTGCCGAAGTAGGCGAACGAGGCGGCGCGCACGCCCTCGAGGTTGCCGCCCATCGGCGCCAGGGTCAGGTAGATGCCCAGCACCTCGCGCTTGGAGTAGCGCCATTCGAGCTGCAGGGCGCGCGCCGACTGGAGGATCTTCGTCCCCAGGGTGCGCCGTGGTCCGATGCGGAAGAGATCGGGCTCCAGCAGCCGGGCGGCCTGCATGGAAAGCGTCGAGGCACCCGACACGATGCGGCCGCGGTTGATCCACTGCTCGGCCGCGCGTACCGCGGCCAGCGGATCGACGCCCCAGTGGCCGTCGAAGCGGCGATCTTCGTAGGCCTTGAGCAGGGCGAGATAGACCGGGTCGACGTCGTCGACGGCGGTCCTGAGCCGCCACTTGCCGTCCGCCGTGGTGAAGGCGCGCAGCAGGCGGCCGTTGGAGTCGACGATCTCGGTCGACCGGTCGTGGTAGCGCGACAGGTCGGGCGGGAAGATCCGGTCGAGCGCCAGCGCACCCGCCGCCAGCGACGCGGTGGCGAGCGCCAATCCGGCGAGGAGACCGCGCAGTCTCATCTCAACGCGGCGCGATCTCGACGCGGCCCATGGCGGTGCGGCCATGGATGCGCGGGGCGTACATGTCGGACACGTTCGTGGCCGGCAGGGCGAAGCTGCCCGGCGTCACGGCGCGCACGATGTAGGCGACATGATAGGAATTGATGCTGCGCTTCAGCTCCTCGTCGGAATCCCACCACGAGCGGTAGGTCCGCCGGCCGAGGTTGAACGAGGCGAAGAAGCGGTCGTCGCGGCCCTCGGCGATGCGCGTCTCGGTGAGCTTGGGCAGGAAGCCGAAGGGCTTGGCCTTCTCCTCGGTCAGCACCGTCTCGATCTCGAAGCCTGCCGGCAGGAGGTCGAGCAGAGCCACTTCGTGGTAGCCGCCCTCGAGGTTGCGGCCGCTGATCGACACGATCAGCCGCTCGTTCTGGCGCAGCCGCCGCAGGTCGGCGCGCCGGCCGTCCAAGGTCAGGAACTCGCGCTGCACGCTCAGCCCCTGGGTGGCGGCCGGCAGCGGTTCGTTGGGCACGCCGCGCGCCGTGACCTGCATCCATACGGTGCCGTCGCCTTCGTTCTTCACGCGGACGCCGCGGGCGATGGCGGCCTGGTCTGGATTGATCACGGCCGGATCGCGCGTCGCCGTCTTGCGTTCGCCGTCGACCGAGTAGACGAGACCACCGCCCGAACCAGCCATGGCGTGCGCCGCCATCACCAGCCAGGCCTGCTCCTGCGTCGTCGTATGGTCGACGTTGGCGTTCAGGCGCTCGCCGACCAGGCTTGCCACCTGGCTGAAGCCCTCTCGACCACCGGCCTCGGCCGCCAGCGCCAGAAGGGCAGCGCGGTTGCGGAGCGCCGTGCCGTAGTAGTCGTTGCGGTCGATGGCGTTCACCATCTCGCGGGCCTTGGCGAAGGCCAGCCGTGCTCGGCCGGGCTCCGCCACGTGGTTCAGGGCGGCGGCGAGCTGCGCCCAGGCGAGCCCGTCGCTGATCTTGCCGGCCTCATTGTCCTGGAAGTAGCGGACGCGGCCAGGGTCGGCCAAACCGGCCTTGGCCAGCACGTACCAGGCATAGGCCTGGGCGTTGGGCGTGAGCTTGTCGACCGTGCGGTTGAGCCAGGTGAGCCCGCGCTGCAGCGAGGCCGACGGCACCGCCATCTGCTGGTCGCGGGCCCGCAGCAGGAAGTCCATCGCATAGCTCTGCAGCCATTCGGCGGCAGGCGAGTAGGGACCCCACATGCCGAACGAGCCGTCGGGCAGCTGCATGTCGACGATGCGATAGACCGCCTCCTGCACGCGATCGCCGATGCGCGGATCGGCCGGGCCGTAACCCAGCAGCGCCACGTCGTTGTAGTAGAGCAACGGCAGGGCGCGGCTGGTGGTCTGCTCGATGCAGCCGAACGGGTACTTGTCGAGCGCCCGCAGGAGTGCCGGCGACGTCGATGCCCGGGATGCGGGTCAGCGAGACGCCGACCTGCGAGGTGCCGGGCGCGAAGCTCGCCGTGACGTTGCGGTCGAGGGTGAGCTCGCGGCCGGCGGCGAGCTGGGACACCGTATCGACGGCGCTCGGCGTCTGCGCCGCGCGCACCTGGATGTCCCATTCGCGGCGCACCGCGAAGTTGCCCGGGCCTGCAAGCTCGACCGCGACCTTGCCGAAGCCCGCCTCGTTGCCCGCGACCAGCGGCCAGGTCAGCAGCTCGCGCTGGCCGGCGGCCAGCCGCCGCGTCTCGGCGACCGGCCGGTCGAGCGACACCGCGCCCGTGGCCTGCACGGTCAGGCGATAGTCGCCGGCCTGGCCGTCGATGTTGTGCAGCGACAGCGCCAGCCGCCCGCGATCGTTGGGGGCGAGGAAGCGCGACAGCACGACGTCGGCGCTCACCGCGTCGCGCACGTACAGCCGCTTGTCGCTCGAGCCGACCCGACTCTTTGAATAGGCCACCGCCATCAGCCTGAGCTGGCCGATGAAGTCGGGGACTTCGAGCGCGATCCTGGCCTCGCCGTTGCCGTCGAGCTTCACCGGTCCGCTGAACAGCGCGACGGTGCGCGTCGGCACGATGTCGAGGCCGCCGATGTCGCCGGCATCGCCGCCGACGCGGATGCGGCCGAGATCGTCGGCGCGGGTTTCCAGCAGGCGGCCATAGTCGTCGCGCATGGCGACGCCGAGGCGGCGCTTGCCGAAGTAGTAGTCGGCGGGATCGGGCGTCTTGAAGCGCGTCAGCTGCAGGATGCCTTCGTCGACCGCGGCCAGCGTGACGAACGCTTCCTCAGCCCCGAGATTGCCGACCTTGATCGGCACCTCGATACGCTGGCGCGGCGTGATCTTTTCCGGCGTGCCGAGCTCGATGGCGAGCGTGCGCAGCTTGGGCTCCAGCCCCAGCCAGGTGAGCCCGATGGCGCGCGTCGGCGTGCGATCGGCGGGCTTGTCGAGCGGCCGCCAGGCGGTGACCAGCGCATAGGCGCCGGGACCCCAGTCGGCCGACACCGGCACGTCGACGGTCGTGCCGCCGGCCGGCACGGTCACGTTCCGGGTGCTGATGATGCGGTCGGTGGCGATGGCCAGCATCGCCTCGCCCGCGAACGGCGCCTCGATGCGCACGCGCGCGGTTTCGCCCGGCGCATAGTTTTCCTTGTCGCTGGCCACGCGCAGCGTGTCGGGAGCCTCCTCGCCGTTGTCGGAGCCGCCGTACCAGCCGACATAGAACTGCGTCGTGCTGGTCGTGTCGTTCTGGCGGTCGATGACGGTCAGGCGATGCGCCCCCCAGCTCAGCTTGAACTTCAGCCGCGTCGGCTGCAGTGGCGCTGAGCGACACGGTGTCGGCCGTGATCAGCCGGTCGTTGGCGATCGAATGCCAGCGCCAGCGCCCGTCGACCTGGTACCACTGGTAATTCCAGTCGGTGCGCTCGACCTTGTATTCGATGCCCTGGCGGGCGAGCTGCTTGCCGGCGCCATCGACGGCCACGATGTCGAACTCGGTCTCGGTGCCCTCGCGCGAATAGCGGCCCTCGAACGTCGGCCGGATGCCGAGATAGGCGTTGCGGGTGCGCATCGGCAGCGTCTTCTCGGTCTTGCTGGCGCGCCCGCCGCCCGGCTCGAACACGCGGGCCTGGAGCTGGGCGCGCAAGGGCAAGGGCGTGTCCTTGATGTCGCCGCCCCATTCCAGGCGCGTCTTGCCCCGTTCGTCGGTGTCCGGCGCCTTCAGCGTCAGGAACGGCGGCTCGAACGCCTTGCGGTCTTCCTGCGCGCCGAAGCTGTAGCGCGCGAAATCGGGGAAGGGCTGCGCATCGACGGTGATGCGCATGTCGGCCTCGACGGTGAGCCCGCTGCCCGGGGCGCCGTAGAGGAAGTCGGCCTGCACGTCGAAGGTGTTGACCTGGCCCGGCCGCACGATCGGCTGGTTCGACGAGAGCTCGACCTTGAGCTTCTCGGGCACGAAGTCCTCGACCGAGAATTCCACGCTGCCGACCGGCGGCGCCTTGGGATCGACGTGGGCTGACGACCGTCCAGCGGCCGCGGCGCGAGGATTTCGGCAGGGCGATCGGCTGGTGCAGCGCGCCGCCCGCCGGCAGGGCCTGGCTGAAGCGGGTGAACTCGCTGCCGTCCGGGCGCTTCACGATCAGCGTCACCGGCACGTTGGCCAGCGCCACCGCCGAGGCGTCGCGCAGCATGGCCATGAGCTGCACCGTCTCGCCGGGGCGGTAGACGCCGCGCTCGGTGTAGAGGAAGGCGTCGACCGGGCCGGGCTGGTCGCGCCCGGTCACGCCGCGGTCGGAGAAGTCGAACGGGGTCTTGCCGAGCTCGAGCCGCGTGAAATCCTTGCTGGTCGCATCGGACGCCATGACGGCGCCGGCGCGGGCCGCACCGCGGCCCTTGAGCAGGCCGGCGGCAAACAGGACGCGGCCGGCCTCGTCGGTCATCGCCTTGGCCATCGGCTCGTTGCCGCGCGACAGCAGGGTGACTTCGAGGTTGGCGAGCGGTTTGGCCGTCTGCAGCGAGCGGGCGAAGACGTTCAGGCCGTCGTCGCCGGTGAAGGTCGTGAGCGCGATGTCGGTGTCCATCACCCACATGCCGGTCGCCTGGCCGTTGGCGTTCTGCTCTTCGGCCTCCTCATAGCTGCGCGCTGGCGGCTGGGCGGCGTTCCAGGCGACGACGAAGTAGGTGCCGGGCTTCCAGTCCTGCACGGTCTCGCGGATCGGGAAGGCGGTGGTTACCGGCTGGTTGGTGACGTTGCGCACCTCCATGGTGCCGCGCCATTGCAGGGCGCCGTTGGTGCCGTTCAGCCAGCTGTAGAGGCCCCACGGTTCGGTGATCGGCTGGCTGCCAGGGTAGGTGGCGTCGTAGCGGTCGCGGGCGAAGCCCATGATGGCGCGCTCGTTGACGCGATAGACGGCGATGCCGACCTGGCTGACGTTGATGGTAGTGACCGGCAGGCCGACGGCGCTGCCGCGCGGCAGGATGAAGCCCTTGCCGGGCAGGGTGACCACGGCCGGCCGGGCGCCCAGCGCCACCTCGACATCCTTGTCCTCGTCGAGCTTGACGCCGTCGCGGCCCGGGAAGCCCGTGCGCAGCCGCACCTTGTAGTTCTCGCCGTAGGCCAGGCCGCCGATGCACAGGCGATCGTCGACCACGCGCAACGCCGACTTCACCTCGGGCGTGATCGTCACGTAGTCGGCATAGTTGACGTTGCTGGTCGCCAGCGGCTTGTTGAAGGCAAGGCAGGCCTCGCCTTCGGCGCGGCTGCTGTCGAGGGCAAAGCGGCGATAGGCGAAGGGCTCGTCCGGCGCGGCGGCGGCCTGCGGCAGCGGAACCGGCGCCGTCGAGGTCGGCGCGGTCGGGGTGGCGGGGGCGGTTGGCGCCGCCACCGGCGTGGTCGGACCAGCGGGCGTCGCTGGCGTGGCCGGAGCGGCGGGCGCCGGGGCTGCCGGTGTCGGCTGTGTTACGGCGGCGGTTCTGGGCGGTGTGTCGATCCGGTCGGCGGGCCTCCCGATCAAGTAGCCTGCAACCCCCGATCCCAGCATGAGAGCCACGAGCAGAGCAGCCAGCGTCGACCGATTCATGAGAACCCCCGCAAAAGCGACCGAACTCTAATCCGCAGATTGTGCAAACACTGTGGAGTCTGGACCTCTGCTCGCGAATCTTCCAGCGTGTGGCGCGCATATCACGCTCTTTGGCTGCGCTGTGGAAAGGCGACGCTTGAGTGGACCGGCGCCAATGCGTACTAAGCGCGAACGATGTCGCTCCATCTGATCAAGCTGGCCGTCGGCGTCGACGACCTCGCGCATATGAAGAACGTCCAGGCGGCACGGCGCAAGCAGCGCCGCCAGACGCCGCGCTCGCCACACTGGGTCTATACCCGCAACACCCCGCGACGCTCCGAGGAGCTTCTGGCTGGCGGCTCGCTCTACTGGGTGGTGCGCGGCGTCATCCGCTGCCGCCAGGAGCTGGTCGGCTTCGAGGAGGACATCGACAAGGATAACGGCAAGAAATACTGCCGCATCAAGGTCAAGCGCACCCTGATCCCGACCGCGCCGCGCGCTTGCCAGGCCTTCCAGGGCTGGCGCTACCTCGAGCCGGACCGGGCGCCGCCCGACCTGTCGAAGGGTGACACCGCCGACATGCCGCCAGAGATGGCGGCCGAGTTGAAGCGGTTGGGGCTGCTTTAGACTGGGAGCGCGGCCTCCGGCCCGCTCATGCTCTTCCGGACCGCGCGCGTCCCCGCGCGCTCATGAGGCGCGCGGGGACGCGCGCGGTCCGGAAGACAATGAATCATGAGCGGGCGGGACGCCCGAGGTCCGCGCTTCGCTAACGACTGGTCAGCTTCAGCTCGATGCGCCGGTTGCGGGCGCTGTCGATGGCCGAGAGCGGCTGGTATTCGCCGTAGCCCGCCGCCACCAGCCGCTCGTTGGGAATGCCCTGACTGTGCAGGAACTTCACGACGGCGATGGCGCGCCCGGCCGACAGCTCCCAGTTCGACGGAAAGACCACGTTGCGGATCGGCTTGTCGTCGGTGTGGCCATCGACCTGCAGAACCCAGTTGATGTCCTTGGGAATGCGCGAGGCGATCTCGATCAGCCGCTGGGCGACCTCGGCGAGCTGCTTCTCGCCGGCCGGCTGCAGCTGCGCCGAGCCTGAGGGGAACAGCACCTCGGACTGGAAGACGAAGCGGTCGCCGACGATCTGCACGTCGCGCTGGCCGGCCAGCGCCTCGCGCAGCTTGCCGAAGAACTCCGACCGGTAGCGCGCCAGTTCCTCGACCTTGCTGGCGAGCGCGCGATTGAGCTTCTGGCCGAGATCGACGATCTGCGCCTGCTGGTCCTTGGACTTGGCCTCCGAGGCATCGAGCGCGGCATTGAGGCGGCCGAGCTCGGCCTTCAGCCCGGCCAGCTCGGCGGTCATGCGCACCACGGCGGCCTTCTGCTCGGCCGACAGCTTCTGCTCCTCGGTGAGGTCGGTGAAGAGCTTGCCCTTCTCGTTGTTGGCGGCGGCCAGCGAGGCGGCCAGCCGGGTCAGCTCCAGCCGCTGGCGCTCGATCTCCTTCTGCAGGTCGGCCGCCTTGGCCTCGGACTCCTTGGCAGCGCTCTGGATGGCGGCGGCGAGCTTGTCGCGCTCGGCCAGCATCGAGGTCAGCCGCTCGGTGAGCTGGTCGCGTTCGACCTTGAGCGCGTCCGACGAGCGGCGCTCGGCCGCCAGCTCGCCGCCGAGCTTGTCGCGCTCGGCGCGCATCTGGCCGAGCTGCAGGGTGAGCTGCTCGAGATCCTTCTGCAGGCTCTGGCCGGCCCGCTTCTCGACCGACAGCTGATTGGCGAGATCGCCGATCTGCCGGCTGAGCTGGTCGATGGCGCTGTCGCGGTTGCTGAGCGCATTGGACAGCGTGAACTGCGCCACGCTGAACAGCGACAGCAGGAAGATCAGCACCATCAGGAGCGTCGTCAGCGCATCGACATAGCCCGGCCAAGTGTAGTCGGCGGCACCGCCGCGGCGGCGGGAGGCGGCGGCCATCGCCTAGCCGTCGCCCGGCGGATGCACCGCGCCGCGCGCCGTCGAGGCGACGGTGCGGGCGAGCAGGCGGAACTCGCCGCGCAGTTCGTCGGCGAGCGCAGTGCGGCTGCGCACGTTCTCGTCGACCAGGCGGGCGAGATGGCCCTCGATGGCGCGCTGGTGCGTCAGAAGGGCTTCGCGCTCCTCGTCCGAGCTGCGTTCGGCGAGGCGCCCGACCATGACCCGCAGTTCGTCGCTGACGGCCGTGCGGCTGCGCGCATTCTCCTCGACCAGGCGGCCGAGATGGCTCTCGATGGCGCGCTGGTGGGCGGCCAGCGCCTCGCGGTCGTTCTCGGACGAGCCGCGCTCGGTGAGGCGGTTGATCGCCGAGCGCAGCTCGATCGATTGCTCGCCCATGCGGGCAAGCAGCGTCTGCTGGCCGCGCATCGCCTCTGCCAGCGCTGCCAGGCGTTCGACCAGGGTGGCGCTGGCGGCAACGGTGGCCTCGCGGCCTTCCTCGGCGCGGCGCAGCGTGCGGGTGAGGTCGTCGAGGCCGTCGGCGGTGCGCTCGAGCAGCGCCTCGACATAGGCCGACACGCCCTGCTCTCCGTCGACCTGCGCGCCGCTCGACAGCCGCGTGGCGGTCGCCAGCCATTCCTCGAGCTCGATATGGAAGCGGCCCTGGGCCTGGCTCGCCTGCAGTTCGAGGAAGCCCAGCACCAGCGAGCCCGACAGGCCGAACAGCGAGGCGCCGAAGGCGGTGGCCATGCCCTTGAGCGGGCCCTCGATGCTCTCCTTCAGCTTGGCGAACATGGTGATGGCATCGCCGCCCGTGACCTGCAGCCGGCCGATGGCGTCGGCCACCGCGCTGATGGTCTCGAGCAGGCCCCAGAAGGTGCCGAGCAGGCCGAGGAAGATCAGCAGGCCGATCAGGTAGCGCGTGAGGTCGCGGCGTTCGTCGAGGCGCGTGGCGATGCCGTCGAGCACGGCGCGCGTGGCGGTCGGTGACATCCGCAGCCGGTCCTGGCGTTCACCCAGCATGGTGGCGAGCGGCGCCAGCAGGTTCAGCGGGTGGGTGTCGAGCGGCGGCGCGCCTTCCTCACGGTGCTGGAAGCGGCGCAGCCATTTGACCTCGGGCCACAGCGAGACGACCTGGCGGATGACGACGATGATGCCGATCACCAGCACGCCCACGATGACGCCGTTCAGGATCGGCGTGTTCATGAACACGCGCAGCAGGTCCTCGTGCAGCACGTAGCCGAGCCCGGCGACGGCCGCCAGGAACAACAGCATGCGGACGAGATAGGGGAGCGGACTGCTCATCAGTCGCCACGGCCGGGCGGCGCAAGGCCGCTCACGTGTTGGGCACCAGGATGTCGACGGAGTCGCCATCGCCCGAGAAGCTGCCGACCTCGATGCGTGACTTGACGCCCTTGTCCATCAGGTAGCTGCGTACGACCAGCGCGCGCGCGAGCGCGATCTTGCGGCTGTCGGGCCCGATGTCGACGGCGAAGGCGCGCAGCTCGATGTGACGCAGTTTCTGGTCGGCGATGCGCTTGGCGATCTGGTCGAGCTCGGCCTTCGTGGCCGGGGTCAGGGCGGCTGACCTGCCAATGAAGGCGATCGTGCCGAAGGGGCCGCCGGGCTGCGTGGACGGAACGGCGGCGGGCGTGCCGACTGCCAGTGTCGGGCCGGATGGCGGCGTGGCTGGAACCGTGACGGAAGGCGTAGCCGGTGCTGATGGGCCAGCGGGAATGCTCACCAGACGGCTTTCGATCGGGCCGGGCGGCGGTGCCGGCAGGTTCGCGCTGCGCTCGTATGTCCCTGGTGCACCAGCAACAGGCACCCGCGCCGGCTGCACGATGACGTCCTGCGCGAAAGCCGGTGCTGCGCCAAGGACCAGCGCGGCAAACGCAAGGCTGCGCACAGCAACCGAGGACGATGGCATAACCAATTGCCTCTCAACGAAAATTCGGCTCAAGGATAGCCAATGGCAGGAGCCTGCTCAACCAGCGGGCGCCCGTCGGAAATCGTTGAAATGCATATCCTGTGGAGAGTTTGGCCGTTGTATGGCGTCTTCTCTGGGAGCGCGGGCCTCCGGCCCGCTCATGATTCTGATGCGGGCGGGAGGCCCGCGCTCGCAACCTACGCGCCCAAGATCCCGATCATCGGCTCGTGCAGGCCGAAGTTGCTGGCGAGCACGGACGGACCGCCGAGCTCGTAGGGCTTGCCCATGACGTCGCTCACGATGCCGCCCGCCTCGCGCACCAGCAGCAGGCCGGCGGCGACGTCCCACGGCGCCAGGCCATACTCGAAGAACGCGTCGTAGCGGCCGGCCGCCAGGAAGGCGAAGTCGAGCGAGGCGGCACCCCAGCGCCGCACGCCGGCGGTCTGGCGGGTCACGGCTTCGAGCCGGCGGTGATAGTCGGCATGGTCGCCCTTGCCGATGTTGGGGATGCCGGTCGCGACCAGGGCGCGCGCCGGATCCTTGCGGCCCGACACGCGCAGGCGGCGCGAGCGGGCGTTGGGCGTGTCGACGTAGGCGCCGTTGCCTTTCTCCGCCCAGAACAGCTCGTCGGAGATCGGCTGGTAGATGACGCCGGCGATGATCTCGCCCTCGCGCTCCAGGCCGATCGAGATGGCGAAGTGCGGCACGCCGTGCAGGAAGTTGGTCGTGCCGTCGAGCGGGTCGACGATCCAGCGGTTGCGGCCATCGCCCTTGGTCTCGCCGCCTTCCTCGCCGAGGAAGCCGTACTCGGGCCGCGTGCGTGCGAGCTCGGCGCGCAGCGTGCGCTCGGCCTTGATGTCGGCGTGGCTGACGAAGTCGCCCGGGCCCTTCTCGGAGATCTGCAGGTGCTCGACCTCGCCGAAGTCGCGCTTCAGGAACTTGGCCGCGGCGAAGGCGGCGCGGATCATCACCGTGATGGTGGCCGAGCGCGGTGCCAGCGAACGGCGCTCCGGCGGGCCCGAACGTTCGCGGCCCGGCGCCATTGGGGCACGGCCGACTCGGGCGACAGGCTGGTCGGGCGTGCGGGCCATCACATCAATCCTTGGCGCGTTCCATGTAGCTGCCGTCTTCGGTGTTGATCACCAGCCTGGTGCCGACGGCGATGTGCGGCGGCACCATCACGCGGATGCCGCCTTCGACCATGGCGGGCTTGTAGGACGAGGAGGCGGTCTGGCCCTTCACCACGGCATCGGCCTCGGTGACGGAGAGCACGACGCTCTTGGGCAGCTCGACGCCCACCGGGGAGCCCTCGTAGAGCGAGACGGTCACTTCCATGCCGTCCTGCAGCCAGCGCGACTGGTCAGGGTCGAGAACGTCGGCGCCCACCGTGAGCTGCTCGTAGTTCTCCTTGTCCATGAAGGTGAAGCCGTTGTCGTCCTTGAACAGGTAGGTGCACTCGCGTTCGTCGATATGGACGTGCTCGATGGTCTCGCCCGAGCGGAAGCGCTCCTGCAGCTTGTTGCCCTCGCGCAGCGCCTTGGCCTCGATGGCGACGAAGGCGCCGCCCTTGCCGGGGCTGATGTGCTGCACCTTGGCCGCCACCCAGAGCTTGCCGTTGTATTCGATGACGTTGCCGGCACGGATGGAATTGACGGGCACTTTCATGGGCTTACCGCAGGTCGAATGAATGGAATTCGGCCTCGTCCGCGAAAGCGGTGCGAGGCCGGCGCGGGCTTGTATCAAAGGCGGCGGGGGCCCGCAACCCGGCCGTCAGAGGTACAACTCGGCCTGCTTTTTTTTGGGCAAGGCCGCGGCGATGACGGCATGTGCCCGCTTGATGTAGGCCTTCATCTCGCGATCGGTCAGCGCCTTGGGATTGTCGACCGACACCCACTTGGCACGCGCGAGATAGGGCGCCGGCCGGAAGCCCGGCGAGCGGCTGAGGGCGTCGTAATGCTCGGGCGCCGACTTGAAGGAGATGCGGCCGATCGAATGGTCCTCGGGCGCGATCAGGCAGAACATCTTGCCGCCGACCTTGAAGACGATGACGCCCTCCCACTGCACGGTCCGGGTGGCGGCGGGCAGCTTGCCGCAGAAGGCGTCGATCTGCTTGGGCGTCATGGTGCCACCCTACACGCGACAATCGGGGCATGCGATGGTCGGCCATGACCGAATGGCGTCCCGACAAGCTCGAGCGGCGTTTGCCTGCACTGCAGGCGCGCGCGCGCCTGCAAGCGGCGATCCGCCAGTGGTTCGCGGAGGAGGGCTTCGTCGAGGTCGAGACGCCGATCCTGCAGGCGGCGCCAGGAGCAGAGGTCCACCTGTCGGGCTTCGCCACGGACTGGGAGCTGCCCGACGGCGAGGAGCGCGAGCGCTGGCTGCACAGCTCGCCTGAGTTCGCCATGAAGAAGCTTCTGGCCGGCGGCGTTCCAAAACTGTTCCAGTTCGCCCGGGTGTTCCGCAACGCCGAGGGTTCGGCGCTGCATCATCCCGAGTTCACCATGCTGGAGTGGTACCGCGCCGGCGTGGGCTACGAGGCGATCATGCAGGACTGCCAAAGGCTGCTGGCGCTGACCGGTGAAAGCGAGCTGCGCTGGGGCGAGCATCGCTGCGATCCGCGGGCCGATCCCGAGCGGTTGACGGTGGCGGAGGCGTTCCGGCGCCACGCCGGCGTCGAGCTGTTCGCAACGGTCGGCAGCGCCGACAGGCTGGCGCGCGCCGCTGGCATCGCCATGCACGAGGGCGACAGCTGGGACGACGTCTTCTTCCGCATCATGTTCGACAGGATCGAGAGCAAGCTCGGCATGGGCCGGCCGACCATCCTCTGCGAGTACCCGATTGCGATGGCGGCGCTCGCCCGCGCCAAGCCCACCGATCCACGCGTGGCCGAGCGCTTCGAGCTCTATGTCTGCGGCGTCGAGCTTGCCAACGCCTTCGGCGAGCTCACCGATCCCGACACCCAGCGCGCCCGCCTGCAGGCCGACATGGACGAGAAGGAGCGGCTGTACGGCGTGCGCTGGCCGGTCGACGAGGACTTTTTGGCAGCGCTCGACCACGGCCTTCCCGACTGCGCAGGGATCGCCCTGGGCTTTGACCGCTTGGCGATGCTTGTCACCGGCGCCAGCCATATCGAGGATGTGCTGTGGCTGCCTGTGCGTTGAAGGGGCGAGGGACCCGGACGAATAGCTTCGTCCTGGCATTGGCCTCGACGACAATCGCGCTTCTGATCGGCATCTGGGTGACGGCCTATCTGACGGTCTGGCCGCCGGCCATGAGTGTCGTGGGCGATGGCACCGTGGTCTACGATCCGGAAATCGGGCTGGTGGCTCGTCCCAGCGCACATACGCGGCACATCTATCCGGCCATCGCCGACCGGGCGGCTTTTGCCTTCGACATCGACACCAATGATCGCGGCGCCAGGGTCGACGGGTCGGGGCAACGCAGCGCCCGGCAATACGACATCATGACGGTCGGCGATTCCTTTACCTGGGCCTATGCGCTGGCAAACCCGGATTCATACGCCGCCAAGCTCGGGCGGGAGCTCGGCGCCAGCGTCACCAATTTCGCGTTGGCGAGCTACGGCACGATCCAGTCGCTGCAGATATTCGAGCGCAATCGCGATCTCAAGCCAAGGTTGGTAGTCTACGGAATCATCGCCCATCATTTCGAGCGCAATGTCTGGCCGTGCGCGCCGTCGTACTACGAGTTCTGTCTCGATGTGTCCCATGTCTCCTGGGACGACGGCGGCAAGCCTTACGTCGCGCCCCCGTTCGGCGACGGCGTCCGTCGCCTGCAGGTCCACCAGAGCGGCGACTATCGCTCACCGGTGCGCTGGCTGACGCACGGTGCCGACGTGATCTTCGGCCGGCTGTACTATGCCTGGAGCCGGTACCGCGAACCGGACGATGCGAAAAAGGCCGAGGCCATGCAGTTCCTCCTGCAGCGCATGAACCAGGCGGTCGCCGCCAGCGGCTCGCAGCTCCTCGTGGTGTTCCTGCCGACGAACTACTACGGCCCGCCCGCCGCGCTGCCCGGCATCATCGACAAGGTCGGCGGCGGCATCCGCTACCTCGATCTCACCGCCGCCTTCGCGCGCAATCGGCAGGAGGGCGGCCCCAGCCCGTATATTGTCGGCGACGGCCATCCCGGAGTGGCCGGCCACGCCCTCATCGCGGCCGAGATCGCCAGGTACGTGCGACGCGAGGGATTGCTGGCGTCCGACGGCGCTACCGGTGCGCCGAAAAGATCTCGTTGAAGGCGCGCACCGCGGCTTCGGGCCCATCCTTGTGGTTCCAGACGCCGCCGGCGACAGCCAGGAAATCGGCGCCCGCGGCAATCACCGGCCGGCAGTTCTCGACCGTGATGCCGCCGATCGCCACGCACGGCACTTCCATCAGGCCGCTCCACCATTCCAGGATGTCGAGCTCGGCCGGCGTGGTCACCGCCTTGGTGCCGGACGAGAAGAATGCGCCGAACGCCACGTAGTCGGCGCCGGTCTCGGCGGCTTCCATCGCCAGATGCCGCGAGGCCTTGCACGTCACGCCGACCTGCCGGTCCGGTCCGACGATGCGCCGCGCCTCGGCAGAGGGCATGTCGTCCTGGCCGACATGGACGCCGTCGCAATCGAGCTTCACCGCGAGGTCGGGCCGGTCGTTCATGATGAAGGCGACGTCGCGCTGCTGGCAGACCGGCCGCAGCGTGTCGGCGGCGCGCACGATGGCGTCGTCGGAGACGTCCTTCAGTCGCAGCTGGAAGGCCGCGACGTCGCCGCCATCGAGTGCGGCCCGCAGTTCGCCGGCAAAGATCGTCGGATGCTCCATGCGCTCCGGTGAGATGAGATAGAGCCGGCAATGCGTTGCCGTGTCTCGCTGTTCCGATGGCATTCGTCTTTCCTGTTCCGGGCCAGGTTGTGTGGGACGACCGCCAACGGCAGTCAACCGCGAACACAATGTTGCCCAAGTCGGTGTGCGCTAAATCACATTTGCGAGCTCAAGAACAGGCCACGGTTGCGGCCGCGCTGTCGTCCACATGTAGCGCCATGTGAAAAGGGGACTGACATGTTCGTCGTTCGCACCAGCCACGGCCAGATCACCGCGGCCTACTTGGATGAACAATTTCCCGGACAGGAGTGGCTGCCGATCGACAGCCGTTCGCTGCAGCTCTTCCTCGTTGCGGCGCCCCGGTGTTCCTCGATGCGACGTCGAGGAGCGCGACGTCGGCACTAGAGCTCGACGAAAAAGGCCCCGCCACGTCACCGCGGCGTGCCCGGCAGTCGTCTGGCGATTGTGCTCGCGTTACATCTTGCCCTGTGATGGATAGCCTGTTCGCAAATGCTTGCTCATGTGCGAAAGGCCCCGATGCTGCTGCGTCACGTTTACTCACATGCCCGTGCGGGTCCGCCCACCGCTGCGCGTTTGCGCGCCGCACCTTGCTAGCGCGTGCAGGCACGAGACCGGCGATGGTCAGTGGCGTTATCGTCGATCATGACCGGGCAGCCAGTCCTTGCCCGATGGCGCTTCTTCGACGAGGCGCGTCAGCTGCAGCTTGATCCATTCAGGTGGCCGAGATGTTGTTCCCACGACACACTTCATCACAGCCGGCAGATCACGAAAAGCAAAGACCGAATGCGGTGAGGCAACGGCCGAGCTATCAGACGCGAGGGCCTCGCCTCAGCCACGCGACGGTCTGCATACCTACGGCAGTAAGACCCATTGATAGCCCCCGTTGCTCAACAAGGCCGAGTGAATACAAGCGGCAAAGATCGCTTTCAGAAACGCTTCCAGCCCTAATGCCTCCTGCATTGGAGATCTGAACTAGCGCCATCGCTTCCTGTGGATTTAGCTCGACGGGTCGGCTGCGTTCCATCGTCCCCTCCCGGAGTTCGCCAGCCAATCTTGCCAAACCTACCGTCGAGCGTGTCGCTACTACCTCGCATGATCGGGGCCCTATCCAATATGGTAAGGTTCTGGCCGAACCCCGTGGTGCTAATCAGGTTGACGTCCTGAGGAAACGCGCCAGACGAGGCGCGATAACGCGTTGATGCCAACTCGCCGACGGCACACAGCCGGGCTCACGGTTGAGCCAAGTCAATCGGGAACCTCTTTACCTCTGAGGTACCTATTCAGACCCGGGCGAGAATGCGGCGCGACCGGCTATGATAGTTACGCCCGATTGATCACACCGCTACGCAGCGCGCTTGCTGTTCAATGTTCTCGGCGGTCGAACTGAGGAAGACACATGGCGCGAGTGATCGAGAGCTGGTTCATTTGCGACGGCCGGTACCGCATCCATTCTGTCAGATCGGCCGGACGCCACCCAGAGCGGATCGTCGAAATCGAGGACGTCGATAGCCGCGAGCGCTTTCATGGGTCTGGCGCGGATCTAGAGCGACTGGCGTTCTCGTTTGTGAGCAAGGGAGCCCGAACTCAGTTGCAAGGTCACACCGACCCAGAATACTGAAGACCGGTAGGGGAGCGGTGCAGCCCTAACTGCGGCCGGAGCCTGCGCGGGCCCGCCTCTTGTCAGCTGTCCCAGCGTTATAGTTGAACCGCCATTCAACTGTCGCAAGAGTCGGGCATTGGCCCGCTCGTATCAGCGGCAGGACCGCGTGCCCGGCTTCTCGTGAGACGACAACAGATATGATCTGCCCTCTGAGCCGCCTTGGCCAGCCATCAAAGGTGGCCGGCCTCGCTTCACCCGTTCTGTGGCGTCCGCACTCTCCCCGACAAAGGCACCCGTCGGCGGGTCAACTTTGGCGTCACAGATCTGCAGCGACCTTTTGGATGTTTGCGCAGGGCCTTGACCTTCAACAGTCCTGATCCGTTGCAGATCTGACATTCGTGTAGAGGACCCTCATCAATGGGGTAAAAGTGGCCGGCGCCATTGCAGAAGCCGCATTTGCGCATGCGTGCTTGGTCTTTGCTCACTGTATCGACGCTCACTGTATCGACCGCGCCTTTCTTTACGCCATCGCTCAAGACCGGACACGTCGAACGCTGTGGGCGCCGCGAGCCCGCGAGGCTTCGCCGCCGCTGCTGGCGCTTTCCTCAATCAATCGTGGAACGACACGGGCCCCGTCTCAGGAAGGCGCTGGACGTTTGAGTTCAAGCTATCGCAGCGCCAGCCGACGCGGCGCGAGAATTAAGGACTACCTCCGATGCGCTCGCGCCCAAGCAAGGCGCTATGCCGCCATCTCCCGCTCCCGAAATTCCGACAGGAATGAGCTACCCTCTCATTGCCCAACGCGTCATCTCGGCAGTTCTCTTTGCCGCCCGCCCTGACGCCTCTCGCCGCCCGGACTCGCCGGCCGACGAAACGACTCAGCGAGTCAGATTTGACTCTGGCGGGCAGTTCAAACGGAGAAGGCCCGGTGACCATCGGAGTTGTGTGGCTTAGGATCGCTTCAGAGAATGCGAGGGGAAGGCATGATCCAGGATAAGAAGCGAAGAGTATCCGGGCTCTTGATGATGGCCGCGGCAGGGATGGTGTCTCTTCCTCTTACTACTTCGCTCGCGGCTTCGTTCGACGGGAACTGGGACGTTGTTGTCATCTGCCCCGCCGAACCAAACGGCGCCAAAGCATTCACGCTTCGATACAAGGCCGAAGTGAGGAACGGCGTAATACACGGCCAGTACGGCGCCAAAGACCAGCCCGGCTCGCAGTCCATCGACGGGCAGATCGAGCCGAACGGCACCGCGATGTTGACGGCAAGTGGCCTCGTTGGGAATCCCGAGGTGGCGTACAAGCAAAAGAGGGAAAACCACCCATACATCTACAAGGTAAGCGCCCGATTTGAGGGCAACAAAGGAACCGGCAGCAGACAGCAGGATCGATCCTGCACCTTCAGCTTTGTGAGGAAATTCTAGGCTTGTGGGCTGCCTCCGAACGCGCGGAGGCTTATCCAACATTGCGCTTCGTGGCGCTCCTTCCATTGGCTTGGGTAAATTCGGCGGCGGAACAGGCCATTACAGACACGCTAAAGCAAGGCGGCATTTTATATCGCTTGTGGGGCATCGATTCTCACGAAAGGGCCGGGCATGGCTCGCTTCAGGTGCATCCCACGCGGTAAGATTTGGCAGACTTTTGGGGGGCACTGTGCGGGGTAAGGTTCGCGTTTTGTCGATGCTGGGCTTGTCGTTGGCGCTATTGGGATGCGAATCAGGCAATGATCATGGCGGTCAAACCGGCTACGATTACCTTCCCAGATGTCAATTGGTGGTCCGGGGGCCACTCACTGATAGAGAGATAGTGAGTGCAACCTATTGCGTCGGAGCGGTTAGCGCCCTTGTCGGAGTAGCCCCGTTACTTCCCCCGCGCTATCGGTTCTGTTTTCCTGATGATGTCACCGCGGGAGAGGCAGTCCAGGTGGTTGTGGCCTACCTCGAAAGTAGCCTATCGCGCCTGCATGAGGACTTTCGGCCATTGGCGCTAGCTGCGATGAGACAGGCGTGGCCCTGCAGGTAATCCTTAGTCACTCGGCAGCTTTAGTAGTGCTTGCCAGCTTTGAACCACCTGCCTGAGCCGACTGGCCAGAGCCTCGACACCCCGTGTCTTGTCGATGAAGTCGAGCGCACCGCGTTCGAAGGCGAGTTGCTCATTCGCCGGTTGGGCGTGGCTCGTCAGGAACACCAGCGGCACGTTCACGCTGCGCTGCCGCAATTGAAGTAGCAGGTCGATGCCCGAAATCGTCGGAAGCCTCCAGTCGAGGACGATGACATCTGCCTCGGCGGCGGCATCGAGCGAGCCAAGCAGCGCGTCGCCATTGGCGAAGCTGCTCACGACGAAGCCGTGCCACGCCAGTTCGCTGCTGACAATCTCGCGGTAGTTCTCGTCGTCTTCGACAATAAGTACGCGAATGGGATCCACTTCGCCCTCCTCAGGGCGGCCCATCAACGAGGAGGCGGGAAAGCGCGTCAGCAGGCCTAATTTTGCCTCAGCCGTGCAGCCGGCCTTGCAGGTTTCTCGCAACTTGATGGTTTGAGGCATCACCCAACGCCGGCTTTCTTTTCATCTGGGACCGCAGCCTTATGCGTGAGTGCGTTCGCAGGTGGCCGGTATCCTACACACTGCAAAAGATTAAGCTGGGACCATTCTGTGATTGCATGTGGCAAGTTCGAACAACCGGGGCCCTGATAGGGGGCCTGTTTGTCTCGATCGGCGTATCGGCAGCGCAGCCGGCAACGCGTCGAAAGGCGGCGGTATCGTCATTGGCGATGGATCGCTGCAAGGCCAAAGGCCGTGCAGCCTCGCAACAACCAGGCTGCAGGCCCTTACAGCAGGCCGACCGGTCGTCTGCCAGGAGAAGGACCGCGACCACTATGGCCGGATCGTCGCCATCTGCCGAGCGTCGAACGAGGAGCTAGGGGCCATCATGGTCCGCGAGGGGGGCCTGGGCGTTCGTCTTGCCTTGATCAGATCCACCCGGCCCAATTTGACTGACCGCGGCCGGCTACCCGTGTGCACCGCCACACAAGCAATTGGCAGCGCCGCGCATCCCCAACGCCTCGCATGCAGAGCGTGGGCTATGGCGCAAGATTGCCCAGGGCTCGGCAAGCGTGAGAGTAGGGCGGTCCTTTTTCAACTTGCGGCGGGTGCGCGATCTACGGTGATGGCATCGATCCAGCGCCGGCCTCAGGCAATTGGCGGGAATGCGGTTGTGTCCACCAGCTCTCCACCAGTTCGCGGCCGGCGTCGGTCAAGCAAACACTGCTGCGGTCCTGCAGCATCCAACCGCGATCGGTCGCCCTCTGGATGCCATCCCAGATCGCACCGTTCATCTTATGGGGTAGCGACCACCAAAGGGCTTTGCCCTCGGTTGCGTGGTAGAGGCTTCGCACCAAGTTCCGAATGAAGGTCTCAGTCGAGTTGGCCATGAGCAATTCTGGTCCCCGCTGCAAATGGATCGCGGTCGGTCGACCCTAGCTGCGGCCGCCGATCCTGTCTGCTGCCGCGGCTACTTCGCGCGGCGGTACTACCAATGAACCTCGCTCCGCGGCTGCATCGCCATCTGCCAAGCCGTCCGGCGAAAATCTGGGCGCCATCCTGGTGCGCGAAGGTCGGGCCCGGGCCTTCGTTCGATACAGCCGCGACTACGTAGGTCAGGAGACCAAGGCAAAGGCCGATCGGCTCGGCGTACATGCCCACACCTGCGAGTTGGCGTGGCAGCGGCGCGCGGAAAAAACAGTCAGCCGCAGCAGTGTTTGGCGGATTGATTGGTGACTATCTCGGCGCCCACAACCATGGCTGGGTTCGGGGTGCCATCGGAGCCCCTCTGGCGTTCGCGTGCGCACGTCTACGCCGGTTGGCCCGAGTATGACAACAGGGTCACCGTCTGAAGGCGGCCCCGACATTTTGTGCCTGGTGGCGGCATTGCATTGCGCTCGGCAGGGATGGCCAAGCAGCCCCCAAAAAGAACCCCGCCTTGGGTTTCGGCGAGGTTCTAGAAGGCAGATGGGTACCCAACAGGTTGCCCAGCAGGGCTTTGGACCCTGGAAATCTGAGGGCGCTACATCTTGCCCTGATAGATGCCGATGATCTTGTCGAGCATGTCGATCGCCTCGGCGCGCGGGCGCTGGAAAGTGTTGCGGCCGATGATCGAGCCGTTGGCGCCGCCGTCGCGCAGGCCGCGGATCTCGGTGAAAAGGCCTTCGAGATCCTTGGCCTCGCCGCCGGAGAACACGACGATGCGCCGGCCGTTGAACGTCGCCTGCATGACGTGCTTGATGCGCGCCGCCAGCGTCGACTTGTCGACATTGGCCTTCTCGTAGGCCGCCTTGGCCTCGGGCTGCCACAGCACGTCGGTCGGCGGCTTGACCTTGATGATGTGTGCGCCGAGCAGCGCCGCGATGTGGGCGGCGTAGGCGCAGACGTCGAGCGCGGTCTCGCCCGCCTTGTCGAGCTTGCCGCCGCGCGGATAGGACCACATGACGACGGCGAGGCCGACCGACTTCGCCTCCTCGGAGAGCTCGCGGATCTCCTCCATCATCTCGTACTGGTCTTCCGAGCCTGGATAGATCGTGAAGCCGATGGCCGAGCAGCCCAGCCGCAGCGCATCGCCCACCGAGGCGGTGACGGCCTGGTCCTTGTTGGTCGACAGCGAGTTGGCCGAGTTGAGCTTGAGGATGGTCGGGATGGCGCCGGCGAAGGTGTCGGCACCGGCCTCGAGCGGGCCCAGCGGGGCGGCATAGGCGTTCAGCCCGGCATCGATCGCGAGCTGGTAGTGGTAGTGCGGATCGTAGGCGTCCGGGTTGGGGGCAAAGGAGCGGGCCGGGCCGTGCTCGAAGCCCTGGTCGACCGGCAGGATCACCATCTTGCCCGAGCCACCGAGGCGGCCGTGCATCAGGATGCGGGCCAGGTTGGCCTTGGTGCCGGGGCAATCGCTCTCGTAGTTATCGAGGATCTTCTTGACGGTGCGGGTGATCTTCACGGCCTGCGCTCCATGGTCCATTTGACAGCGGCCGGTGATAGCGGCGGCAGCCTATTCGTTCAAGCCCTTGCCCGGATAGGGATGCGTGGCTTTCCAGTGGTTTGCGATGTCGATCCGCCGGGTCACCCAGACGCCTTTCTGCTGCTGGATGTAGTCGAGCAGGCGCCACAATCCCGCTATGCGGCCGGGATGGCCGATCAGCCGCTGGTGCAGGCCGACCGACATCATCTTGGGGGCGGTGGCGCCCTCCTTGTAGAGCACGTCGAAGGCGTCGCGGCAGAGGGTGAACCACTGCTCGGAGGTGGTCATGCCGGCGGCATACTTGCCGTCGTTGTTGGTGAGCGAGTAGGGCACGATCAGGTGCGGCTTGCCCTCGACCGTCTGCCAGAACGGCAGTTCCTCGCCGTAGTAGTCGCTGTCGTAGGTGAAGCCGCCATGCTCCAGCAGCAGGCGGCGCGTGTTGACGCTGGGTCCATAGCGGCAATACCAGCCGGCCGGCGCTTCGCCCACGGTCTGCTTCAGCGACCTTACCGCCTTGGCGATGTGCTCGCGCTCCTCGGCCTCGCTCAGCTGGAAGTGGCGCACCCAGCGCCAGCCGTGGCAGCAGACGTCGAACCCCGATTTCCTGATCGCCTCGGCCGCCGGCTTGTTGCGCTCCAGGGCCAGTGCGCAGCCGAACACCGTGAGCGGCAGGCCGCGCTCCTGGAAGGCGCGCATGATGCGCCAGAAGCCGACGCGACTGCCGAACTCGAACATGCCTTCGGCCGCGAGGTCGCGGCCCTTGAGGCCCTGCGAGGAGGTCGACGATTCGGTGAGGCCGGTCTCGCTATAGCCCTCGCCATCCTGCACGGAAGGTTCGGAGCCTTCCTCGTAGTTCACCACGAAGTTGACCGCGATGCGCGCGCCGTTCGGCCACTTGGGATCGGGCGGGTTGGCTCCATAGCCCACGAGGTCACGTGTCGGCTGCCAGCTCATGTCGGTCTCCTTACCAGCTCGGCGCCCATCTGGCGGGCGATGTCGGCGATCTTGTCGTTGGGCTCGCTCATCGAGATCCGCTTCACGCCGGCGCGCAGGCAGGCCAGCGCATGGCCCGGCGCGTCGCCGCAATCGACGATCAGCTCGAAGGCGACGTCGGGGAAATCCGTCTCGGCACGCTCCTGCAGGGCTCCGAGATAGCCCGCCCCGTAGAAGGACGCTGCGCCTTCGGGTGTGACGAGGATTGGCGACGTTCCACCTGTGCGCGCCTTCTGCAACGCCTCCTCGGTCGAACGCCAGTCGCGCACCAGGATCACGGGTTTGGTTCCCATGGCAGGACAATACTCCATGTCGTCCTGAGCGCAGCGAAGGACCTCATCGCCGCTGGCAACCGGCATGAGATCCTTCGCTGCGCTCAGGATGACTGAAAGCTCGTCGCCAAGCTCACTCATTCAGGCCCTTGCCCGGGTAGGGATGCGTATTGATCCAGTGCCTGGCGATGTCGACGCGCTTGGTGATCCACACACCATCGTGCTTCTGCATGTAGTCCAGCAGCCGCTCCAGCCCGACGGCGCGGCCGGGATGGCCGATCACGCGCATGTGCATGCCGACCGACATCATGCGCGGCTGGGTCTTGCCCTCGCGATAGAGCATGTCGAAAGAGTCCTTCAGGAGCGTGAACCACTGATCGGCATTGCCGATGCCCACCATGTACTTGCCGTCGTTGGTGGTGAGCGAATAGGGCACGACCAGATGGCCTCTGCCGTCGACGTTCAGCCAGAACGGCAGCTCGTCGCCGTAATAGTCGCTGTCGTACAGGAACCCGCCTTCCTCGACGACCAGCCGGCGCGTGTTCTCGCCCGGCCCGTAGCGGCAGTACCAGCCTTCGGGACGCCGGCCGATCATCTTCTTGGTCGAGGCGATGGCCTTGGCGATGTGCTTGCGCTCCTCGGCCTTGCCGAGCTCGTAGTGCTTGATCCAGCGCCAGCCGTGCGAGCAGATGTCGTGACCGGCCTTGGCGATGGCCGCCGACGCCTCGGGATTGCGCTCGAAGGCGAGCCCGCAGCCGTACACCGTCATCGGCAGCTGGCGTTCCTCGAAGATCCGCATCAGGCGCCAGAAGCCGACGCGGCTGCCGTACTCGAACAGGCTCTCGGCAGCGAGGTCGCGGCCCTTGACGGTCTGGCCCATGCCGTGCGCTTCGCTCAAGCCGGTGTCGCTGTGGTCCTCGCCGTCCTGGATCGAGGGCTCCGAGCCTTCCTCGTAGTTCATCACGAAGTTGACGGCGAGCCGCGCGCCGTTGGGCCATTTCGGATCGGGCATGTTGGCGCCATAGCCCACGAAATCGCGGCGCGGCTTGTACGGCATCGCACGGTTCTCCGGAGTCAGGGAATGCGGATGGTGAAGGGGGCGACGGGCACGAATTCCTCGTCGCCCTTGCCGCCGTCGCGCCACATGAACACGGCGAAGCGGCCAGGCTTGTCGAGCACGGTGAGCCCGTGGTGCCAGGTGTTGGGTTTGTAGGTGACGCCCTGCTTGCCGGTGGCGATGAACGCCCTGACGCCGGCGAGGTCGGGGCCGCCCGCTCTGGCGTGCGGCGCCACCACGATCAGCCAGCGCGCCACGTCGATCGGCACGAAGGTCTGCGAGGAGAATTCGTGGCGCTCCAGCAGGTCGGCCTCGAGCGGCCGGTCCGGAGTCTCGGCCTTGAGGCTGAGCGACAGGCTGGGATGCGCCGCGGGCCGCAGGTTGCCGAGCGCCTCCTCGTAGTATTGGCGGCCGGGCTCGTTCGGCACGTCGATGACATCGCCAAACGGCGCGAAGGCTTCCTTGGTGAGCGGCTGCGGCACGATCTCCATATCGTCACTCCCTAATCGCGCATGCGGCGGGTGAGCCCCACCGTCCATTCCATGATCAGCATCAGGATGAAAGCGCAGCCGATCAAGACGCCCGACACGGCGGCAACCCGCACGTCGAGCGTCGATTCCATCATGCCCCACATGCGGATCGGCAAGGTGTCGGTGCGGGCGTTGGACAGGAACAGCGACACTGGCACATTGTCGATCGAGGCCATGAACGCCAGGAACGCGCCGGCCGCGATGCCGGGGAAGATCAGCGGCAGGGTCACGCGCCGGAGCGTGTAGAACCACGAAGCACCGAGGCTCTGCGAGGAATCGAGCAGGGCGGGATCGAGCTGCGAGAGGCTGGCCGTCGTGGTGCGCAGGATGAAGGGCATGGTGACGATCAGGTGGCCCGCGATCATCAGGTTGAGCGACGGCCGGAAGCCCAGCGTCGAGAAGTAGACCAGCGCCGCCAGGCCGAAGGCGATGCCGGGCAGGACCAGCGGCGACATGAAGAGATTGTCGGCCACGCGCGCCGACCTCGCCCGGTTGCGCGCCAGACCCAGCGCCGCCAGCGTCGCCAGCACGACGCCGATCAGGGTCGACAGGGCAGCGACCTCCAGCGAGTTGCCGGCGGCACGATGGATCTGGCGCGACCTCGTGGCGTCGAACAGCTGTTCGTACCAACCGAAGGAGAAGCCGGTCGGCGGGAATTTCAGCGAGCGGCCCTCGGTGAACGAGATCATGAGGGCGATCACGACCGGCGAGACGATGATCAGCACGGCCAGGATGGCGATGCCGCCGATCACCAGGCTGTAGGAGAGGTCGAGGAAGCTCTGCCGCCGGCTCATCGCGCTCACCCGTGAAGATGCCGGCTCGACCGGCGGCCGAGATAGGAGAGGGCCGCGATCACCGACAGGACGGAGACAACCAGCGACAGCGACGCCACGGCGGCGAGCGGCCAGTTGTAGACGACCAGGGACTGCTGCCAGATCACCAGCGGCAGGTAGATCAGGCGCACGCCGCCGATCACGGTCTGCGAGATGAAGGCGGTCGTCGAGCTGGCGAAGACCAGCAGGCAGCCCGCGACCAGGCCGGGCATGGAAAGGGGAACGATCACCGTGAACAGGGTGCGCCAGCGCGAGGCGCCGAGCGCGGCCGAAGCGTCGCGCAGGTTGGGATCGAGCCGCGACATCACGCTGATCAACGGCAGCAGCATCAGCGGCATCTCGATCTGGGTGAGCGAGATCACCAGCCCGAGCTCGGTCTGCAGCAGCCGCAGCGGCTCGGAGATCACGCCCAGCCACAGCAGCGTCTGATTGACCACGCCCTCGCGGCCCAGCACCACGATCCAGGCGAAGGTGCGCACCACGACCGACAGCAGCATCGGCATCACGATGATGAACAACAGGACCTTCTGCAGGCGCGGCGAAAGGTCCATGTAGACCAGCGCCACCGGGTAGCCGACGACGACGGTGGCGCAGACCGTCTTCAGCCCGAGCAGCAACGTGTCGAAGATGACCTTGTAGTTGAAGGGATCGCCGAAGAACTTCGCCCAGCTGGCGAAGCCCGGCTCGGTGATCTTGTCATCGTTGAAGAAACTGGTGGCGACCAGCAGCAGCAGCGGCGCCAGGAAGAGGGCGACGAACGCCAGTGTGAGCGGCAACGCGAGCTGCCACTCGGCCAGCCGTAGTCTTGCCTCCCTAGCGAAGCTGGGGAGGTGGCCCGAAGGGCCGGAGGGGTCATGGGCAACGGTACTGATGCTCATGACCCCTCCGCCCCCGAAGACGGGGGCACCTCCCCATCGCGGACTCCGCGATGGGGAGGAAGCTGACGTGCGCGAAGCGCAGGATCACTTTGCCATTTCCTTGTTGAACTTCTCGATCCAGGCGGCGCGCAGCGGGTTGATCTTCGCCCAGTCGTGCTGGACGTAGGATGCCATCTCGTCGAGGTTCTTCATCGGCATGTCGGGCGCCAGCGGCACGTCCTTGTTGACCGGCAGCAAGTTGTAGGGCGGCTTTGTCAGCGCTTCCTGAGCCTCCTTGCTGACGACCACGTCGAGATACTTGTAGGCGTTCTCGAGATCGCCGGTGCCCTTGGCGATGTGCATGGTCGTAAAGAAGGTTATGGCGCCGCTCTCCGGCTTGACGAACTCGACGTCGACATCCTTGCCCTTGAGCGTCGCGACCGTCTGGGTGTTTGTGTACATCACGTCGCATTGGCCTTGCTGGAAGAGGCCGGGCATTGCCGCCGGCAGGCCGACCGCGGCGATCTTGGGCATCACCTTCTTGAGCTCCACGAGCGCCGGGTCGACGTTGGTCAGCGAGCCACCGAACAGCTTCGACAGTTCGATGAGCGAGGACGTGCCATAGGTCGTCTGGAAGCCGGTGATACCCAGCCGCGAGACCCACGGGTCCTTGAGCAGGTCGGCCCAGCCCTTGGGCGCCGGCAGCTTCTTGGGATTGTAGGCAATGCCCACGACCTGGGCGCTGACATGCACGCCGACATCGTCGGTATACCCCGCCGGCAGCTTGGACAAGTTGCTGAGCTTCTTGCCGTCGAACTTCTCGAACAGCCCGCCGTCGAGGCCGACGATGCGCGGGCCGGGGTCGAGCACGAAGACGTCGAACGGCGGCGCGCCGCGCGCGGCCCTCGCCTTGCCGATCTGGTCCATGGCGAAGAGCGGCGCCAGCTCGAGGTCGACATTGTCCTTCTTCTTGAGCATGGGCGCGACGACCGTGCGGTAGGCGTCCTCCCAGGTGCCGGGATAGATCGTGGCGATCACTTGGCCCTTGGCGTGCGCGATGGAGGGCAGGAACGAGGAGCCGCCGAGCGCAGCCGCGCCGGCGAGCAGGGCTCTACGATTGAAGGTCATGGCTTACTCCGTTGCTGAATGCGTTGAACGCGGAAAAAGACAAGGGCGGACGTCGGGCGCGAGAGCGCAGAAACGGCGCTGGCCCTCGCCTGCCGCGCGGCGCCGCGGCTCGACGATCTTGAGCGCCGCACCGTCGACCGTGCGCACCTCGTGCACGAGCTGCGAGCCCAGCGGCAGGCTGAGGCCCGGCTCGATCGGCCAGCTGTCCGCCGTCGCGACTGGCGACAGCACCAGCTGCTCGGGCCGCACCGACACGGTCACGGACGAGCCGGCAGCGATGCCTCTGCGCCGGCAGGCGGAGCGTGGCCGCCGGCCTCCAGAGCCACTGTGGCGATGTCGCCCACGACGGAGGTCACCTTGCCCGGCAGCAGGTTGGTGGTGCCGATGAAGCCGTTGACGAACAGGGTCTGCGGCCGGTCGTAGACCGCCACGGGCGTGTCGAACTGCTCGACCTTGCCCTTGTTCATGACCGCGATGCGGTCGGCCACGCTCATCGCCTCGTCCTGGTCGTGCGTCACCAGGATGGTGGTGAGCCCGAGCTGACGCTGCAGGCGCTTGACCTCGATCTGCATGTCGAGCCGCAGGTTGCGGTCGAGCGCGGCGAACGGCTCGTCGAGCAGCAGGATCGACGGCTCCACGGCGAGTGCGCGCGCCAGCGCCACGCGTTGCTGCTGGCCGCCCGAGAGCTGGCGCGGCAGGCGCTCGCGAAAGGTGCCGAGCTGAACCATGTCGAGCATGCGCTCGACGCGTTGTCCGACGACGGCGGCGGGCTGGCCGCGTGCCTTCAGGCCATAGGCGACGTTCTCCGCCACGGTCATGTGCGGGAAGAGGGCGTAGTTCTGGAAGACAATGCCGACGTTGCGCTGGTTGGCCGGCAGATGGTCGATGCCGGTGCCGTCGACCAGCACACGGCCACCGGCCTGGCGGACGAAGCCTGCGATGACGCGCAGAAGAGTGGTCTTGCCGCAGCCGGAGGGACCAAGCAGGGCTACGACCTCACCCGGCTCTATGGCGAGCGACACGCCGTCGACGGCGACGGCCGAGCCGTAGCGGACCGTGAGATTGTCGACGTCCAGGGTCCGCCCGGCGGGCGCGACCTGCGGTGAAGCGGGCGCTAACGCTTGCACGATCTGCTTCCTTCCCCCCTCGGCATGGGACGCAAGCGGCGTGCCAATACTCGGCGGTGAAAGGGTCGCGTGGAAGCCCAGTCCTGTCTAGGGAATGTCGCCGGCGGTTTCGCAAACAAGAAGGGCGCGCCGCTCGCGCGGGCGCGCCCTTCGGAAGGACCGGTGAAAGGCGGGGTCTAGCCGAGCTTGCCCATCGCCACGGCCGTGTCGGCCATGCGGTTGGAGAAGCCCCATTCGTTGTCGTACCAGCTCATGACGCGCACCAGCGTGCCGTCCATGACCTTGGTCTGGTCCATGTGGAAGGTCGACGAGTGGCTGTCATGGTTGAAGTCGATCGACACGTTGGGCTGGTCGGTCCAGCCCAGGATGCCCTTGAGCTGGTTGGCGGCGGCGAGCTTCACCGCCTTGTTGATCTCGTCCTTGTCGGTCTTGCGCTTGGCGACGAACTTGAAATCGATCATCGAGACGTTGGGCGTCGGCACGCGGATGGCGACACCGTCGAGCTTGCCGTTCAGCTCCGGCAGCACCAGGCCGACGGCCTTGGCCGCGCCCGTCGAGGTCGGGATCATCGACAGCGCCGCGGCACGGCCGCGGTAGAGATCCTTGTGCATGGTGTCGAGCGTCGGCTGGTCGCCGGTGTAGGCGTGGATTGTGGTCATGAAGCCGTGCTCGATGCCGACCGCGTCGTTCAGCACCTTGGCGACCGGCGCCAGGCAATTGGTGGTGCACGAGGCGTTGGAGACGACGACGTGGTCCTTGGTGAGCTTGTCGTGGTTGACGCCGTAGACCACCGTCAGATCGGCATTGTCGGCCGGCGCGGAGACCAGCACGCGCTTGGCGCCGGCATCGATGTGGGCCGTCGCCGCCTTCTTGGAGGTGAAG
This sequence comes from uncultured Alphaproteobacteria bacterium, assembly GCA_963809025.1. Taxonomy (GTDB): domain Bacteria; phylum Pseudomonadota; class Alphaproteobacteria; order Reyranellales; family Reyranellaceae; genus Reyranella. The sequence goes on along the minus strand of CAWEIE010000044.1, from coordinate 39,952 downwards.
AAGCCGGTGCACTCCAGGGCGAGCTCAACGCCCAGCGCCTTGTGCGGCAGCTTCGAGGGATCGCGCTCGGCGGTAACCTTCATCTTGCCGCGGCCGACATCGATCGTGTCGCCGTCGACCTTGACCTCACCGTTGAAGCGGCCGTGCACGGAGTCGAAGCGGAAGAGGTGGGCATTGGTCTCGACCGGGCCGAGATCGTTGATCGCCACGACCTCGATGTCCTTGCGGCCCAATTCCATGATCGCCCGCATGACGTTGCGGCCGATGCGACCGAAGCCGTTGATTGCAACCCGAACTGCCATGTCTTCCTCCGTTATCTGCTGAGCCGCCGCGCTGCTTCCGCGATCGCCTCGGCGGTGATGCCGAAATGCTTGTAAAGGTCGCCAGCCTTGGCCGACGCGCCGAAGCTCTTCATGCCGACGAAAGCGCCGCGCGAACCGAGCCAGCGCTCCCAGCCGAATCCCGATGCCGCTTCGCAGGCTACCCGCACCGAGCCGTCGGCCCCAAGAACCTGTTGGTGATATGTTTCGTCTTGCGCGGCGAACAACTCCCATGACGGCATGGACACGACCGCTGCCTGGATGCCGTCCTTGGCCAAAAGATCGCGCGCGCCGAGGGCGAGGTGGGTTTCCGAGCCCGACGCGATGAGCCGGACCGGGGCGGAAACGTCGCCTGCCAGGATGTACGCTCCGCGCGCGCAGAGGTTGCCGTCGCCGGCATCGCGGACGGTCGGCAGGTTCTGGCGGGTCAGCGCAATGACGGTCGGCGTCTTCTTCGATTGGAGGGCGAGCTGCCAGCATTCGGCCGTCTCGATCGTGTCGGCCGGCCGCATCACCTGCAGGCCTGGAATGGCGCGCAGCGCGGCCAGGTGCTCGACCGGCTGATGGGTCGGACCATCCTCGCCAAGACCGATCGAATCGTGGGTCATCACGTAGATCACACGCAGGCCCATCAGAGCCGCCAGCCGGATCGAGGGCCGGCAATAGTCGGTGAACACCAGGAAGGTGCCGCCGTACGGGATGATGCCGCCGTGCAGGGCCATGCCGTTCATGGCCGCGGCCATCGCGTGCTCGCGGATGCCGTAATAGACGTAGCGGCCGGTGGCGTCGGCGCGCGTGTTGGCCTTCAGCGAGGCGGTCTTGGTGTTGTTCGAGCCGGTGAGGTCGGCCGAGCCGCCGACCGTGTCGGGCAGCACCGGGTTGATGACTTCCAGCACTTCCTGGCTCGACTTGCGCGTCGCCCACGCGGGCTTTTCGGCCGCGACCTTGGCCTTGAAAGCGTCGATCGCCTCGCCGACGGCGTCCGGGATGTCGCCCTTGATGCGGCGGTCGAACTCGACGCGGTCAGGCTCGGCCATCGCGGCATGGCGCTTCACCCACTTGCGGCGGGCCGACTTGCCGCGTGCCCCGACCTTGCGCCAGGCGCTGAAGATCGGCTCGGGGACGTCGAACGGCCCGTGGCTCCAGCCGAGCTTCTCGCGGGCGCCGGCGACTTCGTCCTTGCCGAGCGGCGAGCCGTGGGTGGCGGCGGTGCCGGCCTTGGTCGGCGCGCCGAAGCCGATGATCGTCTTGCAGGCGATCATCGAGGGCTTGTCGGTGACGTTGCGCGCCTTGCGGATGGCGCGCTGGACAGCGTCAGGATCGTGCCCGTCGACCGCCTGGACGTGCCAGCCGGCAGCGGCGAAGCGCTTCTTGTGGTCTTCCGAGGTGCTGAGCGAGGTCGGGCCGTCGATCGAGATGCCGTTGTCGTCGAACAGCACGATCAGCCGGCCGAGCCCGAGATGGCCTGCGAGCGTGATCGCCTCCTGACCAACGCCTTCCATCAGGCAGCCGTCGCCGGCGATGACGTAGGTGTAGTGATCGACGATGTCGCGGCCGAAGCGCTCGGCCATCAGCCGCTCGGCCAGCGCGAAGCCGACAGAATTGCCCAGGCCCTGGCCCAGCGGGCCGGTGGTGGTCTCGATGCCGCTGGCATGGCCGTACTCGGGGTGGCCGGCGGTCTTGCTGCCGAGCTGGCGGAAGTGTTTCAGCTCGTCGAGCGTCATGTCGGCGTAGCCGGTGAGATGCAGCAGCGAATAGAGCAGCATCGAGCCGTGGCCGGCCGACAGGATGAAGCGGTCGCGATCGGCCCAGTGCGGCTCCGAGGCGTCGAACTTCATGAACTTGGTGAACAGCACCGTGGCGACGTCGGCCATGCCCATCGGCATGCCGGGGTGGCCCGAGTCCGCCTGCTGCACGGCGTCCATGGCGAGAGCCCGGATGGCATTCGCCATATCGCGGCGGGCGGCGATCTGATCGGTCATTTTGTGGGGATGCCGGTACGGTTTTTTGAAACGGGGCGCAACATGCCGACCGCCCTCTGGCGCGTCAATGCGCAAAACCGCCGGCAAAGCCAACATCTAGCGCTCGCCGATGCTCCACAGGGCCAAGATGTTGACCACTCACCGGCGCTACACTTATCCTCCCGCGATGGAGCAGGTGCGGACGGGAGAGCAAATACCGCCCTCCGGCGGGGGAGCGATGTCCAAGGCGGCCAGCGCAAAGGACCGCGTGGACAGTGCGCTCCACCGGCTGGAAACGATGCTGGACGAACGCCTGCAGGCGGAAGCGGGCCGTGCCGACGACATGGCCAAGCGTCTCGACCGGCTCGAGCGCCAGCACGACGAGTTGAAGAAGGTGGCGTTGGAGGTCGAGGGCCGCTTGGAGCGCGCGATGGAGTACATCCGCTCGCTCCTGGCCGCCGACCAGAAGTGATCAAAGCAAGAATCCGCGCTGAAGGATGCTTCGCACAGGCTGACGTGTCAGACTGTGCACCCCCTCGACGCCCAAAAAGGGCGCAACAAAAAGGAGTGACGAACGATGCCGGAGGTCTCGGTACAGATCGCCAATCGCGACTATGAGCTTGCGTGCGGCGACGGTGAGGAAGAGCGGGTCCAGGAACTCGCCGCCTATGTCGACGAGAAGATCGCCGAATTGCGCCGGCAGCTGCCCGGCACCCCTGAAGTCAAACTGCTGGTGTTCGCGGCCCTGATCCTGGCCGACGAAAGCCGCGAGGCGCGCGGCATCGCCAAGGCGGCCGAAAGTGCACGGGCGAGCGCCACCGACAGCGCCGAAACGCTGGCGACGGCGCTCGAGGACCTGATCACCTCGCGCGTCGACAAGATGAGCAAGAAGGTGAGCGGGGCAGCTTAGCTGCCACGAGTTCGTGCTTCCTTTCATGTTCCTCTCGCCCTGGCGGGGAGAGGAGCTTGAACGTCTTGATTGAAGCGTCTGGCCTGCATTGCGGTGGTCGCCCCGAGTCCCTACATTAAAGAGGGGCGGATTTCTGCGCGGTGCGTGGTTCGCTTAAAACCCCGGGGCCAATAAGAACTCCTGGGAACTGTTCCTGGCCTTGACCCTGGTCTTGGCTACACGGTGCCCACCTGCTTACGCAGGCCTTGGAGGTTCTACGAGCCACGGCCCATCGTGGAGCCGCCCCACCTTGCTTCTTTCCGCATGACCCTGATCGACGACAAACGGACCCTGCGCTCCGCCATGCTGGCCTGGCGCGGCGCGCTCTCCGACGACGAGCGCCGCGTCGCCGCCGATGGCTTGCTGGCGACCTTCCAGCGCGAGCTGCCGTTCGAGACGCCTGCAGTCGTCTCGGGCTTCTGGCCGATCAAGGACGAGATCGATATCCGGCCCCTGATGATCGAGCTGCACAATATGGGCTGCCAGCTCGCGCTGCCCATCGTGCAGGGCCGCGGCAAGCCGCTGCTGTTCCGCGCGTGGCGGCCGGGCGATCCGCTGGAGCAGGGCGTGTTCGGCACGCTGCAGCCGTGGCCCGCGCGCGCGACTCTCGAACCCGATGCGCTGATCGTGCCGATGCTTGCCTGCGACGAGGAAGGTTGGCGGCTGGGCTATGGCGGTGGCTTCTACGACCGCACGCTCGGCGGATTGAGGGAGCGGCGCCGGGTGACCGCCGTGGGCGTCGGCTTCAACGCCCAGCTGGTCGACGACGTCCCGCACGGGCCCGACGACCAGCGGCTCGATTGGCTGTTGACCGACAAGCGTGCTTACGCCTTTGTCTAGGTATGAAGGTCCTGTTCTGCGGTGACGTCGTCGGCCGGGCCGGCCGCGATGTTGTGATCAAGGAAGTCCCGCGCCTGCGGCGCGAACTCGGTCTCGATTTCGTGGCGGTCAACGGCGAGAACGCAGCGGCGGGCTTCGGCATCACCGCCAAGATCTGCGCCGAGCTGCACGAAGCCGGCGTCGACTGCATCACCACCGGCAACCACGTCTGGGACCAGCGCGAGATCGTGCCCTACATCGCCCAGGACAAACGCCTGCTCAGGCCGATCAACTTCCCGCCCGGCACTCCAGGGTGGGGCGCCAACCTCTTCCAGACCGCGCGCGGCCAGAAGGTCGTGGTGATCAACGTCATGTGCCGGCTGTTCATGGACGCGCTCGACGATCCGTTCCGCGCCGTCGATGTCGAGCTCGCCAAGTACGGCCTGGGCGGCACCGCCAACTTCATCCTGGTCGACGTGCACGGCGAGGCGACCAGCGAGAAGCAGTCGATCGGCCACTACTGCGATGGCCGAGTCTCGGCCGTGCTGGGCACGCACAGCCACGTTCCCACTTCCGATTGCTGGATCCTGCCCGGCGGCACCGCCTACCAGACCGACGTCGGCATGTGTGGCGACTACGATTCGGTGATCGGCATGAAGAAGGAGTCGGCCGTGCAGCGCTTCGTGCGCAAGGTGCCGGGCGAACGGCTGTCGCCGGCTGAAGGCGAGGGAACTTTGTGCGCGGCGGTTGTGGAAACCGATGACCGTACAGGCCTCGCCGCCTCGGTCCGGCCGATCAGGCTGGGGGGCCGCCTGTCTCAGGCACTGTGAATTTGCTGTATCTTGTGTTGTGCAACCCGTCGTCCTACCTATTAGAGGTAGTCTGAAGACCCTCGTTGACGGCTTGGGGAAAATTCGGCATCGTCTTGATGTTAAACGATTTTTCGCCGACATCGGCGACTGTCTTCAGGTTAGAGGGGGCGTCGGAATCTAGGTTCCGACGTTTTTTAGCGGGGGCTTCGGCCCCCGCCTTTTTTTGTCCCGGGCCCTGCAGGCACGGTGTCTAACACTCCCAAAGCCCACGAGAAGTGGTATAGCCGGCCCATCAACTCACTGAATCTGGTTTTGGGGCGATGGCGGGCCATTCGCAGTTCAAGAACATCATGCACCGCAAAGGGCGTCAGGACGCCCAGCGGGCCAAGATCTTCACCAAGCTCATCCGCGAGATCACCACCGCGGCGCGCCTGGGCGCGGCCGATCCCAACGCCAATCCGCGCCTGCGTGCGGCCATGATCGCGGCGCGCGAGGCCAACATGACGCGCGACACCATCGATCGCGCCATCAAGCGCGGCTCGGGCAGCGACGCCGACGCCAACTACGACGAGATCCGCTACGAGGGCTACGGCCCGGCCGGCGTGGCGCTGATCGTCGAGGCGCTGACCAACAACCGCAACCGCACCGCGGGCGAGGTCCGCTCGATCTTCTCCAAGCACGGCGGCAATCTCGGCGAGTCCAACAGCGTGTCCTTCATGTTCGACCGCGTCGGCGAGTTCCGCTTTCCGCTGTCGGTCGGCAGCGCCGACGAGGTGCTGGAGAAGGCGATCGAGGCCGGCGCCGACGACGTGGTGAGCGGCCAGGGCGAGGAGGGCCTGCACGAGATCTACGCTGCCCAGGAGAACTTCAACTCGGTGCGCGAGGCGCTCGAGAAGTCGCTGGGCCAGCCCTCGGTCGCCAGGCTCTCGTGGCGGCCCAAGACCACCTCGCCGGTCGAAGGCGAGACGGTCCAGACCTTGCTCGACCTGATCGCGGCCCTGGAAGACAACGACGACGTCCAGAACGTCTACGCCAATTTCGAGGTGTCGGACGACGCTCTGGCGAAGTTCGCGGCCTGAAGCCCGGGACGATGAGACTGATCGGCCTCGATCCCGGTCTGCGGTTGACCGGCTGGGGCGTGATCGACGTCGATGGCAACCGGTTGCGCCATGTGGCGCACGGCGTGGTCCGGGTGGCGACCACGGGTACGCTGGCTGCCCGGCTCTGCGAGCTGTTCGACGGCGTCGCCGCCGTGGTCGAGACGCAGCGTCCGCTGGAGGCCGCCATCGAGGAGACCTTCGTGAACGTGAACCCGGGATCGACGCTGAAGCTCGGCCAGGCGCGCGGCGTCGTCCTGCTGGCGCCGGCGCGCGCCGGCCTGCCGGTGTTCGAGTACGCCGCCAACCTCGTGAAGAAGTCGCTGACCGGCGCGGGCCATGCCGACAAGCGCCAGATCGCGATGATGGTGGGCCGCCTGCTGCCCGGCATTGACGCCACCGCCGATGCTGCCGACGCGCTGGCCGTCGCCATCTGCCACGCCCATCACCGCGCCACTGCCAAGCGTGTGGAGGCCGCCCTTTGATCGCCAAGCTGAAAGGCGTCGTCGATTCGGTCGACACCGACAGCGCCGTCATCGACGTCGGCGGCGTGGGCTACCTCGTCTCGGCCTCGTCGCGCACCCTGCGCGACCTCGTGGCCGGCGGCGAGACGACCATGCTGGTCGAGACCATCGTCCGTGAGGATGCGATTGCGCTCTATGGTTTCCTCGAGACCGCCGAGCGCGACTGGTTCCGCATCCTGACGACCGTGCAGGGCGTCGGCGCCAGGGTGGCGCTGTCGATCCTCTCGACCCTGTCGCCCGACGAGATCGCCCGCGCCATCGCCGCCCAGGACCGCGCCACGCTCAGCCGACCGGCCGGCGTCGGTCCCAAGCTCGCGGCGCGGCTTGCCACGGAGCTCAAGGACAAGGCGGCCGCGTTCGGCGTGGCGCCCGCCGCCAAGGGCGCCGCTGCGCCGGCGGCGATGCCGTCGGGCTCGATCAACGAGGACGCCGTCTCGGCGCTGGTCAATCTCGACTACAAGCGCGTCGAGGCGTTCGGCGCCGTGGCGCGCGTGACGCAGCGGCTGGGCGAGGGCGCCACGTTCGACGCGGTGGTCCGCGCCGCCCTGCAGGAGCTGGCGCGATGAATGGCCCAACGAGCGATGAGGATCGCCTGGTGACGACCAAGCGCGCCGAGGGGGACGCCGCCGAGCTGGCGCTGCGTCCGCAGACGCTGGATGAGTTCATCGGCCAGAAGCGGTTGCGCGAGAACCTGAAGATCTACGTCGCCGCCGCCAAGTCGCGCAACGAGGCCCTCGACCACGTGCTGTTCCATGGGCCGCCGGGGCTGGGTAAGACGACCTTGGCGCAGATCGTGGCGCGCGAGATGGGCGTAGGCTTTCGCGCCACCTCAGGGCCAGTGATCCAGAAGGCGGGCGACCTTGCCGCCCAGCTCACCAATCTGCAGCCGCACGATGTTCTCTTCATCGACGAGATCCATCGCCTCAATCCGGCGGTCGAGGAGATCCTCTATCCCGCCATGGAGGATTTCCAGCTCGACCTGATGATCGGCGAGGGGCCGGCGGCGCGCTCGGTGCGCATCGAGCTGCCGCCTTTCACGCTGGTCGGCGCCACCACGCGGTCGGGCCTGATGACGCGCCCGCTGCGCGAGCGCTTCGGCATTCCGCTGCGCATGATCTTCTACGAGCCGGCCGAGCTCGAGACGATCGTCCATCGCGCGGCGCGCGTGCTCAAGATGCAGATGGCCAAGGACGGCGGGGCGGAGATCGCCAAGCGCTCGCGCGGCACGCCGCGCGTGGCCAACCGCCTGCTGCGCCGCGTGCGCGATTTCGCGGCCGTCGGTGGCCATACCGTGGTCGACGCCAAGGTCGCCGACGAGGCGCTGAGCCGGCTCGAGGTCGACGGCCGCGGGCTCGATCCCATGGACCGCCGATACCTCGCCTGCATCGCCGAGAACTATGGCGGCGGCCCGGTCGGCGTCGACACGCTGGCCGCGGCGCTGTCCGAGCAGCGCGACGTCATCGAGGACGTGATCGAGCCCTACCTCATGCAGCTCGGCCTCCTGATGCGCACGCCGCGCGGGCGGCTGCTGTCGGAGGGCGGCTACCGTCATCTCGGTGTCGCCCTGCCGCGCGAGCAGAAGCGGCAGCTCGATCTGCTGGCCGCCGGCGAGCCGGAGGACGAGGCGTGAGCACGTCCGCTGGCCCGATTAGCGGGCGCATCGCGGGCGGCGTCCATGTGCTGCCGTTGCGGATTTATTACGAGGACACCGACGCCGCGGGCATCGTCTACTACGCCAACTGGCTGCGCTTCCTGGAGCGCGGCCGCACCGAGCTGCTGCGTCTGCTCGGCCAGGAGCACAGCGCCTTGCGCGACGAGCGCGGTGTGAATTGGGTCGTGCGCCGCTGCGCCATCGATTACCTGAAGCCCGCCCGGCTGGACGAGACCATCGAGGTCGTCACGAGCTGCGGCGAACTGCGCGGGGCCTCGCTGGACATGATCCAGCTCGCGCGCCGCGGAGAGGAGATCCTGGTCCGCGCCGAGCTCGTGGTCGCCTGCATGGGCGCCACCGGCCGGCCGGTCCGATTGCCGCCGCACGTGCGGACTGCCTTGGCCCAGGTTAGTGCGGGGGACGCGCCCCGCTCACGCCACATTCAGGTATAACCCTTTGAACTAACGGAGATATCAAAATGGACGCGTTTGCGCAGGTCGCCAGTACCCCTCTTGGCGGCAGCACCGGACCGATCGACATGTCGGTCTACGGCCTGTTCATGCAGGCCGACTGGGTCGTCAAGGCGGTGATGATCGCGCTGCTGCTGGCCTCGTTCTGGTCGTGGGCGATCATCTTCGAGAAGATGCTGCGCCTGCGCTCGCTGAAGAAAAGCGCCCAGGCCTTCGAGGACACTTTCTGGTCGGGCGTCTCGCTGGAAGATCTCTACGACCGCGTCGGCGCCAAGCCGGACGATCCAATGTCGAGCATCTTCTCGGCCGCCATGCGCGAATGGCGCCGGTCGGTGTCGAAGGGTCTGGCAACCAGCGCCACGGCGCGCGCCGCCCTTCGTCAGCGCATCGAGCAGGTCATGAGCGTCACCATCCAGCGCGAGATGGAGGCGATCGAGAAGCGGCTGGGCTTCCTCGCCACGGTCGGCGCCAACGCCACCTTCGTCGGCCTGTTCGGCACGGTGTGGGGCATCATGAACAGCTTCGGCCACATCGCGCAGTCCAAGAACACCTCGCTCGCGGTCGTGGCGCCCGGCATCTCCGAGGCCCTGTTCGCCACCGCGATCGGCCTGGTCGCCGCCATCCCGGCGGCCGGCGCCTACAACATCCTGTCGGGCCAGGTCGCGCGCTACGCCCAGCAGCTCGAATCCTTCGCCGGTGAGTTCATCACCATCCTGTCGCGTCAGCTCGAGGAGCAGGTCTGATGGCGGGCATCATTCCGGCAGCGGGAGCGGTCAGCTCCAACAGCAAGTTCCGGCGGCGGCGCTACACGCCGATCGCCGACATCAACGTGACGCCACTGGTCGACGTCATGCTGGTGCTGCTGATCATCTTCATGATCACCGCGCCGCTGTTGCAGGTCGGCGTGCCGGTCGATCTGCCCAAGACCAGCGCCCAGCAGGTCGGCGGCAAGGACGAGCCGATGGTCGTCTCGGTCAATTCCCAGGGCGAGGTGTTCCTGGGCGAGACAAAGTACGACCTGCCCGAGCTCGCCACCAAGCTCAAGGCCGTGCACGAGGAGAAGCCCGACCAGCGCGTGTTCATGCGCGGCGACAAGGCCGTCGACTACGGCAAGATGATGGAAGTGATGGGCGTCGTGATCGACAGCGGCTTCCGCCAGCTCGGCCTCCTGGGCGAGCAGGCGCAGCAGCTCGGCAAGGGCGCCGGCGGCACCGTGTCGCCTGCACCGGCACCCGCGCCGGCACCACGTGGCCAGCAGCAGCCGCCAACCCCGCGTCGGTAGAGTCGTAAAGAGCAGAAGAGGAGAAGCGATCGATGTTCGACCGCTACCCCGAAAGCGTCGAGATGCGCATGCCGGCCGTCGTGTCGGGCATGCTGCATGTCGTCCTGCTCGGGGCGGCGGTGCTGAACCTCAGCTTCTTCAATCGGCCGCCGCTGATGGAGCCTGAGCCGGTGATGGTCGACTTCGAGATGATCGACAAGAAGGCCGCGGCCCCCAAGGTCGGCAATCCGCCGCCGCAGCCCAAGGACGTGCCGATCGCCGAGGAGGCGACCAAGGCGCCGCCGCCCAAGTCGGCCGAACCGCCGCCGCAGCCCGAGAAGCCCAAGCCCGACGTCGCCGAGGCCAAGCCCTTGCCGCCGCCGCCGGTCGAGAAGCCCAAGCCCGACGCCCCCAAGCCGGCGGAGGATCTCATCGCGCTCAAGCCCAAGGAGCCCGAGCCGCCCAAGGTCGAGAAGCCGCCCGAGCCGCCCAAGCCCGCGCCGCAGGAAGTGAAGAAGCCGGAGCCGCCAAAGCCGCCGCCGCCCAAGCCTGCGCCGCCCAAGCCGAACGTCGATTCGATGATCGACGACATCCTCAAGAACAAGCAGTCGCCGCAGAAGCAGCAGACTCCCGAGACGCAGCCCAAGCCGCAGCAGCAGGTGACGCGCCAGGCGCCGGCCGCGCCCAACCTCGCCGCCGTCGTGACGGCGAGCGAGATCGAGGGCGTGCGCAACAAGATCCGGCCGTGCTGGAACACGATCGGCGGCGGGCGCGATCAGGGCATGATCATCACGCTGGTCGTGCAGATGAACCAGGACGGCACGCCGGTGAAGGCCGACCTCAAGGACACCGGCCGCTACAACAACGATCCGAACTTCCGCGCCGCGGCTGACGCCGCGCACCGCGCCATCATGAATCCGCGCTGCCAGCCGTGGCCTTTGTCACCGGAAAAGTACAACTCCTGGCGCAATATCACTTTCAACTTCGACCCTCGCGACTACTGACAGCCCCTCGCGCTATAGAGACACCCGTCAATGAACAAGAGGTCCGACATGATGCTTCCCCGACGCTCGACGATCCTGGGCGGCGCAGCACTTGCCGCCGGCGCTGCCGCCGTTCCCGCGCGCGCTCAGCTCACGATCGACATGACCCGGCCGACCTTCGAGCCGGTGCCGATCGCCATCGTCGACTTCGCCGGTGACCGCGTGGGCGCCGACATCGCCAACGTGGTGCGTAACGACCTGCAGAACTCCGGCCTCTTCCGTTCAATCCCGCCCAGCTCTTTCATCCAGAAGGACGTCAATGCAAGCGCCCCGCCACAGTTTCCCGCGTGGCGCCAGATCGGTGCGGCCGGTGTCGTCGTCGGCCAGGTCGGCCAGGCCGGCGGCAACATCAAGGTCGACTTCCGGCTGTGGGACGTCGTGGTCGGCAACCAGGCAGCCGGACTTTCCTTCACCAGCCAGCCCGCCAACTGGCGGCGGCTCGCCCACATCATCGCCGACGCGATCTACAAGCGCGTGACCGGCGAGGAGGGCTACTTCGACACCCGCATCGCCTATGTCGCCGAGAGCGGCCCGGGCAACGCGCGCGTCAAGCGCATCGCCATCATGGACCAGGACGGCGCCAACAACCGCTACATCACCGACGGCCGCACCATTGCGATCACGCCGCGTTTCTCGCCGACGCTGCAGGAGATCGTCTACATGGCCTACGCGGAGGATCGCAGCCCGCCGCGCGTCTACCTGCAGAACGTCGACTCTGGCCGCCGCGAGCTTCTCGGCAACTTCCCCGGCATGAGCTTTGCGCCGCGCTTCTCGCCCGACGGCACCAAGGTGGTGATGAGCATCTCGGAGAACGGCCAGAGCGACATCTACGAGATGGACGTGCGCGGCCGCGCGCTGCGGCGGCTCACCAACACGCCGGCCATCGACACCTCGCCGTGTTACTCCAACGACGGCACGCAGATCGTCTTCAACTCCGACCGCGGCGGCAGTCAGCAGCTCTACGTCATGAGCGCGGGCGGCGGTGGCGAGCGGCGCATCAGCTTCGGCGAGGGTCGCTATGCCACGCCGGTGTGGTCGCCGCGCGGCGACTGGATCGCCTTCACCAAGATCACCGCCGGCGCCTTCGGCATCGGCGTCATGCGAACCGACGGCGGCGGCGAGCGCATGCTGGCCTCGGGCTTCCTGGTCGAGGGACCGACCTGGGCGCCCAACGGTCGCGTGCTGGCCTTCTTCCGTCAGCAACCGAGCTCGGCGGGTCGCGCCGGCTCGGTCACTTTGCACCAGATTGACATAACCGGACGCTTCGAACGTCAGATACCAACGCCGGGCGATGCTTCGGATCCGGCTTGGTCACCCTTGATTCCGCAGTAGCGAAGGATATGATCTTTCTTGTCGACCCGGGCGCTTTCCTAACGCTCGGGTCGATGTTTCAGGAGGCGATGAAAAAATGAGGACAATCAAGGCTTTCGCGGCCATGGCGATGATGCTCGTCATCGCTGCCTGCAGCAACCAGCAGGAGACTGCCGCCGCGGCTTCCACCACCGTCACCCCCGGATCGGTCGCAGATTTCCGCCAGAACGTCGGCGACCGCGTGTTCTTCGACACCGACATGTCGAACATCCGCGAGGACGGCCGGCAAACCCTCACCCGCCAGGCCGAGTGGCTGAAGAAGTACACCAACTACCAGATCACCATCGCCGGCCACTGCGACGAGCGCGGCACGCGCGAGTACAACCTGGCGCTCGGCGAGCGCCGCGCCAACGCGGCCAAGCAGTACCTGGTTGCCCAGGGTATTCCCGCCCAGCGCGTCCAGACGATCAGCTACGGCAAGGAGCGGCCGGACCCGGTCGGCTCCGACGAGGCGGCATGGGCGCGCAACCGCCGCGCCGTGACCGAGCTGCAGTAGGAAAGTTTTCCTCCCCTTCGCGGATTCCGCGAAGGGGAGGTGCCCGCGTAGCGGGCGGAGGGGTCATGAGCCACAAAGCGAGTTTGTCGCTCATGACCCCTCCGTCGGCGTAAGACGCCGACACCTCCCCATCGCGGAGTCCGCGATGGGGAGGGAGTCACAACCGCCGGTCCTCGTGACCGGCGTTTTCGTTTGGACCCGGAGCGGCCATGCCTGAAAATGGCCGCCTTTGCACAGAAACTGTCGGCCGCCATGAACAAGCTCCGTACCTCTCTGCTCGCCATCGCGTTCCTGCTGCCGACCGCGGCCGACGCGCAACGCGTCGACCCGGTCTATGTCGAGGACCGGTTCAACCAGCTCCAGCAATCGATCACCCTGCTGACCGGACAGATCGAGCAGCTCCAATACCGCAACCAGCAGCTCCAGCAGCAGCTTGAGAAGATGCAGGCGGACTACGAGTACCGGCTCGATCAGATGGAGAAGGGCAAGGGTGGCGGCGGGCCGCGGCCCGGCGGCGCTCAGGCGGCTGCGCCTGCCGCGCCGACGCCTGCGGCGCCGACGCCCGCGGCTCCGCCACCGGCGGGCGCGGCGAACGCCGCCGGTGACCAGATGTACCACGATGCCATGAAGAAGCTGCAGGACGGCGACAATGCCGGCGCCGAGCGCGGCTTCAAGGCCTTCCTGCAGAGCCAGCCCAAGCATGCGCTGGCGGGCAACGCGCAGTACTGGCTGGGCGAGAGCTATTACGCGCGCCGCGACTACCAGAACGCCATGACGGCCTTCGCCGAAGGCTACAAGACCTACAAGACCAGCCCCAAGGGGCCGGACAACCTGCTCAAGTTCGGCATCACGCTCGCCGTGCTCGGCCGCAAGGCCGACGCCTGTCAGGTCTTCGCCAAGTTCAGCCAGGACTACCCGCGCGCCACCGACCTGCAGAAGCGCCGCGTCGACCAGGAGCGCCAGAAGAACGGCTGCGGGTGAGCACGGCCGACGAGCGGCCTCTTGCCGCCGCCGACATCGCGCGGCTGATGGAACCGTTCGAGCCGTTCGAGGGCGCGCCCGTCGTCGCCGTCGCCGTGTCCGGCGGACGTGATTCGCTGGCCCTGGCGCTGCTGGCGCAGGAGTGGGCAGTGGCGCGCAGCGGTCGGATCGTCGGGCTGATCGTCGACCATGCGCTGCGGCCGGAGTTGGCTGCGGAAGCGGCAGCGACCGCGTCCCTGCTCGAACGCCATGGGTGCGAGGCCGAGATCCTGCCCTGGTCCGAGGTCAAGCCGCGCACCGGGCTGCAGGAAGCAGCGCGCGCGGCGCGCTATCGGCTGCTGCGCGAGGCCTGTCGTCGGCGTGGCATTCTCCATCTGCTGGTCGCGCACCATGCCGATGATCAGGCCGAGACCGTGGCCATGCGCGCCGCTCGGCAAAGCGGGCCCGATGGCCTTGCCGGCATGTCGGCGGCGGTCGAGTTGCCGGAGGTGCGGCTGCTGCGGCCGCTGCTCGGGGTTCCCCGATCGCGCCTCACTGCGACGCTGCTCGCCCGTGGCGTGCCGTGGATCGACGATCCTTCCAACAGCGATCCGCGCTTTGAGCGGGCAAGGCTGCGTTCGGGCCATCGACTGACGGCTCCGCCCGCCGATACCGGTCGCTCCACCCGCGAGCACAGGCTCGCCTTGGCCTCGGTCGAGGCTCTGGAGGTTTCGCCGGCGGACGACGTCGCTATCGACCGATCGGCCTTCGTTCGCTTGGGACGCGACCAGCGGGCGAGCCTGTTGAGTCGAGTGATCCAGGCAGTCGGTGGCGGTGATCACCCGCCGCGGCGGGACCGCTTGGAGCGGGCGGCTGACCGTCTTTGCGCGCCCGTGGCCCGGGGAAAGTCCGGGATTGCCCAGGATTTCACTCTTTCTGCATGTAGGTTGCTACTGCGACAAGTGCCCCAAAGCCGGCGCCTGCAGTGGATTGTTCGGCCAGAGCATGGCAGGAGGAATGGCAGAAACGGGGCGCAGCCCCTGATTCCGGCTGCTTTTTTTGCTTGCGGCGCGTCAGTTGGTTCCCATTTAGAATGAACTCTCATCCTGTTGGAAAGCACCCGTGAACCCTTTCAACCGTAACGCCGCCCTGTGGATTGTCATCGTGCTGTTGCTGGCGCTGCTCTACAGCGTCTTCCAAGGTGGAGCGACCCGGTCGGCGGGCAACACGGTTTCGTATTCGGACTTCGTGCGCGCCGTCGAGCAGCGTCAGGTCCAGGACGTCCGTATCCAGGGCAACACCATCACCGGCACCTTCCGCGAGCCGCGCAATGGCGTGCAGAAGTTCGCGACTTACGTGCCGAGCGCCCCGGTCGACGAGCAGCTGATGCCGATGCTGATCAAGAACGTCGATCGCGTCGATGCCGGGCCGGCCGAGGAGGGCGTCAACCTCGGCTCGATCTTCGTGAGCTGGCTGCCCGTGCTGGTTCTGGTCGGTGTCTACATCTTCTTCCTGCGCCAGATGCAGAGCGGCACCGGTCGCGCCATGGGCTTCGGCAAGTCGCGGGCCCGCCTGCTGACCGAGAAGCACGGTCGCGTCACCTTCGAGGACGTCGCCGGCATCGACGAGGCCAAGGCCGAGCTCGAGGAGATCGTCGACTTCCTGAAGGATCCGCAGAAGTTCCAGCGCCTGGGCGGCAAGATCCCCAAGGGTTGCCTGCTGGTGGGCCCGCCGGGCACCGGCAAGACGCTGCTGGCGCGCGCCATCGCCGGCGAAGCCAACGTGCCGTTCTTCACCATCTCGGGCTCCGACTTCGTCGAGATGTTCGTGGGCGTGGGCGCGTCCCGCGTGCGCGACATGTTCGAGCAGGCCAAGAAGAACGCGCCCTGCATCGTGTTCATCGACGAAATCGACGCCGTCGGCCGCCATCGGGGCGCCGGCCTGGGTGGCGGCAACGACGAGCGCGAACAGACTCTCAACCAGTTGCTGGTCGAGATGGACGGCTTCGAATCCAACGAAGGCGTCATTCTGATCGCCGCCACCAACCGTCCCGACGTGCTCGATCCCGCGCTGCTGCGTCCGGGCCGTTTCGACCGCCAGGTCATCGTGCCCAACCCCGATGTCGGCGGCCGCGAGAAGATCCTCAAGGTCCACATGCGCAAGGTGCCGCTGGCGCCGGACGTCGATCCGCGCGTGCTGGCGCGTGGCACGCCGGGCTTCTCGGGCGCCGACCTTGCCAACCTGGTGAACGAGGCCGCGCTGCGCGCCGCGCGCGTCGGCAAGCGCCTGGTCACCATGGCCGACTTCGAATACGCCAAGGACAAGGTGCTGATGGGCACCGAGCGTCGCTCGATGGCCATGACCGACGAGGAGAAGAAGCTCACGGCCTACCATGAGGCGGGCCATGCGCTGGTCGCCATGCACGTGCCCAAGAGCGATCCGCTGCACAAGGTGACGATCATCCCGCGCGGCCGTGCGCTTGGCGTCACCATGCAGCTGCCCGAGCGCGACCACCTCAGCCACACCAAGCAGTTCCTGGAATCGCGCCTGGCCATCATGTTCGGCGGCCGTATCGCCGAGGAGATCATCTTCGGACCGGAGAACGTCACCACGGGTGCGGCGAGCGACATCCAGGTCGCGACGCAGACCGCGCGCGGCATGATCACCGCCTTCGGCATGTCCGAGAAGCTCGGTCGCGTGCGTTACCAGGCCAACGAGCAGGAAGTGTTCCTGGGCCATGCCGTGACCCAGACCCAGAACGTCTCGGAGGCCACCGCCCAGCTGATCGACCAGGAGGTCCGCCGCCTGATCGAGGAGGCCGAGGGCAGGGCCAAGCAGATCCTGACCGACCATCTCGAGGACCTGCACCTCATCGCCAAGGCGCTGCTCGAGTACGAGACGCTCTCCAACGACGAGATCGGCACGGTCCTGCGTGGCGAGAAGATCGTGCGCGACGACACCGGTGGCGCCGGCCCGGCCGACCGCCGTCGCCGTGCCTCGGTGCCGACCAGCTCCGGCCAGGGCGCCGGCCCGTCGCCGGGCGCCAATCCCGAGCCGCAGCCGGGCGTTTGACGGCTAAGGCATTCCGTTCGGCCGAAGGCCGGACGGAATGTTCCCGATGAACAGAGACATCCAGCCTCCAGCTTCGCCGGCGTCGCCCTCGATCGCCCGAGGATCATGGCGATCGTCAATGTGACGCCGGACTCGTTCTCAGACGGCGGCGAACGCCTGGAACCCACGCAGGCCATCGACGATGGCCTGCGGTTCGTTTCCGAGGGTGCCGACATCGTCGATGTCGGCGGTGAGTTCGACGCGGCCCGGCTCGCGGCCGATCGACGCCGACGAAGAGCTGCAGCGTGTCCTGCCCGTGGTCGAGGGCCTGGCCAAGCGCGGAGTCGTGGTGTCGATCGATACCCGCCGTGCCGCCGTGGCGCGCGCCTGCCTCGATGCGGGCGCACGCATCGTCAACGACGTCTCGGCGCTGCAGGACGATCCGGGCCTGATGCCGCTGATCGCGGAGCGCGGCGCGCCGGTGGTGCTGATGCACCGGCAGGGCCGGCCGGAGGAGAAGTACGTGGTGCCGCCCTACGCCAACGTCGTCGAAGAGGTGCGCCAGTTCCTGGTGCAGCGCGCCGAGGCCTGCCAGGCCGCCGGGATCGCGCGCGAGCGCATCGCCCTCGATCCCGGCCTGGGCTTCGGCAAGAGCGCGCAGGAGAACGTCGATCTGGTCGCCGGAGCGGGCCGCCTGGCCGAGGCCGGTTATCCCGTGCTGATCGGCGCCTCGCGCAAGAGCTTCATCGGCCGGCTGACCGGCATCGAGGAGCCGCGCCAGCGCGATCCGGCCTCGATTTGGCTCGCCGTCGAGGCCGCCCGGCGTGGTGCCGCCTTTGTGCGGGTCCACGACGTCGCCGGCACGCGACAGGCCCTCGCAGTGTCGCGGGTAATGCGATAAAATTGCATTCCATGTCACGTCATCTCTTCGGCACCGACGGCGTTCGCGGCCGCGCCAACTCAGAACCCATGACGGCCGAGATCGCCATGCGCATCGGCATGGCGGCGGGCCAGGTCTTCAATCGCGGCGACCATCGCCATCGCGTCGTCGTCGGCAAGGACACGCGGCTTTCCGGCTACATGATCGAGCAGGGCATAACGGCGGGCTTCCTGTCGGTCGGCGTCGACGTGCTGCTCCTGGGGCCCGTGCCGACGCCGGCGGTGGGCTTCCTGACGCGGTCGATGCGCGCCGACGTCGGCGTGATGATCTCGGCTTCGCACAATGCCTTCGAGGACAACGGCATCAAGCTGTTCGGTCCGGACGGCTTCAAGCTCTCCGATGCGGTCGAGGCCGAGATCGGGGCGCTGGTCGGCGCTCCGTCGAAGGTCAGGCTCGCCGGTCCGCGCATGATTGGCCGCGCTAAGCGGCTCGACGACGCCGATGGCCGCTACATCGAGGCGGTGAAGGCGTCGGTCGGGCGCCGGCTCGACCTGACAGGCCTCAAGATCGTTGTCGATTGTGCCCACGGCGCTGCCTACAAGGTCGCGCCGACGGTGCTGTGGGAACTCGGCGCCGAGGTGATCCCCATGGGCGTGGCGCCCGACGGCTTCAACATCAATGCCAAGTGCGGCTCGACCCATCCCGAGGTGCTGCAGGAGAGCGTCGTGGTGCACGGCGCCGATATCGGCATCGCGCTCGACGGCGATGCCGACCGCGTCATCCTGGTGAGCGAGCAAGGCCAGGTGATCGACGGCGACCAGCTTATGGCGACGATCGCCAATCGCTGGGCGAAGGACGGCAGGCTGGTCGGCGGCGGCCTCGTCGCCACGGTGATGTCCAACCTCGGCCTCGAGCGCTATCTCGACGAGCGCAAGCTCCGCCTCGTGCGCGCGGCGGTCGGCGACCGCTACGTGCTCGAGCGCATGCGCGCCGACGGCTACAACCTGGGCGGCGAGCAATCCGGCCACCTCATCATGATCGACCATGCCACCACGGGCGACGGCCTGATGGCGGCCCTGCAGGCGCTGTCGGCCATGATCAAGAGCCGCCGACCGGCCAGCGAAGCCTTCCGCGCCTTCCAGCCGGTGCCGCAGCTGCTGAAGAACGTGCGGGTTGGCGACGCCACTGCAGCCCTTGCCGCTGCTTCGGTGACCAGAGCAATCGCCGACGCCGAGGCGCGGCTCGGCAAGGCGGGGCGTATCCTGGTGCGCAAATCGGGCACCGAGCCGCTGATCCGCGTCATGGCCGAGGGCGACGATTCGGACCTCGTGCGCACCGTCGTCGACCAGATCATCGAGGCGATCCCGCGGGCGAAGGCCTCCGTATGAAGGGTCGCGTCCTGATCGTCGCCGGCTCGGACTCCGGCGGCGGCGCGGGCATCCAGGCGGACATCAAGGCGGTCACCGCCATGAACGGCTTTGCCGCCACTGCCATCACCGCGCTCACCGCCCAGAACACCGAAGGCGTGCACGGCGTCGTGGCGATCGAGCCTGCCTTCATCGCCCAGCAGATCGAGGTCGTGCTGACCGACATCGGCGCCGATGCGCTGAAGACCGGCATGCTGCACAGCGCCGAGGTGATCGGCGTGGTCGCGTCGTCGCTGAAGAAGCACGCGCCCGGTGTGCCGCTGGTGGTCGATCCGGTGATGGTGGCCAAGGGCGGCCATCGCCTGCTGCTGAGCGAGGCCGAGGCAGCGCTGCGCGACATGCTGCTGCCCGGGGCGGCCCTGATCACGCCCAACCTGCCCGAGGCCGAGGTGCTGGCGGGCTTCCCGGTGCGCGACGAGGCCGACATGCGCCGCGCCGCCGAGCGGCTCGCGCAACTGGGCGCCCGGGCCGTGCTGCTGAAGGGCGGCCATCTCGAGAGCGACACCGTCGTCGATCTCCTGCTGCACGAGGGCCGCGTCGTACGCTTCGCCGATCCGCGCATCAAGTCCAAACACACCCACGGCACTGGCTGCACGCTCGCCTCGGCGATCGCCGCCGGTCTGGCGCAGAAGATGAGCCTCGTGGACGCGGTGGCGCGGGCACGTGCCTACGTCCGCCGGGCGATCGAGACCGCCCCCGGCTTCGGACGCGGCCACGGCCCGCTCAACCATGCGGTGACGGTCAGGTCTTAGGGAGCGCGGACCTCCAGGTCCGCTCAGAATCATGATCCGGACCTGGAGGTCCGCGCTCCAATAAGACGTGCCACTCCAGTGGCGCGCCCCAGCATCAGATGAGCGGCGCGTTCTTGTCGACCGCCTCGGCCGGCGTCCACTTGCCGGCCTCGGCCAGCATCAGGAAATTCCAGAGCTCGCGGTTGAAGGCGTCGGGCTCCTCGATGTTCACCGTGTGGCCGGTCTTGGCGAACATCGCCAGGCCGGCATTGGGCAGCACGCGCTTGAGGTAGAGGCTGGGCTGCAGGCAGGGCTCGTCCTCGTCGCCGCAGATGATCAGCGTCGGCAGGTCGAGCTTCTGCCATTCGGCCTCGAAGTCGTAGAGCGATGGCCGCTTGCCCTGGTACTCCTGCATGGTGTTGGCCGAGCCGACGTCGGGATGCTCCGACAGGTGTTTCACGAACTCGGTGAAACCGCGCGGATCCTTCTGCTTGAAGCGTGAGCGCGTCGGATTGTGCGTGAGCGCACTGGCATATTTCGCCATGCCGTCCTTGCGGATGCGGACCGCCGTGGCCAGAGCGTCCTTCTTGAACTGCTCGTGTCCCTCGCGGCCCGCGCCTGAGCCGACACCGGCCAGAGTGAGGGTGAGCGCGCGGCTGGCGTACTGCCGGCCGAAATGCGCCGTGGCGAAGGCGCCCTGCGACAGGCCGACGATGTGGGCCTTGTCGATCTTGAGATGATCGAGCATGTGCCTGGCGTCGTCGACCGCATGCTGCTGGCCGTACATCGATTCGACGGGCGGGACGTCGGAGCCGGGATAGCCGCGGAAGGAATAGGTGATGCAGCGGTAGCGGCGCGAGAAGAACCGCATCTGCGGCTCCCAGCTTCGCCAGTCGCCGCTGTACTCGTGGACGAACAGGATCGGCGTGCCCTCGCCGGATTCCTCATAGTAGAGTTTTACGCCGTCGGGTGTCGTCGCGTGCGGCATGACTTGTCTCCTCTTCTCCTCCCCCGTCTTACGGGGGAGGCCGGGAGGGGGAAAGCCTCACCGGAGATCTCGCGAAGGCAAAGATCATGATCTGAAATTGTCGGACAGCACGACCGTGGCCTTCCCCCTCCCGGCCTCCCCCGTAAGACGGGGGAGGTGAAGAGGGTTCAAGCGCCGAATCGCTCCAACCGTTCCAGCACCACCGGAATCTTGTCGTCAGCCACGTTGGCGAAGGCCAGTCGCACGAAGCGCTCCTGGCCCGCGCCGAACATGTCGCCCGGGATGGTGAGCAGGTTCTCCTCGTCGGCAAGCCTCTTGGATACAGCGGTCGAGCGCTGCCCGGTGAAGGGATGCTCGACATAAGCGAAATAGGCGCCGATGCTGACCAGCCGCCAGCGGTTGGAGCGCTGCAGGCCGTTGCCTAAAAGGTCGGCGCGCGCCTTCAGGCCTTCGGTGTTGCGCCGCGCCCAAGGCAACAGGTTCTTCAGGCCGTACAACGCCGCCTCCTGACCCAGCCGCGGCGGGCAGATCGAGACGCAATCCATCGCCTTCTCGATCTCCGAGATCAGCGCCGCGCCCGCGGTGATCCCGCCGACGCGATAGCCGGTCAGCGCGAACACCTTGGAGAAGCTGTAGAGATGGACCAGCGTCTTTCGCCAGCCGGGATCGCCGAACAGCTCGTGCGGTCGGGCGCCCTCGGGCAGGAAGTCCTTGTAGGTCTCGTCCAGCAGCAGCGCGATGCCGCTACGCCGCGCCAGCTCGTAGAAGGCGTGAATGGTCTCACTCGGATATACCGCGCCGGTGGGATTGTTGGGCGAGATCAGGACGATGGCGCGCGTCTTGGGCCCGATCAGCTTGGCCGCATCCTCGGCATTGGGCACCGCCCCGGAACCCGGCCGGAAGTCGAGCGATACCGGCTCGACGCCCTGCATGCGCATCCACATGTCGTGATTGAAGTAGTGCGGCCGCGGCAGGATCACCTGATCGCCCGCCTTGGCGATGCTCATCAGCGCGAGGCAGAAAGCCTGGTTGCAGCCCGAGGTGATGCCGACCTCGCCCGCGGCGATCGGCGCGCCATAGAAGCCCGAGAGGTGCGCGGCGTAACTTTCGCGTAGCGCGGGCAGGCCGAGGATCGGTGTGTAGCCATGCATCGTCGGGTCGAGCAGCAATTCCCCGAGATGACGGCGCAGCTCGATCGCCGGCGGATAGCCCGGCACGGCCTGGCTGAGATCGATCAGCGGCCGGTCGGCAGGGAAGGTACGGTTCAGCACCCAGCGCTTGGTCTCGCCGATGGGCGAGGGCTCGACGGCGGCGAGCCACGGATTGGCCGTCGGAATCTGTTGCATCTTGCTCAGTACAGGCCTTCTGCGGCGATCGATTTCACAGTGTTTTCCCGCACGAAATTCCCTCCCGCCGTCGTTCGTTATCCGGCGCTGTCGGTGGCGGCCGGAGCATCCGGGTCTCGTTGGATGCTGTCAAACCTGTGCTCCGAAAGACCCTACGGCCGAAAATACATTGCCTGATCCAAGGCTTGTGCCTAGCATCCGACAAGGCTCCCGTGAGGGTCAAAAGAAGAGTTACAGGAGGAAAAATGGTATCGAGAAAAGTAAGCCGTCGCCGCTTTGTGGCGAGTACAGCAGCCGCTTCGACGGCGCTGGTCGCCGCACCATTCGTGCGCGGCGCCTACGCGGCCGGCAAGCTCTCGCTTGGCCTGTGGGACCACTGGGTGCCCGGTGCCAACAAGGCCACCGAGGCAGTGATCAAGGCATGGGCGGACAAGGAAAAGGTCGACGTCACGCTCGACTTCATCACCTCGCAAGGCAACAAGCTTCTGCTGACGACCGCCGCGGAATCGCAGGCCAAGTCCGGCCACGACGTCCTCGCCTTCTCGACCTGGCTGCCGGCGCGTTACTCCGAGCAGCTCGTGCCCATGAACGACGTCGTCGAGCCGCTGATCAAGGCGAACGGCGCGGTGAACGGCACCGTCGAGTATCTCGGCAAGGTCGGCGGCAAGTGGCTGGCCGTGCCCGCCACGGTCGGCAGCCAGATCAAGGGTCCGTGCTCGCGCATCGACCTCATGAAGCAACATGCCGGCATCGATGTGCAGGCGATGTATCCCGCCGGCTCGCCGCCCAAGGCGGACGCCTGGACGCTCGATGCCTTCCTCAAGGCCGCCGAGGCCTGCCAGAAGGGTGGCGCTGCCTTCGGCATCGGTCTCGGCACGACCTCGGATTCGGTCGACACCGCGGGCGCGATCTTCCACAGCTTCGGCGCCGTGCTGGTCGACGCCAAGGGCGACATCACGGTCAAGAACGACAAGGTCCGCCAGGCGCTCGACTACTACAAGAAGCTGATCGCCTTCCTGCCGGAAGACGCGCCGGCATGGGACGACGCCTCCAACAACAAGTGGCTGGTGTCGGGCAAGGGCTCGCTGATCATGAACCCGCCGTCGGCCTGGGCGGTCGCCAAGCGCGACGCGCCCAAGGTCGCCGAGCAGTGCTGGACGCACGGTTTCCCGGTCGGTCCGGCGGGCCGCTTCGGTCCGTTCCTGCCGTTTTTCTGGGGCACCTGGAACTTCAGCAAGAACCAATCGGCGGCCAAGAGCCTGCTCGCTGCGATGAGCACGGCCGAGGCGGCCGAGAAGATGGTGATCGCCAGCGGCGGCTACGACCTGCCGTCGTTCGAGAAGCTCACCACTTTCAAGACCTGGGCCGAGGAGGAGCCGCCCAAGGGCACGCTCTATCACTATCCGAATCCGCACAACCACCAGACCCTGTCGATCGCCGCGGCGCCCGCGCCGCACAAGATCGCCGAGCAGATCTACACCCAGGGCATCCAGACCCAGATGGCCGTCCGCTTCGCCAAGGGCGCGACCATGGACAATACGCTCGACTGGGCGGCCAAGGAGATCGAAGGCTTCATGCGCAACTAGACGCATGACGACGATTTCGGCGGGCGCCATTGCCAAGAGGGCGCCCGTCGGGAACCGATAACGATAAGAAGACTGCAAACGCCGGGAGTTTCCTATGGCAGACATTGCCGCCAGAGGCGCAGCAACGGCTACAGGCGACAGCCGCAGCAGCCTGCACAAGTTGATGCAGCGCAAGTCGACCATCGCCTTCCTGATGGCGCTGCCGCTCCTCATTCTGATCTTCACCCTCGTGGCCTATCCGGCGGGCTACGCCGTCTATCTGGCGACGCTCAACAAGGGGATGACCAAGTTCGTCGGCTTCGGGAACTTCGATTTCCTGTTCGGCCGCGAAACCTTCTGGATGGTGGTCTACCAGTCCTGCCTGTTCGCCATCACCGCGGTGATCTTCAAGGCGATCATCGGCTTCGTGGTCGCCCATTTCGTGCACAACATCCCGAGCAAGGGCCAGCGCAAGTGGCGCGGCATGCTGCTGATCCCCTGGGTCATTCCGCCGGCCATGAGCACGTTGGCGTGGCTGTGGCTGTTCGATCCGTCCTACTCGGCCTTCAACTGGATTCTCGCCCATTTCGGAGTCGCCCGCATTCCGTGGACCGGCGAAACCGGCTGGGCGCGTTTCTCGGTCATCCTGGTCAATGTCTGGATCGGCGCGCCGTTCTTCATGATCATGTATCTGGCGGCCCTGAAGTCGGTGCCCGAGCAGCTCTACGAGGCGGCCTCGATCGACGGCGCCACCTGGTGGCAGCGCATCTGGTACGTGACCCTGCCGATGATGCGCAACATCATCGCCATCACGGCGCTGTTCTCGCTGATCGTCACCTTCGCCAACTTCGATATTGTGCGCGTCCTGACCAGGGGTGATCCGCTCAACACCACCCATGTTTTCGCCACCTGGGCGTTCAGGGTTGGCATAGAAAGCGGCGACATACCCTTGGGTGCAAGCGTCTCGCTGTTCATGGTGCCCATCCTGGCCGTGGCGGCGACCTTCATCCTGCGCGATATCACCAAGCGGGGGAGTGAGGTCTGATGGCCAACGCCGCAGTTGCTTCCACCACCGCCACGACGATATCGGGGCGCAAATACGGCAGCATGAGCCGCGACCGGCGCTGGGCGCTGCGCTGGTCGTATTTTTTCCTGATCCTGTTCGCCATCTTCTTCCTGACGCCGCCGATCTACATGTTCATCACCTCGCTGAAGACCAGCGCGGAGATCTCGGCGGAAGGCAATCCGTGGTGGGTGTACGCACCCACCCTGGAGAACTACTTCGAGCTCCTGACCCAGAACACCTACCTGACCTTCTTCCGCAATTCGGCGATCGTGGCGGTGATCACCGTCATCATCACGATGCTGATCAGCGTCATCGCGGCCTTCGCGCTCGCCCGCATGAAGTTCTGGGGCTCAGCCACGCTGGCGACCGGCGTGTTCCTGACCTATCTGATCCCCGAGACGCTGCTGTTCATCCCGTTGTTCAAGATGTTCGCCTGGGTCAACGAGACCTTCGGCATCCAGCTGATGAACCACTGGTGGACGCTGATCATCCTCTATCCGACGCTGACCGTGCCGTTCTGCACCTGGATCATGATCGGCTACTTCGCCTCGATCCCGAAGGAACTGGACGAGGCCGCCCTGATCGACGGCGCGACCTGGATCCAGACGCTGACCAAGATCTTCATCCCGGTGGCGCTGCCCGGCATCATCGCCGCGACGATCTTCTGCTTCACGGTGGCGTGGGCGCAGTTCCTCTATCCCTTGGCCTTCACCACCTCGACCACCGAGCTGGTGCTGCCCGTGGGCATCGTGACGACCCTGATCAAGGGCGACGTCTTCAACTGGGGGCAGATCATGACCGGCGCGCTGCTCGGCGCGGCGCCGCCGCTCATCATCTACGCCTTCCTCATGGACTACTACATTGCGGGTCTGACGGCCGGCGCGACCAAGGGCTGAGAGGGTACTGACAGATGGCACAAGTTACGCTGCGTAAGGTCGTCAAGATGTACGACGAGGTCCAGGCCGTCCGCGGCATCGACCTCGACATCACCGACAAGGAGTTCATCGTGCTGGTCGGGCCCTCGGGCTGCGGCAAGAGCACGACCTTGCGCATGATCGCGGGCCTCGAGGAGATCTCGGGCGGCGACATCGCGATCGGCGGCGACGTCGTCAACGACGTTCCCCCGAAGGACCGGGACATCGCCATGGTGTTCCAGAACTACGCGCTCTACCCGCACATGAACGTCTACGAGAACATGTCGTTCGGGCTGAAGCTCAAGCGCACGCCCAAGGACGAGATCGACCGCCGCGTCAAGCAGGCGGCCCAGATCCTCGACATCACCGAGCTCCTGGACCGCAAGCCCAAGCAGCTCTCGGGCGGCCAGCGCCAGCGCGTCGCCATGGGCCGCGCCATCGTGCGCGATCCCAAGGTGTTCCTGTTCGACGAGCCGCTTTCCAACCTCGACGCCAAGCTGCGCGTGCAGATGCGCACCGAGATCAAGAAGGTGCATCAGAAGGTGCGCACCACCACGGTCTACGTGACCCACGACCAGGTCGAGGCGATGACCTTGGCCGACCGCGTCGTGGTCATGAATGCCGGGCTGATCGAGCAGGTCGGCTCGCCCAACGATCTCTATCACTCGCCGACCACCAAGTTCGTCGCGGGCTTCATCGGCTCGCCGGCAATGAACTTCATGCCCTGCCATCTCGAGCAGGCAGCAGGCGCACTGCGCGTGCGGCTGAGCGACACGCTGAGCTTCCCGGTGCCGGCCGACCGCACGGCCCGCTATACGCCCCAAGTCGGCAAGGCCAACCTCATCCTCGGGCTGCGGCCTGAGCACATCACCGAGACGCGCCCGCACGTCGAACCCAACCAGCACGACTTCCAGATTCCGATCGACGTCGTCGAGCCGATGGGCATGGAGACGCTGGTCTATTTCACCATCGCGGGCGGCGAGATGTGCGGCCGCGTCAATCCCAATGCCGGAGCGACGGCGGAAAAGCCCATGAAGCTCAGGGCCGACCTCAGCAACATGCACCTGATCGACGATGGCACGGGCAAGGTGCTCTAATTGACATCGGGCCGTCTGGCCCGATGTCATCCCGAACGAAGTGAGGGACCTTTGCTGATCGGTAAAGGTCCCTCGGCCTTCGGCCTCGGGATGACAAAGGTGCAAATACTAGGGAGAAATCGATGGCTTCGTTGACGGGCAAGGTCGCCTGGGTGACCGGTGCTGGCTCGGGTATTGGTCAGGCGGCGGCGATCGCGCTCGCCAAGGAAGGCGCCACGGTCGTGCTGACCGGCCGGCGCAAGGAGCCGCTGGAGGAGACGGCGGCGGCCATCAAGAAGGCGGGCGGCAAGGCGGTGGTGAAGGCCGCCGACCTGATGAAGGCCGCCGCCGTCGGCCGCGTCGCCAAGGACATCGACAAGAAATTCGGGCGCTGCGACATCCTGGTGAACAACGCCGGGCTGAACATTCCGGACCGCAAATGGAGCGAGCTCACATCGGCCGGCGCGGAGTTGGTGATCGACGGCAATCTCTCGAGCGCCTTCTATTGCTCGTCGGCGGTGCTGCCGATGATGCGCAAGCGCAAGGACGGCGTGCTGATCCACACCTCGTCGATGGCCGGCCGCAATCCCAGCACCTTGAGCGGAGCGGCCTATTCGGCGGCCAAGCATGGCGTGGTGGCGATGAGCCACACCATCAACATGGAGGAGTGCGTCAACGGCATCCGCTCCTGCGTCGTCTGCCCCGGCGAGGTGGCCACGCCCATCCTCGACAAGCGGCCGATCCCCATCACCAAGGAGGAGCGGGCGCGCATGGCGCAGTCGGAGGATGTCGGCGACCTGATCCGCTACGTCGCCTGCCTGCCGGCGCACATCGTCATCAACG
Organism: uncultured Alphaproteobacteria bacterium; assembly: GCA_963809025.1. Lineage (GTDB taxonomy): Bacteria > Pseudomonadota > Alphaproteobacteria > Reyranellales > Reyranellaceae > Reyranella. The sequence goes on along the minus strand of CAWEIE010000044.1, from coordinate 12,331 downwards.
AGGTCATGATCAACCCGACCTGGAACCGCGGCTACGTCGGCGCCCTGCAGCGCGCGGCCGACGAGAAGAAGGCGAAGGCCAGGAAGTAATCTTGCGGACCGCCGGCTTCCAGCCGGCTCATGATGCCGGCTGGAAGCCGGCGGTCCGCAAGAGCATGAGGAAGAGCGGAAAATGACAGTCACCATCAAGGCGAAGTCCCTCGAGGCTTTCGTCGCGGACATCTTTGCCTCCGCCGGCTGCTCGACGGAGGAGGGCGGCCGCATCGGCCGCTACCTGGTGAGCGCCAACCTGTCGGGCCACGACAGCCACGGCGTGGTACGCGTGCCGCGCTACGCCACGCAGAAGAAGAACGGCACGGTGCTGCCCGACGTCACCGTCGACGTCGTCGTCGACACGCCGGTGATCGCCGTGGTCGACGGCAAATACGGCTTCGGCCAGACCGTGACACCGCAGGCCGTGCGCATCGGCATCGACAAGTGCCGCAAGAACGGTCTGGCGGCCGTCACCCTGCGCAACGCGGGCCACGTTGGCCGCGTCGGCGACTGGGCCGAGATGGCGGCCGAGGCGGGTCTGGTCTCGATCCACTTCGTCAACGCCTCGGGCAGCGTGCTGGTGGCGCCCTATGGCGGCGTGCAGCGCCGCTTCTCGACCGCGCCCTACTGCGTGGGCGTGCCGCGGCCGGGCCAGGATCCGCTGGTGCTCGACTTCGCCACCTCGATCGTGGCCGAGGGCAAGGTGCTGGTGGCGAGCCAGGGCGGCAAGAAGGTGCCGGACGGCGCGCTGGTCGGCCCCGACGGCAAGCCCAGCAGCGACCCGCACCTGCTCTATGGCGAGTATACGCCGACCGGCCCGCGCGACCACAGCAAGGGCACCGGCGCCATCCAGGCCTTCGGCGACCACAAGGGCTCGGGCCTCGCCTTCATGTGCGAGCTTTTGGGCGGCTCGCTGTCCGGCAACGGCGCCACCGATCCCAAGCGCGGCCGCTTCGCCAATGGCATGCTGTCGTTCTACGTCGATCCCAAGGTGCTCGATCCGGCGGGCTTCTTCCCGCAGGACATCGCCAAGTACGTCGACTTCGTGAAGAGTTCCAAGCCCGCGGCATCCGGGGCTGAGATCCTGGTGCCCGGCGAGCCGGAAGCGCGCATGCGCACCAAGCGGCTGGCCGAGGGCGTCCCCCTGCCCGACGACACCTGGGCCGCCATCGTCGAGACGGCCCGCTCGGTCGGGCTGGACGAACGACGCATCCAGCAGGCGACGATGTAGTCATACGCGGACCTAGGCGCATTCACATGCGCCCAGGGCCTCTGGCCCGCTCATTAATCATGAGCGGGCGAGACGCCCGCGGTCCGCGCTAACGCTGTTCAGCGATCAGCTCGTCGGCCGTTACAACACGGGTCGAGCGGTTGGTTAAAAGGTCGCTCCAGACCCAGTTGTGATGGCGGATGATGGCGGGCGCGTCGAGGTGCGGCCGGTCGCTCAGCGTGTGGGCGTCGCTCGCAACGACGACGTTGTAGTCGCGCGAAATGGCCGACCGGACGGTGGAGTCGACACAGGAGTCGGTGGCCCAGCCGGCGATCAGGACGCGATCCGGCGTCATCTGCCGCAGCGTGTCGTGCAGCGCGGTGCCGGCGAACGCATCGTTCAGCGTCTTCTCGACGACGACCTCTGCGGGCTGGCGGTCAAGCTCGGGCAGGAACGCCCACCCCGTGCTGCCCCGTTCGAAGCCGTCGCCCGCCTTGCCGCAATGCCTGATCCACACCACCTGGCCGCCGTGCCGCCGCACCATGGCCGCGAGGGCGTTGATGCGCTGGATCACGCCTTCCAGGTCGTGCTTGGGCAGGCCGTCGAGCAGGCCGACCTGCATGTCGACGACGATGAGGACGTCGCCGGACATCCTACCGGCCCGGCCTCTTCTTCAGCCGGTCGACCGCGCCCGCGACCGTATCGATGAAGGCCTGGGTGGCGACGTAGTCTTCGCGCAGCATGCGGCGCAGCGCCTGGATGCGCTCGCTGCTCGCCACCATGCCGGTCGCGACCTCGAGCTGGTAGGGGTCCATGTCCCACAGCCGGATGACCAGCACGTCGTAGCCGAGGTCGAGCGCCCGATCGATCTGGCCGCGCAGCTCGGCGACCTGCCGCTCGTCGCTCCACTCGGGATGGCGCAGCACCTGTCCGGTGAAGCCGATCCACTTGAACTTGGGTTGCTTCTGCGGCGCGGGGCCGAGATTCTCGACGCCGGGGTCGTTGGTCCCCCAATGCAGCGAGCCGTAGACCATGGCCCAGTCGAAATCATGCATCAGCCAGACGGTGCGGTCGGGATCCGACTCGCGCTCCATGCGCTGGATGGCGCCTTCCCAGGCGCTGTCCAGGCCGCGCAGCGGGGCGATGCTCCAGACATTGTAGGCGAACAGGGCGACCGTGAGGCCGGCCAGCGCCGCAAGCCCGCGGCGGCCGTAGCGGCGGCGCTCGCGCACTGCCACCAGCACGACCGCCCAGCCGACCGTCAGCCAGGCCATGACGTTGACCTGCATCTGCGGGTCCTGCGGCTGGGAGTAGAGGTTGAACACCTCGCCCGCCACGAAGGTGACGCCGAAGATCGCCGACAGGGCCCGCGACCGCGGATCGTCCCAGTGGCGCCACAGGAACGGCAGAGCAAAAAACGCCACGGCCAGGATCCAGACGGTGGCGACCCAGCGCCAGATGTCCCAGCCCGGGAGGCCGGGGATCGCCGCCACGCCGGCGCCCAGCAGGTAGCCCACCATGCCGTCCCACATGTAGCCGACCTTGGCCCAGGTGAAGCCGGCCCACACCGAGCGCACCGCCTTGCCGGTCCACATCAGGTCGAACGTGCCGACCGCGCCCTCATGGCCCTGCCACGCCCAGGCGACGACCGCTGCCGTCGCCACCATGCCGGCGAGGAACAGGGCGATCCAGCCGAGCCGCCGCTGCCAGTTGGGCTCGCACACCCAGAGCGCCACCAGCATGGCGGGCAGGGTGGGGAACATCAGCCGCCATTCCATCAGCCAGGCGAGCGAGAACAGGACCGCCACGGCGAGCACGCGCGGTGCCGTCGGACGGGCCAGCCATATGGAGCCGAGCGCCATGGCGGCGAACAGCACCGCATAGCTCGGCATGATGTCCTCGTTGATGATGGCGAGGAACATCACGAAGTTCGAGGCGAGGTGGAACAGCGCCGCCAGCACGGCCACCAGCCGGTCGCCGGTAAGGATGCGGATCAGCAGGTAGACCATGCCGAGGCTGAGCGCGCAGCTGACGGCATTGAGGACGGTCATCTGCTTGCGCGGATCGCCCGCGAACACGCCCAGGAAATCGAGCAGGCGGCAGAGCGCGCCGTACAGGGGATAGAACAGGTAGTTCGAGGGATAGAGCGGCGCGTTGGCCGGATCGACCACCCAGGGCTTGAGTTCCAGGCTCTTGAACAGCCCGTTGCCGGTCAGCCCGCCCTGGGCGTTGTCGAACCACAGCACAATGGCGATCAGCAACGCACTGCCGCCCAGCACGATCAGGGCGAGGTCGGCGATTGTTCCGAAGCCTTGGGAGCGACGGGAAGAGGCGGGGGCGAAGACGAGCGGCGTCACGACTGCGGGCAGCTTCGGTCAGAACGGCGCCGAGTGCAACGGATGCGATTACCGGGCAGGCGGCGTGGTGTCGCGCTTCTTGACTTCCAGCCGGGTCGCGCCCCACCAGTTCTTGGCGTCCGGCGGGATCGCCTTGTCGCCCTTGAACTCGGACTCGGCAAGCGGCGCCAGGAACTCGACATAGTAGTGGCCGGGGTCGGCGACGCGAACAAAGACATGATACTCGTCATAGGCGTGCGCGCCGAGCGCGGCGCTGGTCGTGCCGGTGACGTTGCGGGCGGCGATAGGCGCCTGCAGCTCGCCCACCGCGATGCCGTCACCTGAGAAGGCGATCCTGGAAATCCGGAAGGGCGGCGTCGCCTTGAGGTCGAGAACGCCCGTCAGGTTTCCGTGGTTCTTGAGCTTGGCGACGGCAAAGACATAGAGGCCGCCCTTGTCGTCCATGTCGATCTGCTCGGCCGTGACTTCGACATTGATGATCGGCTGGGCGAACGCTTCGCGTTCCGCCTTTCGGTCGGGGCGCTCGGTCCAGAACATGAAGATCGTCCAGGCGCCGCCGATCACGACGGCCAGCGAGATCAGCAGGTTCTGCGCGATCCCGGTGAGGTCCTTGATGCGTTCGAGGTTCATGCGCCATCCCCCGCTCGTTCGATGGCTCCCGCGCTTTCGGGTTGCAGGCACGAGTCGTCCCACGACCGGGGTCGGAGATCAAGCGAGGGGGTGTCGAGATTGGCGCTCCGGCTTGGCGCTCCCTACGGGATTCGAACCCGTGTTTCAGCCTTGAGAGGGCCGCGTCCTGGGCCTCTAGACGAAGGGAGCGAGGCCGGAAGGCGCTTGATAGTCGAAGGGCCGCGCTGGCGCAACCCCAGCCATGCGGCCGACAATTTGCGATGACCGCGCGCCAAGCCTAAGCTTGCTCAACCCGCGCGGAGGATTCCCCCATGGACATGCATATCGCCCAAGACGTGCCGCTGACCGGTATCGACCTGAATTCCCTGCCGCCCGCCGAGGGCGAGGCCATCCTGCGCCGCCAGCTCGCGGCGGCCTATCGCCTGGTCGACCATTTCGGCTGGACCGAGCTGATCTACGGCCATCTGACGGCGCGCGTGCCGGGCGACCAGGCGCACTTCCTGATCAATCCGTTCGGCCTCAACTACGACGAGGTCACGGCCTCGAACCTGGTGAAGATCGACCTCGACGGCAACAACGTGGGCGAGTCCAAGTACCCGGTGAACTACGCGGGCTTCGTCATCCATTCGGCGGTCCACATGGCCCACCAGGCGCGCCACAAGGTGGTGATGCATACCCACACCCGCGCCGGCATGGCGGTGTGCGCGGTGAAGGAGGGGCTGCTGTCGGTCTCGATGGCCTCGACCGCCTTCCACGGCAAGCTCTCCTATCACGACTACGAGGGCCCCAGCCTCGACCTCGACGAGCGCGGCCGGCTCTTGAACAACCTCGGCAACAACCAGGCGATGATGCTGCGCAACCACGGCATCCTGACGACGGGCCGCACCGTGCCCGAGGCGTTCATCCGGCTCTATCGCCTGGAACGCGCCTGCCAGATCCAGGTCGATGCCGGCGGCGCCGGCACGCTCAACATCCTGGGCGACAACCTGGCGGCCAAGTCGGGCGCCGACATGGACGCCTTCTCGGAGAGGGAATCGGGCGGCCTCGGCGACCTCGAATTCGCCGCCCTCATTCGCAAGCTCGACAAGGTCGACACGAGCTGGCGGCACTGACGCACGGCGCAGGCCACAACAACACTGTCATCCCGAGCGTAGCGAGGGACCTTTCCTGTTGCCTGAAAGGTCCCTCGCTACGCTCGGGATGACAGCGGATTACTTCCTGTAGAGCTCGCTCAGCGTCCCGCTCGGCCACTTGATGTCGGTGATGCGCCAGCCCATGCCGGTGCGCACCAGGTCGAGCGTGATCTCCGTGGGCTTGCCCTGGTTCTCGAAGCTCACCAGGCCGACCGCCTTGGGTCCGTCGGCCTTCACCGATATGGCGAGCTTGGCGATGTCCCAGTCCTGCGCATCGACGAAGGGATCGCCGTCGAGCCTGGGCACCTCGCCGCGCCGCTTGGCCTCGCGCATGTCGGCCTCGATGGTGCGTGCGAGGTCGGGGGCGAAGAAGCGGTCGACCTGCCAGAACGGCTGGCCTTTGAAATCGTGATTCGGATAGGGCGTGTAGATGCCGCGCAGGAAGGCTTCCGGCGTCACCGTCTCCTTCGGCCCCTGGCTCTGTGCCTGGGCCCGCGCCTGGGCGGGCAGCGCGCCGATGGCGGCGAGGATCAGGCGCCGGCTAGGCACGGAACGAACTCTGGGTGCCGTCGTACAGCACCCTGGCCGAGCGCTCGACGGCCGCCTGGTGCGCCGCCAGCGCGGCCTCGTCGAGGTCGCGCTTGGGCGCGGGATCGACGTCGAAATTGCCGTAGCGGTCGGTGCCGCGCACCAGCATCGCTGAGTCCCGCGCCTTGATCTGGCGAACATGCGGGGGGATATAGCGGATGGCGTAGCCGATGCGCCGGTCGGCGGTGGTGTTCGGCCCCGAGCCGTGCGCCAGCAGCACGTGATGCAGCGACATCTCGCCCGCCTTGAGCGGCACGTCGACGCCCTGGCCGTCGGGCACGTCGACGGCGATCTCCTGGCCGCGGCTCAGCAGGTTGTCGCTGGCGAAGGTGTCGCGATGCTCGAGCTGGTTCTTGAGATGGCTGCCCGGCCAGAACTTCATGGCGCCGCTCTCGATCGGCGCGTCGGCGAAGGCCACCCAGGCGGTGATGACGTCGTTGGTGCTGAGCCCCCAGTAGGTCGCGTCCTGGTGCCACGACACGAAGGAGGGCGAGTGCGCCTCCTTGGTGAAGAAGGTCGTGCTCCAGCACAGGATGTCCGGCCCGATCACGTCCTCGATGGCGTCGAGGATCTTGGGGTGGCGCGCCAGCTCATTGGCCCAGGTGAACAGAAGGTGCGGCTTCTGGCGCATGTTGCCGCTGAGCGGCCCGCCCAGCGTGCGCTCGTTCGCCTCGAGCCGGTCGCGGTAGGACCGCGCCTCGGCTGTCGACAGCACGTTGACCGGGAAGTGGAAACCATCCCGGCGGTAGTTCGCCACTTGGGTGGCGGAGAGAACCTTGGGCATGGCCGAATCATAGCCGAGCCCGCTCCCGGGGCCACGGCAAATCGCAGGTCGGCCGATCAACATACGAAATTTCGGTCTCCCGGTTGCCGTCCCGGCCTGTAACGATGTGAAGGCAGCCCTCGTCTTTCCTGAGAGATCAGGAGGCGGGAATGGACAAGGGTTCGGTTTGGCATTGGGTGGCGGCCCTCGTTGTCTTTTGTGTGCCGATCTTGTTGCTGGTGCGGTATCGCGAGCCGCGGACTGCCGCCGTGGCGAAAGCTCCGCCCAAAGGCATCGGCGGGTGGCTCGCCCTGTTCGCCTTCATCCTTTGCCTTGGCCTCATGCGAAGCGTCGCGGACCTTGTGCTGGGAATGCCCGACTATCTGGCAGGCTTCCGCAATAAGGCGGCGCATGGTCCGCTCGTGGCCGTGGGTCTGATGGCCCTTGCGGCGATGGCTGCGCATCTTTGGGCCATCGCCGCGCTGTTCCGGCAGAAGAGAGCCTTCAAGACGGCCTGCGCTACCTTGTGGGTCCTGATGTTGCTCACTCAACTCTCGCTGCTTTTGATGCTTACGGTGCCCGGTGTAACGATCGGCATGCTCCTTCCGGACGAGGACATCGCGAGGTCGATCGCCGCCCTGGTCTTCATGGGCCTGTGGTACTGGTATGTCCGCGTCTCGGTGCGTGTGAAGAACACGCTCGTGAACTAGGTCGTGAACCCATGAATTTGCCGGAGGGCGGTTTGTCAGAGTCCGCTAGCCCCGAAGGACCAACTCAATAAAAGCCTTCTTGCCTAGAGTGTATGTTGAACGATCCGAAATCTGAGCGTCAATGAGACGACGTTTTTGTTCGACATAGAGCGCGACCAACTCAGGATTCGCAGTAAGTCGATCACGGAACTTCCGTAGCCTATCCACCTCGGCGCTACTCTCAGGAATCAGATGAACCTTAAGCCGGAAGACGGAGTCATCGACTGTGAAGCTGCAGGGAAGCATTCACAGGATTCCAACCTCTTGCTTCATACCGACCGCATAATACCTTGGCGGCACGACAATTCGAAACCGCCCCGATCTCTCCCGCTCACTCCCTGGCTCAGAAGTACTTCCAGAAGACCACGATAGAGATGGCGTAGATGGCGCAGATCAGGCCGGCACCCAGCAAGTTGGCTCCCAACACGTTGCCTTTAGGGAACATCCACCAGCCCATGCGGTTGGCCACCCAGGGCACCATGAAGCCCGTGAGCGCGACGCTGAAGATGTTGCCGATGAACAGGTTGACCGCCCACGGCAGGTTGAGCTGGTTCTGCAGGATCGGCGTGCCGGCGAAGACTCCCCACAGGAAGACGATGGGATAGAGCAGCAGCAGCACGATCATGTCCATCTTCCACACGGACAACGGGCCGCCGCCCTTCGACTCGTCGCGGAACCACTGCTCGAAGCCGGTGCCCACGCGGGCGTGGAATTCCTCGGTGAGCGGATCGGCCTCCTCGACCAGCTTCTTGCGCACCGGCGAGTCGAGCCATGCCTGGAGGTTGGTCTGGGTGTCGAAGCGCAGGATGGCGACGTAGTCCTCCTGGACGCCGGGCACGGGCGGCTCGAAGCGGTAGCCCTGCAGGCCCGGCGCCTTGGTCTGGGCGGCGGCGATCTTGCGCTCCCAGGCGCGGTACTCGGCCTCCTTGCCGGGCTTCACGCGGGTGCTGATGACGGCCGAGACCGGCGCGGGCTTCCGGCCGCCTTCGTCGTCGCGCACGATATGGACGTCGTCGCGGCCGATCAGGAACGGCGCCGCGCCCTCGATGCGGGTCTGGCGCTCGCTCGAGACCAGCCAGCGCTGCGCGTCCTCCATGGTGTGGAAGCGCTGCAGGATGACCCAGTCGACCTGCAGTGGCGGGTTGGGCGGCATCAGCCGCTGCTCGACGAAGCCCGCGAAGCTCGAGACCATGTTGCTGGTCTCGCCCTGCCAGCGGGCGAAGTCCTCGGATCGCTCCGGTCGCACGCTGGTCTGGGTGACGATGCTGACGGTCATTTGGCCCTGGTCAGTCCGCCGCCGAACAGGCGGTCGGGCGTGAAGGGCAGGTGGGCAAAGCGCACGCCGGTCGCGTTGGCCAGCGCATTCGACACCGCCGGCGCCACCGGGTTGATGCCGCACTCGCCCTGGGACTTGGCGCCCAGCGGACCGATGGCATCGACCGTGTCGGCAAAGAAGATGTCGGTATGCGGCGTGTCGGCGAAGGCCGGGACGCGGCAGTTGCGCAGCTGCGGGTTCACCATGTGGCCCTCGTCGTGGACCATGTTCTCGATCAGCGCCCAGCCGTAGCCCATGGCGACCGCGCCGTCGAGCTGGCCGCGGCACTGCATGGGGTTGATCGGCCGGCCGATGTCGGCCGCATGCACGCTGTGCAGGATGCGGACCTCGCCGGTCACGCGATGCACCGCGAGCCGCACGCCCTGCACGTTGAAGGCGATGGTGCGCGGCGACAGGTAAGCCCTGCGGCTGACCGTGAAGCGGTGGTCGACCTTGGCGCCGGCGGCATGGAGCTCGCTGAGCGTGATCCGCTTGTTGCCGCAGACGACCGCGTCGTTCTCGAGCCGGCACTGGTCGATGACGACGCCGGTGTGGCGGCAGGCGAAGTCGAGGATGTCGGCCTTCATCGCCTCGGCGGTGGCCAGCACCGCCTTGCCGGCGACGACGGTGCCGGTGCTGGCGAAGGTGCCGGTGTCGTAGGGCGTGCGGTCGGTGTCGGCATTGATGATGTCGACGTCGCTCGCGCGCACGCCGACCACGGCGGCGGCCATCTGCTTGTGCGCCGTGGTGATGCCGTTGCCCATCTCCGACGAGCCGCAGGCCAGATGGTAGCTGCCGTCGGGCAGCAGCTTCATCTCCGCGCCCGAACGGTGCTCGGTCGGCGGACCGCATTCGAGCATGGCGAGTGCCGCGCCCGTGCCCTCGAGCCAGTCGTCGCCGTCGGGCTTCTTGACGCCGTTGCCCTTCTTCAGCTCGCGCTCGACGATTTCCAGGCACTGGTCGATGCCGTAGCTGCCGAAGCTCGCGTCGCTCGGCTCCTTCCAGATCGATTCGACGTTGTCGCCCGGCCGCACGACGTTCTTGCGGCGGATCTCGAACGGGTCGATGCCGAGGATCCTGGCCAGCTCGTCCATGGCGCATTCCATGGCGAAGGTGGTCTGCGAGGCGCCGTAGCCGCGGAAGCCGCCGCCCGGGATCATGTTGGTATAGACGACGCGGCCGATGCCCTTCTTGTTGGCGCAGCGATAGGCCGCGAACGGGCTCGCCATGGCGGCGGCCAGAGTCTCGCTGGCGTGGTTGCCGTAGGCGCCGGTGTTGGAGACCACTTGGACGTCGAGTGCCGTGAGCGTGCCGTCCTTCCTGGCGCCGATCTTGACCTTGGTCGTCATCTGGTGCCGCGTCGTGGCGCCGATGAACTCGTCCTCGCGGGTCCATTCCCATTTCACCGGGCGGCCGTCGAGCTTCATGGTGGCGAACAGCGGCAGGTCTTCCGACACCATCTCCTGCTTGCCGCCGAAGCCGCCGCCGACACGCTCGGTGAAGACGTGGACTTGGGCAGCGGGAACGCCCATCAGGTAGGCGAGCTTCGTGCGCACCGAGAACGGGCCCTGCGAGCTGGTGCGGACGTGCCAGCGGCCGTCCTCGCCCTTCCAGGCGATCGAGCCGTGGGTCTCGAGATGGACGTGCTGCACGCGCGAGGTCGAGTAGGTCTTCTCGTGGACGACGTCGGCCTCCTTGAAGCCCTTGGCCACGTCGCCGATCTCGCCCTGCAGGGTGCAGAAGATGTTGCCGTTGTCGGTGACGACCTCGTTCTTGTCGTGGAGGATCGGCGCGCCGGGCTCCATGGCGGCCACCGGATCGAACACCGTCGGCAGGATCTCGTAGTCGATGACCAGGGCGCGCAGCCGGCCTCGGCCGCCGCCTCGCTCTCGCCGACCACCGCGGCGAGACGCTGGCCGACGAAGCGCGCGACGTTGTCGAGCATGTAGGTGTCGTCGGGGTCGACGAGATGGTCCTCGTGCAGCGCCGTGCTGTAGAGCCGGCGCGGCACGTCCTCCCAGGTGTAGACGGCGACCACGCCGGGCACGGCGAGGGCCTTGCTCCTGTCGATCTTCTTGATGCGCGCATGGGCATGCGGCGAGCGCAGCACCTTGAGGTGCAGCATGCCCTCGATCGCGATGTCCATCGTGTAGCGCGCCTTGCCGGTCAGGATGGCGTCGGTGAACGGATTGGGCAGGCTGGCGCCCAGCGCCTTGCCGGCGACGTCCTCCTCGATGTTCTTCTTGCCCTGCAGGGCATCGTCGATCGAGCGGTAGCCGGTGCAGCGGCAGATGTTGCCCTTGAGCGCGTGCGGCAGGTCGGCCTTCTGCGCCTCGTCGAACGCCGCCGAGGCCGTGTCATGATCATGCCGGCGGCGCAGTAGCCGCACTGGAAGGCCTGCGCGTCGTGGAAGGCCTTCTGCATCGGATGCAGCTCGCCGTTCTGGGCGAGGCCCTCGATGGTGGTGATCTTCCGGCCTTCGCCGCGGAAGGCCGGCACCAGGCAGGAATGGAACGGCTTGCCGTCGATCCACACCGTGCAGGCGCCGCAGTCGCCGGCGTCGCAGCCTTTCTTGACGCCGAACACTTCCAGGTCGCGCAGGAAGGTGCGCAGGCACTGGCCGGCCTTCGGCTCGGCCGCGTAGAGGCGGCCATTGACCTCGTACTTGCTCATGCCAGCTCCGCGCGTATCTGTTCGGCGAGATAGTGGGTGACGTGGCGCTTGTAGGGCGCCGAGCCGTGGACGTCGTTGAAATAGGCGTCCGGCGGCAGGCGCTCGTCGATCGCCTGGCGCAGCTCGCTGGCCGACGGCGTCTTCTTGAAGCGCATTTGCACCGGCCGCGGCGTCGCGGCGCTGATCGTCAGCAGGAAGTCGTCGCCGTCGTCGCCGACCGTGGCGATGATCAGCGCGGCCGAGCGGCCGAGTTGGGTGAGCGACACCTGGCGCATGGCGAAGCGCTTGGACAGCGCCGCCGCGGGCAGAAAGATCGAGCGCAGCAGCTCGCCCTTCTGCAGCACGTTCTGGTGGTTGCCGGTGACGAAGTCGACGACCGGCACCTCGCGCGGCTCGCCGTCGCGCGGCCACAGCGTGCAGACGCCTTCGAGCGCCGCGGTCAGCGAGATCATGGCGCCGGCCGGCAGCGACATGCAGACGTTGCCGCCGACGGTCGCGGCATTCCAGATCTTGAACGACATCAGGAACGCGTCGATGCATTGTCGAACAGCGGCACGGCGCGCCATTCCGGCGGGCCCTTGAAGTCGTGCAGCTCGACGATCCGGCAGGTCGCGGCGATCTCGAGGCCCGCCGCCGTCGCGGTGAGCGGCGCCCAGCCCAGCCGCTCGAGATCGATCAGCGTGTCGGTGGCGACCTGCGGCTCGGAGAACAGCCAGGTTCCGCCGGCCAGCAAGGCGTAGCCGTCGCGCCATTCGATCTCCTCGAACGACTTCGGCCGCTTCACGTCGACGATCGTATTGAGGTTCATGCCATCCCCCTTGCGTATGTTTCTTGGTGGGGCGGGCGGCAGCGCCCGCCCCCGTCAGGCTGTTGATGCCTAC
>CAWEIE010000043.1:0-23268 GCA_963809025.1 uncultured Alphaproteobacteria bacterium | reverse complement strand
TATCGCCATCTTTTTCCTCCCCGTCTTACGGGCAGGGGAATCGCATGTTCGGATAAGTAAGTTGTTGTTCGAACACAAGAAATGGATTCAGAAGGTGGCCCCTCTCGCGGAAGGAGCCATCGATGAAGAGCTTCGCGGCCTGTTTTGCGGACGTGCCGGATCCTCGGGCCGCCAACGCGCTGCACGATCTGACGGACGTGCTGTTCATTGCCCTGCTGGCGACCCTGTGCGGGGCGACGAGCTGCACGGACATGGCGCTGTTTGCGCGCACCAAGGCCTATTTGCTGGAACCGATCTTGGAACTCAAGCACGGGCTGCCCAGCCACGACACCTTCAGCCGGGTGTTCCGCATGCTCGATCCGCAGGCCTTCGAGCGATCTTTTCAGCGGTTCATGGAGGCGTTCGCCAAGGCCGCCAAGATCAAGCGCCCGAAAGGCGTAGTAGCCGTCGACGGCAAGGCGTTGCGGCGCGGCTACGAGAGCGGCAAGAGCCACATGCCGCCGGTGATGGTCACGGTGTGGGCGGCGCAGACCCGCATGGCGCTGGCCAACATGCTGGCGCCCAACAACAACGAAGCCGCCGCCGCTCGGCAGCTCATCGAGCTGATCGAGCTCAAGGGCTGCGTGGTGACGGCCGACGCTCTGCACTGTCACCGCGCCATGGCCAAGGCGATTACAGACCGCGGCGGCGACTACGTCCTGGCGGTGAAGGACAATCAACCGGCCCTGTTGGCCGATGCCAAGGCGGCGATCGCGGCGGCCAAGCGCAAGGGCGCCAAGCGGTTGGCCACCGCGGAGCTCAATCATGGGCGAGCCGAAAAGCGCGCCGCCGTCGTCGCTACGGTCAAGGACATGGGTCAAAAGCACGACTTCCCGGGCCTCAAGGCCGTCGCCTGCATCACCAGCAAGCGCGGCAAGGACGACACCGTCTCCCGCTACTTCCTGATGAGCCAACCCTACAACCGCAGCCAAACCTTGCGCATCGTGCGCCAGCATTGGGGCATCGAAAACTGCCTGCACTGGCCGCTCGACGTCGTGCTCGATGAAGACCTCGCTCGAAACCGCAAGGACAATGGTCCCGCCAACCTCGCCATCCTCAAGCGCCTGGCCGTCAATGTCGCGCGCGCTCATCCAGACACCAAAACCTCCCTGCGCGCCAAGCTCAAACGCGCAGCATGGGATGACAGCTTCCTGTTCGACATGCTCAGCCACATGCGATAGCCCTGGTCATACGGGGGAGGGTAGGGAGGGGGCCAGCATCACAGGCGGTGCCGAAGATTTCAGATCTGAAATGTGAGAGGTCACTACTGAGGCCTTCCCCCTCCCGGCCTCCCCCGTAGGACGGGTGAGGTGTTAAGAGGCCAGTGTCTTCCGCATCACCTTGACCGCCTCGTCCATCATCCCGCCGATCACGGGCGCGAGCTCGTTGGGCAGCAGGTCGATCGTCCAGACCACGCGGCTGCCGTCGCCTTCGCGAAAGACCTGGACGGCGGCGTTGTAGTGGCTCGCCTGACCTTCGATGACCGAATAGACCAAGCGGCAGTTCTCGTCGTCCAGCGTCACCAGCCGCTCGCGCGCCACCACGCCGTTGAAGAAGGTCAGGACGCGATCGCCCTTGTCCATCTTGAGATCGGTGAGGAAGCCCGGCGCCACCTTGGTATGGACCTGGCCGAAGTCGCGCAGCTTCTGCCAGACCGGCGTTGCGCCGCTGGCTACGGGGATTTCTCGTCGCAGAGTTGCCATGTCGTGTCTCCTTGTCGGGACCGGACAATGGTGACGCAACGACCTCAGGTCTGGCGGGTTTCGGACCTGGTCGCCCAAGGAGCAACGGGACGCCTAGAACGCCTTGGCGAGCGTCAGCCGGACGGCCGTCGGCTCGACAGGATGGAAGTGACGATCGGCGACACCGCCCGCCGGCTCTCCCGGCAGGCGCGAGGCGTAGAAGTAGTCGATCTGGCTCGCCTGCGTGTTCAGGATGTTGAAGACGTCTAGATTGAGCTTAATCCCTGAATCGAAGACGTAGCCCACGCGGCCATTCAGCGTCGTGGTGAAGGACGACCAGACGCTGCCGTCGGAGATCAGCGGTCGCGGCCCCAGGCTGCGCAGGCGCAGCGCACCGAACCAGCCGGTGTCGCCGCCCAGCGTCGCGCCGGCCGAGCCGACGAAGTCGGGCGCGCCCGGGATCAGGTTGCCGTCCGGCGAGTAGTCGGTGAAGCGGGCATGCGTGAAGGCGAGGTCGAGGTCGAAGCTCGCCCATGACGTCGGCCGGTAGCTGTTGGTCCATTCGACTCCGATGCGCCGGCTGGGCCGGCTCGCCTCGGTCGTGCCGACATCGCCCACGAACAAGAGCTCGGAATTGAAGTCGAGCAGGAAGACGGCAAGTGACGTATCGAGGCCCTTGATGGCCTGGCTGCGCACGCCGATCTCCGCGCCTTTCGACTGCACCAGCAGCGGCACCGCGGCCAGCGGCTGCGATGGATCGGCCGGATTGACCGTGATGGTGGCGCCGCGCGCGTCGTTGCTGTGATAGCCGAAGCCGCCGTTGAGGAAAAACTCGGTGTTGGCGAACGGGCCGAACACCACGCCGGCCTTGGGGCTCGCCAGGAAGGCCGAGGTGTAGCCGGAGTTCGCGGCATTGTCGCTGTTGACCGTGGCCATGAACAGATCGCCGCGCACACCCAGCGTCACCCTCAGCCAGTCGGTCCACGCCGTCGTGTTCGAGAGATAGAGCCCCACGCTCGCCTCGCTCACCTGGTCGTAGCGCACGGTGTTGTAGGCGGTGCGCTGGAAGGTGTTGAACAGGCCGACGCCGATGTCATCGTAGCGGATCTGCGTGCCGACCGTGGTCTCCGAATTGAAGCCGGAGAGCTTGTGGCGCACCAGGTGGCTGGCGTTCAGGCCCAGCAACTTGCGCTTGTCGCTCTGCTGGAACTGATCGCCCTGGTCGGGATTGTCGAGGAAGTAGGTGAAGTTGTTGAAGAGGTTCAGCGTCGAATAGATGCCGTAGGCCTCGACGAGACTGGCACCGCGATCGTCGCTCTGGCTCCAGCGCATGCTGAGCGAATAGCGCTGGGTGTCGCCGCCGTCGGTCTGGTCGACCGCGCCGAAGCGGCCGAGGCTGCCGTCAGAGACGGCGCGCACCGGGATCTGGTCGGTCGAATGCCAGGAGTTGGTGTAGGCGAGCGCGGTGATGGCGAGCCCGTTGTCCCGCGTGCCCTCGCTGTAGCGCAGGAAGCCGTTGAACTTGCGCAAGGCGTCGGAGGCCTGCCACGGCCCGTCGTAGAACACGACCTCGCCCGCCGCGGTGAGCGAACCGGCGCCAAACGCCATCGACCCGGCGGCCAGCCCGCGCCAGTAACCGAAGCTGCCGCCCGTCGCCAGCACGACGTTGCGTTCCAGCCGATTGGCGTAAGCAAGGCGCAGCGAGCCGGCCGAGGCGAAGTCGCTCTCCTCGGCCCAGTATGGGCCTTTCTTGACGATCATCTGCTCGAGCAGTTCGGGGATCAGGAAGTTGATGTCCGCATAGCCCTGGCCATGGCCGTGGGTGCGCATGTTGATCGGCATGCCGTCGAGCCAGATGGCGAGGTCGGTGCCATGGTCGAGATTCATGCCGCGCAGGAAATACTGGTTGGCTTTGCCTTCGCCGCTGTGCTGGCTGACGATCAGGCCGGGAGCGGCCTCCAGCACCTCGCCGGGCCGCTCGACGGGCCGCGTGTTCAACGTCTCGCCCGAGATGCGCTTCTCGCTGGCCGCATCGGTCGGCTCGGCCTCCAGCGCGCGCGGCGCGGTGACGGTGATGGCGGGCAGGACGGTCGAGGCGCCCGTACCGGGTCCGAACGGGTCGGGTGGCGTCTGCGCTTGTGCCGCGCCGCCGGCGGCCAGGAGCACCGCGCAGAGAAGAGGCCTTGTATGCATTTAACCCAGATAGTGCATACTGCCCCTCCGGGGAGCAAGCGGAGGATCGATGCAGCGCATAACCCTTTCCGTCGACGACGAGCTCGCCGACGTCCTCGACCGCCACATGAGAACGCATCGCTACGCCAGCCGCTCGGAGGCGCTTCGCGACATCCTGCGCGGCGTCGAGGCGCGCCAGCGCCTTGGCGATGGCGGCAAGGCCAACGGCTTCTGTGTCGCGACGCTGGCCTACGTCTACGATCACGAGACACGGGGATTGGGGCAGCGGCTCACCCAGTCGCAGCACCGGCATCACGACCTGCAGGTTGCGACGCTCCATGTGCATCTCGACCATGACTCCTGCCTGGAGGTGTCGGTGCTGCGCGGTCCGGTCAAGGCAGTGCGGGCGCTGGCCGACGATACCGTCAGCCAGCGCGGCGTGCGCCACGGCCAGCTCCATCTCGTGCCGGCCGACCGTGCGCGCGGCCGCCATTCGCACGGCGGTGGCTCGCACGATCACGAGCACATCCACGCTTAGCTGGCGGTTGCACGATCGCGGCGGTTTCTCAAAATCTTTGCGCCAGCGTCAGCAGGAAAGTCTGCCGTTGGCCGAACTGGGAAGCGCCGACGCCCACGCCCAGACCGTCGCGGATCTGATATTGGTTGTCGAACAGGTTGATGACGTCGAAGCGCAGCTGCGTTCCCTTGCCGAGACCGATCGGTATCTTTTGCACCAGCGAGGCGTTGACGACGGCATAGTTGGGCAACGACAGATCGTTGGGCGTGACGACGGTGGTGCGCAAGCCGCTGCCGAACAGCATGTCGGTCGAGACCTTGGTCGCCCATTCGCTGTTGGCGTTGAAGGTGTAGGCGGCGCCGGCCGAAAAGGTCCAGCCCTGCGTGTGGTCGAGGACAATGTAGTTGTTGGCGATGTAAGCGAGCTCAGCCGCGCCGAAGCTGAACTGGGCGGAATTGATGTTCCTGCCAATGCCGTTGCCGAACGCGCCGTTGAAATAGACTGACCACGGGCCTTCGTCGTAGCTGGCGTTGAACTCGACGCCTTTGACGATGCCGTCGGCATAGTTGAACGACGTGAGCGCAATGGGCGCGCCGAACTGGCCAAAGTCGAGCATGTTTTGAACGATCCTGTAGTAAGCGCCGAGACCGAGCGTCAGGCCGGGCAACGGCTTGACGGTGACGCCGGCGTCGAAATAGTGGGACCGCTCGGCCCTTACAGGATCGTTCTGGGTTACTTCGGGCGCCGCAGCAGTGCCGGCCAGGACGGCGATCGAACTGGAGTTCACCGCCTGGATGAGCGGCGGTGGGGTGAAGTAGCGCGAATAGCCGACATGCGCCGTAAACGTCGGGCTGGGCTCCCACACGACGTTGATGCGCGGGCTCAGCTGATTCTCCCGCGTGGCGCCGTTGATGGCATCGAAACGCAAGCCGAAATTCACGGTCACAGTGGGCACCAACCGCCATTCGTCTTGCAGGTAGACGCTGTAGGTCCAGCCAATGAGATCGGAGCCGTTAGTGAAGCTGATGGGCTGGTCGGAGGGGGCCAGATCGCTCGTCGGATTGTCGGGGTCGCTCGGCACCAGCGGCAGGGTGTTGCCGTTGGTGAAGATGGTGGCGCGCTCGCGTTGCACCAGGAAGCCGCCACGTACGGTGTGGTCCTTGGCGGCCTTCCAGGAGCCGTCGCCCTGCACGCCGGCCGCGAAGGTCTTCCGCGTGGTCCAGGGTGCGATGCCGTTGTACAGCAGATCGCCGATGGCGTCCGGTTGGTAGGACAGTTTCGAGTAACGGGCGAAGCCGGAAACCTGGAAGTCGAGCGTATCGTAGCTCTTCTGCAGCGAGGCGATGCCGAAGTAGGTCTGCTCCCACTGGCGCTGGTCGAGAATGCCGCTGTTCCAATCGTTGTTGCCGAAGACGGTGAAGTTTGCCGCCTTGAAGGGAACGTTTGGGATCTGGAAGCGCGAGCTTGCGCCGCCGCCGATGAAGCTGACGCGTGTCTGCTCGTCGACGATGCCGGTGATCTTGGCCAGCCCGTACCACTGATCGGTGTCATCGTGGAGGGGCGTGAACGATGCCGTCGGATTATCGATCCCAAGACCGTTGTGGATGTACTGGCCGGCCGCGAAATAGTCGATCTTCCCGGACCGGCCGCCGTAGGAGAAGGCGGGCTGCGCGTAGTTGCGCGACCCACCAGTGACCGAGAACTCGGCGCCAGGATTGGTGGTGCCGGACTTGAGCGTGATATCGACGATGCCCGCTGTTTGCTGCCCGTACTGGGCGGGCAGTGCGCCGGTGAGCAACGACATCCGTGCGGCGTAGCGCGTGGCCAGTACGTTGTTGAACAACGACAGGCCCTCGGGCAACTGCACGCCATCGAGTCGATACTGGACGTTGCCCATGTCGCCGCGCACATGGATCTGCCCAAAACTGTCCTGCACGACGCCGGGCGCGCGCAGCAACACCTGGTTCAACGGCGCGTTCTCGCCCAATGCGACGTTGTCGATGGTGCGCGCCGTGAAGCCGTAGGTCGTGGCGCCGAGGCTTGGCTGGATGGAACTGCGCGCTTCATCGAGCCGAGTCGCCGTTATGGTGATGCTGAGTGAGGGGTCGGTGAGCGGCGACTGCGGCTCCTGGGCGAGCGCCGAGCGCGCCGAGAGAAGCACGGACCCGGCGACGACGGTCGACACGCCAATCCGCCACCGCATGGTCTCCCCCTATGTCAAAACCGCATTCGATTTTGCGTTCTGGCGGATCAATTAGGAAGCGTCAGGCGGGCGGTCCGTGCCGCACCGGCCGTCCCAGTATCGTCCGTCTTTCCGGCACCCTGGACCGGCCAGCATGTGGCCCAGCCGCGCTTCAGATATGCAAGGCAGATGCGCAGGTGGCGTGCCGGCTTTGTTGACTTTGCCCAGTCAGTGGGCAAGCCTTGTTGCAGACCCTGTCATACGGGGCGCGCGGCCGTGGGTCGCGCAGCGCAGGAGGAGATTGTCATGCGACTGATGTCAGCCTTGACGGGAATCGCCTTCGTGACCTCCATCGCGATGGCTTCGAGCGCTTTTGCACAAACCGATTGCACCAAGACCGTGCCGGCGTCGCCGTTCGGCAAGGACGATCAGACCGGCGCCACCAATCGCATCACGCCGGCCGTGACGAAAGCCGCGGCAGCGGAGATCAAGGACGGCAAGGTCACCAGCCTGACCAACCCGCTCGTCGATGGCGTGCCGCTGTTCGGCTCGCGCTTCACCAAGTCGGTGCTGACGGCGGTCAGCCTGGCGCCGGGAGCGGCGTTCGGTAAGAACGATCTCACCTACATGGAAGACACCTGGCTCAGCCAGAGCCACGTCGGCACCCACCTCGACGGCATGGGGCACATCGGAAGGGGGGACTGCTACTACAACCAGATCCCCATGGGTAAAAACATCAACCAGAACAACATGACCAAGCTCGGGCTCGAGCATCTGAAGAGCTTCGCCACGCGCGGCGTGTTCATCGACCTGGTCAAGGTCTATCAGCAGGCGAACAAGCTGAAGACCAACGCGAACTGCCGCACGCCGTGCATCGAGAAGGGAACGGTAATCACCGCGGAAGACCTGCAGGCCGGCCTGAAGTTGACCAACACGACGTTGCGCGAGGGCGATGCCGTGATCCTTCATACCGGCTGGGGCGATCTTTTCTTGCAGCATCCCGCCAAGAACACGGAGTACAACAGCGGCGAAGCGGGCCTCGGCAAGGCAGCCGCGAAATGGCTGATCGACCAGAAGGTCGTGCTTGTTGGCGCCGACAACTGGGCCGTCGAGGTGATCCCCGGCGAGGACCAGAACGAAGCGTTCCCGGTCCACCAGATGCTGCTCACCGACAACGGCATCCACATCATCGAGAACGTGCGGACCGATCTGATGGCCGCGCAGGTCACCAGCAGCAACCGCGGGACGTTCTTCTTCTCGATGACCGTGCCCAAGGCTGTCGGCATGACCGGAACGTTCGTCGCAATCGACGCCATCCAGTGATGTAAGCATGGCAGGGCGGCACCCGGGTCCGGCGCTCTTCGGGGGCGCCGGAACCGCCTGACCGTCGCCGCGGCCCTCGGGTCGGTTCGACCGGCGGTCCCGAGGGGACTACCGGAAAGACAGGCGCCATGGACCAGCGGAGCGGATGAGAGAACCCAGCAACCGGGACGCGGCGGGACCACAACGACGCGACGTGACACGTGGGTGCGTAACGTTGCGGGATCTCACGGTCGGATACCGCGAACGTGTCGCGATCGAGGACTTGTCCGGCATCTTCGCAGCGGGCTCGCTGACGGCGATCGTCGGCGCGAACGGCGCCGGCAAGACCACGCTCCTGCACGCCATTGCCGGGCTTGTCGCGCCCCGTCGCGGGTCGATCGAAGTCTCGGGGCTGGAAGTCCCCGCCGATCTCGCCTACCTGCCGCAGAGTGACTCCATCGATCGGGACTTCCCGATCTCGGTCGTTGAGTTCGCTGCACTCGGCGGCTGGGCGAGGATCGGCGTCCTGGGGCGCGTCCCGCCCGAGCTGCGCTTGCGCAGCATGAACGCCTTGCAGGCCGTCGGCCTCGACGACCTTGCCGGCCGCATGCTGAGCGAGCTGTCGGTCGGGCAGTTCCGCCGCGCCCTGTTCGCCCGCGTCATCATGCAAGATGCGGCGATCATCCTTCTCGACGAACCGTTTGCCGGCGTCGACGCCGCCACGAGCGACGATCTGCTGAGCCTGATGCAACGCTGGCATGCCGATGGCCGTACGGTAATGGTCGCCCTGCACGACCTCGAGCAGGTGCTTGCGATCTTTCCGGAGACCCTTCTGCTGGCGCGCAGGGCGATCGCCTGGGGCGCGACGGCGACCGTGCTGACACCGGGGAGGCTCGTTGAGGGTGGTCTGGTCGTGCCGCCGGGATCCGGCTCGCGACTGCGGCTGGCGATGTGATCCTGAGGATCAGTGGTCGACATGAGTCTCTGGTCCATCCTCATCGCTCCCTTCGCCGAATACTCCTTCATGCGGTCCGCGCTGGTCGCTTGCATGGCCCTCGCGGTCGCCAGCGGTCCGCTCGGCACGTTGCTTCTGCTGCGCCGGATGGGTCTTGTCGGCAACGTCCTGTCGCATGCCGTGATGCCGGGGGCAGCGATCGGTTTCGCTTTCGCGGGTAGCGCGCTTGCGGTGCTGAGCGTCGGCGGTCTCCTCACCGGCATCGCTGTGGTCCTCCTCATGATGCTCGGCACGCGGTTCGGCGAACAGCGCGAGGACGCAAGTCTTGCGGCGTTCTATGTCGCGTCGATCGGCGTCGGAGTCCTCGTCGTGTCGCTGCGCGGCACCAATGTCGATCTTATGCATGTGCTGCTCGGCACGGTGCTCGCGATCGACGTCCCGGCTCTGATCCTGATCGTTGCCATCGCGAGTGTCGTCGTTGTCGTGCTGGCCTTTATTTTCCGGCCGCTCGCGCTTCAATCGTTCGATCCGGCCTTCCTGCGCACGATGGGCGGCAGCGACAGCGCTTATCGCGGCATATTCCTCGTTCTCGTCGTGCTGGATCTCGTGGCCGGATTTCAGGCGCTGGGCACACTGCTCGCCGGCGTGCCGCTGCTCCTGCCGGCAGCGGCAGCACGCTGCTGGGCGCAGCGCATTGGGCTGCTGGTCGGCCTCAGCATTGGCTTTGGCATGACGGCCGGCTATGCCGGATTGCTCGCGTCCTATCATTTCAACGTGCCATCGGGGCCGGCGATCGCCTGTGCCGCGGCAATCATCTACGCCGCTTCAGCACTCGTCCCGGCAAGCCGCATCCTGATGGCCGCGCTCAAGACAACCAGGCCAATCTTGAAGGGGGGAGAGTGATGCAAGACCGTCTTGCCCGGCGATCTTTCATCGCGGCGACACTGGCTTTTGCCGCGAACTCACGCCCGCGCCGCAGATCGGCCGAAAGTGGTCGCGACCTTCAGTGTGCTGGGCGACATGGTTGCCCGCATCGCCGGCGACAAGGTGCAGCTGACGACGATCGTCGGCGGCGACGCGGACTGCGAGCTCTATCAGCCTACCGCCGCCGACGCGCGCGCCGTCGCGGACGCGCGACTGTTCGTCATGAACGGCCTCAATCCACGATTCGAGCCTTGGGCCGAACCGCTGTTGAAGCGGGCGGCGTTCCGCGGCACCAAGCTCGTCGCCTCGCAGGGGGCGAATGCTATCATCGACGACCGGCCTCGCGGCGCCGTCACGGGCCCGCAGGTCGACCAGCACGCCTGGCACGACCCGGCCAACGGTCTCGTCTACGTGGCCAACATCGCCGCGGGACTGGCCTTGCTCGATCCCGCGAACGCCGCTTTCTATCGGGCACAGGCCGACGGCTACGCCCGCGAGATCCGTGCGCTCGACGCCTGGGCGAAGAGCGAACTCGCGGCCATCCCGAGCGCGAAGCGCCGCTTTATCACCTCTCACGACGGTTTCGACTATCTCGCCCGCGCCTACGACATCGAGATGACGCCGGCGCGCGGCATGGTCAACGACACTGACCCTTCGGCGGAGGACATCGCCCGGCTGATCCAGCAGATCCGCACGACGAAGGTGAAGGCAATCTTCATCGAGAACATGAACGATCCACGCCTGATCCAGCGGGTCGCGAGGGAAGCCGGCACGAGCGTCGGCGGCACGCTCTATTCCGATGCATTGTCGAAGCCGGGCGGCGATGCCGACACGTACCTGAAAATGGTCCGCCACAACGTTTCGACGCTCAAAGCGGCAATGCTGAAGAACTGATCCATGCGCGCCCAGGCCGCTCGACGACGACCAACCGCGAACTCATGGCCGACGAGCTCGATTCTCGGCCCGACAAGCCGCCGCTTGGGCATGGCGCTTGTCGCCATCGGCGCCCTGTGGGCGGGCGTGCTCTGGGTGGTCATGACGCCGCCGCGGGAGGCGGGGCTGGCCTCCGCACCATCCACCAAGGTCGCTGGCCAGGTCGAGACGTCGCAACCGCAAGCGTCGGTCCCGGGACCTCAACGGGTCGGTCTGCGCGCCCTGGTCACGACCGGCGAACCCGTGGGCGTCAGCGGCATCTTCGATCGCTTCGGCCTCGAGCTCATGACGATGGTCCTGGCTGCCAACAACCGCGGCGAGACGGCCTTCTATGCCACCGTTCATCGGAGCGCATCCGAGGAGGGTCTGTTCCTCGCCAAGGCGGACGGGAGGGTCGCGCGCATTGCGGTCGCCGGGGATCCTGTTCCAGACCGCATGGGCCAGCTGATTGCCGGCTTCGGCGAACGGCCCGCCCCCGTCATGAACGACGCTGGCGACGTCGCCTTCACCGCTACGCTGGGCGGCGGCCGAGGAGCAGCCAGTGTGTTCCTCGCCAGCGGGGGCACGCTGCGCACGATCGGCTCGTCGGGCATGAAGGCGCCGGTCGTCCTCGGAGGTGTCGGCGTTTTCGCCGAATTCGAGGCCGTGTCGCTCAACAGTCGCGGCGACGTGGCCTTTCTCGCCTGGGTGCGCCACGGGCGTGAGACCATCGAGGTGGTCTACGTCGCCCGAAAGGTGGGTGCCGTCCATCAGGTCGCAAAGGTCGCCGCATCCGGGGAGCCGGCACCAGGCGGTGGTTTCTTCACCAGCTTCGGCGCGCCGGTCGTCAACGACAAAGGGGCCGTCGCGTTTCCGGCCGTCATCAAGCTGGGCCCGGCGCTCGGCGCCATCTTCGTCGCGCCGGCCGAAGCACCCATGCATCTCCTCGTCGGCACGGGCGATCCGGCGCCGACGGGCGGCATTTTCGCCCGCTTCTCCGAACGGATCGGGTTTGACGATGCCGGTCGCGTTGCCTTCGGCGCCTTCACCAAGGGAGCAGGGCCGGACTTCGGCATCTTCGTTGCCGACGGCTCCGACCGACGGGCGATCGCCGCGAGGGGCCAGCCAGCGCCGGGCGGTGGCGTCTATGCGTCCTTCGGTGCCTGGCCGGCCATGAGCCATACCGGGGCCATGGCGTTCGTCGCTTCCATCGACAAGGGGCCCGTCGCCGACGGCGTTTTCCTGATGAATGCTGACGGCAAGATCACGCGCATCCTCGCGTCAGGCGAGCCGCTCATGGACGGCGGGAAGCTCACGTCGCTCGGCCTCTATCCGACAGTTGCCCTCGCGTCGGATGGGTCCGTAAGTCTCCTCGGCATCGTGGAACGCGACGGCGAAGATACCAATGCGGTCCTGCGCTACGGTCTTGCACCGGTGAACCCTCGATGAAGCGAGCTGCGCATCAGTTCATGTCGGTCGGAGGATAGATCCGGAACACGTTCCTTGCCGTCACCAGGACGTGGCCGGTGAATGAGCGCGGCGGCACCGCCTCACCGTGCAGCATCTTCAAAGCCAGAGGCAGGACCTCGTTGCCGTAGCGATCGAGAAAATATGCCACCGAACCAAGCACGACGCTGTTGCGGTTGTTCGGATGGATCACCTTGTTGGAACTTGCGCCGCCGTGGACCGAGATGTCACAGCCCTGGCTGACAATTACGGTATCGGGCACCCGGTTTGCAGTCTCGATAGCGAGCTTCGCAGCAAGTGCCGTCGCGTCATCGAGCGTCGCCACCAGGGTCTGCGCGCCGCTCTCCTTGGCAAGGAAGCGCCGCAGTTGCGCCTGCGCCTCGAGAAAGTTGCCGCCGCTGTCGACCTGGGATGGCGCTACCTCCGGAAGATGCCGCTGCAGCCCCTCGGTGATCCCGGCGATGCGAGCCTGCACCGCCTTCGCCGGATCCTTGACGGCTCCCAGAATTGCGGCGGCGTGGACGCGCCCGGGCCACGTCGTCAGCGCAAATTTGCCCAGCGCGTCGCCGGCAATGCGGCCGGCCTCGCGATTGTCCGCTGCGTAGAGTGGTGCGTTGCCGACCGGATAGTTCACCGCCAGGACGGGAATCCGCGCCGCGGCCAGCCGCCGCGCAACGTCGTCGTTCGCTGCCTGATCGTCACAGTACTGAATGTAGAGGTCGACCTTGCGCTGCACGGCATCTTCGGCGTTGGCGACGGTCTTCGCCCGGTCGCGCGCATTGTCGTAGAATACCAGATCCACCGGCAGGCCGCGTGCGCCGAGCGCGAAACTCGAACGAACCTCCTCGCCAGAAAAGCCTAGGCCTTCGAGTCTTGCACCGGGATCGTTAGTGAGGTTGGCGAATCCAATCGCGAAGCGACGCTGTTGGGCGAAAGGGCGTCGCGGCGCTGCCAAGCCCGTCACAGCAGCCAAAAGCGACAGCGTGCGGCGCCGGGCAACAGGCGCCGTTTGAACCGTCGCCATCCATGGTCCGCACGAATTCATGAAGGCGCATCCATGCTGGCAACTATAAGGGTAACCCCCGTCTATTTCAGCATCCGAGCCCGGGGCGTCGCCTGATGCCCTGGAAGATGGCACGGCGTTCTTCAAGATCGGCTGGCACGGTGGACGTATCGCGGCGAACCCTCGTCGCACAACGCATGAAGAGCATTCCGCAGCGCAGGCTGGGCCTTTCCGATTGACTTGGGAAAAAACGCGGGTGTTTACTGCACGGTGCGTGAGACGCAGCCGGCCGTTTGGGCCGCGATGCCAGACCAACAGTCCGACCACCCACGGGGAGGGACGCATGTTAGGCAAGGCGCTATCAGGAATCGCCGCAATCGCCATAAGCAGCTGCTTTTCCGCAGCTCAGGCACAGGACATCAAGCTCTACGCCTTCAGTTCAGGCGCCCTCACCATCGGCAAGGGCGCCCTGGTGAACGGCGCGCCGAATGAGCCGCCGATCCAGGTCCCGGTCGGCTTCTTCGTCATCAGGCATCCGAAGGGCAACGTGCTCTTCGATACCGGCAACAACGACAAGATCATCAAGGATCCGAGCTACTGGGGTGCCTCGTTCAATGCGTTGAAGCCGGTGAACACGCCGGACGTGGCGATCGACACGCAGCTCCAGAAGATCGGCCTCAAGCCCGACGACATCAAGTATGTCGTCCCGAGCCACCTGCATCTCGACCACGGCGGCAACGTCGGCAAGTTCCCGAACTCGACGATCGTCGTGCAGAGGGACGAGATCCTGAATGCGTTCTGGCCGAGGCCGGGCACGGGCGGTCCCTACATGATCGGCGACGTGCATGCCGCTCAGGGCGCCCAACACCGACTATCCCAATGCCCAGAAGATGCTGCAGCTCGAGGGCGACCTCGACCTGTTCGGCGACGGCACCCTGGTGGTCAAGCGCTGGGTCGCTCACACCCCGGGCAGCCAGATGATGACCGTTCGGCTGAAGAACACCGGCCTCATCATCCTGACCGGCGACAACGTCTACTTGCGCGAGAACGTGGAAAAGAGCATTCCGCCGAACATCGTGCTGGCCTACAACCCGCAGGGTTTCCTCACCGCCTTCGAATGGATCCGTCATGACGATGGCGAACGAGAAGGCGGATTTCTTCACCGCTCACGATCCCGATGCTTTCAAGGCCATGAAGAAGGCGCCGGAATTCTACGACTGAGCGGCAGCGACGGCCTTCTTGACCGATGAACGGCGAGGCTGATTTGGGCTTCGCCGTCGTGCCGTGCTGTCTGAGTTGCCTATGGCCGTCCTTTCGCTCGACCGGCTGAGCAAGCGCTTTGGCGCCCGATTGGCCGTCGATGCCGTTTCCTTCGAGGTGCAGGAGCGCGAGGTCTTCGGTCTGCTCGGGCCGAACGGCTCCGGCAAGAGCACCATCCTGAGACTCGTCACCGGCTACCTCTACCCAAGCTCGGGGACCGTCCGGATTGCCGGCATCGACGTCGTGCGCGCGGCCCGCGCCGCCCGCGAACGCATTGGCTATGTGCCGGAGGATTCGCCGCTCTACGGCCACATGCGCGTCGTCGAATATCTCGGATTCATGGGGCGGCTGCGCGGGATCACGGGCCGGGCCCTGGACCGCGCCATCGACGCCGCGGTCGAGCGGCTGGCGCTGGGCAGTGTGCGGAACGTCATCATAGAACGGCTGTCGCGTGGCTACCGGCAGCGCGTGTCGCTCGCCCAGGCCGTGCTGCACAAGCCGGAGCTGCTGGTTCTCGACGAGCCGAGCAACGGCCTCGATCCCGCGGCAGATCATCGAATTGCGCGGCCTGCTCAGGGACCTGGCGCAGGACTGCGCCGTGCTGGTGACGTCCCACATCCTGGCCGAGATCGAGCGCACGGCCGACCGGGCGGCCATCCTGCTCGACGGGCGGCTCCTGACCGTCGAGCAGATCGCCCATGAAACGGTGGCGGCGCCGGCACAGTCGCCCCTCGAAGCGCTGTTCCTGGATCTCACGCAGGCAAAGGCGATCCGATGAGCCAGGTGGCGACGCTGGTGGGCAAGGAAGTGCGCACGCTTTTCACGTCGCCGATCGCCTATGCGGTGATCGCCGTGTTCATCGTGCTGAGCGGCTATACGTTCACCGTGTCGCTGATCGTAGCCAAGCAGGCGACCCTGGTGCACATCTTCTTCCAGTCGGCCGTCCAGCTGATCCTGCTGGTGCCGCTCATCACGATGCGCCAGTTCGCCGAGGAGCGGCGCAGCGGCACGCTCGAACTGCTGCTGACGGCGCCGCTGCGGGAGATCGACATCGTTGCCGCGAAGTTCATCGCCTGCATGGTGGTGCTGGCAGCGATGACCAGCCTCACGCTGATCTATGCCGCCGTGCTGGCGGATCTACGGCGACCCGGACTGGGGGCCGATCTACAGCGGCTACGTCGGCCTGATGATGCTCGGCGCGGCGCTGGTCTCGATCGGCCTCATGATCTCGGCATTGACCGCCAACCAGATCGTCGCCGCCGTCGTGTCTCTCGGGCTGTTCGGGCTCCTCTGGGCGATCGACACGCTGGCGTCGCTGCTGCCGCACCCCTTCGAGAACTGGCTGCTCGGCCTGTCGCTGCTGGCCCATTTCACGCCTTTCGCGGTCGGTGCGATGTACGTGTCCGACGTCGGCTTCTTCCTCACCGTCATCCTGCTCGGCCTGTTCCTGACAGTCCGGGCGCTGGCACGGCGCTGAGCGATGCACGAGGGGCATGCCGTCGAGCTCCAGGCGCTGTTGTGGGCGGCAGGCTGGCTTGTCGCCGTGCTCGTGCTGTTCGCGAGCGGCGCTGCGGCTGCCGCTCGCCACGGGCCTCGGAGCCATCGCCGCAAGGTTCTATGCGGCGGCCTGCGTCGTCGCCGGGCTCGGCGTGTGGGTGCTGGCGAACGTCGCGCTGCACCTCAACGACACGCACATCGACGTCACTCGCGAGAAGGTCTACACGCCGTCGGCCACCGCGATGGCGGTGGTCGACGAGCTCCGGACGCCGGTCCACATCACCTATTTCTACCGCTCCGATGACCCGATCGGGCAGCGCGCGCGCAACATCCTGGAGGTGATGGGCCGGCGCAATCCGCTGCTCACGGTCCTCACCGTCGATCCCGACAAGCAGCCGGAACTCGCGCGCCGCGAGGGCGTCCGTCTCTACAACGCCGCCATCGTCGAGGCCGCCGGCCGCCGCGTCCTCATCCAGGGCACCGACGAGGCGGAGATCGCCATCGGCATCCAGCGCGTGCTGCGCACGCGTTCGCTCACCGTCTGCTTCCTCGAGGGCCACGGCGAGTTCTCGATGGACGGCTTCGAGTTCCACACCCACCTCGAGGGCGTAGCCAACCACAGCCACGGCGAGGCGTCGTCCCACGTCATCGAAACCGCAGGCCACGGCGTGGGCCGGCTGCGCCGGGTTCTGGAAGCGCAGGGTTACCTCACCCGCAAGCTCGTGCTGGCGACCGCCGGTGCGGTCCCTGCCGATTGCACGGTGCTCCTCGCGGCCAACCCGCGAACCACGTTCCTGCCGGCGGAAAGCGCGGCGCTGCGGTCCTATCTCGAGGCTGGCGGCAACGCCTTGCTGCTGTTCGATCTCGGCTTTGTGCCGGAGGCCGGCCTCTTGCGGCTGCTCTCCGACCTCGGCGTCCGGCTCGAGCAGCAGGCGGTCGTCGATCCGCTGAGCCACTACCACCGCGATGCCGAGATGGTGGCGGTGACCGGATACGATCCGCATCCCATCACCCGCACCCTGTCGCTGACCTTCTTTCCCGGCATCCGGCCTCTGACCTTGACGAAGCCGGCGACCGGCGTGGAGGTGATGCCGATCCTCCAAAGCAGCCGCGACAGCTACGCCCGTCCGGTGGCGCCCGCGGAGGCGCGCACGATCGAGGGCTCGTCCGCTCCGGCGATTCAGGTCGAGCCCCAGGTGGCAGACGTACGGCCGCGCGTGCTGGGCATTGCCGCCGAGGGGACGCTCGCGCCGGGCGCGCCGCCGTTCCGCGCCGTGGTGATCGGCGATGGCGACTTCGCCAGCAACTCCTTCCTGCCCTACATGGCGAACAGCGACCTGCTGGTGGCGTCGGTGCGCTGGCTCGCGCGCGAGGAGCGCGGCACCGCGGTGCGCACCCGCATCCCCGTGCCGCCGATGATCCTGCTGACGGGCGCGCAAAGCCGGTGGCTGTTCATCTTCATCGTCGTCCTGCTGCCGCTCGCCGTGATCGGGATCGGCGGCCTGGTCTGGTGGCGGCGGCGATGAGCGCGGTTTCGCTGCGTCGCCTCGCCTTGCCGCTGCTTGCCCTGCTGGCGCTGGCCTATCTCGCCGCGATGGTGGTGAGCGGCGCCCAGCCGGTGCAGCGCCAGCTCGTGAAGTTCGAGGCGAAGGGCGTGCTGCAGATCGAGCCGGAGGCCGTGCAGAAGATCACGCTCGCGCGCGGCGATCGGCAGCTTGTGCTGGTGCGCAGCGGCAGCAGCTGGACGCTTGATCCCGGCGGCGCGGTCGAGGGGGCTGCGGCGACCCACCTCGATACCGCGGTCAAGATGCTGCACCGTTCGCCGCCGGTGCGCGAGATCGCCGCGGAGGAGCTGTCGGGCGTCGACACCCGTCCGTTCGGCCTCGAAGAGCCGGTGGTCGTGGCAACGCTCTCGGCGCCCGGCGGAAAGGCCCTGACCGTGCGCTTCGGCAACCTCAATCCGGAGGGCTTCCTGCAATACATGCGGATCGACGGCGATCCCAAGGTCTACCTGATGTCGCGCTTCATCGGCGCCGAATGGACGGCGGCGATGGACGCCATGAAGGCGCGATGACGTGGGCAAGGGCCTTGGCCGTGGTGGCTGCCGTTTCGCTCGCTTTCGGTGCCGCCGTCGCGCACCAGGGAGGGACCACCGGCCACGCCACGATTTCGATCGCCGGCCAGTCCGTGCGCTACGCACTCTCCTTGCCGGCCGAAGGCTTGGGCGACGCCACGCGAGATCTGCGTGAACTGGCGGCGGCGGTCGCGCGGCACGTCACGATCGAGGGCGACGGTGCGGCCTGCTCGGCCGTTCCGGCAGAGACGAGGCCACCATCGGCCGGGCGCGCCAGCATCGAGATCGTGGTGCTCTATGCCTGCGCCGCGCCCATACGCAACCTTTCGATCCGTGACGGCAGCGACGCCTTTCTCGGCGTCGATCATCACACGATCGCCGACATCCAGTGGCCGGGCGGCGCCAGGCAGGTGATCTTCGAAAAGGGGCAACGCCAGGCGAGCATCGCCATAACGGGCGATGCGCCGGCCGAGCGTGGGTCGGACGGCCAGTTCCTCTTCTATCTCGGCCTCGGTGTCGAGCACATCATCGGTGGCATCGACCATCTGCTGTTCCTGCTGGCCTTGCTGGCGCTCGCTACGAGCCTTTGGCAGACGGTGAAGATCGTCACCGCCTTCACCGTGGCCCACAGCATCACCTTGAGCCTGGCGGCGTTGGGCATGGTCGACGTGCCGTCGTCGATCGTCGAACCGCTGATCGCCGCCTCGATCGTCTGGGTCGCCGTCGAGAACCTCGTGGCACCGGCAGGCGCCGCCCGGCGCTGGGTGATCGCCGGTGTTTTCGGCCTGATCCACGGCCTGGGGTTCGCCTCGGCCCTCGGCGACCTCGCCCTGCCGCGCGATGTCCTGCTGCGGGCGCTGGTCGGCTTCAATGTCGGCGTCGAGCTCGGCCAGCTCGCCTTCGTGGCCGTGGTCATGCCACCGCTCGTCTGGGCGTCGCGCCCCGGCCGCCTGCCGCGCCTGCCGCAGATCCTGTCGGTGATCGTGGCGATGGTCGGTGCGGTCTGGCTGGTCGAGCGCCTTCTCGCTGTGTGAAGCGAGCGCCCTCGCGCAAGCGGAGGTGTTTTGCTCTGATGGGCTCGGTCCGGGAGGAATACGATGTCGATGGTTCGTCTCGCTGCAGCCGCGGCGCTCATGGTTTCGATCGCCCTGCCTGGGAGTGCTCAGGGCATTCCCAAGGCGCAGTCGCCCGAGGAGGTTGGGTTCGTCGCAAGCCGGCTGAAGCGGCTTTCGGACCGCATCGAAGAGGGCGTGAAGAACAACGAGCTGCCGGGCGCCGTCGTGCTGATCGCGCGCAACGGCAAGCTGGTGATGTTCGACTCCTTCGGCTTCCGCGACAAGGAGGCCAAGGTGCCGATGACCAACGACACCATCTTCCGCATCGCCTCGATGACCAAGCCGATCGTGAGCGTGGCCGCCATGATCCTGATGGAGGAGGGCAAGCTCACGCTCGCCGACCCGGTGTCGCGCTTCATCCCGGCCTTTGCCAATACCAAGGTCGCCGTCGAGAAGAAGAAGGAGGACGGTACGGTCGAATACGTCCTGGAACCGCAGGTCCGGCCGATGACCGTCCAGGACCTGCTGCGGCACACTTCGGGTCTGACCTATGGTGCGCCCGGCGCCAACCAGCTGAAGCAGTCCTACCTCGACATGAAGGTGAACGACCGCAGCCAGACCAATGCCGAGATGGCCGACAAGCTCGCCAAGCTGGCGCTGCTCTACCAGCCCGGCACGACCTGGGAATACTCCATGTCAACCGACGTGCTGGGCCGCGTCGTCGAGGTCGCCTCGGACATGCCGCTCGACAAGTTCATCGAGGAGCGCATCACCAAGCCGCTGAAGATGGGCGACACCGGATTCGAGGTCGGCGCCGACAAGAAGGTGCGCGGCGCCAGAGCCGCTGAAGGAGAGGCCGAAGAACGAGTGCCTCGTTCCCGATGTCACCGAGAAGTTCACCTGGCGATCGGGCGGCGGCGGCATGGTATCGACCGCCGCCGACTATGCCCGTTTCCTGCAGATGTTCGCCAATGGCGGCCAGCTCGACGGCGTGCGGCTCATCTCGCGCAAGAGCATCGACCTGATGACGGCCGATGCCCTGCCGCCCGACATCAAGATGGGCGCCGACATGGGGCGGCTTCGAGGCGCTGGAGCCCAGCGCGCGCATGGGCCAAGGCTTCGGCCTGGGCTTCGCCGTGCGCACTCGACCAGGGCCGCAGTCCGTTGCCCGGCTCGCCCAACGACTACTACTGGGCCGGCGCCTACGGCACCTATTTCTGGCACGATCCCGCGCGAGCGCATGTACGTCGTCTTCATGATGCAGTCGCCGGCAGCGCGCCTGCGCTACCGCTACCTGATGCGCGACCTCGTCTATCAGGCGCTGATCGGCAATTGTACGCCAGCGGCCTCACCCTGCGCGGCGCAGGCGCGTCTCGAAGGGTGGGAACAGTGGGTGCCCATCCTTCCGCGCTCCGCGCGGCAGGATGCGGGACCTTTGGAGCATGCCGAACTGATTCCTATATGGGACCGATGGCCAACGAAGATCCCCGCAACTGGATGTGGTCGGAAGCGTTGCAGATGCTGGCGCGCGCCGAGCGGCTGCATCGCGAGGTTTTCAGCCCGCCGCAGTCATCGCGCCGCGGCATCAACTGGGAGCCGCCGGCCGACGTGCTCGAGACCCATGACGCCGTCCTGATCCTGGTCGCGCTGCCCGGCGTCGATCCCGACAAGGTCGAGCTCGTGATCCACAACGGCGGGCTGTCGATCGCGGGCGAGCGCGTGCTGCCGCAGGAGCTGCGCACCGCCACCATCCACCGCCTGGAGCTGCCGCAGGGCCGCTTCGAGCGCCGCATCCCGCTGCCGCCGGGCCGCTACGAGACGCCGCAGCAGCGGCGTCGCCAACGGCTGCCTGGTGATCCGGCTGCCCAAGGCGCCGCGTCCGAGGAGCGAGCCATGAGCCCGCCCGACGTCAGCCCGGGCACGCCCGGCCAGCCGATCCAGTCGCTGCCGTCCGACGCCTTCATCGTCGTGCCGGTGCGCAACATCGTGCTGTTCCCCGAGATCGTCTTCCCGATCACCCTCGGCCGGCCCGCGACCATCGCCGCGGCCCAGCAGGCCGTGCGCGAGCAGCGCCAGATCGTGATCGTGCTGCAGCGCGAGGCCGAGAAGGACGATCCCAAGGCGGACGACCTCCACCGCGTCGGCACGGTCGCCAACATCCTGCGCTACGTCACCGCGCCGGACGGCAATCACATGTGATCTGCCAGGGCGTGCAGCGCTTCCGCATCACCGAGTTCGTCGACGGCCAGCCCTTCCTGGTGGCGCGCGGCCTGCATCTCGCCGAGCCGACGCCCGACAGGAGCGGAGATCGAGGCGCGCTTCATCGTCCTGCAGCAGCAGGTCAACGAGGTCCTGGAGCTCCTGCCGCAGGCGCCGCCCGAGCTGCGCCAGACGGTCGAGGCGACGACGCTCGCCCGGCATGCTGGCCGACCTCGCCACCACCTATCTCGACGCCACGCCGGCCGAGAAGCAGGAGATCCTGGAGACGATCGACCTGGTGCCGCGCCTCGACAAGGTCTCCAAGCTGCTGGCCCATCGCCTCGAGGTGCTGCGGCTGTCGGCCGAGATCGGCAACAAGACCCGCGAATCGCTCGACGAGCGCCAGCGCGAGGTGCTGCTGCGCGAGCAGATGGCCGCCATCCAGAAGGAGCTGGGCGACGAGGGCGCCAACAAGCAGGAGCTGGCCGACCTCGAGAAGGCGATCGCCGAGGCCAAGATGCCGCCGGAGGTCGAGCAGGTCGCGCGCAAGGAGCTGCGGCGGCTGCAGCGCACGCCCGAGGCGGCGGGCGAATACGGCATGATCCGCACCTATCTCGACTGGCTGATCGAGCTGCCCTGGGCGCCGCCCGAGCCCAAGGACATCGACATCGCCGAGGCGCGCCGCATCCTCGACGCCGACCACTACGGCCTCGAGAAGATCAAGAAGCGCATCGTCGAATACCTCGCCGTGCGCAAGCTGGCGCCCGAGGGCAAGGCGCCGATCCTGTGCTTCGTCGGCCCGCCCGGCGTCGGCAAGACCTCGCTCGGCCAGTCGATCGCCCGCGCCATGGGCCGCAAGTTCGTGCGCGTCAGCCTGGGCGGCGTGCACGACGAGGCCGAGATCCGCGGCCACCGCCGCACCTATATCGGCGCCCTGCCGGGCAACATCATCCAGGCGATCCGCAAGGCCGGCGCGCGCGACTGCGTGATGATGCTGGACGAGATCGACAAGCTGGGCGCCGGCATCCAGGGCGACCCGTCGGCGGCGCTTGCTGGAGGTGCTCGATCCCGAGCAGAACGCGACCTTCCGCGACAACTACCTCGACGTGCCGTTCGACCTCAGCCGCGTGGTGTTCATCACCACCGCCAACATGCTCGACACCATCCCGGGGCCGCTGCGCGACCGCATGGAGATCATCCCGCTCGCCGGCTACACCGACCGGCGAGAAGCTCGAGATCGCCAAGCGCTACCTGGTGCGCCGCCAGCTCGAGGCCAACGGGCTGAAGGCCGAGCAGGTCGAGATCGAGGACGCGGCGCTGCGCCACATCATCGACAGCTACACGCGCGAGGCGGGCGTGCGCAATCTCGAGCGCGAGATCGGCCGCGTGCTGCGCTCGGTCGCCGTCGAGTTCGCCGAGGGCGCCACGGCCAAGAAGCATATCGGCGTGGCCGAGCTCGAGACGATCCTGGGGCCGGTGCGCTTCGAGAACGAGATCGCCATGCGCACGAGCGTGCCGGGCGTCGCCACCGGCCTCGCCTGGACGCCGGTCGGCGGCGACATCCTGTTCATCGAGGCGACGCGCATGCCGGGCGGCGGCAAGCTGATCCTGACCGGCCAGCTCGGCGACGTGATGCGGGAGAGCGCGCAGGCGGCGCTCAGCCTGGTCAAGAGCATGGCGCGTGCAGCTCGGCATCGATCCGGGCCTGCTCGAGAAGAGCGACATCCATGTCCACGTGCCGGCCGGCGCCACGCCCAAGGACGGGCCGAGCGCCGGCGTGGCCATGTTCATGGCGCTGGCCTCGCTGCTGACCGGCCGCATGATCCGCAGCGACACCGCCATGACCGGCGAGATCAGCCTGCGCGGCCTGGTGCTGCCGGTCGGCGGCATCAAGGAGAAGGTGGTGGCCGCCGCGGCCGCCGGCATCACCCGCGTCATGCTGCCGGCGCGCAACCGCGCGACTACGACGACATCCCCGAGGAAGCGCGCGAGCAAGCTCGAGTTCGTCTGGCTGGAGAAGGTCGACGA
>CAWEIE010000042.1:0-13959 GCA_963809025.1 uncultured Alphaproteobacteria bacterium | reverse complement strand
TGGGGATGCGCACGGTGCGGAACTGCGCATGCTCGGTCTTGCCCGCGATCTCGACGGCGCGATCGAAGAACAACGGCGCATCGGGCTGCAGACCCGCCGCCTTGAAGGCGTCGAAGGCGAGATCGGCGCCATCGGTCGCGAGAGCGACGTTAGCCAGCCCTCCACCACCTTTCAGCCATTCGCGCCGCTCGGCATTGAATTCCGTGTCCTCGACGATGCCTAAAATCTCGAAATAGTCGGTGTCGAAGATCATCAGGTGGTTGGCCGTGCCGAGCTTCCTGTGGAAGCCGCGCGGCTGGACCTGGAAGCCGAGCTTGGCGTATGCGGCCTCGGCTGCATCGATGCCGTCGACCATGACCACGACGTGGTCGAGCCCGCGTACGGCACCCTTCATGCCGGCCTCCGTCGCACCATGTTGGTCCCCTTGAGCGTCATCACCAGCTCGCCCTTCTGGTTGGTCGCGCGCCATTGCTCGTGGACGATCCCCATCTCCGGCCGGCTCTTGGACGGCACCTTGCCGGCGCATTCGACCCAGGCATTGAGCGTGTCGCCCGGCCGCACCGGCTTCAGCCAGCGGACCTCGTCGACCCCCGGCGAGCCCAGCGCCGTGCGCTGGTCGACGTAGTTGTCGACGAACAGCCGCATCAGCTTGGCGGTGACGTGCCAGCCCGAGGCTATGAGGCTGCCGAACATCGATTGCCGGGCGGCGCCGGCGTCGACGTGGAAGCTCTGCGGATCGTACTGGCGGGCGAAGTCCACGATTTCGTCGGCAGTGAAGCTGGTGGAGCCGAGATCGAACGTCTGGCCGATCTCGTAGTCATCCCAGTAACGCGGGGCCTTGGAGTGCATGCAGATCGGTCTTCGCAGAGGGTGGCCGCCGAGGCAAGGACGTCCTATGGCCTGTCTGGCACCTCTCGGCTAAAGCATATTCCGTTCGGCTGTAATCAGCCGAACGGAATATGCCTGCTGCAACAACTAACCCCGTGCGCGCGTTTGCGGTCAGATGGAACCGCACGCGGTTCCATCTGACCGCAAACCGCTCTAGCCTGTCCGCCATGACTGGATCCGACCTCGTCCGGCGCCTGACCACGATCATGGACATCGACGTCGTCGGCTTCAGCACCATGTCGGCGCGCGACGAGGAACACGCGCTCGGCCTCCTCGGCAACCGCATGGCGGCTGCCCAGGCACTGGTGAAGCATCATCGCGGACGCGTCTTCAAGCTGACCGGCGACGGGCTCCTGGCGGAATTCGCGAGCCCGGTCGAAGCCGTCCGCGCCGCCCTGGAAATCCAGGAAGCGATGCGCGCGGCCAACGACCAGGCCGGGCCGGACGATCAGCTCGTCCTGCGCATCGGGGTCAATCTCGGCGATGTCGTGGAAAGCGGCGATGACCTGATGGGCGATGCGGTCAACGTCGCGGCGCGCCTGGAATCGATCGCCAAGCCCGGCGGCATCTGCGTATCGGCCGCCGTCTACGAGCAGA
Organism: uncultured Alphaproteobacteria bacterium; assembly: GCA_963809025.1. Classification (GTDB taxonomy): domain Bacteria; phylum Pseudomonadota; class Alphaproteobacteria; order Reyranellales; family Reyranellaceae; genus Reyranella. The sequence continues at coordinate 12,474 of CAWEIE010000042.1, read as the reverse complement.
TCGAGGGCAAGCTGACGCTAGGGGCGGAGGATCTCGGCGAGCAGCACGTCAAGAACATCCCGCGCGCCATCCACGCCTACCGGCTCACACTCGGCGGCGCGGCAGTCGTCGCCGCGCCGGCGGCGGACGGCCGCAAGGCCAAGCGCCTCGCCTTCATCATCGGCGTCGCCGCAACGGTGGCAGTGCTGGCGATCGGCGGCGCTTGGCTGCTGCATGAGTGGTCGGAGCCGCCAACCTCGCCGCGCATGGCGCAGGCTCCCGCTCCCGTCGCATCGGCGACGCCACCGGCTCCCCCGCCGACGCCGGCGCCGCCGTCAGCCCCACCGGCTGCGGCCGCTACACCTCCGGCAGCGGCCCCGCCGGCCGCGGCTCCGGCCCCAGCTCCGACGGCACCGGCAGCACCGCCTCGGGCCTATGTCGCCTCCGAGGTGCCGTTCGTGCCGCAGTGGCGCGAGCGGCGCCTCGAGGACTACGCCCAGGCCGAGGACGACAAGGCCATGGCGATCAACGTGCGCGGCTGGTTCGCCATGGCCACGCGTATGCTCGACGAGACGTCGGCCCGACGTCGGGCCCTCGAGGAGTGCAATGCGCTGGTCGAGCGCGAGGTGCCGATCGTGCGCGAGTTCGACCGCTGCGTGGTCTACGCCGTCGGCAACAAGGTGGTGTGGCCGTATCGGGCGCCGCCCATGCCGCCGCCGCCCTACGTGCCTGCGGCCAAGCTGTCACCGCCCGTCGCGTTCGACGCCGCGGCCGTGCCGCTGATCAACGAGCGCGGCCGGCAGAACCTCACGGAGCACTACATGAGGACGACCAGGCATCGCGCCCTCGTGTTGGGCCACGGTCCTCTCGAATGGTGGTCGCCGAGCGAGAGCGATGCCGACGCCATCCGCCGCAACCTGCAGACCTGCGGCCAGATCAGCGGTCGGCCGTGCGTGGTCTATTCGGTCGACGACCAGGTCGTGGTGCGCGTGCCGCAGCTCCATCGCGTGACCGGCATCTTCACGCCCGAGCTTGCTCCCTCGGCCGATGCCGGCAGGCGGGCCGCCATCGAGCGCTACCTGATCGCCAACGACTGGCGTGCGCTCGCGGCCGCCGACAACGGTCCGGTCGGCCTCGTGTCCGGCCGGGAAAGCGAGGCGGCAGCGGCGGCCGACGCGCTCAGCGAGTGCAACAAGTCCGGCGGCGTGGGGTGCAAGCTGCTGGCCGTCGGGCCGTTCCTGGTCGCGCCGAAGTAGCGCTCATGCACCCTTCATGCTCCTCCACCTGTCATACACCTGTCATACGGGGGAGGCGGGGAGGGGGAAGGCCCCACTAGGGATCGATAAAAGGCAAAGATCATGATCTTCGTCTTTCACAGAGCCTCGCTGCGGCTTCCCCCTCCCGGCCTCCCCCGTATGACGGGGGAGGTGGAAGCGAGAGGTGGAAGACTAATCGGCCAGCACCGCCCCAAAACGCTTGGCAATCTCCTCCAGCATGACCTCCGACGCGCCGCCGCCGATCGCCTGGACGCGGGCATCGCGCGCCATGCGTTCGACTGCGGTCTCGCGCACGAAGCCCATGCCGCCGTGGAACTGCACGCAGTCGTAGAGGACCTGGTTCACCAGATCGCCGGCCAGCGCCTTCACCATCGACACCTGGGCGACGCAATCCTGGCCCTGGGCATCGAGCCAGGCCGTGTGATGCACGAGCTGTCGCGCCGCCTCGACCTCGGCCAGGCGGCGCGACAGTCTTTGACGGATCGCCTGCTTGTCCCACAGCGGCTTGCCGAAGGCGGTGCGCTGGCTGACATGCTCGAAGGTGAGCCGGATCGCCTCGCGCGCCTCAGCCATGGCCATGGCGCCGATCACCAGCCGCTCGGTCTGGAAGTTGGCCATGATCGAATAGAAGCCGCGGTTGGGCTCGCCCAGCACGTTCTCGGCCGGCACTCGGCAATCCTCGAAGATCAGCTCGGCGGTGTCCGAGGAGCGCCAACCGGTCTTGTCGAGGGCGCGGCCCACCTTGAAGCCCGGCGTGCCCTTCTCGACGATGAACATGGTGATGGCGCGGCTGCCCTTGGCCTCGGGATCGGTGCGGGCGGCGATGAAATAGAGATCGCCATGGACGCCGTTGGTGATGAACATCTTGGTGCCGTTCAGCACATAGTCGTTGCCGTCGCGCACCGCGCGGGTGCGGATGCCGGCGACGTCGGAGCCGGCGCCGGGCTCGGTGACGCCGACTGCGGTGATGATCTTGCCCGCCATGACGCCCGGCAGGTACCTCTCGAGCTGGCGCTTGGTGCCGAAGCGCACGAGATGGGGGCTCGCCATGTCGGTGTGGACCAGCACAGTGATGGCAAAGCCGCCATGGGTCGAGCGCCCGACCTCCTCGGCCAGCACGACCGAGGCGCGCGCATCGAGGCCCGCGCCGCCCATCGCCTCGGGGATGCGCAGCGAGAAGAGGCCGAGCTCGCCCATCTCGCGCAGCACCTCGCGCGGCACGAAACCCGCCTCCTCCCACTTGGGCCCGTGCGGCTTCACCTTCTCCTCGACGAAGCGGCGGAGCTGGGCGCGGACGAGGTCGTGGTCCTCGGTGAAGATGGGATGTGCCATGGCGGCGGGATGCTACACTCGCGCCATGTCACGCGACAAACGACTACAGGATCGCTCGATCTATCCGCACTGGTGCACCGACACGGTGCGCTTCTCCGACCAGGACGCCGCCGGGCACGTCAACAACGTGGCGATCTGCGCCTATCTCGAGACGGCGCGCCTCACCTTCATGCGCGACATGGGCCTGACGACCGGTGCCGATGGCACGCGCGGCATCTCGGCCGGCATGACGGTGAGCTTCCTCGCCGAATCGCATTGGCCGGGCCAGGTCGAGCTCGGCACCGGCGTGATGAAGATCGGCACCAGCTCCATCACCGTCGGCTCGGCGGCCTTCAAGGACGCGACCTGCATCGCCGCGGCCGAGATGACGGTCGTCCGGCTGAAGGGCAAGACGCCCCATCCGATCGACGATGGGCTGCGGGCAAAGCTGGAAAAGCATTTGCTGCCAGGGTTTTAGACCCCGCTTGACCGGCCCGGCCCTGGCCACTATCTTTGCGTCTGCGAGTAAGTCGCATCTGCATGGGGAGCGCGGCGCAAGGGCATGTTCATCTGCATCTGCCAAGCCATTCGTGAGCGCGAAGTCGACGCCGCCGTCCGCGCAGGCGCCCGCCGTCCGGCCGACGTCTTCCGTGCCTGTGGCAAGAGCCCTCAATGCGGCAGCTGCGCCTGCGACATGCGCGAGCGCATCGCTCAGACCCGGGCTTGCGACCAGGCCGCGGCGCCGAACCTTCTCGCTGCTGATTGACGCGCCTCGCGCGTCACCCCGAGCTTTTGCGAGGGGTCTCGCTCAGCTCGAACTCCTTGCCCTCGCCGATCTGCGTCTGCAGGTAGTTCTGCTCGCCGACCTTGTCGACCAGCGACAGCTCGGTCTCGAGGAAATCGATGTGCTCCTCGGCATCCTCCAGGATGTCGACGACGATCTCGCGGCTGACATAGTCCTTGGTGGACTCGCAAAGCGTGACCGCAGCGACCAGCGCGGTCCGCGCCTCGGTCTCCAGCCGGAGATCGGCCTTCAGGCATTCGACGACGGTCTCGCCGACGGCGAGCCGGCCGAGATCCTGCAGATTGGGAAGGCCGTCGAGCACGAGGATGCGCTTCATCAGCTTGTCGGCGTGCTTCATCTCGCCGATCAACTCCTCGTAGATCTTCTTGGCCATCCGATCGAAGCCCCAGTGCCCCATCATGCGCGCATGCAGGAAATACTGGTTGATCGCGGTGAGCTCGTTCTTCAGGAGCTTGTTCAGTTCGGCGACGACTTGTGGATTGCCTTGCACGGCGACCTCCATGCGTGTTCGCAAAGAGAGATACTCCGTGCTTCTTGCGATGCAACCACTGAGTGCGCGACTGAGAACCGTTCGCTGAAAAATCTGCACCGCAGCGGCTCAGGACGAGCGACTTGTTCTCACTCGCTGGTTTTACGGAAAAATTTCGTACCGAGACGCGGACCTCGGCCTGCTCATGGCGGAGACCGATGCCGGGCTCGGCTAGCGCAGGCCGACGAAGGAGAGGATCGCCATGACGATGACGATCAACCCGACCAGATAGATGATGCCGTCCATGGAGTTCCTCGCGCGCGGAGTCGCCGCAGGCCGCCAACGTCACCTTTCTGCCAAGGTTCCTGTGGCAACCTGCCACCGTCCGGCGCGTCGCAACGTCGGCGTCGATCGGACGTTCAACAACCATCCACAGCCCACCCGACCTGTTCGTCGGGCTAGCCGGAGTACGCGTCATGCCTTTGGACAAAGGAAAGCCCCCCTTCACCCTCCCCAAGCTCCCTTACGCCGAGGACGCGCTTGCGCCCGTCATTTCCGCGAAGACGATCTCGTTTCACTACGGCAAGCATCACAAGGCCTACGTCGACAAGCTGAACGAGTTGATCGAGGGCACACCCTATGCCGCCCTCACCCTTGAGGAGATCGTCAAGAAAGCGGCCAAGGACGAGAAGGGCAAAGCCATCTTCAACAACGCCGGGCAGGCCTGGAATCACGATTTCTACTGGCACAGCATGGCGCCCAAGGGCGGCGCGCCTGCCGGCAAGATCAAGAAGGCCCTCGAGGACAGCTTCGGCAGCGTCGAGGACTTCAACAAGGCCTTCAAGGCGGCAGCCGTCGGCCAGTTCGGCAGCGGCTGGGCCTGGCTGGTCGCCAAGGGCGGCAAGCTTGCCATCGAGACGACGGCCAACGCCGACACCCCGATCGCGCACGGCGGCACGCCGCTGCTGGTCGCCGACGTGTGGGAGCACGCCTACTACCTCGACTATCAGAACCGCCGGCCGGACCACGTCCAGGCCTGGCTGGACAAGCTCGCCAACTGGTCGTTCGCCGAGCAGAACCTCGGCTAGGAAGGAGCAGACATGCTGGGCACCATTCTCCTGATCATTCTCATCCTGATCCTGATAGGTGCCCTGCCGACATGGCCGTACAGCAGCGGCTGGGGCTACTACCCGAGCGGCGGCGCCGGCCTGATCCTGATCATCGTGATCATCCTGCTGCTGATGGGACGCATTTGACGTCCCGTCGGCGGCAGTCTTTCAGTACCTGAACGTCACGTTGATCGAGCCGAACTGCGTCCAGCGATTCTGTTCATAGAAATCCGGCGTGCGCAGCACCTGTGTATAGGTGAGGCGCACGCCGTGATACGTGATGGCGAGGCCCGCCTGGGCCTCGGCGACGAACGGCCGGTGCGAAACGCGCAGGCTGTAGCCGTCGGTGTTGCCGTCGAGGAAAATGTTGCGGCCGACCACCTGGCCGTCGACGCCGGCGAACAGGTACCAGCCGAAGCTGCCGTCGCCGATGAAGGCTTCCGAGCCGGGCAGCGCCGGTCTTGGCCGCGGCGGTCCGAAATCGTCGCGCAGGTTCTTGCCGATGCGCGCCGTGCCGCCGACATCGCCGTAGATCGCCACGTTGCCGAGCGCCGCGCCGATGCGCGGAATGAAATCGACCTCGAGCTTGGGATCCTCGATCAAGACCGCGCGAGCGGTTCGCCAGCGCCGCTCGAACCCGATGCCGATCGTTGGCTCGTTGTGCAGCTGGTTGGCCCAGCCGTTGGCTCGGGCTACGCCGATGATGTTGTGGAAATTGTTCTGCACGAACTCGCCGCCGGCCGCCGGTCCGATGAGGCCGAGGTCGAGCTGCAGCGTGTCGAGCCGCACCGGCTCCTGGATGCCCGTCTTCTCGTCACGCCGTTTGTAGGTGTACTGCAGGGCGAAGCTGGCATAGAGCCAAGCCGCATAGGGCCTGTCGTTGTAGATGGGCTGCGAGGCGAACGTGTCGTCGGGCGTGTAGATGTTCTGGCCGATCGACACGCCGACGCGGCGCACCACCGAGTCCGACTGCGGCTCGCCGAAGAAGGTCGGCAGCGTGGTGAGTGCGACGATCCCCGGCGGCATGGCGGTGATCGACGGCGACAGCCAGCCGATGCGCACGCCGTTGGTGTAGTCGCGGTCGGTCGGGCTGAACCGGTTGAAGACGTCGTTCTCGACCTGGAAGATGAAGATGCTGCGGCTTTCGCTTTCGGTCGCCGACGGCGGCGGCGGCGGGTCGTCGGCCCGGGCTTCCGCGACGAAGATGCCTGTCGTGAGGGTTGTCATCAGGACGGCGATCTTGGCGACGCGGCTACGCATCGCCTGCCAACGCGGTCGAGACCTTGAGGTTCCTTCTAGCGCGCGTTTGCCTCGGCGCCGGCATCCCAGAGGTGACGGCGCCAATACACGGCGATCACGAGCGTGAAGACGATGCCGACCAGGCTGAAGATCGTGCCCGTGGCGGCAAAACCGGTGTGCTCGACCAGCGGCCCGGCCGCGAGCAGGCCGATGGCCATGCCATAGACCGCCAGCATGCGAACGCCCATGACCCGGCCGCGGAAGGCCGGATTGGCGACGCGCAGCAGCAGTACCGCCATGGGGATCATGCAGAAGCTTTGTACGAAACCCGACACGAACAGGACGATCTCGCCCAGAAGCGGCGTCTCGATCCAGGAGAAGAGGAGATTGAGGGAGAACCACAGGACGGCCGAGACCAGCGTGGTCCGGGCGGGCCGGATGCCCGCGCCATGGGTGGAGATCACGATCGAGCCGATGAGCGCGCCGCCCGCGAAGCAGGCGATCAGCCAGCCCAGGCCGGTCTGGCCGAGGCCGTAGATGTCCTTGGCGACATAGGCCAGCAGCGAGCCGACCAGCGGATAGGCCGCGAGGTTGACCAGGAAGGCCAGCAGCATCACCGCGCGCATGTCGGGCGTCGACCAGACATAGGCGAAGCCTTCGCGCAGGGCGCGCAACGGTGCGGCATGGGCCGGCTCCTCGCCCAGCACGCGCAGGCGCCTCACCCCGACGTTGAAGGTGAGCGCCAGGCTCGCCGCATAGAAGAGGCAGACCCCGAGGTAGGCCAGGCCCGATCCCAGCAATGCCACCAGGCCCGCCCCCGACAGGGCGCCCACCACCCGCGCCGAATCGGCGGTCGTGCGCGACACCCCCATGGCCCGCATCAGGTAGTCCGACGGCATGGTCTCGCCGACCAGGAGGTTGCGCAGGGTGATGTCGGACGGCCTGACCAGCCCCATGATCGTGGCCAGCACGAACACCGACCACGGGGCGGCCTGGCCGCTCAGGAACAGCGCCGCCAGCGCCGTCGCCACGGCGAGGTAGGTGGCGCGCATCACGCAGAGCACCTTGCGATTGCCGACGCGGTCGCCCGCCATGCCGAACAGGGGCGAGATCAGGGTGCCGAGGAACTGCAAGGAGCCGAAAATGGCCAGCGCCAGGACCGAACCGGTCGAGACCAGCACGAACCAGCCCAGGATTACGCCTTCCATCTCGAAGGCCCAGGAGGCCAGCAGGTCGGCCGGCCACTGATAGCGGAAGCTCCGGACCTGGAACGGCGCCAGCGCCGGTACGCGCGCAGTGAGACCCACGTCTTGTTCGTTCCCTCCCCCGGCCGGCGTCGCTGGCGCCTCTCAGGGCGGCCCACCGTGCGCTTTTGGGCCGCGGACTGCAATTACCGCCTTGGCATGGGCCAATCTCGCCAATCGCGTGGCTCGCCCTGTAAAAGCCCCATATGTTGTGCAATATTGCACACCGCAAATTGTTATTATCCGTCCAGTGCAGTTGCGTTGTAAGGCAGCCCAGCGCATTGTGACCGGGGGATGCCGTTAAGCGGTGGCAGTCGCTCGATAGTGCCGCACGCGGATGTGCCTTTGGAGAAATTTTCCGCGATGGGCGGTACCGTGCAAAAGCGTACTAAATTCCACCTGATTCTGATCAAGCCGACGCACTACGACGACGACGGCTATCCGATCACCTGGCTGCGGTCCCACATCCCGTCCAACACCCTGGCCGCGCTCTACGGGCTGGGCGAGGACTGCCAGCCAGCGCCAGGTGCTGGGCGCCGACGTCGACATCCTGATCAAGCCGTTCGACGAGACCAATACCCGGGTGCGGCCGGACCGCATCGTGGCCGACATCCGCCGCACCGGCGGCAAGGCGCTGATCTGCCTGGTCGGCGTGCAATCCAACCAGTTCCCGCACGCGGTCGACCTCGCCCGCCACTTCCTCAAGGCCGGTCTGCCGGTGGCGATGGGCGGCTTCCATGCCGCCGGCTGCCTGTCGATGCTGCCGGTCGTGCCGCCCGAGATCCAGGCGGCAATGGACATGGGCATCTCGATCTTCGCCGGCGAGGCCGAAGAAGGCCGTCTCGACATCGTCCTGAAGGACGCCTGGAACGGCACGCTGAAGCCGCTCTACAACTACATGAACGACCTGCCGGGCATCGAGGGTGCGCCGACGCCGCGCCTGCCGCCCGCCGCGCTGGCGCGCAACGAGGGCAAGAAGTCGAGCTTCGACCTCGGCCGCGGCTGCCCGTTCCAGTGCTCGTTCTGCACCATCATCAACGTACAGGGCCGCAAGAGCCGCTTCCGCAATCCCGACGATCTCGAAGCGATCGTCCGTGAGAACTACAAGCAGGGCATCACGTCGTTCTTCATCACCGACGACAACATGGCCCGCAACAAGCACTGGGAAGACTTCTTCGACCGGCTGATCGAGCTCAAGGAGAACGAAGGCATCGAAGTGTCCCTGATCATCCAGGTCGACACGCAGTGCCATCGCATCCCGAACTTCATCCAGAAGGCGCGTTGGGCCGGCGTCTACCGCGTGTTCATCGGTCTGGAGAACGTCAACCCGGACAACCTGCTGGCCGCCAAGAAGCGCCAGAACAAGATCACCGAATACCGCAAGATGCTGCAGGCGTGGCACACCAGCGGCGCCTCGACCTGGGCGGGCTACATCCTGGGCTTCCCCGGCGACACGCGCGAATTGATCATGCGCGACCTCGAGATCATCAAGAACGAGCTGCCGCTCGACATCCTCGAGTTCTTCATGTTGACGCCGCTGCCGGGCTCGGAAGACCACCAGACGCTGTGGAAGAAGGGCGTCTGGATGGACCCCGACCTCAACAAGTACGACCTCAATCACCGCGTCGTCCATCATCCCAGGATGAGCGATGCCGAGTACGAGCAGACCTACCGCGACGCCTGGCGGACCTACTACACGCCGGAGCACATCGAGACGGTGGCGCGCCGCCATGGCGCCATTCCCGGCCGCAACCCGGCCGAGCCGGCCCAGTTCATGACCATGTTCAAGATCATGTTCGAGGCCGAGAACATCCATCCGCTGGAAGGCGGCATCGTGCGCCTGAAGTACCGGCGCGACCGCCGCTACGGCATGCCGATCGAGCCGATGGGCGTGTTCCACTACAAGCTGGTGCGTCGAGACCTTCAAGAAGCTCAGGATCTACGCGCGGCTGGCCTGGCAGGGCTGGCGCATCGGCCAGAAGGTCCTGCACGATCCCAAGCGCCACGAATACATGGATCTCGCCCTGTCGCCGGTGGTCGAGGAGGATCTCGACAAGCTCGCCCTGTTCGCCGAGACGGCGGGCGGCGGTGCGGCGCTCAGCAAGCGCCGCGGCGAGGATCTGGCGCGCGCCAAGGTCGCGGCCAAGCAGAACCAGCAGCGGCTGGAAGCGGCGGAGTAGAAGTTACCTCGCGTCCTTAGTGCACCACCGGCGGCCGTACCTCGGCCAGCCCGTCGGCGTCGGTTGCCGAGATGGTGGTGCGGATCATCGACCGCTCCTTCTTGTAGTCCCACGGCCGGCCGCGATGGAGCATGGCGCGGTTGTCCCACATGACGGCGTCGCCCTGGCGCCATTTGTGGGTGTAGACGAACTCGCGCCGGGTCGCCTCGTCGAGAAGCTCGGCCAGGAGCTGGCGGGCGTCGCGGTCGTCCATGCCGTCGATGGCATAGGCGTGGCTGGCGACATAGAGCGCGCGGCGGTCGTTGGCCGGGTTGCGCCAGTTCAGCCGCCAGCGCACCGGCGGCAGCGCGATGCGCTCCTCGGCATTGGCGAGGTCGGGATGGATCTGGTCGCGGCTGTTGGCATAGGAGTGCGTGGCAACCGCATTCTTGAGCTTGCCCTGCAGGTCGGCGGGCAGGCGGTCCCAGGCGAGCCGCGTCGAGGTGAACTCGGTGTCGCCATCCTCGCCCGGCAGCACGCGCGCGGTCAGCACCGAGGCGAGCGCCGGCGTCTTCTTGAAGGACGAGTTGGTGTGCCAGAGCGCGTTGGCCTTGGCGACCAGCACCTGGCGATGGTCGGGCGGCAGGATCTCGCCCTTCTCGCCGATGTTGGTGAGCTTGGAATAGAAACCGCCGGCGCCCAGCGACGCCACCTTGGTGAGCTCGAGCGGTCCGAAGGCGCGGCTGTAGGCCGCCTGGATGTCGTCGGCGATGGTCTGGTCGCGGAACACCAGCAGGGAGTGTTCCTCGAAGGCAGAGCGCACGGCCTTGTAGGCGTCGGCGTCGCTGGCGACGTCGAGCATGCTGACGCCCCTGACCTCGACACCGAATCCCGGTCCCAGCGGAACCAGCTCCATCGCCTTCCTCCTCGGTTCTTATGCGGCGCCGATTTTATCGCAACGTTGCGGCAGACGGCTATAGTACGAAACTTGCATTAGTGGCATTGCAGACATCCCGATGGCTTCCCCCTCCAATTCCGCTCCTCGCCTCGCCTTCGCCTCGGCGGCGACTCCCGCCGCCCGCAGCGCCCGGGCGCGGCTCGAGAAGCGTTATGGGGCGGTGCCGCCGGCCCAGGCCGACATCGTCGTGGCGCTGGGCGGCGACGGGCTGATGCTGCAGACGCTCCATCGCAACATCCGCCGCGGCACGCCGATCTACGGCATGAATCTCGGCACCATCGGCTTCCTGATGAACACCTTCAAGGAAGCGGGCCTGCTGCAGCGCCTCAGGAACGCGCGGCAGGTCAGCCTCGCGCCCTTGCGCATGCTGGCGATCAACACGCGCGGCAGCAGGCACGAGGTCATCGCCATCAACGAGGTGTCGCTGCTGCGCTCCAGCCGGCAGACCGCGCGCGTCGCCGTCTCGGTCGATGGCCGCAAGCGCCTGCCCGACCTCTATTGCGACGGCGTGCTGGTGGCCACGCCCGCCGGCTCGACCGCCTACAACCTCTCCGCTCACGGCCCGATCCTGCCGCTGGGCGCCGGCCTGCTGGCGCTGACGCCGATCAACGCCTTCCGGCCGCGGCGCTGGCGCGGCGCACTGCTGTCGCGCCATTCCAAGGTCGAGCTCACCGTGCTCGATCCGCGCAAGCGCCCCGTCGCGGCCGCCGCCGATTCCGTCGAGATCGCCAACGTCGCCCGGGTCACCGTCACCGAGGCGACCGACATCGACCTCACCTTGCTGTTCGATCCCGAGCACGATCTCGAGGAGCGCATCCTCAAGGAGCAGTTCGACCCTTGAGCAAGACGGTCCCTGTCAAAGCAGAGAAGGTCAAGCCCGAGAAGAAACACATCATCGGCCACGAGGGCCTGAAGCCGCTCGTGCTCGCGATCGTGATCGGCACGGCAGGCGGCTTCGCGTTCGACTGGCTGAAAATGCCGCTCGCCTGGATGCTGGGCGCCTGCGTCTTCTCCACCGTTGCCGCCTTCGCCGGCCTCCGCATCGGCATGAACGTGCGCCTGCGCCAGGGCATGGTCATCATCATGGGCGTGCTGCTGGGCTCGGGCTTCTCGCCCGAGCTCATCCACCAGCTCGGCAAATGGGCAGTGAGCCTCGGCGTGCTCAGCGGCATGACCATGACCGGCGCAACCTTGAGCTACTTCTGGTTCCGCCGCTTCACCATGTGGGACAAGGTCACCTGCTACTTCGCCGCCATGCCCGGCGGGCTGAACGACATGACGATCATGGGCGGCGCCATGGGCGGCCAGGAGCGCGCCATTGCGCTTGCCCATGCGCTGCGCATCCTCACCGTCGTTCTCACGATTCCGGTGTGGTACCGGCTGGTGAGCGGCGCCACGACCAGCGTGCTCACCATGCCGCATCCGACCCACAACGACTGGCGCGACTGGGCGATCCTGATCGCCTGCGGCCTGATCGGCGCCGTGGTCGGCCGCCTCCTGCGCCTGCCGGCCGCGTTCATGATGGGACCGATGCTGGTGAGCGCCATCGCCCATCTCGCGGGCTTCACCGATTCCAAGCCGCCGGGCGAGCTGGTGGCCGCAGCGCAAGTCGTCGTCGGCTGCGGCATCGGCTGCCGCTTCGTCGGCACCGCCATCGACCAGCTGCACAAGGAGATCGGCGTGTCGGTCGGCGCCGCCATCCTGCTGATCGGCTGCGCCGTGGGCTTCGCCGAGATCACCCATGCGCTCACTGGCCTCAGCATCGATGCGACGGTGCTCTCCTACGCGCCCGGCGGCTTCGCCGAGATGAGCCTGATCGGCCTCGCGCTCGGCGTCGAGGTGGCGATGGTGGCCACTCACCATCTGTTCCGCCTGTTCCTGATCATCCTGACGAGCCCGTTCGTTTCCCGCTTCGTGCTCACGC
>CAWEIE010000041.1:0-541814 GCA_963809025.1 uncultured Alphaproteobacteria bacterium | reverse complement strand
GCGGCGAAGCCGGCCGCGAGATCGCTGCTGTCGCGCTTCGCGGGATCGAAGACGGCAAAGCGCGATCTGAGCTGTGACGGGTCCCGAAAGGCCCAGATCGTCTGAGGGCCGAGCTCGCGGAACATCCTATAGTTGTGCAAGGCGACGGCGTCATGGCTGCTTGCAAAGGCGTCGGCGACCGTGTGCTTGATGTCGCCCCACCCAGCATCGTTCGGTGGCGTCCACGACACTGGATTGTCGGAGCGAGCGAACAACGGCAAGATTCGTGGTGTGCCTTCCCCGGGCGCGTGATTCCCTGGCAGGCCGGTCAGCCCGACCTGTTCGCGACGCCCCGGAAGCGAATACAGCGTTGCGAGAGCTGGATTCTCAGCCGCCCAAATACCTGGCGCCTGACTTGTTCGAACTGCCTCCCACGGATGGACCGTCGCAAAGGCTCGAAAATCCGGCAGCGGCGTCCCATGATAAAGAGGCCAATCGACGTTAAAACCCAGGCTACGCGCACGCGCGAAACGACTTGTCTGATCGAGCGCGAGTTCCGCAAGCGGATCCACATCCAGGCGGAAGGGCCGCGCCGCTCCCATCGACAGCGCGCCGCGCGGCGCCAAGCCGGCACCGATCCCCATGCCGCCCAGCCCGATCTGCATCGCCGCACGTGGTGTGACTTCGCCGGTACCGAGACCGGCCAGCAGATCCAAGCTGGCCAGGAGCGAGTCGCGCGCGAAGGACGGCATTGCAAAGCGGATCGTCTTGCTGCGCGGATCGATAGCGTAGGGGAGCACCGACCCGTATTCGGCATTCGGGTCTGGGGCGAGCGCCCTGTAGGCATCGCGCAACCCCGGCGGCGCGGTATCTTGCGTATGGCCAAAATTTCTCATGATACAACCCACACGTGCTTCGCAAGGACAGATATTTCGTTAGATTGAATAGCCCGATGCCGGCAGATCGTCGGTCCGGCTCGCAACCGGGGAACCGTTGGCAGTGCCAAAGTATGAGCTTCATCTCTGCGGAATCGTCGGCTACGGCATGTGGGGATCGGTCCCCGAAGAGATCGCGCGAGAGGCGTGGGAGGAGTACCTGGCTTCTGAGGGGGAGAACGTTCGCCGACCATTTTTGCCCGTGATACGGCGTCATCCGCCGACCCATCAGGAGTGGCTCGATTCGCTCCCCTGGAAGCCCATGCCTGTCGCTGTCCCTTTTGATGACTCGCCCGACAAGGGCCGGTCACGGTTGCGCTTTCGCGGCTACCACGACGAAGTGACGATGGACTACGGCCGGCCCATGCGCCTGCGCTTTGCCAGGTTCCGGTTGATGCCCCGAGCGAAAAGGAAGAAGGCGCGGTCATGGCAGCATTCCCGTGCGTAGCCGGATCACCGGCGCGGCGGAGCCCGTGATGCGCTGGGTGCGCGCGTTCAGGCCTGCGACGGAGGCGTTGTAAAGCTGCAGGTAGCGCTGCGCCTCGGCCTCGCCCTGGGTGAAGATCGCGGCCTCGACCAGGCAGCCGTAGAGGTAGACGTCGGGATAGTTCGTCAAGATATCGTTGACGGTCGAACCCGCCGGCGTCGCGAGCTTGCGGTAGTAGCGCAGTGTCGCGGTGCCACTCGACGGCGCGTCGAGGAAGCGGAAATTCGTGCCCGACACGGCGATCAGCCGCGTGCCGCCGAGACTCTGTGTGCCGTAGCCGTCGAGCGTGCGCTGGCTCACGATGTCGAGCGGCGCGTTGAGCGAATTGTTGTAGGCCGAGATCAGCTCGAGGAAGCCCGCCGGCTGGGCCACGCTGCCGGAGGTGAGCGCGAAGGCCGCATCGACGGCCTCCATTTCGGGGATGCGCAGCGCATCCGACCTGAGCGGGCTCGCCGGCTCGTCGACGGCGAAGCCGTAGTACATGCGCCGCTCGCAGTTCAACAGGAAGTCGTCGAAGCGCCCTTCGAGCAGCGTGTCGCCGCTGCGGGCCAACCAGGAGAGCATGCCCGCCTTCAGCCCGGCGTAAGTGGTGATCTGGGCGGCCATTAGACGGCCCCCGTGTCGGTGCGCAGCCAGCGCCAGTCGGCGCTGTTCAGCAGCTCGTCGACCTTGTCCTGGTGGTCGGGGTTCCAGTAGTCGACGCCAAGCTCGTTGCGCCACTTGGCGATGATGATCAGCGGAATGCGCGCCACCATGCGGACATCTCGCGCGCAGTTGTAGGGGTCGCAGTGGTTCTGCGCTTCCTTGTTGAGGTCGAGCAGCGGCGCCACCACCTGGGACGACTTCTGCGCCCAGTTGCCCTCGCCATCCTCGAGCCACCATTGCGCCAGCCCGGTGGCAGGATCGAAGCCAAGCAGCCGCTGGGTCATCACAGGCCTGCCTTGAGCGGAGCCGAAAGGATCTCCACTTGGTCGCGATCGGACAGGAACTTGGCGAGATCGGCCGGAACCTTCAGGCGCGCGCGCTTGTCGACCCGCGTCGTCACCTGTGCCTCGGCCCAATCGGCGCGGCCGTTGCCGTGCTCGTCGAGCGGCAGATAGACGTGGTTCACGGTCACCACGATGTTCACGTCGCTGGCCTTCTTCGCCATGTCCAAGCTCCTCCCCTCCCCCTGCCTCCCCCGTCAGACGGGGGAGGTGGCCGAAGGGCCGGTGGGGGTTAGGTGAGATCGGCGACGATGCCGTTGCCGGCCTCGTTGCGGCTCTCGAGGGTCACTTCGCCGATGATGTGGAACTTCCGTGCATCGCCGGTCTTGGCGAGCTCTTCCTTCTTCCACTTGCGCAGCCACAAGAGGCGCCACAGCGACGGATCGACGACCTCGATCTCGCGACCGCGCACGAAGCGGCTGGCCATGGCGTTGAAGGTGCCGAAGTCCGAGACGTAGCGATCGACGGCGCCGATCACGGTCGCGGCCTTGCCCTTGGGCTCCTGGTACTGGGTGGCGATGCCGGTGAAGGCCGAGAAAGCCTGTTTCTGGGTGGCGCCCATCAGCAGGATCGAGGGCTTGCCGCCGGCGGTCCACGCCGCGCGGATCACGGTCTTCAGCAACGCTTCGGTCGAGGCGCGCTGCGTGCCGTCGGTCGCTGCCACCGTGTTGCCCGCGGTGAAGCCTCCCGAAGCGCCGCCGGCGCCGCGCGAGACGTTGCTGGTGAGCCAGGATTCAAAGCCGCCGAGCTTGCGCGTGACGGCGCCCGACTGGGCAACCGAAGCCTGGTTCTGGCAGACGATGGCCTCGAGATCCATCTTGGCGCGGCGGCCGGCCAGCGCCGTCTGATAGCTGATCTCGCTGTCGCGGCCGGCTTTCTTCACGGCCTCCTGGGTGTTGGAGATGGTGAAGGGCTTTTTCAGGATCTGCGTGCGGTTGCCGACGCGCACCGTCGGCGTGATCGCCGCCGCGGTCGTGTCGTCGCCTTCGAGATTGCTGTTGTTGGTGTCGGCGTTGCCGAGCGCATCCAGCTGCCATTCCTCGTACGTGGCATCGGCATCGCCCGAGCCGATCGTGCTGATGAACGGCGTCTCGTCCTTGTTGAGGACGGTGATGATGTTGTGCAGCGATTCGCGGTTGCCCACGGCGCTGTTGCTGATGAAGGTATTGGTCGGTGCAGCCATAGTGGTTTCCTGTGGTTAGAGTTCGTTCAGCGCCTGATTACAGGTCGCTTAGACGGATGAGCTCGGCCGCATCGGCGATCGAGGCCCCTCCACTTCTCCTGAACCGCTCGCCCACTTGCCGAGCCGCCTCGCTCTGCCGGTTGCCGGCGCGATTGGCCGGTCCGGGGGCGACGCGGGTCGGTGTCGTCTTCGCGGTGGTATTCGCCGCACCGGGCTTGGTGACGGTCGAAGCCTGCTTCTGGGCCTGCTCGAAGCGCATGGCGGCGAGCGCCAGCTCGATGATCGGGGCCTCATGGATGGCGTTGATGCGGTCGGCCGGGATGCCCTTGGCGAACAGGAAATTGCCGAGCTCGCCGTAGGTCTTGGCCGAGACGTCCGGGCCAAAATACTCCGGCAGTTTCCTCGCGAGCTTGGCGTGCTCGACCTGGCGGGCCTCGAAGAGCGCGTGTTCGGCACGCTGGTTGGCGATGGCGATCTCGGCCTGGCCGCGGCGGTTGGCCTCGACCAGCAGGGTAGCCTCGTGGTCGCGCTGCTGCTTGAGCCGCGTCCATTCGGCCGGGTTGTCCGCGGCAAGCTTGTTCCAGTCGACCTGCGACCACCGGTCGGCGAAAGCCTGCTGGAAGGCCGGACCGTTCTGCTGCCACCACGTCGCCGCCTGCTCGACGACGCCGACGGCGCCCTGGGCCACGCGCATGGCCTCCTCGCGCACCTGGGCGGCCTCGCGGGTCTTTTCGTTGACGAAGGCGATGCGCTGCTGCTCGTACTTGGCGATCAGCGGCCGCAGCCCCACGGGCACGTCCTGCCAGGCCGCCTTGTCGTCGGCGCTCCAGAATTCCGGCGGCTCTCCTTCGCTGCCTTCGGCAGCTTCGGAGGCCAAGCCCTCCGAATCCTGCGAAGCCTCCGGCGAAGCAGGATCGGCTTCCTCGTCCTGCGAAGCCTCCGGCGAAGCAGGATCCTCGGCGTGGCCGGCGCCATCCAGCATCGCCACGGCGCCTGCGACGTCGACGGATTCGGGCAGGGATTCGCGCACGGATTCTGGCACGGACTCAGCCACGGTCTCAGTTTCGGCGGCCATACAGGCTCTCCTTCAGTTGTTCACGACGTTCCTTGAGCTGGATGTCGGCCTCGTACTCGTCGACCAGGCTCGACAGGGCGGCCTTCACCTCGGTGGCGACGCGGGCGCGGTTGTAGGCAATCTCCCGCGTCGTCATGTCGTCGGGATCGCTGGTCAGCACCCGGCGCATCTCGTTGTTGACGAAGTCGTCGAACAGCCAGCCGGCATCGGCCAGCACCTCGCGCGCGCGTCGGTATCTCTGTTCGTTGTCAGCGGTCATGACGGGATCCCTCTACTCTGCTCATCGGCCTGAAGGCTGGCCTTCAGACCGACCTTGAAGCGCTCGATCTCCGCCCATTGCCGCGCCTTGAACTCGGCGATGGCGATGTCGGCCTGCGCTTTCTCGCGCTTGATCTGCATGTCGGCCGCCGCCGCTTGGCGCAGGATCTCGATCTGCGCCTGGGCCGCGAGCAGCTCAGGGCTGGGCGCCGGCTGCGGTGGCGGCGGCGCCGGCGCGGCGGTGTTCATCACCTTGTCCGCCGGCTGGAAGAAGAGGCCCGGCGTCTTGTAGCCCAGGGTCTCGGTGAGCTTCTGCGCGCCGTTAGCGATGTTCTCGGCCGTCACGAACGGGCCTTCCGCCTTGCCACCCTGGAAGGCGATCAGCTTCTCCTGCAGGCTGCCGACCAGGGCGAGATGGCCGATCGCCTGCTCGCGATTGCCGATGCCCGCGACGTCGACCGACAACTCCATGTCGTCGGGCCATTGGCTGGGATCGCAGCTGGCGAAGGCGCCGCCCATTTGCGGCCAGTAGGCAACCGGTCCGATCGCCGCCCGCTTGATGGCGCGATAGATCAGGCGATAGAGCCGCTTGATCGCGGTCTCGGCGAACGTGCGCGCGATCAGGTCCTGGCGCTGGCTGGCCGCCGACATGATGCGATCGAGCCCGCCCAGCGTCTTGTTCAGGCTCTCGGCGTCGAGACCCTGGTTGTAGCGGCTGACGCCGGTGCGGTTCTCGCGCACCGTCGCCAGATGCTCCAGCGCCGACAGCACGGCGCCGGTGACGTTGGGCACCTGCAGCCAGGCGACGTGGTTGTCGCCGGGGCGCGCGCCGGGCTTCAGCCGGATCGGCGAGCCCGGCACCCAGTCGATGAGGCTGTCGAGATTGACCTGGTCGGAGATCACCGGCCGCGGCCGGTTGACGATATAGAGGTTGTCGAGAAGGCCGCGGGTCAGCACCGAGCCGAGCTGCTGCAGGTCCTGCGTCTGGTCGAACAGCGAACGACCGACGATGGTGTGCGGCATCAGGATGGGCGTGGCGAGCGCGATCGAGGCCGGGCCCGACCATTCCACCCGCTCGATGATGCAGCCCGCGGTACTCCCACCGTGGGCATAGACGACGCGCAGCAGCTCCGAGATGCCGTCGCCGTCGTCGTCGGCACGGATATAGGCCACGACCAGCCACAGCGATCGTTCGCTGTCGCCCTCCCCATTGCTGAGGGTGCCTGACCGTTCGGCGTCGTCGAGGACGCCCTCGTTGCGCTGCGCCGCCTCGTCCGACAGGCCCTTGTCGGCACTCAGATCATCAATCTCTTCCTGTGTCAGGCCGAGCTTGACCAGGTCGGACGAGGTGACGCGCTTGATGAAGCCCAGGTACGACGCCTTGTCTTCGTCGCGTGCGGCCGGGCTGAAACGGATGTCTTCGGGAGCGATGCTGTCGACCACCACGCGCTTGCGCTTGTGGGTGACGGTGATCGTGCCGCTAAAAGTTGGGCTGGGTAGCGCCACCATGTCGGGGGGAACGCCATCGATCGCCGGCGGCGGCGCGTCAGACGGATCACTCGTCAGCTCCATCACGAGCTCGGCGCCTTGCGCCTTGGCTTCGGCTACGATCAGGTCGACGGCGTCCCGCGTCAGGTTCTGCACCGGCACGCTGCGCTTGTCCTCGACGTCCTCGAGATCGACCGTGGCGCCGCTCAGGCGGTACATCAG
This sequence comes from uncultured Alphaproteobacteria bacterium, assembly GCA_963809025.1. Classification (GTDB taxonomy): domain Bacteria; phylum Pseudomonadota; class Alphaproteobacteria; order Reyranellales; family Reyranellaceae; genus Reyranella. The sequence continues at coordinate 535,201 of CAWEIE010000041.1, read as the reverse complement.
GGCGTCCTTGAGCAGCGCAGAGATGATGCGGAAACCATCGTTCTGGCGCATCAGGACATGCGGGACGTACTCGCTCGCCTCCTTGGCCCACTTCTCCTGGCCTGGCGCCATCGGCGCGAACTTGGCGAGGTCGTCGGAGCCGGTGAAGACGCGCATCAGGCCCGGCATCAGCGATTCGACGACGTCGGCGAACTCGGAGGTTACAATCGAGGAGGCGCCCTCCTGCTCGTCGCCATACGGCTGGCGATCGTAGTAGGCGAGCGCCTCCTCGCGGATCGCGCTCAATGCTGCGTCCTGGTAGCCGGATGCGGCTTCCTCTTCCTTGCGCAGCAGCGCGATCAAGTCGGTATCGGCGAGTGGCATCAGACGACCCTCCGCTTGAGGCTTTTGATCAATTCCTCGGTGCGCCGGTCGTCTTCGTCGGAACGTTGCGCTACGGGATAGGCGAAGGTGAGTGCCAGCGCGTCGCCGTCGTCGGGCGAGGCGAGTCCCCTACGGCGCATGTCCTGCTTGCGCTCGAGCTGCAGCGCGTTGGCAGCGTCGTAGCCGTATTCGACGCCGGTGAGATCGGCGGCGAGGTCGCGGTCGTCGGGCAGGCAGCCGACCTTGCACCAGTCCTTGAGGAAGCCCCACATCTCCGACCGCTTGTTGGCGTAGAGCGCCTTGGCGTCGCCTACCGCCCCGCCGTCGGTGCGATCGGCCTTGCCGCCGAAATCGACCGCGACCAAGCCCTCGCAGCCGAGCTGGCCCAGGCGATCGAAGACGCCCCAGCCGATGCCCGTCGCATCGACGAACACCGCGGCCGGCTTGTGCAGCTCGACCTGCTCGAGCACGCGGCTCGCGACCTGCATCAGGTCGGGGATGCGGAACTTCACCGCCGGGATCGAGCGGGCGTCGAGGCCCTGGCGGAAACGGATGACGGTCTGGTCGCTGCCCTGGCGGGCGATGTCGACGCCCATGATCAGCGGCGCGTCCGGATCGCTCGCCAACTCGCGGGCGATCGCCGAATCGACGCGCTCGCCGTCGATGAACTGCAGGTCGCCGGCGCGCGGGAAGACGCCGCGCACGCGCACCCGGATGAAGTCGGAGTCCTCGCCATAGTCCTTCACCCATTCGGCGATCTGCGCATTGTTGGTCATCGACACCGAGCGCGAGTCGACCTGGACCGGCTGCCAGCGATGGGCAAAGCGCCCGCCGGCGAAGCATTCGCGGAAACGGCCGGTGTTGCGCGTCGGATTGCCGAACACGCACCAGAACAGCTCGGTCCTGGCGTCGGTCAGAGCGCCTTCGATGGTTTCCCAGATGCCGTCGGGGATCGACGAGGCCTCGTCGAACACCGCAAAGGCGCGGCGGCCCTTGTTGTGCAGGCCGGCGATGGCCTCGATGTTGTTCTCCGACCAGGTAATGGCATCGACGCGCCAGGTCTTCTCATGGCCGGGCAGCGTCGAGGCGAGCGCCGTCGCCGAATAGGTGAACCAGCTGCGGTTGATGCAGAGCCCGTACCACTTGGCGAGCTCGGGCCAGGTCTTGGTGCGGAGCTGGCCCTCGGTGTTGGCGGTGACGATGCCGCGCGTGTCGCGCACCGTTGACAGCGCCCACAGCACGATCCACGAAACCAGCGCCGACTTGCCGACACCATGGCCGGAAGCGACAGCGGCGCGCACGGCCTCCGCGGTGCTGATCAGGCCCTCGCCCAGCCGTTCGAGGATGTCGCGCTGCCACGGCTCGGGGCCCTGCTCGTCGGCGAGCGCCGTGCCGGGCACGGCCCACGGGAAGGCGTACATGACGTAGCCCAGGGGATCGAAGCGCAGGGCGCCGATCTCGCCATGCAGGCGATTGTCGAGGTTAGCCGCGGCGAGCATTTCGTGCCCTTTCCCCGGCGGCGTCCAACGACTGGAGCATCTCGGCGACGGCGTGATGCTCGTGCTCGATCCTGTCGCGCCACTTCTCCGGCTGCCGGCTCTTCAGCCAGAACAGGCAGGCAGCGGTGTCGGGCGGATAGTGCTCGGTGTAGGCCACCTCGAGCGCCTTGCCCTGGTGGCTGAAAATCCGGACGGCGGCGTGGCTGTAGCCGACAGCGCGGCGCCACAGCCGATCGGCGACGTCGGCATCCGCCAGCGTCCGGCCGGCAAGGACGGCAGCGGCGAATTCAGGGACGGAGGCCAGCCACTCCTGAAGGGTGGCCGGCGGCACGTCGAAGAAGCGCACCAGCTCCTGGTCGTCGGCGCCCATCAGCAGGCAGAGCTTGCGCGCCTGCTCGGCGTACTCGGCCTGATAGGACGGGGCGGCGCGCCTGGCGCGGGTGGTTTTGGGGGAAGCGGGTGTCGTGTTCACCCGCGTATAGAAACGGAGAGCTACATGAAGGAGTCAACGATACGTGCGTCATACCCAGCAACGAGTGCTGGCCCGGTGCGTCCGGCCTACTTTTCGCCCAACCACTCCTTCCAGAATGACGGCGGTTGCCGCGGTAACAGGAGCACCGAAGGCCTGATGTTCCTCTTTCTTATGTCGGAGACGATGCTCATCGCCCGGCTATCGGCGGTGGTGCGAAAGCGGAGGCGGAATCGGCGGCCGCGCGTTCCGGTGTTGCCAGGCGGTCTAAAGGGCAGCCCTGCGCGCCGCGCCAGCAGGAACCTGCTGTTCCAGACGGACCTGGTTTACTTTGACGATCTTGTCGAATTCATCGACTTCGTAGATCACCTGGACCTCACGGGGCCTACCGCCGTCGCCAGCGAACGCCACTTCCAGCAAGGAAAACATCAAACCGTCGACGTGAATGACAATCTCCCCGGGCTTCGTCGGTTCGGCGGACTGGAGAATCGCCTGTGTGACGACTTTGTCCTCGGCATCGACCGTCACTTCTATGATCCGCACGTAGCCGAGGAAGGTCTTGCTGGTCGTGGGCACATGTCGCTCCTATGTCGTTGCCTGCACCCGGGCCTCGTCGGTTCGGGAGGGCGTCGAAGTTCAGGCCGCGGCACGCTGCCGACGGAGACTCACTAGACTGGTCCGGTGTAGCTCAAGTCGAGAGATTGCGAGGGCAGCAGCGTCTTCGTGGCGACCGAGATGGTCCTGACGCTGCCGCTTTGTGTTATTTCGTTCATTTTGATGAGTTGGGCCAACTCGATGTCGATCGACTTCGGCGGCGAACCATCCGGCGACTTGGATTCGACGCGGCATCCCGTGAAGGAGAAATTCTGGTAGACCGGCAGAGGGTACGGGAACCAGCTGTCACCCCCCAAGGGTGTAGGCCGCTCCAGGACCCATTCCGCCGTCGCTCCCGAGATTACGCACAGAATTGGCGCGGCGACGTTGGCGATCCACGGGGGCGCTCCCGTGGTGACATTCTTCATTGTGAAAGACACCGTTGTCGGATTGACCACCGACACACTCGCATAGATCTCGTCTCCTGCATTGACCGTCAGGCCAATGGGCACAATTACGGGGGGAACGTCTTTCGCCCACCACTGATACCAGGCCGCGTAGGTTGCAGTTCCCGTGGCCGTCGTGAAGGTCTGCGCCGTCCCGATCTGTGGTAGTGTCGAATCGCGGTAGGCTCCTTGCCCATCCAGCCCGATCCAGGTCGAACTTTGATACTCGGGATGCGTGCCTCCCGTCGGTACGGCAACAGCCGGCACGATCCACGTCCCCTCCACGAAGCTGATGCTGTCGCCTCCGCTCGGAGTCACGAAGCCTCCGGACCAGTTGTTGCTCCCTTGCGCGGGCCATGGATGGCCAGGAGCAGTCAGGCTCATGGTAAAGAGAGACAATGGAAACTTCGTGAAATCCACCGACGGCGGGGCGAACGGCAGCGGCTTGTCTGGCGCGGGCCCGGTAAGAAATTTGAGGCGGGAATTGTAGCCGGGCGATCCTGTCGGATAGTCATCGGGGACGGGAAGCCAATAATGGCGCAGCTCGGTGGCCGATGCCTTCAATGGCTCGAAACCCGACGGCGGCACCGGCGGAAACGTCGTCCGTTGCGAAAGCTCGGCCAGCGCGTCGATGACGAACTGCGGCAACTCCTGAAGGCTTTCCATGGAACCCTCCCGTCACAGCTGCCAGTCGTCCAAGGCTGCCCTGACGACGGCCCTGCCGAACCTTGCGATCTTGTAGTCGGCGGGGTTACTTGCGGAGCCACCGGGATTGAGCTCCGACAGTTTGTTGAAAACCGCGAGCGCCAGAACACTCCCGGCCTCCGAATCGCTTGGAAAGTGAAGTCCGGCAATCTCGCGATTGCGCGCCACACGCCGGGCCAGCGCTGACAGGGTGGCGTTGAGCGAGGCCTGGTGAGCCAGCGGCACATTGGGGGAAATCGACAGGACCAGTCGCATGCAATTGGCCATCAGATAGGCCTGCGTCGCGTGTCCGCTGGGAAAGGACGAATGCCCCGGAACCGATACCGGAGGCAGCAAGCCCGGCATCTCCCAGGAGGGCCGCGGCCGGTCGAAACGGTCCTTGTAGTGAAGCGCCGCGAACGAGCCGATCAGGCTGGCGATGTGCAGCACGCGGAAGGTGCGGAAGTGGGATCCCGGCTTCATGGCGAGCGTCTCCATGAAGGCTGTGATGAACTCGGCATCCTGGGTCAGGATTTCGCCCAGGGCGGAGGCGCGCTCGTCCCGTGCGTTGTTGAACAGCGTTTCGTACTCCACCTGCTGGAAGGTCTTTGCGGGCGGGCCGACAACGGCAACGAGGTTGAGATCGATCAAAATCTTGGTGAGCTGATCGTTGAGCGCCGGAGAGGTCCAGTTTGTCGACGCAAACTGCTTCAGGACGCGCCACGCGAACCAACGTCCCGCCCAGTTGCGATCCTCGAAGCTGACATCGGCGCCGCCCGGGGCGAGGGTGGTAGAAAACCTGACTTTCAGGTTCCCAGGCCCAGGTGTCGACACATCCTGGATGAAGGCTTGGCGCAAAAGAGTCCCGACGGGCGCAGCAGCCCAGGGCGGCGGCGGGATCTCCATCGAAAACGGTTTGTCCGTCCGAACGGGCAGAGTCCAGCCGCCACCCGAGTCGCCATCGATGCCGGCGTTGCCGGTATTGCCCGTATTGCCGGTATTCCCCGTATTGCCGGTATTGCCCGTATTGCCAGTCATGTCTCATCTCCCACGTTTGGCACGTCAGTGCTTGATACTACCCATGATTGTCTTTTTTGTGGCTTTTACTCCGGAATCCCCGCCTCGCGCAGGCGGCCGATCCAGCCCGCGAGAATCGGCTCGACGAACGGACAGCGGGGGGCATAGACGCCCAGCCGGAAATCCGGCTGCAGCGTGAGCAGATGGCGCGCCGCCGCTTCGGCCTCCGCCCGGCGTCCCTGCGCCATCAGGCTGACGATCAGGGTGCGCAACGTGAAGCGGATCGAGCGGTTGTGGGCGACGGCACTGCGGGCCCATATCGCGGCCTGCTCGTAGTCGCCATTGACGTAGTGCGCCTGACCCAGGATGCCCTCGTGCCAGAACGTATAGCGGTCCGCTGGCGCCAGGCGCTGGCCGCGTTCGGCATGAGCGACCGCAAGCGGACCGTTGCCCATGTATCCGCGCGTCGCACTGCTCATCGACCAGGCCATGGCCACGCTGGGCCCGACCTCGATCGCCCGATCGAGGAAGCTGACGGCCGTAAAGCGGTCGCGCAGCAGGAAGGACTGGACATGGCCGTAGATAGCGAGCGCGAGGGCGTCACTGCCATCACGCTCGATCGCCGCCAGGGCGCGGTCGGCCGCCGCCGTGGCATCACCATCCGGATCGGGTGAGCCGATCTCGCCGACCCGGAAGATGTACCACAGCGCGGCGTAGGTATAGGGCGGCGCATAGCCGGGATCATGAGCGATCGCCTGCTGCAGCAGGCCACGGGCCTTGCGGAAGCTGTCGGTGTCCATGCGGTAGAGAAGGTCGAGCGCCTGCAGCAGCAGGTCATAGGCCGTCATGCTGCTTGGGTGCTTGCGCAGAGCCCGGCGCAACTCACGCTCGCGCACATTGGGAGCGATGATCTTCACCAGGCGAAGCGCGATGCGATCCTGCAGATTGAAAAGATCATCGAGTGTGCCGTCATGGTGCTCGGAGTAGATAACGGTGCCGCCGAGAACGTCCGTCAGCTCGGTGTTGATGCGCAGCCGGTTGCCGCTACGCAGGATGCCGCCACTCAGGATGTAGCGGACGTCCAGCCTGCGACCAACCTCGGCCGGATCAACCGACCCGCTGGCGAAGGAAAGGGTCGAACCGCGCGAGATCACGAACAGGTCCTTGAGGCCGGAAAAACCATGCGCGATGGCGTCGACCATGCCGAGCGCGACATTGTCGGAGTCGCCGTCACCGTGAAGCGTGCGGAAGGGAAGGAGGGCGATCGAGGGCCGCGCTTCCTCGTCGGCGCCGACCTCGCCCAGGTGCTGCCGCGAGCCCATTATTGGATCCGGCCGCAGGGCGTAGACACGCACCGGCTTCAGCATGTTGCGTAACAGCAGTTCCCCGAGATCGATAGCGTCGGTGCGCGCCTTGGGCTGCAGCTTCTCGGCGACCACCTGGGAGATGATGACGTCGCCCGGTTCGGCGTAGGTCTGCAGGCGCGCCGCCACGTTCACACCCTCGCCATAGACATCGCCCTTCTCGGCGATGATGTCCGCAAAGTTGACGCCCATGCGAAAGGCGATGCGCAGGCTGGGAGGTTGCGCCACGGTCGCGCGGGCAATTGCCCGCTGGAGCTCTACGGCGCAGTCCGCAGCGCCGTCCGCTGTGTCGAATATGGCGATGAAGCCGTCACCCGTGTTCTTGACGATCCGGCCGCTGTGGGCGGCGATCCCGGGTTCGATCACCTCGTCGCGCAGGCGCATCAACTGTCGGTGGGTTTCTTCTTCTGCCAATTCGATCAGGCGCGTGTAACCCACGACGTCGGCAGCAAGTACGGCAGCGGGCTGTCGCTGTAGGCTGGTCACTGCGCCTCGCCGAAAGTGCGATCCTCACACTCAGCGTACTCCATGGCTACCAAAATGAACATCACATAGGTGCCGTGCCTAGTACAGCCGCGGCGGCAGGCAACAGCAGCGGCGGTTTGTCAGACGCCAAGGAGCGCCTGTTTGCCGATGATCGTCGTCTTGCCTGCCGGATGCGCTGTTCGAGCGTCAGGCGCCAAAGACAAGGCTAAGCTGCGTTCCTTCGCATCCTTGCGAAGACGGAGCGCTGCATACTTCCAAGCCTTTCCAGGCGAAGATGTACGCCGCACCGCGCCGGTTGCCATCACCCCCGGAATGTATCGCCTTCGTACATCAACTCTGGGTAAAGCGAGGAGCGAAGGAGATGGGGCGTTGGCCAAACTCTCATCTGGCGGTGGGTAGTGGCCGAGAGATCGATGGAGCCCTTGGGAAGGCGATGAACTGCAATTACTCGCAAGTTGTGCGGAACAGGTTCGGTCTAATTGGGTGTGGCGTGCAAGATCTAACTCAATGCAAGCAATCGGCAGTCGCAACTATCGGCCGTTGATCCTTGTGTGCACCAGCGCATCGGGCGAGCATCCCGCCTGGCGCGACGCCAGAGACGGTCGGCGACGTCGGCGTCGGCCAGCGTCTGGCCGGAGCGGACGGCCCGCGGCGAATTCAGGGACAGAGACCAGCCACTCCTGCAGGGTGGTCGGCAGCACGCCGAAGAAGCACGGCAACTCCTCGTCAGCGGCGCCGAGCAACAGGCAGAGCTTCTGCGCCTGCTCGGCGTACTCGGCCTGGTAGGACGAGCGTGAGACGGCGTGCTCGGCGCGGGTGGTTTGGGGAGCGGGAGCCGTGGTCACCCGCGTATATGCGTTATACGGTGACGAACGCAGTCGACGAGCCGGGATGAGCGCGCACGACCTCTCCAATTGTCCTGAGGCTCTGGTCGACGTGGGGAATGCCACAGAACCTGCTGCGCAAGTCTGCTCAAAGAACAGTGCGTTGACGGGGACGCGCTGACAGTCTCCGCGGCTCACTTCAGAGGAGAGCACGATGACTACGTTGCTCGGAGCCTTGATATTCGTGGCGTTTATTCTCGCGCAGGTCGCGGCCGTCATTGCGGTTCACGCCGAGGGAGAGCGTCGCCAACCGAACCCGTTCGATGCGACGCTTCTGGACCCTCGCGCACGAGCAGCCTGGGACTGCGGCGGTTGAAGAGGCCGCGCGCGGGCGGAACGGGGTGTCCCGATATCAGCCGTTAGCCGCCTCGCTTCGACTGCTGTGGCGGCGTTGGGGCGCATAAGCCGGGTCGCGGCATGCGTACCGTTGGTGGTCTCAATTCCTGTCGTGTCACAGGCGCAAGATGGCAGGTTTTCCATCGAATGCGTCGACGTCGCTCATCCGCAAGACGCGTTGTCCGTTGTCCTCGACTTCGATCGGCAGGCCGTTGCCGGCGCGTTCCCGATCAACTGGGCCTGGTTCGCCGGGACATTCGTGTTGTTCCAGTACAGCACGCTGATCAATGGCCATCAGCACACGATGCAGTCCTACACACTCGATCGTGCGACGGGGGTGATGGAAATCTGCGACTTCGCCGCCGGCCAGGAATACGCCTGCAGGCATCGCCCATGCGCGCTTGCCAAAGGGCAGAAGAAAGCGACGCTCGACCCGGTCCAACTCAGTCCTCCGCTCGTCCCTGCGGCTTCGCCCTGACCTCGCCCGCCGCCACAAGCGCCTTCTATCCGGCCGACGGCAGCAGGCGATCGATCGCAGACCGCCAGACGGCTTGCGCAGCTTCTGTCGACAGGCCGTGGCACTGGCGCATCTGGTCCCAGCTTTCGAAGCTAGTCAACGCGGCCATCGCCATCAGCAACTGGGCACGAGGCGGCTCCGGGAGGCTGGACAGCTCCGGCGCATACATGAGCTTCATTCGCTCGATATTGGCGAGGCGCACCAGAACAACCCGCGTCTTCAGTTCAGCAATCTGATCCTGCCTGGTGATTATGCGCCACAACGGCAGCCATTTTTCGCAGGCGACCGCGCGGGTCTCCACGTGGGACCGGATCCGGGTCGGGCGGTCACCGTCAACATGGCGTGCCACCGCCTCTGCCTGGCCCTGGACAATTGCATAGTCGGCAGTTGCAAGGCTGAGCGCATCCAGATCGGAAAAGCGCTCGAAAATGGAGCGCGTCGAGCAGCCAGCCTCGTCCGCGATCTGGGCTGCCGTCGGCATCACCGGATTGCGGCGCAGCAGCTCCAGATAGGCCAGGATAATCGCCAGCCTGGTCCGCTCGCTTCGCTGGCGGCGGCCGTCTATCTTCACGGCGCCAGCAGAGACAAAGGTCAATGCCATTCTTGAGTGAATGGCACAGAACGCTCCAATTACCCAGCCAAGACTTCGCCCGCTTCAACCCGGCCTCGATGAGCTGCGGCATCGCCTCCGACGCCGTATCTAGTGGAGTTGATGGTTGCTTCGTCGAGCCCTTGATGGGGCGTGAATCCATAAACGGGATATCCTCGGACCGAAGCAGAGATGTCCGCTTTCGGTCAGGGGACTAAACCGCTCGCGCGGTAGTTTGGTGCGACTGACGGGATGGGAGCGTCCTGTCGGAGGATTGGGTGCTGAACCTCACCTCACGACAGGAGCACTCCCATGACCGACAAGGCCATCAGCCCGTTGCGCCGGCGCATGATCGAAGACATGACGATCCGCAAGCTCGCGCCGAAGACGCAAGCATCCTACATCCGTGCCGTCAGGAACTTCACCATCTTCCTTGGCCGTTCTCCGGACCAGGCGAACGCGGAGGACCTGCGGCACTATCACCTGCATCTGGCCTCCAGCGGCATGGCGGTTCCCAGCCAGAACGCCGCCGTGACGGCGCTACGGTTCTTCTTCACAGTGACGCTTGCGCACGGCGAGGTCACGGATCGCATGCCGTTCGTGCGCGAGTCGCGCAAGCTGCCGGTGGTTCTGAGCCCCGAGGAGGTTGCGCGCTTCTTGCAAGCTGCCCCGGACCTCAAGTACCGGGCGGCGCTGAGCGTGGCCTATGGCGCGGGCTTGCGCGCCAACGAAGTGATCTCGCTCAAGATCGGCGACATCGACAGCACCCGGATGGTCATCCGGGTCGACCAGGGCAAGGGTCGCAAGGACCGCTACGTGATGCTCTCCGAGCATCTGCTCGAGCTGCTGCGCGCCTATTGGAAGGCGGCCCGGCCACAGGGGTGGTTGTTCCCCGGGCAGAACCGGGTCAATCCTCTCACGACACGCCAGCTCAACCGCGCCTGCCACGCTGCGGCGCAGACAGCCGGAATCGACAAGCGCGTTTCCCTGCACACGCTTCGGCACAGCTTCGCCACCCATCTCCTGGAGCAGAAGGTCGACATCCGCGTGATCCAGGTACTACTCGGCCACAAGAAGCTCGACACTACGGCGCTCTACTCCCAGGTCGCCACCCGGACCATCCGCGAGGTCACGAGCCCACTCGAGCACCTCGTCATGACACCGCCCGCCTGACGCGGCGGGGCGGGTGGCCCGCCCGGCTCTGGAGGTCGCGGATATCTTCCGCACCGACGGGCCGGCGTGGCGCAGAGCCAACGCCGGTCATGTGAGCCTCGGCCAACTGAAGGTGATGTCGGCGATCGAGCGTTGCCGCACGGCGGCGCTCGGCGGCCATGTCGCGCGCTGTGAGAAGTGCGCTCATACCCAGATCGCCTACAACTCCTGCCGCAACCGGCATTGTCCCAAGTGCCAGGGCGCGGCGGCGCAGGCGTGGCTGGCCGACCGCGAGGCCGAGCTCCTGCCGGTAGCCTACTATCATGTCGTGTTCACGCTGCCGGCGCCGATCGCCGACGAGTTCATCCGCCGCTTCCTCATCCACGTGCTGCCCAGCGGCTTCCACCGCATCCGCCACTACGGCCTGTTCGCCAATGGCGGCCGCACCGAGAACCTCGCCCGCGTCCGTGAACTGCTTGGTGTTCCGGCACCGCACGACGAACCCGGCGACGCTGACGCCACTGCCGATGAGCCGTCGACGTCCTTGCTCCCATGCCCGTGCTGCGGCGGCCGCATGATCATCATCGAGACCTTCGAGCGCGGCTCAACACCGACGACCCGTCCACCGAGTCCGATCAGGATCGACACATCATGATGCCGCGATATCGAGAACGACGCCCGATTGCCGTTCGCCTTTGCCGCCGCTCCTCGGCCGGTGAGCAAGAGGCTCGGCCTAAAGCCGCAGCGGCGCTCGCTCTTGCGTCTCGTTCCAACATACGCTCGACCGCAAGGACCTCGCCTACCCTCGTCTCCGCACTCCGTCCCCATCGACGATCGCTTCGCGCTGCCCCGATCTCGCCTAGCCGAACCAATCCATACACCACAGCCAACGCCAATATCCCCATAGTGCGCGCCGCACCACCGAACCTGGACCGCGGTTTCCTCCCTTGAGGCTTCTCGGACGCCTGCCCGTGGCTTCGTCCATCAGGCGGCAGGCGTCCGAGAACCCTTAACAGAAGATGCGGTTGTCCTCGGGCGTGAAGTGTACGGCGATCACCACGTCCTGGTAGTCGCGGTCGCCGTCGAAATACGGCAGGTCCTCGAAGCCGATCAGAAGTTCGCGGCCGGCGCCCGGCAGACCGGAAAGGACCTGCACCGCGGCCTTGGGATTGAGGCTGGAGAAGGAGTGGAAGACCGGCACCGTCTTGAGCTCGCCGAGCGAGGCGCTCATCAGCAGCGGCGCCTGCCAGAAGTCGACGTTCGCCGCTTGGCCGCCAGGCAGCACGAAGCGCAGGTCGTCGGGCAGGTTATTGCCGTAGGCCCAAACGCCGTTCGTGATCAGGAAGAAGCCGATGCGCTCGTCGTTGGCCGGCGTGCCGAGATCGAAGGAGCGGCCGATGGCCTCGGCGTCGCGGGTGTCGCTGACCAGGAGGCGGACGTTGCCGATCGTGCCGTCGGCCGCGACCTTGTACCAGCCCAGCTGGCTTTCGTAGGCCGAGACGGCCGAACGGAACTCGCCTGTGAAGCGCGCCATGCCGTCGCCGGCCAGGAAGGGCTGGCTGGCGATGCCGTTGATGACCGTGGCCTCGACGTTCACGCCTTCCTTCAGCACGGGCACGTAGGGCACGAAGCCGACGGTGGTGTGGGCGTCGGCGCTGCGCCGCGCTGCGAGAACAGGAACTCGCCGCCAGTGAAGTTGCCGTTCAGCACGACGGTCTCGGTCCTGCGCTGAGTGTCGCCTGCTGGGGCGTAAAGACGAGATGGTCCACGCCCAGCCGCTCGCCGAGCACGTCCACCGCACCCCTGCCGAAATTGAACACGGCGTCGCCGGCGAGGTCGGCCGGCATGTCGCGCAGGATGCTGTTGCCGGAGCCGAAGGTGATCGTGTCGGCGCCGGGGCCGCCACGCACCGTGTCGTTGCCACCGTTGGTCAGGATGGTGTCGTTGCCGGCGTTGGCAGTGAGCTGGTTGTAGCGGTCGTTGCCGATCAGCGTGTCGTTGCCGCTGCCGGTGGTCAGGTTGGCGATCGCCGAGACCAGGTCGTCCTTGAACAGCAGCGCATTGTAGATGTTGCCCTGTGCCTGATGGTAGTTCGGGTCGCCGGGGGAGGGGCCTGGTTGTTGAGATCGGCGAGCTGGCCGTCGGAGAACTTCAGGAAGCGCCCAGGCCGCAGGTCGTCGACCTGGTCCCGGGTGTAGTTGCTGAGGTCGTAGGTCGCGACGGCACCCTGCGTCCAGACTGTGGAGAAGATCCTTTTGGTCTCGGTGACGCCGGTCGCCGGCGCGGGGTCGCCGTCGATCGTTTGCTGGCCGGTGATGGCGTCCCAGCGATAGACATCCCTGGTGCCGACCTTGCTTAGATTGGCGCCATAGAAAGCCTGCGGGGCGGCGATGTCGAACATCATGAAGCTTATCGGCGAGGAGCCGGGCGCTGCCGCCGTGACCTCGCCGGGTGGCGAGCCGAGCCAGCTCGCGTAGGTCATCACCGAGAATTCGTGGCCGTTGACGTCGCGCGCCAGCGCCCCGTTGGGCGAGCCGTCGTAGCCGTGCTTAAGGTCCAGCGCATGGCCGAGCTCGTGCGGGATGGTGAGAAAGTTGTCGGTGCCGAATTTGCAGCATTTGTTGGACTGACGAATCTCCCTTCGCCACAATGAGGACAGGCCGCTCGCCGCTCCGCGTTGGTACCAAGGGGAGAAGTTCATGGCGTTGGAAACCGGGCGCTCCACCCGCTCGAGCGTACGAGTCATTGTCCGGGCGACAGCCAGTTCGGTCATGGTGCTGGCCGCCCTGGTGCTGTTCGGGACGGCGGGCGTTCTTTCTCCCGCCATCGCCCAGGTCAAGGCGCCGACGAAGTCGAAGCTGAAACCTCCGGCCAAGGCCGATCCGACGGATGGCGTCGCCGATCAACTCAATGCCAAGTGGCTGCAGGAGAACGGCCAGTTCTCCGGTTTCAAGCAGGCAGAACCTGCCGTGGTCCCGGCTTCGTACGCCACCCCCGCGGTCGCAAACGATTGGGGCGACCGCCTGGTCTCGCGCGCCATGAAATACCTGGGCACGCCCTATCGCTACGGCGGCACCTCGCCGCGCACGGGCTTCGACTGCAGCGGCTTTGTCTACTACCTCTACGGCGCGACCTTCGGACAAAGCATCCCGCGCATGCCGCACGACATGGCGCGCGAGGGCCTCCCTGTCGCGCGCAGCGACCTCAAGCGCGGAGACCTCGTCTTCTTCGGCCACCGCGGCACCTTCACCCACGTCGGCATCTATGCCGGCAACGACCGCTTCGTTCATGCCACGCAGCGCGGCTCGCCGGTCCAGGTCACGCCCCTGGACAGCGACTACTTCCGCGACCGCTACATGACGGCGGTGAGGCTGTCCCCGCGGTAACGGGAGCGCTGCAACACCACCATCTGCGCTTCGCCTACTTTTCGCCAAGCCACTCCTTCCAGAGACCTTGTCGCTGCTTTCGGGCCTCGGCTTCCGCCGTGGCATAGCGCTGGCTGGCGCGCGTCTCCCACGGCAGCGTCTCGTCCAGGGAGAAGCCGTAGGCCATGCCGGCGGCAATCATGGCCCCGCCGATATCCCCGCCCTTGGCGTCGTCCAGGCTGCACTGGGCAACGATACGGCAGGAGCGATCGAACTTCGCCGCCCTGCACTTCACCTTGTGGCCCGACTGCCCGAGCAGATCCTCGAGGGCGGCCCGGGCCCGCATGCCGGCGACGCTCTCGGCCCTGGTGGCATCGCGCAGCTCGGGCGCTTGAATGCCCCAGATCCGGACGTGCGGCTTCAGGCCGACGCCAGCCAGAGTGGCGCCGTCGATCGCATAGACCTGGCCGTCCCAGGTCGCCGGCAGCGTACCCATGGGGGCACAGTCCGGCCCGTCAGACGAGGACGTGGCGGTCTTGCGTGGCGCAGGCTGGGCGATGGCGGGCACGGCGACAGCGGCGAGGGCGGCGAGGGCAACCGCGAGGACCAGGCTTTTCATGGCCGCATGGTGCCGGCGATTTGTGGCCAGCCAGCGGCATGGTCTCGAAGAACGGTGAAGATCGCGGGCATTCCCCGGTGCGCTCGTCCTTTCCCGCCGTCGGCCACTGTCCGTGCAGTCACTGCTGCGCGCTCGCGAGTCGCGTCGTGCTGTCACTGCTGGTTTCGAGACTTCGGCGCCGCGCGTCAGGCACCGGCGTTTGGCAGCAAAGCCTGCACGCCTGCGGAGCCGCGCCGGCGCTCCGTCGGCGTGGCATTCATTGGTTCCAGATCTTGCCCCAGGCTTTGAATTCCGATGGCTTGATTTGATAGCGAGCGAAGTTGCCCTCGTGCAGGCCCAGCAGCTCGCCTTCGGCAATTCCCCGGAACCGTTCGCGATCCTGCTGCGGGATGTGCCCTACCGTCCATCCGGCGATGCGCTCTGTCGCCTGCTGTCTTCCCATGCCCGCGCGCACCACGCCGCCGACAAGCTCGCGAAGCTCAGTGCGGTACTGCAGGCGGAACGCATCGGGCTCTCCCATCGATTGGCGCACCGCGGCGTAGCGCGCGGCGGAACGCTCGCAGGCCCAGATGAAGACGTCGCGCAGCAACTCGGTGCGGCGGAGCTCGTAGACGCCGAGCACGGCGTTCAGGTAGGTGTCCCGCGGCATGTCGATGAAGGACAGCGGCGCGAGGTTGTGCCTGATCATCGGGATGTTCGCGGCAAGCCGCGACACCCGCTTGTTCACGTCGTCGAAGGGTTGCAGGTAGGGAAGCTGTACCATCACGAAGAAGGCCTGCTCAAAGGGATCGGTGATGGTGCCGGCCTTGCCGAGCAACTCGTGAAAGCATTCCTCGATGAGCTGGGGCAATTCCAGTGGATGGAAGGCCGAGCGCTCGATGCCGACGGGGATCCGCCGCAATCTCCCCGGCGCCTCCGGATCGGCCAGCAGGTTGTTGGCCAGCAACCCATGAAGGTTGAGGATCGTGAAACGGTTGAAGCCGATGTCTTCGGCATCGCTCACAAGAAACTCGATCGCCTCCTTGTGATTGAGGATCATCTGGGCTTCCAGGCGGCTTCTGCCTTCCGCCTCCTGTCCGAGATCGATGAGCCGCCGTGTGTCGAGCAGCGAGTAGGTGTTGCCCTCCAGGCGGCTCGAGTTCCAGGCGAGGTCGATCAGCAGCCGGCCGAGGATCTGCTTTGCGTAGGTGCCGGCAGGCTGCGGGGTGCTGACGGGCGGCGTGCCGACCTTGTGCAGATGGGCGCGCTCCTGCTCCATCAGATAGAATGTCTTGTTGGGACGATAGGCGTCGAGGAAGCCGCGGTCGTAGCCGACGGGTTTGCGCGCGGCGATGGGCTGACGCACGTAGGCTTGTATGTCTGCGGCCTCTTTGGAAAGCGGCAGCCTGATCTCGGCGTCGTCGCTCCCGGCAGGCCCCGTTTCCACGGCGATGCGGGCGGGTGAGAGGGCGCGGTAGCGGGTCCAGCGGCCCTCCCCCTCCTTCGCCAGGCGCTTCCGGTCGACGAGTTGCCTGAGGTGATGCTGCAGGGTCCGGCGCGGCGGTGCGGCCGCCTTGAGGGCGTCGGCGATCTCGTGCAGGCTCATTCCGCCAGCGGAATGGCTGCGGACGACCCGCTCGATTGCCTTCAGGCCTTGCTCGTCGATGTGCTTCGCCATCAGGGCCGCTCTTTATTGCGCATAGATTTCTATGCGCAATTATTTACGCTATTTCAATCATATGCGCAACTATGACCGACGATGATTGCGCATAGAATTGATATTTGCGCATGCATATCAAGAGGTAGAAAACAAGTTTTCTAAAGTCTTTTCAATTGGAGTAGCCAACCGGTAACCTGGCAGAAGGTTACCATAAAGCGATCATACTTGCGCATAGGATAAGATATTGCGCATACACTCGAAAGTTGCGCATAGTAATCGGCGAGCCTGCACGCTTACCTCGCCAGGTAACTTCACAGGTTATTTAATTTGCATTATATATGCATATAATAAATAGCACCGGCCGAGGATTCCTGGCCGATCAGGACTCCACGCCGATGCAGTTCAGGGGGCGCTGGCCGAGCGTTACTTCACCGACGATCCTTCGACCGCACTCTTCAAGGTCCGGCAGTTCGCCGAGTTGCTGGCCAACGAACCGGCCAGCGTACTTCTCAAACGGCTCAGGACAGAACAGGCCGCTGCAGGCGAAAAGGCGAAGCGCGGGAAGCGCCGGACCGCCGTATCCACCTAGGCATCCCGCCCCCGCCAAATCTTCAGTGCCGCCGTCCAGTCGTTCCGTCGACACGGCGGCAGGTTGCCGGCGCGCCGATACTCCGCAACGGTCCGCGGCATGAAGTGCTTGCCAGTCTCGACCGCGATCGACGCGCAGATGTCGTGGTCGTGATTTTGCCCGGCCATACGCCGCAGAATTTCGCTGCAGCGCTCGTCCCAGCGCGGCGCCAGGCGGCGCTTCGGCTCGGCTCTCATGGCGCGCTCCCAACGTCGATCGCCCATGGCTCAGGCGCCCGTGTCTCGATCTCCGCCAGTTCCCGCTCGTAGAGCGCCGCCTTGGCGATGTTACCGACGCGCCGGAAGGCGTCGCGCAAGCCGCGCACGCGCACCGGCAGAGGCTCGTGTTGGAACAGCTTTTGTCCCTGGCCGCCCAGCGCATCGAGCATCGCGCTGCTCCTCGCCAGGGTCAGCACGCGCGCCAGCGCCTGCGCGCGACCAACATGCGGCACGAGCTTCTGCACGCGGAAATACTGGCGCGCCGACATCTCGGGATAGGACTCGCGCCGGGCCGGCCATTGCTGGCGAAAACGGAGACCCATGAGCTGGTCGCGGGTCAGCCCGTTGCGGCTGAGAATCTCGGCGAGCGGCACCTTGGCGATCCAGTCGGCCTTGATCGACGCCATGGCCTCCGCCGTCCACGTGCGATAGGCGGCGCCGCACTGGGGCTTGATGCCGGCCTCGCGACGCCGGGCGATGCGGCGCTCGGCGCGCAGCGCGCCCAGCCGGTCGACGAGGCCGCGGATCTCGGCATTGATGTCGGCAACGGAGCGCGTCATCGCAGGTCTCACGCGCGACCCAGCACGGCGCTCTTCGCCATGCGCCGGCCGGCGTTCAGCCCCAGCGCGCGGCGCTCGGCGCCCGGGATGCGGCTCAGGATGGCGTGCTGGGTCGCCACGTCATCGATGACCGCGCGATGCAGCACCGCGACCGGACCGAAGGCCCGGTGGCCGGTACTCTTCGACCAGCCGGCGCGCGCGCAGCAGGCGCGCATCGTCGGCCGCAGCCGTCCGGCCTGCATCATCCTGCGGCAGGCGACGAGGATAGCCGCGCGGGTGTGGCGTGAACTCATTGGACGGCCTCGCTGGGCGGGGGTGGGCTGAAGGGGGGTGGCTTGCCGAACACGTCGGGGCGCAGCTCGTAGCGCGTGACCTGCCCGCCGACGGCGGTTTCGATGGGGATGCAGGCGGTCGGACCGACCCGGCCGCGCCGCAGCCACTGGGCGACATGCGATTGTGTCTTGCCGATACGCCTGGCCAGGGCGGTCTGCCCGCCGGCCAGGGATACGGCCCGTAAGAGAGCTTCCATGGCCGGCACTATACACTACCACAGTTATCATTGTCAATAACCTACGTTATCAATGACTGCGCTAGCATTGCCGTCATGACAACACTCGGTGAACGGGTCAAAGCAGAGCGGCGAGCCAAGGGCTGGTCGCAGGCGGAACTGGCGCGGCGCGTGACACGGGCCGGCTATTCCATCACGCAAGGCGGCATCGCCCAGATCGAGCGGCGCGGCGACACTGAGCCAAAATCGATCGTGCAGCTCGCGCAAGCGCTGCAGCTGTCGGTGAACTGGCTGCAGTCGAACCGCGGCGACAAGACGACTGGCGCGTCGCTCGGCGAGGACGACGACCAGCTGTCGCTCGTCGAGGGCGGCCGGCGCGGCCGCCGCGGCGGTGCGGGGGCAACGAGCGCCGCTGCGGCACGGGCGGCGAGCGGACGCCCGCCCCTGCAGGTATTTGCCTCGGCGCAGGGCGGCAGCGAAGGCGCCATGCTGCTGTCCAACGAGCCGGTGTCATGGATCCCGCGCGATCCGCGTCTCGAAGGCATACAAGAGGCCTATGGCTGCTTCGTGTCCGGCGATTCGATGGAGCCGGCCTACGAGCGCGGCAACCTGTTGCTGGTCAACCCCTCTTCCGACGTCTCGCCGGGCGACGACTGCGTCTTCCTGCGCGAGACCGCCGACGGCTCGCGCTACGTGCTGATCAAGCGGCTGGTCCGTCGCAACGAGGCGAGCTGGACGGTCAAGCAGCACAATCCAGCCAAGACCTACACCCTGTCGCGCCGCGAATGGCAGAAGGCGCACCTGGTGATCGGCAAGTACAACCGCGCGAGCTGACCTGGGGATAAATCGGCCCTCTTGACTAAATAACCATAGTTATCATATAGTGGCTCTGGAGCAGGAGCCCCCATGTCCTCTGACGAAGCCCTCGCCAGCCGTGCCAAGCGCCTGTCGGCCTGGCAGGCCGACCGCGCCGCCCTCCTCGGGCAAGCCGATGCCTACGTGGTCGTCTCGTGGTGGCAGGAAAGGAGCAGCGACGGCCGCGCCGGCGACTACGAATACGAGCACCGGCCGACCTTGAACGATGCCCTCGATACCTATCGAGATTACGAGGACGGCGAGTTCCATCGGGCCCGCGCGATCGGCATTTTCGCCGTCAAGGATGGCCTGCCGATCGGCGGCCGCCTCGAGGCCACGCAGATCATGCGCCTGATGCGCGAGACGCGACGGCCGACGTAACTTGGCTACGGTCGCGGTCAGCGCCGACGAACGCGAAAGATCACGGATCCGATCGCGGCGCCAACCAGGAAGGATGGCACCCATCGGTACCATTCGAAAAGCATGAGACCCCAAACCGAGCCGAGGCGCGAGAAGGCAGCCGGCGGTGTCACCTGGAACAGCAGCAGGACGAACACAGAGACGAGCATGACGCCTGCGCCGAGGAGGCCGCCGCGGTTCGGGCCAAGGGCCAGGGCCGCGCCGAGACCGATCAGCGCCGGAACGACCAGCACCACGACTGTGAGATAATCCACGCCTCTTCCCCTTCCGTCATCATGCGCCGGAGCCGGTGGCCGGCTCCGTGTCGGGAATCTGTTCCAGCGCGCGAAGGGAGGTGAAGGCGATGCCGGAGACGGCGAGCCAGATGGCGGCGCCAACGAGCTTGATGATCGATCCGCCGGGCCGGTCTTCGACCAGCGCCAGGCCGATGCCCGCCACACCGAAGACGAGGCCGAGCCACATCATCGTCCTGATCTGCTTGCGGTAGGCGGCCAGGAACTTCGGCCGGTCGCCGGCGAACTTCTTGTGCACCCAGCCTTTGCGGATCTTGCCCATCTCGATCGGCAACCACACGCAAACGGCCAATCCGGCAACCATCGCAATCAGCTCGAGCATCGTGTCCTCCACAGGCAAGCCCGCCGCGATCCTGCGACACCGCCGCCCGGCGCACTGTGCGGTTTGTCACCCAGGTCCGCCATCAATTCAGCCCCGGGCCGCCGGGCTCGCGGTCGGCGGAGCCCGCTCACGGAACGACGCCGCGGCCGAACAGGGCGCGCCCTGGCCAGTACGACCGCGCGATCGAGGACTTCGATCGGGCGCTGCGCCTGACGCGGTTGGCGACGCCGGAGCCCGTCGGATTGAGGCGGATCGCCCGATCGAAGTCCTCGATCGCGCCCTCGTCCTGGCCCTTGCGGTGCCAGGCGAGCCCGCGGTGTTCCAGATCAGGCTGCTGTCCGGGTCGAGCCGGAGCGCCCGGTCGTAGTCCTCGATGGCGCGGTCGTATTTGCCCTCAGGCGCGTAGACGTAGCCCCGGTTGTTGAAGGCCAGCGCGGATTTCGGGTTCAGGCGAAGGGCCTGATCGAATTCCTTGATGGCGCGGGCGCCCCGGGCCAACGTGCGGTAGACGATGCCGCGGCCGATATGGGCGTCGGCCATCCTCGGGTTCACCCGCAGCGCCTGCTCGTAGTCCTTGAGCGCGCGGTTGGGGTCGGCCTTTTCGCGCCAGGCCTCGCCACGGAAGTAGTAGGCCTCGGCAAAGTCCGGTTTCAGACGCAGCGCCTCGTCGTAGTCCTGGATGGCGCGATCGAACTGGCCAAGCGCGGCGTAGGCGATCCCACGATTGACGAAGATGCCGCTGCCCATGGGGAGCGAGCCGCAGCGCCTGGTCGTAATCCTCGATGGCGCGCTGGGGCTGGCCCTTGTCGACGTAGGCGTTGCCGCGACCGCGCAAGGCGATCGCCCGGTTCTCCGGCGTCTCCCGATCCTGCGACACCGCCGCCCGGCACACTGCGCGGTTTGTCACCCAGGTCCGCCAATATATTCCCGGTGCCATCCACGCGACGGAGTGGCCGGCCGCATAAGGTGCCAAGCGGCTACCGACACTCAGTTGCATCGACGTCCGGGGACCCTGCTCGGGATGGTTGCCCGGGCGACCGCATCCACGGGCACGTGGCATCATATAGGAAGGTGACAATGAGACGCCCGACCACCAGATGCAGTAGGCCGAATCTTATCGACAGGATTTTTTCGAAAGACCTCAATCCCCAACCGGGTGAGTGGCGTTTAGGCCTACATGACAATGTTCACGACAGGACCACGGACCTTGGCGGCGCTCGCCGACCGATGCCTCGCCGAAGCGCCATCGCGGGCGCTCGACGTCGAGATCTACTGCGCCCTCCACGGTATCGAAGACGGCAACGATCTCGCGAGCCCCGCGCTGGTCGAGGCGCGCGCCAAGGGCGACGTGCTGATCGTCGAGCCGGGGCTGCAGGGCTGGGTGGAAGTCCCGCCCTTCACCGGCGAACTCAAGTACGCCAAGTCGCTGCTGCCCGACGGGCTCTACACGATCTCGTCCGACCCGCGGATCGTCTGTGCGGCGGCCCTGCGGGCGCTCGCCCTCACGGACGCGCCGCCGATGCCCTATCTCAGCCTTCGCAGCGAGCTGCGGGCCTGAGGCCCGTTCCTCGCAGCCGCGCGCGCCTGGAGATTGCCGTGGCGACAACGCGGCAAAGCCGTCAGCATGAGCGGCAGCGCGGCCAATCATGACACGCCATCTCCACACCCTGGCCGGCCTGGCGTCGGCGCTCGTGACGTTGTGGTTGGCGACCGACACGGCGCAGGCCTGCGCCTGTTGCACCAACCGAGCCGGGCGCTACGTCGAAGTCGAGAAGCTCGGTGACCAGCGGCTCGACACGATCGCGCAGATGACCTTCGCCAAGGAGGCCTTCGTCGGCCAGAGCACGGCCGACCATCCCATCGACCTGAAGGACTTCGACACGACCCTGCAGCTCGCGGTCACGCAGACGAAGACCGAGATCGTGTTCGCCTTCCGCGGCGACGCCAGCCGTGCGAGCGAGGTGACATTCATCCTTCCCGGCACGATCTCGATCTTCGAGGTCGATCCGCGCGGCAGCGAACCCGACGCAGGCCTCGGCCCCGCCTTCTACAAGGAATGGCAACTGACGGGGATGGCGAAGGCGACCGGCGTGCTGCGCCCCTGCTCGAGAACGGCGATCAAAAGGCAACGTTGATCGTGCACGGCCGCGGCCGGGGCTGCACCGAGGCGTCGCAGTTCACCGACTGGACGCTGATGCTCCAGGGACCGGCCGGCAAGCTCACTCTCTATGGGGCTCTCTCTTCCGCCACGCGCTAGCCAACGATCGTCGGCGACCCGGCCGTTCGCAACCGTACCCTTGGCCGTCCGTTGACCTGCGCACGGAGGAACACGCCATGGAAGGCCTGTCATGAGACGCCGATGGGGAAGCCGCGATGGCTGACGATCCGCCATCACCGCACGGCCTCGCCACGCGCTGGCGATCAGCGTGTCCTTCGTCCAGGCGCTGCTCAAGCAAGGCCTGATCGACCGCGCGACGGTCGCGGCGACCTTGAAGAAACAGGCCTGTACGCCCAGGCGCTCTGCATCGATTGCTCCCCCGAGGTGGAACGCGAGACGCTGCGGATCGTAGAGCAGATCAAGCCGGAGGTCGCCGTCGCCGACGCATCGACCGCTGCCGACCCACACAAGAATGGAGTCTGACGATGGGATTGCTCGACGTACTGACGGGAATGCGCAACGGCCCGCGCGGCCATGGAGGCGGCGGCGGGATGTCGCCCATCACCATGGCCCTGCTCGGCCTGCTCGCCTACAAGGCGGTCAAGAGCTTCGGTGGTGCGGGGCCACGCGCCGGCTCGGGCATGGCGACGCCAGGCGGCGGTCTCGGCGACTTGCTGAATGGCGGCCTGAGCGGCCTGGGCGGGATCCTGAGCGGCGGCCTCGGCGATCTCGTCAAGCAGTTCCAGAACGCGGGCAAGGGTGACGTCGCCGACTCGTGGGTCGGCACGGGGGACAACAAACCCATCGCGCCTTCCGATCTCAGCCAGGTGCTGACGGCCGAGCAGATCGCGTTCCTGACCGAGCGGACCGGCCTCTCGCGCGAGGCCTTGCTGGCCGGCCTCAGCGAACAGCTGCCCGAGGCAGTCGACGAGCTGACGCCACAAGGACGGCTGCCCGCGCCGCAGGACGTGGAGCGCGCGGCGGGCCCCTCGTAGGAGAGGCGCCATGGGCATTCTCTGGATCATCGTCATCGGCTTCGTGGCGGGCGTCATCGCCCGCCTGCTGGCGCCGGGCCCCAACAAGCCAGCGGGGTTCCTGCTGACGACCGGCCTCGGCATCGCCGGTGCCTTCGTGGCGACCTTCATCGGCCAGGCCGTCGGATGGTACCGGCCCGACCAGGGCGCGGGCTTCATCGCCGCGACCCTGGGCGCCGTCGTGGTGCTGTTCGTGTGGAACCGGATTGCCGCGTCCCGCCGGGTTCCGCCTGCGTAGCCGCGACAGCTGCGAAATCGCGCGCCGACGGCAACCGCGCCCACGCCGTCGATGTTGGTCTACTGCCACCTTCTTCGTTGCAGTGGCCGGTCCGGTTCCGCATAGCTTCGGCTTCCCCCCGTTTGGACTGAGCGGGACCGGACCGTCACCGCCGCCCGCGACGCAGCGATGGTTCGAAGGCGATGCGTCCAACGCGATGAACTCGATCTCAAGGTGCCGCGGTCAGCGGTCTGTCGGGTTCCGGCAACCGCAAGCGGTCGAGTTGGTTCTCTGCAAGATCCAGCAGAAGGAGGTCGCCATGAAACGCATGGTTCCGATCGCCAGCCTCGCTGCGCTTGCCCTGCTCGGCGCCGGCTGCACCAACGACTACGGCTACGATCGTCCCTACTACGGCTACAGCCAGGGCTATGCCGCACCGGGGCCGGGCTACGGCTACTATGCGCCGGCGCGCTATCCTGCGTATGGCTACGGCTATCCGCGCTACGGTTATGCCAATCCCTACTACAGCCCCTACAGCGGCGGACCGGGGATCACGTTCTCGGCGAGCTTCCCGCAGGGCGGCTAAACGGGGAGGCCAGACGGGTCGACGGACAGACCGGTCAGACAGCGCTCAAGGCCGCCGGTCGCGCCGCTGCGCGCCTGGTCTCGTTGAGCTCGACACCGACGGGCAGCCCGGCGCTCAACCAGGCGTACGCCATTTCGGCATCGCGAAAGATCTTCAGCGGCCGGTGAGCATCGACGACGCTCTCGAACTGCCTGATCTGGTCGTAGAGCTCATCCGAGCCCGCGATGACGGCGACGCTGCCCATCGGCCCTCGGGCTTCGTGCGCACGGATGCGCGCGCCGATTGCCAACATGTCGTCGTCGGTCAAGGCCAGGCGGCTGCCGGCCATATCCAGGACCTTGCGGTAAGACAGGGTGGCCGCGGCCACGAGCCCGTCGAGATAGTCCTCGATGTCTGCCTTGCCGAGCTCGCCCGTGGCCTTGGCCGAAACGAGCCGCGCTGCATGATTCACACCCCATTGGATCGGCATGTTTCCCCTCCCCGAACCAGAGGCCGAGCCGTTATCAGAAACGAAGGCCCGGTTCCGTGGCATTTGCGTGTCCTTGAAGGAGGCCCCCGCGGTCAGGGATAGAGCGGCACCTTGGCGTGCGCCGTCGTGTCGACCCAGGCGAGCGCCAGGGGCAGCGTTCCACACAGGGCGGCGAGCGACGTGCGACCGGCGGCGACCTCGAGCGGCGCGCCGTCGAGAGCGCTCGTGGCGCCGTCGGGAACGTCGTCGAGCACAAGAGCGGTGTCGCGCCAGCCATCGGGCACAAGGCGCACGTCGTGCGGCGCCAGGGGCAGGCTGAGCGCCAGCCGCGGCGCCACCACCAGCGCCCAGGATTCCGGCCGCCGGCGGACGAAGGCGATCATGGCATCGGCCAGCGGCCCCTCGAGCGCGACCGGCCGATAGTCGCCGTCCTCGAACAGCGGCGAAAGGCGCTGGCGCAGCCTGAGAGCCCGCGCGATCAGGGCCTGCTTGATCCGGCCGTCACGCCAATGGGCGGCCAGCTCGACCAGCGGCCCGGCCGGCGGGCCGGCAAGGCGGCGCGGCCAGTCGACCGGCCGTCGATTGTCGGGATCGACCAGGCTCAGGTCCCAGAGCTCGGCACCCTGGTAGAGATCGGGCACGCCCGGCGCTGTCATGCGCAGCAGGCACTGTGCCAGGCCATTGAGCGCGCCGGCCGGGGCGATGCGCTGCACCAGGGCGGCGATGCGGTGCAGCAGGTCGGGCAGCGCCGCCTCGGCGACCAGCGCGACGGTGAAGTCGCGCGCCGCCGCCTCATAGGCTTCGTCGATGGCGGCCCAGTCGCTGGCGAGCTTGGCCTCGCGCAGCGCCTTCTGCTGCCACGCGACCAGCCGCTCGGCGAAGGCGCGCCGGCCCGCAGAGTCGCCGGCCTCGAGATCGAAGGGCCAGGCGCCGACAATCGTCTGCAGCAACAGGGCGACGTCGCCGGGGCCAGGAGCGCCGTTGCGCGCGAGCGGCCGGCTGGCCTCGACCCAGTCCCGCTGCAGGGCCGCCCATTCGGCGGCCATGCCGCTCAGCACCGCGAGCCGCGCGCGCACATCCTCGCCGCGCTTGTGGTCGTGGGTGGCGGTGGCCAGCAGCGCGCGCGGCCAGTCGGTCCGGCGCACCTGCATGCGGCGGTGGAAGGCGTCGGCGTCGAGGGCGAAGGTGGCGGGGTCGAAGCCGACATCGTTGCGCGACAGCAGGCGGCCCCAGCGATAGAAGCCGGTGTCCTCGACCGCCTTGGCGGCGATCGGCGCGCTGAGCTGCTGGAAGCGCGCGAGGCCGCGGGCGCGGTCGCGCTCGCCGAACCGGCGCAGCACGGGATCGATCGCCCAGCGGTCGGTCGCGAGGCAGGTGCGGCGCGCGCCGGCGGCGGCGCGGTCGAGCACGGCGCGATCGGCGGCCGAAAGCACGCCGTCGCGACCGTAGGTGCGATAGACCGGGAAATGCGCCAGCAGCTCGCCAAGGATACGGCGCAGCAGCGGGGTGCTGAGCTCGCCACCGGCGAAGGAGGCGGCGCAGGCGTCGAGCTGGGCGCCGAAGCTGCGCGCTAAGATCTCGCGGCGGGCGGGCTCCTCCTCAAAGGCAAAGTCGGCGGGCCGGCCGCTCAGCGCCGACCAGGCCTCGGCCAGCACGCGCTCGCCCGCTGCGTCGTGCTGCAGGGCGTTCACCTCGTCCATGAAGTCGTAGCCGGTGGTGCCGTCGCAGCCCCAGTCGGCCGGCAGGCTCTCGCCGGCGAGCAGGATCTTCTCGACCACGAGCCAGGCGCCGGGCCTGAGGCGCGCGCGCAACGACCGGCAATAGGCGGCGGGATCGCCGAGGCCATCGACATGGTCGATGCGCAGGCCGTCGACGATGCCCTCGGCGTGCAGGCGGAGCGGCAGGGCATGAACGGCCTCGAAGGCCTCGGGCTCCTCCATGCGCAGGCAGACCAGCTCGTTGATGTCGAAGAAGCGCCGCCAGTTGATGCGGTCGCCGGCGCTGCGCCACCAGGCCAGCCGCCAGTGCTGGCTTTCCAGGCCACCGTCGACGGCGGGCAGGCGATGGGAGAAGTAGCGGAAGGCATCGCTGTCGCGCTCGAGCTCGCCCGCAGCCAGGACCTCGTCGAGCGGGCGGCCGAGGATCGGCAGCAGGATCTTGTCGGCGGCCTCCCAGTCGATGTCGAAGAAGCGGGCGAAGCGGCTGGCGCGGCCGTGGCGCAGCACGTCGGCCCACCAGGCGTTGGCCGCATCGGCCGCCATGTGATTGGGCACGATGTCGAGGATCAGCCCCAAGCCCGCCGCGGCAAGCGCCGACGACAGGACGCGCAACCCTTCCTCGCCGCCCAGCTCGGGATTGACGCGCGTGGCGTCGATCACGTCGTAGCCGTGCTGCGAGCCCGGCCGCGCCGTGGCGATGGGCGAGGCGTAGAGGTGGCTGATGCCGAGCCGCGCGACGTACGGCACCAGGGCCTCGGCATCGGCGAAGGTGAAGCCGCGATGGAATTGCAGGCGCAGCGTGGCCCCCGGAGTCAGGAACGGGGGCGTCATCGGCGATGGCGGCGGATGATATCGACGCGATGGCGTACCGCAGGCACCTCGAACAGCTCGCGCGCCGGCGGTTCGAGGCGGCGGCGCCAGTTGGGATGCTCGTCGATCGTGCCCGGCAGGTTGGGCTGCTCGGCGAGCCCCAACAGGTCTTCCAGCGGCGCCAGCGTCAGTGTCGAGGGAGATTGTGCCACGTAGCCCAACGCCGCCTCGACGGCGGGCGCCGGCTGGTCGGCGGACGGCATCGGCCCATCGAGGCCGGCCTTTGCAAAGGCGCGCCACAGCCGCGCGCGGTCCTGCTGGCGCGCCTGGTCTTCGCCGGCGGCGCCGAGGCCGAGCGCGCGGCGGGTGCGGATGTCTTCGCCGTTCCACCAGCCGGCCACGGTGGGCAGGTCGTGGGTGGTGGTCATGGCGACGGCGTCGGCGCGCCAGCGCGAGGGCTTCTTGAAGTGCAATCGCGTGCGTTCGAACCACAGCACGTCCATGCCGGCGATGCCGGCGCGGCGCAGGCGGGCGCGGAAGCCGGGCGGCACGGTGCCGAGATCCTCGCCGATCACCACCGCGCCGTGGCGATGCGATTCGAGGGCCAGAAGAGCCAGCAGGTCTTCCAGCGGATAGGCGAGATAGGCGCCTTCGCCCGCCGGCTGGCCGCGCGGGATCAGCCACAGGCGCATCAGGCCCATGATGTGGTCGATGCGCACGCCGCCGGAATAGGCGAGGGCGGCACGCAGGGTGGCGAGGAAAGGCTCGAAGCCGGTGGCCACCAGGGCGTACGGCGAGAAGCCGGTCAGGCCCCAATCCTGGCCGTGCGGATTGAAGGCATCGGGCGGCGCGCCGATCGACAGGCCCATCAGCAGGTCGGAGCTGCGCGCCCAGGCATGGCTGCCGGCGCGGTCCATGCCGATCGCGAGATCGCTCAGCAGGCCGATGCGCATGCCGGCCGCCTTGGCCGCCCGGTGCGCGGCGGCAAAGGAGCGGGCGGTGATCCATTGCAAGAACAGGTAATAGCGCTCGGAGCGACCTGACGTTCCATCGGGCGCCTGCTCGGCCTCGAAGCGGGCGTGCTGGCGCAGGGAATCGCCGCCCTCGACGACGAAGCGCTCGAACTCGCGCAGCAGCGGCGTGTCCATCTCGTCGAACTCGTCGAACAGGGCGCGCAGGCGGGCGAACTTGGCGGCGCCGTCGGCGGGCCAATCGATCAACGCCGCGCGCTGCAAGGCGTCGTCGGAAACAACGGCGGCGGCATCGAAGGTCGCCGAGGGATCGGCGTAGAGCGGGTTGAGGAATAGCCGGCTCGACGGCGAGTAAGGGCCGTAGCGTGCCGGATCATGCGGGAACAGGCTGTGCACGGGGCTGAGGGCCACGGCGTCGGCGCCGTGACGCGCCGCCGCCTCGGCAAGCTCGCGCACCGCGCCGGCGTCGCCGATGCCGCCATCGCCGGTGCGGCGCAGGCTGTAGACCTGAGCCGCCACGCCCCACATCCGCTCGCCGCCGCCGATGTCCTGCAGGGTGACGCAGCGCGGCGGCGCGGCAGCCAGCGTGATCTCGCGATCGGCGAAGCGCAGGCGGTGATAGCCCAGCCGCCCGATGCCGCGCAGCGTGCCAGCGCGGATGGCAACGGCCTTCGTCTCACCGTCTTCCAGCACCAGCTCGGCCGAATGGTCGCCGTCGATGCCGGCGATCGCGATCGGTCGGCCAATGCGCGCCGTGACCAGCGGCGGCACGCCGATCGCTGCATCGATGCCATTGAGCGCCTCGAGAAGCCGGCGCAGCGATTCGGTCCTGACCCGCTGCGGGCGGCCCATGGCATCAGTCCAGTCGACGGCCACGCCGGCTGCGCGGGCGCGGGCCAGGACCGCTTCCTCGTTCATCCGCTGCTCTTGGCCGCGGGGTCCAGGAAGGCAACGGTGGCAGGGCCCCTCAGGCGGCCGGCGCGAACGTCTTCGCTGGCGCCGGCGCGGCTTTCGAACAACAGGTCACCCGTCTGCGGATCGACCGCACAGTCGTCGCGGCCGAGATTGCTGACCAGCGCCAGCACCGCGCCGTTGCCCAGGCGCCAGCGCGCCGCGACGCAGGCCGGACCAATAGCCTTGGCCGACATCGAGCGTGCGCCGGCAAGATGCGGCGCCAGGGCAGCGGCGCGCAGCGCCAGCAGGCGGCGGTACAGCGCGCGCCTGTCGGTGTCCTCGGCGACCGGGACGCTGCTCTCGAAGGTCGCGAGCGCGTTGGGATCGGGAATCGATTCGGCCGTCTCGCCGTCGTGGAAGCCGGCGAAGGCCGCGAACTCGCGCCGCCGCCCTTCGCGCACCGCTTTCGCCAGCTCGCCGTGATGGTCGGTGAAGAACAGGAAGGGCGTGCGGCTGGCCCCCTCCTCGCCCATGAAGATGAGCGGGATCTGCGGGCAAAGGAGCTGCAGGGCGATCGCCGCCTCGAGCGCCACGGGATCGACGCGCTCGACCAGCCGGTCGCCGAACGGCCGGTTGCCGACCTGGTCGTGGTTCTGCAGGAACAGCACGAACGCGGTGGCGGCGAGATCGGCGCTGGGCGTGCCGCGGCGCTCGCCCTTGCGGTAGGCCGAGGGCTCGCCCTGGTAGGCGAAGCCTTCGCCAAGGCAGCGCGCCAGGCGCTCGGCCGGCGCGATCGGCATAGTCGGCATAGTAGCCGTCGGCCTCGCCGGTAAGCAGGACATGCAGGACATGGTGGGCGTCGTCGTTCCACTGGGCGTCGAAGCCCTGTCGCAGATGATCGGCCACATTGCCGTCGTGCTCGAGCACGAGATGGACATGGCGGCCCGGCTCGACGGTGGCGCGGACCTCGGCCGCCATCTCGTCCAGCCAGTCGGGTGCTGCGATGGCATGCACGGCGTCGAAGCGCAGGCCGTCGAAGCGGTATTCCATCAGCCAGTAGAGCGCGTTCTCCGTGAAGAAGCGGCGCACCTCGGGCCGGCGGAAATCGATGGCAGCACCCCACGGCGTGGCGATGTCGGTGCGGAAGAAGCCCGGCGCATAGGCGGCGAGATAGTTCCCGTCCGGCCCGAAGTGGTTGTAGACGACGTCGAGGAAGACCATCAGGCCGAGGCCGTGCGCGGCATCGACCAGGGCCTTCAGTTCGTCGGGCGCGCCATAGGCGGCGTCGGGCGCGAACGGCAGCACGCCGTCATAGCCCCAGTTGCGCTGGCCGGGGAAATCGTTGACCGGCATGAGCTCGACGGCGGTGATGCCGAGCTCAGCCAGGTCGGGCAGCCTCGCGGCGACACCGGCGAAGCCGCCCAGGCTGCCGGCGTGCAGCTCATAGAGCACGGTTTCCGGCCATTTGCGGCCGCGCCACTCCGGATGCCGCCAGCGATAGCCGCGCGGATCGACGACCAGGCTGGGATCGTGCACGTCGCGCGCTTGAGCACGCGATGCCGGATCGGGCACGGCAACCCCGTCGGCCAGCCGATAGCGATAGCGCGCCCCTGCCCCGCATGCCGCCTCGGCGTCGAACCAGCCCTCCGCATCGCGCGTCATCGGCACCCTGCCCAACCCTTCGACCTCGACCGCCATCTCAAGCTGGCCGGGGGCCCACAGGCGAAAGCGCGTATGGTCCGGATCGACCAACGTGGCGCCGAACGGCAGGTCGCGCGCGAAGCTGGTCATGGCGGCCGGTCCTTGAGGCTGCTCACGGTCAACACGACGCTGCGCGGGCCGATCATCAGGTCGTCGCTGCTGAGGTAGCGCTCGGGCGCATCGGGCTCGGCGCTGTCCACCAGCAGCCGCGCCGGGCGGCCGGGCGGCGGCAGGCGAAAGAGCTGTGGCTCACCTGTTGCGTTGAAGAACGCCGTCAGGATCGAGATCGCACCGTCGCCATTGCGGCCGGCGCGGCGCAGCACCAGGCGCTGCTCCTTGGGGTTGTTCCATGAGTCGTTGGAGACCAGTTCGCCGGAGACGTCGAACCAGGCGATGTCGGGAATACCTTCCACCAGCTCGTCCCGGCCGTGCATGAAGCGGGTGCTGCGCAGCACCGCGTGGCGGCGGCGCAGGTCGGTGATCCTGGCGGCGAACCGGGCAAGGTTCCTGCCCTCCTCGCCCTCGGCCTGCTTCCAGTCGACCCACGAGATCTCATTGTCCTGGCAGTAGGCGTTGTTGTTGCCCTTCTGCGTGCGGCCGAACTCGTCGCCGCCCAGCACCATGGGCGTGCCCTGTGCCAGGAACACGGTGGCGAGCAGCGCGCGCTGCAGGCGCTGGCGCGTATCGAGGATGGCGGGATCGTCGGTCGGTCCCTCGACACCCCAGTTGGCCGAGTAGTTGTCGGCGTGGCCGTCGTTGTTGTCCTCGCCGTTGGCCTCGTTGTGGCGCTCGGCATAGCTCACCGTGTCGGCCAGGGTGAAGCCGTCGTGGCTGGCGGCGTAGTTGATCGACGCCCACGGCCGTCGGCCCTGCTTGTCGAAGAAGTCGGCCGACCCCGCGAGGCGGCCGGCGAAATCCGAGCGCTGGCCCTCGTCGCCGCGCCAGTAGCGGCGGATGCCGTCGCGAAACCGGTCGTTCCATTCGGCGAAGCCCGGCGGATGGTTGCCGAGCTGGTAGCCGCCCGGCCCGATGTCCCACGGCTCGGAGATCAGCTTTACACGCGACAGCACCGGGTCCTGGCGGATGGCGTCGAAGAAGCCGGAGCCGGGATCGAAACCGTGCGCCTCGCGGCCGAGGGTGACGCCGAGGTCGAAACGGAAGCCATCGACACGAAAGGAGGTGACCCAGTAGCGCAGCGAATCCATCACCATCTGCAGGACGCGCGGCGTCGCGAGGTTCACGGTGTTGCCGGTGCCGGTGTCGTTGACGCAATGGCGCGGATTGTCGGCGACGAGATGGTAGTAGCTGGCATTGTCGAGGCCGCGGAACGACATGGTCGGTCCCAGCTCGCTGCCCTCGGCGGTATGGTTATAGACGACGTCGAGGATCAGCTCGATGCCCGCGGCGTGCAGGCGGCGGACGGCGATGCGCATCTCATCGAGCGTGTTGTCCGACAGGTAGCGCGGCTCGGGCGCGAAGAAGCCGATGGTGTTGTAGCCCCAGTAGTTGCGCAGGCCCTTCTGCAGGAGGTTGCGGTCCTGCACGAAGGCATTGACCGGCATCAGCTCGACCGCGGTGATGCCGAGCCGCCTGATGTGGTCGATGAAGTGCGGATCGCCGATTGCCGCGAAGGTGCCGCGCTCGTTGGGCCGCAGGTCC
Organism: uncultured Alphaproteobacteria bacterium; assembly: GCA_963809025.1. Classification (GTDB taxonomy): domain Bacteria; phylum Pseudomonadota; class Alphaproteobacteria; order Reyranellales; family Reyranellaceae; genus Reyranella. The sequence goes on along the minus strand of CAWEIE010000041.1, from coordinate 503,157 downwards.
TGGCGCAGCATGCTCAGCCCGCGCACATGGGCCTCATAGATCACCGTGTCGGCCCACGGCACGTTGGGTGGCCGGTCATCGGCCCAGTTGAAGCTGTCGTCGGTGACGACAGCCTTCAGCATGCCCGGGGCGCTGTCGCGCCGATCGAAGGAGAGGTCGCCACGCGGCGAATTCACCCGATAGCCGTAGAGCGCATCGGACGGACGCAGCTCGCCCGCGATGCGCTTGGCATAGGGATCGAGCAGGAGCTTGTGATGGTTGAAGCGATGGCCGTTCTGCGGCTCGTACGGCCCGTAGACGCGATAGCCGTAGATCAGGCCGGCGCGCGCGTTGGGCATGTAGCCGTGCCAGACCTCGTCGGTGCATTCCGGTAATTGGAAGCGCACGATCTCGCGCCGGCCTGACGGATCGAAGATGCAGAGCTCGACCTTGGTGGCGTGAGCGGAGAACACCGCGAAGTTGGTGCCGAGCCCATCCCAGGTGGCGCCCAGCGGATAAGGCGAACCCGCCAGCAGGCGATCGGGCCACGCCATCTCAGCCCTCCGCGCGCAGCATCACCGTGGCGAGCGGCGGCAGGGTCAGCAGCACGGATTGAGCCTCGCCATGCGCGGGCTGGTCATGGGCGACGGCCCCGCCGTCGTTGCCGAGATCGCTGCCGCCGTAGAAGCGCGAATTGGTGTTCGCGACCTCGCGCCAGCGGCCGGGACGCGGCACGCCGATGCGATAGCCATGCCGCGGCACCGGCGTCATGTTGCAGACGACCAGGACCGGGGCATCGCCTTCGCGGCCCTGGCGCAGGAAGGCGAAAACCGAATTGGCGCGATCGTCGCCGATCAGCCAGCGGAAGCCTTCGGGCTCGGCGTCGCGCCGGTGCAGGGCCGGCTCCGCCGCGTAGAGCCGGTTGAGGTCGCGCACCAGGCGCTGGACGCCGGCATGGGCTGGATCGCCGAGCAGGCCCCAGTCGAGCTCGGCGTCGTGGTTCCATTCGTGCGGCTGGGCGATCTCGCAGCCCATGAACAGCAGCTTCTTGCCGGGATGCGCCCACATGAAACCGAGATAGGCGCGCAGGTTCGCGAAGCGCTGCCAACGGTCGCCCGGCATCTTGGCCGAGCAGCGAGCCTTTGCCGTGCACGACCTCGTCGTGCGAGATCGGCAGGATGAACTTCTCCGAGAAGGCGTAGAGCAGGCCGAAGGTGATGTCGTCGTGGTGGTAGGCGCGATGGATAGGCTGATGCTCGATGTAGCGCAGCGTGTCGTGCATCCAGCCCATGTTCCATTTGTAGGAGAAGCCCAGCCCATCGGGCTGCGCCTGGGTGACGCCGGGCCAGGCCGTCGATTCCTCGGCGACGACGATGGCGCCGGGGCAGCGCTCGGCCACGACGGCGTTGAGATGGCGCAGGAAGCCCACGGCCTCGAGGTTTTCGCGGCCGCCGTAGACATTGGGGATCCAGGCATCGGCCGGCCGGCTGTAGTCGCGATAGAGCATCGACGCCACGGCATCGACCCGCAGGCCGTCGACGTGATAGCGCTCCAGCCAGTGCAGGGCGCTTGCGATCAGGAAGCCCTGCACCTCGCGGCGGCCGAAATTGTAGATGTAGGTGTTCCAGTCGCGGTGGAAGCCTTCGCGCGGGTCGAGATGCTCGTAGAGCGCCGTGCCGTCGAAGCGCGCCAGGCCGTGCGGATCGGTCGGGAAATGCGCCGGCACCCAGTCGAGCAGCAGGCCGATGTCGTTGGCATGCAGCGCATCGACGAAGCGGGCGAAGGCCTCGGGCGGACCGAACCGCGCGGACGGCGCGAACAGGCCGAGCGGCTGGTAACCCCAGGAACCGCCGAACGGATGCTCGGTGATGGGCAGCAGCTCGACATGCGTGAAGCCGAGCTCGACGATGTAGGGGATCAGGCGCTCGACGGCGAGATCCCACAGCGAGCCGCGCGGCTCGCCGGGCTTGAGCCACGAGCCGATATGCACCTCGTAGATCGAGAGCGGCGCCTGCGGTGCCTGGCGCTGCGCGCGGCCGGCGAGCCACTTGTCATCGGTCCAATGGAACGGCTGCGGCGAGGGCACGATCGAGGCGGTGCCGGGCGCCACCTCGGCCTGCTGCGCCACCGGATCGGCTTTGTCGGCCTGGCGCACGCCGCCCGGGCCCATGATGTCGTACTTGTAGCGCGCGCCGGGGGCGACCCGCGGCACGAACAGTTCCCAGATGCCGGACGGATAGCGCAACCGCATGGGATGGCGCCGCGCGTCCCAAGAGTTGAAATCGCCGATCACCGCGACGCGCTCGGCGTTGGGCGCCCAGACGGCGAAGCGCACGCCCGGCACGCCGTCGACGGTGGCGACGTTGGCGCCCAGCGCATCGGCCAGATGGAAGTGTCGGCCCTCGTTGAACAGGTGCAAGTCGAGCTCGCCCAGCACAGCCCCGAAGGCATAGGGATCCTCGGTCTCCTGCACCGCCGAGGGCCACTTGATCCGCAGCAGATAAGGCGACGCGTCGGCGACTGGGCCTTCGAACAGGCCCGGCTGCACTTCGGACAGCGCTCCGAGCGAGGCACGATCGACGCGGCGCAGCACCTCGACCGACTGCGCGCCTGGCAGGTAGGCACGGACGGCGCGGCCGTCGGGGCCGTCATGCGGCCCCAGCACGCGGAAAGAATCGCGATGACGCGCCGTCATCAGCGCCTCGACCTCGCCGCGGTCGAGCTGCGGTCTAGTCATTTCGTTCACACTTCGCTCCGTGCGGTCTTGAGAAGACGCTTGGCGATGCGCGCGAGTCCGCTCACCGGGACGACCAGCCAGTTCGGCCGGTTGGCCGCCTCGTAGCCGACTTCGTAAGCCGCCTTCTCGACGAGGAAGAACTCGAGCAGCGACGGGCCGCCCATGGAAGGCAGGCCGGTCACGGCCTCACGATAGGCTCCGAGGAAAGACTTCTCCGCCCCTTCGCGCAGCCGCGTCATCAGCCGATCGCGCCGTCCCGGCGAGAGGCGGCTGGCGAGCACGTTCTTCGGATCGAGCGTCGTCGCGGCGGCATAGTCGATCGAGCGCAACAGCCCCGCGACGTCACGCAAGGGGCTGGCCTTGCGCCGGCGCTCCTCGACGGGGCGCGCCGGCTCGCCTTCGAAGTCGATGATGTAGGCATCGGCGCTGGCGACCAGCACCTGGCCAAGGTGGAAATCGCCGTGGATGCGCGTCATCAGGCCGCCCTCGCCCTGGCGGCCGAGCTGCCGCAGCGCCCCGTTCAACGCCTCGCGGTTGGCCAGCAGCGCCTTGGCCTCGGCCTCGATGGTCTCGTTATCCCAACTGCCGCGCGCGGCGATGGCGTCGAACGCGCGTGCGAGCAGCCCGCTCGCCCGTTCTATCCAGGCATCGACGTCGGCGGCGGTGGCGCGTTGTGGCGCAAAGTCCGGATCGTCCGTCGACCGCGCCAGCACGACATGCATGTTGCCCAGCTGCCGACCGATCGTGGCGGCGAGCGCATGATAGTCGCGGATATCGTCACCGCGGGCCTCCGCCGAGGCCTCGCGGCTCGCCGTGGCGTCGAACGCGCGATTGGCCTGGTTGAGGGCCCAGGTCCAGGCATCGCCCTGGTTACGCACGAAAGCCTGTGCCACAGCCAGCACATGGCGCTCGCCGTCGCGGCCGATACGGCTCACCTCGCCCAGCATCGCCGGCGCGTTGGCGAAGCCATGGGATGTCAGATAGCGGCTCATCTCGGCTTCGGGATGTTGGCCTGTCGAGATGGAGCGGAAGATCTTCAGCATCACGGCGTCGTCGACGGTCAGCGAGCTGTTCGATTGCTCGGCGGTCAGCCACATGACCTGGGCGTCGGCCGGGCGACGCAGCACCTCGACCTTGTCCGGCATGGGCTCGAAGACGATCTGGCCTTCCGGCGTATCGATACGCTCGCCATTGGCCAGCGCCTCCAGCATGCGGCGGGCGAAGATCGCCAGAGAAAAGGCGTCGGTCAGCAGCCCAACGCGCCGCCCACGGCGAACACGCGCCAAGGCGAGCTGGGAGGGCAACGCGGCCGAAGGTTCGTCGTCCCAGCACATCGACAAGGGCAGCTGCCAGCGAGTCGTCCCACTGTCAGTCTTGACTTCGACCTCCGACAACAACAGGTCGCGCTCGCCGCCGAGCTGGGCCAGATAGGCGATGTGGGCGCTTTGCAACGTCTGGTCCTTGGCACCGAACCAGCGGCGCTTCTGCAGGTAGGACGGCAGGGTCTCGCGTTCCAGCACCGGCGCGGCGGCTTCCAGGGCCTGGTCGAGCCGGCTGCGCAACACGACGGTGACATAGTCCGGCAACGGCTCCGGCGCCGGGGTGTGCCACGACGGCGCGTCGGTCTCCGTCGTCAGGATGAACCAGTAGAAGCCGTAGGGCGACAGGGTCAGCAGATAGGTGAGCTGGCCGATCGGCGGGAACAGCGACCCGCCGTTCAGCTCGACGGGGACGCGGCCGGTGAATTCCGAGAGGTCGAGCTCGACCGCCTGCGGCGTGCGCGAGACGTTGGCCACGCACAGGATGACCTCGCCGTTGAGTTCGCGCAGATAGGCCAGGACCTTACGGTTCTTTGGATAGAGAAAGCGCAGGCTGCCGCGGCCGAAGGCGCCGTGCATGCGCCGGATGGCCAAGGTGCGGCGCATCCAGTGCAGCAGCGAATGGACGTCGCGCGTCTGTGCCTCGGCGTTGACGATCTCGTAGCCGTAGAGCGCATCCATGATGGTGGGCAGCGCCAGCGCCGCCGGATCGGCGCGCGAGAAACCGCCATTGCGGTCGGGCGACCACTGCATGGGCGTGCGCACGCCGTCGCGATCGCCCAGCCGGATGTTGTCGCCCATGCCGAGCTCGTCGCCGTAGTAGATCACCGGCGCGCCCGGCATCGAGAACAGCAGGCAGTTCATGAGCTCGATGCGGCGGCGGTCACGCTCGAGCAGCGGCGCGAGCCGACGACGGATGCCGAGATTGAGCCGGGCACGACGGTCGGTCGCGTACGTCTGCCAGAGGTAATCGCGTTCCGAATCCGTCACCATCTCGAGCGTCAGCTCGTCGTGATTGCGCAGGAAGATCGCCCACTGGCAGGTCTCGGGGATCTGCGGCGTCTGGCGCATGATGTCGGTGATCGGAAAGCGATCTTCGCGGGCCAGCGCCATGTACATGCGCGGCATCAGCGGGAAGTGGAATGCCATGTGGCATTCATCGCCGTTGCCGAAATACTCCTTGGTGTCCTCCGGCCACTGGTTGGCCTCGGCCAGCAGCATGCGGCCGGGGTAGTGGGTGTCGATCTCGGCCCGGATGCGGCGCAGCACCTCGTGGGTCTCGGGCAGGTTCTCGTTGTTGGTGCCCTCGCGCTCGACCAGGTACGGCACGGCATCGAGCCTGAGGCCATCGACACCAAGATCCAGCCAGAAGCGCATAACACCCAGCACCGCATCCAGCACCGCCGGATTGTCGAAGTTGAGGTCGGGCTGGTGGGCGTAGAAGCGATGCCAGTAGTAGGCGTTAGCGGCGGCATCCCAGGTCCAGTTCGAGCGCTGGGTATCGATGAAGATGACGCGCGTGCCGCTGTACTTCTGGTCATTGTCCGACCAGACGTAGAAGTCCCGCTCGGGCGAGCCGGGCGGCGCCAGCCGGGCGCGCTGGAACCAGGCATGCTGGTCGGAGGTGTGATTGATCACCAGCTCGGTGATGACGCGGATGCCGCGGCGATGGGCCTCGTCGATGAACTGCTTGGCGTCGTCGAGCGTGCCGTATTCGGGATGGACGGCGGTATATTCGGCGATGTCGTAGCCGTCATCCAGCCGTGGCGACGGATAGAAGGGCAGCAGCCACAGCGTGTTGACACCGAGTTCGGCGATGTAGTCGAGCTTGGAGATCAGGCCGGGGAAATCGCCGATGCCGTCGTTGTCTGAATCGAAGAACGACTTGATGTGCAGCTGGTAGATGATCGCGTCCTTGTACCAGAGCGCGTCCTGGGCAACGGGCAGCTGGGCAGCGGCCAAGGGTGCGTTCATGGCCGGGCTCCCGTCGGTGCGATACGCCAGATAGCGAAGGGCAGGTCGGCCGGATCGAGGCGAACGCGCTGCATCTTGCCCTGCCAGACGAAGCGGCTGCCGCGCATGAGATCCTCGACGTCGACAGACCCGTTGTCGGGCAGCTTCCACTCCCACAAGGGCACTTCGAACGGCGCTTCCTGCACGTGGTGGGGATCCAGACTGACGGCGACCAGGATCATCTCCGAGCCATCGGGCGACAGCTTGCCGTAGACCAGGATCTGATCGTTGAAGGCGTTATAGAAGCGCACGCCAAGATGGCTGTGCAGCGCGGGATGGAGGCGGCGCAGACGGTTGAGGGCGGTGATCTCGGCCACAATGTTGCCGGGCGCATTGAAGTCGCGATGCCGAACCTCGTACTTCTCCGAATCGAGATACTCCTCACGCCCAGGCAAGGCCGCGGCCTCGCAGAGCTCGAAGCCGGAATAGACGCCCCACAGGCCGGACAGGGTCGCCGCCAGGGCGGCGCGGATGAGAAAGCCGGCGCGGCCCGAGCTCTGCAGGAAATACGGATTGATGTCAGGCGTATTGACGAAGAAATTCGGCCGGTAGTAGTCAGCCACTTCGGTCGTCGTCAGCTCGCGCAGATAGTCGGTGATCTCGCTCTTGGTGTTGCGCCAGGTGAAGTAGGTATAGGACTGCGAGAAGCCGATCTTTCCGAGGCGATACATCATGGTCGGCCGCGTAAAAGCCTCGGCCAGGAACATCACATCGGGATGCCGGCCGCGGACATCGGCGATCATCCATTCCCAGAAGGGCAGCGGCTTGGTGTGCGGATTGTCGACTCGGAAGATACGTACGCCTTCGCCGGCCCAGTGCAACACGACATCGCGCAACGCCAGCCACAGCTCGGGCATCGCGCCTTCGGCGTAGAAGTCGACATTGACGATGTCCTCGTACTTCTTGGGCGGATTCTCGGCGTAACGGATCGAGCCGTCGGCGCGGCGGCGGAACCATTCGGGATGCTGGGTGAGCCAGGGATGGTCGGGCGAGCACTGGATGGCGAAGTCGAGCGCGATCTCGAGGCCCTGCTCGCGGGCAGCGGCCACCAGCCGGCGGAAGTCCTCCGGCGTGCCGAGGGCGGCGTGGATCGCATCATGGCCGCCGTCGCGGGCGCCGATGGCGTAGGGACTGCCAGGATCGTCGGGCGCGGGCTTCAGGGAATTGTTGCGGCCCTTGCGATTGGTCGTGCCGATGGGATGGATCGGCGGGAAATAAAGGACGTCGAACCCCATGTCGCGCACGCGCGGCAGGTGGGCAATGACGTCGTTGAAGGTCCCCAGCGAGCGCGGGAAGAGCTCGTACCAGCTCGCGAACTCGGCCTGCGGCCGCTCGACCTCGACGGCGACCTCGGGGTGCCGGCAAGGCAAATGACGAACCTCTGTCGCGGCGACCAGACGATGCGTTTCGGCAGCTGTCAGCAGAGGGACAGCGGCCTCTGCGTCAGCACGATCCAACTTGGCGACGAGCTCGCCAAGGCCCAGCCGGCGCAGATAGGCGGCGGCATCGGCGATGTCGACGGCGACATCGACACCGGCACGGCTCTTGACCTCGAGAGCGTGGCTCAGGCTGCCGAACTCATCGCGCCAGGCTTCGATGGTGAAGAAATGCCGGCCGACACGCTGAGGCACCATGGTGCCGCGCCAGCGGTCGTTGCCGAGCGGCGTCATGGCCGAGCGCCGCCACTCCGACTTGCCGCCTTCGCGCCACAGCAACTCCGCCGCCAGGACGTCGTGGCCGTCGGCGAAGATGTCGGCCTCCACCACGATCGGCCGGCCGATGATGCGGCGAACCGCGAAGCCCGGCGCCTTGGGGACGACGCGATCTATCACCACCGGAGAGCGGGTTGTCGCGGCGCTGGCCGAGGGCGCTTGCTTGCTTTTTACCGGATCGACGGCGTCGAGCTCAGCCATCAGTACTTCCCCTGGCTGCAGGCGATCGGGCACCGATCGTCCGTCGAGCAGACGAGGTTCACCTAGCATGGCGCCGGCCCCTGGATCGAGCGGATCGAGGCTCACCGGCACGGCCTGGTCCCTGGTCAAATCGTTGTTGATCAGCACGACAAGTCCATGCTGCGCCTGCCGTGGATCGGCCGCGTCGAGACGTGCCAGCGCCGTCACGGCCGCCGACGATCCCGTCAGGCGGCGAACGGCCTTCGTCGCCCGCCGATCGCGGTCGAGATCGGTTGCCGCTTGTCGGACCTCGCCTTCAACGTCGGCGGCAAAGCCTTCCGGCAGGAACAGGCCGTCGGTCGTGGCAACAGCGAGCCGCAACGCACGACGCCGCGCGGCGGCATCGGCCGGCAGGCTGCGCGCTTCTGCGACGACGCCGACGGCCGGGGCAATGCGGGCGAGTGCATCGAGTTCCTCGACATACCAAGCGGCATTTCCGTCCCACCACGCCGTGGACGCGAAGACGCCGTCGAGGCCCGCACCCGCGAGCTCGCCGTGCCGCGACCAGGCGAGACCAGGCGTCCACGCCCACAAGGCACAATCGGTTTCGCGGCGAGTCGCGGCAACGATCGCACGCAAGGCACCGGCCGGCAGAAGACCGAGCCCCAGCAGGCGGAAGGCCGATGCGCCGGCATTGGCCAATCGCACAAGGTGCGACGCCCACCAGGATGCGATCCGGTCGGCGTCGGGCCGCACCGTGACGGCATGTGTGATGGAACTGTCGAGGCGCGGATCGGCGACATCGCTCGCATACCGGCGCTCGAACAGATCCCCCGCCTGGTGGGCGCTGGCCCCGTCAACCGCCAGCCGGTCGAGGACGACGTCGAGGCAAAGGCGCAGGCCACGACGTTCACATAGCGTGGCTATCTCATGGACCGCTTGTTCGATTGAACCGCCGATCCCCAGTCCGCGATTCGGCTTGGCCAGATCGCTGATCAGCAACGGATCGTTGGGTCGAGTGAGGAAGGGATTGAGACACGCGTGGTCGAGGCCCAAATCGGCGGCCCGGGCCAGCCGCGACTGCCAGTCGTTGCCATGAAAATCGTCGAAACAGCAAATGCCAGGCGCCCGCGATTGCAAACGCCGACGCGTCCCCCCGACCCCGGCCAGCTCGGCCGTGGACTTCAAGTACCTGCCCATCCACTAGAAACCGCTGAAGCGGCCACAAGTTGCAAGGAGAAATGCGGGCGATTCAGGGCTTGTCACAGGTTAATCTCGCGGGCCGGTCGCCACTCCGGCTGGCCACGTGGTTGCTACCTACGCACCGTGAGGTCTATGGCCGCTGCATTCGGATTTCCGCTCCTTGGGTTTCTCTCCCCTTTCGGCTCCCGTGCGTTTAGCTGCGTGTCTGCATTCCACGCCGCCGCGAGTGTCGAATATGTTCCACGCCGTTGGCGACTTGCCTACGTGGAAATCCCAGCCTCAGAGGCTCGACTCAGAGGAAGGTGACGCGCGCCTCACGCCCGAGCATCTCGGGGAAGGCGACGCCGTCGTCGGCCTGGATCTCGACCTCGATCTGGCGGACGTTGGCCACGCCGAGATCGGCCTCGCTGCGCTTCTCGCGTTTCACGGACATCGGGTCGATGGCGATCTTGCCCTTGTACACGGTGGGGCTGCCACGGAAAGTCACCTCGACGGGTGAACCCACCTTCAGGCGGGGCAGATGCAGCTCGTCGACCGTTGCGAAGACACGCAACTGCTTCATGTCGACGACCTTGGCGATACCGAGACCCGACGCCATCTCGCCCTGGCGCGAATTGATCTGGGTCACGACGCCGTCGATCGGCGAGCGGACGAGGGACTCCTCGACAAGGCGCAACGCCTGTTCGACGCCCGCCTTGAGCCTGATGATATCCACGGCATTCTGGTCGAGGTCGATGGCCAGCCGCCGCTTGCTGAGCTCGAGGCTGGCCCGCTGGTTCTTGAGGCTCTGCTCGGCCAACCAGATTTCCAGTTCCTTTTCCTTGGGCGGCTTGCCGGAGCGGTTGCGCAGCATGTCCGACAGCCGATCGCTCTCGATCGCCGATTTCAGAGCATCTTCCTGGAGCTGGATGTCGACGACACGAGTTCCTCTCAGGATGGTCTCGCGCATCCGCTCCGTCTTCAACAGGTTGTTCTCGGCGATCTTCAAGTTGACCTCCGCCGCGGGATAATTGCCCATCACGGCGATGATCTCGTCACGCTTGACGGTCTGCCCTTCCTTGATGCGCAGTTCCTTCAGCACCATACCGCCATTGGGATCGTTGGCGATCATCACCGTGCCCGAGGGAGCCTCGGTGTAACCGCGCGCGATCAGCGGCCCGCTGGGCTGCAGCACGGACGTCGTGCCATTGGCGGCCTGCTGGCTGTGGGCAATCCATGCCGCGGCCACGGCGACGGCCACCACCGCGACCGTCCCGTTCAGGATCCGTTTCATCGTTCCGTTCGTTGCCACTACCCGCTGCCTGTCCCGACCCCTTCGCAGGGGCACCATTTGCTCAAAAATGACTATTTTTCAATGGGGTCAACGCCCAATTGCCCCCAATATGACGGTCTATTGTGGCCAAATTCGACGGATCGGGCCCTCGACGCTCCTATTTTGTCGCCTTGTCGAAGGCGAGGCCGAAACCAAGCAGCGGCACGTCGATGTTGATCGTGCGCTTGTTGGTATCCTGGAGCGCGATCTTGAGCGTGGTGCCGCTTCGCAGCGACGCCAGCAAAGGCTCCTTCAGGGGCACGTTGACGATGCAGCCGGCGTTGGTGCAGGTCTGCACCGGCAGGCGTTCCACGGCGCCGTTGTCAACCTTGAGCTGGACCGGCTCGGTCAGGCTGATGCCCAACGGAAGCTGGATCGTGAGGGCTGGCGCCTTGGTGTCCGACGCAATGCGCGCGGTGAGCTGCGCCACGAGCTGCTTGTCCTCGCGGTTGATCATCTGCTGGATGGCGCGGCATTCCAGGACCTTGCCGTCACTGGTGCATTCGACTCGCCAGCCGGCGACGGCGTCCTGGGCGGACGATGGCGCCGCAGCCCCAAATCCAGCGACGAGCGATATGACAATCGCCAGAACGCGACGGCGGCTACCTGATCTCATGCTTAGGCTCCCTTGGACGCGATGATCGCCAAGTCCTGTCCGGATGCAAGAGGCGCAGCCCCTACATCTTCAGCAGCCACGCCTCGACGTTACCCTTGCCCTTGACCTCGATCTCGCCGCGCGGCTCGAACACGAACTGATCCTTCAGCTTCTCGTAGACCGGGCGCGTCACCTGGATCATGTCGGGCACGCCGCCCAATTCCATGCGGCTCGCCAGGTTCACCGTGTCGCCCCACAGGTCGTAGATGTACTTGCTCTTGCCGATGACACCGGCCACCACCGGCCCGCTGTTGATGCCGACCCTGAGCGTCATCGAGACCTTGTATTCCATGGCGTGCTCGCGGGTGATGTGGACCATGCGGATGGCCATGCGCACCATACGCGCGGCGTGGTCGGGCACCTCCACCGGCAGGCCGCACACCGCCATGTAGGCGTCGCCCACGGTCTTGATCTTCTCGATGCCGAGTTCGCGCGCAGCTTCGTCGAAGCGGCTGAACAGGCCGTTCAGCAGGGTGACGACCTCGGCCGGCGGCATGGCCGACGACATCTGGGTGAAGCCGACGATGTCGGCGAAGGCCACCGTGACCTCGGCGAAGCCGTCGGCGATACCTTTCTCGCCGCCGCGCAGGCGATTGGCGATCGGCGCCGGCAGGACGTTCAGCAGCAGCTCCTCGTTCTCGCGGTTCTTGCCCTCGATCACCACGTTCTTCTCGTTGATCTCGTCGACCATGCCGTTGAAGGCAAGGCAGAGCTGGCCGATCTCGTCGCGCGTGCGCACCGGGACGTGAGCGTTGTGGTCGCCGGCGGCGAAGCGGCGGACGCCGGCGGTGAGCTCGCGCAAGGGGCCGAGCAGCGAACGCGACAGCCAGGCGCCGGTCACGATCACCACCAGCAGCGCCACCACGCCCACGATGATGAGGTCGCGCTGCAGCCGCTGGACCGGCGCGAAGGCCTCCGAGGAGTCGAGCTTGGCAATCAGCGCCCATTTGACGCCCGATACCTGCACCGGTCCCCACGAGGCCAGCGTGGGAATGCCGCGATAGCCCAGGATCTCGCCCGTGCCCTCGACGCCGCCCAGGGCAGCGCGGCTCGCCGTGGTATCGACGCGCTGCTGCAGCACCGGTGTGCCGTAGCGGCGGATGTCCTCGACGTCGTGCTCCGTGGTCTGGCCACCCTTCAGCTGCTCGAAATAGAGGTCGCGATTCTCGAAGAACATGCGCGGGCTGGAGCGCAGCAGGTAGTCAGGACCGACCAGGTAGGCTTCGCCGGTGGCGCCCAGGCCTTCGTGGCGCCAGCGCCGGTTGCTGGTGACGATCCTGTCGAGCTCGTCGATCGAGAGCTGGGCCACCAGCACGCCGATCACCACGCCCTGGTCGATCACCGGTGCCGCCATGAACGCCTCGGGCGAGCCGTTGGCCGGCAGGTAGTCGGCGAAGTCCTCGAGGCAGGTCGCCGAGGGATCCGGCGCCTGGCCGCAGCGTGCGGCAGCGGCGGCAAGGTTCGAGCCGCGATACGGGCCGGCGCGCAGCGAGGTGCCGAACTCTGGTTCCTTCTCGACCGAATAGATGATGCGGCTGCTGCGATGGTCGACCAGCAGGAAGTCGGCGAAGCTCAGCGTCGAGGCTGCCGTGCGCATCAGCGGGTGATAGGTCGCGTGCAGCTTGTTGTAGGTGCCGCCGGCTGAGGGCTCGTCAACCAGCTTGCGCCGGTCCTTGGGGTAGGGATTGTCGACGATGTACCAGTCCTGCAGGAAATACGATGCCGACCCGACCGGCAGGAAGTCGTCGATCGGCGCCTTGTCGCCGAGCAGGCGGCGCACCATCGGCATGTAGTCGGCCTCGTACCAGTCGACGACGCGCTTGCGGACGTCGTCGGGCACCGACCGGGCATCGAGCTCGTCGACCGCCTCACGGAACCCGCGCGTGGCGTCGACCACCATCTTGGAGTGGGCGAGCAGCCGCATCTCGGCGCGGATGCTGCGGAAGTAGATCTCGACCTGGTGGGACTTGGTCTCGCGCGTCGCGGTGAGCTGGTTGAAGATCGTCTGCTCGAGCGCGTCGCGGGCGCGCACGTAGCCCAGAACGCTGGTGATCAGGACGGCGACGGCGCCCAGCAGGATCAGGATGGCGAACAGCTTGGCCGCAAGCCCGAAACGGGCCGGGCGGGCGGCGTCGGAAGTCTCAGCGGCGGACATGCCGCCGGATCATCCCTTCTTGGGCGTGTAGGCGCCGCCCGACGAAGCGGCCCGTACCTCGGCCGCCGTGCGCGCCTTGCGCAGCAGGACCAGCCGGTGCGCCTCGTCATCGAGCATGGCGCGGGCGTTCTTGACGATCGCCGGCGCATGCACTGCCGGGAATTTCACCGCGCCGTTCTCGTCCATGTGGATCAGATCGCCCGGCGCCACGTCCATGCCGCCGACCGAGACCGGCACGTTGACCGATTGCACCGCCATCTCGCCGTGGCCGGCGGTGACGCCGCCCAGCAGGAGCTGGAAGCGCAGCTTGCGGATGGCGTCGATGTCGCGCGACGGGCCGTTGGAGATCATGCCGATGCAGCCCACCGCCATCATCGAGCTCACCATCATCTCGCCCGCCAGGCCTGCCTTGTTGTGCAGCTCGGGCGGCCACTTCTGCTGGATCACCAGGATGGTCGGCTTCTTCATGGCATCGAGCGCATCGACCACGTCCATGAACGACAGCCGGCCCGCGAAGTTGGGATCGGGCAGGCCGTAGACGCAGGTCACGGCGTAGCCGACGATCGGCCCCATCTCCGGATAGAGGCAGCGGATGGTGCTGTCGCTGTACCAGTTCTCGGTCCACGGATTGTACAGGCCGAGGCACAGCGGATTCTTCGGGATAGGTCGCCACCACGTTGGTGATGGTGGGCGTGTCGATCTTGCGCAGCTCGGCGAAGATGTCGTCGGACAAAGTCACGGACATGTCGGGCATGGAACGTTTCCCCCTGTGGTCGGTGCCACGTTCTTGCGCGATTGCGGGCAGCCGGCAAGAGCCTCAATTCATGGAATGAAAACGAAGAAGACGAATATTGCGAACAGCACCATATGGACAAAGCCCGGCAGGATGTTCGTGCGCCCGCCGGCGAACGTGACGAGGCTGACGGCAAAGGTCAGCAGCAGCAGCACGGTATCGTGCAGGTCGATGCCGAGTTCCACCGGCACCTTCAGCAGCAGGGCCAGCATGCTGACGGCAGGAATGGTAAGACCGATGGTCGCCAGCGACGATCCCAACGCCAGGTTCAGGCTCTTCTGCAGCTCGTTACGGCGAGCGGCACCGAGCGCGGCCATGGTCTCGGGCAGCAGCACCAACAGCGCCACCAGGAGGCCAACCGCCTCGTTCGGCGCGCCGACCGACGTGACCGCCACCTCGATCGACCCCGCCACGGCCTTGGCCAGCAGCACGACGGCCACCAATCCGATGATCAGCAGCCCAACGCTTTCCCAGACCTGCCGTGTTGCCGGTCGTGCGCCGTGCTCGTCGCCGGCGCCGCCAAGATCGGACAGGAAGTAATCGCGATGACGCACCGTTTGCACGTAAAGGAACACCCCATAGAGCGCGAGGGTGGCCACCGCCACGAAGCCGAGCTGCGCTGGCGTGTAGAACGGGCCGGGGGCGCTGCTGGTGTAGGTCGGCAGGATGAGGGTGAGCGTCGCCAGGGGCATCAGCACGACCAGGTAGGCGCTCGTGCCCGGCAACCGGAAGCCTTGCTCGCCATAGCGCAGCCCGCCCAGCACGAGGCATAGTCCGACTAGGCCGTTGCACACGATCATGATCACGGCAAAGACCGTCTCGCGCGCCAATGTCGGGCGGCCTTCGCCCGCCAGCATGATCGACAGGATCAGGGCGACCTCGATGACGGTGACGGCGATGGTAAGGACCAGCGTGCCGTACGGCTCCCCCGTGCGATGGGCGATGACGTCGGCATGGTGCACGCAGGCGAATACCACGCCCATCAGCACCACAAGTTCGACGACCGGCAGGATGACGGCTGTGGCCGGCGCCTTCAGCCACGGTGCGGCGAGAGCCAAGGCGAGCCCTGCCAACGGCAACACCCGCCACGCGATCTTGCGGTAGCGCGCCACCATCGGGCTTGTCAGTCCGCGGCCTTTGCCGCGCCCGGCGTCCTGCGCCGTCTCCACCACTCGCTGAACTCGCCGACGACGCCCTTGCGGAAGGCCATGACGATCACCACGAAGATCACGCCCTGGATCACCAGCACGAACTCGCCCGAGGCCGCGAGATAGTTCTGCATGGTGATGATGACGAAGGCGCCGATCACCGGGCCGATGATGGTGCCGAGGCCGCCGACCAGCGCCATCAGCACGACCTCGCCCGACATCGCCGCGCTGACGTCGGTCAGGGTGGCGAACTGCAGGACCATAGCCTTGGTGGCGCCGGCCAGGCCCGCCAGCGCCGCCGAGAGCACGAAGGCCAGCAACTTGTAGCGATCGGCCTCGTAGCCCAGCGACAGGGCGCGCTGCTCGTTGTCGCGGATCGCCTTCAGCACCTGGCCAAACGGCGAATGGATGAAGCGGTAGATGGCGCCGTAGCCGAACAGGAAGATCGCCAGCACGACATAATAGAGGACGCGATCGTCCTTGGTCGGGATCAGGCCGCCCAGCAACGGCTTGCGCACGATGCCCTGCAGGCCGTCCTCGCCGTGGGTGAACGGCGCCTGGATGCAGAAGAAGTAGACCATCTGCGCGAAGGCGAGCGTGATCATGGCGAAGTAGATGCCCTGGCGCCGGATCGCCAGCGCGCCGGTGACCAGGCCGAGCAGCGCCGCGCCGCCGACGCCCGCCAGCAGGCCGAGCTCCGGCGGCATGTCCCAGGCCTTCACGACGTGGCCATAGAAATAGCCCGCCATGCCGAAGAACATGGCATGGCCGAAGCTCATCAGGCCGGCATAGCCCAGCAGCAAATTGAAGGCGCAGGCGAACAGCGCGAAGCAGAGCGCCGTCATCAGGAACACCGGATAGGCGAACCACGGCGCCGCCAGCGCCAGCGCGGCGACGCCGGCAGCGACGATCAGCCGTTGGCTGGGCGTCATCATTTGGCCCACCATCACTTGGTCTGCCCGAACAGGCCGGCCGGCTTGATCAGCAGCACCAGCGCCATGACCACGAAGATCACGGTGTTGGACGCCGGCGGATAGAACACCTTGGTCAGGCCCTCGATCAGCCCGAGGCCGAAGCCGGTGACGATCGAGCCCATGATCGAGCCCATGCCGCCGATCACCACGACCGCGAACACCACCAGCACCAGGTTGGTGCCCATCAGCGCCGAGACCTGCTGGATGGGTGCCGCCAGCACGCCGGCCAGCGCGGCCAGGCCGACGCCCAGCCCGTAGGTGAGCGTGATCAGGCGCGGCACGTTGATGCCGAAGGCGCGCACCAGGGTCGGGTTCTCGGTCGCCGCGCGCAGGTAGGCGCCGAGCTTGGTGCGCTCGATGCCGTACCAGGTGGCAAGGCAGATCACGAGCGCCGCCACCACGACAAAAGCGCGATAGGTCGGCATGAACATGAAGCCGAGATTGTAGCCGCCGGGGATCGGGCTGGGATAAGGCGCGCCCGAGGAGCCCCACTTCCACTGGAACAGGCCCTCGATCACCAGGGCGAGGCCGAAGGTCAGCAGGAAGCCGTAGAGATGGTCGAGATGGTAGATGCGCTTCAGCATCACCCGCTCGAGCACGACACCGAACAGGCCGACCAGGATCGGCGCCAGCACCAGCGAGGCCCAGAACGGCACGTCGAGGATGCCGAGCATCAGCCAGGCGGCGAAGGCGCCCATCATGTACTGCGCGCCGTGCGTGAAGTTGATCACGTTCAGCATGCCGAAGATCACGGCCAGTCCCAGGCTCAGCATGGCGTAGAAGGCGCCGTTGATCAGGCCGAGCAGGAGCTGGCCGAACAGGGCCTGGGGCGGGATTCCGATGAGCTCGAACATGGTTCTACACCCCCAGGTAGGCCTGCAGCTTGCCGATGTTCTGCTTCACGTCGGCCGCCGTCATGATGTCGACGACGTGGCCGTCCTCCATGATGTAATGGCGGTCGGCCACGGTGGCGGCGAAGTGGAAGTTCTGCTCGACCAGCAGGATGGTGAAGCCGCGGCCCTTGAGCTGGCGGATGATCTCGCCGATGCGCTGCACGATGACCGGCGCCAGGCCTTCGGTCGGCTCGTCGAGCAGCAGGAGGTTGGCGCCGGTGCGCAGGATGCGGCCGATCGCCAGCATCTGCTGCTCGCCGCCCGACAGCTTGGTGCCCTGGCTGCGCCGGCGCTCCTGCAGGTTGGGGAAGAGCTGGTAGATCTCGGCAAGGCTCATGCCGCCCGGCCGCACCATCGGCGGCAGCATGAGGTTCTCCTCGACGTTCAGGCTCGAGAAGATGCCGCGCTCCTCCGGGCAGTAGGCCAGCCCCAGGCGGGCGATCGTGTCCGACGGCTGGCCGATCGTTTGCTTGCCCTCGAAGGTCACCGAGCCGGTGCGCTTCTCGACGATGCCCATGACCGACTTCAGGGTCGTGGTCTTGCCCGCGCCGTTGCGGCCCAAGAGCGTCACCAGCTCGCCGCGGCCGATCTCGAAGCCAACACCATGAAGGATGTGCGATTCGCCGTACCAAGCCTGCAGGCCCTCCACCTTGAGCAGGGGGACCTTGAGCAATGTCTCAGCCATGGCCCGTCCCGACATAGGCTTCGACCACGGCAGGATTCTTGGACACCGTCGCGTAAGGGCCCTCGGCCAAGACTTCGCCGCGCGCCAGCACGGTGATGGTGTCGGAGAGATCGGCGACGACGGACATGTTGTGCTCGACCATCAGCACGGTGCGGTCACGCGCAACCGTGCGGATGAGCGCGGTGATGCGCTTGATATCCTCCTGCCCCAGGCCCGCCATCGGCTCGTCGAGCAGCATCATCTCGGGATCGAGCGCCAAAGTGGTGGCGATCTCCAGCGCCCGCTTGCGCCCATAGGGAAGGTCGACGGCCTGCTGCTCGGCAAAGGCCGCGAGGCCGACGGCCGTCACCAGCTCCATGGCGCGGCCGTCGAGCTGGTTCAGCACGCGCTCGCTCTGCCAGAAGAAAAAGGAGTTGCCGAGCTTGCGCTGCAGGGCGACACGGACATTCTCGCGGACCGAAAGATGCGGGAAGACCGCCGAGATCTGGAACGAGCGCGCGAGCCCCATGCGCGCGATCGCCGCAGGCGAGCTGCCGGTGATGTTGCGGCCCTTGAAGTGGATCCGGCCTGCCGTCGGCGTCAGGAAGTGCGTAAGCAGATTGAAGAACGTCGTCTTGCCCGCACCGTTCGGCCCGATCAGGGCATGAATGGTGTGGCGCCGTACGCTGAGATCGACGTTCTTGACCGCGACGAAGCCCCTGAACTCCTTCGTCAGCCCTTCCGCCTTGAGAATTACTTCTTCTTCGGCCATCCCGCCTCCCCGCGGCTTGGCGAATTAATCGAAGCTTGGCGCCGCTGTCCAGCACTGGCGCGGCGCTCGCGCGGCCGCTAGATATTTCGGTGCGTTGTGGGGAGTAAAATGGCTTTGGGAGGATTAGCACATGAGAGTTGGTAAATCTGTTCGCCGTGTCGGCGGGGCCGTTGCCGTCGCCGGTCTGGCTGCCTTGGGCCTGGTGGCCCTGGCGCAAGCTCAGGCGCCGACACCGCTCAAGATCGGCATCACCGAAGGATTCTCCGGTGTTTACGCCGATCTCAACCTTGGCGAGGTCGAGGCCGCCCAGATGGCGATCGACGATTTCGGCGGCAAGGTGCTCGGCCGGCCGATCGAGCTGCTGTGGGCCGACCATCAGACCAAGCCCGACATCGGCGCCCAGATCGCGCGGCGCTGGTACGACGTCGATGGCGTGAAGATGATCACCGGCATCGGCACCTCGTCGGTGGCCCTCGCGGTGCGGAAGATTGCCCAGGAAAAGGGCATGATCGACATCAACACCGGTGCTGCGTCGGCCGACCTCACCGGTCCGGCCTGCTCGGAGACCGGCGCGCACTGGGTCTACGACACCTACGCCCTGGCCAAGGTGACCGGCGGCGCCATCGTCAAGGGCGGCGGCGACTCCTGGTACTTCCTCACCGCCGACTACGCCTTCGGCCATGCGCTGGAGCGCGACGTGACCGCCGTTGTGACGGCATCGGGCGGCAAGGTGCTGGGCGGCGTCCGCCATCCGCTCAGCACGCAGGACTTCTCGTCCTTCCTGCTGCAGGCCCAGGCCTCCAAGGCCAAGATCATCGGCCTCGCCAATGCCGGCCAGGACACGATCAACTCGATCAAGCAGGCCGGCGAGTTCGGCATCGTCAAGGGCGGCCAGCGTCTGGCCGGCCTCCTCGTCTTCTCGACCGACGTGAATTCGCTCACCCTGCCGGTGGCGCAGGGCCTGGTGCTGACCGAGGCGTTCTACTGGGACATGAACGACGAGACCCGCGCCTGGACCAAGCGCTTCCGCGCCAAGCGCGACAAGATCCCGAGCATGCTGACGGCCGGCGCCTACAGCTCGGTCAACCACTACCTCAAGGCCGTGCAGGCCGCCGGCACCGACGACGCCAAGGCGGTGATGGCCAAGATGCGCGAGATCCCGGTCAACGACGTCATGACCAAGAACGGCAAGCTGCGCGAGGACGGCCGCCTGGTGCGCGACATGTACCTCTTCCAGGTGAAGTCGCCGCAGGAGTCCAAGAGCAAGGACGACATCTACAAGCTCCTGGCCACCGTGCCGGGCGACGAGGCGTACCGGCCGCTCAAGGACGGCAAGTGCCCCTATATAAAGTGACCGATCCGGTCGCTCGACCAAGGAAAGGGCGCCCTCGGCGCCCTTTTTCATTTGTGCCAGCCGAGGCCCCTCTTACAACAAGGTGATGGCCGGGGTCCCGGCATCGTTAGGGATCGCGGTGCGCGGCGCTGCCATGTGCCACCCAACATCATGCAACCCACGAAGGGATTGCGGCGTGGTAGCTTGAGGAGGCGTTTCAAACAGCACGCCCCATCGAAGCGTCGCCGGAATGGCGGGTGGCGTTTTTATCGCGGAACCAACATAGATCCTTTGGCCGACGCGGCGATTTGTACCCGGCGTGACGGTCGTGCCCTTGGCCTTCATGGATTTCAACAGGCCCACCAGCATGTCGGCGCATGCTGTGCAAGGACTATGACTGATCTCGATATCGACGCTCTTGAATTCGCGGTCCCGCATGAACTCGAAGAATTGCGCCTCGGCGTGACTCCGATTCCCATATCGACGCAGGTCGGACGCTTCACCTGTGTTCCATGTGACGATCTCCAGCGCGCCCGACCCGTCCATCCAAACTGGCAGCACCCTGCCGCCTGGTATCCCGGCGCCGCGGTCCAAGGCCGGAAGGTCGCGGATCCCGACTGCGAGCGCCGGTGTGACCCTTGCGACCATGGTGACGACGCGGTTGGGCGGCGCTGAGCATCGGCGCAAAGCCTCATGCAGCTTGAGTAGGCGGCGATCGACTGCCATCGCTCGTCTCCTTGAGGATGGTGCTATTTTACCTGCGGCAGACCGCATGTTTTGTGATGGATGCCACAGACCAGGCCTCCATCGCGGGCGATCATCAGCTTCATGAAGGGCTTGCTGAGGGCACTGCTGTTCGGCGCAGGCTTATCTTTCGCCCTTATCGCCCTTGTTCCGCTTGTCTTTTGGTTGTTGCCGGAAATTGCCCCACCGGCAGACAGGACCTGGGCTGTCGGTGCCAGCTCTGCCTTTGCCTTGTTTGCATCGGCCATGGCCGTATGGTGGGCAACGCGGTTGCCCGCGAGCTCATGGCTGGTCGCCATCTTCGGATGGATTGTCGGGTTCAACCTAGCCATCTTCATCGTCGAAATCGTGTTTATTGCCCTTCTGTCGGGCCGATGAAGCGGCCGCTGGGTCACCGGCCGGTGACGCTCCTCGCCCAGGCCTTGCGCATGCTCGACTGGCCGGCCGATCTGGCGATCGACGACATGCCAGGACCACGCGATGAGGTCCTGCGGCACCGGCTCGGCGAAAAAGCGGTCTGTGGTCATGACAAGTACGGTAGTCGGCGATCGACGCCGCGACATCAAGCGACGGTGCAAAGTCTCTCAGCCAAAACGCCTGCAAGCATGGCTAGCACCAGGTCGAAAACGCAAGATGTTGGGGCGGACGCCAATGTCACGCAGGACGGCAGTGACAGCACGCTGCGGCATGCGGGCGCGGAACGCCGTTGGTGGGTGTTGCCAGCCAACCGGGCACGCGTGGTCTGTCACGGCGCGCAGGTAGCCGGCCGCGCCTCCTCCGCGATCACACGGCGGCCAACGGGTCGGGACCGTAGGTGTTCGGGCCGGGCGTGCCGCGCAGGAAGCCGCACTCGATCAGGTACCACAGTCCGCCGATGACCGGCACGAAGACGATCAGCACCCACCAGCCGCTCTTGTTTCGGTCGTGATAGCGCTTCACCGCGACGGCGATTGAGATCCACGTCGCGATCACGACAAAAACAAGGATCACGACGCTGGCAACCGGCCCCATGGCCGCTGCGATCTGTTCGGGATCGCCTGACAGCGCCGCTCCGCCCAGAATCACAGCGAAGAGGATCACCTCGACGACGACAATTCCGAGCGCGACCAACCAAAACTTGGCGCGGTTGGCACGACCCTGAACGCTGAACAGCAGATTTGACATTTGCCGTCTCCCCCGTTGCCTGAGATGGGCCGAACCTTACCGAGATGCAGAGACAGCGACTGTGCCGTTTCCCACATTCGTTGTGCAGCGGATGAGCGTGTGATGCCTCAGCAACCAGGAGCGACGGCGATGAACTACATCGAAATTCTCGCTTGGCTCATCCCACTTGTATTGGCGTGTGTGGTCCTTTGGTGGACAATTTTCCGAGGGGACGCTCGCGATCATAAGCCGCCGAGTGACTCACTTGAACGCGTAGACACCCGATACGAGTGAGCACGTACATTCCCGATATTGGTAAGTTGCGGATTTGTCGACCGAAGGGTCCGGAAGATCTAGCGGATGCCTATGCGAGCGAGGAGATGGGCCACCTGCCGCCGGTCGCCGCCCTCGAGATCTAAAACTAGTGACCAGTGAATCCACCGCCATCGACCGAGGTGTAGGCGCAGGAACCGGCTCGTCTCGTTCCAGGCGGCGCGTTCCGCCGCTTGGTTGTATTCGATTTGGCGTTGGCGAAACGTTGGCAGGCTTGAACGTCGATCTCGCGGCCGCCTAGAACTTTTTCTTCACAAGCGCGATGACGTCGCCCACGGTTTTAAGGCTCTCAGCATCCCGATCCGAAATCTCAATGTCGAACTCATCCTCCAGCGACATTATGGTTTCGACCATATCGAGGCTGGTGGCCCCCAGATCCACTTCGATGTTCGCCACTTCCACAACGCTGTCTGGGCTAATCCCGAGCTTTGCTACGAGCACGTCACCAATTCGAGCAGTAATTTCTTCGGTTCTGAGCATCGGATGACCCTCTCTCGCTACACGCACGGTTGATCTTCGAAGTTCTGCTCCTTCCGGCCTCCAGGCTAACGTCAACATATGACTCACGAAGTTTGAGCGTTGCATTGCCTCCAAGCCATGGGGCGAAGACAGAAGCAGGCGCGGGCACTGGAGCTACCCCAAAAAAGTTCGCGTCGAAATCGCCAGTCCGTGACTACCCTCCGTGACTATCCTTGAAGGGCGTGTCGCGTTGCGTTGCGTCTGGGAGGGACCGGGCGGAGGGGTCCGCCCGGTTTCTGCAGCGACTTTTGCGGTATCTGTGCCGATGAAGCGCGAGACACTGATGGCCGTGTGCCAACTGGCAGGTATCAGTGCAGCGGCATTGATCTTGCCATGCTCTTTGATCGATAAGAAATTCGACACTGACTTCCTCAGCATGCTGATGCCGGCAATGCTTGGGGGTGTTGCGCTTGCGCTGATGGTCGCGGTCTGGACTGATCAGGAAGAGTAGCTGGCCATCAGCTTGGCGCGAAATTGCGATCAGCTTTCACCGCCGCCGTGGGAGCCCGCAGGCTTGGCGCCGGGCCGATGCCGTCGCTAGAGGTTACTTCCCCTTGAGCCAGTAGCCGATGACGGTACCGACAATGCCGCAGGCCCACTTGGTGTCGTTGGCGCCGTACTGTTCACAGAGAACCATGTAGAGAACCGCGCCAAGAATAGCGAGAGAGACAATGACCTGCGTGGCTCTCACGAGGCGACTGTTAAGCTCCTTCGAACCACTCGCCTCCACGACTTCGACGAGATCACTTGTACCCAGCGGCCCTTGCCGGCCCAAAGAACCCGGCTCCGCTGCTTCTTCGGGGTGCAACTGCAACCATAGTCCTACCCGGCGATCGGTTTCACCGATGACATACATGGCCGCCTCGCGCAGCCTGATGAGTCGGGACCGGCTAACCAACCAAGAGAGAGCAGCAAGTAGCAGTACGCCAAGCAGCGCACCGGCAACGATCCAGCGCTCAGGCATGTATTCCGCCAGGTACTCAGGCATGTATTCAGCCAAATATTGAGGCATGTATTTCCCGTTTTTCCTGCCCAGAGGATGACTTCAGGGCCAGCGCGTCGCCGCCATCTGGCGGAAGTCCTCAACCGCGCGCTTGATGATCCAGGCGCCAAGGCGTGTGGTCCCCCGCAGGGGAGCTGGCGCCGGCGAACGCGAGGGCTGAGCGATGTCGTTCTACCGTGAACCGATGCGTCCCGGCCTCGGTGATCTCCAAGGTTCCGTCGATGCCAACCTTGGCGAGCGCCATGCGGATTAAAAGTTCCGTGTGGGCTTCACCAATGAGTTTAGGCAGACCGCGCCACAGGTAGCGAAGGGCGCGAAGCTCGTCAGCGCTCATATAAGCGTCTGGTCTGCTGCGGTTCGGCATCTCGCGGGTTCTCCAAGGCAGCGAGGCCACTGCAGTGTAAGCCGTACTCGAGCAGCCTACGATGGACCAAAAGAGGTACCACTGTGCCCAGGGATGCCGCACGCCCCTGTTCCGCATCCGCGTCAACTGACGGGCGGGTAGGCTCAGATCCTGCGGGCGCGCAGCACTGCTTGCAGCGTAGCGCCCTCCACCTATCGAAGCAGCTTGTTCGCGCGATTCGTGAACGCGATGAACCTGGCGATTGACCGCCTGCCATCGGCTTGTCGCCTGACCCCCGTGTGTTGAAACCGCTGGCGGTAGCGAAGATGCCTCTTGCCGAGCCCCCTCCCCGCGACAGCCGCTTTGGCTCGCCACTGAAGCTATCCTAGGTGCACTGGGTGCAGCCGGAGCTGGAAGTGGAGGTGACCTACCTGACCTGGACCGAGGACAACTGCTGCGGCAGGTCTCGTACCAAGCGCAGCGGGAAGACAAGCCCGCAAAACAGGTGGTTCAACAGATTCCTCACCCGCCGCTGCGTTGACTGCGCAACGCCGATCTGCAGATTGATCAGCCAACCCTAGAAGCGTCCTTGGATGTCGCCGACGAACGAGCCACAAGGGCGGTTAACGGATCAATGCGCCAGATTGCGAGAGCAACCACGCTATCAGCACTTCATTCCGTGCCGCCAATTTCCCGCTGTTTGGCTCAAGCTTATACACCGCTGGTCGTGCGGCATCTGCCAAGCAGCGCCACTGCCTTGCCATTTCCAGCAATAAGTATTCGTTCGCAGGTGTGTCAGTGAGTTGCGCAAGGCGCGCGCAATGATCGGCATTCGCGAGGCATTGCAAACGTGTCCGCATTCGAGCACCCCTGCCCGTGGACTACGCGTTAGAAGGAGATCAGTTACTTCACACCCGTGCGGCGAGCTTGGGCTTTCAAGCAGCTGTTTGACAAGGCTGATGAAATTGTTGCGGGGCTGCGCAAACTGAGAGGCTGCGAGTGTTAGCGGCAAGAAACATCACAGCAGGTGCTAAAATTTGTGCGAGGCGGAGTGTCCGCATTGGTTAGTCAGCCGCGGAGGCCGCACAAAACCTTAACCGTTCCAAATTGGACCGAATATTGTCCCGGTGCGGGAGGCGGTTCAGCTGGTCGTGTGGTACTAGCAGGCATCCTCCGTTTGGGGCGTGGGACGATACGGCGAATCCGTACCCCTTCTACTCGGTTAACACTTGAGCGCGAAGTGCGCGCCCAGGATCTCTTGTGTTGTGACAGCCGAATGTAGCACCGAAACCGCACCCGAGGGAGTTCACATGGGGCACTTGTCTGGCAGGTCCAAACCGTCCTCATTCGAGGAGTACTGGCGCGCTTCCAAGGGATGGCAGAGCCGAGGACTGCCGCTCGCGAGTGCCCGAGCTTTGACCAACGCAGGCTTCCTCAACATCAAGGATCTGCAAAGCGCGAACAGTCTCGAGCTTACAATGATCCCGAGGATCGGTTCCAAGAGCCTCGCCCTTCTCTACGAATTGAAGGGCGAGAAAGTGCCTGATGTCGCGCGGCTCTGTGGCAAGGCCATGCGTTTCCGCAACATCCTGAATTCAGGCACTGACGGACCACCAGGCGGGAGCGGGGTTCTCATACCGCCGGTTGCTCCCTTATCCCAAGCGCTCGGCGCCCTGGGCCCGAGCCCGGTAATGCCGGTTTTGACGTCGCCCGCTCATCCAATTGTCTCAAGACATCTTCGTCCTCGGCCACTCCGTCCTCGCTAGCGTGCTCTTCAACAGATTTTGGAGCGTGGCCATCTGCGTCGCGCTTTCGTTAACACCACGAGCTCGCTGTCAGCATGCAACGTGCGGAACGCTTCCCATGTGGCCGTCATCCTCACGGCACAAGGCCAAGCCAAACGTCGGCCGCCACCGGCTCTATTCCGCTGAAGACGCCAGCCGACGTCGAGCCTGGATGCAAGGCGGCTCCTGGGAAGACGCGCTTGAGCTGCAGCGCCCCGCGGCTGACGACGCGCTTATCATGCCGCCGCTGGCGCCGAACGCCGCAGTCTTGCGTCTGAGGTCGACCTTGCGGCCGGGCAGCTCGCCATCGGTCTCGTCGACCACCGGACGCCGCCGACCAGGGCCTACGCGATTGGCCGAAGGTCTTGCGCAAGGCGCTGAAGCTGTCGGGCACGCCTTTGAATGCCTCGACCATGACCACGTCGTCGAGCGATTAGAGAAAATCAGCGTTGGGATTGGGTGGCCTATAAGTCGAGTGCGGCAAGGTCGGCCGCTGGGCCACCGGCTCCTGGCGCAATTCATCGAGCTCAGCCTGCGTTTCGATCGCGTACAGTGCGTGCGACGTCACGACTGCCGCACTCGCTGCAC
This sequence comes from uncultured Alphaproteobacteria bacterium, assembly GCA_963809025.1. Taxonomy (GTDB): domain Bacteria; phylum Pseudomonadota; class Alphaproteobacteria; order Reyranellales; family Reyranellaceae; genus Reyranella. Next base: position 476,858 of record CAWEIE010000041.1, on the reverse strand, counting down.
TTGAACGGCCGCCCGTAGCGCGGCGTCCGTTCGTCCTCCGACGTCTTCAGCCGGAAGGGCACTGTGCGGCGGTGACCGTAGGGACAGATGGCCAGCATTGGCAGACCGCCGCGGCCGCAGGCTATCGAGCCGGGAGCATCACGAGCTATCTCGATCATCGTGCGACGATGACCGCCTCTTCGATGCTGCGTGACCGTGCACGTGCTAGCCTATGCGGCATGCGGGCGCGCAGCACTGCTAGCATCCCTACGTGTTTTGCTTGTCCATTTGCTGGCTCCTCTCCTGTCTATAAGGCTCCGTGGAGGTACGGACACGTGACCGACCAGCAACGCCCCCTCAAAGGCGCCTGGGGCATGACCGCCCTGCTCCTCCTGTTCATGCTGATCAACTTCGCCGACAAGGTGGTGATGGGCCTCGCCGCCCAGCCGATCATGGCCGAGCTGAAGCTGAGCCCCGAGCAATTCGGCCTGCTCGGCTCGTCCTTCTTCTTCCTGTTCGCGATCTCCGGCGTCGTGGTGGGCTTCATCACCAATCGCGTCCAGACCCGCCACACGCTGCTGGTCATGGCGATCATCTGGTCGGTCGTACAGTTCCCCATGCTGGGCACGGTCACGCTCGAGATGCTGATCGCCTGCCGGATCATCCTGGGCGCGGGCGAAGGGCCGGCAGCGCCGGTGGCCCTGCACTCCATCTACAAGTGGGTTCCCGACCAGCTGCGCGGCGTGCCGACGGCGATCATCGCCCAGGGCTCGGCGCTCGGCGTCATCATTGCCGTGCCGACGCTCGACTGGGTCATCGTCACCTATTCCTGGCACTGGGCTTTCGGCGCGCTCGGCGTCGCGGGCCTTGCCTGGGTGGTGCTCTGGTTGATCTTCGGCCGCGAAGGCACGCTGGTCGACCAACCGGCCAAGGCCGCCGAGGGCACGGTCGAGCGCGTGCCGTACCGCCATCTGCTCACCTGCCCCAGCATCGTCGCCACCTGCTGCGCGGGCTTCGCCAGCTATTGGGGGCTGGCGCTCGGCCTCACCTGGTTCACCTCCTACCTGGTCGACGGCCTGGGTTACAGCCAGACGATGGGCGGCAACCTCACCATCCTGCCCTGGGTCTTCGGCATGTGCGTGGTGCTGGCCGGCGGCTGGCTCTCGCAGCGTCTCAAGAAGGCCGGCGTCTCGAGCCGCCTCAGCCGCGGCGTCCTCGCCGCTTCCACCGTGGCCCTGGGCGGCTGCATCCTGCCCTTCGTCGGCAGCATGCCGACGCCCGGCCTCAAGGTCGCGTTCCTGGTCGTCGGCGCCGCCATCGGCAGCTCCATCTTCGTCGTGACGCCGATGATCGTGAGCGAGCTGACGCCCCAGCCCCAGCGCGCCGCCATGCTCGCCATCACCTCCTCGATCATCACCTTGGCCGGCGTCATCGCGCCGCTCGCCATGGGCGCCGCCATCCAGAACGCGTCCTCGCCGCTCGCGGGCTACGAGCAGAGCTACGTCAACCTGGGCGGGCTGCTGCTGGCGGGCGGCATCATCGGTCTGCTGTTCATCCGGCCTGAAGCCGATCGGGCGCGGCTCGCTGCACATACCGTCGTGCTGCCTGCCGCCGTGCCGGCGCGCGCCTGATCTGTTCACTGCAAGGACGGATCGCTGGAGTCGTGCGCTCCTGGAGCGGAAGCGTTGCACGTTCTGAGTTGGGTGACGGCGTCGTAGGTGTCGAGCAACACCAGGGGCGCGACCAGCGAACCGCGGTGGTAGACGAGCAGGCTGGTCTTCTCCATGAAATCCGCCACGAAGGCGGCACTCATCCGGGCGTTCACCAGGGCGATCGTCGAGCCCATGGCAACCGCCTCCAGCTCCTCCTCGTAGGTCCGGCCGTTTCCGAACACGAACTTCAAGCGATAGGTCTTGCCGGCCTCCGCGAACCGCCAGCTGCTGCGTGCCATCAGCAAGTCGAGGCCACCATCGGCGCGAACGCCGATACGCATCACAGTGCCGCTGAGGAATAGTCGCGTGGCGAAGCAGCCGTTGCGCCCGGGCGGAGCGTAGATTTCCCACAGTCCGCCTTCGCCCCACATCGCCGGGCCCCGGCCCTCGGCGGCGGCGGCCGGCGCGGCCAGCAGCAGGCCTGCCATCAACGACATGATCCTCAACAACATCGGCGTCTCCCTTCTCTTTGGAGACGGGCCCTGGTGTGACGGCGTTACACGGGCATTTCGCAACCCGAATCGGCCGGCTACACTGGCGTCGAACGTCCGGAGACAACCTTGGCGAGAGCGCCGATCCCAGCGGCCGACCTGTCGGATATCGAACTGGTGGACAATGTCCTGCAAGGCGTACCGGGGGCGGTCGACGCGTTCTACTACCGCCATAGCCGGCTGATTTATCACTGCATCCGGTCCCGTACGGGAGGGCAGGATGTCGACGACATCTTCCAGGCCTTCTTCGAGCGCCTGCTGAAGAGCGGCTTCCGCGCCCTGCAGCTCTGGCAGCGCGGCAGCTCCCTGCCGGTCTACCTTTCGAGCGTCATCCGCAACTTCGTGACCGACTTCCACCGCTCCAAGCGCCTGCGGGAAGAAGCGGTCGGCGGCACGATGGAGCTGGAGCCGCTCTCCGGCGCCCAGGCCGAGACGATCACGGCGGCCACCCATCTCAAGGAGCTGAGGCACATCGGCATTCGTGCCTGGGCGGTGCTCGAAGCCAGGGACCGAAGGCTGGTCTGCGACCGGCTGCATCGCGACCTCGACAACGAGACCATCGCCCAGCGGCTGAAACTGTCGGTGGGGGCGCTCAGGACGGCGATGTCGCGCGCGCAGTCACGCTATCTCGCCCACGTGCGCCAGCTTGCGCCGGAATTCTTTCCGGACCGGGCGTAACGGCATGCCGTCCGGGTACGTCCTGTTGATTGATGCTAGGATCAAACCATGAACGCTCGCCCGCCCGACGGAAGCGACGAACCGGAGGCCATTGACCAGGTGATGCTGGCCGTCCTGTCGAATCGCGGGCGCAATGCCACCGTGCTGTCGGCGGAGCAGGAGCGGCTGGTCGACGATTGGGTGGCGGACCGCCTGTCGCCCGACGACGCTGAGCGCGCGGCGGCGCTCGTCCGGCAGAACACCCTGGCGGCCGAGCGTGTCCTCGAGCGGCGATTGCAGGCCGCTGCCAGCGAGAGTCCGCCAGTCCCGCAGCAGCTCACGGCGCAAATCCTCAAGGCGAGCGCGCCGCCGAAAGCGTCAGCGCTGGGCGCCTGGTGGCGCACGCTCGGCCGCTGGCAGTGGACGAGCATCGCCGGCGCGGCGGCGCTGGCCTCGATCCTGGCGGTCGCCGGCATGCCTGTGCTGCAGCAGATGATGAGTGGCGGCCCGCTACAGGTGGCGACGGTGACGATCAACGATCGCGGCCCCCTGTTCGAGGCGTCCGATCTGCGCATGAGGGGAACGACGCCGCCGCCTGGTCCGGCGACCGGGGAGCGTTTCCGCGATGTCGAAATGCCGACCGCGCTGCTCAAGGATCTCGTTGCAACGACGGGGCAACCCAAGAGCGCAACGGCTCGGGAGATCGAACGCCATGTCCTCGGCACCGGCGAGACGGCCGATCGTCCCATCCGCCTGATCGTCGACTCCTCCCTGAAGCAAAAGATCGACACGGACGATCGCGATCGCATGCTTGTGCGTGTCTACGATCTTGGCGACCCGCGTTCGGCAGACGTGAGGAACCTCGTCAGCCTACCGCCCGCGCACGAACGGGCTTTCCTGCTCACCGTCAGGCCATGACACCTCGACTCGCTGCTCTCGCCAGACGGTGGATCGGCGCATTTGGCGTTCTGGCCGGCCTGGCGGCCGTCCTGCCGACGTCGACGATGGCTCAGCCGGCAGGCGATCAACGCATCATCGCCGATATCGACCGCGTCGCCGTACTCCTTCGCGCCGGCCGCAACCTCGATGCCGTCGATCTTGCCAAACAGGTGGCGGCCGCCGCCCCGCCCGCCGAGCGCCAGTTCGTCTATCAATGGGCCGGGTGGGTTTGCCGAGTCACCCTGGATGTCGACTGCGCTCGAGAGGTCCTCGCAACCGCCCTTCCCCATCTCGATGCGCTCCTCCGCACACCCGGCACGGATCGTTCGACCGTGTCGCACAATACGCTGCTGATCGCGTCCCACCTTGTCGCCACGGGGGACTATCGGACATCCGCCGAGCTCCTTGCCCCTGGCCGCATCGCCGAAGCCGCGTCTGCCGCCCAGGATCCGCTCCTGTTCGCGGAGCTGCAGCTGCTCGCCGCGCGACGCGCGAGGCGGGTTTCGGATTTTGCGGCATCACGCGACCATCTCGACAAGGCGCTCGTCGCTACCTTTTCCCTGGCCGGTTCAAGCCGCGCGGATGCGGCTCGTCTTCTCGTGCGGGTCATCGGTCAACTTCTGGACAACTATGATACCGAGCGTGCGCTGCGGGTGCTCGCCGCCGCTGACCCGCTGCTCCTGACAATTCCACCGGACAGCTTCCTCTTCGTGGAATTCCTGCTGCTGCGAGCCCATCTCATCACATACGGCCGCGACTACGCCGGCGCCGCAAAGGTCATGCACCTTGCGCTGGCGAAGCTGGATCGGCTGCAGCTCGGGCCGGGCCACAAGCTGGCCATTCAAGCGTCTGCCTACAATCACCTGCTGGGTCTCGAGATTTTGCGCGGAGGCTTCGATACGGCGCGCGACCTGCTGAAATCGCATCCGCTCATGGCCGCCAAGGCCGACATCCTGGCGCGTGGCCATTTCGCCAACGGCAACGAATTCGACTTCGCGCTCGCCGAGGAGTTCGTCCGGCTGATGGTCGGCGATCCGGTCACGACGGGCTGGCGCGACCTCATGGCGATGCCGCCGCGCTGGACGAAGGACCGCGAGGAGATCCTGAGCTTCGAGGCGTTCGGCCAGGCGGCGGTCGGGCTTCAGCTCGTCAAGGCCGGCAGGACGGACGAAGCGCGGCGCACCCTCGTCGCCGCAGCCAGAAAGCGACTGGACGTTATTCGGGAGGAGTACCGCCAGTCCGCCTTCGCGGCCCCCCTGCCTCGCTGGGTCGACATCGTCCTGGCGGACCTCGCCATCGAAGCAACGCTTTCACAGGCGAACCCCGACTACGACCTGATCGTCCAGGCGAACGCGCTGCTCAACCGAACCATCGCCACCAGCGCCGACGACGCCCTCACCAGCCAAGCCGTGCAGCCTTCGGATGAGCGCAGGCGGACGGCGCAGAGCCTGCAGACCATCCGGTACCAGCAGGCCGCCTGGGAGAAGGCGCAGATCCTCGTGCTGACCAAGCGCGTCCTGTCGTCCGACGACGGCGACAAGGAAGTGCTTACGCGGGAGCGCCGGAACACTCTCTTCGTCGGCAACGAATTCACGCAGCAGCTCCAACGTTTGCGGGCGGCGCTGAGCGAAAAGAGCCGCATCGGCGCGGTCGACACCGTCGCGAGCCTGGCGACGGTGCAGCAGCTGCTGCTTGCCGACGAGGCGCTGGTCCTGCACGCCTCGATCTTCGGGCGCATCGGCAAGGTCTGCATTCGCGCCGACGGGGCACAGTCCTCGATGCAAGCGATGGACAGCACGGCCCGCACCGATGCACGCCTTCTCATGGCGGCGTTGAGCGCAGCTCATCCGGCATCGAACGAAGCGGACAGCCAGTTTCCGGCAGCCCAGGCCGTGCGCCTGGGCAAGCTGCTGTTCGGCGGGCTGGAAGACTGCCTGCGACGAAGCCCGCGCGTCTACGTGGTTTCCTCACCCGACACCGTGCCGCCAGCAGCACTCCTTGCCGAGGTTCCGCCCGTACTTGGCAATGGCTACGACCTGCGCGCGGCGCGCTGGCTGGTCCGCGACCATGCCTTCGTCAGGACCAGCTCGATCAATGCCTTCGTGGCCACCAAGCGGCTGTCCCGAACGAGAAGCGCGACGCTGGATTATCTGGGCGTCGGCGATCCTGTGCTGGCGCCGGGCAATCCGGGAGTGGTGGCGCGTTGCGTGGCGGTTTGAATTCGTTGCAGGAACTGCCCGAAACAGCCGAAGAGGTCCAACGCGTGGCCGGTCTGTTCGACAAGTCCAAGGCTCGGCTGCTGCAACGACAGTCGGCGACCGAGGAGGACTTCCGCCTGCAGCCGCTGTCGGAATTCGACGTCATCCACTTCGCCACCCACGGCCTGATCCGGGAAGAACTGCCAGGACTGGCCGAGCCGTCCCTGGTATTCACCCCACGCCCCGGCGGGGACATTCTGAACGATGGCCTGCTGACGGCTTCGCAGATCGCCACGCTGCCCTTGAGGGCGCGCCTCGTCGTGTTGTCGGCCTGCAACTCGGCGCGCTATGAGCCCTCCGTCATCGACAGCGGCATCCAGGGCCTGTCGACATCCTTTGCCATCGCCGGCGTGCCGTCGATGATCGCGGCACTCTGGCCGGTCGAAAGCGCACTGGCCCGCAACCTGATCATCGACACCTTCCGCACGGCCCGCGACGGCAATGCCGCGGTCGCCGATGCCATGGCAACGGCGGTACGCCGGCACCTCGACGGGCCGACGGCCAGGCCGCTGCTGCATCCGCGCTTCTGGGCGGCCTTGGTCGTGCTGGGTGACGGATCGATCGGCCTCAACGCATCTGCCCAGGCAGCCAAACGCGAGCTTGGGCCTTTTGCCAATGTCGATGCAGCCCCGCGCGCATCGATCGTTGCGGCGGCGCCCCTGGAAACGGATTTCGTTTCATCAGCGCGTGGTCGTTGGACGGGAAACGGGTTCGAATCGTTGATCCGGCGCGAAACCACCGATGGCATCGCAGGATGGGAAGTCAAGGATCCCGCGATCGGCGCTGGACCGGTCGCGGCGACCAAACAGACGATCTATGCAGGCGGCTATCTCGAAGGCACGCCGCTCGCGCCGATACTGCGCGGCCTCAACCCCGACGGGAAGGTCCTATGGACGCAGAGACTGCCTGATACACCAGTGGACTCAACGATCATGGGTTTGGTCATTGCCCAGGATCAATCCGCGGTCGCCCTGGTTGGACCCATTGCTCGCCAAAAGGCCGAGACGGACTTTTCGTTGGTCCGTGTCGACGGCAGCGGCCGGGAAATCGCGCGCAAGTCACTCGGGCTTGCGGTCTACGGGCAAGGCCACAATTTCGGCTATCTGCGCCTGGAAGGCGCCACCGGCCTTGCCGTCATCAATCGCGAGCGGTGGGCAAAGACCGGGCCCGATGCCTATAGGCGGGACGGGTTCGGCGATGCCGAGCGATGCTGGCAAGGCGATGCCGCGGACATCGTCCTCATCGACACCGCGACGCTCGACGAGCGCAGGCGCCTCAGGATCGATCGGTTCAGGGTCGAATCCGCCGTCTCGGCGGACGACGGATGGATCATCGTAGGCGACATCCGGGACACCTGCAGCGCCGACGTACACGCGGCGGCTTACATCGTGAAGAACGACGGCTCGGTCCGGCAACTTTGGCAGGACACTTCGCCTTTCGGGACATCAGCGCGAGGCGTGCGCAGAATAGGTGCCAATGTCGAGATCATCGGCTATGCGGAACGCGCCGTCGCCATCCCGGAAAATATGCCGACGCCGAAGGAACGCGACTACAGTAGCCGACGCTGGGGCAACGAGGCCTATATATCCGGCCAGCTCTTCTCCGTACGCCTGTCCACACAGGGCGCGGAGGAAGGGCGAGACTTCGTCGCCGCCGGCCTGCCGATTCTGCCGATGGGAATGGTATCGACTCCAGATCGCAGCGTGATCTTCGGCACGGTTGGCTTCACGCCGCTTTGGCTCAACAGATAGTCAGCCGGCCACTTCCTTGATGCGGGTGATCAGCTCGTCGACTGCCTTGTCGACCGGCACCTTGTCGTTCACCACGCGGTGCATCGCCTTCGCCCAGACATTCTCGCTGTCCAGCGTGGCGAACTTGTAGTTCCAGGTGAATTCGAAGAGCACCGTGCCGGCCATGAACTGGTCGTAGACCGACTTGCGCTGCCGGTCGGCCTGCCAGAACACGCTCTTCTGGCTGTCCCTGGTCACCGGGAACCAGCGGCCGAGTGCGCTTTCGACATAGGGGCGCAGGTTGTCCTCCTCCATCAGGAATTTCACGAAGTCGCGGGCACGCGCCTTGTTCCTCGAAGCCTGGAAGACCGCGCCGAGCTTCACGTCGGCGCGCGAAAGCATGGGCGCGCCGTTCGTCTTCTTGGGCAAACCCGCCGTGGCGATCAGCTCGTCGTAGGCCTTGCGGCCCTGCGCGCGCTGCTGGGCAGCGAGCCTGGCGTTGTTGGCGTCGTCGAGCCACTTGTCCGCGATCGGCAGCGAGGAGTTGGGCGTCATGACGACGGTCCGGCCGTTGAAGGCAAGGTCGTTGTCGCCATCCTTCCATCCTGTCGACTGCGGCGGCGTGCAGCCCTTCACATAGAGATCGGCATAGCCCTTGAGCGCGTCGATGAGCCCTTGCCGCACCTTGGCACCGTCGACCAGGATCTTGCCCCCTTCGTCTACCAGCCTGACGTCGTAGGCGTCGACCCAAGGCAGGAATGACTTGTAGGAGTCCGTCGAACTCGATGCCCATCGGACTGCCGACGCCGAACCCCGCGGGGCCGGCCGCCGCGCGCCAGGCCGGCTGCACCTTGTCGCACCAGAAGGCCCAGTACTCCTGCCACGTATAGGGGATGTCGTTCTCCTTGAAGCCGGCCGCGGCCAGGATGTCCTTCCAGTACTGGATGTGAAGGGTCTGTTGCTTGAGGGGAAAGGCGTAGTAGGCCCTCTTGCCAGTCTTGCCGTTGGCGAGCCAGGCCGCCTCCGCGGCGTTGGGCGCGAAGCGATCCTTGATCGGCCCCATGACGTCGGAGATGTCCTCGAGCTTGCCCTCGAACGCCCAGCGGCCCGCCGCCTGCAGGTTGAAGGCATCGGCATAGGCGATGTCCGGCGGCGCGCCGGTGTCCACGGCGGCCGTCAGCTTCGGAATCATCTCCGGCGCGGCATGCCAAGTGAGCTCGACCTTTACGCCTGACCTGGCTTCAAATTTCTTGACCACCGCAAGCAGCGCATCGTCCTCGGCCGTGTAGGCGCCTTTTGCCCACCAAATGGTGAGCTTCTCCTGCGCCAGGCCAGGAGTGGCAAACAACCCGATCGCCACCGCGGCGATGCCGGCCAACAGCCGTCCCATGGGCTTCCTTTCAGCCTTTCCGGTCGAGAAAGGCCCGCAACAACGATGCGCACAAGGTGGCATGGGAATATGGCAAACCATGGCGTGAATGCCCGATGACGTTGAGCTCGGCATCGGGCAGCAGCCGATGCAGCTCGGCCATGACCGGTACCGGGATGAAGGGACTGCCATCGGGATGCAGCAGCAAGGTCGGCTGGGCGATGTCCTTCAGCCGTGCCGAAAGGTCGGTGCCGACCAGCACGCGCAGGGCATTGAGGATCGACTCGCGCGGCCACTTCTCCTGCAGCGCGGCGAACCACGCGCGCTGATCGGCCGACAGGGCATCGTCATGGAAGCGGTCGCGCAGGAAGGCATCGGACCAGCCCTTCACGCCGCCTTCGTCGAGCTGCCGCCGCCAGGCGTCGGCGCGCTGGATCGAGGCGCCGAGATGGGCGCCGTTGCTGACGGTGAGCGTGGCGATGCGCTGCGGCCGCGCCAGCGCTGCAGCCAACGCCACCGTGCCGCCGATCGATTCGCCGACGAGATGGAAGCGCTGCAATCCCGCGGCATCGGCGACGGCGAACAGGTCGTCGACCATCTGCTCGAGCGACCAGGCGAAGTCCGCTGCCGGGACAGGCGAGCGCCCGTAGCCGCGCATGTCGAAGCTCAGCAGCCGGTGCGCATCGGCCAGTGCCGGAAACCAGCCGGCCCAGATGCCGGCGCTGGCGCCGATGCCGTGATGGAACAGGACCGCCTCGCGCGGTGCGCGCGCGGGTGCCACCCGGTCGACGATCTCATAATGCAGGCCGCCCTGCCGGGTCGTCGCAAGCGGCATGTCCTAGTCGGCGCGCATGCCGGCTTCCTGGATGACCTCCGCCCACTTCTTGCGGTCGGCGACGATGGTGGCCTCGAGGTCGGCCGGTGAGCCGATGGTGGTGTCCATGCCGTTGTCGAGGAAGCGCTTCTGCACATCGGCCTTGGCGACGGCAGCGCGCAGCGCCTTGTTCCACAAATCGGTGAGATCGGCCGGCAGGCCACGCGAGCCGAAGACTCCGAACCAGTTCACCACCGAATAGCCCGGGACGAACTGCGAGATCAGCGGCAGATCGGGAAACATCGGCGATTGCCGGGGCGAGCCGAAGGCGATCGGGATCAGGTTCTTGCCGCCGATCTGGCCCAGGAACTCCGGCATGTTGCCGAACATGATGTCGCAATTGCCGGCGACGATGTCCTGGATGGCCGGCGCACCGCCGCGATAGGGCACATGCAGGAGATTGACGCCCGTCATCTTCTTGAACAGCTCGCCGGCAAGGTGCTGTGAGGTGCCGTTGCCGGCCGAAGCGTAGGAGATCTTGCCGGGGTTCTTCTTGGCCTGCTCGATCAGCTCCGGAACGGTGCGGAACGGCACGTGCTTGCCGAACACCAGCATGTTGTAGACGCCGACGATGTTGGCAATCGGCGTCAGATCGGTGTCGACGTTGATGGGCAGCTTCTGGCCCGGCATGACCGGCGCCACGCACATGGCGGCCATCGCCGCCAGGCCGACCGTCCGCCCGTCGGGCGGCGCGTTGGCCACCGTCTCGTTGGCGATGAAGCCCGAGGCGCCCGACTTGGTCTCGACGATCACGTTCTGGCCGATCTCGGGCTTCAGCGCGTCGGCCAGGATGCGGCACAGCAGGTCGGCGGTCCCGCCCGGCGGGAAGCCGCAAAAGAACCGCACGTCGCCGCTGATCCTGGCCTGCGCCCAGGCGGGCGACCCGACAAAGCCGAGGGCAGCGGCATTGGCGGCCGCCAAAAAAGTTCTGCGTTTCACTTCGTTTCCTCCCAAAGCGCGGCAAGCCTAGAGCGGATTCCGATCAGATGGAACCGCGCTCGGTTCCATCTGATCGGAATCGCGCAACGTAGATGCTGGCCTCACCGGGCACATTCCCTGCGGCTGGTTACAGCCGCAGGGAATGTGCTCTAGCATGGTTTCCCCATGATCAAGCTCCACCGTCGCGCCGCGCTGGGCGGCATTGCCGCTCTGCCGCTGGCCACTCTCTCGAATGCCCGCGCGCAGACCGTAGATTTCCCCGATCGTCCGCTGCGCCTCGTCGTCGGCTTCCCGCCCGGCGGCCCGAACGACCTGCTCGCCCGCATCGTGGCACCCGGTATCGGCGAGCGGCTGAAGCGCTCCGTCGTGGTCGAGAACCGCGCCGGCGCCAATGGCGAGATCGCCGCCGCCTCGGTCGCCAAGGCGCCGCCGGACGGCAGCGTCATCATGCTGGCCTCGAACGGCTCGACCACCGTGGCACCGGCGCTCAATCGCCATCTGGCCTACGACATCCGCACCGATTTCGCCGCCGTGGCACCGATCGGCATCAACCCCATGCTGCTGGTGGTGCGCAACGATCTGCCGGCCAAGGATGTCGCGGGGCTCCTGGCACTGGCGCGTGCCCAGCCGGGCAAGCTCAACGGCGCATCGGCCGGCGCCGGCGGCGCCACGCACCTCGCCCTCGAGCTCTTCAAGTCGATGGGCAAGGTCGACATCGTGCACGTCCCTTACAAGGGCGGCGGTCCGGCCATGGCCGACCTGATGGCGGGCCTGGTCGACATCTATTTCGGCGGACTGTCGACGGCGTTGCCGCACGTAAAGGCCGGCAAGCTGCGGACATTGGGCCAGACCTCGCTCGTCCGCTCGGCCGCGGCACCCGACGTCCCGACCATCGCCGAGTCCGGCCTGCCGGGCTACGAAGCCGCGATCTCGTACGGCATCTTTCTTCCTGCCGGAGCCTCGCCGGCCCTGGTCAGCCGCCTGCATGCCGCGGTCGACACAACCGTCCGCTCGCCCGACGTCGCCGCCAAGTTCACCGACCTCGGCGCCGATCCGCAGTTCGGCACGCCGTCCGAGTTCGCGGCCTACGTCGCCGATGACCTCGCCAAGTGGGCCCGCCTCGCCAAGGAGGCGGGCCTCAAGGCCGAGTAGCTACTTGACCGACGAGAACGCCGTCGGCGTCAGAAGCTGGTTGGCGACATTGGCGACGATGGGGCCGTCCTTTTCGGTCTCGGCACGTTTGGCCAGCCACTCGGGGTCGGCCTGGAAGGCGTTCCACTTCTTGTCGCGGTCGGCGAGCGATTCCCAGGCCAGCAGGTAGTAGAGCTCCTGGTTGGATTCGCCCACCAGCGTGGTCCAGAAGCCCGCCTGCTTGATGCCGTGCTTGTCCCACAGCTTCAGCGTGGTGTTGGCGAAGCGGTTGAGCAGCGCCGGCAGGCGGCCGGGCACGCATTTGTAGACACGCAGTTCGTAGATCATTTCTTTCCCCTTCTAGACGCTTGCATCGAAGCGCGGCACGAAGCCGCTTCCCTTGTGGTCGATGTGGCAGGTGAACGGCGCGCCGAAATGGCAGGGCATCAGGCGCGCGCCCGAACCGGCGCAATGCTCCAGCGCCTCGCGCCGGCTCTTGCGGGCGCCGACGGCCTCCGCGCAGGCAAAGCTGTTCCATTCCGGATGATAGACCTGCAACGCATGATGCAGGATATCGCCGCAGAACAACGCCTTCTCGCCGAGCGATTCGAACTTGATGGCGATCGTGCCGGGCGTATGGCCGGGCGCCGGCTCGACCTTGAGATTCTCGTCGAGCTGGGCGGCGCCGTCGACCAGTTGCGACAATCCCGCCTCGACGACCGGCAGCACCGAATCGCGGAATGAGCCGGCATTGGCCGGCGCAGTCTTGGGATCGGAGTCGACCTCGAGGTAGTGGTCGTAGTCGGTGCGGCTGAACACGTATTTCGCGTTCTTGAAGGTCGGCACCCACTTGCCGTTCTCGAGCCGGGTATTCCAGCCGACATGATCGACGTGCAGATGGGTGCACATCACCATGCCGACCTGGTCGGGCTCGACGCCGGCCGCCTTCAGCCGCGCCAGGTAGGGCGTCTCCATCAAGTGCCACTTGGGCCGGTGCGGCCGGGACTTGTGGTTGCCGACGCAGGTGTCGATCAGGATGCGCCTGCCGCCGACGGTCAAAAGCCAGCTATGGACGCTGAGCTTCAGGGCGCCCGACGGCTCGTCGTAGTGGTTGGGGAGCAGCCAGTCGCGATGTTCCTGCACCACGCCAGGCTGCCAGTCCGGGAAGAACATCTTGGCGTCGAAGTTGGGCTCGTAGGATTCCTCGATGCGCTGCACCGTGGCGGCGCCCAACTTCACTTCCGTCATACCTTTCCCTCCACCCGAGCGAGGAACTTAGCGTTGCCGAATGGGTTTCGGGAAGGCCGGCGTTTCGTTCGCTAAAACAGCCGAGTCGCCATCCTGACGGCGCGGCGCCTGCTGCCAACCGCTGCCACCACGCCCACGGCAGAACCGAACAGCAGCAAGGCGCCGAGACGAAAGCCCATGTCGTCCGGATCGATGCTACCGGGTGCCAGGACTGCGAATGCGATGGTGGCAAGGAACAAAGACGCCACCATGACGAGATTGCCGACCAGCCCGACCAGCCCGGCATGGATGATCGATCGGGCTCGCCGGCCGGCCAAAAGACCGATGAGAATGACCGCCGCAATCGTGAGGTAGTACAAGGCCGCTGCCACGGGTGACGCGCTCCGATCGTTGGAACGATCAAAGGATACGCCGCTTCAGCGTGCGATCACGGCGCAGGTTGTATCAATTGAAGGATCGGCAGCCGCCTGCGGCGACGGCCACGAATTCAGAACGGCAGGCGCCGCGCCTCGACCTTTTCGAGATGGCGATGCTCGAGGACGGCGATGCCGGCGCAACCCAGCGGCATCACCACCAGCAGCACGATGAAATGGACGCCGAGCATCCAGCCGTTGAACATGTCCGGGACCACGGTGCCGATGGCGACCGTCGAGATGAAGAACAGCACGGCGAAGGCCAGGCCGCAGATGGCACCCATCATGGCGGCCACCAGCGTCGTCGACGCCATGGAGCGGCCGATGTAGTAGCTGAGGGCGAAAGCGACGCCAGCGGCGACGATGGCGGTGATGCTTTCCATATTACTCAACTCCTCCAATACGCTCTCGACTGCGAGAAACCAGAGCCGACTCTGTGCTTACGATGCTAGTTTGGGGGAATTGCACAACCTCGGAACCCACAAAAAACGCATGTCTGACCACCCTTCGACCTGGATTTCCGCATCGGAACTCACAACACTTTTTGCCCGCAAGGTCCTTTCTCCCGTCGATCTTGTTGACGCGATAGTAGAGCGTGCAGAGAAACTGCAACCTTCTCTCAATGCCTTTGTCCTTATCGACGGCGACGGCGCCCGGGCAGCCGCCAAGGCCTCGGAGGCGCGCTGGCTGAAAGGCCAGCCCCTGTCGGCGCTCGATGGCGTGCCAACCACGATCAAGGACACGACGCCGGTCAAAGGATGGCCGACCCGCTACGGCTCGCATGCCACCGACGAGACGGCTGCCGTCGAGAACGCACCCATCGTCGAGAGATTCCAGACAGCCGGCCTTGTCCTCGTCGGCAAGACGACGACCCCGGAGTTTGGCTGGAAGGCCCTGACCGATTTGCCGCTGCAGGGCACCACGCGCAATCCATGGAACCTGAAGCACTCGCCCGGCGGCTCGTCGGGCGGCGCCTCGGCGCTGACGGCGGCCGGGATCAATCCGTTCAACCACGGCAACGACGGCGGCGGCTCGATCCGCATCCCCGCGGCCCATACCGGCCTCGTCGGACTGAAGCCGAGCTACGGCCGCATCGCCCAGTACCCCGCCGACTCACCGTTCGCCGACGTGATCAGCCAGGGCGTGCTGGCGCGCTCGGTGCTCGACACCGCGCTGGCGCTCAACGTCGCGGCCGGGCCCGATCCGCGCGACTGGCGTTCGCTGCCGGCCGACCCGCGCGACCACACGGTCGGTCTCGACGATGGCGTGCGCGGATGGCGGATCGGGCTGAGCCTCGATTTCGGCCACGTCGAAGCCGACCCGGAGGTACGCGAGTTGATCGCCGAAGCGGCCCGGCACTTCGAAGCGCTCGGTGCGCATGTCGAGGATGTCGGCCCGCTGATCGAGCCGCTGCAGAAGAGCTTCGAGCCCTTGTGGATCGGCAGCTTCGCCACACGCCTGCGCCAGATCCCGACCCAGCTGCACGGCAAGCTCGACCCCGGCTTCCGCGCCGCCGCCGAGAAGGGGCTGGCCATCACCCTGGCCGACTATGCGCGATCCTACGAAGCCAAGTCGAAGCTCGCCCGCGATCTCGCCCTGTGGCATCGCAAGTACGACCTGTTGCTGGCGCCGGTCACGCCGACCGCCGCGCCCCCGGTCGCGACCCTCTACAACTCCGACGCCTTCCCGCGCTGGAGCAAGGGCGCGCCCTACACCCTGCCCTGCAACCTGACCGGCCAGCCGGCGGCGTCCATGCCGGCCGGACTCACCAAGGCCGGCCTGCCGGTCGGCATCCAGCTCATCGGCCCGCCGCGCGCCGACCATCTCGTGCTGCGCGCCATGCGAGCCTATGAGAGCTCGTGCGGCTGGACCTGGCCGCAGCAGAGGGTGGTCGAGACACTGACGGCGCTCTGACCGAGACCCCACGCGGTTGTGAATTGGGCGGTGGCCGTCGCTCGGCCACTGTCACTCCCTGTGAACAACGCATGGGAGGTAGGGATGCATAGACTCATCAAGACGACAGCGCTGGCTGCGACGGCCGCGTCACTGGCATTCGTCGGCGGCTCGCAGGCGCAGCAGCCGCCGCCGCAGTTTCCCGACATGACGTTCTTCATCACCAGCGTCGGCGGGCCACAAGGCGCCAACTATGGCGGCCTCGAGGGCGCCGATCGTCATTGCCAGACACTGGCCGCCAAGGCGGGTGCCGGCGGCAAGACCTGGCGCGCCTATCTCAGCACCCAGGCCGTGGGCGGCGCCACTGCCGTCAACGCCAAGGATCGCATCGGCAAGGGGCCGTGGACCAACGCCAAGGGCGTGGTCATCGCCACCAGCGTCGAGGACCTGCACTCGGCCAACAACAAGCTTACGGCGGATGCGAATGTCGCCGAGACCGGCCGCCTGATCCCGAGCCGCCTCTACACGGTCAACCAGCATGACATTCTGACGGGTACCCAGGCCAACGGCACCGCCTTCCCGCCCGACAAGGACATGACCTGCGGCAACTGGACCAAGAGCGGCGAAGGCAACGCCATGGTCGGCCACGCCGACCGCATGGGCCTGCGCGATGACGACGCGTCGAAGTCGTGGAACGCGTCGCACCCGTCGCGCGCCTGCGACGCGGCCTCCCTGGTCGCTACCGGCGGCGCCGGGCTGCTCTACTGCTTCGCCGCCAACTGACGTCGAGCGCTGCGAGATCTACGGAAATCGACCTTCACGCCCGCGGTCGTGATGACCTTTTCCCACTTGTCGATCTCGCTCTGAAGGAACCTGGCCGTGTCGGCCGGCGTGGCGCCGACCGGCACGACCGCCTGCTCGGCCAGCCGCTTGCGCAGCGCCTCGTCCTTCATCGCCTTGCCGGCTTCGGCGGCGAGCCTGTCGACGATGTCCTGCGGCGTGCCGGCCGGGGCGAGGAACATCACCCACGACGAGGATTCGATCGGAGGCCCGCCTGATTCGACGATGGTCGGCACTTCTTCCGCGCCGGGCACACGCTCTTTTGACAGCATGCACAGGGCCTTGATCTTGCCGGCGCGCACCTGGGACATCACGCCGATTGGAACGTCGAGCAGCAGCTGGATGTTGCCCGAGACCAGATCGGCGAGCGCTGGCGCCGTACCCTTGTAGGGAACGTGCACCATATCGATGCCGGCGACCTGCTTGATCAGCTCGCTGGTGAGATGGGCCGCCGCGCCGACGCCGGACGACCCGAACGAGATCTTGCCCGGGTTCTGCTTAGCGTAGGCGATGAACTCGGCCATGTTCTTGACCGGCAGTGAGTTCGATACCGTCACCATGATCGGCGCGATGGCGACCAGCGAGATGGGCGCAAAGCCCTTCACCGGATCGAACTTGAGCTTGCCGGCATAGAGCGTCTTGTTGGCCGCATGGGCTGCGATCACCGTCAGGAAGGTGTAGCCGTCGGGCGTCGCATTGGCGACCATCTCCGCGCCGATCAGCGAATTGGCGCCGGGCTTGTTGTCGACCACGAAGTTCTGGCCGACAGCCATCTTCTCGAGTGTCAGACGCGTCACCACATCGGTCAGTCCGCCGGCGGTGTAAGGCACTACCCAGCGGATCGGCTTGGTGGGCCAGGACTGCGCGCTGAGCGCCCCGGGAAAGAGGGACGCCGCCGCGCTCGCCGCCAATACGCTGCGGCGGTTCAACTTACTCATGCTTTACTACTCCTTCATCGAAAACGACCTCACCCTGAGGAAGCGCGAAGCGCTGTCTCGAAGGGTGGGCAACAGCAAGGCAGGTTGCCCACCCTTCGAGACGCCGCGCTTCGCGCGGCTCCTCAGGGTGAGGCGGTGAGATGCGAACGTCGTCGATCTAATCCAGATCCAGCCCGTTCATGCCGGCATTCTTGCGCGCCTTCTTGGCAAGCTCGCTCAGCACCTTGCCGGCCTGGAGCGGGTCCATGATCTGCTCGACCTCGGGCCCTTTGTGCCAGCCCTCGGCGACGGCGAAGATGCCGTTGCCCGCCTGGAAGACGCGGCCGGTCACTTCGCGGCTGTCCTCGCTCACCAGCCAGGTCGCCACGGGAGCGATCCAGCGGGGATCGCGCCGCTTCTTGTCCTCCTCGCTGTACTCGCGCAGGTCTTCCGTCATGCGCGTGAAGGCCGAGGGCGAGATCGAGTTGACGGTGACGCCATAGCGGCCGAGCTCGCGTGCGGCGATGATGGTGAACGAAGCGATGGCGGCCTTGGCCGCACCGTAGTTGGTCTGGCCGATATTGCCGTAGATGCCCGACACCGAGGTCGTGGTGATGATGCGCGCATCGACCGGCCCGCCCTTGATCTTGGCCTGGTCGCGCCAGTAGGCGGCGGCGTGCCGCGCCGGCGCGAAGGTGCCCTTGAGGTGCACCTTGATGACGGCGTCCCACTCGTCCTCGGTCATGTTGACCAGCATGCGGTCGCGCAGGATGCCGGCATTCAGCACCACCGCATCGAGCTTGCCGAAAGCGGAGACCGCCTGGTCGATCATGCGCTTGGCGCCGTTCCAGTCGGAGACGTCGTCGCCGTTGGCCACCGCCTCGCCGCCCTTGGCCTTGATTTCGTTCACGACCTGCTGGGCAGGGCCGACATCGTTACCCTTGCCGGCGCGGTCGCCACCCAGGTCGTTGACCACGACCTTGGCGCCGTGCTCGGCCAGCATCAGGCAGTGCTCCCGGCCGACGCCGCGCGCTCCGCCGGTTACGATGGCCACCCGTCCTTCGCACAATCTTGCCATTGCTCCCTCCCGTTTCTGTCGTGTCTGCTTGCGGTGTCCTGGGCTAAAGCATATTCCGTTCGGCTGTAATCAGCCGAACGGAATATGCCCGTTGAAACCGCGATCGCCGCTGAGCGCATTCCCGATCTGTTGGAACCGCTAGCGGTTCCAACAGATCGGGAATCGCCCTAGTCTAGCGGTTCGCCGAGGAGGATCGCCATGGACACGCTGCCGCTCGTTGCCCCCGAACAAGTCGGACTTTCCGCCCAGCGGCTCGACCGCGTGCGCAAGTGGATGAACGGCTGGGTCGACAGCGGCCGTCTTGCAGGCGTGGTGACGGCAGTCATGCGCCGCGGCGAGCTTGCCTTCGCAGAGACCGCCGGCAAAGCCGACGTCGAGCGCAACAGAGCCGATGCGGCCCGACACCATCTTCCGCATCTATTCCATGACCAAGCCGCTCACCTCGACGGCGATCATGATGCTCTACGAGGAGGGCCGCTTTCAGCTCGACGACCCGATCTCGAAGTTCATCCCGCGCTTTGCCAATCCGCGCGTCTATGCCGGCGGCAGCCGCGGCAAGATCGACAGCGTGCCGGCCGAGCGCGAGATCACTTTCCGCGATCTGCTGACCCATACGTCGGGCCTGACCTACGGCTTCATGGAGAGCAATCCGGTCGACGCCCTCTATCGCTCCAAGACCAACGGCGTCGACTTCCAGACCGCCACCACCAGCCTGAAGGACCTGGTCGAGCGCCTGGCGACCTTTCCGCTGATCGCCCAGCCAGGCAAGGCGTGGAACTACAGCGTCGCCACCGATGTGCTGGGCTACCTGGTCGAAGTCATCTCCGGCCAACCCTTCCAGAGCTATCTCAAAGAGAAGGTCCTCGTGCCGCTCGGCATGGTCGACACCGACTTCCATGTGCCGGCCGACAAGCACGAGCGCTTCGCCGCCAACTACCAAGCCGGTCCCGGCGGCAAGCTCGAGCTGATCGATGATCCCGGCAAGAGCCGCTATCTCGCCCCGCGTGCGGTCAACTCCGGCGGTGGCGGCCTGGTCTCGACGGCAGCCGACTACCTGCGCTTCTGCCGCTTCATGCTGAACAAGGGCGAGCTCGACGGCATGCGCCTGCTCGGCCGCAAGGCTGTCGAGCTCATGACCATGAACCATCTCAAGGGCGACATGGCCGACATGGGCATGCCGCGGTTCTCGGAATCGACCTACTACGGCGTCGGCTTCGGACTCGGTTTCTCGGTCATGATCGATCCGGCCAAGGCGCACATCGTGGGCACGGCCGGCGAATATGCCTGGGGCGGTGCGGCCTCGACCGCCTTCTGGTGCGATCCAGCCGAGGACATGGCGGTGGTGCTGCTGACGCAGCTCATGCCCTCCTCGACCTACCCCATCCGTCGCGAGCTGCGCGTGCTCACCTACCAGGCGATCGTCGACTGATGCGCAACACCGGCCCGATCACCGTCACCAAGCTCCATCCGCTGTTCGGGGCGGAGGTTGCCGGCATCGACATCACGCGCCCGCTGTCGGCGCGCGAGTTCGGACCGATCCGGGCGGCGTTCGAGGAGCACTCGGTGCTGCTCTTCCGCGACCAGCCGATGGATGACGAGAAGCAGATCCAGTTCAGCGAGCTGTTCGGCCCGCTGGAGACGACCGGCGCCTCCAACCCCGCCGCCGGCACCAAGTTCCAGCGCCAGTCCAACCTCGACATCATGACGGGCGAGCCGATCCCGCCCGACGACATGCGCATGATCTACCAGAAGGCCAACTACTTCTGGCACACAGATTCTTCGTTCAAGCGCGTGCCGTCGCTGTGCTCGATCCTGACGGCGCGCGTCTGCCCACCCGAAGGCGGCAACACCGAGTTCCTGTGCATGCGCGCGGCGTGGGATGCCTTGCCGGCCGCGCTCAAGGCCACGGTCGAGCCGCTGATCGCCGAGCATTCGCTGCAATACTCGCGCGACCGCGTGCAGAAGGGCATTTTAAGCGCCAAGGCGATCGCCGAGCTGCCGCCGGTCAGGCAGCGTCTCTATCGCGACAACCCGATCAACGGCCGGCGCTCGCTCTATATCGGCGCCCATGCCGGCTTCATCGTCGGCTGGCCCCGGGCGACCGGCGAGGCGCTGCTCTACGAGCTCAGCCAGCGCGCCGACCAGCCGGAGTTCCGCCTCTCCCATCCGTGGCGCGAGGGCGACGTCATCGTGTGGGACAACCGCGCCGTCCTGCACCGCGCGACCTACTACGACACGGTCAAGTACAAGCGCTTCATGCAGCGCACCACCATCGGCGGGGACCTGCCGACGGTGCCGCAATAAGAGATGGCTGACGCGCCTCCGGTAGCCTCCCCGCCTACCGACGGAATGCCCGAAGGCTGGCCGCGCCGGCTCGCGGTGGCGACCATCACCATCGGGCTGATGATGTCGGTGCTCAGCAACTCGATGACAAACCTGGCGCTGCCCTACATCGCCCAGGACCTCGCCATCACCGCCGAAAGCTCGATCTGGATCGTCAACGCCACCCAGATCGCACTGATCATTTCGCTGCTGCCCGTGGCGGCGTTGGCCGACATCGTGGGCTACCGCCACGTCTACCGGTTCGGCCTGGTCCTGTTCTCGCTGGCCTCGATCGGCTGCGCGCTGGCGCCGTCGCTGCCCTGGCTGCTGGCAGGCCGCACCTTTCAGGGCCTGGGCGGTGCCGCCATCATGTCGGTCCAGCCCGCCCTGGTGCGTGCCATCTACCCGCGTTCCCAGCTCGGCCGGGGGCTCGGCTTCAACACCACCGTGGTCGCCACGTCGCTCGCTGCCGGTCCGTCGATCGGCGCCCTCGTTCTGTCGATGGCCCCCTGGCCGTACCTGTTCGCCGTCTACGCACCGCTTGGCCTCATCTCCTTCGTCCTGGCCGAACGTTACCTGCCGCACACCACGCATACCCATCGGCCGTTCGACGTGATCTCGGCAGTGCTGTCAGGCGCCACCTTTGGATTGCTGATCTTCGGCATCGACGGCCTGGCCCACGGCCATCATCGCGTGGTGATCGCCTGCGAGCTCGTGCTCGCGGCCGTGCTGGGCACGCTGTTCGTGTGGCGGCAGAAGCGGCTTGCCGACCCGATGATGCCGATCGACGTCTTCCGACGGCCGATCTTCGCGCTGTCGATCACCGCCGCGACCTGCACCTTCACGGCCCAGGGCCTCGCCTTCGTCAGCCTGCCTTTCTTCTTCCACACCGTGCTGGGCCGTGACGCCACCAGCACCGGCATCCTGCTGACCGCCTGGCCGCTGGCGCTGGCCACCATCGCGCCCATCGCCGGCCGCCTGGCCGACCGCCATCACGCCGGGCTGCTGGGCACCATCGGCCTCACCTGCATGACGGCGGGCCTGGTCCTGACGGCGCTGCTGCCGCCCGACCCGTCCAGTGCCGACATCATGTGGCGGCTGGTCCTGTGCGGCGCGGGCTTCGGCGTCTTCGCCTCGCCCAACAACCGGCTGATGATGAATGCCGTGCCGCGCGAGCGCAGCGGCAGCGCCGGCGGCATCATCGCCACCGCGCGGACGCTGGGGCAGACGATGGGAGCGGCGCTGGTCGCGGTGGTGTTCGGGCTGTTCGACTTCTCCAGCGGCGGCGCCGCCGATGCCGCCCGCGCCGCGATCTGGCTGGGCGCGGGCTTCGCCGGCGCGGCGCTGGTGATCGGCAGCCTTCGACTGAGGCACTAGGAACGTGCCCGCCAAGCTCGTCGTCGCCGCCGCCATCGTCGTCCTGATCGTCGGCTACTTCCTCGGCCTGTGGTCGGACCTGGGCGGCTGGCTCAATGATCTCTGGTATTTCCTCGCCGCCTCGACCCTCGTGCCGAACTGGCTTTTAGGCATTTTCGCGATCTGTGCGATCGTCGTCGCCGGCCTGCTGGGCGCCGGTTTGCGGCCGACACGCAATGCTCGGCGGCCGTCGCCGATCAGCACCCAGGACAACTTCTTCAATATCCATTGGCGCTGGTCATACGATGCGTCAGGTGGCGTGCAGGACCTGACGCCCTACTGCCTGCGCTGCGGCAACCGCCTGGTGCTCAAACATCTGGGCAACATTCAGCCCGCCAATCGGTACGAATGCCGCTGCGACCGGTGCGGCGCCGTCGCCTGCGAGATCGACTGCTCGGTCGAGGAATTCGAGAACCGCGTCCTCAGCAGGATCCACGAGACGACTGGTTAGGCGGCGCGGTGCATCTCACGGAACAATGAGGGCGCCATGCCGAAGCGGCGTTCGAAAGCCTGGCCGAACCGCGCCGGTGAATTGAGGCCGACCTTGCCGGCAATCGTCTTGATCGGCAGGCCTTTCGTCAGCAGCGTGCGCGCCGCATCGAGCCGCAGGCCCTCGACGAAATGCGCTGGCGTCTTGCCGGTCGCCTCGGTGAACTTCCGATAGAAGCTGCGCTCGGTCAGGCCGGCACGGACCGCGAGGGTCGGCACATCGAGCGGCCGGTCGAGATTCTCCTGCATCCAGTCGATCAGGGCGGCGAACGGCGCCTCGGCCACGGTCTGAGCCTGCAGTAGCGGACTGAATTGCGACTGATAGCCTGGCCGGCGGGCGTAGAGCACGAAGTGCCGTGCGATCAGGTTCGCCGTGGCCGCGCCGAGGTCGGCCTCGACCAGGGCCAGCGCCATGTCGATGCCGGTCGTCACTCCGGCCGACGTCCATACATTTCCGTCGACGACGTAGAGCGAATCGGAGTCGACCTCCAGGGCAGGAAACTTCCGGGCCAGGCGCTCGCAACTCGCCCAGTGGGTCGCCACGCGCTTGCCGTCGAGCAGCCCGGCTGCCGCCAGCACGAACGCGCCGGTGCACACCGAGCCGAAGCGCTTCGCCTTGGGCGCCACGGCGCGCAGCCAGCGCCGCAGATCATCGCGTGCCATTGCGGCTTTGAGGCCGCGCGAGCCACCGGCCACCAGCAAGGTGTCCGGCTGGCCGCCGATCTTGCGGCACTGGATCGCCACGCCCGCGTTGGACGTCACGGCGCCACCGTCGGGCGACACGATGCTGAGGTCGTAGAAGGGCTGCCCACGGCTTTCGTCGGCGGCACCGAACACGGCGGCCGGGCCGGTGACATCGAGGAGTTGGCAGCCTTCATAAGCCAAGATGAAAATGTGATGTTTGGCCATTGGCAGAAAATAGACCTCTTTTGTCATTTCTGCCAACCCGCTCCGCGCTAGGATGCGAACAATCCAAGGAGATTTCCCATGGCTGACTCTATCCAGATCGGCATCCTGCTCTATCCCAACGTCACCCAGCTCGATGCCACCGGCCCCGCCCAGGTCCTGTCGCGCGTGCCGGGCGCCAAGCTGCACATGATCTGGAAGACGCATGATCCGGTGCCGACCGACGCCGGCTTCTCGATCGTGCCGACCACGACCTTTGCCGACTGCCCGCAACTCGACGTGATCTGCGTGCCGGGCGGCGGTGGGCAGGTCGAGGTGATGGTCGATGCCGAGGCGCTCGAGTTCCTGCGCAAGCAGGCGGCCAAGGCGCGTTATGTCACCTCGGTCTGCACCGGCTCGCTGATCCTGGGCGCCGCCGGCCTGCTCAAGGGCTACAAGTCGGCCTGCCACTGGGCGTGGCGCGACATGCTGAAGGATTTTGGCGCCATCGCCGTCGCCGAACGGGTCGTGCGCGACCGCAACCGCATCTCGGGCGGCGGTGTCACCGCCGGCATCGATTTTGGCCTCACTGTCGCCGCCGAACTTGCCGGCGATGAAGTCGCCAAGTCGATCCAGCTCGTGCTCGAGTACGATCCGCAGCCGCCGTTCGATTCGGGCTCGCCTGAAAAGGCCGGCGTCGAAAGGGTCAAGCGCATCCGCGAGCGGCTGGCGCCCCTGCTCGAAAGCCGCCGCAAGGCCAACGCCGAGGCGGCGGCACGGCTCGCCTGAGGCGTTTGCGTCAGAGCAGCGCCACGGTGAACAGGACTGCCGACACGATCGGCGCCACCGTGCGGACCGTGTTCCAGAAGGTCCATTCGCTGAGATAGCGCGTCCACAAGGCGGCGGCCTCGGGCGTGCCCAGCGTCACCGCGGCAAGCGCATTGTTCAGCGGCACGTTGCGCACCATCGTGACGGCGATGCAGCCTACGAGGTAGGTCGAGCTCGCCAGTAGGACGAGCGTGCCACCGGTTGCCGTCCATCTCAGAGCAACGCCGGCCGACGCCGCCAGGCAGAGCGCCGCCGTTCCAAAGAACGCCAAAAAGAACATCGGATTGATCACCGTGACATTGATCGCGTTCATGGCGGCGATGCCATGATCGGACGGCAAGCGACCCAATGCCGCCATCACGAAGGAAGAAAAGGCGAAGAAGATCCCCGCAACGAGGCCGCTACCGATGGCGGCGGCAAAGATGAGCACAAAGACAGCATGGCTGATCACGGCGGCCCTCCGACAGACGACGATCCCGCTATCACGATGGTGCCCTTCGCATAAGTACGCACAATTTTTATACTGGGTTATCCAACAGGGAGACGGGCATGGCGACCAAGGCACCCTGGTGCGCGGTGACGGCGACGGTCGAGGTGATCGGCGGACGGTGGAAGCCCACCATCCTGTTCCATCTCAAGGACCAGCCGCGGCGCTTCAACGAGCTGCGCCGCCTGGTGCCCGGCATCACCCAACGCATGCTCACCCTGCAGCTGCGCGCCCTGGAACAGGACGGCGTGGTGGCGCGCACGGTGCACAACAGCCTGCCGCCGCACGTCGAATATTCATTCACACGGAAGGGACTGACGCTCGGGCCCATCCTCGACGCCATGGAGGCCTGGGGCGAAGTCAACAGGCCTCGACGCCGGAGAACCTGATCCGGCAAATGCTTTTGATACAAAGCGGAGATGGGCCGCTGCGCGGACATGCGCAAAAATGCCCGTCGGAGTACCGCGCCTTTGCCCGACTTGGCCGTCCCTCTTCGCGTCCTTGGCCGTATGGCGGCCCTCTTTGGCATGCTGCTATGCAGCGCCGTCCAAGCCCAGACGATGGGCGTGTTTCCCTACCGGTGGAACCACGGTCCCCCTGCCGACGCCATAACCCCAGCCGACATCCGAGAGGCTCTCGTCTGGACCGGCCATCTCGACTTCTTCTTCAAGGAAGAGCTCAGCGTAGCGGTGCGCAAGGGCACCCAGGCTTGGCAAAAGGCGAAGGGCCACCAGCCGACCGACAGGCTCAGTGACGAGCAGACGGCTCAACTCATCAAGGACGCTCTCAAGGAGCGCGACTCCGTCGGTTGGTCGATTCTGCGCGACCCTGCGGTGGGGTTCGCGATCGGCGTACCGACCAAGCTCGCGAGCTTCGGCACCCCGCACATCGACGGCAGCACACTCTACTACTACGCCGCAGGCACGATTACCCAGTCGATCGCCTTCCATCCCGGCTACCCGACCTGCCGCACCTTGGGCGCGTACTATCCTTCTGTGACCGCCGGTGCGGCGGTGCGCACCCGCGCGGACAACTGGTTCGCCGCTGTGTTCAACCGTGGCGACGGCAAGAGCTACCTGAAGGTGAAGTGTCACCAAACCGGGTCGATCGTCATGGAGATGACCGTTACCGACGCGACACTGGAGAAACACCCTGGCTTGTTCTTCGCCATGGCCAGCAGCTTGGTGCTGACCCGCGTGCCCGATCCCACCGTGCGGCCGCGGCCGCGCGTGGACGATCTGCCATCCGCTCCATCCGGCTTCTCCGACGAGCAGGTGGTTCGTCCCCAACCGAAAGCCAAAGCGGCCAAGCCCTCGCCGATCGACGACTCCGGCAAGACCGGCGCGCTCAAGCTCGAAACCCGCGACGGCGCCGACCTGCGCGCGGACGAGGTGTTCGACAAGGCGTCCGGCGCCGTCTACGTCGTCAAGGCCGACCGGCGTCTCGGTTCGGCGGTGGCGATCAGCGACAACGAACTGCTGACCAACTGTCACGTCACGGGGGATCTCGCTGAAGTCAGGATCGCCCGCGCCAAGGACGAGATGCCCGCCAAGGTCGTCTCGCGCAATGCCGACGCCGATCGCTGTGTGCTGCGCACGGAAACCAAGCTCGCCAAATGGGTCACGGTCCGCCCCTACGACGACATCAAGGTCGGCGAGCGCGCCATCACCATCGGCACGCCGCAAGGCCTGGAGCTGACGGCGGCCGAGGGCATCGTCTCCTCAAAGCGGGTCTACAACCAGTCGCGTGTGGTCCAGACCTCGGCGCCGATCTCGCAGGGCTCGTCAGGTGGTGGCCTGTTCGATGCCCGCGGCCATCTGCTCGGCATCACCACTTTCTATTTCCGGGGCGGCCAGAACCTGAACTTCGCCGTTGCGGCCGAGGAATACGCGCAGGAGCGCGAAGAATCCGCCAACCGCTAAAAGTCTTCGTTCCGCATAAGGCCGCGCCGCAACGTGCGGCCGGTATGCCAGGCCCAACGCAACGGCAGGCCGATGGGCGTCGTGCGCAAGCGTCGCCAAGTCGGTGATTCAGCCACCCTGTCCTTCAGTCCTGGCCGCAAGAACTGGAGGAAGGCGACGGGCTGGCCCAGGAACTCGGTGGCCGTGACGATGGAGGCGGTGGCAGCGGCGGCATCGTGATACATGTCGCGATGCGACGGCCGGCAGAAATAGGTCTTGTTGGCGCCGATCGCGAAGGGCGCGAGGTTGGGCTGGCGCTCGAAGTAGCGGCGCACGCCGTCACCGACGCCCGGCCACTGCTCGTTGAACACGTCGTCGATCACGATGATGCCGCCCTCGGCGATCGCTGCTTCGGCCGTGGCGAGGTCGTGTGCCGTGATCTCGGCAGTATGGCCGCCGTCGACGCTGACGAAACGCAGCGGGCCTTCCGCCAGCCGCGTCAGGATCGCACCCGTGAGATCCATCGAGTTGCCCTGGTGCAGCACCAGCCGCGTGCTGTCAGCGTGACGCTCGAGATTGCGGCGGAACTTCGCGAGATCACCGCTGCCTGATTGGTCGATGTTCAAATGCTGGTCTTCGAACAGGTCGATCGCAAGCGCCCTCTCCGGTTCGCGGCTCAGCAGGTAGAGCAGGATAAACAGTTTGCCGTGGTGGACGCCGATCTCGGCGATGCTGCCCGTAACGCCGAGCGAACGCTGCCGTTCGTTCAGGGCAACGATGACCCGGGCCGCTTCACTGCGCAACCAGCCGTCGACATAGAACTTGCCGCGGCGAATGTAGTCTTCGATGCGAGAATCCATGATGGGAAACTCGCGTGTCGCAGCGCCATCGGCAACGCAGCAGCGATGACCGTTCTGTGAGAAGCCGAAACCTCAATATGCCTGTGAAACGAGCATCTGCCGTGCGCGCGTTTCCGATCATGGAACCGCGTGCGGTTCCATGATCGAAACCGCTCTAGGCACGGCCGGCTGTCGCGCTCTCGATGGCGATGGCCTTGCCCGCGGCCGTGTCGAACTTCAGCCGCTGCACGTGATCGAGGTCGCGGCCGGTGACGCGCACGAAACGGCTGCCCTCGGGATAGTCGATGGCATGGATGGCGCCGATGTCATAGACGCCGGCATGGCCGGGCTCCAGCCGGTAGCTCTTGACCTTCTCGAGCTTGGCCTCGCCTTCGCCCTCGCCGCCATCGAGCCGCTTGTACTCGCTCATGTCAGTGTACTTGATCGCCTGGCCGTAGACCGCCCACGAGCTGCCGTGATCGTGCGGCGGGCTTTTGTGCGGCTTGGGATTGCAGTGTGCCAGCACGACGAAGCCGAGATCCCTGTCCTCGTAGAGCTTGCGCGTGCCGATTGGCGCCGCCGGCCCCACCGCCTCGTCGACGAACGACTTGTTGGTCAAAAGGCTCTCCAGGAGCACGCGCACCTGCTCGCGGCCGGCTGGACCTTCGTTGTCCTTGAGGGCCGATTTTGCGTCCTTGATGAAAGCGTCGAGCGTGTAGGTCATAGGGCACTCCATCCGTGCAGGCCGAAAGCATCGGCCTGCCGGCGGTTGACTGTCAACGGCCGCCCAGGATGCGCCGCGCGATGACCATGCGATGCACCTCCGACGGCCCCTCGTAGACCCGCATGGTGCGCACCTTCTGCGCCAGCCACGACAACGGCAGCTCCTGGGTGACGCCCATGGCGCCGAACGCCTGCTGGGCATGGTCGATCACCTCGGTCGCCATCTCGGTGGCGAAGACCTTGATCATCGAGGCTTCCATGCGCACGTCACGGCCCTCGTCCTGCTTGACTGCGGCGTCCATCACCATGAGGCGGCAGGCATGCAGCTTGGTCGCGGCATCGGCGATCCACCACTGGATGGCCTGGCGGTCAGCGAGCTTCTGGCCGAAGGTCACGCGCTGGTTGGCATGCTCGACCAGCATGTCGAGGGCGCGCTGGGCCATGCCAATGCACCACGAGCCCATCTGCAGGCGGCGCACGGTGAGGCGAAGCTGCATTGGCGCAAAGCCCGCGCCGATGCGGCCCAGCACCTGGCTCTCGTGCACGCGGCAATCCTCGAACACGACCTCGTAGGTGCGTTGGCCGGCCAGCATGGGAATGGCGCGCGCCACCACCAGGCCCTTGGTGCCCTTGTCGACCAGGAAGGCGGTGATGCCGCCGCGTGCGCCGAGGTTCGAAATCGGTCACCGCCATGACGATGGTGAAGTCGGCCTTGGCGATGCGGCTGATCCAGATCTTGCGGCCGTTGATCACCCAGTGATCGCCGTCCTTCACCGCCTTGGTCTTCATGCCGGCGGGATCGCCGCCCGCGCCCGGCTCGGAGATGGCGATGGCCGAGGTCGTCTCACCGGCGGCATAGGGCTCCAGGTACTTCTTGCGCTGCTCCGGTGTGACGGTCGCCAGCATCATATGGAGATTGGGCGAGTCCGGCGGGAAGGTGAAAGGCACTGCCGTGTAGCCCAGCTCCTCGTTGACGCCGACCAGGGCGACCGCCGGCAGGTTGGCGCCGCCCGCCTCCTCCGGCACATCGAGCGCCCAAAGGCCGAGCTCCTTGCACTGCTTGAAGAGCTTCTGGTTCTCCTCGTCGGAGAGCGCTGCTGGCTGGCCGGCGGCGAAGCGGTCCAGGATGTTCTTCTCGAACGGCATCAGCTCGTTACGCACGAACTTCTTCACCAGTTCGCGCAGCATCTCATGTTCTTCGCTCAGCTTGTGCATGCCGCTCTCCTATGACTTTCCGATGCCCTTGTTCACGAATTCCAGCGTGTGCGTGCGCGCAACATCGAGCCCCGGCGGCAGCACGCCGACCGCGACCATCGAGTCGTAGAAACTTTGCCAGCGCTCGGCGCTCATGGCGCCGATGCCGCCCTTGAGCGCGTCGCCCGACATCACGATGCCGCGTTCGTTCAGCACTTTGATGGCGTAGGCGAGGCGGCCGTCAGTCTGATCCGGGTTGTTCTGCTTGATCAACGCATTGGCCGCTTCGATGGCAGGCCCCCCTTTGAGATACTGCGCCCAGCCCTCGAGCGTGGCGTCGACGAAGCGCTGAACGAGATCCTTCTTCTCCTGCACCATCTTGCGCGAGATCGCGATCGTGGCTTGGTAGGGGGTATAGCCTGCGTCGGCGATCAGCAGCACCGACGGCGGCCGGCCGAGCGCCTGTGTGATCGGATAAGGTTCAGACGAGAGGAAGCCCTGCTGGATCAGCTCCTTGTCGGCGAGGAACGGCGCCAGGCTGTAGTTGTACGGTCTGAGCTGGCTATCGGAGAGGCCGTATTTCCGACGCAGGTAGGGCCAGTAGGTCACGCGCCCGCCGGCGCCGATCAGGATCGGACGGTCCTTGAGCTTCTCGAAAAAGTCGAAACCGGTATCCGGATGACCGATCAGGACCTGGGGATCCTTCTGGAAGATCGCGGCAATGGTGAAGAAGGGCGCGTTCTCGCGGACGAAGGTGAAGGCCTCGAAGCTGCCCGACATGGTCATGTCGACTCGGCCGGCCATCAGGAGCTGGCTGATGTTGAGGCTGGGCCCGCCCTGGCGCACGTCGCACTCGATGCCGGCATTGGCGTACAGACCCGTGGCGATCGCCTGGTAGTAGCCGCCATGCTCGGCCTGGGCGCGCCAGTCGGTCTGGATGCTCACCTTGTCGAGCGTCTGGGCCTGCGGCCGGCGGCCGGTCGGCACCAGCAACGGACCGGTCGCAGCCACGCCTGCGGCGAGACGAAGGGCAGCACGACGGCGCAGGCGGTACGAAGCGCTGGTCATCTCAAATCTCTCCACGGCGATCTAGCAGCAGGGCAATGTGCTCGCGCAAGCTGATGCTGGACCAAGCCATCGCGGCGATCGAGGGGACCCAGTTCTCCCAGGGCGGCCGGGCCTCGGGCGGCAGACGCCAGTCGGTGGGGAACGCACCAACATTGAGATTGCCCTGACGCGCAATCTTCAACGCCCGCGGCATGTGAAACGCCGACGTAATCAGCGCGACGCGGGCATCGCCAACCATCTGACGCACATTGCGGATGTTCTCGAGCGTGTTCAGCGAATTGCCCTCTGAGACGATCGCCTCCGACGGCACGCCAAGGTCGATGAGAAACCGGCGCATCGCCTCTGCCTCACTTGTCGCCGGCCCGCCCCGCTGCTCGACGAACGAGCCACCGCTCACGATGATGCGTCGCGCAATGCCGCGATGGTAGAGCTGGGCGGCATACCAGATGCGATCGGCGCCATCGGAGAGGTCCGGCTCCATGAGGAAGGGCGGAGCAGCCGGTGTCATGCCGCCCCCCAGCACGACGATTGCGTCGTAGCAGCAGGCAGGTGCCTGCGCCGCCGCCGCGCGCGCCTTGTCCTGCAGCGGGTCGAGCAGCGCGTCGGCGACCGGTGGAAACGACATCACCAGCGTTTGGCCAACGGCCAACGCGGCGACCAGCATCCCGAACCGGCGCAACCCCACCATCGCCAGCACGCCACCCAGCAGCATGCCCGACGGCCATCGATGCCGGCGGCATGGCGAACTGGGTCAGGATATTTGAGGAGGGTGAACGTATCCATGCAAGGCGAGACGCCGGCTATACAAGGCCCGGTCGTGCCCGGCAAAGAGTTCCACGTGGCCTCCAACACGCACTTTCATTGATGCCGCTCTGCGGATAGGCGCTGAAATAACTGCAGAAATCATTTTCTTACTATAGTTATTGACTACAGTTATGTTCTGCCATACTATGGGCAAGCTCTCTCATTCCTCCGGCCGGCTGTAGGTCCGCCTGCACGACAGAGAGCATCTCCGTCACGCTTTTCGGGAGTGAGCGGATGTTCAATGTCCGGCCAGATGCATTTTGGCCCTGGCTTTACGTCAAACCGCCGTCCGACGATCCGTCGGGCTTTCGCGTCGCCGCCGACGGTTCGGTGCGAGATGCCGGTGTCGACGAATTGGTTTCGTGCTCCGCGGTTACGGTTTCGCCTTCAATGGCGCGGCGCCTGCCGAAATTGAGTTTGAAGGAGCGTATCGCCCCAACAGCGACGACAATCCTTTCAATTTCCTCGATCGGCGAGGCCCGGGCATAGCCCGGTGCCGTCCTTTAGACGGTGGGTCAGCCCCACCATATGCGAACTCACTACTGTTTCGGCAGATGGGAAAGCCGCGGCCCAGTTTGAGAGACTACGGCGGCGGTCTCGATGCTCCGAGCCATACGCCGCTGCCCGGGTTCCGCGTCAAGCCGCCTGCGGACGATCCACCGGGCTTTCGCGTCGTCGCCGATGGCTCAGTGCGGGATACTCCGATCAACGACGTTGGCTCAATCTCGCATGGCCATGGTTCCGGCGTTAGTGGCGCAGCGTCTGCCGACGTTGGGTTTGGCAGAACGTATCGCCCCGCGAGCGATGGCAATCCATTCGGGTTCCTCGACCGCCGAGGTGCAGACATCGGCGATGCCGTCTTTTGGTGGGGGGTCGCTCCCGCAACACGCTACCTCGTTCCTATTCCCCAAGATGACAGAGGCGCAGTTCTTATGGCCCGGAGTGCAGGGCAACGGCAGCGAACTCGATGTCCAACCTGGCGCCCCAGTGCCCGGATTCAATGTTAAGCCGCCAACGGATGATCCGCCGGGCTTTCGCATCGCCACTGACGGATCGATACGGGACGACGTTGCGTTCGTCAGTCCAGGCTATGCCGTTGGCCTCTCACCGCCTCCCCGAGTTGGCTTCGCTGTCGAGGATCGCCCTCTCGGCAACAATCCGTTCAACTTCCTCGACCGGCAGGCCCCGAACGTCGGCCCACGCCCTTACGCGCTGCCTTCGCCACAGTCCTCGCCAATCTACCCGTGGACGACGGAGATGCCGCCCCTGGAACGCGAACTGCAAGGCTATCTCGATAACCTCGGTGGCAGCCGTGACACGCCGCCGGCCGCAGGCGATACGGGCCTTCGCACAGACGATGCCGCAGCATGGCGCGAGTTGTCAGACACGTTTGGCCTCCGATCCTTTGAATACAATCGTCGTGATGAAAAACCGCCCCTTACCGGTGAGCCAACCCGCCAGATCGAGGGCGAGAATTGACCATCACCCGATTTATACGACCCAACGTATCTCGCCACATCGCCCCGAATCCTCATCCAGGAAGCGTTCGACCAGCTTTCTCGAATTTACGCTGGCGTTGGACTCGATCCGCTCAACCGCTTCAACGGCCAACGTTCGGGCATTCGCCCAACCATGCTTCGTGGTGACGACGTGTCGCCGGCGATCGGCGACGCGTTCGATCCGCAGTACGTCGTGCCGGCGCAGTCGCCACGAGGGCCCACCAGCCCTCCCCCGGGGCGAGGAGACAACAACCCACCTCGGTCGCCAGCTCCGCTAGACCCTCGGCCGGGAACGGTTGCGCCGATCCCTCAGAGACCTACGACCGAGCAACCGGCGCCAAGTCCAGCTGGCCCCGCCGCCGCGGCTGAGGCGGCGCTGCGAAAAAGGGAAGAGGCGTACAAGACCCACCGCGAACATCTCCAGCAACTCGACCCCGACCATCCGTTTTTGAAGCTTGATCCGGTATCGGGCGTCGTGCCCGATCAAGCCACTGTCGACCGGTACGGCGATGAGGTGAGAGGAATCGTTCGGAAGAAGGTCGACCGGACAATCGAAGACTTCAATACGCGAAGCACCTACGAGCAAAGATCCATCGTCAGAACCATTGGCGGCGGCATCGACCTACGTGCGGAATTCGAACGCCTGAAAGTAGGCGGGAAGCGTGTCCAAGGAGGCGGTGCTGGCCAATACAGCAGGAGCGATGGCGAACTCTACGAACTACAAGGAGGGGTGCGCATCGGTTTCCGAATGGCCAATGACACGCGGACCGGAGAAAAGCGCTCGATACCGACCCTGGAGATAAAATATCCTGGGCGCATGCCCCTCCCGCTATCACTACAACAACCAGAGGTAGGCTATGAACGACGACGCAATGCGCACCAAGCTGATGGAGCTCGTCGACTTCATACTCTCCGAACCAGCCGAGGTCGATCTCGGCGACGTTTGTGCTTACGTGAAATATGATCTCGGCGTTGCCGATGATCGCGAGGTCAAACGCCTCACCTATGAGGCGGTGCGTGAGATGCTGCGGCGAGGCGCACAGGTGGATTTCGACGGCGGCGGCATTCCGACGGGCAAGCATCATCCGGAAAAGACGCCTGACGAAATCGTTGCGCGCATCGACCGCGAGTGGGAAGCCCTCGGAGAGATGCCGACCATTCCTGGAGAAATTTGCGTCTTCGAATGGACACCCGCTGCGATGGAGGCATACGCCCGAAGTCGCGAATAGCATCGGGCATGACAGCGGAGCCTTGGGCCAAGAAGGAGGGGCAAACCATTTGTGACGACATGATGCGCGCCGAGGTGATGGCGCTGGTCGATGCCCTGATCTCTGTACTAGACGAGATCGGTCTCGAGGAAGTTTGTAGCGAGGTGGAGTATGATCTCGACATCGCCGACGATCGAAAAGTCAAACGCCTCCCGATCGGAGCGGTACGCGAAATGCTGGGACGGGGAGCGCGAGTGGACTTCGATTCCGGTGTTCCGACTGGGAGCATCATCCGGAGAGAACGCCCGACGAAATTGCCATGCGCATCGACCGTGAATGGGGCGCTCTTGGACAGCGCCTACCATCGGGGGCATCTGCATTTTCGTGTGGGCGCCTGCCGTCATGGAGGCGTATGCGAGCAGACGAGGTCTATTTAGCTAACATTCGTGAGCCAGAGCAGATCGCTCGGTTCGGCTGCGGCTGACGACCAAAAGAAGGGCGGGCCCGGCTCGCGCCGGGACCCGCCCGATCTTTCCCCGTCGAGGATATTCGATGAGGCTTAGATCGCTTCCTTGAGGTCCTTGGCGACGCGGAAGGCGACCTTCTTCGACGCCTTGATCTTGATCGCCTCGCCGGTCGCCGGGTTGCGGCCCATGCGCGCCGGACGGTTGCGCACCTGAAGGATGCCGAGGCCCGTGATGCGGACCTTGTTGCCCTTCTTGAGATGCTTCACGACCAGGCCGATGAAATCGTCGAGGCAGCCGGTCGCGTCCTTCTTGGTCATGCCCGTCTTTTCGGCCAGTTCGGCTGCCACCTTCGACAGCGGGACGGTAGGAGCAGACGGTTTGGTTGCGGTAGCCATGATGAGGGGTCCCTTAGGTTTTTTGTTCGTCAACGACTTCCTGACGCCCCAGGGCAGCGTTGACGCGCCCAAGGTTATCCACGAATTGATCCCCCGCAAGCCCCCAATGCACGAATAATGTCGATTTTTGGGGCTTTTTCGGCCATTTGAAGCAGTCATCCACAGACTGCAGAGAGCGCTTAGCGTGTCGAGGCCCCGCCTGATCCCGACTTTCACCACCGCCGTGAACACTTGGCAGTGCGATGAAAACGACCATTTGAACGTGCAATTCTACACCGAGTTCGGCCACGAGGCGTCGGCACATCTGCTGGCCGAGCTTGGCCTCGGACCGCGTGCCCAGCGCGCTGCCGGGCTCGAGGTCCGTGCTGCCAGTGATCACGTCCGCTACCTGCACGAGTTCCGCGAGGTCGATCCGGTCCAGGTTTTATCGGCTCCGGTGGAGGTCGGCGACAATCACCTGATCGCCTATCACGAGATTCGCAATCCGTCCGACGGCACCGTCGCGGCGACGATGCGCCGGCACATCGTCTGCGATCGGCCGTGGCCCGACACATTCCGCGCGCGCGCCGATGCCGTGATCGTGGCACTACCGGACAACGCCAAGCCGCGCAGTGTCGGCAAGCTCGACCTGCCCGATCTCGCGCTCGGCGATGCCGCACATCGCGGCCTGATCGACATCGGTCGCAGCGTCATCGCTCCTGCTGAATGCGACGAGCGGGGCGAGTTCCTGCCGCATCATCAGTTCGGCCGCTACTCCGACGGCGCACCGCTGTTGTGGAACCATCTCGGCCTCGACCGTGCCGCGATGCAGGACCGCCAGGAAGGCTCGGTGGTCGTCGAGATGCTGAACCACTACCGCCGTCCGCTGCGCGCCGGCGATCTGCTGGTGGTAATGAGCGGGCTTGCCGCCTTCACCGACAAGGTTCTGACTTTCACGCATTTCCTGTTCGAGGCCGAGACCGGTACGCTTGCGGCCTGCGCCGAGGCGATCGGCATGAAGCTCGACCAGAAGGCCCGCAAGACCATGACGTTCACCAAGGAAGATCAGACGAGGCTCGCCGAACGCCAGATTCGTCTTGCCGCTTGAAGGAGGTTTTCATGGACGACAAGACCCGCCTCGCCGCCGGCATCGCCAAGCAGCTCCAGGGCCTCACCTATGACGACAAGCGGCTGGCCGAGATCGCCGCCGAGGTCGAGGTGCTGAACGAAGCGGTGCGCAAGGCCGCCAACCAGCGCCTCGCCTTCGACGACGATCCCGCCGCCTTTGTCAGCGTGCTCGCGAAGGAAGCCAAGTGATCAACGACGATCTCGCCTTGCGCGATCTCAGCGAGGTCGCCGACGCCATCGCCGCCGGCCGCATCACCTCGGTGCAGGCGACCGAGGCCTGCCTGACGCGCATCGCCGTGTGGCAGCCGCGGACCAACGCCTTCCTGCGCCTCCACAAGGAGAAGGCGCTGGAGCAGGCGCGCGCCATGGACAAGGAACTCGCCGCCGGCCAGCGGCGCGGGCCGCTGCACGGCGTGCCGATGGCGCACAAGGACATGTACTACCGCGCCGGCGAGATCTCGACCGGCGGCAGCGCCATCCGTCGCAACTGGGTGGCGCCCGTCACCTCCACGGTGCTGCAGAAGCTCGATGCCGCGGGTGTCGTTGAGCTCGGCTTTCTCAACATGGCGGAGTTCGCCGCGGGCCCGACCGGGCACAACGTCCATCATGGCCATTGCCGCAATCCGTGGGACGACAAGCGCGTCACCGGCGGCAGTTCCAGCGGCTCTGGCGCCTCGGTCGCGGCCCGCATGGTCTATGGTGCGCTAGGCTCGGACACCGGCGGTTCGATCCGGCTGCCCGCCTCGGCCTGCGGCGTCGTCGGCATGAAGGCGACCTACGGCCGCGTCAGCCGCGCCGGCGCCGTCGCACGATCGTGGACGCTCGACCATGTCGGGCCGCTCACCCGCACGGTGCGCGACAACGCCCGCATGCTGGCCGTCGTTGCCGGCCATGATCCCGACGATTCGACCACCAGCGACAAACCGGTGCCGGACTAC
Source organism: uncultured Alphaproteobacteria bacterium (assembly GCA_963809025.1). Taxonomy (GTDB): domain Bacteria; phylum Pseudomonadota; class Alphaproteobacteria; order Reyranellales; family Reyranellaceae; genus Reyranella. Next base: position 439,820 of record CAWEIE010000041.1, on the reverse strand, counting down.
GAGGCGCTGCTCGACGGTGGCGTTCGCGGGCTGAAGATCGGCGTTGCGCTGCCGGAGGCGTTGGTTCCGGTCGATCCGGAGATCGCCGCCGCCGTGCAGGCGGCAGCCGACGCGCTCGGCAAACTCGGCGCCGTCATCATGCCGGCGAGGATGCCGGACTTCACGGCGCTGTATCGCGCCGCAGAGGTGATCGTGAAATGCGAGGCGGCGGCCATGCACCGGCCGTGGATGGAGGCGAATGCGGCTTACGCCAACCAAGTGCGCACACGCATGGAGGCGGGCTTCTTCATTCCGGCCACGCAATACATCGACGCGCTCAGGCTGCGCACCCACTTCGTGCGCGAGTTCCTCGTCTCGGCGATGGACGGAGTTGATGCGGCGATGCTGCCGGCGATCCCTTTCCCCGTACCAACCCTGGAGGAAACCGATGTCGAGGCCTCCGGCGGGCCCGCCACGCTTAGCATGGTGGCACGCTTCACCGGCCTCACGCGGCCCTTCAACACGCTCGGCCTGCCGGCGCTGTCGGTGCCGTGCGGCTTCGACAGCAACGGCGCGCCGATCGGGCTTCAGTTGATCGGCCGGCCGTTCGACGAGGCCCTGCTCTATCGCATCGGTCACGCCTACCAGGGCGCGACCGACCATCACCGCAAGTCGCCGGTCTAGTGATCCATGGAGCAGCGCCCCCCACTTGTTCATTTCAGCCAGCCAGAAAAATGCATGCGTTCGACTGCCTGCGTCGTCTGTTCTGCAGCGTGACGGTCGTTTGATTGCGACGTGACGACGGCGGCAGGCTGTGGCCAAGCTGTGATATTCGACAGAAACGCGGCAAACACGTGCCATTCTCATTCAAGATATGCAACCGAGGTAAGTGGATTCGTTTGACACGTCGCAGGCTACCTGCGAACTTTCGTGGCGGACTTCGGATGCGGGGAAACAGGGGGCAGGTCGACGATCACGTGACCGATGCAATCGATGCGCGCATCGACGATACCCTAATTTCTCCTGTTAGTCCGGCAACTCTCGAAGGTGGAGTGGCGCCATGCCATGGATCGCTTTACTAGCGAATACCCGCTGGAGTTGCTCCATCGCATTCTTACAATCGCCAAGGCAGTTATTTCCGTTGTGCTTTCCGCCACTTGGGCGAAGGCCAAAACTGATGGCACATCAAACCATGATTTCAACCTAAACGATAGGTAGCGAATCGCTGAGCGGGGGCTCCTGTGATTGCTGACGCCATAGAGTTCATGCGTCGCGAGGTGCGCGATCATCTCGGAGTGGCCGACGACGAGGTCATCATCAACTCCGCGCGCAAGCTCACCGAGGACGCCAATCCGCCCGGCGCCTACATCTCGGTCGTCAACGTGCAGGAGGAGACGACCCTTCGAAACCTGCCGCATGTCGAGCGGCGGATGGGTCAGTCGCAGTACGTCGAGCCGCCGGTTTACCTGAATCTTTATCTGCTTTTTGCCTTCGAGTTCCTCACCTACTCAGCCAGCCTCACCCATCTGTCCAAGACAGTCGAGCTTTTCCAGTCCAAGCGATGGTTCGCGGCGGCGACGCAAGGTCGGCCCGGGTGCGAACCCCTTCCCGGCATCGCTGGAAAAGCTCGTCTTCGAGATGGTCAACATGAACTTCGAGGAGCTCAACAACCTGTGGGGTGTCCTCGGCGGCGCCTACTTCCCGTCCGTCGTCTACAAAGTCCGCATGGTCAAGGTGCAGCTCGACGCCACCGAGCCGGCGCCCGAGATCACGACCATCCAGCTCGAAACGGTGCTGCGGTGAGCGTCATCAGCTTTCGGCCCTTCATGACGCTTTCCATCGAGGAGAGCGGGAGCAACCGGCCGATCACTGCATTTCGCATCGAGCCAACGACGGCCACTGCCCGGCGCCTGGACGATCATCGTCTGATCTTTCGCCGACGGCCCAACGGGTTCCAGCTGTATGACCAGCATGCTCCCGAGGCCGGAAACGTGCGGCTGGCGCCGATCACGGCGCGCACGCCGCTCACCTTCGGCGCGTGGCTGACCGATCCGGACTTCCTGGATCGCTATCATCCGGAACTCGACGCGTCCGCCGGCTCGAACTTCTACCTGAGCAATCTCAATGCCGACGGTTCGCTCCGCGCTTCGGGCGCGCTCAGCCGCGGTGAGACCGTCGAGAAGGCGGACGCCGCTCGAATCGTGGCCCGACGCCTGACCGCCCGCGTCGACCTCGCGGGCGATCCGCGGCCGACCGAGCTTCGGGTCGTCGATCGCTACGACCCGGCCCGCCTCGTGGCGAGCGCCCCCATCGTCGCGGACGCCGCTTCCACCAGCGCCAATGTGGCAATCGATCTGTCCCAGGATCGCGCTGCTGCGTACAGCCTCGTACCGCAACCCGCCGGCCAGCCGGCCCGGACGCTCCTCGTCGACGAAGAGCTGGCCGGCCGCGGCGCTTTCGCCGTCGTCGAACTCGTCGCCGCACCGTTGCCGGGGCCGTTTCCCGCCGCGGGCCGCACCTACGTCGTCTCGTGGCGACGGCGAGGCTGAACATCACGAGCGCACATCGCCCGGAGGACCACAGAAACCGCCTGAACAGAGGGACATATCATGCCGAGCTACAGCACCCCTGGCGTCTATATCGAGGAAATTCCGGTCTTTCCGCCGTCCGTGGCGGCAGTCGCAACCGCGATCCCGGCATTCATCGGCTACACCGAGAAGGCGCTAGGCAAGCAGAACGAAGCGCTCGCCGACAAGCCGGTCCGTCTGACCTCGCTGCTTGAGTACGAGGCCTACTACGGCAAGGCGCCGCTGCAGGCCATGTCGATCAATGTCAACAAGCGCGTCACCGCGGGCGGCAGCCTGCTGGGTGTCGCGGTCAGCTGGGCCAACAAGCCGGTGCTGCCGGCCCACTACCTGCATTACGCGATGCAGCTCTACTTCGCCAACGGCGGCGGGCCCTGCTACGTGTATTCGATCGGCGACTACGCGGCCGCAGCGGCCAGGGCCGACTTCGAAGATGCGATTACCGCGCTCGAGGCGGTCGACGAGCCGACCCTGCTGGTCTTTCCCGATGCCGTGCTGTTGAACGATGCCGACTATGGTTCGGTCGTCGATGCCGCTCTGGCCAGTTGCAACAAGACGCAGGACAGGTTCACGCTCGCCGATGTGCGCAATGCCATCGACGGGGGCACCGATGACAACGCCGACGTCACGACAAACTTCCGCGCGAGGGTCGCCAGCAATACCGTTGACCTGCTGAAGTACGGCGCAGCGTATTTCCCCTATGTCTCGACCAACGTGGCGTTCCGAACCTCCGACGCCCAGGTCACGTTGGCGGCGTACAATACGGTCACAGTGGCGGACGACGGCACGGAGGCGAGCGCACCCGTGGCCGGTGGCGCCGGTTCCACGGTCGACAACGCCGGCCTCAACCTGAAAGCAAACGACACCGCAGTCTACGCCGCCATCCAGGCCTTCCTGACCGAGGCTTACGTGACCCTGCCGCCGTCAGGCGCCGTGGCCGGCATCTATGCCAGGACCGACCGCACCCGCGGCGTCTGGAAGGCGCCGGCCAACGCCGGGCTCGTGCGCGTGCTCGGCCCGGCGGTGAGCGTCACCAACGATCTGCAGGACGGACTGAACATCGACGCCACGAGCGGTAAGTCGGTGAACGCCATCCGCTCGTTCTTCGGCAAGGGCACACTGGTGTGGGGTGGCCGGACCCTGGCCGGCAACGACAACGAGTGGCGCTACATCAACGTGCGACGCTTCGCCAACTTCGTCGAGGAGTCGGTGAAGAAGGCGACCGCCGCCTTCGTCTTCGAATCGAACGATGCGAACACCTGGGTCAAGGTTCGTACGATGATCGAAAACTTCCTGATCAATCAATGGCGTGACGGTGCCTTGATGGGCGCCAAGCCCGACCACGCATTCCGGGTCGCCATAGGTCTCGGCCAGACGATGAGCGCCCAGGACATCCTCGACGGCTACATGATCGTCGAGGTCCATCTCGCCATCGTGCGGCCGGCAGAGTTCATCGTCCTGCGCTTCATGCAGAAGATGCCCCAGTCCTGACCCCACATCCGAGATCATGAGGTAACGAGATGACCGACTATCCGCTTCCAAAATTCCACTTCCAGGTGCAGTGGGGTGGCACGCGCATCGGCTTCACGGAGGTCTCCGGCCTCGACGTCGAGACCGAGGTGATCGAGTACCGCGACGGCGCGCTGCCGGAATTCTCCAAGATGAAGATTCCCGGCATGCAGAAGTATCCCAACGTCACGATGAAACGCGGCGTCTTCAAGTCCGACAACGACTACTTCAATTGGTGGAACACGGTTTCCCTGAACACCATCGAACGGCGCGACGTCACGGTGAGCCTGCTGAACGAGGCGCACGAGCCGGTAATGGTCTGGAAGATCAAGAATGCCTGGCCGACCAAGATCGGCTCGACCGATCTCAAGGCCGACGGCAACGAAATAGCCATCGAGTCGATCGAACTCGCGCATGACGGCCTGTCGATCCAGAACGAGTAGCCATGAGCCTCTACGTCCCTCCGGTCGGCTTTCACTTCAACGCCGAGTTCGACGTCTCGGGCGCGACGGAGCGCGACGTGCGATTCCGCGACGTCTCCGGACTGACGATGGAATTGGAGGAGCAGACCTACAACGAGGGCGGCGAGAACCGCTTCTCGCACAAGTTCCCGGTGCGCGGTCGCTACCCCGACCTTGTTCTGAAGAGGGGTCTGCTGACCGATTCGGGTTTGCGTCAATGGGTGGTGGACGCGGTGCAGCACCTGGTCATCCAGCCCGTAACCGTCTGGGTGACGCTGCTCAACCAGGCCCACGAGCCGCTCCAGACCTACACGGTCGTCGGCGCCTGGCCGAAGAAATGGGTGATCTCGGATTTCAGCGCCGAGTCCTCGGAGATCGTCGTCGAGACGCTCGAGCTCGCTTATCAGTACTTCCGCGTCGATTGAGGGGGTGAGATGCCCGTCTTCATCAATGAAGTGGTCGTCCGCGCCAGCGTGCGGGAACCGTCCGGAGCCGCATCTCGTGCGGCCGACGGGCCGGCAGCCGAGACAGTCGATCGCAGCGAGCTGATCGCCGAAGTCCTGCAGGCCGTGCTCGACCAGCTCGAGCGCGAGCGCGACCGCATCGGGGAGCGCTGAGCGATGGACGGCGCGCTGCTCAAGCTGACGATCATTCCCTTCGAGGAGGTCAAGGGCGGATTGGGGCCCCCGGCCGGCCCGCCCTTCATCGTTCAGCTCAATCCGGAAACCTACACCGACACGACCGAATTCAAGTTCGCCGAGGAGGAGGCCCAGGGTTCCGCCGGGTCGGAAGCCAAGTTCGAGCGCGTCAATCCCAAGAAGTACAGCTTCGAGTTCATGCTCGACGGCACCGGCATATCCCCGGCTCCGCCGCCGGCTGGCGCCTTCGACGCTCTCGTGCCGTCCTCCGGGCTCTCGGTGGTCGCCCAGATCGAGATGTTCAAGCTGACCGTCGGCTTTGCCGGCAACGTCCATCGCCCGCGCTTCCTGATGCTGGTCTGGGGCCGCCTCGTGGTGACAACGGCGCTCGAAAGCTATTCGGTCGCCTACAAGCTGTTCTCGCCGGCCGGCCTGCCCCTGCGGGCGACCCTGTCGGCGACGTTCCGCGAGCACACGCCAAAGGGTCTGGGCGAGCTGCTGAAGAACCTCGCTTCGCCTGACATCAACCACGCTCATCAAGTGCTCGAGGGTGAGCATCTGACGAAGATCGTGCACGACATCTACAAGGAGCCCGCCTACTACATCGCCGTGGCCGAGGCCAACCAGCTCGACACGGTGCGGACTCTCCGTCCGGGCAGCGCGCTCTACCTGCCGCCGACGAGGTAGCGGCATGCTCGCCCCCCCGGCCTCGACGTCAGTTCCAGCAGCCTCACCACCTTCACCATCAAGGCGGCGGGCCAGGCATTGGGCGCCGAATACGGCATCCTGTCGATCGAAGTCAGGCGCGAGGTCAATCGCGTGCCCAAGGCTACCGTCGTTCTGGTCGATGGCGACGCTGCCGCGCAGAAGTTCGCCATATCGGAAGAGACGACGCTGGTGCCGGGGGTCGAGGTCGAGATTCTCGGCGGCTATTCCTCTGAAGAAACGACGCTGTTCAAGGGCATCATCACGCGCCACCGCGTCGAGGTCGGACGCCAGGGCGGTTCGCGGCTTACGCTCGAGATCCGCGATCCGGCCTTCAGGCTCACGCTGGGGCGGCGCTCGCGCAATTTCACCGACGTCACCGATTCGGACGTCATCGAGCAGACGATCGCGCTGAACCAGGGCGTTACCGCCGAAGTCGAAGCCACCAGCGTCAAGCATCCGCAGATCGTGCAGCATCAGGCGAGCGATTGGGATTTCATCGTGATGCGCGCCGAAATCGCCGGGCTCGCGGTGGTCTGCATCGATGGCGCGGTGAAGGTCGCCAAGCCGGCAGTCGCGGGCGCCGCCGAAGCGTTCGCGATCTTCGGCCAGGGCCTGTTTTCGGCCGATCTGGAACTGGACGCGGAGACACAGCTCACCAAGGTGGAGGCCGGGGGCTGGGACATGGCCAACCAGGAGCTGATCCTGGCTGAGTCGGAGGACGTTCCCACGCCCGGACCCGGCGACATCAGCGGCACCGACCTCGCGGCGACTGGTGGCGTGGCGTCGGCGCTGCGTCATTCCGGCGGGCACGACCAGGCCATACTCGATCAATGGGCCGCGGCAGGCATGGGCCGCGCACGCCGTTCGGCGGTACGAGGACGCGTGCGAGTCCAGGGCACGCCGAAGCTGGTGCCCGGCGTGTTGATCGAGCTCGGGGGGGTCGGCAGCCGGTTCAATGGACTGAGCTTCGTTTCAGGCGTGCGCCATCGACTGGGCCGCGGTGACTGGATATCCGAGGCTCTGATCGGCTCCGATCCTATCCCGCATGCCGAGCGCTACAGCGTCGCGGCGCCGGCCGCCGGCGGCGCGGTCGCCCCGGTCAACGGCCTGCAGATCGGCATCGTCGCGGCTCTCGAAGCCGACCCGGCGGGCGAGGATCGCATCCAGATCCGTCTGCCGACGATCACCGAAACCGACGGCCTGCTATGGGCCCGCCAGTCGCTGCTCGATGCCGGCAACAGCCGGAGCACCTCGTTCCGTCCGGAGGTCGGCGACGAGGTCGTGGTTGGCTTCCTCGACGGCGATCCGCGTCACCCCGTTGTGCTCGGCGGCCTGCATTCGAGCGCCAAGCCCAATCCGCTGCCCGGCGCCGACGACAATCACGAGAAGGCCATCGTGACCCGCTCGGGAATGCGCATCCATTGGAACGACGATAAGATCGTCGCGACCATCGACACGCCCGCCGGCAACAAGCTCGTGCTCTCGGAAGACGAGACCTCGATCCTGATCGAGGACCAGAACGGCAACAAGATCGAGCTCAATGCCGACGGCGTGGCGGTCGAAAGCGCCAAGGACATCAAGCTCACCGCTACCGGGGACGTGAAGATCAAGGGCGTCAACGTGGAGATCACGGCCGATGCCAGCTTCAAGGCCCAGGGATCAGGCGGCGCCGAGCTGAGTTCGAGCGGCACAACGGTGGTCAAGGGATCACTGGTCCAGATCAACTGAGGCACACGGCAATGCCACCTGCAGCGCGCATCACCGACTTCCATGTCTGCCCCATGGTGACAGGCACGGTGCCGCATGTCGGTGGGCCCGTGATCGGACCGGGGGCGGCCACCGTGCTGATCGGCGGCATGCCGGCCGCGGTGGTCGGCGACAACGCCACCTGCACGGGCCCACCGGACGCCATCGTCGCCGGTTCAGGTACCGTGATGATCGGCGGCAAGCCCGCGGCGCGTCTCGGAGACAGCACCGCGCATGGCGGCACGATCATGCTCGGAGACTTCACTGTGATGATCGGTTGAGAGGCGCGTATGGCGATCGAAGACCCCTTCATTGGCCGCGGCTGGAGCTTTCCGCCTTCGTTCGACAAGAACGTCGCGGGAGTGGCGATGAGCGCGGGCATCCGGGACATCGAAGAGAGCCTGCGCATCATCTTCACAACCGTGCTTGGCGAGCGGATCATGAATCCGCTGTTCGGATGCTCGCTTGACGACAGCGTGTTCGAGGTGATGAACACCTCGCGCATTTCCTACATCGAGAGCCAGGTCCGCAACGCCATCATCTTCCATGAGCCGCGGATCGACGCCGACCAGGTGACCGTCGAGCCCGACCAGAACGCCGGCATCCTGCTGATCGGCGTCGCGTACAAGGTGCGAGGGTCGAATTCGCGCTTCAACTTCGTCTACCCGTACTACCTGCAGGAGAAGTAGGGCCGTGGCCGACCCCTGCGCCAGGAGGAATCCCCTCACCCGTTCCGGGCTCACCCAGGACGGGCGCCAGCGCGTCGAGCTCGGCAGGCGCCACTTCCTTCCCGACGAGCGCGACCTGGCCGACCTCATCCTGTTCGGCCAGCGGTTCGCCAGGTTCATCCAGTACTACGGCCCGTCGAACGCCAAGGCCGGCGACTGGGCGGCCTTCTTCGAGAGCGACGTGACGGCCAGTCTCGCCGCGCTGGCCAAGCTTCCTGTCGCCGCCTTCCGCGGCTTCCAATTCGACCTCGAGAAGTGGCTGCGGGCCGAGCCGACTCGCGATCCGGCGCAACTCTCGGCACATGCCCGACTCGTTTTCCACTTGCCGGTGGTGCTCCTGCAGATCGCCGGTGGCCATCACGCCCGCCTCCCCGGCGATCACCCTTTCGTGCCTTTGCTGGTGGCGCTTGCGGCGCGCGATCTCGCCGAGCCGCTGGGCGGCCTGATCGCCTGGTACAAGGGTGCAATCGAGGTCCCCGGGGCTGGCAACGCCCTGTTCGACGACACCGCAATCGTCATGGCCGACTACAACGTCGCCGGTGCGCCGGCCGACCAGCGGGTCCGGCTGTCCTCGACGATTGCCGCGGCACTGGCCGGCCAGCCGCAACTTTCGGCAGCGCCGGTTCCCAGCCTGATCCTGAGCGGTCTCCCGCCGGGGACCTGGCCCGCGCTCTTTGCCGCCACCGCCGCCGACACCTCGCCGTACCTCGACGCGATCGGGGCTCCGCGTCAGCGCTACGAGCAGATCTTCGACGCGCTCAACTACAATCTGCTCAGCACCGCGGTCGAGCGGATCTACCAGGGCATTGAACGCATCCAGCGCGATGTCGCCTCCCATCTCGAGAAGTCGCTGGAAGCGTTCGCCGGACACCAGCCGCACTATGGCCTGTGGCTGACCTTCCTGCAGCTCTTCGAGCATGCGAAGGGCGAGCTGAACCAATTCACCGGGCGGCATCTCGACTTCTACTTCCGCAGGGTGCTGCGGCTCGACAACCGGGCGGCCGCGCCGGACAAGGTCCATCTGCTGTTCGAGCTCGCCAAAGGCCAGGAGGCGCACCTGCTTCGCGCCGGCAGCCTGTTTCGCGCCGGAAAGGACAAGCTCGGCAAGCCGGTCTCCTACGCCCTCGAGAACGACATCGTCGTCAATCGCGCGAGCGTTGCCGAACTGCGCGGCCTGCAGATATCGACAACCGGATCATCGGCCGCGTCGAGGCAGACTCCGCTTGCCGCCTTGGTCGTGCGCTCGCGCGATGGCGCCGGCGAGGTCGACCTTTCCCCGGACGATCCGACATGGCGGCCATTCGGCCCGCCGGAAAGTCCTCCGGCGCGCGTGGGATTCGCCATCGCCGACCGCAAGCTCTTCCTGCGCGAAGGCGAGCGCGAGATCCTGATCCGGGCCGAACTCAAGGCGCCCGTGGCGTCCATTGCCATCGCTCCTCGCTGGATCGTGCGGCTGACCGGCGCCAAGGGCTGGTTCGAGCTCACCGGCACCTCGCAGATCAGTACGATCGTCAGCAACAGCTTCACCGAACCCGCCGGAGACGTCGAGGAAGAGCACGACAAGCGCACCCTGCCGGCGAAAGGAAAGCAATCGCCGCAGCGTCTCGCCAAGGCGCGCAAACCCGCGGCGCTGCGCATCCTTCAGATCACCATTTCCCTCGGGGCCGACGATCCGCCCATCGTGCCTCTCGATCCCAAGCTCCACGGCGCCGACCACGCGCCGGGCCTGCCCGTCGTCGAGGTCACGTTCGATTTCACCGACGACGACAGCAGTCGAGCCTTTGCCGTGCTGCGCGATGTCCGGGCCGATCGCGTGACCCTGCGAACGACAGCCTCCGGGCTGAAGAACCTGATGGTGATCGCCGGCGGCGGCACGGCGGACGTCGCGAAACCCTTCGCCCCCTTCGGCCCGCAGCCGAAGGCCGGTGCTTTTTTCACCATCGGTTCATCGGAAATATTCTCCAAACCGATCGCCCATTGGAAGCTCAATGTCGATTGGCAATCAGGCTATTCACCGACCGGCTTCTTCTGGAACGACGACGCGGACCTCTACAACGCCGCCGAGGCTGTCCTGACGGAAGGACGCTGGGTGGCGGTCGGAGGCAGCGGAACGCTCTCTGGCCGTTTTGATGCCTTCGGCCGCTCGGACCGCTTTGGCCAGATCGATGACCTACGCCGGGTGTCCAAGCCCGAAACGGTCGATCTCGCGCTCGGTGCGAAGGATGTCACCCTCGAGTTGAACAGCGGCCCGTTGATCGACGGACGCTCGGCGCAAACATTGGAGAATCCACCACTCGATGCAAAGGCGGTGAACGGATTCATGCGCCTGCGACTGCCCCGGGACTTCGGTCACGCCGCCTTCGTGGGCGAGAATACCCGGGCGCTCATCTGCCTGGCGGGCGGCGCCGGTTATGCGCCGGGTTCCAACGTCAACACAAAGGAGATCGCCCAGGGTCACACGGGACCGCGCGATCCCTACGACCCCGTCCTCACCCGGCTGGAGGCGGCGTACGAAACGCCGCGCCAGGTTGCCGAGACCTTCGCCCTCCTCCCTCCCTTCGGGCTTTCCGATACGACAAGCGGGCGGCTCTTTCCGGCATTTCCCTTCGAGGCCGCCCTGCTGATCGGCGTGAAGGATCTGAAACCACCCGCCCGCTTGACGCTTCTCGTCCAGGTATCGGACGGCTCGGGCGACCCGCTGAAGCAGGCGCCGCCATTGCAGTTCGCGTATCTCGACGGCGACGGCTGGACGGCGTTTGAGCCGCAGGCTGTCGACGACAAGACGCGGAACTTCGCCGCGTCCGCCGTTCTCGGCCTCAACGTTCCCGAAGGCGCTGACTTGGCGCACCGCATCCTTCCGGCGGGCCTGCACTGGTTTCGCATCTCCGCATCGACCGATGCCGATGCGCTGAACCGGTTGCTTTCGATCGACGCTCAGTCCGCCCGAGCGGTCTTCGCCGACGCAGGCAACGATCCGGCTTGGCTCGAGACGCCGCTTGCCGCGGGCAGCATATCGAAGCTCGTGGCCCCCGATCCCGCGATCAAGAAGATCGTGCAGCCCTACAACTCGTTCGACGGCCGTCCGGTCGAGAGCGCACCCGCCTTTGCGACGCGGGTGAGCGAACGGCTGCGACACAAGGATCGCGCCGTGGCGATGTTCGACTACGAATCACTCGTTCTCGAGGCCTTCCCCCGGCTCTACAGGGTGAAGTGCCTGAACACGACCGAGCTCGAGCGCAACGCACAGAACCACATTGTCGCCGACAACGAACTGATGCCGGGCGCCGTGACCGTAGTTACTGTTCCATGGACGCACGGTCAGAACACCCGCAATCCGCTGCGCCCCTACACCGACCAGGCGACGCTCACCGCCGTCGATGGCTTCCTCCGCAAGCGCGTCTCGCCCTTCGTCCGGCTGGAGGTCCAGAACCCGAAGTTCGAGGAAGTGCAGGTCGACTTCCAGGTCCGCTTCAAGCCGGAGATCGGCGACATCGCCTTCTATATCGACGAGCTCAACAAGGCGCTCGTCAGCTTCCTGACGCCCTGGTCTCGCGCCGACGGCGGCGAGATCACGTTCGGTGGCAAGCTGTGGAAGTCCACCATCATCGATTTCGTCGAGGAACAGCCCCAAGTCGACTTCGTCACGACGTTTCGGCTCTATCACAAGGTCGAGATCGACACGCCGGACGATTCGTGGAGTCCCATCGACGTCGAGGTAGTCGAAGCCACGACAGCGCGTTCGATCCTGGTCTCGGCTGCTCGACACATGATCACCGAGGTGCCCGGCAATGCCTGACGGCCCTTCCATCCCCCGCGAAATCGTTCTGGCGCCAGCTCTCGACTACGCCTTCCTGCGAGCGGAAGGGCTTGCCCACATCCAGCGGCTGTCGAGCCTGATCTGGACCGATCACAACCTCCACGACCCGGGCATCACAGCGCTCGAGATCCTGGCCTACGCGCTGACTGACCTCGCCTATCGGACGCGCTTCCCTACCACCGACCTCATGACGGGCGCCGACGGCAAGACGGACCCGGCAAGCGTGTCGGGTCTGGCTCCGGCCCACGAGGTGCTGACGACCGCCCCGCGCACCATCGCCGACTATCGCCGCCTGCTTCTGCGCATCGAGGGGCTGCGCAACGCCTGGCTCGATCCGATGAACGATCCGGCGGAGACGAACGACTACCGGCTTTCCGAAGTTCCGATATTTGGCGACTGCATTGCAGATGGATTGAGCTTCCAACCGATCAACGCCGACGGCAAGGCCAACCATCCGATCAAGATCTCGGGCCTCTACAAAGTGATGGTCGAGCTCGAGATCGACGACCTTCTGGGGTCGATGAACGACAGCACGCTGATCTATCGAGTGCGGCGGGGCACGCTGAAGGGCGCCGTTCTGGCCTTCGACTGCACCGATGTGGCGTTCGCCGCCGGATCTTTGGACTTCTCGCGCGACATCGCGAGCATCGATGCTCTGACCGTTTCGACGACTGAGCTGGGCTTCTCGGCCCGTATCGATCTCACGCTCTCCGGTGGTCAGGCGATCACGCTCGAATCCTGCACGGTGCGGGTGGTGGAGGACCGTCCGCGGCCCGACCGGCCGGCCCTCAACATCACGCCTCAAGGTATCCGTCCCATCCTGCTTGCCACGGCCGAGGACGACCTGGTCCCGCTGTTCTGGAAGAAGCAGCGCCGTCGCGCGGAAGCGCTGGCAGCGGTGAGTTGCGTGCTGCACGCCCATCGCGGCCTGTGCGAAGACTTCCTCTCCGTATCGACGGTTACCCCCTTCCGCGTCGGCATTTGCGCTGACATCGAGGTCAAGCCGGAGGCCGACCTCGAAGAGGTGCAGGCGGTCGTCTTCCATGAGATCGAGAAGTACCTCTCGGCACCCGTCCGGTATCGCACGCTCGAGGAGATGCTGAACGAAGGGCGCCAGCCGGACGAGATCTTCAACGGTCCGTTCATCGACTTCGATTTCGAGTGCGACGGCCAGCCGGTCTTCACCAAGCCGGGATTTATCACCGACGACGATCTCGCCAACAGCGAGTTGCGCCGAAAGGTGTACGCTTCGGACATCATCAATATCGTGGTCGACGTCCCGGGCGTCGAGGCGATCAGCAACGTCCAGCTGCGGACCTATGACAAGAACGGCCAGCCTTTCGGGCCGTCGGCGAGCTGGACGCTGGACGTACCCCCCGATCATCAGCCGGTGTTCTACATCGAAGGCTCGAAGCTGCTGTTCCACAAGGCGGGCATTCCCTACCGGGCGCAAGTCACCGAATTCCAAAGGACTCTCGACCATCTGCGCGCCATGGATCGGCGCAACCTCTACGTACCGCCCAACCAGATTCTGCCGGTACCGCTCGGCAAGTGGCGAAACCTCGATGCCTTCCACTCCGTGCAGCACGATTTTCCCGCCAACTACAAGATCGGGGCGGCCGGCATATCGCAGGCGGAAACGCCGGAGCGCATCGCCCAGGCGCGCCAGCTCAAGGGCTATCTCACCTTCTTCGATCAGGTCTTGGCCGACTATCTCGGCCAGCTCACCAACCTGCGTCGCCTCTATTCGCTCGACAAGACCCTCGACCGGACTTGGTTCAGCCCATACATGACCGGCATCGCGGGCTCTCTGGAGCCCTTTCCGGACGAGTTCTACATTGGCAACAACCTCGCAAACGACATCGTGCGGACTCGGCTGACGGAGACCGAGGAGCAGTTCCTAGAACGTCGCAACCGCGCCCTCGATCACCTGATCGCCCGCTTCGCCGAGCGCTTCGCCGACTACGCTCTCCTGTCGTTCAGGTTGTCGGGCGACAGGCTGAAGACTTCAGCCGAGCTGATCGACGACAAGATCGATTTCCTCGCCGAGTATCCCAGGCTGTCGCGCGAACGGGGTCAGGCGGCGAACATCAGACCTGAGACGCCCGCCCTCGTCTGGGACAGTGACAATATTTCAGGTCTCGAGCGCCGGGCCGGCCGCTTGCTCGGCATCGACACACTCCTGCGCCGCGACCTGCATTGCGCCGGGCATCTCGCGGCGCTGCTGTCGATCGAAGCCGCAGGGCCAGCTTTCCGGATCGTCATTCGCGGCACGGACAACGCCGTGCTGTTTGCATCGAACGAGACTTTCGCGACAGCAGCGGCCGCCGCCGCCGCGATGAATGCCCTTTACCCCGACCTGCGGTCCGAAGCGGCGTTTGACATCGCCCAGACGCAGGGCGCCACGACGTTCACCCTGCGGATCGTCTCCGGCGAAACGCCCCTCACCCACAACGCGACCTTCGACACCGAGGTCGACGCCACGCGCGCGGCGCGCGCCATCATAGACCGCTACGACGCCCTGCTGGCCTCGGACCTCTGCAATTCAGAGGGGATGCACCTGGTGGAGCACATCCTGCTGCGGCCAGCGGCGCCCGGCGACAAGTTGATGAGCGTCTGTCTGGGCGCCGACTGCACGGCCTGCGGCGATGAAGATCCATACTCCTTCCGGGTCTCGGTGGTGCTGCCGTACTGGCCGGAGCGGTTCCGCAACCTCCATTTCCGTGCCCTGCTCGAGCGCACGTTGCGCGAGGAGGCACCAGCCCATGTGCTGGTCAAAGTGTGCTGGATCAGCCAGCAGCAGATGATTGAATTCGATGCCGCCTTCCACGCCTGGTTGATCGCGAAGGCAGCGGCCGACCCAGATCCTGCGGCTCTGCGCGACACGGCCCGCGATCTGATCGAGATCATGGAGGGGCTGAAAACGGTCTACCCGGCCGCCTCCCTGCACGATTGCGACGAGGGCGAAGACGAAACCATCGTCCGGCTGGGCAGCACGTCTCTCGGCATTTTCTAACGGAGGGCACCCATGAACGTCCCGATGTTCTATCCGGTTTTCGAGGATGGCCAGGTGCTCACCTCCGGGCTCCTGAACGACATCATCGACTACGTTGAGCCGCAGGAGCGACTCACCCGCTCCAAACTGGTCGGTATCGGCATCGTCTGCGGCCTGAGGCCCGACTGGAACGCGGCGGCGCGAACGCTGCGGCTTTCGCGTGGCGTCGCCGTCACCTCCGAGGGCTATTTGGTCGCCGAGGACGAGGTGATCTTCGACCGGTTCAGGCCCTACACCGTGCCGATCCCCTCCGGACCCACGGCAACGGCGGAGGAGAAAGCCAAGGCACGATATCCCTTCCTGTTCAGCGGCAACACGCAGCGTCCGGCCTTCGAGCTGCTGCCCACCGATTTTCAGCCGGCGCCCGGTGAAGCGGCGCCGACGGCACTGACCGACGCGTTCGTCGCCGACAAGACCGTCCTGCTGTTTCTCGAAGCCAATCTCGAATCGCTCAAGAACTGCGACGTCAACGACTGCTCGGACAAGGGCTCCGAGATGAATCTGACGCTGCGCCGCCTGCTGGTGACGCGCGCCGTCGCCGATACGATTCTTGACGAAGAAGAGAAGATCGCCGGATGTCCGGTCGATCGTGCCTCCCATCCAAGAACTCGACCTGTCTCCGCTGGCCATCGAGAAGATCAACCCCGCCGGGGCCCGAATTGACAATCTGCCCGAGCTCTACCTTCGCACGCTGACGACCGCTGGCAGGGCGGCACAGCAGCTCATGCCGGCAATGCGTGCGGCCTGGGAAGCCTATCGGCCGCTCCTCCAGGATCTGTATCCGGCCAGTCGCTTCCCCAACGGCCCGATCCCGAACCATCACTTCTTCAACATGGCGGCCGCATTCGCCGAGACACCGACCCTGGTCCAGTACCTGCACGGTGGCGTGCATGACGTCTTGCGCACCTACAACGAGTTCATCGAGCGCGCCGCGTTGTTCGACGCCGAATGCAATCCAAGCCCTGCTCGCTTCCCGCGACACGTCCTGGCGGGCGACGTCGAGCCGCTTCCCGTCACCTTCTTCAGGGCCCCGAGCACGCTTGCGGAGTACGCCAACTACAATCCCCTGACGGCAACCGGCGGTCCTGCGCCCGAGGGGCCGCCCGCGCCGCGTCGACACCATTTCGTGCCGTCGCCTGCCGTAGCAGAGGGCGCCGACAGACTTGCGGAACTGCGCAGCCTTTTTTCGCGCATGGTCTTGTTGCCGCAGATTTATGCCACACGAGGCCTGCTCGGCGCCGACATCGAGCTCACGCCGTCGCGCGATGGCACGGCACCGCTCGGCGAGAGAGCCATTCCCTTCTTCTATCGCTTCGAGCGTACCGGCGATCTGTTCGCCAACTGGTCGTGGCGCAAGGCGCGCGCAAATCTCTACAGCTCGATCTTCTCCTACCAGTTCACCGCTTCGGCCCAGCAACATCCCCTGGTCTTCCGACAGGATGGCGAAGACTTCATCCGCATCGAGGGCGTTGTCGGCAAGCCTCTCGGCACGACGATGCAAACCCTGATCGACCAGAAGCGCGCGCTCGGCGCATCGTTCTCCATCGAGCCGGTCTGGATCGGCATGCGCAGCGACGCCGCCCAAAACGACGCAGCGCGGACACAGGCCCTGGCGGCGGTCCGCCAGTTGCTCATGTGCCGGATGCGGGATCTCGATGTGATCTTTCTCATGCTGATGGCTGGCCTGTTCGCTTTTTTGGTGTGGCTGGTCCAGCAGCTCGGCAGACTGAACGCTACCCAAACCATCCGCCCTCCCGTAGGCACAGTCACGACGGTGCCGGTGCAGCCGGCCGGACTCAGCGACGCGCCGAACATCCGCAATGTCGCCTTTCTCAATCTCGACAAGGCTCAGCAATCACGGCTTCGCGCCACGTCGGAGCAGACCCTGAGCAATATTCGCGCAGCCGGGACGATTCGGGCCGACACCGTCAGGACGCTGGTCACCGAAGCCTCCGGCGCCGCTCTCGCACCCGTTGCCGTCGCCAGCATCTTCGATCGGGTTCGCGATAACACGGTCGGCGGCGAGCTGATCGACCGCGTGCGCGTCGCTGTCGGCGACCTCGGCCTTGCCGGTGACCGGCTGGTCCTGACCAACACCATCTATCCGGCGGTCGCCCTCATGGCTCGCGCCGAAGAAATGATGCAGGTCGCAAGCGTGCGTTCCATCGCCGATTTCGACGAGGCGCGGTTCGACACCGCCCTTCGCGGTTTCTCCGACGCCTTCGAGGCCTACGCCAGCCATGCCGAGACCGACCCCGTGCGGGTTCCGGCCGAGGTCGCTTCCGCCAACTCGGCCATCCTGGCGCGACGCGACTTCGTCGCCTCGCTTTCCTCCCAGTTCAACGCCGCGGCGATCACGGCCGAGCTAAACAAGCGCGTTCAATCGATGCTGCTCGAGATGACGCTCCCGGGCTTCGCTCGCAAGCATCCGGGCATGGACCACAAGGCGGGCGTGCCGGTTGGCGGCACCTTCGTGCTGGTCTACGGGTCTGCACGGGATATCCAGGCCGGCCTGACGGAGGCGCTCGCCCAACTGCGCGGCGGCATGGCGCAGAGCTTCGCCGACGTCCTGCGCGGCACGCCGCCGACGGTGGCCTCGGGCAGCGCCGTCGAAGCCATTGTCGCCAGCAGCAGACCGCGCAGCCGCGACGTTCTCGACGAGTTCGTCGTCCTGGCCGACTTCTGCCTGCCGTACCTGTGCTGCGACAGCGACTGCTCCGACGTGGTGATCGATCGGCGGTTCGGCCGAGGAGAGATCGTCGTGGTACCCCCCGTCATCGTTTCACCATCCCCTCAGCCCATTCCGACGCCGGCACCGTCCCCGACACCAACGCCTGCTCCCACTCCAACACCAACGCCCGACCCGACACCGACGCCCACGCCGCGGCCCAGCGCCACCGGCACTGTCGAAATCAGCGTGTTCCAGCGGGTGGGTGCGCGCGAGGCGGCAGTCGACGGCGCCACGGTGCTCATTTCCGGCGACGCCAACACGCGCCCGACGGAAGTGCCGATGAGAGCACCGACCATCACACAGACGCTGCCTGCAGGAAGGTATTCCCTGGTAGCGACGGTCGGCACTCGCCGGTCGCCAGTGACACCACTCGAACTCCGGGCCGGCGCAGCGGAGAGAGTCCGGCTCGTCGTGGAGTGAGCCCCAACCGGAGGAGGTCATGGGCGCTTCAGAGCATCGCATCAGCAGGGTGGTCTTCGATATCCCGGGCGTGGATCAGAGGACGCTCGACCGATTCGGCTCCATGGTTCGCGTTCGTTTCGACGCGGTCATCGCGCCGGCGCTGGAGGCTGCGCTCGACCGGATCGATCGGCCAGGCTCGGCGATCCGTTTCGACCGCGTCGAGATCGATCTCGGGATGCTCGACACGCCGGTCCCTGAGGCTGACGACCTGGCACGTCGGCTCATCGATGGCCTGTTGACCGCCCTATCTTCGGCGTCGGACGGGCGATCCGCACAAGACGAACCGGCTGACGACGAGATCGCCGACCTGATTGCGTTCCTGCAGACCGGTGTGCTGACTTGGCCCGAGCCGGGACGCGCACTCGCCCTGCTCGGCCAGGACCTGGCGAAACTGGACGGCCCCGGAATGCGCCGTCTCGCAACGCGACTGCGCCCTCTGCTGATGCGCCGCCACGTCACCGAGCGCCTGGTGCGCCAACTGCCGGCGGGTGTGGTCCGACGCCTGCTTCGCGCATTCCTGCCCGAGGATGTCGCGGCACCGCTCAGCCGCGCCTTCGGTGCGGACCACCCTTTGTCCCAGCCGGCCGACGCGCCGGCTGCCGAGGCTCTCGCGCCACGTCTGATCGCGGCTTTCGTGGCGATGGCGAGTGGCAGGGGGGCGTCCGATTTCGGCGACATCGTCGCCCTCTTTGCAGCACTCGACGAACGTGCGCCGATGGCAACCCTCATCCCTCCCGCCTCTGAGGGGGTCAAGCGAGCGACAGTCGAAGTCAGCGAAGCCACGACGCCGCCGACTCTCGAGGCGGACGCCGAGGCTTTGCCGGCATCGATGGCAGTCCACGCGGCGGGGGCTGTGTTGCTTCACACCTTCCTCGGCCCGTTCTTCGATCGCCTCGGTCTGCTGGCGGCGCCGGACCGCTTTCGCGACCGCGATGCCATGGTCCGGGCGGTGCTGCTCACGCATCACCTTGCCACGGGCGCCGACGAAGCGCCTGAGCCCGAGACGGTGCTGTTCAAGATCCTCTGCGGCATGACGTTGGACGACGTCGTTCCACGACGCATCGAGATCGAGGCACGCGAGCGTGAGGAGGCGCTGTCATTGCTTGGCAGCGTCATCACCTACTGGCACCGGCTCGGCCAGGCGTCGCCCGAGGGGTTGCGTGAAAGTTTTCTTCTGCGGCCAGGCCTGCTGCAGCATCAAGCCGGCAAGTGGCGACTGCTGGTAGAGCGGCGAGGCGTCGATGTGCTGCTCGACCACCTGCCATGGGCGCTGTCATGGGTGAAAACACCCTTCATGCGCCGTCCCTTGGCAGTCGACTGGCGGTAGCCCGGCCCATGAAAACGGCGGCGCGCCCTCTCCACCGCACCAACCCGACGGCCGATGCCAAGGGGAGCAGCCGCGCGCGCAGGCCATTCTTCCATACCGTCCAGTCCAAGGGCGAGGAGCTTCAGGCCCGCTCACGAGTTGGCATGCCAGGGGACAAATACGAAGTGGAAGCCGACCGCGTGGCTGACCGCGTCGTCGACGGCAAGTCGGCCGGTACGCTCGCGTCGGGAATTTCCAGTCTTGGCCAACGCAAGGAGGAAGATCAACCGCAGGCCAAGGCGGTCGAACGGCCGGGACGGCCCGGCGAGCTGGAACAAGAGGTACCGCAGGCCAAGATGGACGACCAGGCGCCGGAAGAGCCGGTGCAGGCCGCAGAAGAGGAGATGCCGCAGGCCAAGGCGGAAGAGGAAGACATCCAGGCCGCCAAGACGGAGGACGAGGAGCCGCAGGCGAAGGCAGAAGAGGAGGCACCTCAAGCCAAGGCAGAGACGGAGGAGCCCCAAGCCAAAGCCGAGAAGGACGAATTCCAGGCCAAGGCCGAGATGGACGAACCCCAGGCCAAGGCCGAGATGGAGGAACCGCAGGCTAAGGCCGAGATGGACGAACCCCAGGCCAAGGAAGAGGAGGAGGTACAGGCGCGGTCGTTGGGTGGCGCCGGCCTGTCGCCATCGGCCGACATGGCCCGTCAGATTCGCGCTTCGCGCGGCCGCGGCAACCCCTTGCCCGGCCCGGTGCGACAGAAGATGGAGGCGCAGTTCGGGGCCAATCTGTCCGGCGTGCGCATCCATACCGATGCGCCGGCCGTGCTGCTTGCCCAGCAGCTGAAGGCACAGGCTTTCACACAGCGCAATGACATCTTCTTCGGCGAAGGCAAGTTCGCTCCCGGGTCGCGCGAAGGCGAGCACCTCCTGGCGCACGAGCTCACCCATACAGTCCAGCAAGGCGCCGTCGACCCTGACCGCGAGGCGGTCGACGCCGATGTCGTACGCCTGGCGCCCAGCGAGGACGGCGACAGCTATCAGGTTCGCCCCGAGATCGCCGAAGCGATGCGACTGGCGCGAGGCGAGATCGGCAAGGTCAATGCCAAGAAGACGGGAGGCGACGGCAAGCGAGTCGGCTGGGAGCGGCTGCGCGAATACTTCCGGACGGCGTTCGGCGGTCCCGTGGTCAGCGAGCAGGTGGTCGACCGCATCACCATGATCGAAAAGACCGACAAGGACGGCAAGAAGACCAGCATGGACGCCCTGCCGAGCTGGTGCGGCATCTTCACTTGGTGGGCGATGAAGAAGGCGGGAATCCCGATTCCCGACTGGAAGCTCGGTGCGCCGGGCCTTGAGGCTTTGAAGCAACGGCCGGCGGGCGAGCTGCCGCGCAAGGGCGATATCGCCATCGACGTGCTGCCCAACAACCACTTCGCAATGGTCACCGGCCTGGAGAGCCGGAAGGACGCCGAAGGCAAACCGGTGAAGATGACCCGCGTCGCGACGATTAACGGCAACACGGCGGGCGAGAACAATCTTGGCGGTCAGGTCCAGGAAAAATGGCATGAGCTGGCGCACTGGGATCACTTCCTCGATCCCGTCGGCAAGATGAACCTGCCGCCAGCGCCGCTGGTAACGGTCACGCGCGAGCCGACCGCGATCGAGGAAGAAGCGGCTGCTGCGGCGCAGCCGCCGCTAGAGGCCAAGCAGCCGCCGGCCGAAGAAGGCCCGCGGCAGGAGGTGACCGATCTTGAGGCCGGTGTCGACCCGCCGCCACCCGATGTTCTCGGCGAGGCGCTTCCCGAGCCCGATCTCAGCCTGCCGCCGCCCACCGACACCGGGCCGCCCGAGGCGGTGGCCGAGATCGAGAAGGTCGAGCTGACGGGCTCCTCGGACGAGCAGGCGACCCAGTTCATCGATGCCACGCCGTCGGCCATGGCGGCGACCCAGCCCGAGTTCGGCCAGTCGGTCGACACCGCAATGAAGGGCGAACAGCAGGATCTGGCCGAGAACCCGCCGGTCCTCGAGGCGACGACATCCGGCTCGGTGGACGCGCCGATCACGGGCCCGGACCAGATTCCCGTGCCTGCCGGTGCGGAACTGGGCGACGGCATCACCGGTCAGGACAGCGGTGCCCTGTCGACTGTTTCAGGGCAAACGCCACAGCCCTTCCAGGGCAACAAGGATCGCGAAAAGCAGCTCGACGAGGAAGACAGCGGCTCGTTCTGGGACGCCTTCATGAGCTTCGTCCGCAAGTTCATGAGGGGCGTCCGGACGAAGGACGACAGCATCGATACGTCGGCTGGCGACCGTCCCAATGTTGCGCTCGACGGCGAAGCCGACGCCACGCGCATGAATACGCAGCGCGAGGAAGGCACCACGTCGCTCAAGAAGCAACGCGACCTCCAGACCGAGGCCTTCAAGAACCATCCCGGCCAATCCAACATCCAGCCGCGGAAGATCGACGAGAAACGCCCGGCCGCGGTGTCGGAAGAGCCGACAGCGCAGATCGATCCCCTGGCGGCCGACACCGGCGTCGCCGACTATGCGGCGGCACCGCTGCCGCTGGATGTGCGGGACGCCGCCGACGCCAAGGTCTCCAAGACCCTGGCGCCCAATCTCGCCGAGTCGCGCACTCAGACCGTCGATGCCGCATCGGCGCGCGACACGGACAAGAACCGCGAGATCGACGCTGCCCAGGAAGCCACCGCCAAGCTCAACGCAGAGACCGACAGCGCCCAGCGCAAGCTGGTCGTCGACAACCGCGGCAAGGTGGCCAAGCTGCAGGGCGAAGGAATCAGCGAGGGTTATGATCACGTCAATGCCTTCACCAAGGACGCTGCAAAGGAGCAGACCGACCAGCGCAAGGCCATCGGTGATCACGTCACGGAGGAGGAGGGCAAGGCGCGCGGCAAGCTCGACGACGGTGAAAAGGACGCCGACAAGAAGAAGACGGACGGCGAGCGCGAGGCGGAAGAGAAGAAGAAGAAGCTGGAAGAAGAGCAGGAAGAAGAGAGCTGGTGGGATCGCGCCAAGGGGTGGATCAAGAAGGCGGTCAAGGCCGTCACCGAGGCCATCGACAAGGTCTTCACGGCTGTCAGAAGCGCGGTCAAGGACATCATCGAAAAGGCCAAGAACGCCGCGATCGGCCTGATCAACGCCGCTCGGGACTGGGTCGTCAACAAGCTCAACGATTTCCGCGACTGGGCCAAGTCAAAGGTCGACAAGTACCTCGGCGACACGTTCCCCGGGCTCGCCAAGCGCATCAACGACGGCATCGATTCGGTGACCGACACGGCCATCGAGGGTGTGAACTATGTGGCTGACAAGGCCATCGAGGGCGTCACGGCACTTGCCGACGGCCTGGCGAAGGCGCTCGACAAGATCCTTTCGACCTTCCAGACGGCGCTCAAGACGGCCGTGCGTGTCGTCGGCGCGGTCATGCAGGGCGATTTTGCCGAGGCGCTGCGCGCTGCCATCGAAGGCGCTTGTGAGATCGCCGGGATCGACCCCAAACCAGTGTTCGAGTTCCTCGACCGCGCCGGCAAGGCGATCACGACGATCCTCAAGGATCCCGTCAAGTTCATCAAGAACCTGTTCGGAGCGGTCGGCGACGGCATCGGCAGCTTCTTCAAGAACATCAAGAAGCACCTGATCCAGGGTGTCATAGGCTGGCTGACGGGAGCGCTCTCCGAGGTCAATCTGACCGGGCCGTTCGAATTCACCCCGAAGGGGATTCTGTCGATCGTCCTGCAGATACTCGGGCTGACCTACGAGAACATCAAGGCGCGCGTGATCAAGAAGGTGCCGGCCGCCGCCCAGGTGTTCGACGTGGTCGAGAAGGGTTACACGCTGCTGAAGCGGATCCTCACCGAAGGGCCGTCGGCGCTGTGGGAAGAGATCAAGAACCAGCTCTCCAACCTCAAGGAGACGGTGATGGGAGCCATCCGCAATTGGCTCATCACCACGGTCATCAAGGAAGGCATCATCTGGCTGCTGTCACTCACCAACCCGGCCTCCGCCATCGTCAAGGCGGTGAAGCTGGTGTTCGACCTCGTGATGTTCCTCGTCGAGCGCTACGAACAGATCAAGGACTTCATCATCTCGGTCTACGAAGCGGTCGCCGCGGTGGCCGCCGGCAACTTCACCAAGGTGACCGTTGCGGTCGAGAATGCGCTGTCTCGGGTCGTGCCGGTGCTGATCTCCCTGCTGGCTTCCCTGATCGGCCTCGGCGGCATCGCCAAGCAGGTCAAGAAGGTGATCGAGACGATCACCAAGCCGATCAACAAGGCGATCGACTGGGTCGTCGACAAGATCGTCGCCTTTGCCAAGAAGATCCTCGGCAAGGTCAAGGCAGGTGCAAAGAAGGCCAAGCAGAAGGCCAAGGAAGCGGTCGAAAAGATCAAGGATTTCATCTGGCCGAAGAAGAAGTTCACGGCCGGCGGGGAAAGCCACACACTCTACTTCCAGAAGTCGGGCGCCCGCATGGTTCCCTATATCCGCTCGACGCCTCAGGCGCTCGAAGATTTCGTGGCGGCATGGGAAGCGTCGGCCGGAAAGGCGGCGGTCACCAAGCGCCAACCCCTCCTCACCGAGGCTCGCACAACGATCGGCGAGATGAAGACGCTCAGCACCGAGATCGGCAAGCTGGAGAAGGACAAGAAGGCGGTGCCCGCCGCCAAGCACCAGCAGATGCTGGCCCTGCAGACCAAGCTCTCCGGGACCTTGGGCAAGCTTCTCGCCCACGACGATTCGCTGGCCGCCGCCGTGGAACGCTACAAGCTCGAAGGGCTCAGCGCGACGTTCGCCACCATTCCCAAGCCGACAGGCGACTACCTCACGGGCGACCACCAGCCACAGGCGGCCGCGATCAAGCTCCTCGCGCAAAGGCCCTATTTCAACGACAAGAAGGACAAGACGATCGGCGAGACGATCCGCTACCGCGCGGCCGGCAAGCACGCCGAGAACGCCAACGTGATCAATCTGCAGGACGCTCGGCATAAGGCCGGCCGCACCTGGGGATCGAAAGGGAAGTCCACGCGGGCGACATTCGAGGCGGCGGTTACGGCCATGGAGGGCACGACCAAGGATCCTGCTGCCCGCCGGACCAAGGCAATCGGCCTCCTGAAGACGGAATTGACCGAAGACGTCAGCTCGATGCGCACTGTCTACAAGCGTAAGTACGACGACACGGTCTGGTCGGACCTCGACGCGTTCACCGCGGGCAAGAAAGCCGACAAAGACGAGCAGAAAAAGGAGCTGGTCGGGCAGATCCGGGGCCAGGTCACAAAGGGACTGAATATAATCGGCGCCCAGCCGATGAATGAGCTCGCCAAATGACCGTGCATGCCGTCGACAACGAGCCGAGCGAAAACACGCAGAACCTCGGCCAGGGACTGGCGTTCCTCGAAGCGCTCATCCGGGCGCGCCTGACGGAAGCGGCCGGCGGCGAGGCGACTCTGCCAAAGCACGGCGTGTATCGCGATGGCTCGCCGCTCGGCGAATGGATTGCCGACCGGCGGCCGCGTTTCGACGAGTACACCGTGATCCTGCTCGCGCTCGTGCACCACGTCCGTCCCGGCCTGATCGAGGCGACCTGCCGCGATGCGCTGCCGCGTGACGGCGATTTCGCCCAGATCGGCACGGTGCGCGACGAGGTGAGCCGCGCCCTGGTTCCCACCGGAGAGACCGCAGCGTTCCTGCTGGCTGGCGACGACCTCGACGCGCGCTTCGAGGTGCAGCGACTCTTCTCGCCGGATCACTGGTTCGCGCGTGAGGGTTTGCTGCGGTTGGACGAGACGCGGGACGGTGCGCCCATCCTGTCGGGCCGTATCGTCATGGCGCGGGACTGGGTCGAGCGCTTCACCCTGGGGGCAGCCCAGCCGCCGGCCTTCGGCGCGGGCTTTCCGGCGCGTCGCATCACGACGGCGCTGGAGTGGGATGACCTGATCCTCGACGAACCGGTTCAGGAGCGCATCGGCGAGCTGGAGAATTGGGTCCGCCACGGCAAGACGCTGATGCAGGGATGGGGTATGGCCGGCCGGCTTCGCCCGGGCTACCGCGCCCTGTTCCATGGTCCACCCGGCACCGGCAAGACGCTGACGGCGACGCTGCTTGGCAAGTCGACCGGCCGCGACGTCTACCGCGTCGATCTCTCGACCGTGGTCTCCAAGTACATCGGCGAGACCGAGAAGAACCTGGCGGCCCTGTTCGACCAGGCGCGCAATCGCGACTGGATCCTCTTCTTCGACGAGGCCGACGCGCTGTTCGGCAAGCGCACGAGCGTCAAGGACGCGCACGATCGCTACGCCAACCAGGAGATCAGCTATCTCCTGCAGCGCGTCGAGGATTTTGACGGTCTGGTGATCCTGGCATCGAACTTCCGCGCCAACATCGACGAGGCGTTCCTGCGCCGCTTCAATGCCATTATCCGCTTTCCCTTCCCATCCGAGAGCGAGCGGCGGCGGATCTGGCTCAGGGCCCTGCCGGACCATCCCGGTCGTACACTGCTGGCCGAGCGGATGGCGCGTTTCGAGCTATCGGGTGGCAACATCGTCAACGTAGTCCAGTTCGCCGCCATCGAATCCATCGCCGCAGGCTCCGCTGCGATCGGCTTGCGGGCCGCGGTCAAAGGCGTCGAACGCGAGTTCGAGAAGGAAGGAAAGGTGTTTCACAACCTCATCCGCGAGGATGAGGGGATGTCCGATACTCCCGCCTAGGGCGCGCGGGAGATCGTGGTTCCACAGGGCATGATGGGTGCGGCTGATTCCAACCGGACCCATCACGCTCTAGGATGCCCGTCCTACATCGAGGTTCACCGTCACGTTCTTGCGCTGGGTGAAGCTGTCGAGCATGCCCTCGAGCGAGAACTCGCGGCCGATGCCGCTCTGCTTGTAGCCGCCGTAGGACATGCCCGGCACCTGGCCGAGGCCCTGGTTGACCTGGATCCAGCCCGATTCGATGGCGTGCGCGGTCCGGAGGCCGGTGCCGATGTCGTGCGTCCAGACATAGGCCGCGAGCCCGTAGTGGCTGTCGTTGGCCATGCGGATCGCCTCGGCCTCGTCGCTCCAGCGGATCGCCACCAGCACCGGCCCGAAGATCTCCTCGCGTGCCAGCCGCCAGTCGTTCGAGCGGTCGGCGAAGACGGTCGGGATGGCATAATAGCCCTCGCTCAGCGGGCCGGTCTTGGGCGGCAGGCCGCCGAACACAAGCTTGGCGTCGGAGCGCTTCAGGCCCTCGTCGACATACTTGCAGACCTTGGTGAACTGCTTGTTGTTGATGATGGTGCCGATGTCGGTCTTCTCGTCGAGCGGATCGCCGATCTTGAGCGCCGTGGTCTTCTTCTCGAGCTTGGCGAGGAAGGAATCGAAGATGTCCTCGTGCAGGAAGAGGCGCGAACCCGCCGTGCAGCTCTGGCTCTGCCGCGTGAAGCGCATGGCGGCGATGATGCCGTCGACCGCCCAGTCCTCGTCGGCGTCGGGATAGACGATCGACGGGCTCTTGCCGCCGAGCTCCAGCGACACCGGCACGATGCGCTCCGCGGCCGCGCGCATGACGATCTTGCCGACCTCCGTCGAGCCGGTGAACGAGAGCTTGCGGATGCCGGGATGGTTCAAGAGCGGCCCGCCGACCTCTTCTCCGAAACCGGTCAGGAGGTTCAGCACGCCGGGAGGCAGGAACTGCTGGCAGATCTCGGCCAGCAGCAGCACGCCGAGCGGCGCATCCTCGGCTGCCTTCATGACCATGGTGTTGCCGGCGCACAGCGCCGGCGCGATCTTGAGCGCGGCCAGCATGACCGGTGCGTTCCACGGGATGATGGCGCCGACCACGCCCAGCGGCTCGCGGCGGGTGTAGGAGAGCACGTGCTCGCCGAGCGGGAGGGTCTCGCCCTTGAGCTCGCTGCCCAGTCCGCCGAAGTAGCGGAAGATGTCGGCAGTCATGTTGGCTTCGCCGCGCGCCTGGGTGCGCAGAGCGTTGCCGGTCTCGAGCGAGATCGTGCGCGCGATCTCCTCGGCGCGGGCCTGCAGGGCCTCGGCGATCTTGAGCAGCGCCCTGCCGCGCTCGCGCGGCGGCACCTTGCGCCAGTCGGCATAGGCCTTGGTCGCAGCGGCGACAGCGCGCTCGACGTCGGCCGCATTGCCCCGTGGCACTTCGGCGATCGGCTTGCGCTTGGCAGGATTTTCGACGGCGATTCGTGCGCTGGAAGCGCTCTCGACCCACTGGCCGCCGATCAGCATGCCTTTGGGAGAGACGGAGTGATCCTGCGGCTTGCTCTCAGTGGCGGTCATCGACATGCGGGTCCTCCGGTTACAAAAACGGCCGGAGTTTGGCCCGCATGTCGTGACCCTACAAGACTAGCCCCCTTCGCTCCTGCGGAGCTTCGGAGGCTTTAAGATCCACCTCAACTTAGGCCATCCGAAGCTGCTCTGCAGCGTAGGGTGGCTACGCCGCTTTCGCGAGCGGCGTCGCCAACGCCTCTTCCGCACTGAGCGTGCGGGCAACGGCGTGGACCGTCGCGGCGATGCGAACGGCCGCCTGGATCTGCTCGGCGGAAAGGCCGTGCTCGCGGCAGACCTTCTCGTGCGCTTCCAGGCACATGCCACAGCCGTTGATGGCCGAGACCACCAGCGACCACAGCTCGAAGTCGACCTTGTCGACGCCCGGCTTGGCCATGGCGGTCATGCGCAGCTTGGCCGGCAGGGTCTTGTAGTCGGCTGCGTGCACCAAGTGCACGAAGCGGTAGTAGATGTTGTTCATCGCCATCAGCGACGCCGCGATCTTGGCGGCGTTCAGCGCCTCGGCCGTGAGTTCGGGGCCGAAGGCATCGACCACGGCTTGTGTGGTCGGCGCATGGTTGGCCGCGAGCGCGGCAGCGATGAAACTGCCGGCCTTCTGCCGCGGGCTGAGAAGCTGCTCGGCCGCCAGGCTCGACAGGTTGAGCTTGAGGTCGCGGGCATACTCCGGCAGCCGGTCCTTCAGGACGTCGATCGACATGGTTGGCTCCTTACGCGGCCTTCAGAACCTCTTCGCCCTTCTGCCAGTTGCAGGGGCAAAGCTCGTCGGTCTGCAGCGCATCGAGCACGCGCAGCACTTCCTGCGGATTGCGGCCGACCGAGAGATCGTTCACCGACACGAAGCGGATGATGCCCTCGGGATCGACGATGAAGGTGGCGCGCAGGCAGACGCCTTCGCTCTTGTCGAGGATGCCCAGCTCCTGGGAGAGCTCGCGCTTGATGTCGGCCAGCATGGCGAACGGCAGCGCCTTCAGGTCGGCATGGTTCTGGCGCCAGGCCAGATGCACGAACTCGGAGTCGGTGGAGACGCCGTAGACGACGGCGTCACGCTCGTTGAACGCCTTGTTGAGCTTGCCGAACGCGGCGATCTCGGTCGGGCAGACGAAGGTGAAATCCTTCGGCCAGAAGAACACGACCTTCCATTTGCCGGCGTCGCTCTTGTCGGACACCTGCTTGAAGGCCGTCTTCGGATCGGTGCTCACCACCGCCTTGAGGTCGAAGGAAGGAAACTTGTCGCCAATGGTCAGCATGAAACGCTCCGTTGAACAGATTAGAACGTTTCTAAATATGCTGCGTCT
The DNA here is from genome assembly GCA_963809025.1 of uncultured Alphaproteobacteria bacterium. GTDB lineage: Bacteria > Pseudomonadota > Alphaproteobacteria > Reyranellales > Reyranellaceae > Reyranella. The sequence continues at coordinate 410,501 of CAWEIE010000041.1, read as the reverse complement.
GCGTTGAATTGCAAGTCATTCGCAGAACTATTTCAATGAAATTATTATCCTTTCTTTTTCAATGACTTACGTTTGCGCTTCGCCGTCAGCTCACCGTACTTCATGCCCTCGAGCTTGATGCCGTCGGGGTCGAGGAAGAACACGGCATAGTAATCCTCGTAGTACTCGTCGGCCGGATCGACGATGCGCACGCGCTCGTCCTTCAGAAAGGCCTGCAGGGCATCGACGTCCCGCCGATTGCGCAATTCGAAGGCGTAGTGATGCAGGCCGACGTCGCCGATGCGGTGCTTCTTGCGGCCCTCGGCCGGCGCGATCCAGTAGCGCGTCTTGCCGTTGGTCCAGCCGATCGTGTTGGGATACTCGTCCGAGATCTCGAAGCCCAGGAACTCGAACAGGCGGCCATAGAAGGCCTTCGACTTCTCGTAGTTGCTGACCCTGATGGAGATGTGGTCGATGCCGACCACCTTGCAGGCGGGCTTGGCCATGGGCGCACCTTTGGAGAGAGGGATTCCTGTGGTCACAACGGCACGGATGTCGGATTGTTTCCGCCGCCCTTCTCCTGCATCGCCCCCGGCAGCCCGGCGACCGCGGCGCCTCAGGGCTACTCGGTCGACCTCCGTCGCGCCGTCGCCGACCAGTTCAAGGAACAGCTCAAGATCCCCGGCCTGAAGGTGGCCTATGCCGCGGTCAATTCGGTGAACCGCCTCGACACCATCGTGACAACAAGGCCGATCTGCTCTGCGAATGGCCCCAACTCGCTCACCTTCCTGCTGCGCAAGGAAAAGGAGGCAGCGAGTCTGCTGATGGCCGACACCTATCTCAGCATCGAGCCGATCGCGCTTGGCCTGCGTCGGGGCGACAGCGATTTCCGCCTCGCGGTCGACACGGCGCTGAGCCACATCTATCGACGCGGCGCGATTGTCCAGGTCTTCAAAGGGGCTTTCGGGCCGCTTACCACGCCAAGCCCTCTCCTGAACGCCCTGTTCCAGATCTCGGGCTTGCCTGATTAGCCAAGTCGGGCCATCTGCTGCGTATGCGTCTTTCAGTTCTCGATCAGTCGATCGCCGTCGCCGACCGCCCCCAGGACCAGTCGATCCGCAACACCGTGGCGCTTGCCAAGCATTGCGAGGCGCTGGGCTACGAACGCTTCTGGGTTTCCGAGCATCACAACCATCCGACCATCGTCGGCACGGCGCCCGAGATCGTGATCGCGGCCATCGCCGCCACCACCGATCGCATCCGCATCGGCAGCGCCGGCATCATGCTGCCGCACTACGCGCCGTTCAAAGTGGCCGAGGTCTTCCGCGTGCTCGATGCGCTGGCGCCCGGCCGCATCGATATGGGACTGGGCCGCGCCCCGGGCTCCGACGGCCGCACCGCCTTTGCCCTCAATCCGGCAGCCAACGAGCGGCCCGAACACTTTCCCGCCGATGTCCGCGATCTGATCGCCTGGGTCCATGGCGAACCCCTCGTCGATCGCCATCCCTTCGCCGCCGTAAAAGCTTTCCCGCAAGGCAATACGGCGCCAGAGGTCTGGATCCTCGGCAGCTCCGACTACGGCGCCCAGGTCGCCGCCTTGTTCGGCCTGCCCTACTGCTACGCCTGGTTCTTCAGCGACGGCGCCGGCGGCGAGCGCGCCATCAAGCTCTACAAGGAGAAGTACCGGCCGAGCGCGCGCCATCCCGAGCCGCGCTCGGGCCTCTGCGTCTGGGCGCTGGCTGCCGAGACCATGGAAGAGGCGCAGTACCATTTCACGTCACGCGCGCTGTCGCGCATGAATCGCGACCGCGGAATCCTGGTGCCGCTGGACGCACCCGATCCCGCCGCCAAGGCGTTGGAAGCCTACGACCAGGGCCGCGTCGAGCGTTTTCGTCGCGACTCCTTTGTCGGTACCGGCCCGGAGGTCGCCGCCCGCATCGAGGAGCTAAAGGATCGCGTCGGCGTCGACGAAATGGCCGTCGTCACCTGGACCCACGACGAGCAAGTGCGGCGGGCGAGCTACACGCACCTCGCCCGCGCCATGGGTTTCGCCCCGAAAAGCTAGCGCGCTTCCGTCCAGCTCTCGGAGAACGCCAGCGCACAGGTGCTGAAGGGCCGGCCCTCACGATCTCGCTTCCACGGCGTGCCGCGCGCCTGATTGCCGTTGATGGTGAGGCGCGCGCCCAGCGCCGGCACCAGCACGGTGCAGACGCCGTATTGCCGGTTCTGCGGCGGCTGGTTGGGCTCGGTGTGGATCAGCAGCGGCTCGCCGATGTCGTGCCAGGTCATGGCGATGTCGGCGTCGTGCGCCTTGATGTGCTCGGTCCAGAAGTAGCGCGGATCGCCCGACTTCGAGAAGCTGGCGTCGGTCACCGGGATCGTCGTGTCCTTCAGCTCGGCAGTGAGCATGCCCTGCACGGTCTGCTGCAGCCAGCGCGCCATGGCGATGTTGTCGGAATAGATCCGCCAATGGCCGTGCGTCAGCTCGCTCTTGACGTACAGAACATGTCCCGGCCCGGCCGGGCAGAACAGGATCCGCCAGTAGCTGGCGTCGGTCGAATTGGGGTCACCGTCCTTCTCGGACAAGCGAATGAACGGGTTTTCCCCGGTCAGGATCAAACGATGTGGGTCTGCGACGGGCATTCTTCCTCTCCCTGCCGGAACCGGCTCTGCCGGGCGGCGTTCCAGTCGATTGCAGGCGAAGCCTAGCAGGGAGGCGGCAAAATGCGTCAACTCTTTCGTCGTGGCGCGGCCATAATCGCGGCGGGTGTCGTCGGCGCAGCAATAGTATGGTCGAGCGCCATGGCGCAGGGCGAACCGCCCGCCCGGGTCGCCCGCCTCGCCTTCACCGACGGAACCGTCTCCTTTCACGACGACGAGCAGAGCGGCTGGACGCCGGCTGTCATCAACACGCCGCTGACGACCGGCGACGGCCTCTGGACCGAGCCCAACGCACGAAGCGAGATCTCGCTTGCCGGCACGCGCATTCGCATGGAGGGCGCCACGCAGCTCGACATGCTGGCTCTCGACGATACGCAGACCCGGTTTCAGCTTGCGCAGGGCCGCATCGACGTGAAGTCCCTCGCGATGGACGCCAACCAGCCCTACGAGATCGTGACGCCACGCGGCACGGTCAAGCTGCTGCAGCAGGGCGACTACTATGTCGAGGCGGGCTCGACCGAGGATCCGACGCGGCTCGGCGTGCGTTCCGGCGCCGCCCAGATCCAGGCCCTGAATGGGCAAGTGCTCGCGGTACGCGCCAATGAAGTCGCCGAGGTGATGGGGGATGGCGCGAGCCCGCAACTTCGCACCATCAAGACCGCGCCGCCGGCGCCGCCTGCCTATTGGGCGAGCCGCGACCGCCAGGTCGTCTACGACGCGCCACAGTATCTGTCGGCCGGCGTCACCGGTTACGAAGACCTCAACGCTTACGGCGACTGGATCAACGACGGCGGCTACGGCCGGGTCTGGGTGCCGCGCTCCGTGCCGAGCGGCTGGGCGCCCTATCGCACCGGGCACTGGGCCTACGTGCAGCCGTGGGGCTGGACCTGGATCGACGAGCAGCCGTGGGGCTTTGCGCCATACCACTACGGCCGCTGGGCCAATCGCGGCAATCGCTGGGTCTGGGTGCCGCCGCAGCGCGATGTCCGGCCGGTCTACGCGCCCGCGCTGGTGGCTTTCGTCGGTGGCACCGAACTGGCCGTGACGTTGGGCAACCAGAGCGCCGCACCGGTCGGCTGGTTCCCGCTCGGACCGCGCGAGGTCTACGTGCCATCCTACACGGCCGATCGCGACTACTACCGGCGTCTCAACCGCTCGGCCCGCGTCGAGGACCGTATCCTCGAGGATCGCTGGCAGCGGGCGCAACGGCGCCAAGCGCTCGCGGCCAACCGCGAGCAGGCGATGATCAATCAGCGCTTCGCCACCGTTGTGCCGACGTCAGCCTTCGTGCGCTCGCAGCCGGTCATGCGCTCGGTCCTCCAGGTGCAGCCGCAGGCGATCGCCGCCGCTCCCGTGGCGCCTGTCGCCGCACCGCCAGCGCCGACGGCGTCGGTCGCGAACGCAACGGCAGCTCCGTCCGCCGCAACACCGCAGCCCAAGGCCACAACGGCGCCGGCACCGCAGCAGCAGGCCGCACCCGCCGATTCCAGCGTGCCGGTCGCCAAGACGGCGATCGCCGACATGCCGACCCTGGCCAAGCCGGCGGTGACGGAGAAGTCGGTCGCGCCGGGGCCGAAGCTCGTCGCGACCCAGCCCAAGGCCGCCACCGACGACAAGGCGAGACAGGCCGTGCCGACGCTCGCGCCTCGTCAGGGTGCGGCGCCTCCGGAGTTGAAGGGCGCTATCACGCCTGCACCCGCACAGCCCGCCAAACCGGGCGCGCCGGCAAAGCCGCAGCAGGCCGCGCCTCAGCCGCAAGCAGCACCGCCGCCGGTCGCAGCGCCAGCGCCTCAGGCCAGGCCTGCGGAGCCCAACAGGCAACAGGCGGCACCGGCGCCTGGACCTCAGCCGGCCAGGCCCGGCGAGCCGCCGAAGCCGCAGGCCGCTCCGCCCCTGCCGCCGCCGCAGCAGGCCAAGCCTGCCGAGGCACCGAAGCCGCAGGCCGTTCCGCCAGCGCCGCAGCAGGCACGACCTGCCGAGCCACCGAGCCGGCCGACGTCGCCGCAGGCAGCACCGGCGCCTCAGCCCCAGCAGGCCAAGCCGCCGCAGGCCGCGCCTCAACCGGCGCCCCAGCCGCCGGCGCAGCGGCAGCAGGAAGGCCGCGCTGCCGAGCCGCCCCGGCAGCAGGCTGCTCCTTCCGCGCCGCGTCCGGTGCCGCCGCAACAGCAGGCCGCGCCGCCACAGCCGGCACCGCAGCAGCGTCAGGCAGCACCGCCACCGCAACAGCAAGCGGCACCGCCACAGCCTGCACCGCAGCCGCGGCAGCAGGCTGCTCCTCAACCGCAGCCGCAGCCCAAGCCACCGGAGCAGGCGCAAACGCGCCCGGCGCCTCAGCCCGACAAGAAGGACGACAGGAAGTAGCTAGAGGACCTGATTGCGAAGCGCAGCCTTCTCATCGCGCCACAGCCGATCAAGGTTCTCGACCAGGATGTCGATCACGTTGTCCTCGTAGGCGCGTGTCTCGCCTGCGGTGTGGGGCGTGACGAAGACGTTGGGCATGGTCCACAGCGGCGAGGCGGCCGGCAATGGCTCCTCGGCGGTGACGTCGATCGCGGCGGCCCAGATGCGGTTGTTCTTCATGGTGTCGATCAAGGCGGCCTCGTCGGCCACCTTGCCGCGCGCTACGTTGACGAACACCGACGAGGGCTTCATCGCCTTGAAGGCCTCGGCGCTCATCAGGCCGGTTGTCTCGGGTGTGAGCGCGCAGGTCAGCGCCACGATGTCGGCCTGCGGCACCAGCTTCACCAGGTCGCCCATGCCATAGATCGAATCGGCACCGTTCTCGCCCTGCGCGGGATCGCGGCGGATGCCGATCACCTTCATGCCGAAGGCCTTGGCGAGCAGAGCAAGATGGCTGCCGATGCGGCCCATGCCGACGACCAGCAAGGTCTTGCCGCCGAGCTCGTCCTCGCGCTGGGCGAGATCGCCGATCATGCCGCGCCACATCTTCTCGTGCTGATTGTCACGCGCCTCGGGCAGGCGGCGGAAGATCGCCAGGATGAGGGCGATTGCATGCTCGGCCACGGCGCGGGCGTTGACGCCGGCGGCGCTGGCCAGCCGCACGCCCTTGGCGCCGAGCTGGTCCTTGGAATACTGGTCCATGCCCGAGCTGATCGACTGGATGAACTTCAGCTTCGACGCATGCGGGATCAGGTCGTTCTTCCACATGCCCGAGGCCACCACGATGTCCGCCTCGCCAATACGCTTCACCAGATCGTCATAGGCCCAGACCTGGAAGCTCTTGATACCGGTCTTTCGCGGCTCGAACCGCGCCTGCATCTGGTAGGCCGCGTGCGCAAAGCAGATCGTCAGCTTGTCCTTCGTCGGAAACATTCGTCCCAAACTCCCCTAAGCCTTGCGCTCTCCGATGGTGCTGTGGAAGCGCGACAGGAACGACGCCGTACGCGGGTTCGTGGGCCGGAGCAAGACCTCTTCCGCCCGCCCCTGCTCGACCACCTGGCCGGCATCCATGACGAGGACCTGGTCGGCGACGTCGCGTGCGAAGGCCATCTCGTGCGTGACCACGATCATGGTCGTGCCGTCCGTCGCGAGCTGCTTCATGACGTCCAACACCTCGCCCACCAGCTCGGGATCGAGCGCCGACGTCACCTCGTCGAACAGCATGATCTCGGGCGCCATCGCCATCGCACGCGCGATCGCGACACGCTGCTGCTGGCCGCCTGACAGATTGCGCGGAAAGCGTTCGGTGAAGGCGGCCAGGCCCACCTTGGCCAGAAGATCGCGGGCGACGGTCTCGGCTTCGGCCTTCGCCATCTTCTTCACGATGACCGGGCCGGACATCACGTTCTGCAATGCCGTCATGTGCGGGAAGAGGTCGAACTGCTGGAACACCATGCCGATGCGGGCACGGAAGCGCGCCAGGTCACGGCCGCGCGGCATGGAGTGCTTGGTGCCGAAGGTGATGAGCCGGTCGCCGACCTGCAGCGTGCCGGCCGACGGCTCCTCCAGCAGATTGATGCAGCGCAGGAACGTCGACTTGCCGCAGCCCGACGGGCCGATCACGACCACGACCTGGCCGCGATCGACCTCGAGCGACACGCCACGCACCGCCTCGACCGTGCCGTAGCTCTTGCGCAGGCCCTCGGCCTTGACCATCACCTCGCCGCTACTGGTCAACGCGCGCCTCCAGGCGGGCCGCCCACAGGGTGAGCGGATAGAGGATGACGAAATAGGCGATGGCGACGCTGGTATAGACTTCCAGCGGCCGGAAGGTGTCGGAGACGATGATCGAGCCCGTGTACATGAGGTCGGGAATCGCCACGACGTAGAGCAGCGAGGTGTTCTTGAGCTGGATGATCGACTGGTTGACGAAGGGCGGGATCATGCGCTTGGTGGCCTGCGGCAGGATGATGTGGCGCATCAGCTCGCCGCCGGTCATGCCGAGCGCGCGCGACGCCTGCCACTGGCCCTTGTCGATCGAGATGATGCCGCCGCGGAAGATCTCGGTGGCAAAGGCGCCCATGTAGAGCGTGAGCCCGAGGCCCGCCGCGAACCAGTCCGGCAGCTCGACCTGCAGCACGATCGGCAGCGCATAGTAGAACCAGACGATCTGCACCAAGAGCGGCGTGCAGCGGAAGATCTCGACGTAGTAGTGGACCGGCAGTGTCACCCAGCGGCTGCGCACCAGCAGCAGCAGGCCGCAGATCACGCCGATGATCATGCCGCCGACCACGGTTCCGACGGAGTAGGCCAGGGTGACGCCGAGCCCCTTCGCCCAGAGATGCGTGTAGCTGAGGACGAGACCGAAGTCCCACTTGTAGACGGCGGCGAGAATCATGTCAGAACCGGTCGGGACGGAACGGTGCGAGGTCGACCGTGGTCGGCCGGCCGGTCGCGAGCTCGGCGACAAGCTTGCCGGTGATGCCGGCCATGGTGAGGCCGAGATGGTCGTGGCCGAAGGCGAAGAACACGTTGTTGTGGCGCGGCGAGCGGCCGATCACCGGCTTGGAATCCGGATGCGACGGCCGGGGCCCCATCCACCTCGAGGCGGGCTCGCCCTTCAGCCCGGGCACCAGCTCCTTGGCGTGCCGCGCGATCATGTCGGCGATACGCATGTCGGGCGGCGCGTCGGGGGCCGCGAACTCGGCAACCCCGGTCGCGCGGATGCCTTCATGCATGTGCGCCAGCGAGACGTTGCGATCGGCCGACACCAGCGCCCGCCGCAGGCCGAAGCCCTGGGCGGCGAACATCACGTGATAGCCGCGCTCGGCCTCCAGCGGCACCGATGTGCCGAGCTGCCTGGCAAGCGGCCGCGACCACACGCCAGCCGCCAGCACGACAGTCTCGACATCCAGGGGGCCGCGGTCGGTGAGGATCTTGGTCGGGCCCTCGCCGCCGATCTCGAAGCCCCTCACCTCGGCGTTGACGATTTCGCCGCCGCGGCGAACGAAGTCCTTGGCCAGCGAATCGCAGAGGCGCCAGGGATCGATGGTGCGGTTGACGTCGGGCAGGGACACCGCCTTGACGATTTTCTGCGACAGCGCCGGCTCCATCTGCCGCGCCTCGTTGCCGTCGAGGATGTCCATGTGAACGCCGTGTCGGCGGCGCAAGTCGAGGGCGTAGGCGGCATTCCGGAATGCCTCTTCGCTTTCGAAAAGCATCATCAGACCGTCGTCCGTCACCCATTGCTTGGCGTCGGCGCCCTCGATCAGGGGCGCGTAGCCCGCGTGCGTGTGCACCAGCAGCGAGTTGCGGGCGGCAGCGATCTCCTCGACGCGTGAAGGTCGCGCCGCCGCGACGAAGCGCAGGAACCAGGGCAGCGCGCTCGGCACGTGGCTCCAGCGCAACTTCAGCGGCGACGTGGAGTCGAACAGCATCTTCGGGACCTTCTTCAGCACGCCCGGCATGGCGAAGGGCACGCAGGAGGCGGTGCCGAAGCTGCCGGAATTGCCGAAGGAAGCCTTCATGCCCGGCTCGCCCTTTTCGACGAGCTGGACCCTGAAACCCTCGCGCTGAAGGTGAAGCGCGCAACAGACGCCGACGATGCCGGCGCCTATCACGGTGACGGACTTGGCCATCAGTTCGGCGAGAACGATACGGTCGGCGGGATCTCCAGGCCCTCGCGCTGGAGGGCCGCCTTCATGCGCACCTCATTGTGGCCGAGCAGGATGTTCCATTCCGCCCAGCGGTTGAGGAACTTCTGCCAGCGCGCATCGTCCTCGAGGCGCAGCCCGATGTAGCCCGGCAGAGCCACGCGCGGCGTCGGATTGACGAAGTCGCCCAGGCCGGGGTTCTTCGACTTGGCGACCATCGAGTTCAGCACCGTCGTGGTGAAGGCGTCGGCGCGGCCCGACGACACGGCGAGCGCGATCTCGGCCGCCGACTTGAACTCCACGCGCGTCGCCTTGGGCGCCATCTTGCGCAGCAGGAGCTCGTCGGAGGTGCCGGTCATGACGGCGACCTTGACGCCCTCCTTGTTGTAGTCGGCCCATACCTTGCCGTTGAACTTCGGATTGTTCACGGTCACCCATTCGATCCAGTAGATCGGGCCGGCGAAATCGATGGCGGTCGAGCGCAGTGGCGTCGCCTGCAACGCGAAGTTCATGTCGACCTTGCCGGCCTGCAGCGAGAGCACCGCCTCGCCGAAGCCGCCGACCTCGACCGGCACGTACTTGACCTTGAGCTCGTTGGCGATGTCCTTGCCCATGTCGACCATGGCGCCGACCCATTCGCCACTCGCCTTGTCGCGCATGAAATACGGCGAATACTCGAACACGCCCATGCGCACCTGGCCGGTGCGCTTGATCAGGTCCCAGGTCGATTCGTTCTTGGGCTGCGCCCGCGCCGGCACCGAAACAGCGGCGACAGTGACGGCAGCAGCAATGGCAGTCGCGGAAGCGACATCACGACGGCGGATCCCCATTTCCCTTCTCCTCTCAGCCATTATTCGTCTTTATTGGACCGATCTTCGCCGGTTCGTATCCCACGCTCGAGGAGGCAACGCGCAACGGACTCTAGGTGTCGCGCTTCGCACCCGTCAAGAACGCACGCAAATTGTGAGCCAGAATCTCTGTCGTCCTGAGCGTAGCGAAGGACCTCATCGCCGGTTGCAATCGTCATGAGATCCTTCGCTTCGCTCAGGATGACATCAGGACAACGTCTCGACGGCGTAGTGCTTCACGCGATCCTCGTCGACCTTGACGCCGAGGCCGGGCGTGCGCGGCACGATCACGCGTCCGTTCTCGATGGGGAACGGGTCGGCCAGGAGGTCGCGCTCGAGGAAGTACTTGGCCTGGTAGAACTCGCAGCCCAGCGAGATGTTGGGCGTGGCCGCGATCATGTGCGTGCCCGCGAGATGGGCGATGCCGGTCTCGAACATGTCGCCGCCATAGCAGGCGATGCCGGCGGCTTCGCAGATCGCCGCCACCTTGCGGCCGGCCAGCATGCCGCCGTGCTTCATGATCTTTATGCTGACCAGGTCAGCCATGCGCTGCGATGCCACGAGCAGCGCATCAGTCGGCGTGAACACGCTCTCGTCGGCCAGCACCGGCGTGTCGAGCGCGCGCGTGATCTCGGCCAGGGCGGCGCGATGATGGCCGGGCACCGGCTGCTCGATGAAGGTCGGCTTGAACGCCTCGACGTCGCGCAGTTGGCGGATGGCGTCGTGCGTCACCATGCCTTGATTGTAGTCGATGCGGAGGTCGGCATCGGCCGGCAGCTCTTTGCGGAAGCGCTCCATGCGCTTGAGATCGGCGGCGTGACCCGCGAACCCCGTCTTCATCTTGAACAGCCGCAGGCCCTCGCCGTAGAGGCGCTTCACCATCTCCATGTCGCGGTCGAAGTCGGGATCGGCGACGGAGAAGGACAGGGGAATGTCGTCACGGCAGCGGCCGCCCAAAAGCTCGGCGACCGGCAGGCCCGAGGCTTGGCCCACGATGTCGAACAGCGCCATCTCCATGGCGGCCTTGGCCTCGGGATGGCCGACCACGGCGTGGTCGGCGTCATGCATGAGCTGTTCGATGCGGAACGGGTCGGCGCCGATCAGCACCGGTCGGAGATAGACGTGCAGGGCGGCAGCATTGGCCTCGATGGTGCCGGTGAACACGGCCCACGGCGCCGCATCGCCCCAGCCGGTGACTGCCGGCGTCGGTTTCGAGCTTCAAAATGGCGTTCTTCACCGAGCCTGCGACGTCGCCCGAGCCGTGGCGGCGCATCAGGCGCACCGGAATGTCGGTGATATGGACCGTCGCCGCCGTGATCTTGATCTGCTTCACGCGAACCCCCGCTTCCCACTCCCGCTTCCCTGGCCTCAGTCTATCGCGCACTATGCGTGCCAACCACAACGGGGAACCATCATGCGCCGCAATCCGCTCCGTGAACGCCTGAACGCCGGCAAGCCGACCGTCGGCACGCACATCCTGTCGGCCTGGCCGACCCTGGTAGAGCTGATCGGCCATTCCAAGCTCTACGACTATGTCGAGTTCACCGCCGAGTACGCGCCTTTCACCATGCACGACCTCGACAATCTCGGCCGCTCCTTCGAGCTCATGAACATGTCCGGCATGATCAAGATCGAGCAGACGCAGTACACCCACCAGGCGATGCGGGCGATCGGCGCGGGTTTCCAGAGCGTGCTGTTCGCCGACATCCGCTCGGTCGAGGATGCCAAGCTCGCCGTCGACGCGGTACGCGCCGAGACCACGATGGTGCGCGGCGCGCGCGGCCGCGGACGCCTCGGCGTCGGCATGCGCCGCGACGTCGGCACCGTGCGCGAGGGTGGCTCGCCCGCCTATGTCGACGCGCTGAACGAGGTCGTGATCGCCATCATGGTCGAGAAGAAGTCGTGCGTGGACGATCTCGATCGCATCCTGTCGGTGCCGGGCATCGACATGGTGCAGTTCGGCGCCTCGGACTTCTCCATGAGCATCGGCAAGACCGCGCAGTACAACCATCCCGACGTGCTGGCCGCCGAGACCAAGACCATCCAGACCGCGCTCAAGAAGGGCCTGCACCCGCGCGTCGAGCTGCGCGACCCCAGCCAGGCGCAACGCTATCTCGAGATGGGGGTGAAGCATTTCTGCATCGGCTGGGACGTCCGCATTCTCGCGGACTGGTGGGACATCAAGGGCGCGGAGATGCGCAAGCTCCTGCGGACCAAGCCGAAGAAGGCCGAGGCGAAGCAGGCGCCGGCAGCCGTGCGCACCAAGGGGAAGGCGAACGGCAAGAGCAACGGACGCACAGCAGCACGTGGCAACTACGCCTAGAACAGACCACCTTTGGGGATGCCGTTTCCACTGCGAATCCGTTCGATTTCGTCCGGAGAGATCGGCGTATCTTGGGGAGAGGGTATCACCATTCGCCCACCAAGAAGAGGACCGTAGTAGCGATGGAGGTTGATGCCCAATGACGGGCTGGAAGATCCCGTCGCGGCTGGTGCCCCGGGTGGCGGCGGCAACGCACCTTCATAGATGCGATTGCGATCGTAGTCGGACAGAGAAGGCAAAAGAGTCGGACCCGTGTAGTAACGGGCATCCTGGAATGGATCTGTGATCAGGTGTCCTTTCTTAAATGCGTCATGGATACGATCGGCAATTTCGTCGTTGTCCGCTGCGCCCTCGGCCAGTCGACGCCCGACGGCGTTGTTCCAGCGATCCATATGCTTGTCAAAGCTGTACTGGGACTGGTACCGGTCACCCAATATTTCGTTGGCGTCGCCGAAGGCATGCGCCATCCATGGGCTGCGCTCCCTGCTCATTGCGGCACTCGCATAGGCGTGCCTGAAGGCATCCCAAGCGCCGACGGTGTCATTTTTCGGGTCAATTCCGTATAGGCGCGCGTAGTGTTCCGCCTCGTCCCAGTAGCGTTTGAACAGCGTGTCGTATTGTTTCATCGTTTGATTGATCGTTCTTCTCCAAAGTCAGTGGCAGACAAAGGAACAGAGTAGCTCCGCATACTTGTCCGCAATCAGCGCTCCTCGCCGAGGCTAATCACCAATTCGCGGACCTTCATGATGCGAGCGCGATCGACCGTGGTGCATTCGACTGGCTTGAAGGTGCCGGGCAGGCCGGCACCGCCTCTTGCCAGGTACAGTTGATCTCGATGCTCATAGATCTTCTGCACGGTCGCAGAGTCGCCATGAACAACAACAAAGAACCACGTTCCTTCGCCAAAGATTCCGAAGTTCGCGTTCTTCAGCAGCGCGTTGACCCGGTCACGAAAAGGTCCATCCTCCCAGACCTCGAGTTGATAGATGCCGAGGACGCACACCAACTCGACCGGCTTGTTGAGCACCTGACTCACGGGAACTGTTTGAAGCTCGCCAAGTTCCCTCAACTTCTTCAAGTCGACTATTTTCTGCTCCGAGGCGACCAGCAACCCGATGACGCCATGAACCGCGAAAACGCCAAGCACCGCGATGACGCCGAGCCCGAAGGCCGTCGCGCAAAGAACGAGAAAGAACTTGTATGCAAAAGCCCTCATCACGCCGTCTCCCGAGTGTTCACAACCTTAGAGGGTATTTTGACAATGTGTGGTTACTAAGGCGTGCTTTGGAGAACTCGCTCGCAATGGCATCATTGTAATAACTATGGTTGATATTGTCAACAACTTTAGTTTTCGAAACGCGTAACCCCTGTCAGCATTGCATGCATCTTTCCGAGGGCCACATTCTCCCGGCCGGTCAGGCCGCGCCGTCCTGCGCTGCCGCCGGCCGAAAGGTCCGGGCTCAATGGATACGCAGATCGCCGCCAATGAACTGACTGCTGCCTCGCCACCAGTAGCGCCGCGGCGACCTACGCAGCGTACGGTTCACGACATAACGGTGGTCGATGACTACGCTTGGCTGAAGGACGCGCAATGGCAGGAAGTGCTGCGCAACCCGGCCCTGCTCGATCCCGACATCAGGGCCTACCTCGAGGCCGAGAACCGCTACACCGAGGCATTCCTCAAGCCGCTGCAGGAGTTGCAGAAGACGCTGATCGCCGAGATGCGCGGCCGCATCAAGGAAGACGATTCGAGCGTGCCCCAACCCGACGGGTCGTTCGCCTATCTCTGGAAGTTCCGCGAAGGCGGCCAGCATGAATCGATCGGCCGCATGCCGCGCGACGGCGGCGAGATCCAGGTCCTGCTCGACGGCGACGCCATGGCCAAGGGCCTGCCGTACTTCGATTTCGGCGGAACGCGCCATTCGCCCGATCACCGCCTCGAAGCCTGGAGCGCCGACGTGCGCGGTTCGGAGTTCTTCACCATCCGCGTGCGCGACTGGCAGACCGGCGCCGATCTGCCCGACGTCATCGAGCAGACCAGCGGCAGCGTGGTCTGGGGACGCGATTCGACCTTCTTCTATTACGTCCGGCTCGACGACAATCATCGGCCATTGCACATCTACCGCCATCGGCTGGGCACGCCGCAGAGCGCGGATACGCTGGTCTACGCGGAGCCGGACAACGGCTGGTTCGTGGTCGCCGAGGAAAGTGCGTCGGGCCGCTTCTGCATCGTCGCTACCGGCAACCAGGAGACCTCCGAGCGCTGGCTGATCGACCTTGGCGACGCCGAGGCCGTGCCGCGACTGGTGGCGGTGCGCGAGACCGGCGTGCGCTACAGCGTCTACGACCGCGAGGACGAACTCTTCATCCTGACCAACCAGGGCGATGCCATCGACTTTCGCATCGCCGTGGCGCCGCTGGCCACGCCCGACCGCAGCAACTGGCGCGAGCTCATCCCGCATCGCCCCGGCATCTACATCATCAGCGTGTCGCTCTATGCCGGACATCTCGTACGGCTGGAGCGGGAGAATGCGCTGGCCTCGATCGTGATCCGCGACCTCGCCGACGGCAGCGAGCACGTCATCGCCTTCGAGGAGGCGGCCTACTCGCTCGATGTCATCGAAGGCTACGAGTACGACACCACGCGGCTGCGCTTCTCCTACTCGTCGATGACGACTCCGACCGAGATCTACGACTACGACATGGCGAGCCGGCAACGCACCTTGCGCAAGCGCCAGGAGATCCCATCGGGCCACGATCCGGCGAACTACGTCACGACCCGCATCATGGCGCCGAGCCATGACGGCGCGCTGGTGCCGGTGTCGATCCTGCATCGCCGCGGACTGGCGCACGACGGCAGCGCGCCGCTCCTGCTCTATGGCTACGGTTCCTACGGCATGGCGATGCCGGCATCGTTCTCGGCCAACCGCCTGTCGCTGGTCGATCGCGGCTTCGTCTACGCCATCGCCCATATTCGCGGCGGCTCGGACAAGGGCTGGGGCTGGTATCTCGACGGCAAGCGAGAGAAGAAGACCAACACCTTCGACGATTTCGCCGCGGCCGCGCGCACCCTGATCAAGGAGCGCTACACCTCGGCCGGGCGCATCGTCGGCCATGGCGGCAGCGCCGGCGGCATGCTGATGGGCGCCGTCGCCAACCGGGCGGGCGAGCTGTTCGCCGGCATCGTCTCGGAAGTCCCCTTCGTCGATGTGCTCAACACCATGCTCGACGACACCCTGCCGTTGACGCCGCCCGAATGGCCCGAATGGGGCAACCCGATCACCGACGAGAAGGCCTTCCGCCACATCCTCTCCTACTCGCCCTACGACAACGTCGCGGCCAACGACTATCCCGCCATCCTGGCGATGGCCGGGCTGACCGATCCGCGCGTCACCTACTGGGAGCCGGCCAAGTGGATCGCCCGGCTGCGGGCCACCATGACCGGCGGCGGCCCGGTCCTGCTGCGCACCAACATGGGCGCGGGCCATGGAGGCGCGGCCGGCCGCTTCGATCGCCTCGAGGAGGTGGCGATCGCCTACGCCTTCGCACTGGCCGTCACGCGGATGTGACCGGCCCGCGGCGGTGCCGGACGGGGCCGCAATCGCCGATAAGTGTGGACAGGCATTCGAAAGCTGCCCCATCCTGAGCCGGCTGAAAGCGAGTTGTGCGTACAACCAATAGACGCGTCGCAAAGACGACTTTCTGAACAAGGAGAGGACAACGCCATGCTTCGCAAATCCGCAGGAACGGCCATGGAGCGCCGCAGGCTCCTGAAAGGCGGCGCCGTCCTGGGCGCCGCGACCGCCGGCGCCATCGCCATGCCCCATGTACGCCGCGCCGAGGCGGCCGACACCACGACCTGGAAGGTGCAGACCTCGTGGCCGGCCGGCGTCGGCCTCGCCACCTTCAAGGAATGGTGCGGCACCATCAAGGAGAAGACCGGCGGCGAGCTCGAGTTCAAGCCGTTCGCCGCCAAGGAGATCGTCGGCGACTTCGAACTGCTCGACGGCGTGAAGAGCGGCGTGCTCGAGGCGATGAACTCCTTCACCCTCTACTGGGCGGGCAAGGTGCCGGCGACGGCGTTCCTGTCGTCCTACCTGATGGGCCTGCGCTATCCGCACGAATGGGACGTGTTCTTCTACAGCAACGGCGGCATCGAGGCGGCGCGCGACGTGTTCGCCAAGCAGGGGCTGATGTATGTCGGTCGTATCCATCACGGGCCGAACATCATCCATTCCAAGAAGCCGATCCGCTCGATCGAGGACTTCAAGGACCTCAAGCTGCGCGTGCCCGGCGGCATGATCGCCGAGGGCTTCGCCGCCATCGGCGCCAAGACGACCCTGCTGCCGGGCGGCGAGGTGTTCTCGGCGCTGGAGAAGGGCACCATCGACGCGGCCGACTACACCGGCCCCGCCGTCAACTGGGACCTCGGCTTCCAGCAGGTGACCAAGTACATCTGGATGGGCCCGGCCGGCCTCGAATCGGTCTACCAACCGGTCGACTTGATGGACTTCTGCGTCGGCATGAACCACTGGAACAAGCTCACGCCGAAGATGAAGCAGTGGGTGGAAAACGAGATCGAGGTCTACTCGCGCCTCCATCACGCCGCCATCCAGAAGGCCGACATGGCGGCATGGGGCAAGTTCATCAAGGCCGGCACCGAGATCAACCGCCTGCCGGTCGAGGATCTCGAGAAGTTCCAGCGCGTCGCCGTGCCGATCTGGTTTAAGTGGGCCAACAAGGACAAGGACGCGGCCCGCATCTTCAAGGCCCAGCTCGAGGTCATGGAATCGCCGAGCTTCGGCTACGTCGAGCCCGAGATGTACAAGGGGCTGAAGATCGACCTCTAGGTCGGTCGACCACATTGATCGAAGCACTCGGGTGCGGCGCTTGCGGGCGCCGCACCGCATTTCGCCCATAGAGAGAGCCGCCTCCGCATGCCGTCGATCGGATTCGTTCTGCCGCACTGGCTGTTCTGGGGTTCGCTGGTGGCGTTTCCGATCGTCGCCTGGACGATGGTGGCGCGGACCCGCAACGATCCTGACGACGGCAAGGCCAACAACTTCCTGGCCTATCTGTTCTGGCTGTTCGCCGGATTTCTCGGCATGCACCGCTTCTATCTCAAGAGCCTGTGGGGCCTCGTCTACCTGCCGCTGTTCGTCGTGGTGGTGTACGGCGGACACCTGTTCAGCGAGGCACGCGAGGAGCTGTCGAAGGCGCGCCAGGACGTCGAATTCGCGACCCGCACCATCGACCGCTCGAAGGCTGCGGCGGGCCGCGGCGATGCCGCGGCACAGCGCCGGCTGGCCGACGCCGAAGCCAAGCTCGTCCCCGCCAAGACCGCCTATGCGCGCGCAGAAGGGCAGATCGACCGCGCCAACCTCGTGATGCGCATCGCCGCCGGCCTGTCGCTGGCCCTGCTGCTGATCGACGCCTGGCTGATTCCCGGCCTGGTGCGGCGGGCGCGCGCCACCGAGCCCGCCCCGGTGATCTCCGCCGTCGAGCCGCATCTCGTCGAGGATCCGCCGCCGGAAGTGCCCGGCGTCGCCGGTTCGATCGCGCGCGGCATAGACACGCTGGTGCGCGTGCTGGGCGAGCTCGTCGCCTACTGGGCGGTGCTGGCAGTGTTCGCCTATTACTTCGAGGTGATCGGCCGCTACGTCTTCAACTCGCCGACCAACTGGGTGCACGAGAGCACCTTCCTGATGTTCGGCATGCAGTACATGATCGCCGGCGCCTACGCCTATCGCGGCGAAAGCCACGTCCGCGTCGACCTGGTCTACTCCAAGCTGTCGCCGCGCGGCCGGGCGATCTGCGACCTGATCGGCGCGCTCTTCTTCTTCATTTTCATCGGCACCATGGCGTGGACCGGCTGGCTCTTCGCCGCCGACGCCATGCGCGGCGGCGAGGTGTCGTTCACCGAATGGGGCATCCAGTACTGGCCGGTCAAGCTCACCATCCCGCTGGGCGCTGCGCTGCTGCTGCTGCAGGGCATCGCGCGGGTCATCAAGGACGTCCATACCGCGGCAATGGCAAGGAGCTGAGGCATGGGTTTCGACGCACCGGTCGAGATCCTCGGCCTCCTGATGTTCGGTAGCCTGGGCTGCCTGCTGATGCTCGGCGTGCCGATGGCCTTCGCGCTGGGCAGCCTCGCCTGCATCTTCCTGTTCGTGTTCGGCACGCCGCAGATGCTGAACATGCTGCCGGCGCGTGTCTTCCCGTTCATGACCGACTACCAGCTCTCGGCCATCCCGCTGTTCATCTTCATGGCGGCGATCCTGGAGAAGGCCGGCATCATCGAGGAGCTGTTCGACGTCGTCTACAAATGGCTGGGCGGCCTGAAGGGCGGGCTCGCGTCCGCGACCGTGGTGGTATGCACGATCCTGGCCGCCATGGTGGGCGTGGTCGGCGCCACCGAGGTCACCATGGGCATGATCGCCCTGCCGGCCATGCTGCGGCGCGGCTACAACGCCGAGCTCGCCTGCGGCGCGCTGCTGGCCGGCGGCACGCTCGGCATCCTCATCCCGCCTTCGGTCATGGCGATCGTCTATTCGGTGGTCGCCCAGCAGTCGCTGGGCGAGCTGCTGGCCGGCGCCGTTCTGCCCGGCTTCCTGCTGTCGGGCCTCTATATCGGCTATGTCACGCTGCGGTCCTACCTGAACCCGCGGCTCGGCCCGGCGCTGCCGCTCGAGGAACGGGTGAGCTTCCGCGAGAAGCTCCGCCTGCTGCGCAAGACGCTGGCGCCGATCATCCTGATCATCGTGGCGCTGGGCGTCATCTTCCTCGGCGTCGCCACGCCGGTCGAGGCGGCGGGCATCGGCACGTTCGGCGCGCTGATCGTCTGCGCCATGCACCGCCGGCTCACCTGGGCGACGGTGCGCGAGGCCTCGATCGCCACCCTGAAGGCGACGGCCATGGTGATGTGGATCTTCTTCGGCGCCACCCTGTTCGTCGGCTTCTTCATCCTGAAGGGCGGCCAGACCTACGTCGCCAACCAGATCCTCGGCACCGGCCTCGCGCCGTACGGCATCGTGCTGCTGATGATGCTGATCCTGTTCGTGCTCGGCATGTTCATCGACTGGGTCGGCATCCTGCTGCTGACCGTCCCGATCTTCCTGCCGATCCTCAAGGCCCTCTCGTTCGACGGCCTGCTCGGCATGCCCGGCGTCAAGCCGGCCGACGTGGCGCTGTGGTACGGCGTCATCTTCATGGTCAACATGCAGATGGCCTTCCTGTCGCCGCCGTTCGGCTATTCTCTGTTCTATCTCAAGAGCGTGGCGCCGCCGCAGGTGACGATGGCGGTCATCATCCGCGGCGCCGTGCCGTTCCTGTGCCTGCAGGGCATCGGCGTCACCCTGTGCATCATCTTTCCTGGCATCGTGCTGTGGCTGCCGCGGCTGTTCTACGGCGGCAGTTGATGCCGCGGGCTTGATCTTGATCGTGCCCTCCCAGTCCGGCCGCTCAAGGTCTTCCGGACCGCCGGCTTCCAGCCGGCTCATTGCCGGGAGCGCGCCAGCGTCTTTGTTGATCCCACAGCCCGTGAGCGCCACTGGAGTGGCGCGCTCCCGGCAAAGATCATGAGGCCGGCTGGAAGCCGGCGGTCCGGAAGAGCATGACTCAAAGATAGCAGCGCTTCCTCAGCGCCAGCTTCTCCTGGATGCGCCGTTCGTCCTCCCAGTTCCGGCGCTCCACGGGATAGGCGAAGGTGAGCGCCAGCGCGTCGCCGTCGTCGGGCGACGCCAAGCCCCTCTTCCGCATGTCGTCCTTGCGCTCCAGGCGAATGGCGTCGGATGCGTCGTAACCATAGTCGACCGCGGCGAGGTCGGCGCTGAGCGACCTGTCCACCGGCAGACAGCCGAACTTGCACCATTCCTTCATGTGGCCCCACATCTCGGCTCGCTTGTTGGCGTAGCGCACCGCCGCCTCGCTGCCGTCGGTGCGATCGGCGCTCGAGCCGAAATCGATCCCCCGCACGGTCGAGCAGCCCAGCTGGGCCAGGCGATCGACGACGCCCCAGCCGATGCCGGTGCCGTCGACGAACACGGCGTCGGGCTCGTAGGCGTTCACCAGTTCCATGACGCGGCCAGCCACCGCCATCAGGTCGGGAATGCGAAACTTCACGGCCGGGATCGAGCGGGCGTCGATGCCGCGGCGGAAGCGGATCACGGTCTGGTCCTCGCCCTGGCGGGCGATGTCGACGCCCATGACCAGGGCCGATGTCGGGTCCTTGAACAGCTCCCGCGCGACGGCAAAGGCCGCGAAGAGCCAGGTGGCTCAGGTCGTCGCTATTGGTACGCTGCCTTTACCGTGCGGGTGAGTTCTTCGGTTAGCTCATCAGTTGGCTTCTCCAACTCGCCGTGACCGGGCTTCGTCGCCGGCGCGGCTGGATTCGGGTTGGTCAACGACGTCACGCCGGGCACTGTGATCAGCTGCCGGCCAACTTTCACCCGCTCGCCCGGTCCTGGAAGGCGTCTCTTTCTGATCATGCGCAATCCTGCCGCATGGCCGATTCCCAGTAAATCCGGGATCAGCCCGCCCGAATGTCTTGATCGTCCAGTATCTCCAAAATTTCCAGATCGCCGATCGGCACCCAGGTGACGCCTGTGGGCCAATACGGCGGGCATTGCATCATTGCCTGTGTCCCCTGGGACGCCGTATCGGCTTCGCCTACGCGTCGAAAGATGTCCTCTCTGCCGATGAAGCGCTCAAGGCCTGGCACCAAGTTGCCGCTGCTCGTCGGACGGAAGATGGCACGCACGCGGTCGAGATGCTGGACAGCGTCGCGGTCGATCGCCGGCTGCCGATCGGAGTCGCCGGCGGGCACGCTTACCTGTGTGGGCCGGTCCGGATCTGTCATAGAGGGTACGCTGGGCACGCTGATCGTGTGCCGTCCAACCCGCACGCGCTCGCCGGCCTTCAGAGAGCGTTTCTTCCAACTCATTAGTCGATTCTGACACGTGGCCTTGGACATGGCATCCGTCAGATGGCCGTCTTTCAGATTTATCACGAGACCATTGCAAGTTGACCTGGCGTCGAGCCCTGCGGGTCAGGCAAATGGGGCTTGGGCTTGGACACACAAGTGCAGCTGATCATTCGCGCGACGTCCGTAACGTTTCAGGTCCACTCGGGGTGAAACTCCCTGTGACAAATTGCAGGCCGAACCTCAACCCATGGAAACCGGCCAAAGCAATATGGTACCGGGCCGGCCGTGCTGTGGTGGGGGCAAAGCCGCGGACGGAGAACGTCATGCGCTATGATGTCCTTGCAATCGCCCTACCCTCCCGCAAAGCGGGGCTGTGGGAACTCAAGACCACACACGAAGACTCGCAAGCGCCGCCGGAAGTCGTGCGGCAATGCATCGATACGTCGACGGACAAGCTGATCAGTGACAAGGCCGGCGGCAGCCAGGATGCCTGCTCGAAGCCGGAAATCCGCAAGTCCGGCAACGCGATTATCACCGAGTCGCGTTGCAAAACGGGTGCTGTGGCCATGACCACGCGCGCGACTTACGACGGCGATTTCGACTCCGCCGTTACCGGCAAGGTATCGACAACGCAGGAAGGCGGTCCCGTCCGACCGCAGCTTGGCGGGTCGGCACGGAAGGCAGGCCAACCCGGTGCTGGCCGCGAGCGGCCTCGGCGGCGACCGGTCGGTCTTCGCGCTGATGCCCGGGATGCCGATCATTCACCAGATGAGCCAATCGGCTAACAGGGCCCTTGGCAAGTCGAGTTTCACAACCAGTCGCTGGTCAACTGAAGACCATGGATCTCGTGTCGTGACTTGGGCTTCCAGCCAATGGCGAATTGAAGGAGGGAAAAATGGCCGTTTCCCCTGCGCCGGCTCCTCCCACGGACGCCGCGGTCGTGAATGCATCATTCGAGGCGAGCCGCGCGTCGTTGCGCGTGGCGTCATCGGCTACGACAGCTGCAGGCCGCTTGCAGGACTCCCACGGGCCTGCCAGTCAGAGCAAATCGATTCCTAGGCAAATTCACCGGCCTAGATGGCCCTGGGACACCTGCCGGACGACTATCGGGCCATCAGCAACGGTTTGAGACTTGTCACGTAGTCCGCTTATGGTCAACGCCAGCGAACGGTCTGCCCGTCTTTTGGTGCGGGCATTGTACTACGCGACAGATGGCAAACCCCGTTGGTGGGTGTTGCCGACCAACGTCAATGACTTGACGAAAGAGGCCATCGCAGTCGCCGTCGCCCGGGGTTGGATTGTCGAACGGGGCGACAGTGTCTGCCTGACCGATGCGGGCCGAGAGCTGGTTAGGAGGACTGTGCAGCCTGAGGCTTGATCTCCGACTCTGGGCGCGAGGACACGGGCTTCCGGAATTCCAGGCAGGCGCGTGCCATCGGTGCCCCCGCCTGGTGGTTCGACCGTCTGGAATTGGAGAGCCCGTCAGGAATCTGCTGCGCTTTCCGGCTCAGCTACGGGCACTCGCTACACGGTCCGCGGCGTAGGGCCGAGAAGCCAATCTCCCAGTTTGCACACTACCTTCACCCCCTAAGCCACAGGTCAGGAATCCGCCTTCCGGCCGGCGGTGCGAAGGAGCATGCTTGCACGAACGACAGACAGGAGGAACGCCATGAAAGCAGCAGCCGACAAGCTTCTGAAGGATGCGGTGAGCAAGGGCGACGTGCCGGGTGTGGTCGCCATGGCGACCGACGCCAAGGGCACGACCTACGAAGGCGGCTTCGGCAAGCGGATGCTGGGCGAGGCGGCCGAGATGACGCCCGACACCGTGGTGTGGATCGCCTCGATGACCAAGGCGGTCACGGGCGCCGCCGCCATGCAGCTCGTCGAGAAGGGCAAGCTCTCGCTCGACGCGCCCGCCAAGGCGGTGATCCCCGCGCTTGGGCGAAGTCGGCGTGCTCGACGGCTTCGACGCCAATGGCAAGCCCAAGACACGCAAGGCCAAGCGCGACATCACCCTGCGCCATCTCCTCACCCACACGGCGGGCTTCGGCTACGACATCTGGAGCCCCGAGATCGCCAAGTACATGGAGGCGATGGAGGTGCCGGGCATCATTTCCTGCCAGAACAAGGCGCTGACCACGCCGCTGCTGTTCGATCCCGGCGAGCGCTGGTTCTACGGCATCAACATCGACTTTGCCGGCAAGATGGTCGAGGCGGCGAGCGGCCAGACGCTCGGCAAGTACATGCAGGACAACCTCTTCGGCCCGCTCGGCATGGACAGCACCGCCTTCCGCATCAACGACGGCATGCGCAGCCGCCTGGCCCGCATCCATCACCGCGGCGCCGACGGTGCGCTGACGGCCGACCCCTCGATCGAGATCCCGCAGGAGCCCGAGTTCGAGATGGGCGGCGGCGGGCTCTACAGCACTGCCGGGGATTACCTCAAGTTCGTGCGCATGATGCTGAACCAGGGCAAGTCCGACAAAGGCGAGGCGGTGCTGAAGCCCGCCACCGTCGCCGAGATGTCGAAGAACGCCATGGGCGACGCCAAGGTCTGCCTGCTCAAGACCGCCGCCCCGCCCTTCTCCAACGACGCCGAGTTCTTCCCCGGCATGGACAAGCAGTGGGGCCTCTCCTTCATGATCAACAACGAGGAAGCGCCGACCGGCCGTTCGCCCGGGTCGCTGGCCTGGGCGGGCCTCGCCAACACCTACTACTGGATCGACCAGAAGAAGGGCGTGGGCGGCGTCTACGCGACCCAGATCCTGCCCTTCGTCGACGTGAAGTCACTGCCGCTGTTCCACGCCTTCGAAAGCGCGGTATACGGGCGGTGAAGCAATTTCCTTGCTGGGAGCGCGCCACTAGAGGCGGAGTAAATCCGCCGTAGTGGTGCGTCTTCTCATGCTCTTGCGGACCGCCGGCATCTTGCCGGCTCATGATCATGATGCCGGCTGGAAGCCGGCGGTCCGGAAGAGCTTGAGCGGCACGAACTAGAGTCTCGACCGCGGCCGCACGCCGGCCGACAATCGCTCGAGAAATCGCAAGCTGGCGCCGATGCTTGCAAGGGGATCGGCCGACGTATCCTGCTCGACGAAAAGATGCTTCACGCCAGCGAGAAGCGCCGCCCGGACAATCTGTTCAAAGTCCAGGACGCCGCCACCCACTTCCGCCGTCGAGCCGTCTGATGCCAGGTCCTTCAAGTGCACGAGCCGGATCCGCTCCTGACCGTCCTTCAGGTATCGCACGGGATCCTGTCCGGCCTTGGCGGCCCAGTACACATCAAGCTCGAGCTTGAGGTCGCGCGGATCGGATTCCGTCATCATCAAGCCGAACGGAGTCGTGCCGTCGGCGAACGGAACGAACTCGAAGTCATGATTGTGGTAGGCCAGCACGAGGCCATGGTTGCGGGCGGCCCGCCCGATCCTGTTCAGCGTCTGGCAGACCCTTTTCCAATCCTCAGCCGTCTGGCGCTCCCCGGCATCGACCGACGGGCATACGAGATAGGTCGCTCCGAGGGTGCGTGCCTCTTCAAGAACGGAGGCGAAATCTGCCCGAAGCCTGTCGTAGCTTGCGTGCATCGACGGCGCTTCAAGCCCGCAGCGCTGCAAACTCGCCTGCATGGCGCGAGCCGTGGCGCCAGCCAGTCCGGCGAGCTCGACCTCGCGATAGCCGATCTCGGCGACACGCCTGAGCGTGCCCTCCCTGTCGCCATCGAGAGCGTCCCGCACGGTGTAGAGCTGCAAGCCGGGCCGCCACGAGGGGCGGGACTGCGCAAGAAGATCACGCGAGATGGCGAGCCCGGCGAGAACGGGCAAGAGTGACCTCCTGGTGCGCTCGAACGCTGCTGGCATGGCGACCAAACCGGCGCCCCCTAGCGCGGGGCGAGCTGTTCTATCAACGAGTTCGCGACGTTGGCCATCGCCGTGAAGGCACTGACGCTGAACTGGTTGATGGCGACGAAGATGCCGACACCGCGCGTCGGCGCAAACACGGCATAGGTGAAGACGCCTTGCAATCCGCCGGCCTTCTGGAGGATCAACGGCCGATTTCCCTTCGGCGCCATGACGATCCAGCCCAGCCCCATGGCGTCCATCTGGCCGGCCTCGTCGAAGCCCGACACGGGATCGAGGCCGTCGCGAGGGACCCAGGCGGCATGATCGAGCAATCTCACCTCCGCGCCCTGCGGCGAGAGCCGGTCGAGATGCCAGGACAACCAGCGCAGAATGTCGTCGGGCGTCGAGTAGAGGCTGCTTGCCCCTGCCATCACCGGCGTGGCCTTCACGTCCGGCATCGGCTTGCCGTCGAAGTTGTGCCCCTGCAGCAGCCGTGCGGCATCGCCATCGCGCAGCGCCAGAACCGTGTCCTTCAGGCCTGCCGGATCGAGAACGATCTGCTTGAGAAGCTGCTCGTAGGGATTGCCGCCGGCGTGGGCCAGTGCCGCGGCGAGCAGGTCGAAGGCGAAATTGGAATAGAGCCCGCCCGCGCCGGGGCTAAACAGCAGCGGATCGGATTGGAGGCCCTTGATATAGGCCTCCTGGGTGAGGGTCCGGAAAGGATCGTCGGCAGGCCCGTCCGCGCGCTCCACTTCGCGTGGCAGGCCGGACGTATGGGTCGCCAGCTCGATCAGGCGAATGGGACGGCCGCCACGCTCCGGCACTTTCACGGGCCAGCCAAGGCGGTCCTGCAGGCGGTCAGTGAGCCGGACGGATCCGGACGCGACCAGGCCGGCCAGGACCTGTCCCGTAAAGGCCTTGGTGATGGACCCGATGCGCAGCATCGTCTGCCCATCCGGGGTCTTGCCGGAGCCGGCGGAAGTCTCGCCGAAACCGAAGACCGCCGTCTCACCCTTGCGCACCCCACCAATGATCAAGGCGGGGACGCGGGCGTCCAGGAACAGCATGGCGCCGTTGAAGCTCACGATCTCGTTGAGGAGCTTGTCCTCGGCGCGAGCACCCATCCGCCCGAACACGGCGCCTGCCGCCGACAGGGCGACAAGCCTCCTGCGGGGTATGAACCTTGTCATGCGGCTCGCCTCGTTGAGCTGTAGCGGCAACGAGACTGACCGGATGCATCAGCGGTTTGCAAGAGCGGCGCGGCGCTCGGCCTTCGCTCACCGCCTCTCCGTCACGTGCCGGTCTGCCTGACGCTGGGCATCGACCTCCTGGCTGGCGGCGGAGGGACCTCCGTAATAACGATAGATGTCGCTGTAGCCGTAGTCGCCGAAATCTGTTCCGGAACTGGCCGTGCCGAAGCTACGCTGATCGCCGCAGGCGGCGAGACTTGTGAGAATGAGGGTCGCGACGAGCAGGCTCCTGTACATGAAACGCTCCTAAGACAACGCCCCGCCACCTCCTCCAGGAGAGGAGATGGGGACGCCGTCGGCGGTCCGCCATGTCAATGTTGCATTGCAGCAACGCTGGAGCGCGCGCAGGAGATCGGGGTTTCAACGGGCACATTCTGTTCGGCTGATTCCAGCCGAACAGAATGTGCTCTGGGCGGCGTCATTGCGCCGCCACCGCTCGTCCCTCAAATTCCAGGATTGTCGCCAGCCGCGAAGCGTTGCGCAACGCAACCGCGGTGATCGTGAGGTACGAATTGGCGCTGCCCTGGTGCGGCCAGATTGCGGCATCCGCCCCGCTCAGGTTACCGATCCGCCAGAAGCGGCCGTCAGGATCGGTCACCGACGATGCCCGATCACGTCCCATGCGCAGCCCGCCGAACTCGTGCAGGGCCGAGCCGGCGGCATTCTCCTCGGTGCGGACGACCTTGCCGCCGAGAGCCTTGGCGACGTCGGCGGTGAAGCGCGCCATTTCTGCCAATGTCTTGCTGTCGCCTGGGCTGCGGTCGTTGACGATGCAGTAGTCGGTCATCGCCTTGCCGTCGCCGCACAGCACCATCCGTCCCGCTTCCTCGGCCTTGCTGATGCCGAAGCAGTAGAACAGGACGTAACGTCCGTTGGCGTCGCCATCGAGCCAGCACGTGGCGTGCAGCGGGCTGTACCAGGTCTCCTGGAACATGCCCTGCATCTGAGCGTGGAACGGCTTTTCCGCGGTCGGCGGGATGAAGATATAGAGCGACTTCTCGCGCAGGGGTTCGGCCAACTCGATTACGGCCTGGCGGAACAGATGGTCGCCCATGTAACGCCCGACCGTCGGATCGACGTCGGCCAGTCCGGAAGCCATCGCCAGCCTGGTCGATTGCATGCATCCACCTGCCAGCACGACGTGCCGGGCGGAAACGTCAAACGTCCCGCCCGACCGATCCCGCACCTTCACGGCACGGACCAGGCCGCCGTCGACGACCAGCTGCAGAGCCTCGGTCCCGGCAGCGAGGCACAGGCGGGCGCCATCCTCGATGCGGCCGAAATGGCGGCACCGCAACAAACGGGAGATCGAGGAATCGAAGCCGAGCGACATGCGGCCGCCGTGCACGGCGCGGGTGTCGACGCACAACGGTGCGTGGGTCGCCGGAATGCCCTGGGCCGCGAGGCCGGCCAACAAGCGGTCTTGCGCCGCGTGCGTCATGAAAGGCGGCGCAGCATTTTCGCCATCACCGCCGGACACGCCGATCAGCCGCTCTGCCCGCGCGTACCACGAGCGCATCTCGTCGGCGTCGTACGGCCAGTCGGCAAAGTCCTCGTCACGGAAGCGCGGCGTGCAGCCGCCCCAGAACACCGTGCGGCCGCCGACAAGGGACCACGCGTTGTTGTTGGTCTTGGCAGTCCGCGCCTTGGCGGTCGCCAGGTCCTGTTCGGAGGTCCACACCGTGCCGTACCGCACGAGATCGTGGATCTGGGGGACGATGTCCCCGCGGTTGGCGAAGGGGCCGGACCCCACATGTTCCGTCAGAACCAGGGGACCGGCCTCGATGATCGCGACCCTGAGGCCGTGCTCGGCCAGCTCGATGGCGGTGGTGACGCCGCTGGTGCCGCTGCCGATGACGAGGCAATCGATCGCGGCGCCGGCGATGACGCGGGCGTCGCTCAACAGGATCGGCGCTAGCGGATGCATCACTCGGCCGCCTTCAGATGGGTGGTGGCGAAGGCGTTCCCGACCTTGCGGAAGGCGGCGATGATGTCCTCGACGTCCTTGTCGGTGAGGACGGAGGAGATCGTGACCAGTGCGGCGCGGTTGCTGAGGTCATCGCAGACGGGCAGCGCACCGCGCTCGTAGCTGTAGTTCGCGGCGAAGGCGTTCGACGGATGGGTCCAGGGGAAGCCGTCGTGGGCGTTGGACCGCTTCTTCACCAGGCTCGGGACGTTGAAGTACCAGTGCATGCCCCATTCGCGCATGGTGATGCAGGTGAGGCTGCCTTCCGGGCCGTGCACGCCCTCGGCCCGCAGGGCGTCGACGAAGCGCTGGCAGGCATCGGCCGTCGGATAGACGGTGATCAGGACCGGTCCGGTGTCGCCGGCGGGGTCGTCGACCTCGCGCAGGACGATGCCGGGAAGGTCCTTGATGGCCTCGCGGATCTTCCATTTGGCCTGGCGCATCTTGCCGGTGATCGTGCGCACCTTGCGCATCTGGGCGAGCGCCATGGCGCCGGCAAGCTCGGACATTCGGCTGCCGGTGCCCCAGTACTGATAGCGCTCGTCCGAGGGGTCGAGCCGGCCCTCGGCGTTGCGCGCGTAGCCGAGGTCGTGCAGGGCCGTGCAGCGCTTGTAGAGGTCCTCGTCCTCGGTGACGAGTAGTCCGCCCTCGCCGCTGGTCATGTTCTTGTTGAGCTGGAAGCTGTAGATGCCGATGTCGCCGAACGATCCGGCCGGACGGCCTTTCAATGTTGCGCCGATCGCCTGGGCGCAGTCTTCCAGCAGCCTGAGCTTGTGCTTGCGGCAGATCGCGGCGATGCGGTCGTTGCGGCCCATGACACCGCTCATGTTGACGATGAGGACCGCCTTGCTGCGCGGACCGATCTTGCGCTCGAGATCGGCCGGGTCCATGCAGAAGCTGCCATCGATATCGACCAGGCGCGGGATCGCGCCGGTGCGCACGATGGCGCTGATGCAGCTCACCCACATGTAGCCCGGGACCAGCACCTCGTCGCCCGGTCCGACACCGAAGGCGGCCAGCGCGATGTGCAGCGCGGCACTGCCGCTGTTGACGCCGAGCGCATGCTTGTGACCGAAGGTCGAGCACCACTCGGCCTCGAGCCGGTCCACCATGCCCTGGGCGTCCAGACCGTAGAAACGGAAGGGACTGCGGGCATCGATCACCTGGTTGACCAGGCGCTTCTCTTCCTCGTCGATGTAGTAGGCGCCGGGCAATTCCCACGGCAGCGGCGTCGAGCGCACCGGCGTGCCGCCGTCGATCGCCAACCGGTTCGACAGATAGCGCGAGTCCGTAGTCATGATAGTCTTCCCCTGCTCCTGAACTGACGTATGCAGAATCCCCGCGTCACCAACTGCGATCATGGCCGCGCGGGCGTGCGCGGACATGCGCCAGATGGGCCAAGCCCAAAAAGGCCGGCATCGGATGCACGATGACCGCCGTCGGGATGCGGGCGAGATAGCTCGACATGCGTCCCTTGGCCTCGAAGCGCTCTCGGAAGGCCGAGCTGCGCAAGAAATCAGTGAAGCGCGGCGCTATTCCGCCGCCAATGAAGACGCCGCCGCGCGCGCCCAGCGTCAGGGCGATATTGCCTGCCGCGCTGCCGAGAAAGGCGCAGAACAGCTCGAGGGCCTCGCGGCTCACCTTGCAATCGTCGGCGAGCGCGTGGGCGACGATCTCGCTGCTGTCGCGTTCCGGCACCGTCTGGTCATCGACCCGGGCGATCGCGTGATAGAGCTGCATCAGGCCCGATCCGGAGAGGACCCGCTCGACCGAGACGTGATGGAACTGTTGGCGCAGCGCCAGGATGATGGCGTCCTCACGCCGGTTCTCGCTCGACAGCGTGGCGTGGCCGCCTTCGGTGACGAGCACGACCTCGGTGTCGCCCGCGAACGCCATGGCAGCGAGACCAAAGCCGCTGCCGGGACCGAGCACGGCCATCGTGCCGCGCTCGCCGGCGCGCGGCGCGCCCAGGGTCGTGATGTGCTCGGACCGCAGGGCGGGGAGCGACCAGGCAAGCGCCTCGAAGTCGTTCAGCACAGCTACGTCAGTCATGCCGAGACCCTTGGAGATGCGGTCCGAATCGACGATCCAGGCGGCATTGGTGAGCGCGATCCGGCCGCGGTCGACCGGGCCCGCCGCCGCGATCAGCGCGCGCTTCGGGGCATGGCCGGCGGCCGGCCCCGACAGGAAGTGCCTTGCCGCCTCGATCGGCGAGGCATAGTCGGAGACCGCATAGGTCTCGGACACGGCAAAGTCGCTGCCCTCCAGCAGGGCGAAGCGGGCATTGGTGGCGCCGATATCGGCGATCAAAGCGGAGACGGAATCCGTCATGAGTCGACACCTCCTTGCCTGCAGCGACGTTCCCAATCAACCGCCCGGGGAACGGGCGGGAAGCGGCATGCCCAGATCGCGCACCGCCCGGCCGTTGGCCAGGTTGGCCTCGATCAGCTCCAGCGAACGGCCTCGGGTCTCGGGCACCAATGCCAGAACGAAGGCCAGGGCGGCAATGCTGATCAGGCCGTAGAGCCCGAAAACCAGCGCCACACCGAACGCTTCAACCAGCACGGGAAAGGTGAGCGATACCACGACATTCACGCCCCAGGCCGTGGCCGAGGCGATGCCCATGCCGGCGCCGCGCAGCGCCAGCGGAAACAGCTCCGACATCAGGACATAGGGCAGTGGGCCGAGGCTGACGCCGAACGCCAGCACGAAGAGGCCGAGGCACGCCACGGCAACCGTGTTCGACCACGCCGCCCCCTGGCCAATTTGCAGAGCGACGGCAAGGAAGAGCAGGCTCGCCGCCATGGGCACCAAGCCGCCGATCAGCAGCGGCCGCCGTCCCAGCCGGTCGATCAGGGCCATGGCGATGATCGTTGCGATCACGTTCACGATGCCGATACCGACCGTGGCCAGAATCGGCCCGTAGGTGCCGCCGAAGCCGACCTGCGCGAAGATCGTCGGCGCATAGTAGAGGATCGCATCGATGCCGCTCAGGTTGGCAAAGGCGAACAGCCCGGTCGCCAGTACCAGCACCATGAGGTTGCGCCCGGCAAACAGGTTCTGGCTGCGCAGCCTGGCGGTGACGGGCTCCGGGGCGGGCAGCGGCTCGCCGCGCCCGGCGGTCAGCCGGAAGTGGGCGCGCTCGGCATCTTCCCTGCGACCGCGCAGCAGGTACCAGCGCGGGCTCTCAGGCACCAACAGCAGGACAAGCAGCAGCAGCAGGCCGGGCGCCGCGCCGACCAGCAGCATCGGCTGCCACGCCTTCGCCGGGGTCCAGGCCGCGCCGGCCAGGTAGGAAACGAGGATGCCGATGGTGATCATGAGCTGGACGGTCGACACCAGCGCGCCGCGCATGCGCGCCGGCGCGGTCTCGCTGACATAGAGCGGCCCGACCATGGTCGCCGCCCCGACGCCGAGGCCGCAGATGGTGCGCCACACCAGCCACGGCACGAACGAATCGGCGTACGCCGAGCCGACGCCGCCGACGATGAACAGGATCGCGGTGACGAAAAGTGTCGGGCGTTCGCCGGTCCGCGGGATCAACGCGCCGGCCAGCAGGGCGCCGATGAACCCGCCCAGCAGCACCGAGGACACGGCAACGCCCTGCATGAAGGCACCCAGGGCAAAGTCCTGGGCGATGAATTCAAGCGCCGGGGCGATGACGGCCGTGTTGTAGCCGATCAGCAGGCCCGTCATCGACCCGACCATGCCGATCAGGAAGATCATGGACGCAGGCGTCGCTGTCGGAGGGTCCTGCATGGTGCCGCTCACGCCGAGTCGGGCGGCCAGCGGTAGGGCACGTCAGCCGCATCGGCCGGCTTGCGGTCCGATTCGGCGGGATCGTTGGGCAGGTCCGAGCAGTTGGCGATGATCGAAACGCCCGGCGCCAGGCCCTGCACGCCGTACCACAACAGCGGCGGTATGGTGAGCAGCGCGTAGTCCGCCTCACCTTCGCCGAGACGATACTCTTCCAGGCGCCCGTGCGTCGGGCTGCCGGCGCGATCGTCGTAGATCACGACCCGGATGGCGCCCGACGGCACGGCGTAGTTCAGCGTCTTCTCGCGGTGCCGGTACCAGCCCTTCACCTTGCCGTGGGCGACGCCGGAGAAGTAGATCTCGCCGAAGGCGCGGAAGTGCGGGTCGTCGTTGCGAAGCATGTGCATCGTGCGGCCACGCTCGTCGATGAACTGGCGCAGCGGATGACGCACGACTCCGTCAATCACGGCCCGCCGCCTTCCAGTCGCGGCCGTACTTCTCGATCTGCGAATCGGTGAGCGCCGGGATCTCGGCGCCCTCCTGATAGCGGCGATACCAGCTCACCGTCTCGCCGATCGAATCGGGATAGTTCCAGGTCGGACTCCACTTCAGGTAATGGTTGGCGCGGTCGCAATTGAGCTGCAGCCAGTGGTCCTCGTGCGGCGCGTTGGGATCGCGCTCGATCTTCACCTGGCCGCTGCCCCACAGGCGGATGACGTCCTGCACCACGTCGCCGACGTTCTTGTTGGCGCTGTTGTTGGGCCCGAAGTTCCAGCTCTCGCAGAAATCGGCACCTTTCGGTCCGCCGAGCTGCCGGCCGAGATGCAGATAGCCGCCCAGCGGCTCCAGCACGTGCTGCCAGGGCCGCGTCGATTCGGGATGATGGATCTCGATCGTCTCCTTCTTGCGCAGCGCGCGGACACAGTCGGGAATGAGCCGGTCCTTGGCCCAGTCGCCGCCGCCGATCACGTTGCCGGCGCGCGTCGAGGCCGCGTTGACGCGCTTGGCCTTCGACAGGAACGAGGTCCAGTAGGCGGCGAACACCAGCTCGGCGCAGCCCTTGGACGCGCTGTAGGGATCGCGCCCGCCCAGCGTGTCGGTCTCACGGTAGCCCCACTCCCAGTCGACGTTGCGATAGCATTTGTCGGAGGTGATGTAGACCAGCGTGCGCACGCTCTCGGCCTTGCCGACGGCCTCGCAGACATTGACGCCGCCCATCACGTTGGTCTCGAAGGTGGCGTGCGGATCGCGGTAGGCCTCGCGCACCAGCGCTTGCGCCGCGAGATGGAAGACGATGTCGGGCTTGGCTTCCGTCATGGCGCGCGTCAGGTGATCGCGGTCGCGCACGTCGCCTTCGATGTGCCGCACCTTCTTGGCGAGGCCCAGCAGCTCGAAGTGGCTCTCGTCGTAGAGCGGCGGCAGGGCGTAGCCCGTCACGTTGGCGCCGAGCTTGAGCAGCCAGGCCGACAGCCACGAGCCCTTGAAGCCCGTATGGCCGGTCACGAAGACGTTCTTGCCTTGATAGAAATTTCCAAACATGTCGAAAGACCTCTGGCGGAGCGTTCAGTGTTTCAGGTCGCGGCCGGCGCCGGCGCCTTGAGCTTGGCGTCGAAGCGCCACGGCGCCTGGTTGTCGTCCCACATCTTGTTGAGGTCCTGCACGTCCTTCTTCATGTCCATGCATTTCCAGAAGCCCTCGTGGCGATAGGCCATGAGCTGGCCGTCCTTGGCCGCCTGCTCGAGCGGCTCGCGTTCCAAAATCGTGTCGCTCGACTTGATATACTTGAGGAAGTCCGGCTCCATCACGAAGAAGCCGGCATTCACCCAGCCTTCGCTCTCGACCGGCTTCTCGCGGAACGCCCTGACCGAGTTGGTCTTGGTGGTCTCGACGACGCCGAACCGCGCCGAGGGACGCGCCAAGGTCATGGTGACGAGCTTGCCGTGGCTGCGATGGAACTCGATCAGCTTGTTGACGTCGATGTTGCTCACGCCATCGCCATAGGTGCACATGAAGGTCTCGTACTTCAGCAACGGCGCCAGCCGCCGCAACCGGCCGCCGGTCATGGTGTTGAGCCCGGTGTTCATCAGGGTGACTTTCCAGTCGAGCAGCGTGCGGTTGATCGTCGACTTCTCGCCGGTCGCCATGTCGATCGTGAAATCGGAGTGCAGCGTGTAGTAGTTGAGGAAGTACGACTTCACGCGGTCGGCCTTGTAGCCCAGCGCCAGCACGAAATCCTTGTAGTCGTAGTGGGCGTAGATGCCCATGATGTGCATCAGCATGGGGATGCCGCCGATCGGCACCATCGGCTTGGGGATGTCGTCGGTGTACTCCGAGAGACGGGTGCCGAAGCCGCCGGCCAGGATCACGGTTTTCATGTCATGCCCCCTTGGTCAGGTCACTTTGGTCGTTTCTGCAAGCTGAAGACGAGCCAGCTCATGGTCATGAGCGCCAGCGCCACGTAGATCGGCGCGCCCGCGCTCAACCCTTCCAGCCAGCCGCCGAGAAACGAGACGCTGCCGAACGACAGCGAATTGATCGCAGCGGTGATGCCCATCACCTCGCCCTTGGTGCCTTCGGTGGCGGTATCGGTGAACAGGATGATCAACGCGCCGTAGCTCACGGCCACGGCCACCGAGATCGGCAGGATCAGGACCCATTGCACCAGCATCGACGGCGCAAAGGCGCTCACGGCGATGAGGATGGCCGTGGCGATCAGGCTGCCGCTGGTGATGGCGCGGGTCGAGAAATACCTGGTGAGGAGCGGCATGGCGGCAGCGAAGCTCACGCAAAAACCCACGCCCATGACAGACATGAAGTAGCTCGCGTCCTTGCCGCTCACCCCATAGCGATCGAGCAGGAACACCGGGATGAAATAGAAGTAGGCGCCCCATGCCAGCTCCTGCAGCAGGAATACCCACGACACGTCGCGCAAGGGGCCCGGTTTGGCGAAGGCCGAGCCGAAGCTCTTGAAGCCGCTGATCAGCGATAGCGGCGAAGAGGCCAGGCGCTGGCGGCGGTCATGGAACAGCAAGGCCAGCATCACGACGTTCAGCGCCGCCACGGCCGCCGTTGCATAAAGTGGCGTCAGCAGGCTGAACCAGGGCAGGATGGCGGTGTCCGACAAGAACCCGCTCAGCGCCGGTCCCAGCACGAAGCCGAGCGAGGAGCAGAGCAGCCCCATGCTCAGCCAGAAGTCCTTGCGCTCGGGCCGGCAGACATCGACCACGGCGGCCAGCGACACCGCCTGGCTCGCCGCCGTGAGCCCGCCGATCATGCGTCCCGCCATCAGAAGCGCGATCGAGCCCCAGGCGAAAGCGGCCGAGATCACCACGTAGCTCGCCGCGATGCCGATGGCGCACACAAGCAGGATGGTCTTGCGGCCCAGCCGATCGGACAACTGGCCCAGGATCGGCGCGCCGAAGAAGGTCATGATCGGGTAGAGGCCCGTGGCGACGCCGTAGACCAGATGCCGCTGGGTCGCCGACAGGCCCTGCGAGATGCCGACGTCCGAGCCGTCGGCCAGCGCCGACGCGAGCAGCGGCGTCAGCATGGCAAAGCCGATGGAGTCGACCAGGATGAGCAGCAGCAGCGGCGCCGCCGCCGCGAGGGTCGAGGCTGTCGGCGGTTCGGCTGATGCCGCGGCCTTCAGGTCAGTACTTCTTGCCACCGCGACCCTGCCAGTCGCTCAGCTTCTCTGGCTCGGCCGACTTCACCGTCGTGTCGTAGACGCCTTCCTTGTACTTCAGATTGCAGACGACGCTGTCGCCGTCGGTCGTGTAGATCGGCGCCTCCTTCTTGTCCTTGAAGTCGTCGGACGAACGGTGGATGACGCCGAGCGGCTGGTGCGGCAGGTAGGGCTCGACGAACCGCTTGGTTGCCTTGTCGTAGAGCGGCAGGCTCTGGTGGCACAGCCAGTTGCAGGTCGCCGGCAGGAACTGGATGTTCTTCTTGTCGGGCTGGGCGAAGTGGAAGAGCTCGGGATGCTCGAAGACGGCTAGGTTGAGCGCCGCCTGCTCGATGCAATGGTGATGGCTCTTGGCCAGCGACGTCTGGATGTTGTCGGCCCACATCTTCCAGATCGGCGATTCCTTGGGCATGGCGAACACGCCGGCGTTCAGGATGGGATAGTAGCTGTACTTCCTGACGTACTCCGGGCCCCAGGTGCCGCCGTAGAGCTCGACCACGAAGTCATGGAATTCGGCGCTCGACGTGTAATTGTTGGTATAGGCGCGATGGATCTCCGGCGCGATGGCGAGTGCCGCGCCGCTCTCGGCCGACTTGAGATAGGTCTCCACCGCCGACCAGTCCTGCACCCACGCGTCGGCGTCGAGATGCATGTAGATGTCGTAGCCCGGGAAGTACTTGGGCAGCAGCGGCTTGGCCAGGATCGCCCGGAAGGGGTCGCGCATGCCGGACTTCTCGGTGAGCCCGTATTCCCACTTCGGCTTGGTGACGTTGTTGACGTAGCCGCCGAGCCAGGCGAGCTGCTCGTCGGTCAATCCCAGGTCGTACAAGGAGATGTCGATGTCCTTGCTCTGCGGGTTGTCCCTGACCGACAGCACCATGCCCTGCAGGAAATGGAAGTACTCGGCGGATGACGCGCTGGCGATGGTGATTTTCTTGCTCAAGGCTGACATCTCCGTCGCTGAGGCGTTGCAGGTTCACGCAGGTGGCTGTCTCACGTTGCAGCCGGAACGGCCACACCAATCAATGCACTATTAGAGGCAGCTCGTTATGCGTGGTTGCCGATTGCAATTCGGCCAGTGAATCTGCACGTTGTTTAAGTTATTCTTTGCCGTGCAAAAAGGGTAGTGTAAAAAGTACAGAGTCAGTTTGCGATGCTGCTGGCGTTCGTTGTGGGCACAACGGATGCCGTACTGCGCACTGCTGCGGGGGAGTAAACGATGATCGACTTGGATTGCCAAGAGCGACACGTGGCGACAACGGCACGAGCTGCGGGACGCAGCGGTCCTTAGGCTCCAGACATCAACAATTGGCACGGCAGAGAGCGCAAAGTGCGCACGCTGCTGACACCGATCCTATCCAGATTGCGCGCGTCGCTGGGACTGGCTTTCGCGTTGCTGCTGGGCGTCCATGGCGCCGCCGGCGCCGAGGTTGCGCGACGGCCCGCCGAAGCTCGCGTGTTCGGCGATATGGAGTGGCGCAACTGGCTCTTCGAGAAGGGCGTGGACCTCCAGCTCGTCCACGTCAGCGAGTCCGCGTACAATCTCGGCGGCGGCACCAAGCAGCTGGTCGACTACACCGACCAGGTCGCGGTCGGCACCACCTTCGATCTCGAGCGCATCGTCGGCCTGAAAGATGCTGTGATCCAGATCACCTACACGTCGCGCGCCGGCCGCAACCTGGTGGACGATGCCCAGCTCGGCACGTTCCAGCTCGTGCAGGAGGTCTGGGGCCGCGGACAGACGGTCCGCCTCACCCAGATGTGGTTCGAGCAGAAGTACTTCGACAATCTGATCAACTGGAAGTTCGGCCGCGTCTCGATGGGCGGCGACTTCGCCACCTTTCCCTGCGACTTCCAGAACCTGACGTTCTGCGGCTCCCAGCCCGGCAACATCGCCGGCGGCTACATCTTCAACTGGCCAATCAGCCAATGGGGCAGCCGCGTCAAGGTGAACCTCGAAGGGTTCGGCCATTACCAGATCGGCGTCTACGACCAGAACCAGCAGTATCTGGGCTACGAGAACAAGCTCTTGCCGGTCTGGTACCAGGGCTCGACCGGCGTGCTGGTGCCGGTGGAGATCGCCTGGAATCCCAAGTTTGCCGGCGGCCGGCTCGAGGGCAGCTACAAGGTCGGCGCCTGGTACTCGTCCGGCCAGCAACCCGACACGATCTACGACATCAACAACAATGTCATCGCCCTCACCGGGCAGCCCGCGGCGACGCGCTCCGGCATGTACGGCGCCTATGTCAGCTTCCAGCAGCAAGTCACGCGCGTCAGCGACAAGGATCCCAACCGCGGCCTGCGCCTGTTCTTCAACGCCGCCTTCGCCGACACGGTGACCGCGACCACCGACCGGCAGATCGCGGTGGGCTTCTGGTACACCGGCCTGTTCGACGCGCGGCCCAACGATTCCATCGCCTTTGCCGCCGGCACGACCCACCAGAACCAGCGCATCACGCAGGTCGCGACGTTGCAGAACGCGCTCGGGCTGGGGCCGGTGCCGGTCAAGGATTCCGAGTACGTCTTCGAGTTGGACTACACCTTCGTGCCCGTCCCCGGGCTCCAGATCCGTCCGAACCTGCAGTATATCTACAGTCCGGGCGGAAGCGTCATCAACAAGGACGTCTGGGTCATGGGATTGAAGACGGTCATCAGCTTCTGAGGTCAGACCCATGATCTACTTCCTCGCCGCCGTCGCTGCAATTGCCGGGTTCCTGTTCGGTTACGACGAGGGCGTGATCGCCGTCGCCGAGCCCCTGCTGGCGAAGGATTACCCGATGTCGCCGGGAATACGCGGCTTCATGACCGCGGCCGTGCCGCTCGGCGCCCTGATCGCCGCGATCTTCGCCGGTCCGATCATCGATCGCTTCGGCCGGCGTCGCGTGCTGATGTTCGCCGCCGCGCTGTTCACCGTCGGTGCCCTGATCGCGGGCGCCATCACCGCGATCTGGATGCTGGTAGCGGCCCGCCTCGTGCTGGGCGTCGCCATCGGCCTCGCGGCGGTGGGCGCGCCGCTCTACATCTCCGAGACCGCCCCGATCAAGAGCCGTGGCGCGATGGTCTCGACCTATCAGCTCGCGATCACCATCGGCATCCTCGTTTCCTACCTCACCGGCCTCGTGATCTCCGGCGAGGGCATGTGGCGCCACATGTTCGGCCTGGGCGCGGTGCCGGGACTTCTGTTCCTCGTCGGCCTCGCCTTCCTGCCGGAATCGCCGCGCTGGCTGATCCTGAAGGGGCACGCCGACCAGGCCCGGGCGAGCCTGCGCCGGCTGCGCGACGCGCGCTGGGACGTCGATGCCGAACTGCAGGAGATGGTGCTGAACGCCAAGGCGGAAGCCGGCCGCGGCGTCGGCTACCGCGCGCTCCTTGAGCCGAACATCCGCCCGGCGGTGATCGTGGCGGTCGGCCTGTTCTTCCTGCAGCAGTTGAGCGGCATCAACGCCGTGATCTACTACGCTCCGGAGATCTTCAATCATGCCGGGTTCGCCAGCGCCGAGACGCGAATCTTCGCCACCGTGGGCATCGGCACGGTGAACTTCGCCACCACCATCCTGGCGATGTTCCTGATCGACCGGCTCGGCCGCCGGCCGCTCCTGGTGGTGGGCTTTGCCGGTGCTGCGGCGACGATGCTGATCATTGCGCTCGCCGTCACCAATCCGACCCTGGTGCCGTCGTGGCTGGTGATCGCGATGCTGATGCTCTACATCGCCTCCTTCGCGATCGCCATCGGGCCGCTGCCGCACGTCATGATGTCGGAGATCTTCCCGCTGCGCGTGCGCGGGCCGGGCATGAGCACGGCGTCGATCAGCAACTGGGGCTTCAACTTCGTGGTGGTCTTCGCCTTCCCGCTGATGCTGGCCGGCCCCGGCCTTGCCTTCACCTTCACGGTGTTCGCGGTGATCTGCCTGGGCGGCATCGTGTTCACCCTGCTGCGCGTGCCCGAGACCACGGGGCATTCCCTCGAGGCCATCGAGAAGCACTTGATCTCGGGCAAGCCGCTGGCGTCGCTGCGCCGGGAAACCCTTGTCGGCGCAGCGGTCGTCACCCCTCGGAAGTGACGGAGGCGGCGGCGATGACCGATGTACAGCGCGCGGGGGTCGAGCACACCGCGCGCCGCCTCACCCTGGCGATCGACGTCGGCGGGACGGGGCTGAAGGCCTCCGTCGTCGACGAAGCGGCCCAGATGCTCACCGAGCGCGTGCGCCTGCCGACGCCGGTCGGTGCGCCGCCACAGCAGATCGTTGACCTCCTGGCCAGCATGGTGGCGCCGCTCGCCCCGTTCGACCGTGTGTCCGTCGGCTTCCCCGGCGTCGTGCGCGACGGGCGGGTGCTGACGGCGCCCAACCTCGGCAACGACCTGTGGCAGGGCTTCGAGCTCGCCCGCGCCCTCGACGCCGCACTCGGCAAGCCGGTGCGGATCGCCAACGATGCCGACCTGCAGGGCCTGGCCGTCATCGCCGGCAAGGGCGTGGAGATGGTCATCACCCTGGGCACGGGCTTCGGCACCGGGCTCTATCTCGACGGCAAGCTGGGACCGCATCTGGAAATCGCGCATCACCCTTTCCGCCATGGCGAGACCTACGACCAGCAGCTCGGCAATGCCGCGCGCAAGGGGATCGGCGGCGCGCGCTGGAACAAGCGGGTCAAGAGGGCGATCGGCACCCTGCGCCGGCTCGCCAACTTCGATCACCTCTATGTCGGCGGCGGCAATGCCAAGAAGATCGACTTCACGCTCGATCCGGATGTCACCATCGTCTCGAACGACGCCGGCATGAAGGGCGGTGTCGCGCTCTGGCGATATTGACGTCCTACGGGGCAAGCCCGAACAGCTCCGTCTCCTCCCGCACGCCGCGCAGGCGATGGCGGCCAAGCGACACCAGTTCGTGGCGGCTGGCATCGGCGGCCCGGGCGAAGGATTGCGACATCACGAGATGGCGTCCGAGCGCGTCGCACAGGCGCTCGATGCGCGAGGCCTCGTTGACGGCGGGCCCGATCACCGTGAAGTCGAGGCGCGCGTCGGCGCCGACGTTGCCGTAATTCACATCGCCGACATGCAGCGCGATGTCGAGGTCGGGCGTCGGCAACGATCGGACGCGGCGCGTCTCGGCCAGGCCGGCCATCAGCGTCAGCGCTTCCTTGGCCGCTTCGAGTGCCGCCGCGCAAATCTCGGCGCGCGGCCTGTCCTCGACCCGGAAGATGGCGAGCAGGCCGTCACCCAGGAACTTCAGGACCTCGCCGCCGCGCGCAGTGACCGGGCGCACCATGCAGTCGAAACAGTCGTCCAGCAG
The DNA here is from genome assembly GCA_963809025.1 of uncultured Alphaproteobacteria bacterium. Classification (GTDB taxonomy): domain Bacteria; phylum Pseudomonadota; class Alphaproteobacteria; order Reyranellales; family Reyranellaceae; genus Reyranella. The sequence goes on along the minus strand of CAWEIE010000041.1, from coordinate 369,933 downwards.
CGCGATCAGGTCGCGGCCCGGCAGCGTGTCGGCAAGAGTGGTGAAGCCGCGCAGGTCGGTGAAGAACAGCACGGCCTCCACGCTCTGGACCTCGCCGCGCTGCACCGTGCCCGACAGGATGCGCCCCGCAGGATCCTGGCCCAGGTAGGCGGCTAAAAGCCCCTCGTAAATGGCGCGCATGGCGGTGGCCTTGACCGCCAGGGCGAACACCGGCAACACCTCGCGCAGTGCCGCGACATGAGTGTCGGCAAAGCCGCCGGGCCGGTCGGTGGTGACCGAACAGACGAGCCACAGCTCGCCCACTCGCTCGGCATCGGCCGGCCCGCCGATCTGCGGCGAGAGTTCGCCGAACGGGAAGACACGGCCCAGCCAATCGGTCATGCCGGCGTCGCGCAGCTCCTCAAACAGCGGCACCTCGTGCTCGGGCCTGGGCGAGGTGAGGTCGTAGCGCCGCTCGGCGATGCCATGCAGTATCATGGGGGCGAACGGGCTCTCGCGGAGGATGGGCGCGTCGATATCGACATGACGGAACTCGAAGCGCGTCGCAGGTCCTACGCTGCGATCCCAGATCAGGCTGCGCGCACGCACCATGGGATGGAGAGTGTTCATGCCGGCGAAGATGCGCGCCACCGGCACGCCGGCCTCGTTCACGCGGCGCGCAAAGCCGTCGACGATGTCGTCGAGCGACAGGCTGCGCAGGCCGGCCTCGGCCAGCCAGTCGGTGATGGTGGCGAGCTTCAATCCGCCGCTATGCCCTGACGCGACTGCTGGCCCGGCAGCGGCATTTGTCGATCTGGTGCAGCTCGACCATGTTGCCGCAGGGATCGTTCATGAAGAGCTGTGTGGAATCGGGGCTGACAAGGCCTTCGATCACCCAGTACTTCACCCCGAGGCGGTCGAGTTCGGCACGGGTCTCCACGACGCTCTTCACCGCATACGCAACGTGCGGCCGCGTCGGATCCTCGCCCGGCCCCTTGGCCACCGGCGAAGGCTGCTTGCCGCCGATCAGGTGGATCTGGCCGACTTCGCCGACATTCACCCAGGCGCCCGGAATGCCGGGAATGGTCGGACGGCCGCTGTCGCACTGCAGGCCGAGGACGTCGGCATAGAAGTCCTGCGTGGCTTTCAGCAGGTTGGCGTCGTCGTCGACACGGACACCGGTGTGATGAATCTCCAGAATTTCGACAGCCATGGTACGCTTCCTCCTGCGATCAAGTTTTCGGCTACGCCGGCGGCGGCACCATCGTGCCCTTGGGCAGCGCCGCGCAGTGATCGTAGATCGCCGACGGGCGCGTGAACCAGACCTTGTCCTTCTGCGGATGGCTGACGATGTGCTGCAGGGCTTCGCGCAGCATCCGGAGGCGATAGGGCTGGCCCACGATCATGGTGTGGAGCGCGATGCCGCACACCAGCGGCTGCTTGGCCGACTGGCGCAGCAGCTCCTCGAACTGGCCGATGATGAAGTCGCGGAACTGCTCGGGAGTGTGATGGCGCACCAGGATCTGCGGGCTGTCGTTGATCTCGATGGGATAGGGCACGCTCATCAGCGGGCCCGAGCGCGTCTTCATCCACAGCGGCTGGTCGTCGGCCGGCCAGTCCATCAGGAAGTCGAAGCCCGTCTCCTTCAGGAGGTCGGGCGTGTGGTGGCTGGAACTCATCCACGGCGCCATCCAGCCACGCGGCCGCTTGCCTGAGGCCTTCTCGATGGCGTCGCGCACCTCCTCGAGGAAGCGCTTCTCGTCGGCCTCCCACATCTGGCCGTGACGCTCGGCGTTGGTGCGGCCGTGGCCGATGAACTCGTCCCCCCGTGCTTTCAACGCCGCCACGATCTGCGGCGCATAGTCGAACACCGTGGTGTTGATCAGGTGGGCCGCCGGCAGGTTGAGCTCGTCGAACAGTTCCAGACAGCGCCACACGCCGACCCGGTTGCCATAGTCGCGCCAGGCGAAGGTGCGCGGATCGGGCGGCGTGCCGGCCACCGTCAGCAGATGCCCGTCACCGGCGCCGAAAGCGAAATGCTCGATGTTGAGACCGAGATAGACCGCGAGCCGCTTGCCGTCGGGCCAGGAATAGTCCTTGCGCTCGGTGATGGCTGAGTAGGCGTAACGGTTGTGGTACGGCAGACGAAGCATCGGGATTGATCCTCACGACGATAAAGCTGTCATCCCGAGCGAAGCGAGGGACCTTTACTCGTTGCCCCAAAGGTCCCTCGCTGCGCTCGGGATGACAATGTGCGCGTTCTAGCGTCTAACCACAGCAATCTTGTTCTCCTGCGATTCCACGGCATTCATCGCCCGGAAGCGCGCCTCGGCCTCGGCGTGGAACGCCCGCTCGGCGGCACCCGCCTCCTCGACCGGCCGCCGCTCGTCGTCGAAGTTGCCGTATTCGTCCTTGCCGCGCACCAGCATGGCGGTGACGCGATTCCTGGCGGTGCAACGCGCCGAGGTCGGGATGTAGCTGATGCCGAGTCCGATGCGCCGGTCGTGGTAGTGGTTGGGCCGCGAATTGTGCACCAGGTGGGTGTGGTGCAGCGAGAACTGGCCGGCCTTCACCGGCATGAACGCGGTGCGTTGGCGATCGACGTCGACCGCGAGGGTCTGGCCGCGCGACAGAGGTTCTCCGTGTCCTGCATCTCGGCGTGCGGCAGCTGGCCGAGCTTGTGCGAGCCCGGCACGACCTCCATGCAGCCCGCCTCGATCGGTGCGTCGGTCAGCGCCACCCAGGCGGTGACATGGCAGGCCGGCTCGAGGGCGAAATAGGTCGCGTCCTGATGCCAGCTCACATAGGTGCCCGAGCCTGCGTCCTTGGGCCAGACGGTGAGATGGAACAGCCGGATGTCCGGACCGATCAGGTCTTCCACGGCGTCGAGCACCTCGGGCGCGTGGACGATCTCGTCGACCCAGGGGAACAGGAGATGCGGCTTGAAGTTGTGGCCGCGGGTCATCTTCTGGCCCTGGGCGCGCTCGAAGGCTTCCATCCGGTCGCGCCAGGCGCGCGCCCGTTCCGTCGAGAAGGCGTCGACCGGACAGACATAGCCGTCGCGTTCGTAACCGGCGATCTGCTCGGGTGTGAGTTTCTTCGGCATCACTGCGCCGTCCAGCCGCCGTCGATGAACAGCAGCGTGCCTGTCACGAACGAGGAATCGTCGCTGGCCAGGAACAGGGCGGCGCGGGCCACCTCCTCCGGCTTGCCGATACGGCCCATGGGATGGCGATGCTTCCAGAAGGCCTTCATGGCCTCGGGATCGGCATAGCGCTTCAGCGAGCGCGCCGGCATCGGCGTGTCGATGACGCCCGGCATCAGCGCGTTGACGCGGATGCCCTGCGCGGCGTGATCGACGGCCATGGTCTTGGTGAAGGACGCGATGGCGCCCTTGGAAGCAATGTACGCCGCGTTCTTGCCCGGGCTCGACTGCGCGAGCTGCGAGCCGATGGTGACGATGGCGCCCGAGCGGTTCTCGATCATCGACTTGATGGCGTAGTGGATCCAGAGATAGGTCCCCTTGACGTTGACCGCGAAGGTGCGGTCCCAGGCCGCCTCCTCGATCGCGTCGACCGTGCCGCCGGTCGACATGCCGGCCGCCGTCAGCAGCACGTCGACGCGACCCCATTTCTCGATCACCCGATCGACGCCGGCGCGCGCCTCGGCATCGCTGCTGACGTCGGCCGGGATGATGATGGCGCTGCCGCCGGCCGCCTCGATATCGGCCGCGACCTGGCCCAGCCCGACCTCATCCTGGTCGACCAGGGCGAGCTTGGCGCCCTCGGCCGCGAACAGGCGCGCCGAGGCGGCGCCGATGCCCGACGCCCCGCCGGTGACGATCGCCACGCGATCCTTGAGCTTCATGGCCGCGAGCTTATGCGCCCGCCCGCGGCTTGTCAGCGCGGTCGTTTCCGCAGCGGCCGGCGTTTTCGCTCCGCGCGACGTGCCACCATGTTCAGCGCTTCGACCAGGGCGGAGAACGCCATGGCGGCATAGATGTAGCCCTTGGGCACCTTCACCCCCACGCCATCGGCGATCAGCGTCATGCCGATCATCAGCAGGAAGCTCAGCGCCAGCATGACGATGGTCGGGTTCTTGTTGATGAAGCCGGCCAGCGGGTCGGCGGCCAGCAGCATCAGGGCGACCGCTATCACCACGGCCGCGATCATGATCGGGATGTCGTCTGTCATGCCGACCGCCGTGATGATGCTGTCGAGGGAGAACACCAGGTCGAGAATCAGGATCTGGCCGATCACGCCCATCACGGTGGCCTGCACCGCGCGCCCGGCGGCCTCGGTGTCGTAGTCGACCGTGACATGGTCGTGAATTTCGCTGGTCGCCTTGTAGATCAGGAACAGGCCGCCCGCGATCAGGATCAGGTCGCGCCACGAGAAGCCGTGTCCGAACACCGAGAACAGCGGCGACGTGAGCTGCACGATGTAGGCGACGCCGCTCAGCAGGCCGAGCCGCAGGATCACGGCGAGCCCGATGCCGATGCGGCGGGCGCGGGAGCGCTGATGCTCGGGCAGCTTGTTGGTCAGGATGGAGATGAAGATCAGGTTGTCGATGCCCAGCACGACTTCCATGACCACCAGCGTCACCAACGCCACCCAGGCGTGAGGATCGCGGACGAGGACCAGGATTTCTTCCAGCATCATGCCAACATAGGTCAAAGCTGACGCGCGCCAAGAATCCTTTCCTTTTGCCGGGCGAACGATTAACCGGATTGACATGAACCCGCCCGCTTCGGCAGCGCGGCCGCCGCCGGCGCGGGCCCCAACGCCAGTTACGTCCCTGGCCATCGTGCTGTTGTCCGTGGCGGCCTTCGCCTCGGCCGCCAACATGCGCGTCATCGACCCCTTGCTGGTGCAGCTCGCCGCCACCTTCGACGTCAGCGTCGGCGCGGCCTCGATCGCTGCCACCGCCTTCCTGTTCGCCAACGGCGTGTTCGTGCTGGTGCACGGCCCGTTCGGCGACCGCTACGGCAAGATGCCGGTGGTGGCCATCGCCTGCATCATGGCCGCCCTGTGCTGCCTCTCTGAGCGCGCTGGCCGACTCGCTTGCCTGGCTGGCGGCAGCGCGTTTCCTGACCGGCGTCACCAGCTCGGCCATCATTCCGTTGGCAATCGCCTGGCTGGGCGACAATGTCAGCTACGAGCGTCGCCAGGCGACGCTGGCGCGCTTCCTGACGGGCCAGACACTCGGGCTGATGACCGGCGCCGCCTTGGGGGGCGCGCTCGGCGACTGGCTGGGTTGGCGCTCGGTGTTCTGGGTGCTGGCAGCCATCTACGTCACGGCGGGCGCCGCGCTGTTCGGCGTCATGCGCACCCATCCCGCCGTGGCGCGACCGGCCGGCGGTCACCAGGGCTCGATGATCAGCCAGATGATTGCGGTGCTGCGGCGGCGCTGGGTGATCACCGTCGTAGCCGTGGTGGCGCTGGAGGGCGGCACCTTCTGGGGCGCTTTCACCTTCGTCGGCGCCGACCTGCACCAGCGCTTCGACATGGGCTTCGCGGCCATCGGACTCGCGGTCGCGGCGTTCGGCGCGGGCGGCTTCGCCTATGTGCTGGTGGCGCCGCAGCTCGTGCGCCTGCTGGGCGAACGCGGGCTTTGCCTCTGGGGCGGTCTGGGCCTGGGCGTGGCCTTCGCGACCATGGCGCTGGCGCCCTCGGCCGAGGTCGAATTCGCCGGCATCATGCTGTCGGGCGTGTCGTTCTACATGCTGCACAACACGCTGCAGACCCACGGCACGCAGATGGCACCCGAAGCGCGCGGTGCCGCCATGGCCCTGTTCGCGCTCTGCCTGTTCGTCGGCCAGGCGATCGGCGTGCCGATCGCCGCGCCGATCGTCGACCGCTGGGGTGCACCGCCGGTCTTCTGGGCGGCAGCGATCGTGCTGCCCCTGCTCGCCTTGTGGTTCGCGGAAGCGCTGCGCCGCCGACGGCATTCATAGTCTTCCGGACCGCGCGCGTCTCGCGCGCCTCATGATCATGAGCGCGCGAGACGCGCGCGGTCCGGAAGAGCATGAGAAGACGCGCCCCCAGCGTCAGTTCTCCGGCGACACGCGGAACTGATAGGGCTCCTCGAGCAGCTTGGCCTCGTCGGCCGTCACCGAGAACTCGGTCGCCTGGGCGGCCGAGGTGAGCTGGTCGAGGCTGGTGGCGCCGATGATCGGCGAGCCCATGTAGGGCTTGCTGAGCAGCCAGGCCAGTGCAGCCTGCGCCGGCGAGGCGTTCTTGGCCGTTGCGACCTTCTTCAGCCGGTCGACGACCTCCCAGTCGCAGTCGCGATAGGCGCCGGCCTTGACCTGCGCGTCGTTCTTCGAGCGCTCGGTCTCGCCGCCGCCTTCCTTGGCGCGATTGCCGGCGAGGAAGCCGCGCGCCAGCGGCGAGTACGGGATCAGCCCGACGCCCTGCTCGTGGCACAGCCGGTTCATCTCGCGCTCTTCCTCGCGCTGGACGAGGTTGTAGAGGTTCTGCATGGCAATCGGCCGGGCATAGCCCTTCCAGTCGGCGATCATCACCATCTGGGCGAACTTGTAGGCCGGCATCGTCGAGCCGCCGATGTAGCGCACCTTGCCCGAGCGCACGATCTGGTCGAGCGAGTACATGGTCTCCTCGATCGGCGTGTAGGGATCGAGGCGATGGACCTGGTAGACGTCGATATAGTCGGTCTGCAGGCGCTTCAGCTGGGTGTCGACGGCCGACATCAGGTGCTTGCGGCCGGTGCCGACGTCGTTCTGGCTGTCGCTCATGCGGATGCCGACCTTGGTCGACAGCACGATATCCTCGCGCTTCGTCATCTTCATGAGCGTGGCGCCCATGATCTCCTCGGAGCGGCCGGCATTGTAGGCGTCGGCGGTGTCGAAGAAGGTGATGCCGACATCGAGCGCGCGCTTGAAATAGGCCGGCGCCTCGGCCTCGTCGAACTTGCCCCAGCCGCGGCGGCCCTTGGCGCCCCACGAATTGCCGCCGAGACAGATGCGGCTGACGATCAGGCCCGAGCGGCCGAGCGGTCCATACTTCATCGCGATATCCCCCTTGTCGGGGCAACCCTACCGCCCCATCTTCGTGGCATGAAAGTCCTGATCGAATATTGCGGCGCCTGAGGTTATAAGCCGCAAGCCCTCCGTGTGAGGGATAGCCTCCAGAAGCTGGGCGCCGCCGACATCGAGCTGCGCGTCGGCAGATCGGGCCAGTTCGACGTCACCGTCGACGGCACGCTGAGATACACCCGCAGCAAGACCGGCCGCTTCCCGACCGACGACGAGGTCGAGGATTTGGTGGATTAGCTTCCTCCCCAGCGAAGCTGGGGAGGTGTCGGCGTCTTACGCCGACGGAGGGGTCATGAGTCATCCTGTGTCGCTCTTGACCCCTCCGTCGCCGTATGGCGGCGACACCTCCCCTTCGCGGACTCCGCGAAGGGGAGGAAGGCATACCTAACCCAGCACTTCCTTGTTCACCACGTTCGCCGCGTTGGGCCGGCCGTCGAACACGCTCAGGATGTTCTCGATCGCGGTCGCGGCCATGCGATCGCTGGCCTCCTTGGTGACGCCGGCCATGTGCGGGCTGAAGATCACGTTCTCCAGGCCGAACAGCTTGTGCTTGGGATCGGGCGGCTCGCGGTCGAGCACGTCGAGACCGGCACCGCGCAACTTGCCGGTGGTCAGCGCCGCATAGAGCGCCTCCTCGTTGATGATGCCGCCGCGCGCGGTGTTCACCAGGAAGGCGTCGGGCTTCATCAGCCCGATCGTCTCGGTGTTGAACATGTTCACCGTTTCGGGCGCCTTCGGGCAATGCACCGAGACGAAGTCGACCTTGGGCAGGACCGCCTTGAGGTCGGTGACCTTGGTGGCACCGGCCTTCTTGATGTCGGCCTCGGAGAGGTTGGGGTCGAGCACGTGGACATCCATCTCGAAGGCGACGCAGCGCTTGACGGTGCGCGAGCCGATGCGGCCCATGCCGACCACCAGGATCGACTTGCCGGCGAGGTCGGCCGGCAGGTCCGACAGGCGCTGGCCCCAGGTGTTCTCGCGCACGAAGCGGTCATGCTTGCGGGAAAGCCGCGCCGAGGCGAGGAGCATGTACATGGCATGCTCGGCCACCGACACGGAGTTGGCGATGCCGGTGGTCATCAGCGGGATCTTGCGCTTGTTGAGGGCAGGAATCTCGACAGCATCGAAGCCGACGCCGAGACGCGCCACCACCATCATGGCCGGTGCGGCATCGAGCTCGGCCTGGCGGAACGGCGTGGCGCCCAGCGTCACGGCATTGGCGTCCTTGAGCTTGGGATGCAGCGACGGCACGGTGTCGTCGGGCAGGACCTCGTAGTCGACGTCGTCGCGCTTCTTCAGGACGTCGATGCCGGCCTGCGGCATGCGTCCGACGATCAGCACTTTCTTGCGATTGTTGCCCGTGGTCATCCGATTCCCCTGCAATCTTCCGTGCGGCGGCGATCCTAGAGGTGGCCGGCATCCGACACCAGCACAGGCAACGCAGGGCGCCAGAAGGCGTTGATCGGCATGGTATTTCGCGAGGCAATCGAGCGCGATGCACTGGACCTGCTGGCTCTTTCCAGGCGTGCGGCGGCCGAGACCGGCCATGACCCCTTGGATGGTGCCTTGCATCGCGATCTTGCCGCCCTCGGCAACGACCATCTCGCCCAGGAACGGCAGCTCGAGACGGCGGCGCTGGCGCTGCGACGGGCATGGCTGAGCGCTGCCCATCGGCCGGCTGACGCCAGCCTGAAAAGCCCCGAGGACGGCGAGATCGCGCGCGTGCCCTGCGGCGAGGGCCTTCATTTCGGCTACGAGCGCGACCTCGACGTGTCGATCCTGGAAGACCGGGGAGAGGCCTATGCGTCTCCTCCCGCCGGCTGGACGAGCGACATGGTCATCTTCCGCAGCGGCCAGGCGGCCCTCGCGAGCATCCTGCAGTTCGTCGCCGCGCGCTGGGGCGACAAGCGGGCGTTGTCGGTCGCCCATGCCGGCGCCTATTTCGAGACGACGGCTCTCCTCGCCGCCTGGCCGCGGCGCTCCTTCAGGCCGACGCCGCCGTCGGTCGTCAGTGCCGACGTGGTGATCGGTGAGCCGGTCTGGTGCGACGGCTGTTTCGGCGCCACGGATCGCCTGCCGCGCGCCCGACATGTCCTGCTGCTCGACACCACGATGGTGGGGCCATCGCACGACCTCGGCTCCGGCCTTGCCACCGCCGCCGACGACTGCGAGGTCGCGATCGCCGTCAGCTCCGGCCTCAAGCTCGACCAGGCCGGGCTGGAGCTCGCCAACGTCGGCATCGCCCGCGTCCTCGTGCGCGATGGCGCGCACCAGCGTGCGACCGGGATCGCCGGCCGGCTGAGGCAGCTTCGCGGCCTGATGGCAGCGGGCCTGACGCTCGACGAATTGTCGGCGCTTTCCGCCCCATGGTTTCTCGATCGCGCGTATGTCGACACCTACACCGCAGCCATCTTCGCCAACAACCGGCTGCTGGCGCAGTCGATCGGCAGCGATTCGGCCGTCTTCGGTCCGCACTGCCATCCTTCGCGGTCGACATCCGGCGCCGCTGCCCCGTTCTGCGCCCTTCAGCTGCGCGAAGCATCGCCCGCGCGCTACCGGCGTCTGGCCGAAATTGTCGAGCAGCAGAGCGAGCAGCGCGGCCTGCTGTTGACCAAGGGTGGGTCGTTCGGGTTCCGCGGTCATCGCTTCGAGCTGATCGAGCCCGCACCTCGGCAAGGCGATGCCTTCCTGCGCGTCGCCATGGGATGGCGCGACGGCCATAGCTGCCGCGGCCTCGCCGAGCTTTTAGGCGAGCTTGCCGCCCATAAGTCCTTCGCGGCGCTGGATCGTACCTATGGCAGGTAGTTCAGCGGCAGCCGCGTGGTCGACTTGATCTCCTCCATGGCGAACATCGAGGTGACGTCGCTCAATTCGACCTTGGCGATCAGGCGCTTGTAGAAGGTGTCGTAGGCCTCGATGTCGGGCAATGCGAGGCGGATCAGGTAGTCGATCTCGCCGCTCATGCGATAGCAGTCCATGACCTCGGGGAACGAGGCCACCGCCTTGGCGAAGCGCCCCAGCCACTGGGCGGTATGCTGGTTGGTGCGGACCGCCACGAACACCGTGACGCCGGCATTGACCGCCTTGCGTTCGAGCAGTGCCACGCGGGCGCGGATGATGCCGGCGTCCTGCAGGCGATTGATGCGCCGCCAGCACGGCGTCGTCGACAGGCCGACCCGCCGGGCGATCTCGGCCAGGGCCATGCCGGCATCATCCTGCAGGCAATCCAGTATCTTCTTGTCGAAGGAATCCAGTGTCATTTTTGCGGCCATTGCCGGTTCCTTGGAATGGATTTCTCCAATTAGCCGCGAGCGACGCACAGTTAGCAAGCCGTTTCCGGCACCGGCGCCTAGAATCCTTCATATGTTTCGCCGCTTCACCGATCACCCCGCCTCGGTCAACGAGAGCTACCTGCAGCACATGGGCTCGGCCTTCGGCTTCGGCAGCAGCATGCTGGTTGGCGCGTTCGCCTGTTTCATGCACGGCCTGTTTCCATGGCTCTGCCTCACCCGGGGAAGCGACACCATCCGCGCCTTGCACCACCGCATGGTGACGCATCGCGTCGTGCGTCCGGAGCCCACCGGCCGCACCACGGCCGCCGCGGCGGGCGACTAAGTCCACTCTCCTTTTCGTCGGTCTGCTCGCCGCGGCGTTTCCGGCCTGCGTGAACCAGTCGCTCTTCAAGCGCGGCGTCCCCTGGGGCGGCCTTCGATCTGCCCGGCGGCACGGGCCATTTCCCCCTACACACGCCTGAAGGCCGGCCATCAGATCGGCTCGGCACCGTCGCTCTGGAGTGCTACGCTCGAAGCCTATCTCGCGGACCAAGGCCTGCCGACACGCGCGCCGCAATGTCTGCAACTTGGTCTCAGCGCCTCGCGTTCTTGTAACAGTCGCCAGAACGAAGGAGGGACCGCATGCATACGCCGCTCAGGATCACCTTTCAGAACACCCCTTCCAGCGACGCCATCCGGCAACTGATCGAGGAGCAGGCCGATCACCTCGAGCAATTCTTCGGCCGCATGACGGCCTGCCATGTCGTGTTCAAGGTGCCCGACGGCAATCATCGCAGCAGCGGTCTCTACGAGGTCGCGGTTCACGTCAAGATGCCGGGCGGCACCACGGTCGACATCGATCGCACGCCTGGCCTCGATGAACGTTTCTCCGATCCGCAGTTCGCCGTCAGCGACGCCTTCCGCCGCGCACGCCGTCGCCTGCAGGATCGCGCCAAGGTCATGCGACAGGAGGTCAAATCGCTGCACAAGCGCGTCAATCGCACGCTCGATCAGCCCGACTGAGATGGGCTAGAGCGGAATGCGACGAGATGGAACCGCACGCGGTTCCATCTCGTCGCATTCGCGCGCACCGGGGATGCGTGTTGCAGGAGGCAGGATGGGTCCAGCTGGACCCATCATGCTCTAAGCCAGGATGGGCGTCGGCAGCACTTTTTCCAGGGCACGCCACAAGTCAGGTGGACTGGCGCCCGTCAGGTCCTTCGCGACCTGATGGCTCACCATCTTCTTCACTTGCGGCGTCAAAAGAGTGTCCAGTTCGCCCAGGCTGCGCGGCGGTGCCACCACGACCAGCCGATCGTATTGGTCACAGAGCCCATCCAGGGTTCGCGCCAACTCGACCGTGAAGTTGTGTTTCTCGAGCTTGTGCGGGTCGTGCGGCGGCTCAAAGGCATGACGATGCGTGCTGGCGTCCGCCGAGCCGAAGCCGCGGCCGGGCTTGTCGGCAACGATCTCCTGATTCTGCAGCCGGCTTTCAGGCGAGACCATGTCGGCCTGGCTGGCGGGAACGAGCGTGTGGGTATCGTGTCGCGGCTCGAAGAAGCGGGCGCGGGCACCGTCGGCAACCACGATCAGGGTGCGCTTGTGGCGCGGCTCCATGGGCGGTGCCTGGGGCAGCCTGGCCTTGCGCCTGGGCTTCATCACCTGCTTGCTCATCGACGCCTCCTGCACTGAGACAGGGCGGCGCTTCAGCCCTTTCTCGTCCAGTCGCTCGCGCAACAGGCCGATCCGGTCGCCACCCCAGAACAGCTCGCCTTCGAAAACGAAGGTCGGCACCCCGAAAACGCCCGAGGCCTCGGCCTCGTTGCGCAGGCGGTCATGTGCCGCGCCGGCTTATGCCGCCACGGCATTGCCATCTTCGGGATCGAGCTTGTGCCGCCGGAACCGTGGGCGTGCTTACAACCGGCTTTCGCGCCGCCACATCCACCAGAACGCCACACCGACCAGGATCAGCAGCAGCGCGCCGATGAGCAGCAGCATGGCCGATTCCTGGACCCACGCCACCGCCGGCACCGACAGCGCGAGAAAGACACCGACGGCGCTGATCCGCCACACCGCGGCATGCACGCCGGCAACGAAGGTACCCAACGCCAGCAGGATGAGCAGCGTAAGGCTGGTGGCGTTGAGGTTGATCACGCCACCGACCTCGGGAAGGAACATCAGCCACATCGCGCCCAGGAAGGCGGCCCAGTGCAGGGCCTGGGTCATCACCAGCCGCATGCGCTCCGCTCCCGTCTCGAGCTGGCGCCAGCCCGACGCGATGACGATCAGCGCATAGATCGGCGCCAATGCCATCCAGTAGAAGTAGGTCGTGGGCCCGCGGAAGCTGGTGAGCACGATGCCGCCCACGGCGAGCACCAGCATGGCGGCATACGGCAGGTCGCGCAGCAGCCAGCGTCCTACGCCTCCCAGCCTGGATTCCGTGGCGTCGCTCATGCCTTACCGCGCATCCTTGGCGAGCTTCTTCTCGACCACGCGCGACCACAGCGTGGCACCGAGCGTGATGATCTCGTCGTTGAAGTCATAGCCTGGATTGTGGACCTCGCAGCCGCCTTCGCCGCCGCCGTTGCCGATGTTGATGAAGGCGCCCGGCACCTTCTCCAGCATGTAGGAGAAGTCCTCCGAGGCCATCACGTAGGGGCCTTCGCGGTTCATGTTCTCGTCGCCCACGATTTCGGCTGCCACGTCGGCGATGAACTTCACCGACTCCCGGTCGTTGACCAGCGGCGGGAAGACCACGCGCACGTCGGGCTCGGCCTTGCCGCCCAAGGTCTGGGCGATGCCCTTGGAGATCGTCTCGATGCGCTCCTTGACCAGCGCCATGGTTTCCTTGCGGAAGGCGCGGATGGTGCCGCGGAGCACCGCCTCCTGCGGGATGACGTTGTAGGCGTCGCCGGCGTGCATCTGGGTGACCGAGATCACCGCCGAATTGAGCGGCGCCACGTTGCGCGACACCACGCTCTGCAGGGCCGAGATGATCTGAGTGGCGATGATCACCGGGTCGATGCCGGTCTCGGGCCGCGCGCCGTGCGCACCCTTGCCGGTGATCTTGATGTCGAACAGGCCGCCGCCCGCCATCTGCGGACCCGAGCGGATGGCGAACTTGCCGACGTCGAGCTTGGGCCTGTTGTGCATGCCGAAGATCTGCTCGCAGGGAAATTTCTCGAACAGGCCGTCCTTGACCATGGCCTCGGCGCCGCCGCGACCTTCCTCGGCCGGCTGGAAGATGAAATGCACCGTGCCGTCGAAATTGCGGGTGGCCGAGAGGTACCTGGCGGCGCCCAGCAGCATCGTCGTGTGGCCGTCGTGGCCGCAGGCATGCATGCGGCCCTGGTGGCGGCTCCTGTGATCGAAGGTGTTGTGCTCATCCATCGGCAACGCATCCATGTCGGCGCGGAGCCCAATGGCGCGCGGATTGTTGCCGACCCGGATGGTGCCGACCACGCCGGTCTTGCCGATGCCGGTCGTGACCTCGCAGCCCCACTCCTTGAGTTTGGTCGCCACGATCTTCGAGGTCCGCTCCTCCTCGAAGCCAAGCTCGGGATGGGCGTGGATGTCCCGCCGGATGGCGGTGAGCTCGGCGGTAGCGGCGGCAATCTTGGGTTCGATCTTCATGTGGCTATCAGGGCTCCAGGAGGAAGGACGTCATTACACGACGAAATTCGGCGGCATGCACGTTCGGATAAAGGTGGCCGCCGTCGGGCAGGATATAGGCCCGGGCGCCGGGGATCAGGCGCACCAGCTCTTCGGTGAAATAGAGCGGAGTCACGGTGTCGTCGCGGGTGCAGATGGCGAGTGTGCGGGCGCGCACCTTCTGCAACTGGTCCCGCCGGTCGTGGGCGACGATGGCGGCGATGCGCGACAGGACGATCTCCGGCACCGGGATCGCCTCGTTCGCCTTGGCCTCCAGCGCCGCCAGGTCGTCGTCATGGTCGCGGACCCACGACGGCATGTGCAGGGCGAGCGCATTGCCCTTCATGTAGGCCACCGGCCCCAGCTCGCGCAGCATCATCGACCGCACCTCGAACAGCCGGCGGAAAAAGGCATCGGTCTTCGCCCAGGTGGCGCTCAGCACCAGACGGTCGATGCGGTCGGGTTGTTCGATGGCCAGCACCTGCCCCATGGCGCCGCCGGTCGAATGACCGCACCAATGGACCTTGGCGTAGCCCAGGGCGTCCATGAGCTGGAGGGCGTCATCGGCCATCTGCGCCACCGAATAGGTGATCTTCGACAGCGTGCTGCGTCCCGTGCCGCGATGATCGTGCACGATGACGGTGAATTGCTTGGCGAGACCCGCGACGTTGGCGTCCCAAAAGCGGCCATCGCCGCCCAGCCCCGCGACCAGGAACAGCGGCGGCCCGTTGCCGTGCGTCTCGTAGTAGAGCTCGGCGCCGTCGCGGAGCTTGATCTGTGGCATCGCATCCCCTTCCGTCGTTATAGTGTCGGTGGGAGGGTAAGCGGATGATGAAGCGCCTGTCGATTGTGGCGATCCTGATGCTTGCCGGCTGCACCAAGGAGCAGCAGGCGCTGACGACCTCTATTCCCCGGCCGGCCCCGGACGACCCGACGCCCGCCGGCATCGCCTATCTCTGCGACGGCCGCAAGGAAGTGAGCGTGGTCTATGCCAAGAACCGCGCCTCGGTGACCCTGGACGGCCGGACCTGGCGCATGGAGTACCAGCCGATCGACGGCGGCTTCCGTTACGTCGACACCGCGAACGAATGGGTCGGGCGGGACGATCTTGCGTCGTTGCGCGAGAGCGGCACCGCCAAGCCGATCGCCTTCAACTGCCGGCCGCTGCGGCGCATCACATGACTGTCATCCCGAGCGTAGCGAGGGACCTTAAGGCCATGAGCAAAGGTCCCTCGCTGCGCTCGGGATGACAGTCGTCACTTCAACCACAGCTTGATCGCGTAACCCACGAGCGCGGTGACGCCGACGCCGGCAGCCCACAGGCCGACGAACCACAGCCACTGCCGCGGTGCCGGCATCAGTGATAGCCCTCGTGGCCGGTCTTGCCGCGGAACACCCAGTAGGAATACGCGGTGTAGGCAAGGATGATCGGCACCATCACCAGCGCACCGGGCAGCATGAACTTCAGGCTGGCATCCGGCGCGGCGGCGTCCCAGATCGATATCTTGGGCGGCACGACGTAGGGGAACAGGCTGATGCCGAGCCCGGCCAGGCTGAGGGTGAAGATCAGCAGGGTCATCAGGAACGGCGTGTAGTGGTGCCGGCGCATCAGGCTCGCGAAGAAGACCACCGTGGCGATGGTCACCAGCAGCGGCACCTGCGCGGTGAACAGCACCTGCGGCCAGGCGAACCAGCGCTGCCAGTAGACCTCGCTCAGGAACGGCGTCGCGGCGCTCACCGCGGCGATGGCCAGGATGGTGCCGATGCCGAGGCCGAAAGCCATGCGATAGCAGCGCACCTGAAGCGTGCCCTCGCTTTTCATGATCAGCCAGGTCGCGCCCAGGAGCGCGTAGCCGACGATCAGGCATACGCCGACCAGCGCGCTGAACGGCGTCAGCCAGTCGAACCAGCCGCCGGCATAGGCGCGGTTCTCGACGGCGATGCCCTGCAGCAGCGCGCCCAGCGTGACGCCCTGCGCGAAGGCCGCCACGATCGAGCCGACGTTGAAGGCTATGTCCCACCAGGCGCGGTGGCGGGGATCGCGCCAGCGGAACTCGAAAGCGACGCCGCGGAAAATCAGTGCCAGCAGCATGGCGATGATCGGCGCATAGAGGGCCGACAGGATGGTGCCGTAGGCCAAGGGGAAGGCCGCCAGCAGCCCGCCGCCGCCCAGCACCAGCCAGGTCTCGTTGCCGTCCCATACCGGGGCAATGCTGTTCATCGCCGTGTCGCGCTCGCGGCCGGCCGGGATCCAGGAGAACAGGATCCCGATGCCGAGATCGAATCCGTCCATCACGACATAGGCGAAGATTGCGAAGGCGATGATGAACGCCCAGATGGTGGGCAGGTCGAAGGCGAGCATCAGTTCCCTCCTTCAGAGACCTGAGGCGCGGGCGTGATGCCGGCGGCGCGCACCGGCTGGCCGCGCTCCGGCCCCTGCTCGCCGCGATGCGGCGAATGGCTCATCAGGCGCAGGATGTAATAGACGCCCGCCCCGAACACGATGAAGTAGACGATGATGAAGGCCAGCAGGGAGATGGCGACGGCCGGCGCCTGCAAGGGCGAGACCGAATCGGCGGTGCGCAACAGGCCATGCACCGTGAAGGGCTGGCGGCCGACCTCGGTCGTCACCCAGCCCGCGATCACGGCGACGAAGCCCGCCGGTCCCATGGCGATGGCCAAGCGGTGCAGCAATGGCCAGTCGTAGAGGCGATGACGCACCCTCGCCCACAGGCTCACCACTGCCAGCAGCAGCATCAGCGTGCCCAGGCCCACCATGACTCGGAAAGCCCAGAACACGATCGCCACCGGCGGCCAGTCCTTGCGGTCGACCGTGTCGAGCCCTTTGAGCGGCGCATCGAGCGAGTGCTTGAGGATCAGCGACGAGCCCTTGGGGATTTCCACGGCGTAGAGGTTCTTGCCCTCTGCCTGATCGGGCCAGGCGAACAGCACCAGGGGCGCGCCGTTGTCGTAGCTCTTGAAGTGGCCTTCCATGGCCATGACCTTGACCGGCTGGTGCTCGAGCGTGTTCAGCCCGTGCTGGTCGCCTGCCAGGATCTGCAGGGGCGCCACCACCGTGATCATGCCCATGGCCATGGAGAACATGGTGCGCGCGCCGTCGTTGGTGCGCTCGCGCAGCAGGTGCCAGGCGCCGACCGCGCCCACCACCAGCGCCGTCGTCAGGTAGGCGGCGAGAACCGTATGCACCAGCCGGTACGGGAAGGACGGATTGAAGATGATGGCAAGCCAGTCGGCCGGCAGGAACTGGCCATTGGCGGCCATCGTGTAGCCCGCAGGCGTATGCATCCAGCTATTGGCCGACAGGATCCAGAAGGCCGAGATGAAAGTGCCGACTGCGACCGCGAGCGTCGCCACGAAATGCAGCGTCTTGCCGACGCGGTTCATGCCGAACAGCATGACGCCCAGAAACCCCGCCTCGAGGAAGAACGCCGTCAGCACCTCGTAGGCCATCAGCGGCCCGATCACCGGACCGGCCTTGTCGGAGAATACCGACCAGTTGGTGCCGAACTGGTAGGACATGACGATGCCCGACACGACGCCCATGCCGAAGGAGAGCGCGAAAATCTTCAGCCAGTACTTGAACAGGTCGAGGTAGACCGAGCGGCCGGTCCACAGCCACAGCGCCTCGAGCACCGCGAGGTAGCTCGCCAACCCGATCGTGAAGGACGGGAAGATGAAATGAAACGATACGGTGAAAGCGAACTGCAGCCGGGCCAGCAGCGTTGCATCGAAGGCTTCGAGCATAGCGATCACCTCGCGCCGGATATTCTAGCCTAACCGAAAGCGTCGAACACCTCGGCAATGGTGTCGCGGCCCAGCCCGGCCCTGAGGCACGTCTCCAGCAGGACGCGCGCCTTCAGCGGATGCAGGCGACCGCCCCAGATCAGGCCCGCCTTGCGCAGGGCGATCTCCGAGGTCGGCCCACCATATGTATGCCGCAACATGGGCCCGCCGCCGGCGCGCGGCGAGATGACCGTGGGTATCGCCGCGGCAAGGCGTCCCATCAGGTCGGCGAGGCGTTCGGGGACGTGGCCGCCGCCCATCGCGCCGACCACGACGCCGCGATAGCCCAGTCGATCGGGCGCGCGCAGCATCGCCTCGATGAGATGGCCGGGCTCGTCGAGCCCCATCCACAGCAACGCCACCGGCTGGGCGACGCCGACGGCTCTGCCGAGCCTCCGCCGCGCCGCGTCGATCGCATCGCGCACCGGCAGGCTGAGCGGCACGACGCGGTCCTCGACCAGTGCCGCGATCGGCCCGGTCTGCGGCGAGGCGAAGGCATTCAGCCGCGTGGGATGCGCCTTGATCGCGTCGGCAGCGGCGTAGACCTCGTCGAGCATCACCGCCATGACGCCCAACGCTTTGGCATGGGCGCGTATCCACGGATCGGCGGCCACGCGGACGGCCGCCAGCAGGTTTCCGGGACCGTCGGCCGAGGTGAGCGCGGGATTGCGCATCGCCGCCGTCACGATCACCGGGATGTCGCGCTCGACCAGCAGGTCGAGCAGGAAGGCCGTCTCCTCCAGCGTGTCGGTGCCTTGCGTCACGATCACGCCGTCGGCCGCCGCGGCCGCGATCTTCGCGGCGAGCGCGTGGATCTGGTCGAACGACAGCGAATGGCTGCCGACGCGCGACACCGTCTCGGCCTCGATGTCGGCGAGCGTAGCCAGCAACGGCACCGCCTTCACCAGATCATCGGCGCCGGCGCCCATCTGCATGACGCCGCTGGCATCGGGCCGCGTGGCGATGGTGCCGCCCAGCGCCAGCACATGGATACGCGGCTTGCTCATGCGCCCAGCCTCAATGACTTGAAGAAACGATCGGCCTCTGGCGTGCGCAATGCGTCGGCCGGCGCCAGATAGGCGAGCGACACGTAGCGCCGTCCTTTGAGGACCACGAGCTGCCGCAGCACGCTGCCGCCCTGCACCGAGCCGACCGATTCGGCGGCCGGCGCAGCCCTGCACATCGCGCCAGTCGACGCTGGTCCACTTGCCGCCGGCCAGCCGCTGCGCGCGGTCGTCGAGCACCGACTGAAGGTTGAGCTTAGGCTGCCGGACGTCGACATCGGCGGGATAGAGCGCGGTTTGCGCCACGAACGAGAGGCGGCGATATTCAAGGCTGTAGGAATGGTAGGCGAAGGCCGTGCCGCCCGCGGATCGCGTGTCGATCACCTTGTAGACGGGCTCGCCCGGCATATCGACGATGAAGGAATGATCGGGGCCGCGCACGGCGTACCAGGTCGACTGCGCGGCTACACCGCCTGCCGCCGCCACAGGCAACGCGAAGAGCAGGCCGCGTCTAGTGGCGACCACGTCGTCCTTAGCGCAGCGCCTGTCCTGAGCGAAGCCGAAGGAAAGGACCTCATGACAGGTCAACAAGCACGCTGGTGGCAATCGCCATGAGATCCTTCGCTGCGCTCAGGATGACAACGGGCGGCCGAACTTCTCGCGCGCCTCGACCTCGCTGTAATAGCCACGCGTCACGTCGCGCGCGACCGCCGCCGGATCGCGCTTGGCCGGATCGCCGAAGCCGCCGCCGCCGGGCGTCGACACGCGCACCACGTCGCCGACACCGATCTCGATGTCCTGGTCCTTTGAGAGATGCGGTGGCCGGTAGCTCTTGCCGCCTTGGCTCACCTCGACGGTATTGGTACCGCCGTCCTTGCCGCCCAAGACGCCCTGCGGGCCGGTGCGGCCGTGGTCCATCACCATGGACACGCGCGCCTCACCGCGGCGCAGCTTGATCGCGTAGTTGATGCCGAAGCCGCCGCGGAACTCGCCGGCGCCGCCCGAACCCTCGCGCAGCGAGAACTCCTCGAACAGCACCGGATAGAACTGCTCCAGCACCTCGACCGGCGGCATCTTGGAGATGCCGATGGTCGAGCAGCCGTTGCTCAAGCCGTCGCCGCCCTGGAAGCCGCCGTAACCGCCGCCGGTGAAGAGATACATAATGTAGTTGCGGTTGCGTTCGGGATCGTAACCGCCGACGCCGAGATTGCCCGAGGTCCCGGCGGGTGCGGCGAACAGCAGGTCGGGGATCGCCTTGGTGAGGGCCGCGAACACCGCCTCGGCGATGCGCTGGCTGACCTCGGCGGCGCAGCCCGACACCGGCCGCGGATACCTGGCATAGAGGAACGTGCCTTCGGGCTCGACGATCTTCAGCGGCTCGAAGGTGCCGGCGTTGATCGGCACGTCGGGGAAGATGTGCTTCACCGCCAGATAGATCGCCGACTTGGTGGTGGCGATGACGCTGTTCATCGGCCCGCGGCAGGGCGGGCTCGATCCGGTCATGTCGAAGGTGAGGTCTTCACCCTTCTTGGTGACCTTCATCTTGATGGTGAGCGGCTCGTCGACCACGCCGTCGCTGTCGACTTGCGAGGTACCCTCGTAGATGCCGTCGGGGATGCCAGCGATCTTGGCGCGCATCTGGCGCTCGGCGCGATGGCGCATCTCGGCGATCGCCTGGCGCACGGTTTCCGCACCGTAGCGGTCGATCAGGGCGGTCAGCCGCTGCTCGCCGGTGGTCAGCGCGGCGGCCTGGGCCTTGATGTCGCCGATGCGCTGGTCGGCGATGCGGATGTTGGAGAGGATGATGGAGAGGATCTCCTGATCCATCTCGCCCTTCTTGAAGAATTTTACCGGCGGCAGGCGCAGGCCTTCCTGCTCGACCTCGGTCGCGCTGGCCGAGAAGCCGCCCGGCACCATGCCGCCGACGTCGGGCCAGTGGCCGGTGTTGGCCAGCCAGGCGAACACCTCGCCCTTGTAGAAGAACGGCTTCACGAACCGCACGTCCATCAAATGCGTGCCGCCGAGATAGGGATCGTTGACGATGAAGACGTCGCCCGGATCGACCTTGCCGGCATAGTGGCTTTTCACGCGCTCGATCACCGCCCGGGTCGAGAACTGCATGGTGCCGACGAACACCGGCAGGCCGAGCTCGCCCTGGGCGATCAGCGCGCCGTCGGTGGCGTCATAGATGCCGTCCGAACGGTCCATGCCCTCCGAGATCACCGGCGAGAAGGCCGCGCGCACGAAGGCGAGATCCATCTCGTTGCAGACCTGGATCAGGCCGTTCTGGATGACGGTCAGGGTGACGGGATCGAGGTTCGACATAGCCTATGACTAACACAACAGGCGAGGCTGTGTTGACTCTTGCCGGAGCGAGGACCTCCAGGTCCGCTCGTAGTTTTCTGGACCTGCGGCGTCTCGCGGGCCCTTGATTCTTGTCTTTTCTGCACCATGCGGGCTCTCGCGCCTCAGAAGGCGCTGCCGCCCGCCAGCGCGTATGAACGCGCTACAGCTCGACATCGCCCTTGAGCAGGCGCTGCACGATGCCGCGGTTCAGGATCTCATTGGTGCCGTCGGCGACATTGACGATGCGCAAGGCGTGCCAGGCATGGTGCAGTCCGACCTCGTTGGTGAAGCCCATGGCGCCATGGGTCTGCATGGCGCGGTCGACGGCGCGATAGCCGACCTGCACCGAATAGGCCTTGGCCATCGACAGCTCCTTGATGGCAGGGGCGCCCTGGTCGAGCAGCAGGGCGGCGTTGAGACCCATGAGATGCGCGCCATGCAACTCGGTGGCGCTCTCGGCCAGCGGGAAGGTCACACCCTGATAGTCGGCGATCGGCCGGTCGAAGGCCTTGCGCGTCTTGGCATACTCCAGCGCGAGCTCGAGTGCCCAGCGGCCGTAGCCCACGGCGCGCGCCGAGTTGTAGATGCGGCCGAGCGACACGCCGTAGAGCGCGGCAGCGAAACCCTGGTGCAGCTCGCCCACGACCTGCCACGGCTCGACGCGCACGTCTTCCAGGCGCAGCTCGGCCTCATCGCCGCCGATATGGCCAAACAGCTTGATCACGCGCTGGACCTCGAAGCCCGGCGAGCTGGTGGGCACGAGGAAGGCGCTGATGCCACCCTTGCGCTGGGCCGCGCGCTCGGGATCGGTGATCGCAAAGACGATGCAGTAGTCCGCGACCGGCGCGTTGGACGTCCAGATCTTGCGGCCCGTGAGGCGCCAGCCGTTGCCGTCGGGCCGAGCGCGCGTCGCCAACGCCGCTGCATCGGATCCGGCGCCCGGTTCGGACAGGCCGAAGCACATCGACGCCTCGCCCGCCATCATCGGCGCAAGCATGCGCTCGCGTGCCTCGTCCGTTACTTTTTCGAGAAGCCGGCTCGGCCCGAAGGCCCAGTGGCTGATGGCATAGAGCATCAGCCAGTTCTGTGGCCCGCACAGCCGGAACAGCGCCTCCCAGCCGACATAATAGGCAAGATGCCCCAGGCCGCCGCCGCCCAGCGCTTCGGGCACGCACATGTTGTAGTAGCCGGCCTTGGCCGAAACGCGCCGGACCTCGCCGATCAGCGTCTTCAGCGCCTCTGAGAAACGGCCATCCTCGCGATAGAGGCGGCGCGGATCTTCGAACAGGTCACGATGCGCCTGATGCCGCGGCAGAACTTCCTTGCGCGCGAAGTCGAGCAGGCCGTCGCGAACGGCGCGTATGTCCTCGGGCAGTTCCCAGGCGATGGCCGACACCGCAACACCTCCGTAACGACGGTATGGGTATTTGGGGTCATTGTTGGCACGGTCCCTGCGGGGTGCCAGCGATTAGAGATCGGGCAAACCGCGATACGAGACCTGCATAGCCCACTGGCAGAGGGCCCGGCCGATACGATATGATGGTGTCCTCTTCTCCCAACCCTCTTCGGATGGACTGCCCATGAACGCGCCAATGGCCGCGAACGACCTCGATTTGATGAAATTCGGCATCGGGCAGCCGGTGCCGCGGCAAGAGGACCCGACCCTGCTGCGCGGCGAGGGCCGCTATACCGACGACATGAACCTGCCCAACCAGGCCTGGTGCGTGATGGTGCGCAGCCAGGTGGCGCACGGCATCATCAAGGGCATCGACACCGCCGGGGCCAAGACCATGCCGGGCGTGCTGGGCGTGTGGACCGGCGCGGACCTCGCGAACTATGGCCCGCTCAAGACCCTGATCCCCGTGCCCAACCGCGACGGCTCGCCGATGAAGACGCCGACGCGCCCGTCACTCGCCACCGATAAGGTGCGGTTCGTCGGCGATCCGGTGGCTTTCGTCGTCGCCGAGACGCTGGCCCAGGCAAAGGATGCGGCCGAAGCCGTGATGGTCGACATCGACTCCCTGCCCGCCGTCACCGACGCTCGCGAGGCAACCAAGCCCGACGCGCCGCTCGTTTTCGACGATGCACCCGGCAACCTCTGCGTCGACTATCTCTATGGCGACAGCGCCAAGGTGGCCGAAGCTTTCGCCAAGGCCGCGCACGTCACGCGGCTCAGGCTGGTCAGCAATCGCATCGTCGTCTGCGCCATGGAGCCGCGATCGGCTCTGGCCGAGCATGACGCCAAGACCGATCGCTATACGCTGCGCGCCGGCAACCAGGGTGCGTTCGGCCTGAAACATCAGATGGCCGATCTGCTCAAGATCAAGCCCAACCAGATGCGCGTGCTGACCGGCAATGTCGGCGGTTCGTTCGGCATGAAAGGCTCGCCTTACCCCGAGTACGCTGGCCTCTTCCACGCCTCGAAGATCCTCGGCCGTCCGGTAAAGTGGACCGACGACCGTTCAGGCGCCTTCCTCAGCGACCAGCACGGCCGCGACCACGACTTCGACGCCGAGTTGGCGCTCGACAAGGACGGCAAGTTCCTGGCGGTGCGGCTGATCGGCTTCGCCAATGTCGGCGGCTACCTCGCCAATGTCGGACCGCTGATGGGCTCGATGGGCGTCACCCGCAACCTCGCGGCCATCTACCGCACGCCGCTGATCGAGGTCGCGACCAAGGTCGCCTTCACCAACACCTCGCCGGTCGGCGCCTATCGCGGCGCCGGGCGGCCCGAGGCCAACTACTTCATGGAGCGGCTGATCGACACGGCGGCGCGCGAGATGGGCATCGACAAGGTCGAGATGCGCAAGCTGAACCACATCAAGCCCGAGGAAATGCCTTTCAAGACGGCGTCGGGCACGACCTATGACAGCGGCGAGTTCACCACGCTTTTGGACAAGGCGCTGAAGTTCGCCGACGTCGCGGGC
Organism: uncultured Alphaproteobacteria bacterium; assembly: GCA_963809025.1. GTDB lineage: Bacteria > Pseudomonadota > Alphaproteobacteria > Reyranellales > Reyranellaceae > Reyranella. Next base: position 345,893 of record CAWEIE010000041.1, on the reverse strand, counting down.
TTTGCGGCGCGCAAGGCCGAGAGCAAGGCGCGCGGCAAGCTGCGTGGGCTCGGCATCGGCGACTACCTCGAAGTCACCGCGCCGCCGATGAAGGAGATGGGCGGCATCCGCTTCGAGCCCAACGGCGACGTTACCATCATCACCGGCACGCTCGACTACGGCCAGGGCCACTGGTCGGCCTTCGCGCAAGTGCTGACCGAGAAGCTCGGCATCCCCTTCCACAGGATCAAGTTGATCCAGGGCGACAGCGACCTTTTAATCGCGGGCGGCGGCACCGGCGGCTCCAAGTCGATCATGGCGAGTGGTGCTGCGATCGTCGAAGCGTCGGACAAGGTGATCGACAGGGGCAAGCAGATCGCCGGTGTCGCGCTCGAAGCCTCGGCCGCCGACATCGAGTTCCAGCTGGGTCGCTTCACCATCGTCGGCACCGATCGCGGTATCGGCATCATGGAGCTGGCCGAGCGGCTACGCACGGGCATGAAGGTGCCCGAGGGCGTGCCCGACACGCTCGACGTCAGCCACGTCCACGAAGCGGCGCCGTCGGCCTTCCCCAACGGCGCGCATGTCGCCGAGGTCGAGATCGATCCCGACACCGGCTGGGTCGAGGTGGTGAAGTACACCATGGTCAACGACTTCGGCACGGTCATCAATCCGCTGCTGGTCGAAGGCCAGAGCCACGGCGGCGTCGTGCAGGGCATCGGCCAGGCGCTGTTCGAGCGCACGGTCTACAGCGAGGACGGCCAGTTCCTGACCGGCAGCTTCACCGACTACGCCCTGCCGCGTGCCTCGGACACGCCGTCCTTCCGCATCGACTATCACTCGGTGCCGGCCAAGACCAACGTGCTGGGCGCCAAGGGCTGCGGCGAGGCGGGCTGCGCGGGCTCCCTGCCCTCGGTGATGAACGCAATCTCCGATGCGCTGGACGGCAAGCATATTAATATGCCGGCCACACCCGAGCGCGTCTGGGAGGCGCTGCATTCCTGAGTGCTGATGTTGCCATCGTTGGCTGCGGCCCGGTCGGCGCGCTTCTAGCGAACCTGCTTGGGCAATCCGGGCTCGCGGTCGACATCTACGACCGCGAGCGCGAGATCCATCCGCTGCCGCGTGCCGTGCATTTCGACGGCGAGGTCATGCGCGTCTTCCAGAGCGCCGGCCTCGCCGAGAAGATCGCCGCCGTCGTGCGGGCCTCATCGCGGGGCATGCACTTCGTCAACGGCGAGGGCCGCACCCTGATGATCCGCCGCGGCATCGACGGGCCGGGCCCGCACGGCTGGGCCGGCAACTGGTACTTCCACCAGCCGATCCTGGAAGGCGTGCTGCGCGAGGGCCTGAAGCGGTTCGCTAATGTGCGCGTGCATCTGGGCCACGAGGTCGCCTCGGTCGACGCCCTCGATGCGCGCTACGTCGTCGGCTGCGACGGCGCCCGCTCGCTGGTGCGCCAGGCCATCGGCAGCAAGCACCGCGATCTCGGGCTGCATCAGCCCTGGCTGGTCGTCGATCTCCTCTGCGATCCCGCCAGCCCACGCGTAAAGGCTCTGCCCGACTACACCGTGCAGCTCTGCGACCCGGCGCGGCCGATGACCGTCGTGAATGTCGGCGGCGATCGCCGGCGCTGGGAGATCATGCTCATGCCGGGCGACGATCCGGCGCGGCTGACCGAGCCCGACGTCTTCTGGCCGATGATGGCGCGCTGGCTCGGCCCTGACGATGCGCGGCTGGAACGCGCTGCCGTCTACACCTTCCATTCGGTGGTCCAGGAAGGCTGGCGCAAGGATCGCCTGCTTCTGGCGGGCGATGCCTGCCATCAGACCCCACCCTTCCTCGGACAAGGCATGTGCGCGGGCATGCGCGATGCGGCGAACCTCGCCTGGAAACTCACGGCAGTCGCTCGCGGCAATGCATCCGAGGCACTGCTCGACACCTATGAAGGCGAGCGCCTGCCGCATGTGCGGACTTTCATCGACCTTGCCGTCAGGCTCGGAGCGGTCCTGCAGGAGACCGACCGCAATGCCGCCGCCGCGCGCGACCGCCGCTTCGAAGCCGGCGCGGAGATGTTCGACTTCCCGCAGCCGCAGCTCGGTGCTGGCTGTCGCGCCGACGCGCCGCCCCCTGTGGGCACGATCTTCCCTCAACCGCGCCTGGCCGACGGCCGCCTGATGGACGAGGCCATCGGCCAACGCTTCGCCATCGTCGGCGACGCGGCCCTGCTCTCGGGCCTCCACACCGATGCCGTGCTGCTGCCCGATATCGGTCGCGACTGGTGCGCGCGGCACAACATCGGCGCTGTGATCCTGCGTCCGGACCGCTACATCTACGCCCTGGCCCGCGACCGGCAGGAGCTGGAAGCGGCAACTCTTGGGCTTGAACAGTCGTTTGGTCTGGCATGTTCCAGACCCTCCAAATCATAAGCGTCGTCTCGGCCGCGCTCACCATGGCGCAGATGCTGGCGCATGCTCTGGAGTTCCCCGGCAAGCGCCGGCTTGACCGCGACACCTATCTCAAGGTCCAGGCGATCTACTATCCCGGGTTCACGATCGGCGGCGCCTTCGAGCCGCTGTCCATGATCGCCACTTTCGCGCTCCTGCTGTTCACGCCGTTCGGCACGACCTCGTTCTGGCTGACCGCGCTCGCCTTCGCCGGCTTGGGCCTGGCGCACGCCATCTACTGGGTGGTCACGCACCCGGTGAACAAGGTCTGGGTGAAGGACGAGAAGCTCAGCAAGTCCGGCGGCGCCTTCTTCGCCGCCGGCAACACGACCGCCACCGGCGATTGGACCGAGCTGCGCGACCGCTGGGAATGGTCCCATGTCGCGCGCGCGGCGCTCGCCGTGGCGAGCCTGGTCGCCCTCGTCGCGGCGACGGTGATCAGGCCGGCGTGAACATCGGCAGCGGCGGGCCGCCGTCGGTCGGCTTGAAGACCACCTTCACCGGCTGCTCGCACTTCAGCTTGTCGAGGTCGCAATCGACGATGTTGGTCACCATGCGCGGCCCCTCGGCGAGCGTGACGTAGGCCATGGCATACGGCACCGGCGCGCGGCGCATGACGCTGTAGGAATAGATCGTGCCCTTGCCCGACGCCTCGATCCATTCGGTCTTGTCGCTGAAGCAGAAGGGACAGATCGTGCGCGGATAGTGATGCAGCTCGCCGCAGCTCGTGCACTTGCGAACCAGCAGCTTGCCCTTGGCCGCGGCATCCCAGTAGGCCTGGGTCTCGGCACTGGCGGCCGGCGCCGGCAGCTTGCGCTCTTTGGTGTCGGCCATGGTCTACTCCCTCTCCAGAATGACGGTGCCGCTGCCGTGCCGCAGACCGAGCGAGCCGCCCGTGCCGTGCGCCAAGGCGAGGTCGCAGTTCTTCACCTGTACCTTGGGATGAGCCTCGCCGCGCAGCTGGCGCACCGCTTCCAGCACCTTGGTGAGACCGCCGCGGTTGCCGGGATGGTTGCTGCACAGGCCGCCGCCGTCGGTGTTGAACGGCAGCTTGCCGGTTCCCGCGATCAGGTTGCCGTCAGCCACCAGCTTGCCGCCCTTGCCCTTCTCGGCGAAGCCCAGGTCTTCCAGCTGCATCAGCACGGTAATGGTGAAGCTGTCGTAGATCGACACGTACTTGATATCGGAGGGCTTCACGCCCGCCTCGGCGAAGGCCGTCGCGCCAGAGGAGCGCGCACCGGAATAGGTGAGATCGACCTTGCCGCCCATCTGGGTCTTCATGAATTCACCGGCGCCGATCAGCTTGACCTTGGGCCGCTTGAGCTTGGCCGCGATCTCGGGCGCCACGACGACGATGGCGCCGCCGCCGTCGGTGATGACGCAGCAGTCGAGCCGATGCAATGGATCGGAGATCATCGGCGAGGTCACGACTTGCTCGACCGTGACGACATCGCGCAGCAATGCGTGCTCGTTGTATTGCGCGTGGTGCGAGGCCGCGACCTTGATCCAGGCGAGCTGCTCTGAGGTCGTGCCGAACTCGTACATGTGGCGCATGGCGCACATGGCGTACATGTTCACCACGGTCGGCCCGTAGGGGAACTCAAAGGGCTCGTCCGGTGTCGGCGTGCCGCCGCGAGAACGCGGCACTGTTCCGGTCGCCATGCCCTCGGCGCGCGGCCGGCCGGCCAGGGTGATCAGCGCCACCTTGCACTTGCCCATGGCGATCGCCTCGGCGGCGTGGGCGACGTGCAGCAGGTAAGAGGAGCCGCCGGTGTCGGTCGAATCGACGTGGCGGGGTTTCAGCCCCATGTACTCGACCATGGACATCGGCCCCAGGCCGGGGGCGTCGCCGGCGCAGAAATAGCCGTCGACGTCGTCCTTGCTGAGGCCGGCATCGTCCAGCGCGCCCTTGGCCACCTGGGCGTGGATTTGCGCCAGCGAGATGTCCGTCGCCAGCCGCGTCGGATGCTCGTAGATGCCGGCAATGTAGGCTTTGCCCTTGATGCTCATCGGCGGGCCAACTCCCCTTCTATGTTGCGCTGCATCGTGGGCGATTAGGCGCTCACGGAAAAGCGACAACTTCCGCCCTGAAAAACCGCTCAAGGCGGCGCTGGGCCAGACGTCGATCCAGGTGATCAACATGAACCGGGCGACAAGAAGACGTTCTAGCGGGGGACGAGGTTCTTCGAAGTGATGTTGTATCCCATCAGCTCGGCTTTCTTGCCGGAGACCCGATAGTCGAACGTCTCCGTCCCAGTGCCCAGGGCGAACGACGTCTCGTAGATCAGCTTCACCGTCGCGCCGCCGACACTGAAGTTCACGTTCCAGTTTGCTCGCTTGGTCTCGGTCATCTTGCCGAGCTTGCGCTGGACGACGTCAAGCATGGCGACGAAGTCCTCCCCGGTTGCCTTCTTCTTCAGTTCGTCCGTCGTCTTCTCATAGATCTCGTCATAGAGCCCGGCGTTGTATGCCTGATGGAACTTTTCCACCGCGCGCTCGGCCGCCGCCAGATCCTCCTTGGTCGAGCATGACCCGATCGCAAGGCTGATCGCGGCAAGAAGGAGGATCAGCCCGGCAAGCCGACCGATCATCTGGGCCCTCCATCAACTGCCGGTTCCTGTCACCAGGAAGCCTCCCGGTGGAACTCCTTGCGCAGGCAAAGGTTGCAAGACTGTCCGGTTGCTGACCCCGCGGTACTAAGCGCCGCACCGGAAGCGAATGTAGAGATTGACCTTGTCGGCCAGATTATTCTCCAGCACGACGAAGGCCCCCTTGCATGTCCGCTGCATGAAGGGCTGAACGACATTCCAAAGCCGTTGGCTTTCGAGCTGAGGATCGGGACTGACCGCGATCGTGCCCCGCACGACCAGCAACCGGTACTCGCCTTCGACCTCAGCCGGCGCGACACGCACTTCGTACAAGCGGCCGTCGACTCTGACCGTTTCCACCTGGGATCTGTCGAGCGCGCCTTTGGGAGTGGCGCAGGCGGCGAGCGCGAGCGCAGCCAGGACCACCGGCAGGTGCAGCCAAGGGCCCTTAGTCGCTGCTGACATCGCGTGCGCCGACCGTGCGCTGGCGGAACTCCTCGGGCACCTCGCGGCCGACATCGGTGAAGGCCTTCTTCACCGCCGCCACGGTCGGTCCGAACACCGCCTTGCGGTTCTCGCGCGACCACGTGTTCGAGCCGACGATGGTATCGAGCGAGCCCTGGAAGCGCGGCATGACGTAGCGCGCGAACAGCTCGTAGGAACGCAGCGTCTGCTCGCGGTTCGCCCATTCGTGGGCGCGGAACAGGATGCCGCCGAAGCCGCCGTTGGAGTAGCCGAGCAGCCGCTCGATGCCCTTGGCCACGGTGTCGGGGCTGCCGACGAGGGTCGTGCCCTGGGCCACGCCCTCGCGCAGCGGATCGTCCGAGCGGCCGGGCGGGCGGCCGAGCGTGTCCTCGAAATAGGTCACGGTCTCGCAGCGCTCGCCGGCATGGACCTCGCGCAGCGCCTGCTCGTCGTCATCGGCGATGTGGGCGTTGACCACGATGCGCCACTTCGAGCGGTCGGCCTTGTGGCCGTGCTTGGCCGCGGTCTCCTCGTAGATCGCCCATTGCTTGGCCATCGCCTCGGGCCCGCCCGGCAGGCCGGCGCCGATCGACAGCACGCCCAGCCCATGCTTGCCGGCGGCGATCATGCCCGAGGGCGTGATGGTGCTGGCGCAGGCGATGGGGAAGTGCGGATATGAGTAGGGTGCCAGATGCAGGCGCGCTTCCTTGAGCTCGAACCAGTCGGTCTTCATGGTGACCGGCTCCTCGCACTTCAGGAGCTGCATGATCGCCGACAGCGACTGCTCCATGCGGTCGCGCTGGGTCGACGGATCGATGCCCATCATGTAGGCGTCGGACGGCAGCGCCCCCGGCCCGCAGCCCAGCATGGTGCGGCCGCGCGACATATGATCGAGCTGCACGAAGCGGTTCGCCACCATCAGCGGATGGTGATACGGCAGGCTGGTCACGCCCGAACCCAGCCGGATGTAGCGCGTGCGCTCGATGGCGGCGCCGATGAAGACTTCCGGCGAGGCGATGGTCTCCCACCCAGCGGAATGGTGCTCGCCGATCCAGGCCTCGTCGTAGCCCAGCTCGTCGAGCCACTCGATCAGCTCCATGTCGCGCGCCATGCCGAGCGTGGGGTTCTCGCCTACCCGATGGAACGGGGCGAGGAAAATTCCGAACTGCAGCCCCTTGTGATTGCCCGTCTGTGCCATCAAACCCTCCGTGACTTTCGACCGTAGCACGCACGTGCCGTTGACCGAAGCCACGGCTTGCGCCGATCATCGCGCGATGACCACGGATTCCCTGCCCTTGCAGCGCTTCACCATCGTCGAGGTGAACGACACGGGTGTGCCGCTTTGCCTCAGGCTGGCGACGTCGCTCGCCGCCAAGATCGCCGCCGACCTCGGCGCCGACGTCCTCAAGATCGAACCGCCGGGCGGCGACCCGGTGCGACACGCGCCGCCTCTGCTGCCGTCCGGTGCCAGTACTGGTGCCAGCGCGCTGTTCCAGTTCCTCAATACGTCCAAACGCTCCCTGGTGCTCGACCTCGGGACCGAGGCCGGCCGTGCAAATCTCGGGCAACTGCTCGACCGCAGCCACGCCTGCCTGTTCGAGGAGCCGGCCTCGATCGCGCCGCTGATCCGCGCCGGCAAGGCGACGCCGATCGAGATCGCGGCCTTTCCAGCGGAAATGGATGCCGCAGCGCGACCAGTCAGCGAGCTTGTAATCCAGGCGGTGGGCGGCCTGATGCACATGATCGGCGAGCCCGAACGCAAACCCTTGAAGCTCGGCGGCCATCAGGCCTCCTATGCCGCCGGTCTGACCGCCTTCACCGGCCTTGCCGCCGCGCTCGCCGCGCGCGAGGCCGGACAACGCGCGCCGCATGTCCGCGTGTCGCTGGCCGAGGTCATGCAGTGGGTGAACTGGAAGGCCGCGTCGGGAGCAGCCGCCACCGGCACCTCGCCCGGCCGCGAAGGCAAGGCGTCGGAATTCCAGGTCGTGCCGTGCCGCGACGGCCACGTCGCCGTCGTCTACACCGTGACGCAGTGGCCGGCGACGCGCACCCTGATCGGCGATGCGCGGCTGCAGGACGAGAAGTTCGCCACCCGCGCCGGCCGCCGCAAGCACATTGCCGAGCTCTACCGGATCATTGCGCCGTGGTTTGCCGACAAGACGCGCGCCGAGATCCAGAAGACGGCGCAAGGCAAGGGCGTACCGTTCGGACCGATCTTCACGCCGGCCGAACTGCTCCAGACCGAGCAGTACGTCGCCCGCGGCTTCCTCGCCAGGATGACGCATCCCGACATCGGCAGGCTTCTGATCCCGCAGCTCCCCGTGCAATGGAACGGCCGCTCCTTCGCGCCGCGTCCCGCCCCGCCTCTCGAGCGCGCGGAGCTCGCAGCATGAACGGGCCCCTCGCGGGCGTGCGCGTCCTCGACTTCGGCCTACTGACGGCCGGGGCCAACACCTCGGCCATGCTGGCCGACCTTGGCGCCGACGTCCTCAAGATCGAATCGGGCGCCTATCTCGATCCCTTCCGCGTCGTCGGCAAGATGGACGACGATGAAGGCTGGTGGAACCGCTCGCCGCAGTTCCGCTTCACCAACCGCAACAAGCGCGGCCTCGCCCTCAACCTGAAGGATCCTGAAGGCCAGCGCATCATCCGCGCGCTCGCCGCGCACTGCGACGTCGTGGTCGAGAACTTCCGCCGCGGTGTGCTCGATCGCGCAGACCTCGGCTACGAGGCGCTGAAGGCGATCAACCCGCGTATCGTCTTCGCCGCCATCTCCAGCCAGGGCGACACCGGGCCGGAGCGCATGAACGTCTCTTTCGGCTCGACGCTCGACGCCACCTCGGGCATCGCCGCGCTCACCGGCTACGAGGGCGAGGAGCCGCGCATCTCCGGCATGGACGTGAACTATCCCGACCAGATCGTGTCGCTGTTCGCCACCGGCATCGTGATCACGGCCGTCATGGAGGCACGCCGCAGCGGCAAGGGCGCGTTCCTCGACTTCTCGCAGCGCGAGGTCGCCTCCTTCACCCTGGGCGAGGAGATTCTGGCCGCATCGGTCGATCCGTCTCATCGGCTTGCGCCGCGCGGCAACACGGAAGCCGGCGTACCGCAGCAGGACGCGTATCGCTGCAAGGATGGACGGTGGATCGCCGTCACCGACAGCGACCCCAAGCTCGCCTCCTATTGCGCCTCCCAGGACAGCGACGACGCCGTGGCGGCGCTGCTGGCGCGCGGTATCGCGGCCGCGCCGTGCAACGACGGCGGTGACCTGCTGCAGGACACGAGCCTCGCCGGCGTGACATTGGTCCGCGACGAACACGGTGGGCTGGTGAAGGGCCTGCCCTACCGCCTCGACGGCAAGGGCATCACCATCGAACGCGCCGCGCCGGATCTCGGCCAGCACACCGATGCGGTGTTGCGCGAGCTTTTGGGTTACGGCGATGCCGAGCTCTTGGCCCTGAAGAAATCCGGCGTGACGTCGACGACGCCGACCGTGGGAGACGTCTGATGCCGCGCGCCGAAGTCCACAAGTTGATGGAGCGCATGGCGATCCCCGCCATCGCCGCGCCCATGTTCCTGGTCTCCAACCCGGCGCTGACCTTGGCCTGCTGCGGCGAAGGCATCATGGGCAGCTTCCCGGCCCACGGCACGCGCAGCCGCGAGCAGTTCCAGGCGTGGCTCGACGAGATGCAGGACGGCATGAAGCGGCTGGAGGATGCCGGCAGGAAGCCGGCGCCGTGGGCGGTGAACCTGGTCGTGCATGCCTCCAACCCGCGCTATCGCCGGCGACCTCGAGCTGGTCGAGAAGTACAAGGTGCCGGTCGTGCTCACCTCGAAGGGCGCGCCGGGCGACGCCATCAAGCGCATCCATGGCTGGGGCGCCGTGGCCCTGCACGACATCGCCAACCGCCGCCACGCCGAGAAGGCGCTCGAGGCGGGCGTCGACGGCGTGATCGCCGTGGCCGGCGGCGCGGGCGGCCACACCGGCACGATCAATCCCTTCGCCCTGATGAACGAGGTGCGCCAGCTCGGCGATCACTTCGCCGTCGTGCTGGCGGGCGGCCAGACCACCGGCCGCGACGTGCTGGCGGCCGAGGCGATGGGCGCCGACCTCGCCTATATCGGCACGCGCTTCATCGCCACCCAGGAGGCGATGGCGGCGGCGGCGCACAAGGACATGATCCTGAAGACGCGTGCCACCGACGTCTTCCTCACCGCCTCGATCGACGGCGCGCCGGCCAACTGGCTGACGCCCAGCCTTTTAGCCGCCGGCATCGACCTCGACATCCTGCGCACGACCTTGCCCAGCAAGATCGTGTCGGCGCAGGACAACAAGAAGCGCTGGAAGGACATCTATACGGCGGGCCATGGCGTCGGGAACATCGAGGACATCCCGACGGCGGCGGAGCTTTGCCGGCGGTTGATCGAGCAGTACAGGGAAGCAAAGAAGGAGATGATTGACGACGTCCTGGCCGGCATCGCCGACGCCGATCGCGGCAACTTCGCGACAGATGAGGAGGTCGCCGCGACGATCAGGAGATTCGTCAAGCGGAGCTAGAACGCATCAGGCGGCTTCATGCTCTTCCGGACCGCGCGCGTCTCGCGCGCCTGAGCGCATTCACATGCGCGTCTGAGCGCGCGGGGACGCGCGCGGTCCGGAAGAACCATGACAATGGTTTTTCGCCTCGCGCAACGACTCCGGTGGCGTCGGCATTGGCCCTGCTCTAGGCTTCGCCCCCTGATCGGAGGGGGAAGAGCGTGAAGACAAAGGCGGCAGTCTGCTTCGAGGCCGGCAAGAATCTCGAGATCGAGGACGTCGACCTCGAAGGGCCGAAGTTCGGCGAGGTCCTGGTCGAGATCAAGGCGTCGGGCGTCTGCCACACCGACGAGTTCACGCGCTCGGGCGGCGATCCCGAAGGGCTGTTCCCCGTGATCTTCGGCCACGAAGGTGCGGGCGTGGTGGTCGATGTCGGGCCGGGCATCGTGTCGCTGAAGAAGGGCGACCACGTGATCCCGCTCTACACGCCCGAATGCCGCGCCTGCAAATCCTGCCTGTCGGGCAAGACCAACCTTTGCACCGCCATCCGCTCGACCCAGGGCCAGGGCGTGATGCCCGACGGCACCTCGCGCTTCTCGCTCAAGGGCAAGAAGGTCCATCACTACATGGGCTGCTCGACCTTCTCGAATTACACCGTGCTGCCCGAGATCGCGCTGGCCAAGATCCGGACCGACGCGCCGTTCGACAAGGTCTGCTACATCGGCTGCGGCGTCACCACCGGCATCGGCGCGGTGATCAACACCGCCAAGGTCGAGGCCGGCGCCAATGTCGTGGTGTTCGGCCTGGGCGGCATCGGGCTGAACGTCGTGCAGGGCGCGCGCCTGGTCGGCGCCAACATGATCGTGGGCGTCGACCTCAATCCCGAGCGCGAGGCACTGGGCCGCAAGTTCGGCATGACCCACTTCGTCAATCCCGAGAAGCTCGAGGGCAAGGATCTCGTCGCCCACCTCGTCGAGCTGACCGACGGCGGCGCCGACTACAGCTTCGAATGCGTCGGCAACACCAAGCTGATGCGCCAGGCGCTGGAATGCTGCCATCGCGGCTGGGGCAAGTCGGTGATCATCGGCGTCGCCGGCGCCGGCCAGGAGATCGCCACGCGCCCCTTCCAGCTCGTCACCGGCCGGCACTGGATGGGCACGGCCTTCGGCGGCGCCAAGGGACGGCGCGACGTGCCGAAGATCGTCGACTGGTACATGGACAGGAAGATCGACATCGATTCGCTCATCACCCACGTGATGCCGGTCGAGAAGATCAACGACGCCTTCGACCTGATGCATAAGGGACAGTCGATCCGCAGCGTCGTCACGTTCTAGCAGGGGAAGCCACGCCATGACGGTGCGCAAGCTGGGCGGAGCCACTATCGAGAAGGTCGAGGAGATCTGCGGCGCAGGCTTCAAGCCGGCGCGCATGTTTCCCAAGTTCAACCAGGAGGCCTTCGACGCCCAGAAGAGCTGGATGGTGCCCGACCATGTCGAGCCTGGCTCCGACCGCCTCGTAGGCTCGATTCACACCTGGATCGTCAAGACGCCCCGCCACACCATCCTGATCGACACCTGCCTCGGCAATCACAAGCAGCGCACCAATCCAGGCTGGCGCAATCTCGACACGCCGTTCCTCAATCGGCTGAAAGCCTGCGGCTGCAGCCCGGAGTCGGTCGACTTGGTGATGTGCACCCATCTGCACGTCGATCATGTCGGCTGGAACACCCAGCTGGTCGACGGCCGCTGGGTGCCGACCTTTCCCAACGCCAAATACCTGTTCGGCAAGCGCGAATACGCCCACTGGGAGAGCGAGCGCGGCAAGCAGGGCGACGGCAAGGTCAATGACGGCTCGTTCGACGATTCGGTGCTGCCCATCGTCGAGGCCGGCAAGGCGGTGATGATCGACAGCGACCACCAGCCCGACCCGTTGCTCACCATAAAGGACTATCCCGGCCATACGCCGGGCTCGATCGCCATCAACCTCAAGGACGGCGACCGGCAGGCCTGCTTCTCGGGCGACATCATGCATCACCCGATCCAGGTCTATCATCCCGACTGGTCGAGCCAGTTCTGCTCGGACCAGGAGATGTCGGCGCGCTCGCGACGCCGGCTCCTGGAGGATTGCACGGAAAGCAATGCACTGCTCTGCCCGGCGCACTTCCCGGGCGCCAATGCCGGCACCATAAAGCGACAGGGGGATGCCTTCCGCATCGACTGGGACGACATGAAATGATTGGTCCCGTCGCCCCGAGCGAAGCCGAGGGGCCTTGCCCGATGCAAGCGAGGTCTCTCCGCTGCGCTTCGCTGCGCTCGGCTCCGGTCGAGACGACAAAGTAGCAAGGGGGATCGGATGAAGGGACCGGAAGACGACGCCGGCTTGACCGGCAAGGTCGCGATCGTATCGGGCGGCGGCGCCGCCGGTGACGGCATCGGTAATGGCCGGGCCGCGGCGATCCTGCTGGCGCGCGCCGGCACCCGGGTGCTGGTGGCCGACCTCGACATGAAGCTCGCCGAGCGCACCGCCGACATGATCAAGGCCGAGGGCGGCCACGCCGCGGCTTATGCCGGCGACATGACCAAGGAGGCCGAGTGCAAGCGCCTGGTCGATGCCGCGGTCGACCGCTGGGGCCAGCTCGATTTCCTCGACAACAACATCGGCATCGGCAGCCGTGGCAGCGTCGTCGACGAGAAGCCTGACGAGTACCGCCGCGTCATGCAGGTCAATGTCGAGACGATGTTCCTGGTCTCCAAGCACGCCATCCCGGCCATGATCAAGACGGCCAAGGGCGGCTCGATCGTCAACATCTCGTCGATCTCGGCGCTGCGGCCGCGCGGGCTCACCACCTACACGACCTCCAAGGCCGCCGTGATCGGTCTCACCCAGGCGATGGCGGTCGATCACGGCCGCGACCACATCCGGGTCAACTGCATCTGCCCCGGCCCGATGTTCACGCCGATGGTCAATCGCGGCAACGGCATGAGCGAGGCCGCGCGCGCGGCGCGCGCCAAGGCCTCGGTGCTGAAGATCGAAGGCACCGGCTGGGACATCGGCCACGCCGTGCGCTTCCTGCTGTCCAACCACGCCCGCTACATCACCGGCCACGTGCTGGTGGTCGACGGCGGCGTGACCTTGCAGGGACCGGAACGCGATTCAGAGAGTCAGTAGAGGACCGCGGGCGTCCCGCCCGCCTCATGATCATGAGCGGGCGGGTAGGTCGCGGTAGACCGCGACCCAGCCCGCGGTCCGAATAAGAGGAGGAACGCAAAGAATGGCCCGCCTGCCCTATCTCGAGCCCGACCAGGTCGCGCCCGAATATCGCGACATGCTGAAGCGCAACACCAACCTGCACAAGCTGCTGGTCAACTCGCCGGACATGGCCAAGGCCTTCAACGGCATCGGCAACTTCATCCGTTTCAAGAGCAAGCTCGATCCCAGGCTGCGCGAACTCGCCATCCTGCAGGTCGGCTGGCTCGAGCGCTCGGAGTACGAGTTCACTCATCACGTCCGGATCGGCAAGGAATTCGGCGTCACCGACGAGGATATCCAGGGCCTGATGGCCGAGACCGAGGGCAAGCCCTCCAAGCTCGAGCCGCTCGCCAAGGCGATCCTCAAGGGCGCGCGCGAGATGACGCGCGATATCGGCATGTCCGAGGCGACCTTCGCCGAGATCAAGAAGGACCTGTCGAACGAGCACATGACCGACCTGGTGCTGATCATCGCCTACTACTGCGCCGTGGTGCGCGTGCTCGCCACCATGAAGATCGACAACGAGCCCTATTACAAAGAGGTACTGCAGCAGTACCCGATGGCGTAGCCATCGCCCTGAGCGACGCGAAGCGGAGTCGAAGGGCCTCTTCTTCGCGCCAGATGATTAGGTCCCTCCGCTGCGCGCTGCGCGCTCCGGTCGGGATGACGGATTGAGGAGGAAGACATGCGCCTGAAGGACAAAGTCGCCATCGTCGTCGGCGCGGGCCAGAGCCCGGGCGAGGGCGTCGGCAACGGCCGCGCCACCGCGCTGACCTTCGCGCGCGAAGGCGCCAAGGTGCTGTGCGTCGACTACAACCTCGGCAGCGCCGAGGAGACCGTCGACATGATCAAGAAGAACCAGGGCACGGCCGCGGCCTTCAAGGCCGATGTCACCAAGGAGTCGGACATCAAGGCCTTCGTGGCCGACGCCCACAAGCGCTGGGGCAGGATCGACATCCTGCACAACAATGTCGGCGTCTCGATCTCCGGCGGCGATGCCGAGCTCCTGGAGATCACCGAGGAGAACTTCGACCGCTGTGTGGCGATCAACCTCAAGAGCTGCATCCTCGCCTGCAAGCACGTGATCCCGATCATGCGCGAGCAGAAGAGCGGCGCGATCGTCAACATCTCCTCGATGGCCGTGATCACCACCTATCCCTATGTCGCCTACAAGGCGACCAAGGCGGCGATGGTGTCATTCACCGAGCAGCTCGCCTACCAGAACGCCCAGTACGGCATCCGGGCCAACGTCATCCTGCCCGGCCTGATGAACACGCCGATGGCCGTCGACACGCGCGCCCGCGAGTTCAAGAAGAGCCGCGAGCAGGTCGAGGCCGAGCGCGATTCCAAGGTGCCGTTGCGCCGCAAGATGGGCACCGGCTGGGACGTCGCCAATGCGGCCCTGTTCCTGGCGTCGGACGAAGCCAACTTCATCACCGGCGTCACCCTGCCGGTCGATGGAGGCGCCAGCGTCAATCGCGGTTGAACTCGACGCGCCTTCTCATGCTCTTCCGGACCGCGCGCGTCTCGCGCGCCTGAGCGCATTCACATGCGCGTCTGAGCGCGCGGGGACGCGCGCGGTCCGGAAGACGAAGAGCATGAGCGGACCTGGAGGTCCGCGCTCCGCTAACGCAAGAGATCGGGGGCGTGGGCCAGGACCCAGGCGTCGATCAGCACGTGGTTGTTCGACCTCAGCGCCGCCAGATGCGCCTCGCGCACCACCCGGCGCCACACCTCCGACGGCTCGAGATCGGCACGCGTCGAGAGGCCGAACTCCGCCGGCGTGCGGCCGAGCTTGGGCAGGGCGTTCCAGAACTGGTCGCGGGTCGTGCCGGCGGGCTGCGCCGCCGAGCCGCCCGGCCATTCCTTGGGCGCGCCGATCTTGAAGCATTCGGCGAGCTCGCCGTCGGTCACCTGCTTGGCGGTCCGGCCGTCCGCCGTCTCGGTCAGCACGAAATAGCCGATCGCCGGCAGGCCGGGCCGCTCGCGCAACAGCGCCACGCCGTCGCGATGGCAGACCACGCCGCCGCGCGACTGGTCGAGCGTCACCGCGCCCGCGACCACGAACTGGCCACCGGAGAATTGCCGGATGCCCAAGAATTTCTTCTTGTCGTCCGCTGCCTGCAGCGGCTGGCCCCAATAGAGCCCGCGCACGCAGTCATCGAACCTGTCCGGCGGCGCACCGGTTGCCTGGATCGCCGTCCGGCAGGCGCTCGCCATCCAGGTCACGAGCTGCGCCGGCGTCGGATTGAGGGTCACCACCTCGGCGGTGTAGCTGATCTCCGGCTGGGTCCCGGTCACCCGCGCCGTGTACTGGCAGAAGCGCAGGTTGGTGCCCGCCGGATACTGCCGCAGCCACGACCATTCCGACGGATGGTGGGAGAAGACGCGCTTCCAGGGCGCCGGCGCCGACCAATTCTTCTCCTGGCCGGCGACCAGGGTGCCGCAGGTCGCGGTCGGCGATACCGGCGGCGCCAGCAGCGAACGGCTCATCATATCCTCGACCTGGCCGCGCACCTCGGCCGGGAAAGCCTGGGCGGCGATCTGTTGCGCAGTCGCCGGACCGACGGTCGATGTCAGCAATGCGGCGAGCAGTCCAAGACACGGTCCGGTTTTGGCCATGGTGTTTGCTCCGGAAGCTTGTTCCGGGGCAACGCAACGGACCGGCCTTCGTTGCTAGCGCGGCGCGCGGGCTCCCGTTAGCAAGCCTTTCAACACGCCAAGGAAGGCCCGGACCAAACGGGCGTTCTGCCGCTCGCGCAGATGCACGACATGGGCGTAGGTGTAGATTTCCGCATCCGTGACCGGCAGGGCGCGGATGCGCGGGTCGGGGATGAACTCCGCCTCCGATACCACGCCGAGCCCGATCCCCTTGGCCACGGCTTCGCGAATCGATTCGCGGCTGCCGATCTCCATCACCACCCGCGGCTCGATGCCGGCCTCGCGCATTGCCTGGTCGAAAGCGCGGCGCGTCGTCGAGCCGGCTTCGCGCACGATAAGGCGCTGGCCGGCCATCTCGCGCACCCGCAGCCCACGGCGGCGGGCGAAGGCATGCTCGGCCGGGCACATCACGACGACGCGGTGCCGGCGATAGGGAATCGCCACCAGCCGCGGATCGGGATCGACATGGGCCAGCACCGCCACGTCGGTCCGGTAGTCGAGCAGGTCGGCCACGGTCTGGCGTGAATTGCCGACTGTCACCGAGACGTAGAGGCCGGGATAGCGGGCATTGAACGCCGCCAGCATGTCGGTGACGTGATACGGCCCGACGGCGCCGACCCGCAGATGGCCGGTCTTGAGCTCGCGCGTCTCGTTCAGGTAGTCGGCCGCCTCCTTCTCGTCGCCAAACAGCCGGCGTGTGATGTCCAAAAGGCCGCCGCCGGTCTCGGTCAGCTCGATGCGCCGGCCGCGCCGGACGAACAGTTCGATGCCGAACTCGTCCTCCAGCGACTTCACCTGCGTGGTGATGGTGGGCTGGCTGACGCCGAGTTCGCGCGCCGCGGCCGTGAAGCTGCCGCTATGCGCCACGGCATGGAAGGAGCGGAGCTGGGTGTGCCTCATATTGATTTTCTCAATGGATAGTAGAGAAACTTTGAATTGGATGAATGTGAAGCCGCAGCCGAAGATTGTCCATCAAGGAACAAGAAAAGTCGGGAGTGAGCGCGGATGTGGCGTTACCGCAATCCAGTCGAGGTCAGGTTCGGCGCGGGCACGTTCGACGGCCTGGGCAAGGCGCTGGCCGGTCGCGCCTACTGCCTCGTCACTTACGACGATGCCAATGGCGGTGGCACTTTCGCCGAGCTGACGCGTCGGGTGATTGCCATGGCCGGCGAACCCGCTGCCCTGGTGCGCAACATCGGCCCCAATCCGGATTTCATCGGCCTCGCGCAATCCTGCCGACTCTATGCCGCCGCCTCGCAGCCGGTCGAGGCAATCGTCGCCCTGGGCGGCGGTTCGGTGATCGATGCCGCGAAGGTGCTGGCGGCGGCCGCGGGCGACTTCGGCCGGGTGCGCCGTTTTCTCGAGACCGGCCTGGGCGGCGACGCGCTCGGCCGCACGCCGATCATCGCCGTGCCCACCACCTCCGGCACCGGCAGCGAGGTCACGAGCTGGGCCACGGTGTGGGACACCGAAGCCAAGACGAAATACTCGCTGGCGCGCGACGCGCTCTACCCCGAAACCGCGTTGGTCGATCCCCTGCTCACGCTCGGCCTGCCGCGCGGCATCACGATCAGCACTGGCCTCGATGCGCTGAGCCACGCGCTGGAAAGCATCTGGAACGTCAATGCCAACCCGGTGTCGACGTCGCTGGCCGAGGTCGCCGCCCGCGAGGTGCTGGATGCGTTGCCCCTGCTGGCGCGTGACCTCGGCAGCGCCGAGCTTCGCCAGCGGCTGTCCCGCGCCAGTCTGTTCGCCGGGCTCGCCTTCTCCAACACCAGGACCGCGCTTGCCCATGCGCTGTCCTATCACCTGACGCTGCATCACGGCGTGCCGCACGGCATCGCCTGCTCCTTCAGCCTGCCCATGGTGATGCGCGCCGTCGCCGGCTGCGACGTCGCGTGCGACGCCGCCCTGCACCGCATCTTCGGATCCGACCTCAGCGCAGGCGCCGCGCGGCTGGAAACTTTCTTGCAGGAGCTCGGCATCTCGTCCAACGCCACCGACCATGGCATCGCCGCGCGCGACTGGGCGACGCTGGTTGACGGCGCTTTGGCGGGCGAGCGCGGCCGCAACTTCATCGGACGCCGGGAGACGCTTTTGGCGGCAATGGCCGCCTGAAGAACAAAGGGAGGAAGACAATGACCAGGATAACGCGTCGCACATTCGGCCTTCTCACCGCAGGCTCGCTGCTCAGCCCCGGCAGCGTCCACGCCCAGCAGGTCCTCAAGGTCGGCCTGATCCCCTCCGAGGATTCGCGCGCCATGCTGGCCCAGAGCAAGGACATCCTCGACGCTCTCGAGAAGAACCTCGGCATGAAGGTCCAGGGTTTCGTCGCCACCGACTACAACGGCGTCATCGAGGCGCTGCGCGCCAAGCATCTCGACATCGCCTATCTCGGCCCGTTCTCCTACGTGCTCGCCACCACGGTGACGCCGGTCGAGGCCTTCGCCATCGCCGAGACCGCCAAGGCTGGCCGCACCTACTATCACAGCCAGATCATCGCCAGGAAATCGAGCGGCATCAAAACGCTCGACGATCTCAAGGGCAAGAACTTCGCCTTCGTCGACCCCGCCTCGACCTCGGGCTACGCCTTCCCGCTGGCCGGGCTGCTGAAGGCCGGCATCGAGCCCAAGCGCGACTTCAAGACGGTGATCTTCACCGGCGCGCACGATGCCAACGCCGTCGCCGTCGCCAACGGCAAGGTCGACGCCGCCACCATCGCCGACCGCATCCTCGATGCCGCGATCGCCAAGGGCCATATCAAGGCCGACGAGATCGAGGTCGTGTGGCGCTCCGCGCCCATCCCGGAATCGCCGATGGTGTGGCGCAAGGACCTCTCGCCCGAGCTCAAGGCCAAGGTGCAGGCCGCCTTCCTTGCCATCAAGGATCTCAACTGGTCCGACCAGGGCAAGCTGAACGGCTTCAAGGCGACCAACGACCAAGCCTACGACGTGGTGCGCGAGACCGCCAAGCTCGCCAACATCGACCTCAAGAAGCAGAAGTAGCGATGATCGAGATCCGAGGCCTCGCGAAGTCCTATGGCGCGCACCAGGCGCTGAAGGACGTCACGCTGTCGATCCGGCCCGGCGAGTTCGTCGTCGTGCTGGGCCCATCGGGCGCCGGCAAGTCGACGCTGCTGCGCTGCATCAACCGCCTGGCCGAGCCGACCGGCGGCGAGATCGTGGTCGAGGGCACGCCGTTCCGCTCGAGCGCCCGCGACCTGCGCCTGCTCCGGCGCAACGTCGCCATGATCTTCCAGCAGCACAACCTCGTGAAGCGGCTGAGCGTGCTGAAGAACGTGCTGGTCGGTCGCATGGCCGATCTCTCGCCCATCCTGTCGAGCCTGCAGCTCTTCCCCGAGGCCGACGTGAAGATCGCCCGGCACTGCCTCGAGCAGGTGGCCCTGCTGCACAAGGCCGACAGCCGCGCCGACGCCCTGTCGGGCGGCGAGCAGCAGCGCGTCGGCATCGCCCGGGCACTGGCGCAGTGCCCCAAGTTCATGCTGGCCGACGAGCCGGTGGCGAGCCTCGATCCCAAGACCTCGCGCATCGTGCTGACCTACCTCAAGCAGAGCTGCAAGGAATCCAACATCGCCGTGCTCTGTAACCTGCACCAGATCGACTATGCCCTGGAGTTCGGCGAGCGAATCGTCGGCCTGTCGGCCGGCGAGGTCGTCTATGACGGCCCGCCTGCCGGCGTATCGGGCGAGGTCATCCGCCGCATCTATCCCGGGCTGGACGATCCCAACGTGCTCGACGCCGCGCAGCGCCTCACCGAGCGCCGCCGCGCTGCTGCCGAAGCCGTCATCGCCGCCGCCGCCGCTGTCGAAGAGAGGGCCTGATCATGTCCCTGCAGTTCGTCGTCACCAAGCCGCGCGGCCTGCTCGGCTGGTGGATCCTGCTTCCGATCGTCGGCCTGGCGGTCGCCGTGCTGTGGTGGTCGGCGGTCGGCACCAGGCTCAGCGTCGCCGATTTCATCTCCGGCCTGCCGTGGATCGCCGACTTCCTGGGCCGCATGCTGCCGCCGAACTTCGCCTTCATGGAGAAGCTGATCAAGCCGGCCATCGAGACGGTGCAGATCGCGCTGTGGGGCACCCTGCTCGGCATCGTGCTGGCCCTGCCGATCTGCTTCTTCGCCGCGCGCAACCTCTCGCCGCATGCCTGGATGTTCCATGGGCTGCGCCAGGTGCTGAACGTGATGCGCGGCATCAACGAGATCATCCTGGCGCTGATCTTCGTTGCCGCCGTCGGATTGGGGCCGTTCGCCGGCGTGCTGGCCATCGCCCTGCACGGTGCCGGCATGCTCGGCAAGTTCTTTGCCGAGGCGATCGAGGAAATCGACGAGGGCCCGCTCGACGCCCTGCGCGCCGCCGGCGCCGGCACCCTGCAGCGCATCGTGTTCGGCGTGCTGCCGCAGGTCCTGCCGACCTGGATCGGCGTCGTGCTCTATCGCTTCGAGACCAACATCCGCGTCTCCACCGTGCTCGGCATGGTCGGCGCCGGCGGCATCGGCTTCGAGCTCATCAGCTCCATGAAGCTGTTCGCCTACGAGGACACGGCGGCTTGCGTGATCGTGATCCTGGCGCTGGTCCTGGTGGCCGACCTGCTGTCGTCGAAGTTGAGGGCGATGATCCGGTAGAACTGTCGCAGTAACGACAAGACTGTCATCCCGAGCGTAGC
The DNA here is from genome assembly GCA_963809025.1 of uncultured Alphaproteobacteria bacterium. Classification (GTDB taxonomy): domain Bacteria; phylum Pseudomonadota; class Alphaproteobacteria; order Reyranellales; family Reyranellaceae; genus Reyranella. The sequence goes on along the minus strand of CAWEIE010000041.1, from coordinate 325,288 downwards.
GAGGGACCTTTAACGCAACAGGAAAGGTCCCTCGCTACGCTCGGGATGACAGCGTGCGCGTTACGACACGAGCTCGAACTTGTCGACGTCGACCAACCCTTTGTCCGTGATCTTGAGATGCGGGATCACCGGCAACGCCAGGAACGCCATCTGCAGGAACGGCTCGTGCAACGTCGTGCCCATCGCCGCAACAGCAGTGCGCAGCCGACGCAGCCCCTGCTCGACCTCCTCGAACGGCCGGTCGCTCATCAGGCCGGCGATGGGCAGCGCCAGCTCGGCCGTCACCTGCCCGTCGACGGCCGCGGCAAAGCCGCCGCGCAGGACGATCAGGCGGTTCACGGCCGTCGCCATGTCGGCATCGTTGCAGCCGATGACGCAGACATTGTGGCTGTCATGACCGATCGACGAAGCGATGGCGCCTTTGGTGATGCCGAAGCCCTTGACGAAGCCGTGCCCGATGCTGCCGTGGTCGCTGTGCCGGCCCAGGACCGCGACCTTCAAGACATCGCGGTCGACATCGGCCACGAAAGCGCCGTCACGCTTCGTCAGTTCCAGCGACAGCCGGTCGGTGAGAATCTGGCCCGGCCGGATGCCGATCACCGGCATCGGCCCGGTGCCGGCCGCCGGCATATGGAAGGTCGCCGCCGTCACCGGCCTGAGCTTCACCGAATCGAGCCCGACCAGCGGCACGCCAGGCCGCGCCTTGAAGCGATCCGGCGTCACCGGTGCGCCGCGGCAGATCACCGACTGCACCTTGCAGGTCGCAAGGTCCTCCAGCAGCACGATGTCGGCGCGCTGGCCGGGCGCCACCAGGCCGCGGTCGACCAGGCCAAAATGGCGCGCCGCCGACCAGGTCGCGGCGCGATAGGCATCGAGCGGCCGCACGCCGCGGCCGATGGCGGCGCGGATCAGGTAGTCGAGATGGCCTTCCTCGGCAATGTCCAGCGGATTGCGGTCGTCGGTGCAGAGCGCCAGGAACGGCGCGCGCTCGGTGGTTATCAGCTCGGCCAAGGCGGCGAGGTCCTTCGACACCGTGCCCTCGCGCACCAGGATCTGCATGCCCTTGGCCAGCTTCTCGCGCGCCTCGGCGGCCGACGTCGTCTCGTGGCAGTTGCGCACGCCGGCGGCGATATAGGCATTGAGGTCGTAGGACGACAGCAATGGCGAATGGCCGTCGATCTGCACGTCGGAGAAGGCTGAAAGCTTGGCCAGCACCGCCGGATCCTTGTTGAGCACGCCCGGCACGTTCATGAACTCGGCAAGCCCCAGCACCTTGGGATGGTGCTTGAAGGGCAGCAGGTCTTCCGCCTCCAGCCGCGCGCCCGACGTCTCCAGGTGCGTGGACGGCACGCAGGAGGAGAGCTGCACGCGCAGGTCCATGACCGTGACGGCGGCGCATTCGAAAAAGAACTTCAGGCCGGGCACGCCCAGCACGTTGCAGATCTCGTGGGGATCGCAGATCGCCGTCGTCGTGCCGCGCGGCACCACGCAGCGGTCGAACTCGAGCGGCGGCACCAGGCTCGATTCGCAATGGACGTGGCTGTCGATGAAGCCCGGCACGGCGATAAGCCCGCGCCCGTCGATCTCGGTGGCGCCGTGGTAGGCATCGTGCGTGCCGACGATGCGGTCGCCGGCGATGGCGATGTCGCCCACCGTCACGTCGCCCGAGGTCAGGTCGAAGATGCCGACCGACTTGATCGACAAGATCGGCCGGCGTCTTGCCGCGCGCCTGGTCGATGATGTCGGCGAGACGGGATACGCTGAGGGGCTCTCTCATCAGGAGGAGATAAGGCCGCCTTTATGTCATGGCAATGGCATCCAACTGGCGAGTCACGACTGTCACCCGGCGCGGGGATTACCCCGCGCTAACCGGAGCGAGGGGCCTTCAAGGCCGCAGGAAAGCTCCCTCGCTGCGCTCTGGAAGGCTGGGCCGGCCGAGACATCTAACCTCTGCAAACAGCCTCAATGTTATGGCCATCTGGATCGAGCACAAACGCAGCATAGTAGGTTGGGCTGTAGTGTTTCCTTATGCCAGGAACACCATTATCCCTTCCGCCTGCCGCAAGAGCTGCTCTATGAAACTCGTTCACAGCCTCACGAGTATCGACTTCGAATGCTACATGAAAAGGGCCTTGGGGCGCTTCGCGCGTATGAATGTAGAACATTGCGCGCCCATCCGCTCCGAAGCGTACCGACTGCTCACTTTCGTCAATCAGTGGAAGTCCTAACGCTTCAAATATCTGCTTGTAGAAGTCCTTACTCCTCGCAAGATCCTTCACAGCAAAACCAATGTGGGCGAACTTCATGACGGTGACTGTAGCACGATCCTGATGTCGCGAAGCCCCAATGGGATGGCCTCAGAAGCTACGGCCTCGTCTGGCAGCCACGACGTCGCTCGCGAAGGCAGCCAACAGCAAGAGGAACGAAACGGCGGCCCCCACCGCGCGGACATGGTTCCACGGCGTCCACTGTGCGTCGTAGCTGGCCCAGGTCGCAGCCGCTGCCGGACCGGACGCCGCGACCGGCGCGAGCGCCTCGTTCAGCGGCACGTTGACCAGCATCGTCACGGCGAACACCGCGCCGACCTGCAGCAGGCCGCCTAAAAGCGCGAGCCAGGCGGCACGGCGATGGCCGGCCAGCCCAGCGGCGGCGGCCGCCAACAATGCCAGTGCCGGCGCGCCGAAGAAGGCGAAGGCAAAGAGCGCCGTGCGTACCGACAGGTTGATCTTCTGCATGGCAACGATGGCCGTGGCGGCGTCGGCGGTGGCGAGCGCCGGCATCACCAGGATGGAAAACGTGTAGAAGAAGCCCGCGCTCAACGCTCCGGCAAGCAGAGCGAGAGCGAACAGGACCGTACGCACGAACGACATGGCAATCGACCCTTCTTCATCCGTTCCACTTCGCCGTCCACCAGCAACCGATGTACTTGTCGCTCACCGTCAGCGTCTTGCTGTTGATGTCGGCGACCAGTTTGAGCTGCAGACCGTCCATGACCGTATCCTCTTCGTAGACACCCGGCTTCACCGGCTTGAGGCTGGTCTGTATGCCGCCCGGCGATGTCAGGGTGGCTTTGCCTTCCCTGACCGTCAGCCTGTGCTCGCGGGTGAACTGCGGATCGAAGGCCATGCAGTCCGTGGCGCTGCGTGAATCGCGCGCAAGCCAGAAGGTGGCGCTGAAATCCTGCGCGAAGGCTACGGCAGGAAGAAGGCTCAGCAGCACGCCGGAGATGACACGGCTCGCAATCACTAGGATCTCTCTCTCGCCTATCGAACTCTAGCAGATGCCGCGCGAAAAGCGCGGCACTCGGTCGTTCGGCTGGCGATCCCTCGATGACGGCTTTGCTTCCATGGACCGACCACGCGGCCTAGGTTGCCGGCCCAACATTCAAGAGGAACGCGATGCTCAATCGCCGCGCCGTCGTCGCTGGTACGATCGCCAGTCTCACCCTGCCGGCAGCTGCCTCGGCCCAGAGTTCGGGCAGCACGGTTCGCCTGGTCGTGCCCTACGGCCCGGGCGGGTCCACCGACACCTCGGCGCGCGTGCTGGCCGAGCGCATGGCGAGCGATCTTGGCAAGTCGATCGTCGTGGAGAACCGGCCGGGCGGCGGCACGATGGTTGGAATGGTGAACGTTGCCAAGAGCAAGCCTGATGGCAACAGCCTGCTGCTGATGACGACCACGGCGGCCCTGCTGCCGGCCTTCGACATGCAGCTGCCGATCGACCCGCAGAAGGATCTCGTCACGGTCTCCCAGCTCGCCGACATTCCGTGCGTGCTGGCGGTCAACGCCAAGAACCCGGCGAAAACCTTCCCCGAGTTCATCGAATGGGTGAAAGCCCAGCCCGGCTCGGTCCACTACTCGACCTCGAGCACCGGCGGCCTGCCCCATCTGTGGGGCGAGCTCATCAGCACCCGGACCAACGGGAAGCTGCAGCACATCCCCTACAAAGCGGCCGCCGAGGCGCTGCGTGACGCCGTCGCCGGCCACGTCCAGGTGTTCGTCGACGTCACCACACCGGTCGACGCGCAGATCAATGCCGGCACGATGCGCGGCCTGATCTGCGGGGCGCCCAAGCGCGTCGCCAACGTTTCGAGTGTGCCCACCGCCGCCGAGCTGGGCGTGCCGGAGCTGGAAGCCGCCGTCTATTTCGGCGTCGCGACCACTGTCGGCACGCCGGCCGACACCATCGCCTCCTGGAACGCTGCCATCAACGCCGCGCTGAAGGTCGACGGCGTGCGCGAGCGGCTGACGAGCCTGGGCTACGTGACCACCGGCGGCACTCCCGAAGCCTATGCCAAGCGACTGGCCTCGGAGACGGAGCGCTGGCGGAAGGTGATCAAGGCGGCCAACATCCCGGCGCCGACCTGAGCTCAACCGTTGGCCGCACGCGAATCGGACGGCGCCTCGGCGCGCTCCGTCATCCCGTAGTCGCGCACGACACCGGCGATGCGCAGTCGATAGTCGCGAAATACGCTCTCACGGCCGCGCTTCTGCGCGGCGCGATGGCGCTCGACGTTGCGCCATGCCGCCACCGCCGCCTCGTCGCGCCAGAACGAGAGCGACAGGAGCTTGCCCTCGTCGGTCAGGCTCTGGAAGCGCTCGATGCTGATGAAACCGTCGATGCGCTCCAGCTCGGGCCGGAGCGAGGCGGCGATGTCGAGATAGGTCTGCTTGTGGCCGTCGGCCGGCCACACCTCGAAGATGACAGCGATCATGGCTTCCTCCTCCGCGTGGAGAAGATAGACACCCTCACGCCGCCGATCGTTCGGCCCCGGTCGAAGCATGCCGCCAGTCGAGCCCGATATCGAGCACCTGGGCGCTGTGCGTCAGCCAGCCGGCCGAGATGAGGTCGACGCCGCTCGCGGCAATGGCGGGCGCCGTCGCCGGCGTGATGCGGCCCGACGCCTCGGCGATGGCACGGTTGTCGATGCGGCGCACCGCCTCGGCAAGGGTCTCAGGGCCCATATTGTCGAGCAACACAGCATCGGCCCTCTCAGCCATCGCCTCATCCAGCTGGTCCAGCCGATCGATCTCGACCTCGATCTTGACCAGATGGCCGACGCCGGCGCGCGCGGCGCGGATCGCAGCACCAACGCCGCCGGCCGCGGCGACATGGTTGTCCTTGATCAGCACGGCATCGTCCAAGCCAAAGCGGTGATTGATGCCGCCGCCGGCGCGAACGGCATACTTCTGCAGCGCACGCAGGCCAGGCATGGTCTTGCGCGTGCAGCAGATGCGCGCCTTGTGGCCACGCACCGCCTCGACCAACGTCGCCGTGGCCGAGGCGACGCCGCTGAGGTGGCCCAGGAAGTTCAGCGCCACGCGCTCGGCCGTCAGCATGCCGCGCGCCGGACCGGCGATCGTGGCGATGCGATCGCCGGGCTTCACGCGGCTGCCGTCCGGCCGCTCTATGCGGACCTGGATTGCGGGATCGACCAGGCGGAAGGCAAGCGACGCCGCATCGAGGCCCGCGACGACACCGGTTTGGCGCGCCACAAGCGCCGTCTCTGCCTTGAGCGTGGGCGGCACGATGGCATCGGTGGTGAGGTCGCCGGCGCGGCCGAGGTCCTCCAGCAGGGCGGCGCGCACCGGCGCCTCGATCATCAGGATGGGCAGGGGTGAGAGCGTCATGATCAGGCTCCGGCGACGAGAGGTTGCGGGACGGTCGACAGCGGCACCGCCCGGCAGACGAGCCTGGTGCCATTGTTCCAGGTGACAGTGTCGTGGACGCGCTGGACCAGTCGGCGCGCCCAGGCGGGAGAGGTCTGCGGGAAATCGGCGCGCCAGTGCCCGCCGCGGCTTTCCTCACGTGCGAGGGCCGCGGTGGCGATCATCAGGGCGACCAGCGCCGGATCGGCAGCATCTCCGCCCTTGAAGGCGAGCGGCTGCAGATGCCCGACCGCCCGCTCGAGGCCAGCACGGTCGCGCACGACGCCCAGCGTCTCGCTGATCGGGCCGCGCAGTGCCGTCACGTCCGGCGCCGGCGGCAGTTCGACCGGCCGTGCTGCCGGCAGCGGCGCCGGCTCGGTGCCGACGATGCTGTCGGCCACCGCGCCCGCCATGACCACCGCCTCGAGCAGCGAGTTGCTGGCCAGGCGATTGGCGCCGTGCAGGCCGCTTGCCGCGACCTCGCCGCAGGCCCACAGGCCCTCGACGGTGCTGCGGCCCTCGGCATCCGCGGCGATGCCGCCCATGTGGTAGTGCACCGCTGGGCGCACGGGGATCGGCTGGCGCACGGGATCGATGCCGGCGGCCCGGCAACGCGCGGTGATGCCGGGGAAATGTCTTGCGAAGTCCGCGCCGAGCGTCGGCCGGGCATCGAGGAAGACGCAATGGCCGGCCGCGATGTGCGCCGCCACCGCGCGCGAGACGACGTCGCGCGGCTCGAGCTCAGCACGCCCCTGGCCCGCCATGAAGCGCGCGCCGGTCTCGTCTATGAGCACCGCGCCTTCGCCGCGCACGGCCTCGCTGACCAGCGGCATGGGATCGAGCCCGACATCGAGGGCGGTGGGATGGAACTGCACGAACTCCATGTCGGCCAGCGCAGCGCCCGCCCGCGCGGCCAGCGCCAGGCCCTGGCCGATGGCGCCCAGCGGGTTGGTGGTGTGGGCATAGAGCCCGCCCAGCCCGCCGGTCGCCAGCACGACCCGGCGGCTCGGCAACAGGCAGGCGTCGGACGGACCAGCCGCCAGCACGCCCGCAATGCCGCGGTCGTCGACCAGCAGGCGGCGGGCTTCCAGCCCCTCGATCACCGTGATCGAGGGCGTGGCCTGCACGGCGGCGACCAGGGCGCGCATGATCGCGGCGCCCGTGCCGTCGCCCGCGACATGGACGATGCGGCGGCGGGCGTGCGCCGCCTCCAGGCCAAGCGCCAGGCGGCCAGCCGGATCGCGGTCGAAGACCACGCCGTGGCGCTCGAGCTCGATGATGGCCGCCGGCGCCGCCGCAGCGATGCGGCCGGCGACGGCCGGATCGCTGAGGCCGTCTCCCGCCGCCAAGGTGTCGGCGGCGTGCAGGGCCGGCCGGTCGTCCTCGCCCACGGCGGCGGCGATGCCGCCCTGGGCCCAGGCCGAGGCCGCTCCTTCGGACAATGGCACCTTGGCCAGCAGGATGACGGGCCGTGGTGCCAGCCGCAGCGCGGTCATCAGCCCGGCAAGGCCACCGCCGATGATGACGGGGCAGCCGGCGAAGTGGGGACGCAGGGTCTGCATGCTCGCCTCCCCTAGCGGACGGCCAGCATGCGCTCGACGGCGCGGCGGGCGCCGTCGGCGACGGCCGGATCGATCGTCACTTCGTATTGCATGGTCTCGAGCGCGCGGCGGATCTTGGGCAGCGTGATGCGCTTCATGTGCGGGCAGAGATTGCAGGGCCGCACGAAGTCGATATCCGGATTGAGGGCGGCGATGTTGTCGCTCATCGAGCATTCGGTCATCAGCACGACGCGGCCCGGCCGCTCGCGCGTCACGTAGTCGGCCATCGCCGCGGTCGAACCCGCGAAATCGGCCTCGGCCACGACCTCGGGCGGGCATTCGGGATGGGCCAGCACGACGACACCGGGATGGCCGGCACGGAGCTGGCGCACGTCGGCGGCGGAGAAGCGCTCGTGGACCTCGCAGTGGCCCGCCCAGGTGACGATCTCGACGTCGGTCTCGCGGGCGATGTTCTGCGCGAGATATTCGTCCGGCAGCATGATCACCTTCGGCACGCCCAGGCTCTCGACGATCTTCCTGGCGTTGCCGGACGTGCAGCAGATGTCGCTTTCGGCCTTCACCGCCGCCGAGGTGTTGACATAGGTGACGACCGGCACGCCGGGCCAGCGCTGGCGCAGCAGGCGCACATCCTCGGCAGTGATCGAGGCGGCGAGCGAGCAGCCCGCGCGCAGGTCGGGGATCAGCACGCGCTTGGCGGGATTGAGGAGCTTGGCGGTCTCGGCCATGAAGTGAACGCCCGCCAGCACGATCACCTCGGCATCGACCTTCATGGCCTCGCGGGCGAGCGCCAGGCTGTCGCCGACGATGTCGGCCACGCCATGGAAGATCTCCGGCGTCTGGTAGTTGTGCGCCAGGATGACGGCGTTCTTTTCGCGCTTCAGGCGGTTGATGGCGTCGACATCGGGCGCGAACTCCGACCATTCGGCCGGCAGGATCACCGACTTCACCCGTTCGTAGAGCTGGCTGGCTGGTGCGATGGCAGTCATTTTAACACCTATATGCTCAATTTGAGTATATAAATGCTAAGTATGAGCATAAGGGGAGTCAAGGGTGCTCCCTGTGAGCATTTCGCTGGGTGCTAGGAGCGGTCGAGGGGCAGCTTGGAGCCGGCGACGGCGCGTTCGAGCACGATCTCGCGGCGGAAACGGTAGAGCTTGGCCGGCCGTCCGCCGGTGCCGGTGGTCACCGCACCAGTCTCCTCGACCAGGCCCTGCTGCTCGACCTGGCGGCGGAAGTTCTGCTTGTGCAAGGGCCGGCCGGCCAGCGCTTCAACGGCGCGCTGGAGCTGGCCCAGGGTAAAGTCGGGCGGCATCAGCTCGAACACGACCGGCCGGTATTTGATCTTGGCGCGCAGTCGCGCGATGCCGGTGGCGAGGATGCGGCGATGGTCGTAGCGCATCGGCTCGCCCGGCACGGGATCGGCGACGGGTTTGCGCGGCCGGCCGGCCTCCGGCGCCAAGCCAGCCTCGTAGAGCAGCTCGTAGCGCTGCAGCACCAGTTCCTCGTTCCAGGCGTCGACGTCGAAGGTGCCGTCGACCCTCTGGCGACGCTCACGCCGCGCGGCGTCGGACACCGCCTCCACCCAGCCCTTGAGGCGCGGCAGGACGGCGCGCGCCAGGACCTTCGGCGGGCCCTCGCGCCAGTCCTCCCACGGGAAATAGCGATAGAAGCTCTGCCAGCCGGGCTCGTGCTGGCCGGCGGGGGCGCGCTCGCGCGTCAGCCCGAGATAGGAGATCGAGACGATGCGATAGCCCATCGTCGATTCGCGGTAGCGGTCGGCGAAGGTGTAAAGCTGCTCGACATAGCCCAAGGGATGATGGGTCTGGCGTTCGACCCAGGCGCGCACGCCGGTCTGCAGGGTCGGATGATCGCCCTCGAACGGGCCGGACGGCAGCAAGGCGCCGTCCTCGAGGGTCAGGACCTGCGGCTCGTCGCCGATAAGCGCCACCAGCACTGCATTGAGTTCGACGGCGACGGGGCGGGCGCCTGAAGTGTCGGGCATGTCTGTCAGGAAAGAACGGGCACGCCCATGCGGCGTGCTGCCTGCGCGAGATCGTGATCCAGCGTCGCGAGCTCGGCACCATGGCGCATGGCCAACTCAAGATAGGCCGCGTCGTAGAGCGTCAGTCGCTGAGCCCGCGCCAGCGTAAAGGTATCTGTCCAGGCGCGGCTATCGGTCTCCGTATCGGTCGTAATCGCAAGCGCCGAGAGCAAATTTAGTCTGCGTTCAAGATCGGCTCGATCTATTCGCCCTCGTCGCTCCGCTGCAAACAAGACATTGGCCACCTCAAGTCGCCAGAGTGAAGGCACCAAGGCCCCTTCGTCACGCACTTGGTCGATAGCTTTGTCTGCGGCGGGCGACTTCTCATCGCCAAAGCACCAGGCCAATGCAAGCGAAGCATCGATGACGAGCATGCTCAATATTTGCGGCCTTCGTCCCTGAGCTCTTTCCACGACAATCCGCCCAAGGTCGTGCCTTCCCGCAATTTCTTGAGCTGCTCGACAGCCTCGGCGGCGCGACCCGCCGACACGGTGTCGATGGGCACCAGCTTGGCAACCGGCTTGCCGCGTCGAGTGATCACAATCTGCTCGCCCCGCTCGGCGCGCTCCAAAAGAGCGGAGAAATTGGTCTTGGCTTCGAAGGAGCCGACGCTGGTCATATGCACCTCTTCATTAACAAACTAGTTTATTTGACTAGTTTATTCAATGGACTGTAATGCATTGATTCATTTATGTTAATCGAGCCCATTGCCGCCGTAGAGCCATTCCAGCGTGTCGAGCCACTCGGCCTGGCTCTTGGCGCTCATGATGGCATTGCGCAGCGCCGCGTGCGGTCCCGCCGGGTGACAGACGTGATCGCCCATGGCGCGTGACATGAGCTGCAGCCGCGCGGTGCGCAGCACACGGCGGTCGCGATAGGCCGTAAGGCCGCTTTCGAGCTTGTCGGTCTTGGCCAGCGAATCGGCCAGGCACACGGCATCCTCCATCGCCATGCAAGCGCCCTGGGCCATGTATTGCAGCATGGGATGGGCGGCATCGCCCAGCAGCGCCACCCTGCCGTCGACCCACTTGTCGGTCGGCTCGCGGTCGCACAGCACCCACATGCGCCAGTCCTTGCCGTGGCTGATGATGCTCTGCGCGCGCTGGCAGACATGGGTGAAGCCGCGACGGACCTCCTCGACCGGCACCGGCTTGCCGGCGACCGGTTCGGGCGCGTCGTTGTGATAGGTGACGACGAGGTTGAACACCTTCCAACCCGACAATGGGTAGTGGACGATGTGGCACTTCGGGCCGGCCCACAGCGTGGCGGCGTTCCAGCGCAGATCCTCGGGCATGTGCTCGGTCGGAATCACGGAGCGATAGGTCGTGTGACCCGAAACACGCGGCGCGCCGTCGGCCGTCACCTGACGGCGCACGTTGGACCACAGGCCGTCGGCGCCGATCAGCGCCGCGCCGCGCAAAGTCTCGCCATTGGCCAGCCGCACCGCGACGCCGGCGCCGTCCTGGTCGTAGCCCACGACATCGGCGCTGGTGCTGAGCTCGATCAGCGCGTGATCGCGGCAGCCCTTCAGCAGCACGCCATGCAGGTCGCCGCGATGGACGACGGCATAGGGGTTGCCGAAACGCTTGCGGAAGGCATCGCCGAGATCGATGTGGGTGATCTCGCCGTCGGCGATGGCGTCCATCAGGCGCAGCGTGTCGATATAGACCGCCATGCCGCGCGCCGCCTCGCCGACGCCCAGGCGATCGAAGCAGTGGAAGGCGTTGGGCCCGAGCTGGATGCCGGCGCCGATCTCGCCGAACTGGCTCGCCTTCTCCAGGACCAGCGAGGGGATGCCCTTCTGCGCCAGGGCCAGCGCCGTGGCGAGGCCACCGATGCCGCCGCCGGCGACGAGGATCTTACCTTGGACCACCGACTACCTTGTCGTCGCGAAGCTTGCCGATCTCGCGATCGCTGAGCCCCAGGACACCAGACAGGATTTCGTCCGTATGCTGGCCCAGCGTCGGCGCAACGCGCGGCCGCTGGCGCTCGAAGGCACCGAATTGGAAGGGCGTGGCGGCCACCGGATAGCGGCCGATGCCGGGCTGGTCGAGCACGGTGAACATCGGATTGTCGAGCACGTTGGCCTTGTCGGCCGCGAGCTCGCGGAAGGTCTGGTAGGGCGCCCATAAGGCGCCGGCCTTCTTGAGCGCGGCGCTGACCTCGGCTGCGTTCTGCGCCGCCACCCACGGCTCGATGACGGCGCATAGCTCGGCGCGTGCCGTCCAGCGGCCGGCATCGGTTTTGAGATCGACGCCTTTGGCCGCCTCGATCTTCTGGAACGCCTCGCCGAAGCCGCCGGCCGCAGCCAAGGCATCGACGTGGCGGTCGGAGAAGATGCAGATCATGACGAAGCGGCCGTCCTTGGTTTTGAAGTCGCGGCCGAAGGTGCCGAAGATCTCGTTGCCGAAGCGCGGGCGGTCGACCTTGTTGACGGCGGCCTCGCCGATGTAGCCCAGCGCCGAGGTGACGGCCAACGCCATGTCCTGCAACGGCAGCAAGATCCTCTGCCCCTGCCCCGTCATCCGCCGATGCCGCTCGGCGGCGACGATCGCCAACGCGCCGGCATAGGCCGTCGCAAGGTCCCACGGCGGCGCCACGGCGTTGACCGGTCCGTCGTGGCCGACCGGGCCGGTGACCATGGGGAAGCCGGTGATGGCGTTCACCGTGTAGTCGACATGGGCGCTGCCGTCGCGTGCGCCGACGATGTTGAGCGCGATCAGATCGGGGCGCTTCTTCGACAGCTCTTCGTAGGAGAGCCAGCCGCGCGCCGGCATGTTGGTGGTGAAGATGCCCGCGCCCTCGCCCGGCGCGGCGATCAGCGCCGTCAGAAGCTCGCGACCGCGCGGATTGCGCAGGTCGACGGCAATCGAACGTTTGCCCTTGTTGAGGCCGGCCCAATAGATCGAACGGCCGTCCTTGGTGATGGGCCAGCGGTCGTTGTCGAGTCCGCCCTTGATATCGTCGAACCGGATCACGTCGGCGCCGAGCTGCGCCAGCGTCATGCCGCCCAGAGGCGCGGCAATGAACGCCGAGCCTTCGACGATGCGAAGGCCGGCCAGAATGCCTGTCATCTTGCGAATCCCCGTGTCTTACTTCTTCAAACCGACGAGGTTGTTCTTGCGCTTGTCGAGCCACCAGCCGTATTCCGGCGTCCACATCTCGAAGTCGCCGTCGCAGCCCAGCTCCTGCGCCGCGTGCACGGCCCAGAACGGGTCGTAGAGCGCCTGGCGGCCGATCGCGATCAGGTCGGCGTCGCCGGCCTGCAGAATGGCCTCGGCCTGCGGCCCATCGAGGATGAGGCCGACCGCCATGGTCGAGATGCCGGCCTCCCGCTTCACCGCCGCGGCGAACGGGACCTGGAAACCCAGCGAGCGCTTCACCGGCAGCGCCGTCGACAGGCCGGTGAGGCCGCCGGAGGAGCAGTCGATGACGTCGACGCCCAGCTCCTTCAGCGCCTTGGCGAACACGACCGTGTCCTCGACTTCCCAACCACCCGCGCCGTCGACGGTCGAGACGCGGATGAACATCGGCTTGTGCTGGGGCCAGCTCTCGCGCACGGCGCGCGCCGCGGCCAGCGGGAAGCGCATGCGGCCGGCACGGTCGCCGCCATACTGGTCGTTGCGCTTGTTGCTGATCGGCGAGAGGAACTGCGCCAGGAGATAGCCGTGTGCGCCGTGGATCTCGATCACGTCATAGCCCGCGGCATCGGCGCGCTTCGCGGCCTCACCGAATTTCCTGACCAGGTCGTCGATGTCGGACGCCTCGAGCTGACGGGGGATCGTCCAGCCCTTGTCGGCCGGCAGCTCGGAGGGACCGACCACCTGCCACTTCTGCCAGCCCGCGCCGTCGGGCCCGAGCTGGCCCGGCTTGTCGAACGACCGTGGCGTGCTGCCCTTGCGACCGGAGTGGGTGATCTGCGTGGCGGCGAGCGCGCCCTCCTGCTTCAGGAACCGCACCAGCCGCTTGTGGCCTTCGATCTGGCTGTCGTCCCACATGCCGAGGTCGCCTTGGGTGACCCGGCCGCGCGGCTCGATGGCGCAGTTCTCGGTGAAGACGATGCCGAACTTGCCCAGCGCGAACTTGCCGAGATGGACCAGATGGTAGTCGTTCACCTGCCCGTCGGTGGCGCGGTACTGCACCATGGGCGAGACGACGCAGCGGTTGGGCGCGGTGACGCCGCGCAGCTTCAGCGGCGAAAAGAGAAGCGGTTTCTGCAAAGGTCGGTCCCCCGGACGCGATGGCTTGTTTGGGCTCCGAACATAGACCGGCCGGCAGGCCGCGGCCTATCCTCGGGCCATGTTTGACCTCGTCATCCGAAACGGAACCGCCTTCGACGGCACCGGCGCAGCGCGCCGCGTGGCCGATGTCGCCGTGCAGGACGGCAGGATCGCCGCCGTCGGCCCCAACCTGGGCAAGGGCCGGCGCGAGATCGATGCGGCGGGCCTGATGGTCACGCCCGGTTTCGTCGACATCCATACCCACTATGACGGCCAGGCGACCTGGGATCCGTTCGTCACGCCCTCCTCGTGGCATGGCGTCACGACCACCGTGTTCGGCAATTGCGGCGTCGGCTTCGCGCCGGTGCGACCGGGCAAGTCGCCCTACCTGATCAACCTGATGGAAGGCGTCGAGGACATTCCCGGCACGGTGCTGAACGAAGGCGTGAAATTCGACTGGGAATCCTTCCCCGACTATCTCGACACGCTGGCGTCGATGAGCCGGGCCGTCGATGTCGCGGCCCAATTGCCGCACGGCGCACTGCGCTTCTACGTCATGGGCGATCGCGGCGCCGACCATGCCGAGGTGCCGAGCGAGCGCGAGATCGAGGAGATGGCGCGCCTCACCGAGGAGGCCCTGCGCGCCGGCGCGATGGGCTTCACGACCTCGCGTACCACCAAGCACAAGGCCAAGGACGGCCGCTTCACGCCCTCGCTCAGCGCCCGCGAGGCCGAGCTTTTGGGCATCGCGGCTGGCATGAAGCGCGCGGGCCGCGGCGTGCTGCAGGTCAATTCCGATTTCGGGCCGGGCGAGTTCGAAGCGCTGGAGGCAGCGTCAGCGTTGGCCGGCCGGCCGCTGTCCTGCCTGTTGGTGCAGATCGATGCGCAGCCCAAGCTGTGGCGCGAGACGCTCGATCAGATCCATGGCGTGCGCCAGGCCGGGCGGCTCGCCAACGCGCAGGTCGGCTCGCGGCCGATCGGTGTCATCATGGGGCTGGAGACGACGGCCCATCCGTTCGCCGCGCATCCCGCCTGGCTCGAGATGCGCAAGCTGTCGCCGGCCGAGCGCTACCAGCGCCTGGTGGTCGATGCCGATCTGCGTCGTCGGCTCGTCGAGGAGCCGTCAGGCCCTCGGGCTTTCATGGCCGAGTCGTTCCACAAGATGTTTCCGGTCGGCGACAAGCCCGACTACGAACCCGACGTCGACAACTCGATTGCCGCCATCGCCAGGCGCCGCGGCCGCACGCCGCAAGCAGTGGCGCTCGACGAGCTGATGTCGCGCGATGGCAAGGGCCTGCTGATGCTGCCGTTCGAGAACTACGCCTACGGCAGCCTCGACGTGGTGCACGAGATGATCACCGATCCGGCGACGGTGCTGGGTGTGGCCGACGGCGGCGCGCATGTCGGCGTGATCTGCGATGCCTCCTCGCCGACATCGCTGTTGACGCTGTGGGGCCGCGACCGCACGCGCGGACCGAAGCTGCCGCTGGAGTTCCTCGTCGCCAAGCAGACGCGCGGCACGGCGGAAGCCTACGGGCTCCGCGACCGTGGCCTGTTGGCGCCGGGCCACAAGGCAGACATCAACGTGATCGACTTCGATGCACTCGCCTTGAAGCGGCCCGAGGTGGTCTACGACCTGCCGGCGGGCGGACGGCGCCTGATCCAGCGTGCCTCCGGCTATCGCCATACCTTCAATGCCGGCGTCGAGACGGTCCACAACGACGAGCTGACCGGCGAGCGGCCGGGCAAGCTGGTGCGGGGCGGACAAACGATGTCGTCCTGAGCGTAGCGAAGGATCTCATGCCGGTGGCGAGCGGCGATGAGGTCCTTCGCTTCGCCCAGGACGCCAAAAATCAGACCGTCATGTGACGGCGCACAGCCTCGGTATCGAAGGTCTCGCGGGTTCCCGCCATCACGATCTCGCCGCGGTCCATCACGGCGAAATCGTCGGCGAGCTCATGGGCGAAGTCGAGGTACTGCTCGACCAGCAGGATCGCCATGTCGCCGCGCTGGCGCAGGAAGATGATGGCGCGGCCGATGTCCTTGATCACCGACGGCTGGATGCCTTCGGTCGGCTCGTCGAGCACCAGGAGCTTGGGCCGCATGGTGAGGGCCCGACCGATCGCGAGCTGCTGCTGCTGGCCGCCCGACAGGTCGCCGCCGCGGCGCCGCAGCATCGACTGCAGCACCGGGAAGAGTTCGAACACCTCGTCGGGCACCTTCTTGTGGTCGCGGCTGACGGGCGCAAAGCCGGTCTCGAGGTTCTCCTTCACCGTCAGCAGCGGGAAGATCTCACGGCCCTGCGGCACCAGTGCCACGCCGCGCCGCGCGCGCTCGTAGGGCGGCAGGCGCGAGACGTCGGCACCATCGAGGGCAATCGAGCCCGAGGCGATCGGCTGCAGGCCGCAGATGGCGCGCAGCAGGCTGGTCTTGCCGACGCCGTTGCGGCCGAGCAGGCAGGTGACGCGGCCGATACTGGCGCTGAGCGACACCGAGCGCAGCGCCTGGGCAGCGCCGTAGAAGAGGTTGACGTTGTCGACCGCGAGCATCGTCAGCGTCCGAGATAGACTTCGACGACGCGCGGATCGGCGCTCACCTGGTCGAGCGTGCCCTCGGCCAGCATCGAGCCCTCGTGCAGCACCGTCACCTTGACGCCGAGGGCACGCACGAAGCTCATGTCGTGCTCGACCACGACGACCGAGTGCGTCTTGTTGATCTCGCGCAGCACCTGCGCGGTGGTCTCGGTCTCGACGTCGGTCATGCCGGCGACCGGCTCGTCGACCAGCAGCAGCTTGGGATCCTGGGCGAGCAGCATGCCGATCTCGAGCCATTGCTTCTGGCCGTGGCTGAGACGCGCGGCCAGCATGTGTTGCTGGGCTTCCATGCGGATGATCGACAGGATCTCGTCCAGGCGCGCGCTCTCGGCCTTGGTCGGCGCCGCGAGCAGCAGCTTGTACCAGCTGCGCAGGCCGGCCAGCGCCAGCACGAGGTTGTCGCGCACCGTGTGGTTCTCGAACACGGTGGGCTTCTGGAACTTCCGCCCGACGCCCAAGGTCGCGATGTCGGCCTCGTCGAGCTTGGTGAGGTCGGCCTTGCCGTCGAACACGACTTCGCCCTCGTCGGGCCGCGTCTTGCCGGTGACGACGTCCATCATGGTGGTCTTGCCGGCGCCGTTGGGGCCGATGATGGCCCGCATCTCGCCCGGCTCGACCAGCAGCGAGAGGTTGTTCAGCGCCTTGAAGCCGTCGAACGAGACGGTGACGCCGCTGAGATAGAGCAGCGCCGAGGTGCTTCTCTGCTCGGTCATGCTCATGCCCTCGTACTCATGCAGGGGCCCTCGCCTTGCGGGTCACCCCGCGTGAGCGAATCTGCGACCACAGGCCGACGATGCCCTTGGGCAGGAACAGCGTGACGGCGATGAACAGGGCGCCCAACGCAAACAGCCAGACTTCCGGCAGCGCGCCGGTGAGCCACGTCTTGCCGAAATTGACCGCGAAGGCGCCGATCACCGGGCCGATCAGCGTGCCGCGGCCGCCGACGGCGACCCACAGCACCGCCTCGATCGAGTTGCCGGGCGAGAACTCGCTGGGATTGATGATGCCGACCTGCGGCACGTAGAGCGCGCCGGCGACGCCCGCCATCGCCGCCGACAGCACGAAGACGAAGAGCTTATAGCCCTCGACGCGGTAACCCAGGAAGCGCATGCGGCTTTCGGCATCGCGCACCGCCGTCAGCGCCTTGCCGAAGCGCGAGCCGACGACGGCGCCCGCGATCACCAGGAAGATCGCCAGCACCAGGGCCGAGGCGAAGCACAGCGTGGCGCGGGTGGCGTCGGACTGTACCGAGAAGCCTAAAATGTCCTTGAAGTCGGTCATGCCGTTGTTGCCGCCCAGGCCCATGTCGTTGCGGAAGAACGCGAGCATCAGGGCGAAGGTCATGGCCTGGGTGATGATCGAGAGGTAGACGCCGGTGACGCGGCTCCTGAAGGCGAACCAGCCGAGCGCCAGGGCGAGCACGCTCGGCACCAGGACGATCATGATGGCGGCGAACCAGAACTGGTCGAAGCCGTGCCAGAACCAGGGCAGCTCCTTGTAGTTCAGGAACACCATGAAGTCGGGCAACAGCGGATTGCCGTACTGGCCGCGGCTGCCGATCTGGCGCATCAGGTACATGCCCATGCAGTAGCCGCCCAGCGCGAAGAAGGCGGCATGGCCGAGCGTGAGGATGCCGCAGAAGCCCCAGACGAGGTCGACGGCGAGCGCGAGCGAGGCGAAGCAGAGATACTTGCCGATGAGCTGCAGCACCCAGGCCGGCACGTAGAATGCGCTGCTGGCCGGCATGAGCTGGTTCAAGAGCGGCAAGATGATGCCGATCGCCAGCACGAACAGCACGCCGACGCGCAAGCTCGGGCCCATGCCCTGCCAGAGGAAGCGCGTGATCATTCGAGCGCCCTCATTCGACCGCCCTCATTCGACCGAACGCCCCTTCAGCGCGAACAGCCCGCGCGGCCGGCGCTGGATGAACAGGATGATGAAGACCAGCACCAGGATCTTGCCCAGCACGGCGCCGGCATAGGGTTCGAGGAACTTGTTGACGATGCCGAGCGCGGTCGCGCCGACCAGCGTGCCGAACAGATTGCCGACGCCGCCGAACACCACGACCATGAAGGAGTCGATGATGTAGCCCTGGCCGAGGTTGGGGCTGACATTGTCGATCTGGCTCAGCGCCACGCCGGCCAGACCGGCGATCCCCGAGCCAAGGCCGAAGGTCAGCGCATCGACGCGCGGTGTCCGGATGCCCATGGCAGAAGCCATCGGCCGGTTCTGGGTGACGGCGCGCATGTAGAGGCCGAGCGGCGTCTTGCGCAGCACCAGGATGAGGGCGGCAAACACCAGGAGCGAGAACACCACGATCCACAGGCGCCCGTAGGTGATGGTGAGCTGGCCCAGCTGAAAGGCGCCCGACATGAAGGACGGCGCGCCGACCTCGCGATTGGACGGACCGAAGATCGAGCGCACGGCCTGCTGCAGGACCAGCGACAGGCCCCAGGTGGCGAGCAGCGTGTCGAGCGGCCGGCCGTACAGGAAACGGATGATGCCGCGCTCGATGGCGATGCCGACCAGGCCAGCGACCACGAAGGCAAGCGGCAGGGCGATCACCAGCGAGGCGTCGAACAGGTGCGGAAACGAGGTGCGGATGATGTCCTGGACGACGAAGGTCGTGTAGGCGCCCAGCATGACCATCTCGCCGTGCGCCATGTTGATCACGCCCATGGTGCCGAAGGTGATGGCAAGCCCGATCGCCGCCAGCAGCAGCACCGAGCCCAGCGAAATGCCGTACCAGACGTTCTGCGCGGCTTCCCAGGCGGCAAGCGACTGGCGGACCTGGGCGGCAGCGGTGGTGGCCGCGGCCTTGATCTCGGGATCGGACGCATTGTTGATCGCCGCCTGCAGGACGCTCAGCGCATCGCGGTTGCCGCGCTCGCGCACGACCTCCAGCGCCTCGAGCTTCTGCTGCTTGGGCGCGTCGGAGACCAGCACGACGGCCGCGCGCGCCTCCTGGAAGGCGGTCTTGATGCGCTGATCCTTCTCGGCAGCGATCGCCGCGTCGAGGGCGCCCAGCGCCGCCGGATCGGGACGCTTGAACAGCGACTCGGCCGCATCGCGCCGGACGCGGGCGTCGGGGCTCATGAGCGTGAGCGAGCCGACCGCCGCCTCGATGAGGCCGCGCAGCCGGTTGTTGACGCGCACGCGGTCGAGCTCAGCCTCGGTGCCGGAGCCGGCGGGCTTGCCCGACACCGCCTCGGTGAGCGCGAGCCTGTTGCCGTCGGGCTTGCCGATGACCACGACGGTGTCGGCCTTGCGGACATAGAGCTGGCCTGCCGCCAGCGCCTCGAGGATGGGCGCGGCGCGCCCTTCACCGGAGGCGACCAGCTCGCCGATCGCCTTTTCGCGCTCGCCGAAGCCGCCGGTGGTGAGGTTGGTCACGAGGGTCGAAAGATCGGCAGCCCAGGCCGTCGCGGCGATCAACACCGCGGCCAGCGCCGACGACACCCCCGCTAGCAGGCGCAGCAAAAACATGACTTTGACGAATAACCCGGAGATGAGAACGGGGCGACTCGAAAGTCGCCCCGCCCCTGTGAGTTGCACGAACGCGGGGCCTACTTGCCCTTGCCGCCGCACTTGCCCGTGACGACGTTGAAGTTGCCGCAGTTCATGGGCTTGCGCCAATCGGCGATCAGGTCCTTGGAGTCCGGCAGGTAGGGCGACCACTCTTCCGCGACCACCAGGCCCGGGGTCTGCCACACCGTGTCGAACTGGCCGTTGCCCTGGATCTCGCCGATCAGGACCGGCTTGGTGATGTGGTGGTTCGGCATCATCGCCGAGTAGCCACCCGACAGGTTCGGCACGGTGATGCCGATCATGGCATCGATCACCGCGTCGGAGTCCGTGGTGCCCGCCTTCTTCACCGCCTCGATCCACATGGCGAAGCCGATGACGTGGGCTTCCATCGGATCGTTGGTCACCCGCTTGGGGTTCTTGGTGAAGGTCTGCCAGGCCTTGATGAAGGCCTCGTTGGTCGGGTTCTTCACCGACTGGAAGTAGTTCCAGGCGGCGAGATGGCCGAGCAGCGGCTTGGTGTCGATGCCGGCGAGCTCTTCCTCACCGACCGAGAACGCCACCACCGGGATGTCCTTGGCCTTGATGCCGGCGTTGCCCAGCTCCTTGTAGAACGGCACGTTGGCGTCGCCGTTGATGGTCGACACGACGGCGGTCTTCTTGCCGGCCGAGCCGAACTTCTTGATCTCCGCCACGATCGACTGCCAGTCGGAATGACCGAACGGCGTGTAGTTGATCATGATGTCTTCCTGCTTGACGCCCTTCTGCTTGAGGTACGCCTCGAGGATCTTGTTGGTCGTGCGCGGATAGACGTAGTCGGTGCCGGCCAGAACCCAGCGCTGCACCTTCTCGTTGGCCATCAGGTAGTCGACGGCCGGGATCGCCTGCTGGTTGGGAGCGGCGCCGGTGTAGAACACGTTGCGCGAGCTCTCCTCGCCCTCGTACTGGACCGGGTAGAACAGGATGCCGTTCAGCTCCTCGAACACCGGCAGCACCGACTTGCGGCTGACCGAGGTCCAGCAGCCGAACACCGCGGCGACCTTCTCCTTCTGCAGCAGCTCGCGCGCCTTCTCGGCGAACAGCGGCCAGTTCGACGCCGGATCGACGACCACGGCCTCGAGCTTGCGGCCGAGCACGCCGCCCTTCTTGTTCTGCTCCTCGATCAGCATCAGCATGACGTCCTTCAGGGTCGTCTCGCTGATCGCCATCGTGCCCGACAGAGAATGCAGCACGCCGACCTTGATCGGCGCGCCCTGCGCCAAGGCGCTGCCTGCGGCGCCGGCCAACAGGCCCGCGGCGACCATGCCTGTCTTGAGAATCGATCCCAACTTCATCCCGCTCTCCTTCTTGTCGACGGAATACCCCCGCCAACTGCCGCAAGAGCGAAAGCCGTGCCAAACCCTGCCTAGGGCCGGGCATAACTTTTAATGCGCGATCAACACGACCGCGCCGGCAGCGATCACAACGCCGCCCAGAGCACGCACGCCGACGTCACCCACAACCCTGTGCACAAGCCAACCGAGCGCCAGGCCGACGCCCTGCAAAAGTGCCGTTGCCGCAAGGAAGCCCAAGATGTAGCTGCCTGCCCCGCTCGGGGGCGCTTCGAGGGCGTGAGCGTAGCCGTGGAAGACCGCGAACAGGCCGACGACCGCCATCGCCCAGGCCGCCGGAAGGCGCACTGCACCTATGATGAGACCGCCGATCACGAACACCGAGGCCAGGATCGCCGCCTCAACAAGAGGCAATTTTATGCCTGCAAAACCGGCAGCTGCCCCGATCGCCATCATCGCCAGGAAAGCGGCCGGCACTGCGACCGCGATCACGGGCTTGCGGCCGGCCAGAAGGGCGGCCCACAGGCCGACGCCGACCATGGCCAGCATGTGGTCCAGGCCGGTGAACGGGTGCAGAAAGCCCGAGGCCTCATGGCCGGGATGGGCCAGGGCCGGACCGGCGATCCCGAGCAGCAGCGCGCTTAGCCAGATCGTTTTACGCATCTTCTAAAACTCCCCTCTTCACTTCACCCTTCACTTGGCTGGCCGGGCCGCCCCCTAACGCGTTGGGAGGCCGCCCTGCCGTACGATAAAGGCGGCGATGTCGTCGACCCCCTTGTTCTCCTTGAGGTTGGAGAACAGGAAGGGCCGGACCCCGCGCATCCGGCGCGCGTCGCGGTCCATGACGTCGAGATTGGCGCCAACGAGCGGCGCGAGATCGATCTTGTTGATCACCAGCAGGTCGGAGCGGGTGATGCCGGGCCCGCCCTTGCGCGGGATCTTCTCGCCGGCGGCCACGTCGATCACGTAGATCGTGAGATCGGCCAGCTCGGGCGAGAAGGTGGCGGCGAGATTGTCGCCGCCCGATTCGACGAACACGATCTCCAGCGCCGGCCATTTGCGCACGATGTCGGACACGGCCGCCAGGTTGATCGAGGCATCCTCGCGGATCGCGGTGTGCGGGCAGCCGCCGGTCTCGACGCCGACGATGCGCTCGGGCTCGAGCGCCCCGGCGCGGGTCAGGAACTCGGCGTCTTCCTTGGTGTAGATGTCGTTGGTGACGACGGCGATGTCGTACGCGCCGCGCATCTTCTTGCACAGCCGCTCGACCAGCGCGGTCTTGCCCGACCCGACCGGGCCGCCGACGCCGACGCGCAAGGGACCGCGCAAATCCATCACTGCATCTCCCGCGTCAGCAGCGCGATGAAGCCCACGCCCAGGGCCAGGCAGAGCGGTGAATAGAGGTAGAAGTCGCGGGTGCGGAACGGCTGGGCCGTGAACCGCGCGCGCCACCGGGCGCTGTAGCCCGCCGTGCCGCGGATGAAGAAGACAGCGCCGATCACGACCGAACCCATCAGGACGAGCTGGCTGTCCGGCCAGCGCATGACCACCCACGGCCAGGCGCCGAGCGCTGCCAGCACCAAAGCCACGCCGGCGCATTGCCAGGGCGGCGGCATGCGGACGCGACCGTCGCCGATCACCGCGCGGGCAAGGTCGGGCTCGCTGGCCGCCGGCCAGATCCCGCCCACCGCCCACCAGGCGTGCGCGGCGGCCAGCAGGGCCAGCACGAGCGAAAGCGCGACCGGAAGGGTCATGCGCGACCACACAGGCTCATTGACGCTCCATCTCGCCGGCCAGCAACGACAGATAGCCGATGCCCATCAGCAGGCAGTATGGCGAATAGTACCGCCTGTTGCGCGTGGCAAACGGTTCATCGCGAAAATGGCCGCGCCAGGTCGGCGTATATCCCGCCACGCCGCGCGCCACGAACACACCGGCGATGATGAAGGTGACGGACTGAACCCAGGACTCCTCGTCGCGACCCAGCATGACGAAGGGCCAGATCGCCACGGCGGCCAAAAGCCCGGCCACGGCATGGCACTGCCAGGCCGGCGGCATGCGCCGGCGGCCATCGCCCACGACGCTGCGCGCCAAAGCCTCTTCGCTGGCCTCGGGCCAGTCGTAGCCCAGGCCCCACATCGCATGGATGACGGCGAGCACGCCGACGCCCACGAACAGCAGGAAGGCGAACAGCACGGTCATGAGCGGAACCTCATGACCGGAACAGGCGCGTGTACTGGGTCTCGTGGCGGAGCGAGCACCAGTCGAGCAGGGGCGTGGCCGTGCCGACCTCGTCGAGCGAGGTCACGGCGAGCGCGGCCTCGGTCGCCTGACGCACCGCGGACTCCAGCGCCGCCAGCGCGATCTGGCCGTCGCTCTGGCCCAGCGGCACGGTGCGCACGGCCGCCGAGATCAGGTTGGCGGTGAAGGCATGCAGGTAGCCTTCGAGGGCGCGGTCCAGCGCGATGCCATGCACCGCCGCCGCCAGCCCGACGGCAACCGGCAGCGAGAGCTCGCCCGACAGCCGCTCGTGCACGGCCTCGAGCGTCGGATGCGGCCAGGCGGTGCGCGTGATCGACAGGAACGAACCGCCCTGCTGGCGCGATTCCAGCGCCATCTCCGAGGTGCCGCGCCAGGCCGCGGCGCGCTCGGCGATGGCGTCGAACGACGTCCAGTCCCCGGCCTCGGCGGTGCGCCACGCCGCCACGAACAGCGCGCCGTCGACGACGCCGGTGCCCCGCAGCAGCACGCTCTCGAGCCAGGTCACCAGGCTCGCGCGGTCCTTGATGAAGCCTTCCTCGACGGCGGTCTCGCCGCCATGGCTGTAGCTGAAGGCGCCGATGGGATAGGCGGGCGACAGCCACGCAAGCAGGCGGTACAGCGGGTCAGCCATGACGGTCTTCGTGCAAGGGCCCGTGGCGATGGCCGAGATCGTGGTTGTGCTGGCCGTAGGCGCCACCTTCGGGATCGAACGGCGCCTTGACCTTGCGTACTTCGGCGCCCAGGCCCTTCAGCATGTCGACGATGACATGGTCGTCGCGGATCAGGATGCGGTCGGCGGCGATCTCCGCCGGCAGATGGCGATTGCCGAGATGCCAGGCGATGCGCGCGAACGCGGCGGCGTCGCGGCCGCGCACCTCGACCAGGTCCTCCTCGGCCGCCTTCACCTCGACGAAGCCGCCCTCCTCCAGCCTGAGGCCATCGCCGGTGTGGAGCACGATGGGCTCGACCAGGTCGAGCAGGAAGTCGAGACCGCCGTCGCCCAGCATCCTGAGCCGCCGGCGGTAGCGGTCGTCGAACAAGAGGGTGACGGTGTCGGCGCGCTCAGCCGACGGCCAGTGGCCGGCGCGCAGGACTTCGATGGCGCGTTTCATGACCCTCTCGTCGCCCCGAGCGAAGCCGAGGGGCCTTCTCTCCCCAAGCAGCCGTCCGCCGGTGGAGAGAAGGTCCCTCCACTACGCGCCTGCGGCGCTCCGGTTGGGACGACGGAGGGAGACATCAAAACAGAAAATACCGCTGCGCCATCGGCAACACCGTTGCCGGCTCGCAGGTCAGAAGCTCGCCGTTGGCGCGGACCTCGTAGGTTTCGGGGTCGACCTCGATCTCGGGGCAGAGGGTGTTGTGGATCATGTCCTTCTTGCCGATCTTGCGGGTGCCCTTGACCGCCAGCATCGGCCGGCTGAGCCCCCACTTCCTGGCGACGCCCTTGGTGATGGCGGCCTGCGACACGAACAGCGCCGGGCTGGCTACAAGGCTCTTGCCGAAGGCGCCGAACATCGGCCGGTAGTGCACCGGCTGCGGCGTCGGAATCGAGGCGTTGGGATCGCCCATGGGGGCGGCCACGATCGTGCCGCCGATCAGCACGCAGTCGGGCTTGGCGCCGAAGAAGGCCGGCGCCCAGATCACCAGGTCGGCGCGCTTGCCGACCTCGATCGAGCCGACGTGGCGCGAGATGCCGTGGGTGATGGCGGGGTTGATGGTGTACTTGGCGACGTAGCGCTTCACTCGCACGTTGTCGTTGTCGCCGGCCTCTTCCTTCAGCCGGCCGCGCTGCTTCTTCATCTTGTCGGCGGTCTGCCAGGTGCGGATCACGACCTCGCCGACCCGGCCCATCGCCTGGCTGTCGGACGACATCATCGAGAACGCGCCCATGTCGTGAAGAATATCTTCCGCGGCGATCGTCTCCTTGCGGATGCGGCTTTCGGCGAAGGCCACGTCCTCGGGAATCGCCTGGTCGAGGTGATGGCAGACCATCAGCATGTCGAGATGCTCGTCGACCGTGTTCACCGTGTAGGGCATCGTCGGATTGGTCGACGACGGCATCACGTTCTTCTCGCCGCACAGGCGAATGATGTCGGGCGCATGGCCGCCGCCCGCGCCCTCGGTGTGGAAGGTGGCGATGGCGCGGCCCTTGAAGGCCGCCCGCGTGGTCTCGACGAAGCCCGATTCGTTCAGCGTGTCGGTGTGGATCGCCACCTGCACATCCATGCGGTCGGCGACGTTCAGGCAATTGTCGATGGCGGCGGGCGTGGTGCCCCAGTCCTCGTGCAGCTTCAGCCCGCAGGCGCCGGCCTCGACCTGCTCCTTGATGCCGGCAGGCTTGGAGGTGTTGCCCTTGCCGAAGAAGCCGAGATTCATCGGAAAGCCCTCGGCCGCCTGCAGCATGCGGCCGATATGCCAGGGGCCGGGCGTGATGGTGGTGGCGAAGGTGCCGTGCGCGGGTCCGGTGCCGCCGCCCATCATGGTGGTGACGCCGCTGTAGAGCGCATCGTCGATCTGCTGCGGGCAGATGAAATGGATGTGGCAGTCGATGCCGCCCGCGGTGACGATCTTGCCCTCGCCCGCGATCGCCTCGGTGCCGGGGCCGATGATGATGTCGACCTTGGGCTGGATGTCGGGGTTGCCGGCCTTGCCGATGCCGACGATGCGGCCGTCCTTGAGGCCGATATCGGCCTTCACGATGCCCCAGTGATCGACGATCAGCGCATTGGTGATCACGGTGTCGACCGCGCCCTGCGCCCGCGTGCGCTGGCTCTGGCCCATGCCGTCGCGGATCACCTTGCCGCCGCCGAACTTCACCTCCTCGCCGTAGGTCGTATGGTCCTTCTCGACCTCGATGAAGAGGTCGGTGTCGGCCAGCCGCACCTTGTCGCCGGTCGTCGGCCCGAACATGTGGACATAGGCCGAGCGGGAAATGCGCGTCGGCCCCTCGTTCGACGGGCCGACCTTGGCGATCGGCCCGAGCTTGCCCGAGACCTTGGCCTGGAAGCCGTGGCTCTCGCGGCCGCCCATGTAGGGCGTGAGCCGCACGGTGCGCGACTGGCCGGGCTCGAAGCGCACGGCGGTGCCGGCGGCGATGTCGAGCCGCATGCCCTTGCTGCGCTTGCGGTCGAACTTCAGCGCCTCGTTGGTCTCGAAGAAATGGTAGTGGCTGCCGACCTGGATCGGCCGGTCGCCGGTGTTGGCGACCTCGATGGTGATGGGATTGCGGCCCTTGTTGAGCTCGATCACGCCGGGAGCGGCCTTGATTTCACCTGGGATCATGATGGGCCTCAGCGGATCGGCGCGTGGACGGTGACGAGCTTGGTGCCGTCGGGGAAGGTCGCTTCGACCTGGATCTCCTCGATGATGTCGGCCACGCCTTCCATCACCTGCTCGCGCCGCAGCACGTGAGCGCCGGCCTGCATGAGATCGGCCACCGAGCGGCCGTCGCGCGCGCCTTCGACGACGAAATCGGTGATCAGCGCGATCGCCTCGGGATGGTTGAGCTTCACGCCGCGCTCGAGGCGCCGGCGGGCGACGTTGGCCGCCATGGCGACTAACAGCTTGTCCTTTTCACGCGGCGTCAGATTCATCGATCGTTTCCCCGACCTGCCCCATCAAGTGAGTGGCCCGACTATAAGAGGCTGCATCAAACATGCCAGACTCGCGGCAGACGGCGGCCGCGGAAATCGGTGAGAAAGCGGACCGTGGCATGCCGCACGGCCGTAGCCTCGCCCAGCAGCCGGGCCACCATCACGCCGTTCACCAGCGTGACGCCGGCGCGCACGTCCGCCGCCGCGTCGAGCAACGCGCGCGCCTTCTCGAATTGCGGCTGCGGCGCGTCCCACACGCCGATCACCGTGGCGAGCGCATTGGCCGCGCCGAAGCCGGCGCCGGTCGGCGTCTGGCCTTCGACACGCAGGGTGTCGGTCCAGGCCAATCGCCCGGTCCGTCGCACCGACCATGAATCGAGCAGCAGCCCCCTGGTGAAAGTCTCGCCCGAGGCGGCGCGGCCCAGCACGACCATCTCGCAGGCGAGCAGCGTGCCGCCCGGCTCGACCTCGGCCACGGTGCGGCGCTTCAGACGCGCGCCCTCGAACACGATGCTTTCCTGCGGCAGCCATTCCAGGGCAGCCCCCTCGGCCACGCGCACGGCGACATCGATGGCGCAATGGCCGCCGCCCTTGGCGGCCCGGTAGATCTTCTCGGCCGCCTGGGTGGTGGCGACGGCCACGGCGCCCGGCCCCACCTCGATCGCCATCTTGAGGGAATCGCCGTCGGTGACCCCGCCCGAGGTGGTCAAATGCACGGCCTGCGGCGGTTCGCCGGGCTCGGACTGAGGGAACAAAACCCGGCAGGGATCGCGTTGATAGAGGTCGCCCAGCCGCGTCCGGCCGTCCCGCAGGTCGAAGGCGACACGGCTTTCGCCGGAGGCGCGCTGCAGGCGGCGGTCTTCCATAAGAGCTAATAACATAGCTCGGACCGTCGTCCCGACCGAAGCGGAGGGACCTGTTTCAGAAAAGGCCCCTCGACTACGCTCGGGGTGACGCCAAGGCGTCAAACAGGAGCCGAAATGAGCAAGGCCTTCACCAAGGAAAGCGACGGCGACGACGAAGGGACGATCTCCCCGACGAGATCGCGGGCCTGCCCGCCGGCGCCAAGAACTACATGACCCCGCAGGGCTTCGAGCGGATGCGCGAGGAGCTGATGACGCTCATGCGCAAGGAGCGGCCCGAGGTCGTGCAGATCGTGTCGTGGGCCGCCGCCAACGGCGACCGCTCGGAGAACGGCGACTATCTCTACGGCAAGAAGCGCCTGCGCGAGATCGACCGGCGCATCCGCTTCCTCTCCAAGCGGCTGGAGCGCTCGGAGGTCGTCGACCCGGCCAAGCGGCCCAGGACCGACCAGGTGTTCTTCGGCGCCACCGTCACCTGCGCCAACGAGAAGGGCGAGGAACGCACCGTCAAGATCGTCGGCGTCGACGAGGTCGACCTCTCGAAGGGCCATGTCAGCTGGATCTCGCCCATCGCCCGCGCCGTCATGCGCGCCTTCGAAGGCGACGTCGTGAAGATGCGCACGCCGGCCGGCGAGGAAGAGATCGAGATCGTGAAGGTCGAGTACGTCTGAGCGGTCGACTGCAATGCCAGCGAAAGTCGGACTTTCCGGCATTCCCGGTATTTCCGGCAGAGAGCGTGGTGTTGGCTCCCGCAAAGACCTACAAGCCGTAGACATCGATCCCGCGTCTGGCGCGGCTTCGCCGGTCGAGGATCTGCTTGTATTCCTCGCACGGTCAAGATCGTCGGCGTCGACGAGGTCGACCTCTCGAAGGGCCATGTCAGCTGGATCTCGCCCATCGCCCGCGCCGTCGTCAGGATGCGCACGCCCGCCAGCGAAGAAGAGAACGAGATCGTAAAGGTCGAGTACGTCTGACCGCCCAACACATCGCTCGTGGCGGTCCGCCGTCGATTTGATGTCAGCGGCCTGCATTTACTGAAGCATGAGCGGGACGAATGTCCCGATGAATACGGCCGTCGCTATCACCTTGGCGGAGGCGCCCTTCCTCGGCAGGAACGGTACGAAAACCATGAACAGTCCCAACCATGCGAAAGCCAGCGGTCGCCAATATCTCCAGACGTAAAGCATGCCGATCGCCATAAGGAGCCCGATCAGCAGCCCCAAGAGGTAGGGGGACCATCGGGAATTCTGGAGAAACTGCACGAGCGCTACCTCTCTCCCTGAATGCCATCCAGTAGTGCATCTATGAGATTCTGCCGACCGTTTTCGAAGGCGCGCAACGTGTCACCGACCAGCGCGATAGGAGCGAGCGGCACGGGACCTACGCGGGCAAGATATCCCATCGCTCCTCGGCCCAGCAGGTGCCACTTCAGAAGTGGGTCCCCGAAGCGTTCGTCCGCGCCATAATATGCGGCGCGGACGGCATCAGCAGGGCGATCCACGATTGCATTGGCGGAGCTGCGAATAAGCTCGAGTTCGCGACGGAACCGTTCGGCTTCCTCCGGACCGAGAAGCCCCAGCCCTCGCGAAGCAGCACGGCCCGCGTTGTAAACCCCCGGGAAGATCGAATAGGCACCTTTTGCCATTGCACCTACCCGATCCCCGATCGCTTCCGGCAACTCCTTGATGTCATCCAGAAACGCCCCTCGAGCGATGTTGCCGGGCGTGGCGCCGACTCCTCTGGCGAAGGCCAGATACGGCGGGGGCCAGACACCCGATGGCTGCGGCTCGAAGATGTCGACTGGATTGTCATCGACCTTCGCAGCGGGCGGGGACGCCTTGCCGACCGTGCCATCCGCATTGAGACGAAACCCGGGCACCTCTTCCTCTGGCTCCCGGACGTTGAAGCCAGGTCCACGAAAATTGGGGCGAACGTTGAAAAACATGGGCGCTCCCTGAAGTTAAGGTGAGCAACCAGTGTACAAAAGGCGGCCGGTTGCGTCAATAACTATAGTTAAATAACACTACTAAAGTAATATAAGCTTCGCTGCGGTCACTTTGGCTTCTGAAGCTGCTTTGTCTCGGCGATCAAGGCATGGATGTCCGCCACCGACATGGCGCCGAGCTCGGCCATGGCGGCCTCCGTCGCCTGCCGATCGCCTCGGCCGCGGCCATCGACATTGTAACCTTCGGGCGACGGAGCGATCGTGATGAGACAGGGAAAAGCCGGACTGTCGTTCATGGCCCTGAGCATGATTGTGCGCTCGTCGGCACAGCTGCTGACGAGCCATTTCGAGCCGCCGAAGCTCTTGGCTATGGGACCTGAGGTGCAATCCATCGGCGCGGTCTGGGCAACGGCCAGCAGCGGGAGGCAGACCGCGACTACAACCATCAGTATGTGTAGGCGCATCGGATGCTCCTCGTTCTGCTGAGCCTACAGATCGCGTATCCGCCAGGCGCCGTCAATCGAAGAGTGTTTCGCCGGAAGCACCCGGAGCTAGGTGAGCTGTCGTCAGAATGCCTGAAAGGGTAAACGCAAACAACAACTACAGTTAGTATACATGACTTCAGTGTAAGTGCATGCGATAAATTTTGCGTGCCATATAAGAGGGCGTCGAAGCCGCTCCATGCCAGCACTGCCGGCAGCATTTACTCAACATGCTCCTGGTACTGTGGCAGGGCGTCGGTGATGGTGAACCACGGCGCCTTGGAACCGACGAAGATGTGCCGGGTCGGCCGGATCGACGGGTCATCCAGGAGCGTGCCCATGGCGACATGTACGAAAGCGCCGTCGCGGACGACAGAGAACAGCAGCGAGCCGCAGCCGCGGCAGTGCGTGTCGTTGGCCTTGTCGCCGCCGTAGACCATGAGTTTGTCGCCACCCTCAATGACGGCAAACTTCTCGCGCTCGATGCCGGCGAACGGCTTGAAGGCCGAGCCTGTGGTGCGGCGACAGTTGGAGCAGTGGCAGATCATGGCGTAGCGGAATTCGTCGGCCACGGCGTAGCGTACGGCGCGGCAGAAGCATGTTCCGGTCAATGTTTTGGCCACAGATGTCTCCCTATGCCTAAGCCAAAGCGGAAACCAGACGCCTCAGATCGCAGGCGACCCAGTGTGACCAGCCGTCATTCCCTTCTTCGGAAGACCCGCAAGTTCTCCTGAGGCAATGGTTCGGGATGGTCCAGCCGCACGATGGTGTGAGTAATCTTGTGCGTTTCCGGGAACACCGCCATGAGTTCCGTTTCTACACACGACATCGAGTCTCGATCTTCCTCGTCGACCTCGCCATCAAAATAGCAGTCGAGGTGGAAACTGGTGTCGCTCCAAGACACTGACACCGCACGCAGACGCGCAGACACTTCTCCAAGGAGCGCTTGCTGAACGGCTACAAGAACTGTGCTTTCTCTATCGTTCATGGTTTTGCAGGAACAATACGGATCCCAGGTGAAGCCGGCGTTGGGCGCGGCGTTGACAGCGGCGGTGTAGGCGATGCCTAAAAGCCGGGCGTCCTTGGCCTAGCTGTAGGTCTTGACCTGGCTTGCCGCGTCGGTGACGAATTTGAAGCGGCTGGTCGTGGTTTCGTAGGCGTAGGTGACGGTGCTGGTGTCGGGATACTGCTTGCCGGTCAGCCGGCCCTGCACGTCGTAGGTCCAGCTCGTGACGTTGGTCTTAGGGTCGGTCAGGCTCGTCGGCCGGCCGTCGCGGTCGTAGCCGTACTGCGTCTGCTGGCTCTATATCGTGTTGGATAATGCTTCGATCAGCCGTTTCGTCACTGCCTTGTCCATCACGAGTTCAACATCGCCATCGTCCAGCAACGACAGGCAAAGCGTTACTTGATCGTCTTCATGTCGATCGATTGCTACTGCTTCTTGTGAAGTTGAGGCGTCTCTTTGAAGGTAACAGTTGCTGTTTGCATCGTCATCCGTGTCTTCGAGTTGGATCTCGCTAGGTCATCGATACTCGAGTGTATTGTTCTAGATCGTACTCCGGGCTGAATTTCGGTAAAGGCGATGACCATGGAATGCTGATTGCCAACCCGAACGGCGATGCACTTGCAACGATAACAATTTCCGCCCCCTTCGCATTTCCTAAGACGATGCCGGACTCGGCTCTGACCTTCTGCTCAACGATGACCAGTTTGTCGATTGTCGTAACAGTGCCGAATGCGGATGGCACGTCGATGTTCAGTCCATAATGTTCTCGATCCTCACCCGTTGAGAACCGCAAGACACCTACTTCGGCTCGATCGTCAACGTCATGCATATTTGAGCCAATCTTCACTGTTGGTACCCGATTGCGGATAAGGCGGACAGCAATAGGCCTCTGGACTACGTCCACCTTGACAGCCAGGCGATCGAATGGACGGAAAAGATGCTCGACTAGAGATCCCTCATCTTCCCAGTGAAACAGAATGTTTTTCATTTTCCGCTCAGGAGCAATAGCTTGGGTTATGGGTAGTGAAGTGCCTCTGGAGGTTTAGGCCCTTTCTCGGGAATGTCGATTTGCGGGCCTTTGCCACCAGTACCCGGCCGGAGTGCAATTCCATTCGGACCAATGAGCGTGCCAGGCGGGTAGTCGGTGCCAGCGGGGCCACTTTGGCCTCCTGTCAATGTGTCGAAGTCCTTTTGCGGGTCACCTGTGCCACCTTGGGATGGGTCAAGAGGGCCGCTGTTGTGGCGTTTGCCTTGACGGCCAGCCTTCTTGTCTTGCGTTCCAACAAGCGTGTCAGGAACATCCGGAACATCCGACTTGAGCCCCGGCGGACTCCTGCTACCAGGCCCCTCTGGCATACTCCACATGGGAGGTCGTGGACATACGTCAGTTCGGCGGCCCCCTCTCGGGAAGGGCCAGATCGCTTGGCCATCAGGGTCCCTTAGCGAGATCGGATCGCCATTGGCGTACGGATATAAGTTCTTCAAAGGGTCGGTATGCTCGCCGAGTGGATCGCGAGACAGCCAGCGTCCTGCGACAGGATCATAAGCGCGATAGTTGGTCAGATAGAGCCCGCTGTCGGCATTGTAGACCATGCCGCCGTAGACAAAGTCGGTGAGCGGTGCCGTCACCTGCAGCGGCAGGCCGTAAGGATCATAGCCGTAAGCTGGCGCGCTCGTTGTACTGGCGAACACCCGTCGCACTGAGCCGATCTGGTCGACGCCGTAGTAAAGCGACGCCGGGGTGCCCGGCACGTATTCGCCCTCGTCATAGTGCGAGCGGATCGGCGTGTTGCTGCCGTCCCGCGACTGGCAGATGTCGTCGCCGCACCACAGGTGCGCCGTCGTGGTCGCACTGCCACCGCCGGGTGGTGTGCTCACGATCGTGCGGCGGCGGCCCTGCCCATCATAAGTGAAGGCGGTCTGCTTGCCGGGCTGGCCGGGATAGGTGATCAGCACCAGCCGGTTCTCGGCATCCCAGGCGTAAGTGCGCTGGCCGTCTGAGGTCAGGTTGCCGACGGCGTCATAGGTCAGCGCCTGTCCCGACAGGTTGGTGAGCTGGTTGAGGGTGTTGTAGGTCGCCGCCTGGCTGCCGGCCGGCGGATAGACCGCGGTGGCGTCGCTGGTCTCGGTGATGGCGGCGATGAAGTTCTCGGGCGTGGTCGTGTAGGCGAAGGTCGAGAAGTGGCCTGAGACGAGGCCGACGTTGTTGATGCCGGCGAGGCGGCGGTCGTCGGTGTTGGTGAGGTAGCTCCAGGTCGTAGCCAGGGTCGAGCTGGCGAGCTGGCGGCTGGTGATCTGATCGGTCTGGCCGAGATAGCCCAGCGTGAAGGTGCCGAGGTCGCTGCCGTGGCCGGCCAGTCGCCCGATGGCGTCGTACTGGAAGGTCTCCGCCCCCGCCCCCTGCACCGTGCGCGAGGAAAGCCGGCCGAGCTCGTCATAGGCCGAGGTGATGGCGCTGTTGGCGAAGGGGCCCGACTTCTTGCTGGACCTGCAGGGCGCCCAGCGAGCCCACCGGGACGTAGGTGAACTGCGTGGCGCCGGCGCCGTCGGTGCGCGAGACCAGGCGCGGGAAGTACGGGTCCCAGGTGAAGCCGACGTTGGGCGTGGCGTTGACGGCGCCGGTGTAGGCGATGGCCATCAGCCGGTCGTCCTTGGCGTAGCTGTAGGTCTTGACCTGGCTTGCCGCGTCGGTGACGGATTTGAGGCGGCTGGTCGTGGTCTCGTAGGCGTAGGTGACGGTGCTGGTGTCGGGATACTGCTTGCCGGTCAGCCGGCCCTGCACGTCGTAGGTCCAGCGCGCTCTCTTGGCTAAGGCGTGTCACCCCTGCGCTCTTCGCCCGCGGCGTATTGAGGCAGTTCAGCGATAGCTCGTTCAAAGGCTTTCTTGATTTCTGTCTGACTAAAGCCGCGGTCCCACAATGACGTCATCAGAGTTGGCATAACATCTTCAAGTGCCGGCCGTTGATAGGGACTACTTGCCCGTAACTCAGCGCATCGCTGAGCGAACGCATCGGCTTCTTGGACGACGCGCCCTTCCCACGGGATGTCAATTGGTGGGGTCATGGATTCCTCTTTGGATAATTTGCAAGTTCATTTACTTACTTCAACAGTGGCCCCTTGGGCCCTGGCCCAACACCGCCCGAAGGCGGCATGCCACTTCCACCACCTCCAGAGCCGCCGCCACCGAAGCCTCCCCCAGCGCCTCCCGCGCCGCCTGCACCGCCTCGTCCACCCGGTCCGTGAGAGCCCGGATTTCCGGGATGGGCCTGCTGAGGCGTAATCGGTTTTCCACTCTGATCAAGCCTCACCCAAGGCGTCGTTGGTGTTTTCATCTTCCAGTATCCCTGGGAGCCGGCAGGACCTGTTCCACGAGCGCCTGGCGGTATTGCTTTGTTTTCAGGCGGCACCCACACGCACATATCACGTCCGCCAGGCTTTGGAGGACCATAGAACGTCCCAGGAGGTTGACCAGGCCCAGCCGGCGTCCATGGGCCACCGGGTACAACGCCACTTGGATTGGGGATAGGTTCAAGTCCAAGTGGATCAATCCAACCAAGTGGATTGTTGCCGACGTAGGGGTATAAATTCCCGACCGCGTCACTACCCTCCTCAAGGGGGTCTCGTGACAACCACCGACCCACGACGGGATCGTATGTCCGATAGTTCGCCAGAAAGAGCCCACTGTCGGCGTTGTAGACCATGCCGGCATAGACGAAGTCCGTGACCGGCGCCGTCGTCTGCAGCGGCAGGCCATAGGGATCATAGCCGTAGGCCGCCGCGCTCGTTGTACTGGCGAACACCCGTCGCACTGAGCCGATCTGGTCGACGCCGTAGTACAGTGTCTGCGCCGGCGTGCCCGGCACATACTCGCCCTCGTCGTAGTATGACCGGATCGGCGTGTTGCTGCCGTCCCGCGACTGGCAGATGTCGTCGCCGCACCACAGGTGCGCCGTCGTGGTCGCACTGCCACCGCCGGGTGGTGTGCTCACGATCGTGCGGCGGCGGCCCTGCCCATCATAAGTGAAGGCGGTCTGCTTGCCGGGCTGGCCGGGATAGGTGATCAGCACCAGCCGGTTCTCGGCATCCCAGGCGTAAGTGCGCTGGCCGTCTGAGGTCAGGTTGCCGACGGCGTCATAGGTCAGCGCCTGTCCCGACAGGTTGGTGAGCTGGTTGAGGGTGTTGTAGGTCGCCGCCTGGCTGCCGGCCGGCGGATAGACCGCGGTGGCGTCGCTGGTCTCGGTGATGGCGGCGATGAAGTTCTCGGGCGTGGTCGTGTAGGCGAAGGTCGAGAAGTGGCCTGAGGTCAGGCCGACGTTGTTGATGCCGGCGAGTCTCCGGTCGTCGGTGTTGGTGAGGTAGCTCCAGGTCGTGGCCAGCGTGCTGCTGGCGAGCTGGCGGCTGGTGATCTGGCCGGTCTGGCCGAGGTAGCCCAGCGTGAAGGCGCCGAGGTCGCTGGCGTGGCCGGTGAGCCGACCGATCGCATCGTACTGGAAGGTCTCCGCCCCCGCCCCCTGCACCGTGCGCGAGGAAAGCCGGCCGAGCTCGTCATAGGCCGAGGTGATGGCGCCGTTGGCGAAGGGGCCCGCTTCCTGCTGCACCTGCAGGGCGCCCAGCGAGCCCGCCGGCCCGTAGGTGAACTGCGTGGTGCCGGCACCGTCGGTGCGCGAGACCAGGCGCGGGAAGTACGGGTCCCAGGTGAAGCCGACGTTGGGCGTGAGGTTGACGGCGCCGGCATAGGCAACGGCCGTCAGCCGGTCGTCCTTGGCGTAGCTGTAGGTCTTGACCTGGCTTGCCGCGTCGGTGACAGATTTCAAACGGCTGGTCGTGGTCTCGTAGGCGTAGGTGACGGTGCTGGTGTCGGGATACTGCTTGCCGGTCAGCGACGCTTCCCGCGCGACGGATACCTATGAAATTCCGAAGGACTTGGCTCGATCCAACCAAGGACTTGCCGCGGCTTTGCTTCTCTTGACGCCAACCCCATAGTAAAGGCACCGCCCGACTTCATAGTATGATTGCCGATCGCCCCATATCGCGGCACGCAGATACAGATTGTATGCCTTTCTTTCATTTTTTCTTGCACCTGCACCCTTCTCATAACACACGGCTAAGTCAAACAGAGCTTCGGGGACATTTTCCTCTGCCGCCCGTTTGAGCAGGGCGACGCCTTTGGCTACATCCTTCTTCAGGTGCGTTCCATGAAGGTGCCATGTCGCCAAGGCGTAGGCTGCGGTGACGTCACCTTTACCCAACGCCTGCCGCAGGAGCCTTACCGCACGATTGGCGTTTGGCTTCTTTTTGCGCATCTCGCGAAGCGCTGCTTCGTAGGCTTTGGAATTCTTCACGAGTTCCCCTTTCCGCTAGCTATTCATTGTCACTCGGAGGCCATGGTCCTTTCCAGCCCGGCGGCTTACGCCGTGGAGGATCGCGACGCTCATCCCCTTTCTCTCCACCATAGTCGCGCTTCTTCCTTGTCTGCCCCTCTTCATGCTTGGGCAAGTTACTCGGCCTCGGATTCTTCGTGTGCTCTCCTCCTCGACCGCTGCCGCGAATGCCACCCCCGCCTCCACCGCCGCCGCCGCCTCCTGCAACACCACAAGGTATTCCCTCGAGGCCAGCAAGAAGGCAAGGAGGCTGCCCTCGGTTCCTCGGGAGAGCCTTCACTTCCTGGCATCCTTCGGAGGGCGCGCTGAGGCCCTGGCTTGGACTCGGTGTCCCAACAAGCCCGAGTGGATCGACAACATTCGGTGTGTTGCCGCTGACGTACGCGTAAAGGTTTGCCAGCGGATCGCTCGTCTCGCCAATAAGATCCCGCGACAGCCAGCGTCCTGCGACAGGATCATAAGCGCGATAGTTGGTCAGATAGAGCCCGCTGTCGGCATTGTAGACCATGCCGCCGTAGACAAAGTCGGTGAGCGGTGCCGTCACCTGCAGCGGCAGGCCGTAAGGATCATAGCCGTAAGCTGGCGCGCTCGTTGTACTGGCGAACACCCGTCGCACTGAGCCGATCTGGTCGACGCCGTAGTAAAGCGACGCCGGGGTGCCCGGCACGTATTCGCCCTCGTCATAGTATGAGCGGATCGGCGTGTTGCTGCCGTCCCGCGACTGGCAGATGTCGTCGCCGCACCACAGGTGCGCCGTCGTGGTCGCACTGCCACCGCCGGGTGGCGTGCTCGCGATCGTGCGACGGCGGCCCAAGCCCATCGTAGGTGAAGGCGGTCTGCTTGCCGGGCTGGCCAGGATAGGTGATCAGCACCAGCCGGTTCTCGGCATCCCAGGCGTAAGTGCGCTGGCCGTCCGAGGTCAGGTTGCCGAGGGCATCGTAGGTCAGCGCCTGGCCGGACAGGTTGGTGAGCTGGTTGAGATTGTTGTAGGTCGCCGCCTGGCTGCCGGCCGGCGGATAGACCGCGGTGGCGTCGCTGGTCTCGGCGATGGCGCCGATGAAGTTCTCAGGCGTCGTCGTATAGGCGAAGGTCGAGAAGTGGCTCGAGACCAGACCGACGTTGTTGATGCCTGATAGGCGACGGTCGTCGGTGTTGGTGAGGTAGCTCCAGGTCGTAGCGAGAGTGCTGCTGGCGAGCTGGCGGCTGGTGATCTGGCCGGTCTGGCCGAGGTAGCCCAACGTGAAGGCGCCGAGGTCGCTGGCGTGGCCGGTGAGCCGGCCAATGGCGTCGTATTGGAAGGTCTCCGCCCCTGCCCCCTGCACCGTGCGCGATGACAGGCGGCCGAGCTCGTCATAGGCCGATGTGATGGCGCTGTTGGCGAACGGGCCCGCTTCCTGCTGCACCTGCAGGGCGCCCAGCGAGCCCACCGGGACGTAGGTGAACTGCGTGGCGCCGGCGCCGTCGGTGCGCGAGACCAGGCGCGGGAAGTACGGGTCCCAGGTGAAGCCGACGTTGGGCGTGAGGTTGACGGCGCCGGTGTAGGCGATGGCCATCAGCCGGTCGTCCTTGGCGTAGCTGTAGGTCTTGACCTGGCTTGCCGCGTCGGTGACGGATTTCAGACGGCTGGTCGTGGTCTCGTAGGCGTAGGTGACGGTGCTGGTGTCGGGATACTGCTTGCCGATCGAGCCGGCCCTGCACGTCGTAGGTCCAGCTCGTGACGTTGGTTTTCGGATCCGTCAGGCTGGTCATCCGCCCGTCGCGGTCGTAACCGTACTGGGTCTGCTGGTTCTGTGGATCGGTCACCGAGATGAGCCGCCGGTTGGCGTCGTAGGCGTAGGTCCAGGTGCGATATTGCCGGTCGGTGTAGGCGACGAGGTCGAGCCGGTCGTAGACGTAGCTCTCGAAGCTGCCGTCCGGATACGTCACCTTGGTGACGCGGTCGGCGGCATCGTAGTCGTAGGTCGCCGTCCAGCCTTCCGAATCGGTGTAGGTCCGGACACGCGCGAAGGAATCGTAGGTGTAGCCGGCGTCAGTCGCGCTGTTGGCGTTGATCACCGTCGTGAGATTGTGCGCTGTGTCGTACTGGTATTCGGTAGTCTCGCCGAGCGGATTGGTGAGTGACGTAAGCTGTCCCCTGGCATTGTAGGCCATGAGCGTCATCTGGCCCGCGGCGTCGTAGTAGACGACTGGCCGATGGCGATAGTCGTAGACGTACTGGGCGATCGTCACCCACATGCTGCCGCCGGGACTGTAGGCCGGCGTGGTGGCCTGGGTGATGGAGATGAGGTCGATGCCGTTGGCGTAGTTGAAGGCTGTGATGCGACCCAGCGGATCGGTGACCTGCGTCAGCTTGAAAAGGCCTGTCGTGTCGTACGAGTAGCGGTGGAGCTGTGTCGTGCCGTCATCGAGCACGCGTCCGACCGCCGACGGCTGATTGTAAGTCCCGCCGTTGGCGCTGTTCGCCTGTCCCGGCATTGCGTACCAGACTCGGTTCTCCAACGGCTGTTTCGTGCTCTCCAGCGCCATGCCCTTGATGGCGCCGCCCGCGGCCACGTGCGTGAAATGCGACAGACGCGCCTTGGTGTAGTCGCAGCCGCCGGTCGGCGTGCAGGAGGCAACGACGTAGGCGTTCTTGTCCCAATGGAAGCTGTTGCGAAACTGCAGATTGCTGTTGTTGAGAGTGAGCGGCATGCCGGTGGGCACGGTGGCTGCGGGATCGCTGGACGGGATCGGTGCCGGTTCGAGCCATTCCTCGCGCTCGGAAAAGCCCATCGGATCGGTGGCCTGCGACGAAGCGCGGTGGTGCCGCCGTGCCCGGCGCGGTGTAGGCGAAGGTCGTCGTGCCGTAGGGCGTCGTCATCGAGTTGACGAGAACGATTGGCGTCGTAGCCGAAGCTCGAGGTGATGCCGATGATGTCGGTGATGGAAGCGAGCGTACCGCGCGGCCTTGTAGGTGAAGGTCGCGCTGCGGCCGAACGGATCGGTGACCTGGGTGACCAGAAAGCGGTTTGGCCAGCGATGCCGTAGGTGAGCGTCGTCTGCCGGCCGACCGCGTCGGTCACGGAGGTCAAGTCGGAGCTGGCCATCGTAATTCAGCGTGAGCGCGTTGCCCTGCGGGTCGACGATCTGGGTGAGGAAGATGCGGCGCGGATAGCTCACAGCCCCGTCCGACGATCGAATAGATCTCGCTGCCGCCGTTGCCGAGCTGACGCCGATAGACGATCAGGGGCGCCCGACAGCGCGCACCAGGATCGAGCCGTCGTCTATCTTGCGCGGTGAACCGTCCCGTGGCGCCGTTGTAGCCGGCTATAGGTGAAAGCGCCGCCGTCCGACATGAAGCGCGACACGCTGGCGCCGGCATTCACCGGATCGTCGGTCACGTAGGACAACCAATTCGAGCGTCCATTTCGGGCCGACATTGAAGAAATTGAAGGTGGCCGGCTGGCTTGTCTTCGCGCTGTTGTAGCTGATGCGACAGCTTCGCCGACGGCCCGAAGGCCGGCTCGTAACCCACCGGCGTATCGGACAGCGACACGCTGACGCTCGATTCCTTGATGTTGTACGTGCACATCGGGCAGCCACCGCTCTTTGGCGTTGGCACCGATGTCGCCCACGTCGCCGGGCCTGCGTCGCCGGTCGTTACCCCCTTGCCCCATGCCGTGGTTGCTTCCTTCAGCTCGACGGCCCGCCAGCCATCGGCGCATCGGCACCTCGGCCGGCACCAGAAAGTAGCCGCTCGCCTCACTCTCGAACGCCTTCCGTAGCTCATCCAGAGCGTGTCGTCCCATCGACGGCGGCATCCTCGACATGCAGGCGCCCGTTGGCCTCGCCAACGATGGCCGCGAAATGCCCCAACTTCAGATGCGCAACAGACGGCAGGGGCAGCGGCTTGCCCGGGCCGAGCGATAGACCAGTCGGTAACCGAACTTCGCCTTGTCGGCGAGGCCGGCCAACTCGGCCAGGCTGGTGCCCTCTTGGGTCCAACTCTTGTGCCATTGCAGGAAGAGCACCTGATCGGACGTGAGCCCCCGCGCCGTCATCAGGGACTGAAGGGCAAGAGGGCCGCAGTTGAAGAGATGCGCATCCTCCTTGCCGACGGCCGACAGCACTTCACGAGCCGCCTGGATACGTTCGGTGGCCGAGCCTGTCACAGGCCGGCTGCCCATCTCGCCGAACAGGGCGGTGAGCTCGTCGATCTTTCCCAGCGAGGCGTAGAGGCGGGCGAGCTCGCCGACAGCCCGATCGACCAGGGCGCGCGCCTCGGGCGCGGTGGCATTCCGGCCGGTTTTCCAGGCCTTCTGAAACTGATCGATGGCGCGTGTGAAGTAGCCGTAATGGAGGCGCAGCAGGCCGATGTTGGTATGCACGGCTGCGGCCCAGCCGGATGCGGGGTACTGCGCCACAAAGGCTTCCAGGCTGGCCGTATCGTCGGGGCGCTCGCGCCGTTGGTAGGCCGCCAGCGCTCGCGCGAGTGCTCCATCTTCTGCCGCATCGGTCGGCCCTGCGGCCACGATGACCTCGGGCAGACGCGCAGCTCGCAGTTCCGTGCCGATCGTCATCGCTGCCGGCTCGCCAGCCGGCGGCGTCGCCCGTTGTTGCGCGCTCGCGGCAAGTGGCACCAGCAGAAGCAGAGCCAGCGCGACCGGCGCCGCCAACCACATGTTCCGTTTACGCGCCGTCATGTCGTCTGCTCCTCGAGCGAGGTCGTTTTCGATCAGCCGTCTCAGCCGACTACGGCGTCCAGAAGAAGCAACCCCACTTGCCGGAACCCCACACCGGCGAAACGGGCGTTCCGCCGGACGTGTTGGTCTGAGACAACCGATTGCCGTTTGCGTCGTAGCCGTAGACGATGCAGACGGCGTTGTCGTAGACAGCCGTCGTGACACGACCGACGAAATCGTAGCTATAGGTCACTCCTGCGGCCTCGGCGGCAGCCGCAATGAAGAGACCGAGCAGCGCCATCGACGCGACCCAGCGGGCCCACCTGGGTTTCGGCGGCATCAGCTTTGCGTCCACGACAGCAACGTGCCGAGTGTGCGGCCGCCTTGCGGATTGACGAAGAAAATGACGTTGCTGTAGCCGCTCGCGCCGAGGAAGCCCGATGACTTCGCCACCGAGTACAGCGACAGGAAATTCGCGCCGTCTTCACTGAAGAGGAAGGATACCGTGGTGCCGTCATCCGCGATCTGCAGCCAAATCGGCTGGGAAAAAACGTTGGCTGAACTGACGGCGTTGTTCGCACTGGCAGAAGTTGGGCTGTTGTATTGGTTGACGACCAGAACAGGAGCGCTGCCGTTGTTGATCATGTATTGCAGGGTTTGAAGTTTGTTGGTGCCATCGTACCAACCGATGCCGACTCCGCTGTAGTTTGTGCTGTTGCGCGTGGCGGCGATAAGCGCCGTTATCTTGTAGGGCGCCGTCGGCGCTGCTGCATACCGGCCTGACACGTTCGCCGAGGTGCCGCTCGTCGGAGCGTCGATACAGATGCCGACGGCACTGTCGCTGACGACGGCGCTTCCCTGGTTGAGCCAGTTGCCGAGTCCGGTCATCGCAGCGGTCGGCGTTGCCGACATGACCTGGCGATAGAGGTCGCCTGCCGAGGAAATCGTGATGCTGCCTGGGCTGTTGGAGATCGCGATGCCGCCCGCCGCGGCCAGCGTCTTCGCCTGTGGCGCACCGCCGGTCAAGCCGATGACAAGTTGTCCGTTCACCAGCGGGCCCGCACCGCTCAAGCCTGCAGTGGATGATTTGTATTCGACAGCGTTGGTGACGCCTCCGGGGGCGAAGCACTTCACCAGAGCCTTGAAATTCGCCATGACTTTGGTGGCGTCGCCCAGCTGGCTG
This sequence comes from uncultured Alphaproteobacteria bacterium, assembly GCA_963809025.1. Lineage (GTDB taxonomy): Bacteria > Pseudomonadota > Alphaproteobacteria > Reyranellales > Reyranellaceae > Reyranella. Next base: position 282,991 of record CAWEIE010000041.1, on the reverse strand, counting down.
TTGGTCAGTTGAAACGGCAGCGCGCATTGTGCGGCCGCTGGGTTGAAGGCGCTCAGCAGCAGGAGAACCCCAACCGATAGCGCGGCGCGCTTCATCAGTTTTGCGTCCACGACATCACGGTACCGAGCGTACGCGACGTGCCGCGCGGATCGACGATGAAGATCAGATTGCTATAGCCCGTCGCGCCGAGGTAGCCCGACGCTTTCGCCACCGAATATACCGGCAGGAAATTGGCGCCGTCCTGGCTGAATGCGAACGAGACGCTGGTACCGTCGTCTTGAATCTGAAACCAGATCGGCTGCGAAAAAGCGTTGTTGGCGCTCTGAAAATCACTGCTGACGTAAGAGGTTGCGCTGCTCCATCTGCCGACCCCGATAGCGCTCGCGCCGCCATTGACGCTTTGGAAGTGCATTATGTGAAGCTTGGCCGTTCCATCGTACCATCCCAGATAAACACCGTTGTAGCTGTTGGTGTTACGGTAACGCCAATGAGGGCCCTGATGGTGTAGGGCGGTGTCGGGGCCGCCTTGTATCGGCCAACGAGACTCAAGGCCGCAGCGACGGGAGGGGCATCGATGGTGAGGCCGACGGCGCTGTCACTGGCGACCGCAGTGCCCGGATTGAGCCAGTTGGTGAGGCCCGTACTGGCCGATGTCGGCGTCGCGGACATAACCTGACGATAGAGACCGCCGATGCCGGCGGCTCCCGTCGCAGCGATGGTCACGCTACCGGGTGCGTTGGTGATTGCAATGCCAGTACCGGCCGTCAGCGTTTGCGCCTGGGTGCGTTGCCGGTCGACCCTATGACGAGTTGACCGTCGGTCAGCGGACCGACGCCTCCAAGGTTGCCGCTGCCGGCGTTGTATTGGATGGCATTTGTCGATCCGCCGGGCGCGACGCAGGCCAGCAAGGCATTGTAATTCGCCATGACCTGGGCGGCATCGGCAGGCTGACCGTTGGTCAGATTGTGGGGCAGTACGCATTGGCACGTGCGGCGGATATGGCCATCAGGAGGCCAATGACACGCAGAGAACAGAACCGATGGCACGCATAACACAAGCAGCACTAACGCCAACCATCGTGAACATCCCCTACACGAATGCCTGGGATTAGTCTCACGTCATGGGAGAGTCGCAAACACCATACACGCATACCTAGAATACCCTTTGCGCGATATGTGCACGTCACTGCATGAATTCGTCATGACGATCGGCACCAATGGTTCATGCGATCGTAACGGCGGCGCTGCTGCGCGATTATTCCCTCAGCGATAGGCCGCTTCTCAATGCCCGAGTCCTCGTTGCTCTCGCCACTCCGACGGCGTCAGACAGGCGTGGGCATGGAGGCCGACGCGCGCCCGCATCGCCTGGACCTCCTGCTCGACGTAGTCGCCGCCGTCGGCGGTGACCGCCCGCGCCATGCCGGACACGACCATGGCGGCGCCAAGGTCCCTTCCCTCTACACGGCACAGTGCCACCGTGCGCCCGTAGCTGTCCTGGCCCTTGGCCTCGCAAATGACGGGGCGTCGCTCGATCATGGCGGCGAGCGCACGGGCGGCCACGAAGCCGGCCCGCCAGCCCTGCGGATAGCAGCGCTGATCGAGCTCGGGCGCGTCGATGCCCCAGAGCCTGTAGGTGATGCCGTCCCTCTTGATCGTGTTGCCGTCGATCGCCACAGCCTCGGGAATCCTGGCCGGCAGGTCATGGTCGGCGAGATAGCCTTCGAGCGCCTCGGTCCAGAGGTCCGGTATGGCGGCGATCTGATGGCCGTCCAGCCCCTCCGGCGGATCATACTCACGGAACGCGCCCTTGCCGCCGGCCGCGCGGAACGCGGCGAAGTTCTGCCGGCTGTGTCGCAGCGAATAGAAGGAATCGCCTGTAGCCGTAGAGCCAGATCGTCGAGCGCTTGAAGGCACTGCCGCGACGAAAGAGCTCGGCATTGACGTCGTCGATGGCGGCGCAACGCTCGCTCAACCATCCGCCGACGAAGTTTATGGCCGCGCGCGGCACCGCCGGCTGCCGGCCGCTCCAGGCAACGGCAAGGACGCCGCCGCGCGACACGCCGCCCACGGCAACCCGTTCGCGATCGACAAAGGGCTGTGCCAGCAGCACCGGCGTGATGGCATCGATGTCGCGCAGGGCGCGCTCCACGCCGGCGAGTGCCAGTGCCGGATCGCAGCTGTAGCCCTGTGCCCGGTCGGGCTCGAAGCCTTCGTCATAGATGCCTTCCGAGCCGCCGCGCCCGCGACGCGACGGCAGGATGACGGCCCAGCCGCGTGCCGTGAACCAGCCGGCCAGCGCCTTGGGATCGTAAGGCCGCTCGAAGAGCGCAGGATCACGGCCGCGACCGGTCGAGCCATGATGGAAGATCAAGGTCGGAAACGGCCCGTTGCCCGGCGGCTTGTAGGTGATCGTGGCCAGCCTTACCTGTTCGCCGTCGATCGCGAGCGCCACCATTGCGCGTTCCTGCGCGGCCAGCGGGCCGGGCATCACGAAGGTGATGCAGGCAAGAAGAAGCGAGCCCAGTTGTCTGCTGATGTGCGTCATCGGTCAGGTCTCGCTGGCGAACGCAACAGGGTCCCGCGCGCAACTTACCATCAAGGCTTCCTGTCGTCGCCGTCCTCAACGATAGGCCACGGCCAGGGCGCCGGCCGCAGCATCGATGTTGCGGTTGCCCGCATCGGCGCGCCGCCGCGGCCGAGGCCGCGCGCGCGCCGTGCGCCTCCAGCAGCGCCTGGCGGGGCTGGGGCACGATCGACACGCCGAGGCCGGCCGAGCCATGGCGACGATGGCGTCGATCGAGCGCACCTCGATGACCAGCCGCGCCCGGGCGCGCGAGGTCCCGCCAGGCAAGCCGCGTCGAGCCGACCGACGACAGCCGCACCCGGCCTTCAGCGCTGCGATGAGCTCGTCGGAGTCGGCGAGCGAGACTTCGACCCGCAGGTCGGGGTGGCGATCGCGCACGGCGCGCAGCGCCTGCGGCAGGTTGGCGGTGTGGACGCCCGTCGGATCGGCGCGCCGTATTGACTAGTACCCGGAATCACAACTGGCTGATACAGGCCTCGGTGTCATCCCGAGCGTAGCGAGGGACCTTTCCTGTGGCCTCAAAGGCCCCTCGCTTCGCTCGGGGTGACAGCCGTGAGTCACCTGACAGCGATAGTCGGTACCAGAGCATGATGGTCCAGCTGGAATCACCTGGACCATCATGCCTCCTGCAACACGCAGTCCCGGTGCGCGCGAATGCGATGAGTTGCGGCGGGGCATTCCTTCGTGAGACCCGTCATTCCCTGGCCTGCTTGAGCTTCACGTTGTCGACGAACAGCGCGACGTCGTCGTCGGTAATGGTCTTCCCCGACGGTGCGCAGAGTATGCCGCCTGTCACCGACTCGTATCCGCCGCGCTGGAATGCGCCCATGCGTCGGAAGCCGACGCACAAGCGTCCCCGCTCGCCATCCGTGAAGGTTACGTAGTCGGCATCCTTGTGGCGGGCGACCGGCGACACCTGCGTCACGGACTTGCCATGCTCGAACATCCACTTCACGAACTCGGCCGTCGTCTCGTCGGCGGACAGGTAGGAGAAGCTGTTCTGGGCCTCCCACAAGAACATGTGGACGTAGTAGCCGTCTCTTGCCGAGCCAAAGGCCGTCCACTGGCGGAACGCCCCGATATCCCCTTCGGTCGTGACGACGTTGGTGGCCCGGCATTTCAATCCCGACCAGACGACGATCCGCGACTGCCGGCAATCCACGTCTGCCCAAGTGTAGGCCTTCGTCTGGGCCGCGGCCATTCCAGCGCCGGCCAGTAGAGCGGCCCAGCAGGCCGGCAAGCTGAAGATCCGCATGATGCTCCCGGAAGAATGAACCGCTCTACAGCTCTCGCGTGTAGTTGATCGGCAAGATGAAGGTGAAGCGGTTGTCAGCGAAGTCCTTGGGCAGTGGCGCGAAGGGGGCCGCCTTGCGGATCGCTTCCAGGACACTGCGGTCGACACCCGCTGATCCGCTGCCCTCGGCCAGCGACAAATCGGCGAGCGTTCCGTCGCGCGCCACGGTGAGGCGGGCGATGACCACGCCGCGCGCCTTCGGGGCGGAACCGGAATCGGCGAGGAACCGCATGTGCGAAAGCTTGCGCACGATGTTCAGGATGTAGTCCTGGCGAGCGTCGTGCCGGCTCGTCAGGGCCGCCCGGTCGGATCCTCGCGCCTGCTCTCGTGCGGCGGGGGCCCTTGCGGCGGTGTTGGCGCCGTGCTGCGGCTCCGGGCGTGGCGCAGCCTGTCGTTCGGACTGGCGCAGCGGCGGCGCCTGGACACGGTCCAGGACATCCGGCGCCCTGCTTGACGGCTTCGAGAACGCCGGGTCGTGCTCGGTCACGACGGGTGGGGCTTGCGGGAGCGGCAATGATTGCTCGGGCGCCAGCGGCATCGCCAGCGGCAAGGGTAGAACTGCTTGCGATGACGACAGTGCCGGTCGCAACGGGACGGCGTCCGGCGGCCCGAGCGCCGGGGCGGTTCGGGCCAGGTCAACGGACCCCGACGGCAGAATGCGGCCGGCCTCGAGTCCGGCCTGTGATGCGGGCGGCAGCGCGGCCGATGCCAAGGTGCGGTCGAGCGTTACCTCGATCGCCCACGGCGAAAAGCGCTCCTTCTCCGGCAGCAACCGGGGCTGCAAAACCATGACGAGAGGAAGGTGAAGGAGGATCGAGGCCGCAAGGCTCAGCCGCATGTGCAACGGCGCGGCGTCACGCCAAGCCGTTGCGCTCGTCAACGGCAGACCGCGAGCGGCAACGCCTGCCGATAGGCGGCGGTCAGGCAGTCGGCCTTGGTCTTGAACTTCTCGGGGCGGAAGTAGACCGCCTCCATGGAATAGGCGCTCTTCGACGATCCGGCCTGGCCCGGGCCGGCCCCGTTTGGGCTCGACCCTGAGAAGACAGGCCAAGCCATGCCTGCAGCTTGGGAACCGCTATTTGCGCCGGACGCCGGCGAGGCGGCTGTGGTGGCAAGCCCGGTGGAGATCGTGCCGAAATCATGGATTCCAAGGTTGGCTGCGGTTGCGCTGCTCGTTCCAGTGCCGGCAGCACTCGCGCTCGGTGAAGCACCGCTTGCTCCTCCCGCGGCGGCGCTGCTTCCGGCCGCACTCCCGGAGCTGCCGTTGCCGGCCGTGCCACTACCGGCGCCGTCGCCGCTCGCGCCGCCGCTGGCTGAACCGCCTCCAGAGCCGCCTGCTGCGCTGCTTGCCGCGCTGCTGCCAGCTGCGCTGCCTCCGCCGCTGCCGCCGCCAACAGCAGCACCGACGCCGCCAACAGCGGCACCGGCGCCGCCCGACAGCGGCACCGGCGCCGCCGACAGCAGCGCCGACTCCGCTGACCGCTGCACCGACGCCGCCGCCGACGCCTGCACCGACACCACCGACCGCCGCGCCGACTCCGCCGACGCCTGCACCGACACCGCCAACCGCCGCGCCAACGCCGCCGACGGCTGCACCGACACCGCCAACCGCCGCCCCGGCGACACCGCCTACACCGCTGGTCTGGGCTTCAACTCCGCTGACACTGGCGAGAGCGCATAAGATACCGCAGCAAAGCGCTGCCGTTAGAAACCGTCGCATCATCGCTCTGTCCCACACCAGCGCCGCACCAATGGCTGAAACGCAGCTCACGCTTTCTTGTTGCCATGCGCGGAAGAAATAGCCGCCCTGTCGAGGAGCCGTCCGCAGCAGCCGCTAAGATCTCGTTGCGTGCACGCGTCATGCAGATCGAGAGCGAGCATGGAGCGCTTGATCAGCGAGAGCATCGTGAGAGCATCAGCTCGCGCGTGCTTGTCGAGGGAAGCAGCCTTGGCAGTTTGCAGGGCGAAGCAAAGCCTGCGTGACCGTCGACAGGCTGTCCAATCGATCGCACTGCGATTCCAGAAGCGATGGCTTTGCGCCGCTTCTGCAAGTCACGGTATGGCACGATCGTAAGCCTGCTCAGCGATGACTGCTGAACTGCGCCCTGGATGAGGTGGCGATGCCGCGCAGTGCAGGCCGGCGCCGGAGCGGGGGACGTCGACATCGCGCCGACCTCCGGTGCCGAGATCCATCTGCACGAGAGTTCGGGGCAATTGACGGTGGAGCTGCCGCGTTCCCATCCGGAGAACTTCTTCTTCGTCTGACGTCCCTTCGACGTCGCAGCGCCTCAGGCCTGCGTCGGTTGCGGCGGGTCACGAAGCTGGGGCGGCTTGGTCAGGCGCAGCTTCACACCCCACGGGAACCCGGTCGCGAAATGGTACAGGCCGGCCGTTGCGGAGCCGATTCCCATGCGGTTGCCGGCGAGATACCAGGCCGTCCGTGCAAGATGGGCCACGGACAGGCGGTCGAAGCGCAGGGCGTAGGCCGTGAAGACCGCCGCTTGCACACGCATCGCCACCTGCATGTGATGGACGAACTGCGCCATCTCCATCCAGTTGTCGTGCTCGACCACCGGTTGCGGTGAATAGATCAGCCGGCAGTGACGGAACATCAGACGGTAGGACAACTCCGTATCCTCGCCCGTGCCGATGCGCGATCCCGGGCCGAGCATTTCGTTGAACAGGCCGACCCGCAGGAACGCTGTCTTGCGGAACGACATATTGTTGCCGCCGCCCAGCACGAGATGGGGTATCGCCGGCCGGTCGATCACGAGGCGCTTCCTCGCCTGCATGAGCGCCGGACAGATCATGCCGTCCGCCTCGCTGACGCCGTCCCAGGTCGATGAACCCGTTCTGCCGTAGGGCACTACGCGACCATACACGCCCAACGCGGCTGGATCGGCCGCGAACTCGTCGACGATGGCCTGCAGCCAGTGGCGATCGCAGATGCAGTCGTCGTCGGTGAAGACCACGATGTCGGCTGCCGCAGAGCGGATCGCGATATTGCGCGAGATCGCCACGCCCACCGTATTGGTGGGGATGTAGCGGATGCGCTCGTCGCGGATCGCCGCCACCGCCTCGCGCGTAGCGTTGTCGGTGCTCTGGTCGACGACGATGAGCTCGAACTCCCCGAAGGAGTTGGCGAGCACGCTGGCGACGGCTCGCTGTGCCTTCTGCGCACGGTTGCGCGTGCAGATGAGCACGGACAAGCGAGGCTTCCCGATTCCCACGACCACACCCGATCTACCGAGCGCCCGCCGCTCACGGACGCCCCCAAGTCACACCGAGCGCCCGATCCCACTCGGACACCCGACACCCACGGACGCATGCGCCCGATCCCACTCGGGCGCCTACATCCCACGGACGCATGATGCATCGCTTTTGCTCCTGCACCCATCGCTTTTTGCGCCTGCAGTCCGTGTCCTTCTGGTGGTTCCGAGCGAAATCACTGGCCTGCCCTCCATCCCGTTCGACAATCAGCCGATGAACAGTGCCGGACCAGCGACCCGAGAGTCCGCCGACAGGCTGCCCGTTTCGCGACGGCGCATCGCCGTCAACTTCCTGACGCTGGCCGGCACCAACGTGTTCGGCCTTCTCGTCACGATTCTGATCAGCGTCTACGTCCGCCGTGCGATGGGACCTGAAGCAATCGGACAGGTGAGCTGGGCCATGGCCGCCATCGCCTATCTCACGGCGCTGGTCAGTCCCGGCTTGACCTTCGTCGGCCAGCGCGAGTTGGCGCAGTCGCCGGAGAGGAGCCAGTCGTTCATCGCCCTGGTGCTCAGCCTTCAGACGCTTCTGGCCTGTATCGTCTACGCCTTCGTCCTCGTGGCGGCATCGCTGGAGCCGCGTGGTGCCGTCGTCAGCACGCTGCTCGCCATCCAGGGCGTGACCCTGTTCGTCACCGCATGGAACACCGGGTGGGCTCTGCAGGCCCATGAACGCATGGTCGCGCCGAGCCTGGCGGCGCTTGCCTTCAATATCCTGCAGCTGCCCGCCTTGATGCTTCTGGTGCACGGTCCGGATGACCTGACGCTCTATGCCGTGCTGGTCGTCGCCTTCGCCTTCGGTAGCGTCTTCTTCAATATCTTCTACCTCGCCCGCCGCGGCATCCTGCGCCCGTTCCGATTGCGGCCCACGCTGGCCGGTGCGCACGGTCTCGTTCGTGAGGCTTGGCCGCTGGCGCTTACGCAGGCGGCACTGCTTGTGATCGCCAACAGTGGTACCCTCCTGCTGGGCTTCACCCATGGCGACGACGCGGTCGGCCAGTTCGTCTCGGCCTATCGTCTGATGCTGGTCGCCAATGTCGTCACCGCAGCTCTGTGGAATGCCTACTTTCCGGCCTTCGTCCGTACGGAGAAGCGGCCGGAGCAGGCGGTGCCGCTGTCGCGTGAATACCTCGGCCTGCTGGTCTGGATGGGCCTGCCGACCGCGGCCCTTGGCTGGGTGTTCGGCCGCCATGTCGTCGAGCTGCTCTACGGTGCGGCCTTTGCCCCTGCTGGTCGGTATTTCGAATGGCTTTGCCTCGCCATCGCCCTCAACTTCATCAACTACGGCGTGGTTTCCCCCCTGGTGCCCTGGGGGCGCGGCGGCCTCCAGTTCCGCATGACCGCCACGGCGGCCGCGTTCAATCTTCTTGTCACCGCCGTGGCAGTGCCTCTCTACGGGCCCTGGGGCGCGGTGGCGGCGATCTTCGCATCCGAGATCGTCGGGCTGGTCTTGGGTATCGCCGTGCGCCGCAGGCTCCGCGTGTTCTGGCATCCTGTGCTGCCGGCGATTTTGCCGGCGCTCGCCTGCTCGGCGGCAGTCGCAGTGGCACTGCTTGCCCTGCCGCATTCCCTGGATCGCCTGTGGTGGCTGCAGCTAGCGATCGCGGCGGTGCTGATTGGACTGTGCATGCTGGCGGTGGAACGGCATACCGTTCGCCATGCCTGGCGCATCTTTCGGTCTGGCGGGTCGGCCACGTCGTAGCGGGCAGCGCGGCAGAAGCACGCTCGGGTCAGCGTCTTGGCCAGACGCTCCTCCTTCGCGACGGCCTCAACGGTAGGCCGCGGCCAGCGCCTGGGACATCGCGTCGATGTTGCGGTTGGCGGCATCGGCGCGCCGCCGCACGATGGCGATCTGGCGCGTCGGGCCGCCGCGACCGAGGCCGAGCGCGCGCACGCCATGCGCCTCCAAAAGTGCCTGGCGCGGCCCGGGCACGATCGACACGCCGAGGCCGGCCGAGACCATGGCGACGATGGCGTCGATCGAGCGCACCTCCATGACGATCCGCGCCTCGGGAAAGACGCGCCGCACATACTGGCTGGCGCTGCGGCCGCCGGTCAGCGCGGTGTCGTAGCGGATCAGACCGAAGCGCTGCAGCAGCTCCTGCGGCGCCGCCGCAGGGACGCCGGGCGGCAGCAGCAGCACGAAGGGCTGGCGCGCGGGCCCGGTGATGATCGACCTGGTGGGCGGGCCGGTCGACCTGCACTTCGCCTCGCTGCCGGCGGCGCTGCCCCTGATCGAAAGCGGCAAGCTGCGCGCGCTGGCGACGACGTCGGCCGAACGGTTGCCGTCGCTGCCCAACGTGTCGACCCTGATCGAAGCGGGCTATCCGGGTTTCGACTACTACGTGTTCTACGGCGTCCTCGCGCCGGCCGGTACGTCCAACACCATCGTCGGCAAGCTCAACACCGAGATCGACCGCGCCATCGAGGCGCCTGATATCCGCAAGAGCCTCGCCGGACGCGGCGTCGACGTGCGCGCAGGAACGCCGCAGCAGTTCGACGCGTTCCTGATCAAGGAACGCGTGAAGTGGTCGGTTGCCGTCAAGGAATTGGGCGCGACGGTCGACTGACTGGAGCGCGGACCTCCAGGTCGCAGCATGAGCATGAGCGGACCTGGAGGTCCGCGCTCCGAAGAGCATGAGGCGGGCTGGATCCTTCGGCTTCGCTCGGAACAGGCGCGGAAAAGTCAAATTTCCGTGTCATGACGTTCTGCGGCCGCGGTCCGACCAGCGCCGCGCGCACAGTTTACGCCGCCTTGAGCCTGGACATGGCAGCACTACCGTTGTTCGGAAGAACATGCGGGTGAACTTCCTGGAAATCGAGTGCTACGGATGGCGTACTTGATGGTCAGGTTCTCCCATTTGTCTTTGCGGCAGAAGACTTGGTCGATGTTGCCGATAGCAATTTGAACTGTGTGTTCATCGACCGAGGTGATAGCTGGCACTTCGAGGGAATTGTACAGAAAGAGGAGCGTCTTCCGCCTTTGACCGGGCCTGGAGACGAAGACGCCGGTCTCCGGGTTATGCCAGCAGTCCGTCCTGCTGACTTCGAAGTTGAAGCCCGAAACGCCGGGAACATGCGCAAGCAACTCGGCATAGCAACCGCGAGACCACCAGAGCACGACGGTCACCACTAAACACAGCATGCCCAACATGGCTGCGGTTTTAGCAAGCCATCCCAAGCCTCGCGCGAGGTGCCCGAGCGTCTCGAACCATGGTATTTTCAAGGCGCGAAGGATTTTCATCGGACCATCTCAATCGCCCGGAACTACAAGCATGCGAGGCGTCAGTTCGCAATGCCTAAAGATGCACCAGAAACAAAATACAATCTGTGCGTGTGTGTGTCGGCCATCGATTTGGTGCCGAGGAACACGCCAGAGAGGCTGACGCCACAAAGTGGCCCCCGGACGACGTTTCTCTCCTGAAAGGAATATCAAATCGATCAACGAACGGGTGGTCGATCGAACATCCCGCTCGCACCAATTCTGTAGCCGAGCGTGATGAACTCTCGTTGCGTTCGATTGAGGCCTTCTTTTTCGTCCGCGTTGCTTGACCGCAAACGTGCGAACTCGCCAGCAATGATCAGCGTTTGCTCAAGGGTCAGGCCAGCCTGCTGGGCGAACAGACCTACATTGAGGTTTGAAACCTTTACGAATTGTTGCCGGTGTGTATAGCCGGTGATCATGTTTCCTTGGCGCTGATAGTCGAATGAACCTCCTTGGCCGACGTTTGAACCGAGTGTCCCCGCCAAATAGGCCAGGTAAGCCGGAGGGAAGACGCTCAACTTATCAAGCGTCTCCTTGGCTTGCCGCCCTGCAGCCGCCACGTCACTCAAGTCCGCCGTGGGAGCCATGAGCAGTCCCGTGGGAGATTGCGGATCGGGGATAGTCGACTTGTCCGGCAGGACGACGGCTATACCGGGCGAGGGATCCTTCTTCAGCTTCGACTGTGGCGCCCCCTGTCCCTGTGCTTGAGCGAGCTGGACGTTGTCGGTTGGCGCGACCGAGTCTCCGTCGGCGACGCGGACGATATTCGGATTGGCTGCTTGATCGGGCGAGGGTTGCTGCCCACCGGACACCGGCAAAACGCCAAGCGCATCGGCGTCGGCGGAGGCCAAGCTTTCGCCGGGGATCGGTCCGGCGAACGACGATAGCGGCGGGAGCTCTCCGGCCGTCGGCAACGGGTTCGCCGTATAGCTGAACGAGGCAGGCAGCGCCCCATCGCCGGAAGTCGGCTGGTCGAGGAGAGATTGCGACGGCGTCGCACTGAACGGGCGACCTCGCGTCCCAGCTCCAGCAAAGGACGGTCTGCCGAAAGGTGGAGGCCCCAAAGGCGTGGGCTCAAAGGACATCATGCCGGCCGGCTGGACTGGGTCGCGGTTAAGCGTCGGAGCTCCGCCCAGCCAATTGCGCGCCCTCTCACCGAAGGCGAGGTACGGCGGCGGTGATCCGTCGCCAACGGGCGTGAAGACATTGCTGCTCGGGCCTTGTGGCTCGAGAAAGCTGAACAGACTGCTGCCGTCATCAGGATAGGGCGGCATGACGGGCGCCGCGTCCGGACGTATCGAACCATCGGCATTCATGCGGAACCCAGGCACCACCTCCTGCGGCGACTGGACGCGGAAGCCAATTGAACGCTGGTCGAGGTCTCCGGACGGAGCGCCGCCCACCGAGCCATCGGCATTCACGCGGAAGCCCGGTGGGTCCTCTGGCGGCTCGACGTTAAATCCGAACCAACGCCGATCCGGCCGGACATTGAACATGATGCCGCTCCTCGCAGGTCGTGCTGGGCCCCTCCTTCGAGCAGCTTGCGCGAAGACCGCAAAGCCCGAGACGAAAGAGGGTTCTCAGCCAAGATAAAAGAGGCGGTCTTCTTTGTCAATAACTGTAGTAACTATATAGAACATAAGTTATTCACTGTGCCGGCAGTGCCGTCGCCCGACTTGGCCCCTTGGCAGTCAAACCCTGAATTGCCGATAGATCTGCTCCAGCGCCAGGCACAGCCCCGCCGTATCGCAGGCCGCAGATGCCGCAAGGCGGTCGCGCATGCCGGCGCGCAGGGCAGCGAGCCTGGCTGGGGTAGCCGGGTCGCGCGCCAACGCGCTCGCTCTGGCCACCAGATCGTCTGCATCGCGGGCGACCCAGGCGTCGAGGCCCGCCGCCCCAAGAAGGGAGGCGCTCGTGCGGGCGACCCAACGGTCGCCGACGTAGGTCAGAACGGGAACACCCTGCCACAACGCCTCGGTCGTCGTGGTGCCGCCGTTGTAAGGGAATGTATCCAGCGCGATGTCGATGCGATCGTAGCTCTGCAGGAAGTCGAAGTGTGCCGCGCCACCTTCGAGGGCGACACGCTCGCCTGCAATGCCGCGGGCGGCCAGGCGGGCCGCCAGGTGGTCGCGGTTGGAGGGTTCGGCAAGCGTGGCCGCGCGGATCAGCAGGCGCGACGTCGGCGCGGACCGCAGTATGCGCGTCCAGATGTCGAGGGTGAGGTCGTTCACCTTGTAGGCCGAGGCAAGCGCCCCGAAGGTCAGCGCTGCCCTGGTTGCCGGTGCAGGGCGGCGGCGCGACGTCCGGCACGGCATGGAAAACCTCGAACGCAAGGTAGGTGCCGGGCACACGCACGACGCGCTCCGTGTAGAAGCCTTCCTCTGCAGCCGGGATCACCGCGTCGTCGCCAACGATGCCATCGAAGCAATCGAGGCCCGACGTCGCGAAGCTGTTGAACCAGGCGAGCTGCACCGGCGCCGGCCGGCGCAGGAACAAGCGCAGCCATTTCGCGGCGCTGTAGGCGTTGAGGTCGACAAGCATGTCGATACCGGCGGCAGCGAGCAGGCGCGCGATCTTTTCGTCGTCACACGAGCCCACCTGCCAGATCACATCGTGGTCGTGTTCCCTGTAGCCGGCCGCTGCCGAGGGGTCGCCGCCGAGCGAGACCAGATGCACTTCGAAGCGGTCGCGATCGTGGCGATTGATCACGCCGTAGACCGGCTTCATCCAGTTTGCCTTGTCGAAGAAGGCCGAAACGTAGCCGATCCGCAATTTCCCGCCTGACGGCGGGCGCGGTGGACGTTCCACCGGGCTCGCGCCAGCGGCGAGGTGCTGGCCCCAGGCGTATCGCGCCGAAAATACATCAGCGTTTCCCGCCGAAGCGCTGCCGGGAATGATGATGGCGACGTTCTCTTCCGCCTTCGTCCGCATTGAAGCGGCTGTGGCCGCGCGGCGATAGGCATAGATCGCCCGCTCGACGTCGCCGAGCCTGAACTGCGCCTCCGCCAGCAGGCCCCAGGCACCGACCTCCTCCGGCCGCAGGCGCACGGCACGGAGCAATGCGTCGTTGGCCTCGCCATAGGCACCGGCCCGCAGCCGCGCGGCGCCGAGACCATGCCAGGCCGCGACGTTGCCCTGGTCGGCGGCCAGCAGGCGACGATAGATGTGCGCTGCCGCGTCGATGTCCCCGGCCAGGTGCAGCGCATCGGCCGTTTCAATGTCGGTCATCGAACCCCGGATGGCGCGCGAGAAGATCGATCCGTGCTGCCGGCAGTTACTGGCGTCGACAGTCCAGCACGACCGACTGGCCGGAGGCCTCGGGACTGGCCGAGGCGTGGCGTTCGTTGCCGCCGTCGCGGCAGACATAGCGCGCCTGATATTCCTTGGCGCAGCCGGGCCTGGGATCGCCGATCTGGCGGGCGTCGATGCGGTAGACGCAATAGTCGCGGCCCTGGCACTGCCGCGCCAGATCGTTGGTGACGTTGGTGGTGACGTTGCCGGCGCAGTTTTGGCCGTAGGCGGCGCCCAGCACGCGGATCGACACGCCACTCCCGTAGTTGCGGTTCTGGTCCGGCGTACGCTGATCCGGCTGCGGGCCGATTTGAATACCGCCGGTTCCCGGCACGGGTATGTTTATCTGCGCCGCCACCGGCGAAGCGCCGGCAACCAGCAGCAGGACCGCGAGCAGCGGGCCGACGATCTTCTTGAGCGCTTGAGCCATCGACGCCTCCCCGCCTCGGTTCCTTGAAGGCCTGGCACTCTACGACTCGATCGATCAACAACGTACGGACTTGCCCATCATACGTCGAATGCACGGCGACTTGCCAGTGAGCCATCATTGCCGGGAGCGCGCCACTCCAGTGGCGCGTCTTTTGTCGATCACACGGCCTAGGAGCGCCACTGGAGTGGCGCGCTCCCGGCAATGACAGTCCGGAAGACTTAGAACATCTCCGGGGTGATGACGTTCTGCGGCCTCGATCCGACCAGCGCCGCGCGCATGGTTTCCGCCGCCTTGAGGCGGGTGTCGGCCCAGGCCTCGGGCGTGAAGAAGGCGGAGTGCGGCGTGATGATCAGGCGGCCCTCGCACCACGGCTCGCGCGCGCGGTAGGCGCGCAGAAGCTCGGGGATGGGCTCGACCGGCGGCTCGACGGGAAGCACGTCGAGGCCGACGCCGGCGAGATGGCCGCGCTTCAGGAGGTCGGCCAGCGCGTCGACATCGACGATCGGCCCGCGCGCGGTGTTCACCACCACGCCGCCCTTGGCCATGCGCTCCAGCATGGGGCGCGAGATCATGCCGCGCGTCTCGGGCGTCAGCGGCGCATGGATCGACAGCGTATCGGTCTGCTCCATCAGCGCCTCGAGGGTCGCCGCGCGCTCGACGCCGACGCCGAGCTCGGTGCCGTTGGGCATGTAGGGGTCGTAGGCGACGACGCGGAACTGGAACGCCTTGGCCCGGAGCGCCGCCGCCGTGCCGATGCGGCCGAGGCCGACGATGCCGAAGGTCTGCACGCCGTTGCGCCTGAGCAGCGGATCGCGCACGTAGGACCACGGCGCGGGCTGCGGCCGGCGCTGCGCCTCGAGGTGGAGCGCGATGCCGCGGCGCAACGACAGGGCGAGCGCGAGCGCATGGTCGGCAACCTCGGTGGTGCCGTAGTCCGGCACGTTGCACACCATCACCTTGCGCGCGTCGGCGGCTTTGCGATCGATCTTGTCGTAGCCCACGCCCATGCGCACGACGCAGCCGAGCTTGGGGAACCTGGCGAGGTGTTCGGCGGTCACCGCGTGCCGCATCACCATCAGGCCGTCGATCTCGGCGCAGTCGCGCTCCTCGAGCTGCGACAGGTTGGCGACGTTGCGCCAGACCACGCGCACGTCGGACCCGAACACCTCGCGCTCGACCTTGTCGTCGTCGTAGAGCTTCTCCGCGTACAGCACCGTCTTGACCATGGCCTGGGCATCTCCTCCGTGACGCGGCGATCTTAACAGGCGGCTCCCACGCCGCGATTCATTCGAGCCTGCACAGCGAAAGGAAAGGGTGAGCGCGCTCCTCATCTGCCAGACTTGCCGGACCTGACGGGTTGTCGTTGACGTGCTTTGTCACGCCTCTAGAGCATATTCCGTTCGGCTGTAATCAGCCGAACGGAATATGCCTGCTGCAACAACCACCCCTCGTGCGCGCGTTTCCGATCAGATGGAACCGCACGCGGTTCCATCTGATCGGAAACCGCTCTAACGTGCCTCTCCAAAGGGAGGGTCCCATGTCGATCCGGATTGATGTCGCCGCCCAGCGGGCGCGGGCGTGCAAGGCGTTCATGGCTCAAGTGCATTCGACCGAGGCAAAGGAAGGCATCACGCCCTCGACCTTGCACGCCCTCAAGCTGAAGCTGGTGGCGCTCGCGAAGCGCTCGGACCTGTTCCCGCTGGCCGACTTCGCCATGCCGCAGGCGCACGGCCGTAGCCATCCCCTGCTGGTCGAGGAAAACGATGGGCACGGTCTCTATTTGACCATCAGTCTTCCCGGCAAGGAGGCGGCGCCGCACGACCATGGCATCTGGTGCGCCAACGCCGCGATCTCCGGGCGGGAGCGGCACGTCTTCTACCGCCGTACCGACGACGGCAGAAAGAGCGGCAGCGCCGAGATCGCCAAGGTGGGCGAGGTCCTGGTCGAGCCGGGAAACGGCATGGTGATGGCCGACCACGACATCCACAGCACGGTGGTTGTCGGCGACCAGCCGGCCGTCGGGCTGGCGCTGTATGGCTATGCCCTGGCGCGGTTTCCATCCGTGACATGGTTTCATCCGGAGTTCGCATCGCTGCGCGCGACGCCGTCGCGCCGGCATGCGGCGTGAGGCCGTGATGGCGCCGGCAAACAAGACGTTTCAGGTCACCATCCGCAACAGCGGCCAGACGATCGCCTGCGCCGCCGACCGAACGATCCTGCAGGCGGCGATCGCCGCCGGGATCGACTATCCTTACGCCTGCGCGACGGGCAATTGCGCGACCTGCATCTCCAAGCTCGAGGAGGGAAAGGTGTCGCTCCTGCCGCACGGCGATGCCGCCCTGGGAAAGGCGCAGCTGAAATCCGGACTGACGCTTGCCTGTCGGGCGCGGCCGCGCAGCGACGTCACGATCAATTGGCTGGCACGGGCGGGACGATAGAGCGGTTTCCGATCTGACTGAACCGCAAGCGAGTCACTCAGGATCGGAAACCGCTAACGCTCCGAAGCGACGATGGTGCGCTTGTGCAAACGGATGCTGAGCTTGCGGAAGCGGCCCCGGACGCTGCTTTGGCCCATAAACTCAAGCTCGGACTCCGACTTCAGCTTCACCACGAACATGTCGGGATGGCCCTCGAAGAGCTTGCAGTAGATCCGCGTGCGACCGCCATCGAGCTGAAAGGGAACATCTCTTGAAACGCGTGGGAAGCGACGACCACTTCCAGGACCGTCCGAAATTCCTATTCGAAGGAAGATGCCCTCGAGCCGGACGTCCACCGTCTCAAGGATCATGTAGGTCCCATCCTCGTCGTCGCCTTCCCAACGCCCCCAGAAGGGCTTGAACGCCGGGTCGGCATTGGTCGGCATTTTCTGGAGTTCGGGATCAAGGGCCGGAAAGCCGATTTCGGCGCCCACCGCGTAGCCGGTCGATCGCGGGCACGGGACTTCGCCACCTCGGCCATCGACAGCCTCGACGAACTCCAGCAAGCAGTCGCGATACCGGCGGGCGAACCTTCCGCTGCTCGCAGCCGGTCGGCCATGAAGGTCCGGCGGCGGGTCCACAACCATGAACCTCGATCCGCTTGAAGCCAGGGCTTGCCTGACACCTGCCGTGCCGGACCTTGCCACGTCTTCGTCGAGAGCTTCGGCCACGAAGACTGCCGCAATGTGCTTTGTCTTCGCGTCGACTAGTTGGCGGGCAAGGGCATGGCGCGTTCGCTCCTGTTCGCCAGGACCTGACCCTGCCGCTCCTGGGACCAAACCGATCGCAGCGTCCAGAGTGGGAAGTCTCGCGGCACACAATGCCAACCAGCCACCGCGTGAAATTCCTCCAACGACCACGCGGCCGTATCCATTCCGGCGAACACGGTCGATTTGGCTCGATATGAACCGGAGGAGTGCTGGGTCGTTCGCTTCGACGTCGACAATCGATCGCCTGTTGATCCTCAGCACGTCCCATTTTGCGACCTTAGCCATCTCAGCAAAAATCAGCGCAACAGGTTGGTCTTCAAGGCCCTCTGCATGAAGATAGACAAGAACGCCATGCGCCTCTTCCGGCCCGAGAATTTCGAAAGGAGAAGCTGCCCAGGCAGCCCAAACATCCAGTGAACCCTGTGCGCGGCACGCACCGTCAGCCAACAGCATGCCGGGCAGGCAAAGCATTGTCCTTCTGGTGACGTTCATGTGATGCCCTCGACGTCTCAAGCCACCGACGTCACAGTCGCATGAAGCGCACAACGCAGGCAATCACAATGAGACGATATGCAACCTGTGATTGCATCTCAATTGCCACTCCGGCAGCCGCAATGGCCACGGCTTCGGATAAGGCAGCACTCTACCGGGAACGTTCCGTCCTGGCCGATCGAGCACCTTGACCGCTTGGAGATGCCGGCGGAGGGTTGCGCCATGTCTGTTGTGTCGCCCGCCCTCCCCGCCCGAACCGAGCGCTTCTGGGCGGCGCTGCTGGCGGCGACGCTGATGAACCTGCCGTTGGGCTCGGTCTATTCCTTCAGCGTGCTGCTCCGCCCGATCGAGCAGGAGCTGGCGATCCCGCGCTCGGCACTGTCGCTGGTCTTTGGCCTTGCGACGGTGGGGTTCACGGTGGGCTCGGTCGGCGCCGCCTTCCTCTACCGGCTGGCCCCCGCGCCGATCCTGGTGCTGGCGAGCGCGCTGGTGGCCGCCGGCGGCATCGCCATAGCGGCGACGGCGAGCGGGCTTTGGCAATTGCTGCTGGGCTACGGCGTCGTGTTCGGCACCGGCGGCGGCGTGGCCTTCATCCTGCTGCAGCAGGGCGTGAACATGCTGGTGCGGCGGCGCCAGGGCCTGGTGAACGGCTACATGGTCAGCCTCTACCCGATGGGCGCGATGATCGCGACACCCGCCTTCCACGCCTGCAACGAGGCCTTCGGCTGGCGCACCACCCTGGGGGGCCTCGCGACCGTCCTGGTAGCCGGCGGGATCGCGGCGACGCTGCTGGCGCGGCACAGCGGGGCGCGGCTGGTCGCGCCCGCGAGCAGTGCCACGACAGCGCCGCAAAAGGCGCCGGCCATCCTGGGTCCCACCTTCCTGAAGCTCTCGGCGACGTTCTTCCTGGCGGCCTCGGCGGGGCTGATGGTGCTGAGCCAGGCGCGCGAGATCGTGGCCGCCTATGGCGGGATGGCGACCCTGGCGGTGGCGGCCACGACAGCCATCACCGGCGCGATCGCGGCGGCGCGCATCAGCGGCGGCTGGCTGGTCGACCGGTTCGCGGTGCCGTACGTGATGTGCGCGGCGCATGCCGTGGCGCTTTGCGGCGGGCTGCTGCTGACCCTCCTGCCCGCGCCTGCCACCGCGGTCGTGGGCCTCGGGATGATCGGCCTGGGCTACGGCTTCGTCTCCGGCGCCACCGCGGGCGGAGTCGGCATCTATTGGCGGCCCGCCGACTATGGCCGCATCGCCGGGCGGACCTACATCGCCTGGTGCCTGGCCGCCGTCAGCCTGCCGGTCCTGGCCGGCTATCTGTTCGACGTGACCCGCGCCTACGACATGGCGGTCATGATCGCCGCCGGTGCCAACGTCGCGGGCATGGCGATGGCGCTCACGATGCCCAGGCACGGCTGGCGGGAGAGAGGCTGAGCGGGTGGTTCCGGGCCCTGATTTGCCCGCGACGGTAAGCATCAAGCGGACCGCCCCGGTCATGTGGTAGGTTGGGGCATGCCTGAACTGCAGAAACCCACGGCCGACATGGCGATCGTCATGCTGCCAACCGAAAGGAAGGCGGCCTGACATGGCGTCCACCACCTCCGTATCCCTGGCGCGCCGGATCGTGCGCGATCTGATGATCTACACCCGCGGCCAGCAGCAGCGCTGGGTTCCCGTCGAGACGATAGAGCGGCGCCTGCTGCTCAAGGACGAGAAGGCCACCGACGCGGCGCTGGCCCTGGCCATCGAAAAAGGCTGGCTGGCAGCCAACACCGGCCACGCGGTCGGGCTTACCGATGCAGGCCGCAAGATGGCAAAGGTCTGAGCGACAACGTCGGAAGGACCGCGAATGGAAGGCATTCTGTCGACGAGCGGGAAAGCCGCCGGGGATGGGTTGGCTCGCCGGAACGGTCGGCCTGTTCGTCGCCGGGCCATTCTGGCGCATCTGGTGGCTGGCCTTGACGCCTTGGAATGAGTCTTCGCCGCCAAAGCACTGAAGACGCCGTGCTGTAGTCTCTCGCTTGGCCGCCTTCAGTGGCCGGAGCGTCTCGCTGGCCTCCAGCACGGACGAGGCGGGCGGATGCATGAGGCCGGTGTGATTTTTTGCCGGCCGGCCGTCAGGCGTTGGGCGAAAGGACCACCAGCAGGCCGGTTACGCGGCGCAGGCGGATCGCGAGCGAGCTTGCGATCGTGTCGAGGGCGGCGTCGGCCTGCCTTGCGTCGAATACGGCGGTGACCGGGATGTCGCGCAGGCGGGCGTCGGTCATGACGATGCGGCCGCCACGATAGCGTTCGAGGTCGGCGATGACCTCGCCGAGCGGCGTCTCGTGGAAAATCAGGCGATCGCGACGCCACGCCTCGACCTGGGCAAGGTCGGCCTCGCCCACCTTGCCGAGGCGGCGGGGGCCGTAACGGATCTGCTGGCCCTGCTCGACGACGACGCGACTGCCGGCGCTCGACACCGCCACGGCATGCTCGACCACGGCGACGGTCACCTCGCTCCCCTGGCGCTTGACGTCGAACGACGTGCCGAGGGCCTGGCTGGAACCGTCCGCCGCCTGGACGAAGAAAGGTCGCGTGCCGTCGCGCGCGACGTCGAAGAACGCCTCGCCATCGTGCAGCACCACCCGTCGCGCTTCGGTGGAAAAATCGACCGACAGCGACGACGAACCGGCAAGCTCGACGGTCGAGCCGTCCTCGAGCGAGACCGTGCGGCGTTCGCCGACCGCGGTGCTGTGGTCGGCAAGAAGATCCGGCCGCGACAACAGCACTGCCGCCGGCACGGCGGCCGCGGCGACGGCCGCCGCGGCATAGAGAAAACGACGGCGGCTCGGCGGGCTCGCCGGCTTGGGCGGCGCCCGCCACAGGGTAGGCGCCGCGGGCGGCACCGCGGCGGCAGGACGCCAGCCGGACGCGGCTGCCGGCCGGTTGGCGAATGCCGGCCCGAACTTGCCGACGCGCATCCACACGCTCTGCGCCTGTATCCACGCGGCCTGGTGACGAGGATCGGCGCGCAGCCAGTCTTCGAAAGCGGCGCGATCGGCATCGCTCGCGGCCCGGTCCTTCAGCACGACGAGCCAGCGCAGCGCTTCCTCGATCAGCGGATCCCGACTTTGTTCCTGCATGATGCTCCGGGGCATTGGCGCCCGACGCGGTTCTTCTACTGCCTAGACGGATGAAAGGCGATTGGCCATGAGCGGCCGCTGCCTATTCTGCGTCTGAGCCCATTTCGCGCTCGCTTGCTGCCAGCGCGTTCACCATCCTTCTCAGGCTGCTGCGCATCGGTGGCAACATGGTCCGATACAGGGGAGAACGCATGAAACTCACGGGAAAAATCGCTCTGGTCACCGGCGGCTCGCGTGGCATCGGTCGCGCCACGGCACTGGCCTTCGCGGCCGAGGGCGCGGACATCGCCTTTTGTCATCTCGATGACGGGGCCAAGGCCGACGAGACCGCCGGCGAGATCCGCGCGCTCGGCCGGCGCGCCCTGCACCGCTCGGTCGACGTCGCCGACATCGCGGCCGGTCGGACCTTTGCCGCCGAGGCGGCGCGCGAGCTCGGGCCGATCGACATCTTGTTCAACAATGCCGGCATCAACATCCGCAAGCCGTTCGAAGCCTTCACCGAGGAGGAGTTCGACCGGATCGTCGACGTGCACCTCAAGGGCATGTTCTTCATGGCCCAGGCGGTCTACCCGGCGATGGTGGCGCGCGGCCAGGGCTGCATCATCAACGTCGCCTCGCAGCGTGGCTTGAAGGGCGCGGTGAACTCGGCGCCCTACTCCGCCGCGAAGGCGGCGATCATGGGGTTCACGCGTGCGCTGGCATGGGAAGCGACACCGAAAGGCGTTCGCGTCAATGCCATCGCCCCAGGTCCGGTCGTCACCGACCTGACCGCGACCATGACCCCGCAGGATCGCCAGGCCTTCATCGATGCGCTGCCGGTGGGCCGCTTCGGCCGGCCGGAAGAAATCGCCGCGACCGCCCTGCTGCTGGCCGGGCCGGACGGCGGCTTCTATGTCGGCGCGACCCTGTCGCCCAACGGCGGCGACGTGATGTACTGATCCGTCACGTCGAAGCCGTACACGCGGGCGGTGTTGCCGCCGACGATCCTGGCCCGTTCATCGTCGGGCACGCCGGCCAGTATCTCCGCCAGGATCTTGCGCGACTGGGGAAACGTCGATTCGCTGTGCGGGTAGTCGGAGCCCCACATCATGTTGTCGACGCCGATGACGTCGCGCAGGCGAATGCCGACGGCGTCCTCCTGGAAGGAGAGCACGACGTTGCGGCGGAAGAAGTCGCTCGGGACCATGCCGTCCTTGAAGCGGTAGATCGCCTCGCCGTGACGCTCGCGGTAGGTATAGTCCATGGCCGAGAGCACATGCGGCGCCCACGCCAGCTCGAACTCGACGATGGCGAGCGTGAGGCGCGGATGGCGCTCGAAGACGCCGGAGAAGATCAGGTCGCACATCGAGAGTGCGGGATAGATGGGCCTTGGTCGACCGGCTGCTGGCGTCGCGCAGCGTCTGCTCGCCGAAGCCGCGGATCTTGCCCTGCCGTCGCGTGGCCGTGTGCAGGCTTATCGGCAGGCCGAGCGAAGCCGCGGCCGCCCAGAACGGCTCGTACTCGGGCTGATCGTAGCGCCGGTGCTCCAGGGGATATTCGGTGATCATCGCGCCGGCGAGGCCGAGGCGGGCGGCGCGTTCCAGCTCGCCGATGCCGTCCTGGACGTCGTCGAGGTTGATCATGGCGATGCCCTTCAGCCGGGCGGGATCGGCGCGGCAGAACTCGGCCAGCCAGTCGTTGTAGGCGCGGAAGATGGCGGACATCAGCCGGCCGTCCGCCAGCCTGAAGTAGAACAGCCCTTGCGAGGGATAGAGGACCTCGCCCGCCACCCCGTCGAGCGCCATGTCCTTGAGATGCTGCCGGGGATCCCACCCGCCGCTCAGGACGTCTTCGAGGCGTCCATGGGCGGAGATGGTCTCGGGCGCCTCGAAGCGCGCGCCGGCGTTGGAGATGAGGCCGATGCCGGAGAGGACCTGATCGGCCTCGACCACGATCTGGTCGGCGCCGTCGATGCGCTCGATCCTGGGCGCGCGATCGCGGAACGCCGGGTCGATGCGGGTCTGCCACAGATCGGCCGGTTCGAAGACGTGTGAGTCGGACGAAAGAACCAGGGACGGCACCGGCAACTCCTCTCACTTGATCAGGCGGCAGCTTTGGCAAGGGACCCATCGCCGTCAAGCAGGCAGCTATTCCAAGAGTCGGGTATCGGCGTTGCGGCAAAAGTGCCCTAATTGACCGTACGTCCAGGAGGTGACCTCATGAAAATCGTGGTCATCGGCGGCACCGGCCTGATCGGCTCGAAGACCGTCGCCATTTTGCGCCAAGCCGGCCACGAGGTCGTCGCGGCCTCGCCCAACAGCGGCGTCAACACCATCACCGGCGAGGGCGTCGAGAACGCGGTGGCCGGCGCCGAGGTGGTGATCGACCTCGCGAATTCGCCCTCGTTCGAAGACAAGGCGGTGCTGGAGTTCTTCCAGACCTCCGGCCGCAATCTTCATGCGGCGGAGGCCGCGGCCGGCGTTCGGCACCACGTCGCCCTGTCCATCGTCGGAACCGACCGCACGCCCGACAACGGCTACTTCCGCGCCAAGGTCGCCCAGGAGAAGCTGATCGAGGCCTCCGGCATCCCCTACACCGTCATCCGCTCGACCCAGTTCATGGAGTTCCTCAAGGGCATCGCGGACTCGAGCATGGATGGCGGCAAGGTCAGGCTATCGCCCGGCCTGTTCCAGCCCATTGCGGCGGACGACGTTGCCGCCATGGTCGCCGACGTGGCGCTTGCGCCGCCGCGCAACGGCATCGTCGAGATCGCCGGGCCGGAACGCGCGCCGTTCGCCGAGATCGTCGCCCGCTATCTGAAGGCAGTCGACGACCCGCGTGAGGTCGTGCGCGATCCCGAGGCGCGATACTTCGGTGGCCGCGTCGAGGAGCACTCCCTCGTGCCGTTGGGCGAAGCGCGGCTGGGCCGCATCAGCTTGGACGAATGGCTTCGACGGAGGGTTCCATGAAACGCCTTCTCTTCTCGCTGCTCATCGCCATGTTGCCGTTCGGCGACGCCCTCGCGCAGGCGCCGGCGGACAAGGCCGCCAAGGTGACGCTGGTCGCCGAGCATGAACTGCCGAACGTGCCGGGCAAGAGCCTGCGGGCCGTGCTCGTCGAGTACGGGCCGGGCGCCGGATCGCCGTCCCATCGGCATCCCGCGTCGGCCTTCATCTATGCGCGCGTGCTCGAGGGGGCGATCCGCAGCAAGGTGAACGATGCGCCGGAGCGCACCTATCAGGTCGGCGAGAGCTGGACCGAGAAGCCAGGCGATCATCACCAGGTCAGCCAGAATGCCAGCGCCACGGCGCCGGCCAAGCTGCTGGCCGTATTCGTGGTCGATACGAGCGACCGTCAGATCGTCATTCCGGACAAGTAGTCGGTGGCCAAATTGTGTTCGCTTGCCCTTTGTCCCCTAATGAACTTTGTCCTCGATGGCACGGGCCTACTATGGCGCCCCATGAGAGACCCTGGAGAGACGACCGTCTTCCACATCCGCGGCACCGACCCCGCGAACAGCGAGCAGGTGGTGTATGCGTGCGTCGGCTTCCCGATGGCGCACGCAAAGGCCGCCGAACTGCGCATGAGCGGCTACAAGGATGTGGTCACATCGATGGCCCCGGCCGCCGACCAGACCGCGTCGCCAACGGCCTGAGCTTCGCGCTCACCGCACCGCCGCAACGCCCGCGACGGGAACGCCGGAAGCGCCCGGCCGCCGCACGGCGAGCAGGTCCCGCGCCTTGTCCAGGCGATTGGCGCCGAGGCAGGCGCTGAGCAGAGTGAACTCGATCAGGTCGTGCTGGGCGCGGCTGCCGCCGATGCGTTCGCTTTCTGCCACGAGAGGCGCAAGCGTTTCGATCGCGGCGGAAAAATCCTCGCGTTCGAAGGCTGCGAACCCCTGCGCCAGCGCCGGCAGGTAGGCGCCCGACAGGTAACGGCCCTCGCGCGCCAGCGCCTCGATCTGGCGGGCGCGCGCGTCGGGCGCGGCCTCATCGGCCATCACGGATTGCGCCAGGATGACGTGCAGGTCGTAGAGGCCGTTGCCCGGCCGCGGCAGCGCGCTCTTGGCGTATTCGTGCAAGGCGCGCCAAGCCGCGGCGTCGCGCGGCCGACCCGCGAGCTCGGACCGCCACAGGAAGGCGGCGCCATCGGAGATCTTCTGCTGGGGTCCGCCTGAGTGCCGGTCGAGCGCGAGGGCGTCGTCATAGAGCCGCCGCGCTTCCGTCCAGTTGCCGGCCTGGATCTCGAACAGCGAGAGATGCCAGCTGAGATGGCCATAAAAAAAGCCGTCGCGCGGATAAGTGGCGAGCCACGAAGAGAGGTAGCTGCGCCCGGCCTCGAGGTCGCCGGTCTCGTAGCAGATGTGGGCGACGCCATGGGCGCCGTGGGCATTGTTCGGGTTCGCCGCCACCGACCGCTCGATGATCGCCCGCGCCGACGCGAACTGCCCATCCTCGGACAGGGCCATGGCGTGATAGGAGCCGAACCAGAAATCGTCGCCGTAGTGCGGGGCGAGTCTGTCCATCAACACCGCGATCTCGCGCTTCTGGCCGATGCGCCCGGAGCCGCCGATCAGGCCGTTGGGGTTGGCCGCACTGGCAAGGACCAGCGCATCGCGTGGCCACGCTGCCAGATGAGGATACAACGCGGCAATCGCGGCCTCGGTCTCGCCGGCAAATACGAGGTCGAAGTAGGCGATGTGGCTCGCCTCGCGCTCGGACACCCCGGAGGCGAGGCCCTTGGCTGCGGCGAGAGCCGACCGCGCTGCCGCGACGTCGCCCTGTCTCAGCAGGACCAGCGCCCTGCCGGCGTGGGCCAGGGCAAAACCGGGATCGGCGGCGATGGCGCGGTCATAGGCCTCGAGCGCACCGGGATAGAACGTCAGCGCCAGACCGGAGGCCTGGATGTAGGCGTCCCGCGCGGCAGCCGACGCCGTCGTCAAGACAAGGTCGTAGCGATCCTTCAGCATGACAAACCCTCACTCGCCGCGAGCGATAGGGCGCCCGTTCTGTTGCCCACACTCCTTCGTTCGCGCGGTCGCGCGACGTTATCATCAGTCACTCGCGGTCGCGAGGCCGCATCAGCGCCCGCTACACCAGCCAGCCTGTCGACACCTGAACGAAGTCAAGACCTCCACCGCATCGAGGAGTATCATGGCGATCCGACACAGGCAGGCTACACCATGGGTGCATTCCTCAAGACGACCACTCTGGGCGGCATATTGTTCCTGTTGCCCCTCGCCGTCGTCCTCATGGTCCTGGGCCACCTCCTCAAGCTCGTTGCAACGGTGGCGAAGCCGATGGCCGACAAGCTCGAGGGAGAAGGCTGGGGTGATGTGGCCGGCATCGGGCTTGTCACCGTGCTCTCGCCCCTGGTGCTGGTCGTTGTTTCGTTTGGCGCCGGCCTCGTCGCCAACACCTACCTGGGAGCGCGCCTGGCGCGCCGGTTCGAAGATTCGGTGGTCGGCCGTCTGCCTCAATACCAAGTGCTGAAGAGCTTGGCCGAGGGTCTCGTCCAACTCGAAACCGCAACCGGCATCAAGCCGGCCCTGATCAACATCGAGGATGCCTGGCAGATGGGCTACCTGCTCGAGCCGCTCGAGAACGGCTGGTCGAGTGTCTTTCTGCCCCAGGCGCCGACGCCGATGTCCGGCACCGTCATGTATCTGCCGGCCGGCCGCGTGCGGCCACTGGACATCACCATGATCGACGCCATGGCGATCATCAAGCGCATCGGCGTGGGATCCGGCGAGGCCCTGCGAGGCGTCGACTTGAAACTGCCGCCCGGTCAGTGATCGGACTGGTCGCATCACGCCTTGGCAGGTTACGAGAGCGCCAGCGTGACGTGCACGACGCCCCTCTCGCTGCGGGTCGTCACGGCAAGGCCGCAGCGTTGGAATACCTTCAGCATCGGCAAGTCTTCGGGCAGCACTTCGGCGACGAACGTCTCAAGGCCGGCCGCCCGGGCAATCCTGATCAGGTGTGTCGCGATGCCCAGCTTCTGATGAGGATCGTCGATCGCAAACGCGACCTCGGCGCAGCCGGGAGACGAGACATATCGCGCGCCGCCCACGATCATCGGTTGCCCGCTTTCGGCGAGCACCGCGATCAGCGCTACGTAGTTGGTGAAGTCGACATTGAGGAAGAACTCGATCTCGCGCTCGTTGAAGCTGCGCTTCGGCGCAAAGAACCGCCGGCAAAGTGCCTCGCTGCTGAGCCTGCCGACAGCAGCGACCATTTCTGCCCAGCGGCTTACTTGCGCCTCAACTCTGCCAGCAGCCGGTCGACGAACTTCGGGGAATACCCCAGCAGCGCAGCCTCGTCCGACAGCTCCTTCTCGAGCTGTCCCAGCGCCTCGACGAACGAGCCGCCTTTGGCCAGCGCCTCCTCCACGAGCTTGCCGGCCTTCTGCTTGCCCATCGTCTCGGCCAGCAGGAAGGTCGCGCGCTCGGCGAGCACGGCGCCTTCGGTGGCGTCCATGTTGGCCTGCATGGCGTCGGGATCGATCGTGAGGCCCGCCGCGACCTCATCCATCGCCTGCACCGCCGACGCGAGCGTCTCGATCAGCGCTGCCAAGGTCGGCCATTCGGCCTGCCAGCCGCCCAGCGCGCGTTCGTGCTCCTGCGGCAGGGCGGCGACGATGGTGGCGGCCAGCATCGGCGCGCGGGCGGCCGCCGACAGGACGAGCGCGGCGCCGACGGGATTGCGCTTGTGCGGCATCGTCGAGGAGCCGCCGCGACCGGGGCCGGAGGGCTCGGCCGCCTCGCCGACCTCGACCTGCATCATCAGCGAGATGTCGCGCGCGGCCTTGGCCAGCGCGCCCACGACCAGCGCGGCGTCCTGTGCGAGCGCCGCGACGCGCACGCGCTGGGTGAACCAGGGTGCGGCGGGAAGCTCGAGCTTGAGGCGCTTGGCCAATGAGACCATCACCGGCTCGGCCTTCTCGCCCAGCGCCGACAGGCTGCCCGAGGCGCCGCCGAACTGCACGACCTGCGTCTCCTTGAAGCTCGCCTCGAGGCGGCGCGCGGCGCGGCTGATGTCCGAAGCCCAGCCCGCGATCTTCTGGCCGAGCGCCAACGGCGTCGCCGGCTGCAGCAAGGTGCGGCCGAGCATCGGCGTGCGGCGATGCTTGCGCGCCAGATTGGCGAAGGCGCCGACGATGGCGTCGAGCTCCTTCAGCAGCGGCGGCAACGCCTCGCCGAGCTGCAGCACCATCGCCGTGTCGATGACGTCCTGGCTGGTGGCGCCCCAGTGGACGTAACCCGCGGCCTCGGCGTCGCGCTTGGCGACCTCGTCGGTCAGCGCCTTGACCACCGGCACGGTGAGCGTGGCGGTGCGGCGCGCCGCCTCGACGAGCTGCGCGGGATCGTAGAGCGCGGGATCGCAGGCCTTGACGATGATCGGCGCCATGCGTTTGGGGATCAGCCCGGCTTCGGCGACGGCCTGCGCCAATGCGGCCTCGAAGCGCAGCATGTGGCGTAGCGTGGCCAAGTCGGAGAACGCCTCGGCAGCGAGTACCGAGGAGCCGAGCGCGTTGACCAGACGGCCTGCCATGTCAATTGGCCATGGTCAGACGTCGAAGAAGACGGTTTCGTTGGGCCCGCCGAGATGGATCGGCAGGCGCCAGGCACCGGTCGGGTCGCGCTTGGCGATCAGCGTGTCGCGGCGCGCCGGATCGATCATCTTCAGCACGGGATCGTCGCTGAGCGCCGGATCGCCGTCGAAGTAGAGCCGCGTCGCCAGCCGATTGAGCACGCCGCGGGCGAAGATCGAGACGTTGATGTGCGGCGCCTGCAGGCCGCCTGCCGGCCACGGCACGCGGCCGGGCTTGACGGTGGCAAACCGGCTCGTGCCGTCGGTGAAGGTCGAGGCGCGGCCGTACCCTTCGAAGCCGGCATCGAGCGGCAGATTGCGGCGATCGTCGGGATGGTTGTAGCGGCCGTGGCTGTTGGCCTGCCAGATCTCGAACAGGCCGTCGGGTACGACGGCGCCCCCGACGTCGTGCAGCTGCAGGACGACGTCGATGCGCTCGCCGGGGACGCCGGCGGGCGCGAGGTCGGCGCTGTAGGCATTGACGATCGTGCCCCAGTAGAACGGGCCGATGGTCTGCGACGGGGTGACTGCGCGGGACATCGGCTATTCCATCGGCGTGGCGTTGCGGCCGCGCAGCACGATGTCGAAGCGGTAGCCCAGCGCCCATTCCGGCTGCGTCAGGTCCATCTCGAACGACGCCTGCAGGCGCTGGCGCGCGCCGGCCGGCACCGAGTTGTAGATCGGGTCGTGGGCGAGCAGCGGATCGTTGGGGAAGTACATCTGGGTGATCAGGCGCGTGGCGAAGGCCGGGCCGAACAGCGAGAAGTGGATGTGCGCCGGGCGCCAGGCGTTGTGGTGGTTCTTCCAGGGATAGGCGCCGGGCTTGATGGTGATGAACTTGTACTGGCCCTCGGCGTCGGCGCGGGCGCGGCCGCCGCCGTAGAAGTTGGGATCGAGCGGCGCGTCGTGCTGGTCGCCGGGATGGTGATAGCGGCCGGCGGCGTTGCACTGCCAGATCTCAACCAGGGCGTTGGGGACGGGCTTGCCGTCCTCGTCGAGCACGCGGCCCTGCACGATGATGCGCTCGCCGAGCGGCTCGGCCATGCGCTGTTTCGTCAGGTCGTTCTCGTGGGCGTCGAGGCGCTCGCTGGCGAGCAGCGGCCCGGTGATCTCCGACAGGCTGTGCGGAAGCGCGATCGCAGGCCGGGTCGGCGCGCGGCCGGCCGTCGACTTGTAGTCGGGCGACAGGTTGGGCGGGTGGTCGCCGGCCGTCGGGCGGCGGTAGGTTTCCTCTTTCATGGGGTGAGTTTAGCAGACCATACCTCGCCGTCATCCCGACCGGAGCCTCGCGCAGCGAGGCGTAGTGGAGGGACCTTTTCTGTAGGTGCATCGACAAGAACAGGTCCCTCGGCTACGCCGCCCTCCGGACGGCTCCGCTCGGGATGACGGTAAGGAAGGAGACTTTTTGGGCATGGCAAGACCGGCAACATTCTTCATCCGCCTGTGCGTCCTTGTCGTTCTCGGCATGGCCGGCCTGTCAGCGCGGGCGGCTGGCGAGAACGGTGGGTTCGCCGTCATCAGCGATATCCATTTCAATCCGTTCGCGCCGTCCAAGGATCAGGCGACGTCCCGTGTCGGCGAAGACACCAACCAAGCCCTCTTGACCTCGGGCCTCGGAGCCTTCGCCCGCGTCATGGCGGTTTCAGACTTCGCCATCGTGCCGGGCGACTTCCTGACGCACGGGTTCAATGCCAAGGCTGCCGCTTCGCTCGGCGTCGATCCCTCCTCGCCGGCGGTGGACGACGTGGCCGCCAGGACGACGCAGTTCGTTGCCAATGCCCTGGCCGGAGCGCTCGGCGGCAAGCCTGCCTTCGTGGCACTCGGCAACGAGGATTCGAAGTGCGGCGACTACAAGATCGAGCCGGGCGGGGCCTACCTCGCCGCGACGCGCGAGGCGGTTCGCCGCCTGGTGGGCGCCGAGCGGTTGGAAGCCGACTTTGCGGAGACATGGGCCGCGGCGGGCTACTACGCGGCGCGGCATCCGACCTTGGCGAACGGGTTGATCGTCGTGCTGAACGACGTGATGTGGTCGCCTCGGTATCAGGACACCTGTGGATTGAACGGCCTCGCAGTCGCCGAAGCGATGATGAGCTGGCTGCACGGGAAGCTCGCGCGGCAACGCGCGGCCGGCGGCCGGGTCTGGCTGGTGCATCACATTCCCTGGGGGATTGATGCCTACGCCACGCTCGGCGCCAAGGCCGCGTCGTGTCCGGCGAAGGTCGTTCCGTTCCTGAAGGAGCCGTTCGCGTCCAAGCTTCGGGCGTTGCTGATGGAGTATCGCGAGGTGATCCAGACGAGCTTCTCGGGCCATACCCATTTCGACGACTACCGGCTTCTGATCGACCAGAGCGGCACGGTCATCGGCTTGGACAAGATCACGCCGGCGCTGAGCCCCATCTTCGGCCAGAACCCGGGCTTCCAGGTGTTCACCTACGACAGGCAGAGCGGTGCACCGAGCGACTTCACGACCTGGTATCTCACCAATCCGGGCGACGCCGCCGAGGCCGCGGACTGGCGGCTCGAATACACCTTCACCGAGGCCTACCGGCAGCGGCGCTACGCGCCCGATATCGTCGGAGCACTATGGCAGGCGATGATGAAGGACGGCCCGGCGCGCGACACTTACCGGCGACTTTACCAGGTTGGGCGTGGCGAGCTCGGCGCCGATGGTCTCGCCGCCTATCTGTGTGCCATCGGACACACCGACATCGCGTCGTTCACCACGTGCTATTGCGGCGATCGACGTTAACCTCACGCCTTCGGCCCATCGTCCGCCAGGGCTTGGTCCTCGACCACGCGACGCCAAGACAGCCGCGACAGGTCGATGGAACGGAATCCGCCGTCCAGGATCAGCTCCTTCACGGCGCGCCCCACCGCCGGGGCGTGCATCAGACCATGGCCGGAAAATCCGGCTGCCAGGATGAAATTCGGCACCTTGTCGAAGCGGTCGATGATCGGGTTGCCGTCGAGCCGGTTCATGTCGTAGTGGCCGACCCAGCCGCCCTTGAGCTTGATGGCCTCGAACGCGCCGCATTGCTCGGCAAGCTGCGGCCACAGCACGCTCTCGAACACTTCGTGCTCCAATTCCCAGTCAAAGCCGGCCCGGAGATTGGTGGAGCCGACAATGTAGCCGTCCTGATGGATGCGCACGGAGAGGCCGTCCATATGGCGCATGGCGGGGATCGGCTCGAGGCGCTGCTGCGCCAGGAAGTAGAACTGCTGGCGTCGCCTCGGCTCGATCGGCGCCGACATGCCGACCATGGCGCAGATTTCCGGGGCCCAGCAATTCGCGGCATTGACCAGCGTGTCGACGACAAGGCTGCGGCCCGAAGCGAGGCGCGCTTCGCTCACCAGCGCGCCTGCGAATTCCAGCCCGACGAGACGGTCCTGCACATAGGTGACGCCAAGCCCCTCCGCCGCCTTGCGGAAGCCCATCAGCGCCGCATAGGGGTCGATCTGCCCGTCTGCCGGCGACAGCGCGGCGCAGTCCACATCGACGAAGCGAAAGGAAGGATAACGCTGTCGCAGCTCGCCGGCGCTGAGGACATGCACCTCCACGCCGGTCTCCTGCTGCATGCGGACATTGGCTTCGAGTGCGGCGATGCCTGCCGCGCCGCGCACCTGATAGAGATAGCCGCGACGGCGGAATTGCGGGTCGAACTCCACCTTGCCACCGCGCACATGTTTGGCGAAGGCGGAGTAGACCTGATCGCCATAGAGCGACATCTCGACGTTCTCGCGCAAGGCGTGCTGCAGGCGGATGGCGCCGACCGCGCGCGGCGTGGCGGCGAATTCGTAGGTCGGGTCAGGCTCCAGCACCGTGACCGCGGAGGCCGCGCCGGCCAGCGCCAGATGATAGGCGATGCAGGAACCCATGATCCCGCCGCCGGCGATGACGATGTGCTTCATTCACGGCGCTCCGTCGATTGCCCGCGCGGGCGTCATCTGCCGCTGCAGGACTCATCGCATGCCTTCGCGCGGCTTGGAACGATTTTTCAGCCTGGAGTGCAGCAGATCGGAAGCGCTCTAGTTGCTGTTGACGAGGCGCGTGATCGTGTAGCTGCGGCCGTCGCGCTCGACCTCGAAGCGCACCTTGTCGCCGGGGCCGAGGCCCTTCAGCGACGTCGGATCGCCGACATGGAAGATGCGCGTGCCGCCTTCGAGGAAGAGCTGCGGGATCGGACGGTACTCGAGCGTGATGCGGCTGCCCGCGCGATCGACGGCGACGACGCGGCCGCTCGCCAGAGGCTCATCGGCCGGGGCGACGCGTTGCTGCGTCGCCTGGTACCTGTCTTCGACCGGCGGTTCGCCGGGAAGCGTCTCCAATGCCGATGCGTGTGCGGCAACGAAGATAGTCGCAGCAAGCGTGAGCCAAGCGGGGGTTCGATTGAAGGCCATGTACTCTACTCTCCCGCAGCCCATTTGGTGACAGCGGGATGAATTTCCAGTGGCGCCGGCTGTGACTAACGCCATCGTGTTCACGATTGCGTGCGGCGAGAGTGACCGAGTCACCGACGCATCTGTTGCGAGAGTGCAACACTCATGTTCGGACCGCGGGCGTCCCGCCCGCCTCATGACTCATGAGCGGGCGGGAAGGTCGCGGTCTACCGCGACCCAGCCCGCGGTCCGCGTATGACTAAGCCGCTCGCACTTCGAGTCCGTTCGGCGTGGCGCGATAACCCGTAAGCGTGCGGTCGGCAAAGCCGAGGCGCCAGTCGAGCATCTTCGACGAATATTCGGCGAGCTTGGCCGCGTACGCCGGATCGGTCGCGCGGTTGATGAACTGGCCGGGGTCCTTCTTCAGGTCGAACAGCAGCGGCGGCAGCGCGGCGAAATGGACGTACTTGAAATTTTCGTCCTGCACGACGGCGAGCGCGCACTTGTCCATCGGCACGCCCAGCGCCGATTCTGGCTTGCTGTAGTAGAGGTCGCGGAAGTCGAACTCGTAGTGCACCTCGGTGCGCCAGTCGGCCGGCGGCCGGCCTTCAGAGAAGCCCAGCAGCGAGCGGCCGTCGCACTGGCGCGGGATCGGCAGCCCGAGCCAGTCGAGAATGGTCGGCATGGTGTCGATGGTCTCGGTGAAGCGCTCGACGATCGAACCGCGCGTACCGTTGGCCTCGGCGCGCGGGTCGCGGATGATCATCGGGATGCGGAAGGATTCGTCATTGTAGCCGATCTTGCCCAGCAGGTGATGATCGCCCAGCTGCTCGCCGTGATCGCAGGTGAACACGATCAGCGTGTCGTCCCACTGCCCGCTCTCCTTCAGGTAATCGAAGACGCGGCCGAGCTGGTCGTCGACCTCGCTCATCAGGCCGCAGTAGGTCGCGCGCATCTGCGCCACCTGCCCTTCGCTCATCTCCGAGCCAAGGCCCTTGCCGTCCTGGAAGAAGCTCGATTGGTTGATGTTGTCGACGTAGTAGCCGAGCAGCGGATGTTGCTTGGCCTCCTCCGCGGCACTCGCCGCACGCACGACCTTGGGCATGTCCTCGGGCCGGTACATCGCGTGATAGGGCGCCGGTGCGATGAAGGGCGGATGCGGCCGGTAGTAGCCGAGATGCAGGAACCACGGCTTGCCGGCGCGGCTCTTCAGATAGGTGAGGCCGCGCTCGGTGAACCAGGCAGTGTCCGACAGCTCCTTGGGCAGGCGCGAGGGCCGCGCCGTGGCGCCGCTGCCGGGCTCGCCCGCCGGCGTGCCGCCCTCAGGCAGCCAGATGTCCTCGCGGTTCTCCGGCAGCTTGTAGCCCTGGCTCGCGACCCAGCCGAAATAGGCGTCCTTGTACGGCTCGAAGGCGCCGACCGGGCGGAAGCCGTCCATGATGTCGCCCAGCACCAGGAAGCGCGGATCGCTGGGTCCCGTCGTGCGCGGGTCGGGCGTGGTCGTGGTGTAGCCGACCAGGGCTGCGTCATAGCCGCCCTTGCGCAATTCGTGGCCGAGATTGGTGAAGCGCGCGTCGAGAGGAATGGTGTTCTGCACTGCGCGATGATTCATCTGGTACAAGCCGGTCAGCAGGCTCGCGCGGGCCGGGCCGCAGGGTGCGGTCTGTGTGAAATGATTGCGGAAGGTCACGCCCTCCTCGCTGAGGCGATCGATGTTCGGCACCTTGAGGTAGTCCGCTCCGAGCTTGGGCAGCATCGGGCCGCGCCATTGGTCGACGAC
This sequence comes from uncultured Alphaproteobacteria bacterium, assembly GCA_963809025.1. GTDB lineage: Bacteria > Pseudomonadota > Alphaproteobacteria > Reyranellales > Reyranellaceae > Reyranella. Next base: position 248,330 of record CAWEIE010000041.1, on the reverse strand, counting down.
GATCAGAAGGACGTTCTTGGGCGCAGGCATACCGATTCACCGTGGTTGGAAGATTGCGCTATGTTGCCGTCAAATTTGCGGAGGAGACAACACGTGGCGCGTTTCAAGATCGTGACGACCGGGCCGGGCAACACCGACCATTCCCTGGAAATGGAGACCTTGGGCCCCATCGGCGCGGAGATCGTCGAGGTGGGCGGCGGCGACGACGAGCTGATCAAGGCCGTGGCCGACGCCGACGCAATCTACGCCAAGGGCCGGCCGCGCATCACCGCCAAGATGATCGAGGCGGGCAAGAAGCTGAAGGTGGTGTCGCTGGGCTCGGTCGGCGTCGATTCGGTCGATGTCGATGCCGCGACCGCGCTCGGCATCCCGGTGACCAACTGCCCCGACACCTTCATCGAGGAGGTGGCCGACCACGCCATGACCCTGATCCTGGCGAGCTGGCGCAGGCTCGTCGTGCAGGACCAGATGGTGCGCAAGGGCGAGTGGGCCAAGGCGCGGCCGATGCTCTACCAGTTCCCGCGCCTGATGGGCATGACCTTGGGCTTCATCTCGTTCGGCCATGTCGCGCGCGCCGTTTCCAAGCGGGCGGCGCCCTTCGGCTTCCAGATGCTGGCCTACGATCCCTACATCGAAGAGCTGGTGATGTCCGAGCACGGCGTGCAGCCGGTCGGCTACGACGAGCTGCTGCAGCGGTCGGACATCATCTCGATGCACGCGCCCGGCACCAAGGACGCGCACCACCTGATGAAGGAGCAGCACTTCCGCAAGATGAAGAAGACCTCGCTGTTCGTGAACACCGGCCGCGGCTCGACGGTGGACGAGGCGGCGATGATCAAGGCCCTGCAGGAAGGCTGGATCGCCGGCGCCGGTCTCGACGTGATGGAGACCGAACCGGTCGGCCACAACAATCCGCTGCTCGGCATGGACAACGTGACCCTGACCGCGCACGTCGCTTCTGCGTCGAACCGCTTCGACGTGGCGCGCAAGCGGCGCGTCGGCGCCGAGCTGTCGCTGGTGCTGTCGGGCAAGTGGCCGCGCGCCTGCGTCAATCCGGCGATCCTGGAGAAGTCCAAGCTGGTGCGCTGGCAGCCCTTCTCGATGGAGCGCGGGCCGGGGAATTGATGTCATCCCGAGGGCGAAGCCCGAGGGACCTTTGAGGCCGCAGGAAAGGTCCTCGCTACGCTCGGGATGACAGCGCCAAGGCGAACATTTCGCGCATGCCGGTCGTGCCGCGCAGCTTGTGCGCCCCGAGGCTGAGCACGGGATGGCCGCAACGATGGGCGATGCTCTCGGACAGCAACAACTCGTGACCGAGCGCCTTGCCGAGGGCCTCCATGCGGCTCACCTCGTTGACGGCCGGGCCGACCACGGTGAAGTCGAGGCGCCGGGCCGTGCCGATGTTGCCGTAGATCACGTCGCCGAAGTGCAGCGCGATGCTGAGGTCCAGCGCCGGCCCACCGTCGGTTGCGCGCCGGGCGTTGAGCGCCGCGTTCCGGCCGCCGGCATCGACAGCGGCACTCAGTGCCTCGTGACATGCTCGCTCCGCCCCGACGTGCTCCGAGGGGAAGACGGCGAGGAGCCCGTCACCCAAAAACTTCAGCACCTCACCGCCATGCTCCGTGACCGCGTCGCCGATGCATTCGAGATGCTGATTGAGCCAGCCGACGACTTCCGTGCCCGGGTTGCCGTCGACGAGCGCGGTGAAGCCACGAAGATCGGCGAGGAGCAACGCCGCCGAAATGATCTGGCTGTCGCCGCGTCGGATCATCCCCTGCATCACGTGGGCCCCGGTCTGCGGACCGAGATAGGCCCCAAGGGTTTCGACCGCAACGCGCGACAGCCCGATTCGATAGGCGACAAGGCTCAGGGCCGGGAGGATACGACCGACAGCCGCGATTTCGTCCTCGGTGAAGCCGCCGGGACGGTCGGTCGCCATGGAGAGTGCCGCGCCGCGAAGCGCGGTGCGCCCCTGGCTGAACCCGACGAAGCGTAGGGCATACTCGGTCACGCCCAGAGCGCGCAAATCCTCGAACAGCGCGAACCTCCGCACGACCTCCGGATCCTCGAGATTCCAGCGTTCCCGGAGCAGGTTGTGCTCGATCAGATAGCGAATCGGGCTGCGCTGAAATTCAGCGCCGTAGCTATCCTCGGGAGAGAGAGTGTCGCTCGCCAGGCCCTTGTCGCGCGACCATTCGAACCTCAGCAGCGCCGCCGTCGGCTCGATGGTCGGCATGCCCAAGTTGGTACGGACGAGCGGAATTCCCTGCGCGACCAGCCGTTCGCTGATCCCTTGGAAGATCGCCCCCAGGTCGTCGCTGTTGCGGCCCTCCTCGAGGATCCAATTGATCAGTCTCGTCCATGCTCAGTCCGGCACCTTCGGAATGATGCGCTGCAGCCGGTCGCGGATCGCGCGGTCGCATTCGGCCAAGCTGACGAACGGCCCCAGCACGACCTTGCCGCCGTCGTCGACGGCATACCAGCCGGGCTCGGTGACGTTGTAGTCGCCGACGTCCTCGGTATGGACGTCGACGGCGCTCAGGTCGCCGGGATTGGCCATTTGCTCGCTTTCCTGCCGCTGCGCTGCTACACAAATGGTGACGCAGCATGGGAGGGACAATGCTCAAGCGTCGGTTGTCATTGATCGCAATGCTGGCGTGCCTGAATGCCAGTAGCCTTGTCGCGCAGGACCGCATCGAATTCAGTCGGCTGCCCCAGCCCGGCGATGCCGCACAACCCTTGCCAGGCGGCGAGAAATATACCTTCGGCAGCATCGCCCCTGCGATCCCAGGCGGCGCCAGCCTGGCGCCCGCTCTCGAGGTCATCGACCAGCCCGAGCCGCCGCTTCGCCTGCGCGGCGTCCGCGAGATCGAGCTCTTTCGCAGGCTTGCCCCCTCGGTCGCCCTGATCGTGACGGACGAAGCACAAGGATCTGCTTCGTTGATCGCCACGAAGTCGATCGCCGGGGGCGGCCGGTCCGGCGTGCTGTTGACCAGCGCCCATGTCGTGGGCAACGCCAGGGAGGTCGCCGTCGTCTTCAAGCCCCAGAAGGACGGCGAGAAGATCACCAGGGCGCACGCCATTCTCGGTCGCGTGCGCAAGCTCGATACGGTCCGCGACCTGGCGCTGATCGATGTGGAGAACGTTCCCGCCTACGTTGCTGCGATCCCCTTGGGGGGCATGAGCGAGGTGCAGGTCGGAGCCGATGTCCATGCGATCGGCCATCCCAAGGGGCAGACCTGGACCTACACCAAGGGCCTGATCAGCCAGTTCCGCCCCGACTACACGTGGGGACCACACAAGGTCGACGTCATCCAGACGCAGACGCCGATCAATCCTGGGAACTCGGGCGGACCGCTGATCAGCGACGGTGGAAAGCTGATCGGCGTCAATTTCTTCAAGCATCAGGGCGAGGGGCTGAACTTCGCGGTGGCGATCAGCGACATCGAGCGGTTCCTGAAGGCGGCCCAGGACGGCGCCCACGAGCCACCTGGCGCGGTTGCCGCCGCTACGAGACCATGCGCGCCCAAGGTGGTGTACGAAGGTCGGGACAAGGACAACAGGGCGTTCGTCCGCACCCTGGACATGAACTGCAGCGGCAAGGTGAACGCCGTGCTCTTCGTTCCCGACGACACGTCCAAGCCGACCGAGTTCCGCCTGGACACCAACACGGACGGCAAGACCGACGCCTGGATCGTCGACCACGACCGCGACGGCAAGTGGGACATCTCTTACTGGGACACCGATTTCGACGGCAAGCCCGACCTCGTCGGCCACCATCCCGATGGCGAGCTGAAGCCGACGCGCATGGAGAAGTTTCAGCCGAGGTCGTAGTTCCCTCCCCAGCGAAGCTGGGGAGGTGTCAGCGTCTTACGCTGACGGAGGGGTCATGAGCGCCCGTACTGATGCTTGTGACCCCTCCGTCGCCGTATGACGGCGACACCTCCCCTTCGCGGATTCCGCGAAGGGGAGGAGGAAGTTAACGCCTCGTCCAGCTCTCCAGATTGGCCGCACCCGGCGGCACCTCGCCTTTCACCAGCGCCTCGACCTGGCGCACGGTGTCGAAGGCCTGGCTCTCGCTGGCGGGCGGGGTGAGGCCGCCGACGTGCGGCGTGGCGATGACGTTGGGCAGGCGGGCGAGCTCGGGCGACGGCATCTGGTCGGGCGCGCGGCCGACATCCATGGCGGCGCCGGCGATGCGGCCTTCGGTGAGGGCCTTCGCGAGCGCCGACTCGTCTACAAGGTTGCCGCGCGACATGTTGATGAAGAAGGCATGGGGCTTCATGCGCGCGAACGCCGCCCCGTTCATCAGGTTCTCGGTCTCCTCGTTGGCGATGGCGAGACAGACCACGTAGTCGGCCTGGCCCAAGAGCTCGTCAAGCGGCAGCTTGATGAAGCGCCGATCGTCGACCTGGGCGTAGGGATCCGACACCAGCACCTTCATGCCCAGCGCGGCGAGCATGGGCGCCAGCGCGCGCGAGATGCGGCCGTAGCCGATGATGCCGACCGTGCTGCCGCCGAGCTGGCGGCCGACCTTGATCTCGGGCATGCGGCCGGCCTGATAGTCGGCGACGGCGCGCGAGACGCCGCGTGAGAGGTCGACCAGCAGGCCGAGCGTGAGCTCGATCACCGACTGCACGAAGCCCGCCTCGGCGTGCGTCACCAGCACGCCCGCCTGCGAGGCGGCGGCGACGTCGATGTTGCGGATGTCGATGGCGCTGCGCATCACGACCTTGAGCCCTGGCAGGCTGGCGAACACCTCGGCCGGCACCGGCGTGGAGCGGTCGGCGATGATGAAATCGACGCCGCGGGCCATGGCGATCACGCCTGCCGTATCGAGCGGCATGTCGCCTTCATGCAGCGTGACCTCCAGAAGCTCCTGCAGGCGCGCCAATGCCCGCGCGCCGTAATACTGGCGCCGCGCCTGCGGCACATGGGTAAGCAGAAGCTTCATTCTGGATGCCTCCCTGATCGGCGGGGTAATGTACCTGTCATCCTGAGCGCAGCGAAGGATCTCATGCCAGTGGCAACCGGCGATGAGATCCTTCGCTGCGCTCAGGATGACACCGGAGGGAACGAATACAGATGACCGCCGCCGCCAAGAAAAAGACCGCCGCAGATCTGCGCAGCGCGCGCTGGTTCGCGCCCGACGACCTGCGCGCCTTCGGCCATCGCTCGCGCGCCATGCAGATGGGCTACGCGCCCGAGGACTGGGTCGGCCGGCCGGTGATCGCCATCCTCAATACCTGGTCGGAAGCCCAGCCCTGCCACATGCACTTCAAGAGCCGCGTCGACGACGTGAAGCGCGGCATCCTGCAGGCCGGCGGCTTCCCCATGGAGCTGCCGGCGCTGTCGCTGTCGGAGAGCTTCTTGAAGCCGACAACGATGCTCTACCGCAACCTGCTGGCCATGGACGCCGAGGAGCTTCTGCGCGGGCATCCCGTCGACGGCGTGGTGCTGATGGGCGGCTGCGACAAGACCACCCCGGCCCTGCTGCTGGGCGCCATCAGCATGGACATTCCCGCGATCTACCTGCCGGCCGGACCGATGCTGCGCGGCAACTGGAAGGGCAAGGTCCTGGGCTCGGGCTCCGACGCCTGGAAGTACTGGGACGAGCGGCGCGCCGGCAAGATCTCCGACGACGACTGGGTCGATGTCGAGGCGGGCATCGCGCGCAGCTACGGCACCTGCATGACCATGGGCACGGCCGCCACGATGATGGCGATGGCCGAGACGCTCGGCATGTCGCTGCCCGGCGCCTCGTCGATCCCGGCGGCCGACGCCAACCACATCCGCATGGCCTCCGAAAGCGGGCGCCGCATCGTGGAGATGGTGTGGGAGGACCTGACGCCCAAGAAGATCCTGAGCCGCGAGGCCTTCCTCAACGCCATCACCGTGGCCATGGCGGTGGGCTGCTCGACCAACGCCATCATCCACCTGATCGCGCTGGCCCGCCGCGCCGCCCAGGACGTCGGCCTCGACGACTTCGAGCGCGCCAGCCGCAAGGTGCCGGTGATCGCCAACATCCGTCCCAGCGGCGACAAATACCTGATGGAGGATTTCTTCTACGCCGGCGGCCTGCCCGGCCTTCTGAACGAGATCAAGGGCCACCTGCATCTCGATGCCATGACCGTCACCGGCAAGACGCTGGGCGAGAACGTGAAAGGCGCCGAGATCTACAACGACGACGTCATCCGCCCGGTCAGCAACCCGATCTACAAGGAAGGCGCGCTCGCGGTCCTGAAGGGCAACCTCGCGCCCGACGGCTGCGTGATAAAGCCGTCGGCCTGCGCGCCGAAATTCCTCAAGCACACCGGGCCCGCGCTGGTGTTCGACGACTATCCGTCGATGAAGGCTGCGATCGACCGCGACGATCTCGACGTCACCGAGGACACCGTGCTGATCCTGCGCAACGCCGGGCCGCAGGGCGGGCCGGGCATGCCGGAATGGGGCATGCTGCCGATCCCTGCCAAGCTCGTGAAGCAGGGCGTGCGCGACATGGTGCGGCTGTCGGACAGCCGCATGAGCGGCACCAGCTACGGCGCCTGCATCCTGCATGTCTCGCCGGAATCCTACATCGGCGGACCGCTCGCCCTGGTGCGCACCGGCGACATGATCTCGCTCGACGTCGACAAGCGCACCATCGACATGAACGTCTCCGACGAGGAGCTGGCGAAGCGCCGCGCGGCGTGGAAGAAGCCCGAGCCGCGTTACGAGCGCGGCTATGGCTGGATGTTCACCCGCCACATCAAGCAGGCCAACGAGGGCTGCGACTTCGATTTCCTCGAGACCGGCTTCGGCGCGCCCGTGGCCGAGCCGTCGATCTATTAGGCGTTCATGCTGCCTGACCTGATCGAAGTCAGCCCGCCGCGCGGGCAGAAGGAGTCGAAGGTCGTGTTGCCGGGCTCCAAGAGCCTGACCAACCGCGCGCTGATCCTCGCGGCCCTGGCCAGCGCGCCCGTCGTGCTGCGCGGCGCCCTGTGGAGCGAGGACACGCAGGCGATGGTGGAGTGCCTGGAACGGCTGGGCTTCGGTGTCGTGGTGGCGGACGATCCGGCCGAACCCGCCAATCGCACGCTCACGGTCCAGGGCGCGGGCGGCAGGATCCCGAACGCCGGCACGCCGGACAAGCCCCTGGAGCTCTTCGTCGAGAATGCCGGCACGGCCGCGCGCTTCCTGCCGCCGATGCTGTGCCTGGGCCACGGCAGCTATCGCGTGAGCGGCATCGAGCGCATGCACCAGCGGCCGCAGGCGGCGCTGGTCGCGGCCCTGCGCCAGCTCGGCTATCGCATCGACACGCCCAATGATCGGCTGCCTGCCGTCATTCACGGCACCGGCCCGCGACCGGGCACGGCCTGCAGCGTCAGCGTCGAGGAGAGCTCGCAGTTCGCCTCAGCCCTGCTGCTCTCGGCTGGCATCGGCGGCTGGCGAGTGAGCGTCACCGGCGCCAACGAGGACGAGCTGCCCTACGTCGACATGACAAGACGGCTGGTGAAGGACTTCCCCTGGAACGGCGGCACCTACGGCATCGAGGCGGATGCCTCGGGCGCCAGCTACTTCTGGGGCGCCGACTGGCTGCTGCGCGAGAGCGGCAGCCGCGTCACGGTGGTGCCGACACCCAGGAGCGGCATGCAGGCTGACCAGAACTTCTTGAACCTGGTCGCGCAGGGCCCATGGCGCCCGGCCTACTCGCGCCAGACCGACCTTGCCGACAGCATCATGACGGCGATCGTGCTGGCGCCGTTCGCGCCGGCGACCACGCGCTTCACCGAGCTCGGCCGCCTGCGCGTGCAGGAGTGCGAACGGGTGAAGGCACTGCGCACCGAACTGACCAAGTGCGGCGCGCGCGTCGAGGAGAGCGGCGACACGCTCACGATCCATCCCGGTCCTCTGCAGGGCGCGGAGATCGAGACCTACAACGATCATCGCATCGCCATGTGCTTCGGCATGCTGGGCCTGCGCGTCCCGGGCATGCGGCTCAGCAAGCCCGCCTGCGTGCGCAAGACCTTCCCCAACTTCTTCGCCAAGCTCGCCGAGCTCGGCACCGTCATCAAGGATGCAGACGGCAAACCGCTGAGCGGCGAGGAGCTGCTGGCCTGAAGGGAGTGAAGTGATGAACGCGCTCGACAAGCTCAAGACGGTCAGCACGGCCACGGCGGCGACGGCGCTGTTCAAGCGCGGCTTTCGCACCCAGTGCATCCAGAACGTCCATCCGCTGTCGCCCGGCCAGCCGGCGCTGGTCGGCCCCGCCTTCACCTTGCGCTACATCCCGGCGCGCGAGGACCTGAACAAGCTCGACGTGTTCCGCGACCGCAGCCATCCGCAGCGCAAGGCGGTCGAGGACTGCCCACCCGGCGCCGTCATGGTCATGGACAGCCGCAAGGACGCACGCGCGGCCTCGGCCGGCGCCATCCTGGTGACGCGGATGATGAAGCGCGGCGTGGCGGGCGTGGTGACCGACGGCGGCTTCCGCGATTTGGCGGAGATCGCGGCGATGGGCATTCCCGCGTACCACCAGCGCCCCAGCGCGCCCACCAACCTCACTCTGCACCAGGCGATCGACATCAACGTGCCGATCGGCTGCGGCGACGCGCCGGTCTTCCCCGGCGACATCATCCTGGGCGACCAGGACGGCGTCATCGTCATTCCCGCCAACCTTCTGGACGAGATCGCCGACGAGACCTTCGAGATGACGGCCTACGAGGATTTCGTCACCGAGCAGGTGCGCGCCGGCAAGGGCATCTTCGGGCTCTATCCCGCGACCAACGAGCAGTCGCTGGTCGACTTCGCGGCCTGGCGGAAAGCGAACGGGCGGTAAGGGAGCGCGGGCCTCTGGCCCGCTCATTGATCTTCATCTTCCGGACCGCGCGCGGCCTCGCGCACCTCATGATCATGAGCGCGCGAGGACGCGCGCGGTCCGGAAGAGCATGATGCGGGCCAGAGGCCCGCGCTCCCTTACGTCTTCATCATCGTCATCTCGCCCAGCAGCGAGACGTGCGCCGCCACGATGCGCCAGCCCTCGGGCGTACGCATCCAGGTGTGGCTCTGGCGGCCGGTGCGATTGCCGCCGTGGCGGCGGAACTCGCAGTTGGCGGTGCCGAAATCGCGGCCGTAGGTGACGATCCAGACCTTGAGCAAGTCGCGATTCAGCACGAAGCCCGGATCGCGGCCGGCGCGGAAGGCGGCGATCTGATCGTAGCCGTAGAGCTGCTCGCCGACGCCATAACGCAAGGTGTGAGGGCTGTTCCAGAACAGCTCGTCGAGGACGGTGACGTCGTTGGTGTTCAGCGCTTTCTCGTAGCGATTGAAGGCTGCCGTCACTTCGGCGACGACCTCGGGGATGTTGATCTCCATGTCCGCTCCTGAATCTTTGTTGCCCACCCTTCGAGACGCGGCCCTTCGGGCCGCTCCTCAGGATGAGGTCAAATCAAAACAACCTCATGCTGAGGAGCATCGCGAAGCGATGCGTCTCGAAGCATGGGCCACAGTCACGCTGCCGGCGCGCTGGCGACGCCCTGCTTCTCGAGATGGCGGGCGACGCGCAGCGCCGCGTCTTCCTTGTAGTGGTTGGCGATGACCTGCACGCCGATCGGCAGGCCGTCCGGCTTCTGCAACGGCACCGCCACGACCGGCAGGCCGATGAAAGAGATCGGTTGGGTGAACAGGCCGAGATTGGCGCGCACCGGCAGCTCCACGCCGCCCAGCTTCATCATCACCTGGCCGAGCTTGGGCGCGGTGCAGGGCGTCGCCGGCGCCAGGATGATGTCGACCTCCCCCAACAGCTTCTGCACCGCCGCGCGATAGTGGCGACGGAAGCGCTGCGCCTTGACGTACCACGAGCCCGGCAGCAAGGCGCCGGCCATCAGGCGCTCGCGCGTGTCGGGGTCGAAATCCTGCGGCCGCTCGCGCAGACGCGGCAGGTGAAGCTGGCCGCCCTCGATGGCCGTGATGACGTAGGCCGCCGAGCGCGCCACGCCGGCCTGCGGGATCACGACGGTCTTCGTGGCATTGAGCGCCCTGGCGACCGTGGCCACCGCCTCGAACGCCTCGGGCTCGCCGCCCCGCGCGAAATAGTCGCCGGCGACGGCGATGCGCAGGCCGCCGATGCCCTCGTTCAGGAACGGCACCGTCGGATCGGCCGGCCGGTCGGTGCACACCGGATCATCGGGATCCCAGCCCTGCATGGCGTCGAACGACAGCGCGAGATCCTCGACCGAGCGGGCGATCGGCCCGACATGGTCGAGGGCGTCGACGAAGGGGAAAGAACCGGCGCGGCTCAGCCGGCCGTAGGTCGGCTTCAGCCCGAACAGGCCGCACAGCGAGGCCGGCACGCGGATCGAGCCGTTGGTGTCGGAGCCCAGCGACAAAGGCACCTCGCCCGCCGCCACCGCCGCACCCGAGCCGCCCGACGAGCCGCCGGTCATGCGCGTCGCGTCGCGCGGATTGCGGCTCGGTCCATAGTGGGCGTTCTCGCCGGTGAAGTCGTAGGCGTACTCGCCCATGTTGAGGCCGCCCACGAGGATCGCGCCGGCCGCCTCGAGCTTGCGCACCAGCGAGCCGTCGCGCGCGGCTATCGGTCCATCGACATTGATCTTCGAGCCGGCGCGCGTCGGCAGGCCCTTTATGTCGAACAGGTTCTTGACCGCGAAGGGCACGCCGGCCAGCGGACCGCGATGGGTGCCGGCGTCGATCTCGGCGGCGCGCTTGCGGGCGCGCGCGGCCACGACGTCGGTGAAGGCGTTGACGGTGGGCTCGCTGGTCTCGATGCGGGTCAAGGTCGCCTCGATGACGGCGGCGGCCTTGACCTTGCCGCTCATCACGGCGCGGGCGATGTCGCTCGCCGTCGCCTGCTTGGACAGCGGATCGGTCATGGCCGGAACACCGGCGCGGGCGTGAGCTCGTCGTCGATCTCGACCTCGAGCAGGGGCCTGGCGATCAGCATCGAGCGCTCGTAGTTCACGATGACGTTGGCGCGGTACTGCGGCGCGATCGGCAGGCCGATCGCCTTGGCCGCTTCATCGACCAGCAGGCCGACATCGGGCTTTTCGTCGAGCACGGTCGTTCTCCCTCTCAAGCAAAGTGGCAGGCAACCTGCCGCGCCGGGGCGACGGTGCGCAAGACCGGCATTTCCGCCGAGCAGCGCGGCTCGCCCTGCGGGCAGCGGCCGTAGAAGCGACATACGGTGGGATCGGGATCGATCGGGCTGCGCGGCTCGCCGCCAAGACGCAGGCGGCCGACGCGCTTGTCGGGATCGGCCTGCGGGATGGCCGAGATCAGCGCGCGCGTGTAGGGATGCCTGGGATCGGCGAACACCTGGGCGGCCGGACCGGATTCGACGATCTTGCCGAGATACATCACCAGCACGCGATCGCACAGCAGGCGCACGACGTTGAGGTCGTGGCTGACGAACAGGTAGCTCATGCCGAGCTCGTGCTTGAGCTGCTGCAGGAGCTTCAGGATCACGACCTGCACCGAGACGTCGAGTGCGGCGGTCGGCTCGTCGAGGATCAGCAGCTCGGGCTCGACGGCGATGGCGCGGGCGATGCCCACCCGGGCCTTCTGGCCGCCCGAGAGCTGGTGCGGGAAGCGCGACAAAAGCTCGCGCGGCAGGCCGGTCATGTCGGCCAGCGCCTCGACACGGCTCTTGAGCGCCGCGCCGGACATCTTCTTCAGGCGGCGGACGGGATCGGCGATGGCGTCGGCCGCCGTGTAGCGCGGGTTGAGCGAATCGCCCGCGTCCTGGAACACCATCTGGATGCGCGCGCGGTTGGCGTTGCCGGCAAAGGCATGCGCCCTCATGTCGGCGAGCTCGGTGCCGGCCAGCCGGATGCTGCCCGAGGTCGGATCGAGGAGCCGGTTGATCAGGCGCACCAGCGTGGACTTGCCGCAGCCCGATTCGCCCACCAGGCCGACCGTCTCGCCGCGGCCGATGGTGAAGGTGACCTCGTCGACGGCGTGCAGCAGGCGCTTGTTGCCGACGTCGAAGCGCTTGGCGAGCTCGGCGATGTCGAGGATCGCCGTCATAGCGGGTTCCAGCACGACACGACGTGGCGCTCGCCGAGGCGGCGGTGCGGCAGCGGTTTGCTGCAGTCGTCGATGCGCCGCTCGCAGCGGCCACTGTAGCGGCAGGCCGGCAGGTCGGGCCGGCGCAAGTCGGGCAGGCCGCCCGGGATCGAGGCGAGCTCATCGAGCGAGACCGTCTCGCCCGGCGTCGCGGCCAGAAGCTTGGCCGAATAGGGATGGCGCGGATGGGCGAACAGCGCGCGCGCCGGCGCTGCCTCGACGACGTGGCCGGCATGCATGACGACGATGCGGTCGCAATACTCGGCGGCGAGCGCGAGATCGTGGGTGATGAAGATCGTCGCCATGCCGGAGTCGCGCGCCAGCTCGCCGATCAGGTCCATGATCACGGCCTGGGTGGTGACGTCGAGGCCGGTGGTCGGCTCGTCGGCGATCAGGAGCGCCGGCCGGCAGGCGAGCGCGATGGCGATCATGATGCGCTGGCACATGCCGCCCGACAGCTCGAATGGATAGGCCTCGGCACGGCGCTCGGGATCGGGGATGCGCACGCGCTTCAGCATCTCGACCGCGGCGCGCGGCGCGTCGGTCCGCGTGGCGCCGCCATGGCGCACCAGCACGTCGGCGATCTGCCGGCCGACCTTGCGGATCGGGTTCAGCGCCGTGCGCGGATTCTGGAAGATCATCGAGAGCTCGCGGCCGCGCTGCTCGGCGAGGTCGCGTTCGGAGAGCGCCAGGAGGTCGGTGCCGCCGAACAGCGCGCGGCCCGAGGTGACCTTGCCGGCCGGGTCGAGGATGCCCATGACGGCGAAGGCGGTGACCGATTTGCCCGAACCCGATTCGCCCACGAGCGCCACGGTCTCGCCCTTGTCGACGCTGAAACCGATATGGTCGAGCACCTTCACCGTGCCCGATCGCGTGCGGAACTCGACCGAAAGGTCTTCGACGGCAAGAGCGGGAACGGCGGTCATGTGCGCTGCCCCCTAGGTTCTCTTGAGGGGATCGATGATGTCGCGCAGGCCGTCGCCCAGAAGGTTGAAGCAGAACACCGCCGCCATCAGCGCAGCACCAGGGAACAGGGCGATCCACCATTCGCCCGACTGGATGAAGTTGGCGCCCTCGGCCACCATGATCCCCCACTCCGGCGCCGGCGGCCGCACGCCGAGACCGATGAAGGAGAGGCCGGCGGCATTGAGGATGGCGTAGCCCATGGTGAGCGACATCTGCACCATCATGATGGGCATGATGTTGGGCAGGACATGGCCCAGCAGCACGCGCGCCTCGCCGTTGCCCGAGAGGCGCGCCGCCTCGACGAAGCCCGCCTCGCGCCGCACGTTGGCCTCGGCGCGGGCAACGCGGGCATAGAGCGGGAAGTTGATGATGGCGGTGGCGATCACGATGTTGATCACCTCGTTGCCCAGCGCCGCCACGATGCCCATGGCGAGCACGAACAACGGGAAGGCCATGATGGTGTCGGCGAGCCGGCCGACCACGCGGTCGGTCCAGCCGCCGAAGTAGCCCGCCGCCACGCCCGACAGCGCGCCCAGCATGAAGGCCAGGATCACCGAGGCGAAGGCGATCGACAGGTCGAGGCGGGTGGCGACCAGCACGCGGCTGAAGATGTCGCGGCCGAGCTGGTCGGTGCCGAACCAGTGCGCCGCCGAGGGCGGCTTCAGCGCCATCGCGGCGTTGCTCTGCAAAGGATTGTAGGGTGCGATCAGCGGCCCGAAGATCGCCGCCACCAGGAACAGGGCGAACAGGCCGAAGGCGAGGCCCGTCACCGGGTTCCCCGACAGCACGTAGCGGGCGTGGCGCAGCAGGGGGATCATTGCCGCGAGCACTTTCTTTCGAGCTCTTCCGGACCGCGCGCTTCCAGCGCGCTCATGAGCGCGCTGGAAGCGCGCGGTCCGGAAGAACATGACGCGCCAGGCATGTCAGCTATCCAGCCGCACGCGCGGATCGACCAGGCCGTAGAGCAGGTCGATCGCGAGGTTCAGGGCGATGTAGAGCACGGCCATGGTGAGGACGAAGCCCTGCACCGGCGCGTAGTCCGAGGTGATCAGCGCGTTCACGGCATAGAGGCCGATGCCCGGCCAGGCGAACACGGTCTCGACCAGCACGTTGGCGCCCAGCAGGAAGGAGAAGACCATGCCGAGCACGGTGATCACCGGCAGCACGGCGTTGCGGAAAGCGTAGGTGAAGACCACGGTGCCGGGCGCCAGGCCGCTTGCCCGCGCGGTGCGGATGAAGTCGCTTCCCAGCACCGACAGCATCGAACCGCGCGTCATGCGGGCAAGCGGCGCCAGAGAGAAGATCGCCATCGAGATCGCCGGCAAGGCGAGCTGGCGCAGCGTGCCCCAGAATACCTCCAGGTTGCCGGTAAGCGCGGAGTCGATGAGGTAGAAACCCGTGATGTGCGTGGGCGGCGACAGGAAGACGTCGAGCCGGCCGCTGGGCGCCGGCGCCCATTGCAGCAGGTAGTAGAAGACGTAGGCGAACAGCAGCCCGGTGAAGAACACCGGCAGCGACACGCCCGCCGTGGTCACGATGCGGCAGAGATGGTCGATCCAGGTGCCCTGCTTCACCGCCGCCAGCACGCCGAGCGGGATGGCGATACCGACGGCGAGAATGAGGGCGACCAGCGTGAGCTCGGCGGAGGCCGGCAGGCGCGTGGCGATCTCCGCCACCACCGGCTGGCCGGTGCTGAGCGAGTTGCCGAGATTGCCGTGCGCCAGGTCGACGATGTAGCCGACGAATTGCTCGGGCAGCGACTTGTCGAGCCCGAGCTTGGTCCTGATCTCGGCGATCGCCTGCGGGCTTGCCGCCAGCCCGGCAAAGTAGGCCGCCGGATCGCCCGGCAGCAGCCGCGTCAGCATGAAGGTGACGATGACGACCCCGACGATGCTCGGGAGCGCCGTCGCCACACGCGACAGGAGCAGTTTCAACATGGACTCAAGGCCGGAGCGCGGACCTCCAGGTCCGCATCATGATCATGAGCGGACCTGGAGGTCCGCGCTCCGATGACCGCCGACACCGGTTTACCCTTTGGCGAGCTGGCGATAATCGAGCTGGCGGTGGAACCAGTAGCGGTAGCCGGTGACGTTCTTCTGCATCGCCACGTTGAGCAGCGGCTGGTAGATCGGCACCCGCGGCACCTCCTCGAAGGCCATGTCGATGAAGCCCTTCACCGCCGCCTCGTACTCCGGCCCCGTGGTGAAGCGCGCCTTGTCGATCAGCGCGTCCATCGCCGGGTTCTTGTAGCCCATCGTGTTGAAGACGGCGTTCTGGCCGTGATAGCACCAGAAGAAGAAGTACTCCGGATAGTTCAGCCAGCCGCCGAAGGCGTTGGTGATCATCGGCATGTTCTTCTTCAGAAGCTCGCCGCGCCAGTTGGCGCCCGGGATCTTGTTGATCGTGGTCTTGATGCCGATCTGCGCCAGGCTCTCCTGCACGAGAATGGTGAGCGGCTCGTTGGTGCTGGCGAGACCCAGGTCGAACGACAGCGTCGTCTCGAAGCCCGTCGGATAGCCCGCCTCGGCCATCAGCGCCTTGGCCTTGGCGATGTCGGTCTTGTAGCCGTCCTTCTGCGGCCAGTAGACGCCCTTGAACTTGTTGTCGGCGCCGCCGAACAGCGGGATGGCCTGGCCGAACATCACCGCGTCCATGATCTGCTGGTAGGGCACGGCATAGGCCACGGCCTGGCGGACCTTGACGTTGTCGAACGGCTTCTGGTTGACGTTCATGCCGAGATACATCATCGCGTTCTCGATCGGCGTGCCGATCACGGTGAGCTTGGGCGACGATTTCAGCTCGGAGAAATCCTTCGACGGCAGGTCGAACGAGATGTCGGCGTCGCCGCGCTCGAGCAGGGCGCGCCGGTTACCGGCCGACGGGATGATGCGCATGATGACGCGCCGGATCTTGGGCATCGGCCCGTTCTTCCAGTCGTCGTTGCGCACGTAGACGACCTCCTGCCCCGGCTGCCAGCGCTCGACCTTGTAGGCGCCGCCCGAGGCGTGGTTGTTCTTGCACCATTCCATGGCCCACGGGTCGGCCGCGGTCGCGTTCTTCTTGCAGAGCTCGGAGTTCATGATCACCGGCACCGGCACGGCGAGGTCGGGCATGGTGAGCTTGTCGTCGCGGATGAAGTCGACGCGGAAGGTGTGGTCGTCGACCGCCACGAACTGCTCGGGCTTCTGCAGCGAGCCCGCCGCCATCTGGAAGGTCGGGAAGCCGCCCACCGTGACGGCGCGGTCGAACGACCACTTCACGTCCTTGGCGGTGATCGGCGTGCCGTCGTGGAATTTGGCATCGCGGCGCAGCTTGAAGGTCGCCGAATTGGGCTTGAGGTCCCATTCGGTGGCGAGCTCGGGCGCGAGCTTGGTGTAGTCGTAATGGTCGTTGCCGTTGGCGTCCTTCTTGACGCCGTAGGTCATCAGCCGGTCGTGGGTGTTCCACGACACCTCGTAGGCCGGCCGGTTGGCGCCGACGCCGTGGATGTCCATGGAGTTGGGCGGGCTCTCGCCCACGATCAGCAGGGTCTCGTTGCGCGCCTGCGCCTTGGCTTCGGACCAGATCGCTGGTGCCGCCGCCGCCGCGGCGCCCACTGCCGTACCCTTGAAGAACGTGCGACGCTTCATTGATGCCCCCTGGCGTTTTCAAGCTTCCCCGGGAGCCTTGGAGGCAAGTTGCGTGCCAAAGCCCGCGCTCATGTGCCGGCTGATTTCGGACCGCTGCTTGTCTAAAACCAGGCCATGACCGTGCTCCTCGATCTCGGCGTCCATGCGCTGCGCAGTGCCTACGCCGCCGGCACCCTCGATGTCGGCCAGGTGATCGAGGAGGTGCTGAAGCGCATCGCCGCAGCGGGCGATGACCGCGTGTGGATAACACGCACGCCCGACGAGCATCTGCGGGCCACGGCCGTACGGCTCGATGCAAGGCGCGGCGAGATCGACAGGCTGCCGCTCTACGGCGTGCCCTTCGCGGTGAAGGACAATATCGACGTCGCCGACCTGCCGACGACCGCCGCCTGCCCCGGCTTCTCCTACCAGCCGCAGCTGTCGGCCGAGGTCGTGCGCCGCCTGGTCGAGGCCGGCGCCATCGTCGTCGGCAAGACCAACCTCGACCAGTTCGCCACCGGCCTGGTCGGCGTGCGCTCGCCCTACGGCGTGCCGAAAAATCCGTTCGATCCGGCGTTCGTGCCGGGCGGTTCCAGCTCGGGCTCGGGCGTCGCCGTCGCCGCCGGCCTGGTGAGCTTCGCGCTCGGCACCGACACCGCGGGCTCCGGCCGCGTGCCGGCGGGCTTCAACAACATCGTCGGCCTGAAGCCCACGCCCGGCCTTTTGAGCACCGATGGCGTCGTGCCGGCCTGCAAGTCGCTCGATTGCGTGTCGGTGTTCGCGCTCTCGTGCGCCGATGCCGATGCCGTTCTGAAGGTCGCGGCCGAGCCGCCAGCGACGATGGCGATCGGCAAGGCCTTCCACTTCGGCGTGTTGCGGCACGCCGACGCCGAGTTCTGCGGCGACGACGCCTACGCGGCCCTCTATGCGCAGGCGGTCGGCCGCCTGAAGGCGCTGGGCGGCACTGCCGTCGAGATCGACTACGCGCCGTTCCGCGATGCCGCGGGGCTTCTCTACGGCGGGCCCTGGGTTGCCGAGCGCACCGCCGCGGTCGGCGCCTTCATCGAGGCGGCCGACGACCAGGCCGGCATCTGGCCGGTGACTCGCGACATCGTCATGGCCGGCCGCGAGTACAGCGCGGTCGACGCCTTCGAAGGCCAGTATGAGCTGGCCGAACTCAAGGCTTCCGCGCTGGCGCAGATGGCCGGCCTCGATTTCATCGCCCTGCCGACGACGCCGACGATCTACCGCGTCGCCGATCTCGAGCGCGAGCCGGTGCTCTACAACTCGCATCTCGGCCACTACACCAACTTCGTGAACTTCTTCGGGCTCTGCGCCCTGGCGCTGCCCGCCGGTTTCCGGCCCGACGGCATGCCGTTCGGCGTCACGCTGATCGGGGCGGCGCATCGCGATCGCGCCCTGCTCGCCTTCGGCGCGCGCTGGCAGCGCGAGGTGCCGCTGCCGCTCGGCAAGACCACGAGCCAGCTGCCCGCCGTCGCCCACGATCCCGTGCTGGCGGAGGATCGCGTCTCCATCGCCGTCGTCGGCGCGCACATGAGCGGCCTGCCGCTCAACGGCCAGCTCACCGACTTGGGCGGGCGGCTGGAACAAGCGGGCAAGACCGCCTCGGTCTACCGCTTCTACGCCCTGCCCGGCGGCCCGCCGCGCCGGCCCGGCATGGTGCGCGTCGCCCAAGGCGGCGGTGCCATCGAGCTCGAAGTCTGGAGCCTGCCGGCAGCCGAAGTCGGCAGTTTCCTGCGCAAGATCCCAGCACCACTGGGCCTGGGCACGGTGACATTGGCCGACGGCTCGGGCGTGCCGGGCTTCTTGTGCGAAAGCCACGCCATTGCGGGTGCAGAGGACATCACCTCACTGGGCGGCTGGCGGGCCTATTTAAAGACCCTGCCCGTCTGATAGGGTCCGTTCCTTCGAGGAGGAACACCCATGAGCGGAAAGATCGCAGTCGTCACCGGCGCGGGCAGCGGCATCGGCCGCGCGTCAGCGCTCGCTTTGTTGAACAGCGGCTACAAGGTGGCACTCGCCGGCCGGCGCAAGGACGCGCTGGACGAGACCGCCAAGATGGCGGGCAACAACACGCCCAGCGCCCTGGCCGTGCCGACCGACGTCACCAAGCGCGACGACATCGTGGCGCTGTTCGCCAAGGTCAAGGCGACCTGGGGCCGGCTCGACCTGGTGTTCAACAACGCCGGCGGCGGCGCCCCGCCCGTGCCGCTGGAAGAGCTGCCCTACGAGACCTGGCTCTCGGTCGTGGCCGCCAACCTCACCGGGCCTTTCCTGTGCACCCAGGAAGCCATGAAGATCATGAAGGACCAGAGCCCGCGCGGCGGGCGCATCATCAACAACGGCTCGATCTCCGCCCACGCGCCGCGGCCGTTCTCGGTCGCCTACACCTCGACCAAGCACGCCATCACCGGCCTCACCAAGTCGACCTCGCTCGACGGCCGCCAGTACGACATCGCCTGCGGCCAGATCGACATCGGCAACGCCGTGACGCCGATGACCGAGCGCATGACCAAGGGCGTGCTGCAGCCCAACGGCACGACCGTCGCCGAGCCGCGCATGGATGTGTCGGCCGTGGCAAACGCCATCGTCTACATGGACAGCCTGCCGCTCGACGCCAACGTGCAGTTCATGACGGTGATGGCGACCAAGATGCCGTTTGTTGGGAGAGGTTAGCGCGCTCGCGCGCTAACCTCTGGCGGGCGGCAGCGCTTGTAATCAAGCGCGAGAGCCCGCACCGCGCAGAAAAGACATGATCATGAGCGGACCTGGAGGTCCGCGCTCCGATGATCATGAGCCGGCGGTCCAGAAGACTTAGTAACCCTCGTGTATCAGCGGGAAGGCCGAATGCACGCCCGGCAGGTTGGTCGGCGTGCTGGCCGAGATGTAGCTCTTGTCGAGCTGCTTCAGGCTGGTGACGCCTAAAAGGCCCATCACCTCCTTCATCTCCTCTTCCAGCAGCTCGACCATGCGCTCGATGCCGGCGGCGCCGGCGGCGGCGAGGCCGTAGCAGTAGAGACGGCCGAGCCCGACCCAGTCGGCGCCCAGGCAGATCGCCTTGACGATGTCGCTGCCGCGGCTGAACGAGCCGTCGACGGCGATCTTGGCCCGGCCCTTCACCGCGTCGATCACCTCGGGCAGCACCGCCGCCGAGCCGCGGCCGTGGTCGAGCTGGCGGCCGCCGTGGTTGGAGCAGTAGACCGCCCACACGCCGTGCTGGCAGGCGATGTCGGCGTCCTCGCCCGTGCCGATACCCTTCAGCATGAACTTCACGTCGGGGAACTTGTCCTTCACCTTCTTGAAGTTGTCCCACGAGAAGGCGGCCTGGTGGTCCTGGCCGGTCGCCGCCGTGCGCCACGACTTCACGAAGCGCTTGGCGATGTCGCGCTCGCGGCGCGAATAGACCTGGGTGTCGACGGTGATGCAGAAGGCGTCGTAGCCCGCATCCATCGCCTGCTTGACGCGGTCGGCCACCCAGTTGTCGTCGCCGCGCACATAGAGCTGGTAGATCTTGGGGCCGCCGCCGCCCTTGACGATGTCCTCGAGCTTGAGCGTCGTCACCGAGCTTATAAGCATCGCGACATTGCCGGCACCCGCGCCCTTGGCGACGGTGATGCCGCCGCCCGGCTCGAAGGATTCGAGCGAGCCGACCGGCGCCAGCATGACCGGCAGGCGGATCTTCTTGCCCAGGATCTCCGACGAGGGATCGATCTTGCTGACGTTGCGCAGCACGCGCGGCCGGAAGGCGATCGAATCGAGCGCCATGCGGTTGCGCCTGAGCGTCGTCTCGGTCTCGGTGCCGCCGATCAGGTAGTCCCAGATGTTGGCGTTGAGCCGGACCTTGGCCGACTTGACGATCTCGTGCAGCGTTACGAACTCGTTTTCCAGGCCGCTTGCCATGGTCCTCCCCACCGTTTCACGCTAGAAGTAGCGCAATAAACAAGCGGAGGAAACGATGCCGGCAGTTCGCTCTACCGCATCGCGCAAGGCGGAAGCCGAGATCGACCCGCAAACCATCAAGGTGCGGCCGATTAACGGCTTCATCGGCGCTGAGATCGACGGAATCGACCTGCGCCAGCCGCTGAGCCCGGCCCAATTCAAGGTCGTGCACGATGCGCTGGTGCAATACGAAGTGATCGTCCTGCGCGACCAGGACATCACGATCGACCAGCAGATGGCGTTCGGCGCCCTGTTCGGCGACCTTTCGATCCATCCCTTCTCGCCCAACCTGCCGGACAAGCCCGAGGTCATCATCCTCGACTATTCCAAGGACAACCCGCCGGCCCTGACCGACATCTGGCATGTCGACGAGACGTTTCGCGAGGCGCCGCCGCTCGCCACCATCCTGCGCGGCAAGGTCGTGCCGGAGGCCGGCGGCGACACGATGTTCGCCAGCATGAGTGCCGCCTACCGCGGCCTCTCCGAACGCATGAAGCAGCACATCCACGGGCTGGAGGCGCTGCACGACTTCAAGCCGTGGCGGCCCCTGTTCGGCGAGACCGACCGCGCCGAAGCTGCGCAAGCTCGAGGACGATTTCCCCAATCCCTGGCATCCCGTCGTGCGGGTCCATCCGGTCTCGGGCCGCCGCGTGCTCTACGTCAACCGGCAGTTCTGCGTGCGCATCAAGGGCCTCAAGAGCGACGAGAGCGACGCGCTGCTGGAGTTCCTCTATCGCCAGGCCACCGTCCCGGAGTACCAGCTGCGCGTGAAATGGCAGCCCAACACCCTGGTGATGTGGGACAACCGCTCGGTCCAGCACTACGCCGTGCACGACTACTATCCGGCGCGCCGTACCATGGAGCGCGTGACGGTGAAGGGTGACCGGCCGGTCGGCGTCACGGGTCCGTACGTGGCCGACACGGTCGAAGCCAACGGCATGGTGAAACCGGCGATCGCCGACGGCACGCGGCCTGGTCCGAAACGCGCCTTTGATCGCTACTGACGAGCGAGTGAAATCATGAAGAAAATATGGCGGGGCCGACCGTGCGTCCTTGCGCATTGACCTGCGCAACTTTCGGAGATTTCATCCGTACTGATTTCGGACAAAATCACTCCTAAATAGACAAATCACATCTAAATGCAGGGCAGGCACATGATCCGACGCGTTTTCCTCAAGGCCGCCGCCTTAAGCGTGCTGTGCAGCCCGGCTTTTGCCGCAGACCCCCTGCCCAAGCTGCAGGAGACCCCGATGCTCGCCGAGCAGGTGAAATCGGGCGCCCTGCCGGCGGTCGACAAGCGCGTGCCCAAAGCAGCCCATGGTGGTGACCAAATTCGCCGGCGCCGACGGCCCCGGCCAGCCCGGCGGCCAGCTCAACATGCTGGTGGCGAGCGCGCGCGATACCCGCCTGATGACGGTCTACAGCTACACGCGCCTGATCGTGTACACCCCCGAGTTCAAGCTCCAGCCCGACATCCTCGAGAGCTACGAGAACAAGGACGACAAGGAATTCACCTTCAAGCTGCGCGAAGGGCACAAATGGTCCGACGGCCAGCCCTTCACCACCGACGACTTCCGCTTCTTCTGGGAAGACATCGCCAACAACAAGGAGATCTCGCCGTCCGGTCCGTCGGTCGAGCTGATGGTCGACGGCCAGCCGCCCAAGGTCGAGATCATCGACGCACGCACCATCAAGTTCACCTGGGACAAGCCCAATCCCTACTTCATCGAGAGCCAGGCGCGCGCCGCCCCGCTCTTCCTGTTCCGGCCGGCGCACTACCTCAAGAAGTTCCACGCCAAGTACGCCTCGCCCGAGGACATCGCCAAGGCAGCCCGTGGCGGCCAAAGCACCGGCAACTGGGTGCAGATCTACCGGCGTCATGACGTCATGTACGCCAACGACAACCCGGACCTGCCGACGCTCAATCCGTGGGTCAACACCACGGCCTCGCCGGCGCAGCGCTATGTCTTCGCGCGCAACCCCTACTATCACCGCATCGACGGCAAGGGGCAGCAGCTGCCGTATGTCGACCGCGTGATCTTCACCCAGGCGGCGACCAACCTGGTGCCGGCCAAGGCCGGGCTGGGCGAAGCCGACCTGCAGCCGCGCTACCTCAACATGCGCGACTACACCTTCCTGCAGAAGAGCGCCAAGAGCTCGGGCGTCGAGGTGCGGCTGTGGGAATCGGGCTCGGGCTCGCAGCTCGCGCTTTTCCCCAACCTCAACGCCAACGACGAGGAGTGGCGCAAGCTGATGCGCGACGTGCGCTTCCGTCGCGCGCTGTCGCTCGCCATCGACCGCAACGAGCTGAACGAGACGGTCTATCTCGGTCTCGCCAAGCCCTCCAACAACACCATCATGGAGCGCTCGCAGCTGTTCAAGCCGGACTACGCCAAGAAGTGGGCGCAGTACGACCCCAAGCTCGCCAACAAGCTGTTGGACGAGGTCGGCCTGACCAAGAAGGACGGCCAGGGCTTCCGCCTGCTGCCCGACGGCCGCTCGGCGACCATCGTGGTCGAGCATGCCAGCGAGGAGACCGAGGACGCCGACGCGCTGCACCTGATTGCCGAGATGTGGAAGAAGGTCGGCATCAAGATGCTGACCAAGCCGCAGACCCGCGAGAACTTCCGCCTGCGCGCCTTCTCCGGCGAGGCGATCATGACCGCCTTCGCCGGCGTCGTGACCGCAATGCCGACGCCCAACACCAGCCCCAAGGAGTTCGCCCCCACCATGCAGGGCGGCCTGCAGTGGTCGCGCTGGGGCATGTTCGTCGAATCCAAGGAGCGGATGGGCGAGAAGTGCGACGTCGAGGCGGCCTGCAAGCTCCTCGACTACGTCAAGGAGTGGGAGCACGGAACGAACGAGGCGGAGCGGCGCAAGGCGTGGGAGAAGATCCTGACGGCCAGCGCCGACGAGGTCTTCACCATCGGCACGGTCAACGGCATCCGCCAGCCGGTCGTGGTCGGCCCGAAGATCAAGAACGTGCCCAAGGAAGGCTATTACGCCTGGGATCCGGGCGGATATATCGGCCTCTACCAGCCCGACACGTTCTGGGTGGCGCAGTAGGATCATCGCGCTTGCCTGCCCAGCTAACGCTGGGGAGGTGCCCGGCAGCGTAGCGGAGGAGCTCATGAGCACCAGTACTGATGCGTCGATGAGGCCCTCCGGCCCTTCGGGCCACCTCCCGCGACGACATCGCGCAGGGAGCGCACGCGTCTTCTCACCACGTATCGATATTCGGCCGCTTCTTGTGCGGATTGCGCGGGCGTGGCGGTGCGTCGAGCAGCGCCGTCGCCACCCAGCGGCGTGAATCGGCGGGGTCGATCACCTCGTCGACCTCGAAGTAGGTCGCGGTGCTGAGCGCCTTGCCGCGCGCGTAGGCCGCCGCCACCATCTTGTCGAACAGGGCGCGCCGCTCGCCGGCGTCGCTCACCGCTTCGAGCTCCTTGCGGTAGCCGAGCTTCACCGCGCCTTCCAGCCCCATGCCGCCGAACTCGCCGGTCGGCCAGGAGATGGCGAAGGTGCCGGCATGGAACGAGCCGCCGGCCATCGCCTGCGCGCCCAGGCCATAGGCCTTGCGCAGCACGATGGTGCCGAACGGCACGCCGAGATTGGCGCCGGTCACGAACAGGCGCGAGCAATGGCGCACCAGCGCCGTCTTCTCGACCTCGGGCCCGACCATCATGCCGGGCGTGTCGCACAGGAAGAGGACGGGCAGGTCGAAGGCATCGCACAGCTGCAGGAAGCGCGCGGCCTTGTCGGAGCCGTCCGAATCGATCGCGCCGGCGAGGTGCGTCGGATTGTTGGCGACGATGCCGAACGGCTTGCCCTCGATGCGCGCCAGCGCCGTCACCATGCCGGGCCCAAAGGCGCGGCGCAGCTCCAGCACCGAGCCTTCGTCGCACAAGGTCTCGATGACACGGCGCACGTCGTAGACGCGCAGCCGGTTCTCGGGGATGGCGCGGCGCAGCAGGCGCTGGTCGGCCGCCCGCCATTCCGGCAGCGCGCCCTGGAAGTACGACAGGTACTTCTTGGCGACGGCCACCGCCTCGGCCTCGTCTTCGACCGCGATGTCGACCATGCCGTTGGGCACCTGCACGCTCATCGGGCCGACTTCCTCGGGCGCGAACACGCCGAGATTGCCGCCTTCGATCATCGCCGGCCCGCCCATGCCGATCGACGAGTTCTTCGTCGCGATCACCACGTCGCAGCAGCCCAGGATCGCGGCATTGCCGGCGAAGCAGCGCCCGGAATTGATGCCGACCAGCGGCGAGGAGCCGCTCAGCCGCCCGAAGATATGGAAGGCCATGGTGTTGAGGCCGGCCACCGACTGCACGTCGACGTCGCCCGGCCGGCCGCCGCCGCCCTCGGTGAAGAAGACCAGCGGCAGGCGCTGCTCCTCGACGATCTCGAACAGCCGGTCCTTCTTGTGGTGGTTGGTCTTGCCCTGGGTGCCGGCCAGCACCGTGTAATCGTAATGCGCGATCGCCACCCGGCTCTTCTCCGGCCCGAACAGCGAGCCGTTGACGCGGCCGATGCCGGTGATCAGTCCGTCGGCCGGCGTCTTCTCGATCAGGTCCTCCTGCGTACGCCGCGTCCTTTGGCTGGCGATGGCGAAGGCGCCCCATTCGACGAAGCTGCCGGGATCGACCAGGTCGTCGAGGTTCTGCCGCGCCGTGCGCTGGTTGGTCTTGCGCCGGCGCGCCACCGAATCGGGCCGCTTGTCGTCGAGCGTCATGGCGCGGCGCTCGAAGTATTCCGCGAGATCGGGGCGGACGTAGTCGAGGTCGATCTCCTCCTCGGCGATCGCGCCCTTCACCTCGACATCGGCCTCCTCGACGAACAGCAGCGCATGGCCTTCATAGATGGTTTCGCCGGCCTCGACCGCGATCCGCCGCACATAGCCGCGCGCCGGGCTCCTGATCTCGTGCTGCATCTTCATGGCGTCCATGATCAGCAACGGCTGGCCGGCGGCGACGGCGTCGCCTTCCCCGACCGCGATGCTGACGATCGTGCCCTGCATCGGCGCGGGCACCGGCACCGTGCCTTCGGGAGCATCCGACGCCGCCTGCGCACTCGGCCTGCTGCTGCGCGTCTTGCCGAAGGCCAGCACGGCCAGCGGATCGACCGCATCGACCTTCGCGCCGGCCTGCCGGTTGCCGGTCGACGGCGATGACGCGGCCGCCTGGAAGTAGAGGCCGGGCTGCAGCCTTGGCCGCGGCGGCGATCAGCGCCTTGGCCTGCTCGTCGACGAAGCGCGTATGGACCTTGTCGGCGCGGACAGTCCTTGTGGGCGAGCAGTGCGCGCAGGAAGGCGATGTTGCTGGGCGCGCCTTCGAGGCGGAACGCCGCCAGCGCACGCTCAGCTCTCGCCAGCGCGTCGGCGAAGTCGGGCGACGGGCTGTGCACGATCAGCTTGGCGAGCAGCGAATCGAAGTTGGGATTGGTGCGGTAGCCGGCATAGCCGTAGGTGTCGACGCGGACACCCGGACCCGAGGGCGGCTCGAACACCGTGAGCGTGCCGCCGCCGGGCTTGGCCGACCCGTCCTCGGTCATGGTCTCCATGTTGATGCGGAGCTGGATGGCATGCCCGCGCGGCCTGGCGTCGGCGATGCCGGTCTTGGCCAGGGCGACGCCGCAGGCCAGCCGCAACTGCGTCGTCACCAGATCGACGCCCCACACCTCTTCGGTGACGGTGTGCTCGACCTGCAGGCGCGGATTGGCTTCGATGAAGAAGTATTCGTCGTCGTCGACCAGGAACTCGAAGGTGCCGAGGCTGCGGTACTTTACGGACTTGGCCATCGTGACGGCAGCCGCAACGATCTTTTTGCGCAGCGCCGGCGCGAGGTTGGGGCTGGGCGCCACTTCGACGATCTTCTGGCTGCGCCGCTGCAGGGTGCATTCGCGCTCGCCCAGGGCCACGATGCCGCCTTTGCCGTCGCCGACGATCTGCACCTCGATGTGGCGCGCGCGGCCGACCAGACGCTCGGCGTAGAGGTCGCCGTTGCCGAACGCCGACTTGGCCTCGGCGCCAGCGCGCGCGAAGGCGTCGGTGATCTCGCCTTCGCTCCTGATCAGGCGCATGCCGCGCCCGCCGCCGCCGGCAATGGCTTTCAGCGCAATGCCTGACTTCGCGTGCTTCTTGAAGAAGGCCGTGGCGCCCGCCAGATCGGTGACATCGGTGCCGGGCAGCACCGGCACCTTGCACTTCCGCGCCTGGGCGCGGGCGCGCGCCTTGTCGCCGAACAGCTTCGAGCTGCTCGGGCGTCGGGCCGACGAAGGTGATCTTCGCGGCAGCGCAAGCCGCGGCGAAATCGGCGTTCTCCGACAGGAAGCCATAGCCTGGATGCACCGCAGTCGCAGCCCGCCTTCTTGGCGGCGGCGACCACCGCAGCGATATCGAGATAGGCGGCGGCGCCCCTGCCCTCGAGCGCGAGCGCCTCGTCGACGCGCCGGACATGCAGGGACGTGGCGTCGTCCTCGGAATAGAGGCCGGCGGTGGCGATGCCGAGCTCGGCGGCGGCCTGGGCGATGCGGATGGCGATCTCGCCGCGATTGGCGATCAGGAGTTTTTTCAGCATGTCGATGCGTAACGGGGTAAAACCCCTCCCATGTCCAAAAGGCTGCTCATTGTGGCCCACGCGCCGTCAGAGAACACCCTCTCCCTGCGCGACGCCGTCGAACGTGGCGCGCGGAGCGAAACGGGTATCGAGGTGCGGGTGGTGGCGCCCCTGCAGGCCGGGCCCGACGACGTGCTGGCCGCCGCAGGCCGTCATCCTCGGGACGACGGAGAACCTGGGCTACATGAGCGGTGCGCTAAAAGACTTCTTCGACCGCTCCTACAATCCCCTGCTGGAGAAGACACAGGGCTTGCCCTGCGCGCTCTATATCCGCGCCGGCAGCGACGGCACCGGCACGCGCCGCGGCGTCGAGACCATCCTGACCGGCCTGCGCTGGCGTGCCGTCCAGGAGCCGCTGATCTGCAAGGGTCCCTGGCAGCCGGCCTTCGTCGAGCAGTGCGAGGAGCTGGGCGCGGCGATGGCGGCCGGACTGGCGGCCGGGATCTTCTAGCTGGGGACGCGCCACTGGAGTGGGGCGCGCGCCAGCGTCACGATGCCGGTCAGGGACCGAGCACGCCGAGCGCGTCTCGAATCGGAGCGGACGAGATCTGCATCAGCCCGCTGAACGGATGGTTCAACTCCAGGATCAGGAAGATCGCACCCGACGCCGACAGGGCAATGATCGCCAGGACCGCGGCGCTGGTCGCATTGATCGGGGAGAACAGCGTGAATCCGGCGAACAGCATGGTCAGCCAGAAGACCACCACCACGAGAAGTGCCGTCGGCAGGCCCGCGTCCACCTCCTCGAACAACAGCACGCGCGCCTCGGTGATGGCCGACGTCGTGGCGAGGGCATGGAGCTTGAGGTTCCGGTGAACGTCGTTCTGCGGCACCAGGGCCTCGATCGCCGAGAAGACCAGGTCGCCCTCCAAGCCCGGCTGGTACGGCGCGCCCGTCGATGACACGACGCGCTGCCCCCAGATTCGCCCGATCAGGGCGGGAACCGCCTGTCGCTGCAGTTCGCGGGCGTGACGCGCCTCCGGTCCATAGCGCTTGAGCTGGCTGTCCTGCAGAACCAGCTTCTCCGCGATCTGCCTGATCTCCTGGCGCTGCATGTCGTAGGTGTTCTTGGCGGAGGTGATCAGCAGGCCCAGCACCAGAGCCGTAATGGTGGCGACCAGCCCGGAGCCCAGCCGCACGACATCCTTCGAATGGTCGTTCAGATGATGCTGGGGCAGGTGCCTGCGCAGCAGGATTCCGACGCAAGCGCCGCCCAGCATCAAGGCTGCGGCGGCGCCGGAAATGACCAAGGCGTTCAATTCAGCTCCTCGGCCATTGTAGAGAGAACCCTACTCGGCTGCCCGCTGTTTCTTCTTCTCCGCCGGATCGTCCATCATCACCGTGATGTCGGCGGCGATATGGTGCGTCGGACCTTCGGTTGCCTGGTTCTCCTGCACGATGGTGCGGCCATAGGCCGAGACCGTCGGCACGGCGCCGGGCGGCACGGGCGCCGTCCGCTTCTTGCGCTTGAGTGCGGCCTCGATGAACGGCGCCAGCTCCGCCTGCTTCTTCGCATCTCGCGCCGCCTGATCGGCCTTCAGGGCCGGCATGACCTTGGCCGCGAACAGGCTGAGCGAATCGCAGATGTGCTCGTGCTTGTTGCGGCCACCCTGCTGGATGAACACCACCTGATCGACACCGGCGTCCTGATAGGCGCGCAGATGTTCGGTGAGCTCGGCCGGCGTGCCGATGCCGCTGCCCTGCCCTACTGGCGGCAACTTATCCTTTGCCGCTTCGAAGCGCTGCCAGACGTCGGTGACGCCCGGCTGGTGATGGCCGTAGACGTAGTAATGCCCGAGCGAATAGCCGAAGAACTGGAAGCCCTCGGCGCCGCGCCGGCGCGCCTCGTCGCGATCCTCGTGACAGGAGAAGCCGGTCACCATGGCGACGTTGGCGTTCACCGTATGCCCGATCGGCACGCACTCGGCACTCTTGATGATCTCGTAATACTCGCGCGCCCACTTGCCGGCCTCGGCGGGATCGACGAAGGCGAAGGTGAGCGCACCGATGCCGGCCCGTGCCGCCGCGTGGATGGTCTCGCGCCGGCTGCATGCCACCCAGATCGGCGGATGCGGCTTCTGCAATGGCTTGGGCACGACATTGCGTACCGGCATGGAGAAGAACCTGCCCTTGAAGCCGGGATATGGACTCATCGCCATCATGTCGGCGGTCTGCTCGACCGCCTCGGCCCACATCGCCTTCTTGTCGGCCGGATCTATGCCGAAGCCCTCGAGCTCGACGCGCGAGGCCGATTCGCCGGTGCCCCAGTCGACGCGGCCATCGGAGACGAGGTCGAGGGTGGCGATGCGCTCGGCGACGCGGGCGGGATGGTTGTAGCCGGGCGGCGCCAGGACGACGCCATGGCCGATGCGGATGCGGCTGGTGCGGGCGGCGCAAGCCGCCAGGAACACCTCGGGCGCCGAGGAGTGGGCGTACTCCTCGAGGAAGTGGTGCTCGACCTCCCAGATGTAATCGATGCCCAGGCGATCGGCCAACTCGACCTGCGCCAGCGCATCCTTGAACAGGCGATGCTCGGTGCCTTCCGTCCAGGGCCGCGGCAGCTGGTGTTCGTACAGGAGTCCGAAACGCATGGCTCTCTCCTCAGTGAGCGGTCCAGCCGCCGTCGACGACCAGGCCGGCGCCTGTCATGAAGCCCGCATCGTCCGACGCCAGGAACACGATGCCCTTGGCGATGTCGTCGGCGACACCGAGTCGGCCGATCGGGTGCAGGGCGAGCGTGGCCTGGCGGGCCTTGTCGGTGTCGTTGGTGCCCTGCTGGCGGGCGCGCATGGCGAAGGTCTGCTGGCCCATGTCGGTCTCGATGAGGCCGGGATGGATCGAGTTGACCCGGATCTTGTAGCCCTTGCGGCCGAACTCCAGCGCCGTCGACTTGGTGAACAGCGTCACGCCGCCCTTGGTCAGCGAATAGAGCGGGTCGAGCTGCGAGCCGACGAGGCCGGCGATGGAGGCAAGATTGACGATGGCCGCACCATGCGCGCTCTTCGCCCCGCTCTCCTTGAGAGGCGGCAGGGCCGCGCGCGTGCCCAGCACGACGCCGGTCAGGTTCACGGCGACCAGCCGGTTCCATTCGTCGAGCGAGGCTTCCTCCACGCCCTTGCCGTTGAAGATGCCGGCATTGTTCACCAGCACGTCGAGCTTGCCGAACTTCTTGAGCGTGGCGTCCATGGCGGCGGCCCAGCTCGCCTCGCTGGTGACGTCGAGCGAGACGTAGAGCGCCTGGCCGCCCGCCGCCTCGATCTCCTTCGCCGTCTGCCGGCCGCGCTCGTCGAGCACGTCGCCGATCGCCACCTTGGCGCCGGCGCTGGCCATGAGCTTGGCCGTGGCGCCGCCGATACCGCGCGCCGCGCCCGACAGAAACGCAACCTTGCCGTCAAGTCTGTTCATCTTTCCTCCCGATCTTCCGTCCGATGCCGATTTACCGCTATGCTGACGGTTAGAAGAGCAAAAGAAAACAGGGAGGGCCACCAGGCATGCGCCAAGGTCGGCTGATCGCGACAGGCGCCATGCTGGTGTTCTGCTTGTTCGCCATCTGGCAATCATTGCTGCTGTCGCTGACGGACCGCCTGGGCCCCGGCCCCGGCTTCTTTCCGTTCTGGCTGGCGCTGATCGGCGCGGTGCTGGCCGTTGCTCTGCTCATCACGACGTTTCGCGAAGCGGCTGATCCGACCGACACCGAGACCCGCATCCTGCCGCACGGCGAAGGGGGCAAGCGCTGGCTTGCCATCGTGGTGCTGCTGGCTGCGGTCACGGCTGGCGATGGAATTCGTGGGCTTCCGGATCGCCATGCTGGTGTTCAACGCCGTCCTGGTGGTCGCGCTGGGCGAGCGGCGCTGGTGGGTGATCGCGGTGTTCGCCGTCCTCGGCAGCGTCGGCGTCTACTATGTCTTCACCACCTGGCTGGACGTGCTCCTGCCGGTCGCCCCGTTCGGGTTCTAGACGATGGAATCGCTCGGCCACCTGCTCTCGGGCTTCGCCGCGGCATTGTCCTGGTACTATCTCCTCTACGCCTTCGCCGGCTGCATGCTGGGCACGCTGATCGGCGTGCTGCCCGGGCTGGGGCCCGCGGCCGGCACGGCGATCCTGATCCCGCTCACCTTCAGCCTCGACGCCGACCGGCGCCATCATCATGCTGAGCGCCATCTACTACGGCGCGATGTATGGCGGCACCATCACCTCGGTGCTGATCAACGTGCCGGGCGAAGCGGCCTCGGTGGTGACCTGCATCGACGGCCATCAGATGGCGCGCCAGGGCCGTGCCGGCTCGGCGCTCGGCATCGCCGCCATCGGTTCTTTCGTCGGCGGCACGCTGGCCACGGTGGCGCTCGTCGTCGTCGCCATGCCGCTCGCCACGCTGGCGCTGAAGTTCGGACCGGCCGAGTTCTTCGCCCTGATGGTGGCTGGCCTCTGCCTGGTCGTCGGTCTTGCCGGCAAGAACATCCTGGCGGCGCTGCTGATGACCGTGATCGGCCTGCTGTTCGCCATGATCGGCCTCGATCCGGTGCGCGGCGCGCCGCGCTTCACCTTCGGCGTCGAGGAGCTGTTCGACGGCATCGGCTTTGTGCCGGTCGTCATGGGCCTGTTCGGCGTCGCCGAGCTCCTGCTGGCGGCCGAGACGCGGCAGACCCATATGATCGAGGCCGAGCTCAAGAACTGGATGCCGACGCGCCAGGAATGCAAGGACTGCGTCGGCGCCATCGGCCGCGGCACCGGTAGTCGGTTTCGTGCTGGGCCTGATCCCCGGTGTCGGCTCCATCGTGCCGACCTTCATGGCCTACGTGCTGGAAAAGCGCATCTCCAAGACGCCCGAGCGCTTCGGCAAGGGCGCGATCGAGGGCGTGGCCTCGGCCGAGACCGCCAACAACGCCTACGCCAATGCCGCGATGGTGCCGCTGCTGGCGCTTGGCATCCCGAGCTCGCCCACCATCGCGGTGCTGATGGGCGCCTTCATCATCAACGGCATCACGCCGGGGCCGTTCCTCTTCACCGAGCAGCCGGCGCTGGTGTGGACGGTGATCGCGAGCTTCTTCGTCGGCAACGTGTTGCTCCTGATCCTGAACCTGCCGCTGGTCGGGCTGTGGGCCAAGCTGCTGAAAATCCCGTTCAGCTACATGTGCGCGGGCGTGCTGATCTTCTGCGTGATCGGCGCCTACGGGCTGAAGCAGAGCCTGTTCGACGTCTGGGTGATGCTGGGCTTCGGCATCATCGGCTACCTGCTGCGCAAGCTCGACTTCCCGATCGCGCCGGCCATTCTGGCGCTGATCCTGGGGCCGATGATGGAGAAATCGCTGCGCACGACGCTGGAGATCTCCGGCGGCAGCTTCGCCATCTTCCTCGACCGGCCGGTGGCGCTCGCCCTGCTGGCCATCCCGGTGATCGTGGTCGGCTTCCTCGTGTTCAAGCCGCGTTCACTAGCGCCGCTCAGGGAGAGCGACGTCGAATAACCAAGGTTGCTTCGTCAGTTAAAGGGAGGAATTGCATGCTCATCCGTCGTCGTACCCTGCTCGCCGCCTCGGCGGCCACCGCCGTTGCCAGCCCGGCCCTGGCGCAGAACTACCCGCGCCGCGCCGTGCAGCTGGTCGTCGCCTTCCCGGCCGGCGGCAGCACCGATGTCGGCGCCCGCATCCTGGCCGGCATGGCCGAAAAGGACTTCGGCCAGCCCATCACCGTGGTCAACAAGGCCGGCGCCGGCGGCCAGATCGGCTTCACCGATATCGCCCGCGCCAAGCCGGACGGCTACACGCTGGGCTTCCTCAACCTGCCCGGCATGAACACCATCACGCTCGATGCCGAGCGCAAGGCGGCGTTCACGGTCGACAGCTTCATTCCCATCGTGAACCAGGTACTCGATCCCGGCCTGATCTGGGTCAAGGGCGACAGTCCCTACAAGACGCTGGCCGAGCTCACCGACGCGGCGAAGAAGAACTCCGGGCAAGATCAGCGCCTGCACCACCGGCATCCTGAGCGACGACCATCTCGCCATCCTGATGGTGCAGGAGGCCACCGGGGCCGAGTTCCGCATCGTCCATTTCGACGGCGGCGCGCAGCAGCTCACCGGCGTGCTGGGTGGCCATGTCGACGTGGCCTTCGACAATGTCGGTGGCGTTTTCAAGCGCGTGCAGTCGGCCGAGGTGCGCGGCCTTGCCGTCACCGACGTCATAGCGCTCGAAGTTCCTGCCCCAGGTGCCGTGCACCAAGGAGCTGGGCCTGACGACGGTGATCTCGAACTCGACGCGCGGTGTGGGCGCGCCCAAGGGCACGCCGGCCGACATCTGCAAGGTCGTCGAGACGGCCTTCCTGAAGGCGATCAACTCCGCCGAGATGAAGGAGAAGATGGACGCCGTCGGCTTGGCGCTGAAGCCGATGGTCGGCGCGGAATACGCCAAGTACTACGCCGACCTGCAGGCGCAGGCGAAGAAGTACA
Organism: uncultured Alphaproteobacteria bacterium; assembly: GCA_963809025.1. GTDB lineage: Bacteria > Pseudomonadota > Alphaproteobacteria > Reyranellales > Reyranellaceae > Reyranella. The sequence continues at coordinate 214,671 of CAWEIE010000041.1, read as the reverse complement.
CGGAGTGGGCGCTCAAGATGAGGTAAGGCGCCTTCACAGGCGCCTGGCCGTTGACGCGCTAAGTGCGCGTCAACTTGTTGAACGGCACGTCCTTGTCGACCCGCACGTCGGCCGGCATGCCGAGCACGCGCTCGGCCACGATGTTGCGCAAAATCTCGTCGGTGCCGCCGGCGATGCGGAAGCCGGCGCCGCCGATCCATTGCGCCTGGAAGCCAGCGGCGTGCGGCACCTCCTCCTTCATGATGCCGGCCGGGCCCATCAGCTCCATGGCGAAGGCGCCCATGTCCTGCATCTTGGGGGCAGCCACGATCTTGATGATCGAGGATTCCGGCCCGGGCGTCTGGCCCTTGGAAAGCGCCGTCAGGGTGCGGTAGCGCGTGAGCTTCAGGCCCTGCTGCTGGACGTACCAGTCGGCGATCTTCGAGCGGACCTGCTGGTTGCGGATCGCCGGGCCATCCTCGAGGTCGGTGTCGCGGGCGAGTTCCATCAGCTCGTCGACATCGAGGCCGCCCGAGGGCATGCCGACCGCCAGCCGCTCGTTCATCAGCGTGGTCAACGCGGCCTTCCAGCCCTCGCCCACCTTGCCCAGCCGCTGGCTGTCGGGGATGCGCACGTCGGTGAAGAACACCTCGTTGAAGTTGGCGCCGCCCGACATCTGCTTGATCGGCCGCACCTCGACGCCCGGCTCCTTCATCGACAGGAAGAACATGGTGAGGCCCGCGTGCTTGGGCACGTTGGGATCGGTGCGGGTGATGATGATGCCGTAGTCGCTGTAGTGCGCGCCCGAGGTCCAGACCTTCTGGCCGTTGATCACCCAGCCGTCGCCGTCACGCTCGGCCTGGGTGCGGATGCCGGCCACGTCGGAGCCCGCCGCCGGTTCGGAGAAGAGCTGGCACCACACTTCGTCGCCATGCAGCGCGGGCTTGACGTAGCGCTGGAGATGCTCGGGCGCGGCATAGGCCATCATGGTCGGGATGCACATGCCGAGCCCGATGTCGAAGAAGCCCAGCGGCACCAGGTAGTTCGCTTCCTCCTGCTGGTAGATCACCTGCAGGATGGGCGAGCCGCCGCGGCCGCCATATTCCTTGGGCCAGGTGATGCGCGCATAGCCCGCCTCGGCCTTCTTGTCCTGCCAGGCCTTGGCCTTCTTCAGGAGCTCGGGGTCGTCGTTGCGGGCACGGAAGCTCTGCTTGTCGTCGCTCTTGCGCGTGGCGTTGGCCTCGAGCCAGGTACGCACTTCCTTGCGGAAGGCGGCTTCTTCGGGGGTGTCGTTGAAGTCCATTGCAATCCTCCTCATCGGAGCGCGGACCTCCAGGTCCGCATCTTTTACCCATGAGCGGACCTGGAGGTCCGCGCTCCCAAAGACGTTACGCAGCGTTTTTCTGTTCCAATCGACTCACCAGCTTGTCTTTCCACGCCATCGGTCCCCCCAGCGCCAGCGCCATCACGCGCGCCCGGCGATAGTGGAACTGCGTGTCGGCTTCCCAGGTGAAGCCGATGCCGCCATGGGTCTGGATGTTCTCCTTGGACGCGAAGTCGTAGGCGTCGGTCGCCGCGATGCGCGCCGCCGCGGCGGCGAGCGGCAGATCGGCGCCGCCGTCGGTCAGCATCATGGCGCCGTAATAGGCGTTGGAGCGCGCCAGCTCGAGCTTGACGTAGCAGTCGGCAAGCTTGTGCTTGATCGCCTGGTAGGAGCCGATGGCGCGGCCGAAGGCCTGGCGCTGCAGGGCGTAGTCGCGCGCCATCCACATCGCGGCCTCGGCGCCGCCGACCTGGGCGAAGGCGAAGTAGACCGCGGCCGCGTCGTAGAGACGCTCGAGCGTGCGCCAGCCCTCGCCTTCCGCTCCCAAAAGCTCGGCGGCGGCGTCCTTGAAGGTGAGCTCGGCATGCTTGCGTGCCGGATCGATGGTCTCGACGCGCTTCTTCGTGACGGCCGCCTGCTTGAGATCGACCAGCACCAGGGACACGGCGCGATCGCCCATGTTGCTGCTTTGGCCGCCAGTGTTGGCCAGCACGACCGCGAAGGTCGCCGCCTCGCCGTCGGCCACCGGCACCTTCTTGCCGTTGAGCCGGCCGCCACCGAAGGTCGTGCGGATCCCGCGCGGCTTGGGCGGCTGCGGGCCCTCGGCGATGGCGAGCGTGCCGATCGCCTCGCCGGAAGCCAGCGCGGACAGCCACTTCTTCTTCTGCGCGTCCGAGCCCGCGAGCTTCAGCGCCTCGGTCGCCAGCACGACAGACGTGTCGAACGGCACCGGCGCCGCCGCGCGTCCCATTTCCTCGGCGATGACGCAGAGCTCGAGCGGCGAGAGGCCGAGCCCGCCGTACTCTTCGGGAATGCCGGTCGCCGGCACGCCGAGCTCGACGAGGCCCTTCCAGACCTCGTCGGCATGAGTTTCGTTGCCGTCCAGCACGCGACGCACGACCTTGGTCGGGCACTTGTCGGTGAGGAACTTGCGGACCTGCTCCTTGAGCAGCTTCTGGTCGTCGGAGAAATCGAAGTTCATGATGGCTCGAGCCTAGCAAGCAAGCTCGCATCGGGGAACGGCAGAAGGTTCCGTCAGGCGGGTTGCACGATGTGATAGGGTGAACGCATGGATACAGCGCAAATCAAGGATTGGCACGCCCACATCTACTTCGACGCCATCACGGTCGAGCCTGCCCGGGCCTTGCGGGACAAGATCGAGAAGGCGTTCACGATCGAGATGGGCCGCTTCCACGAGCGGCCGGTGGGTCCGCACCCGCGCTTCAGCTACCAGGTGGCGTTCAAGAACGAACAGCTGGCGCCGCTGCTGTCGTGGCTGGCGCTCAACCGCGGCGACCTCACGATCTTCGTGCATCCCAACACCGGCCAGGACCTGGAAGACCATCGCGACCGCGCGATCTGGCTCGGCCAGCAGGTGCCGCTGGTGCTCGATATCTTCACCAAGAAGAAGGACTGATAAATGGATTCGCTCCTGCCGCTGGCGAAGAAGGTCGGCGAGAAACTGAAAGCCCGCAAGGAAACGGTCGGCGTCTCCGAATCGTCAGCCGGCGGCCTGATCTCCGCCGTGCTGCTGGCCGTGCCCGGCGCCTCGGCCTACTTCATGGGCGGCGCCGTGGTCTACACGCGCCCCGCCGGAGAGGCCTTCCTGACGGCGACCAAGGAGAAGCGCGCCGGCATCCGCTCGTCGTCCGAGCCGTGGGCGACGCTCGCCGCCGAACTGGTGCGCGAGCGGCTGAACACGACCTGGGGACTGGCCGAGACCGGTGCGTCGGGACCGACCGGAAACTCCTACGGTGATCCCGCCGGTCACACCTGCGTGGCGGTCGTCGGCCCCAAGGGCAAGATGGCGCGCACCCTGCGTACCGGCTCGAACGACCGCGTCGCCAACATGCGCGCGTTTGCCGCCGAAGCGCTGAAGCTGTTGGACGAGCAGCTTGCCTGAGGTCAGTCGGCCCCTGGCCTCATCAGCGCCGCAAGACCCAGGCTCAACCATCCCAGGATGAAGGCGGCACCACCGATCGGCGCCACCGCCCCCATCCATCGCGGGCCACCGAAGGCGAGCGCGTACAAAGCGCCGGGAAAGAGCACGCTGCCGACCAGGAACAGCCACTGCGCGGCGAGGGCTGCGGGAGCATTCACCGTCGCGCTGCGCACAAGGACGACCACGCCCATCATCGCGAGCGCATGGATGATCTGGTAGTGGCTGCCCGTCTGCAGCCACTCACGCGCCTTGCGGCCGGCCTCGGTCGAGAGGTCGAGGCCGTGCGCGGCAAAGGCGCCGACGGCGACGGCGATCGCGCCGCTCAGCGCCGCGACGATGATCCAGCCCTTCGCCGCGGCGCCCACGGAACTACTGCGGCCGCGGCTGCGGCCGGCCGCCGGCCGTGATGCCGCCGTCGATCACCAGCTCCTGGCCGGTCATGTAGTTGGCGGCCTCGGTGCACAGGAACAGCACGCCGTTGGCGATGTCCTGCGCCTCGCCGACGCGGACCAGCGGCGTCATCGCCGCCGAGCGCTCGACCGGATCGATCGGCGCGTTGCGCATGTTGCCCATCGCGCCGGTCGGGATCTTGCCCCAGATCGGCGTGGCGATGATGCCGGGATGCACCGAGTTGCAGCGGATGTTGTCGGCGGCATGCTCCAGCGCCACCGACTTCGCCAGCAGGCGCACGCCGCCCTTGGTCGCCGAGTAGGCGGCGAGGCCCGGCGCGCCGCGCAGGCCCGCGATCGACGACATCAGCACGATCGAGCCGCCGCCTGACTTCCGCAGCGCGGGGATGGCGTGCTTGATCGACAGGAACACGCCGTCGAGGTTGATCGCCTGCTGGCGCTGCCAATCGGCGAGCGCCATGGTCTCGATCGGCGCCGCGACGCCGATGCCGGCATTGGCGACCATGACGTCGAGGCGGCCAAAATTCTTCTCGGCCTCGGCGATCACGCCCGGCCACGCCGCCTCGTCGCGCACGTCGAGGTGAAGGTAGCGGGCCTTGCCGCCAGCCTTGGTGATGCGCTCGACGACACCTTTGCCCAGCGCGTCATCGACATCGGTGACCAGCACCGCCGCCCCTTCGCGGGCCAGCGTCTCGGCACAAGCCTCGCCGATACCTGAAGCGCCGCCGGTGACGATGGCGGCCTTGCCGGAAACCTGGCCCATCAGCGACCCTTGAAGTTGCCGGCGCGCTTCTCGGCGTAGGACTTCACGCCCTCCTTGAAGTCCTCGGTCTTGCGCGTCCAATCCTGCTCGGTGAGCTCGCGCTCGGTCGCCGCTTCGGCTGCATCGGCGAAGCCGCGGCGCATGGTCTCGCGCGTCGACAGCAGCGCCAGAGGTGCCGACTCGGCGATCTCCTTGGCGAGGTCCAGCGCGCCCTTGCGCACGTCGGCGAGCGGCACCAGCACGTCGGCCAGGCCCCAGGCGACCGCTTCCTCGCCGCCGATGCGGCGGCCCGTGTAGAACATCAGGTTGGCGCGCTGCTGGCCGATCAGGCGCGGCAGGGTGTAGGTGAGCGAGAAGCCGGGATGGAAGCCCAGCCGCGTGAAGTTGGCGGCGAAGCGGCCTTCGGCGCAGGTGACGCGGAAGTCGGTCATGACGGCAAGACCGAGGCCGCCGCCGATCGCCGGGCCCTGGATGGCACCCACGCTGGGCTTCTTGGCGCGGAACAGGCGGGTCGCCTCCTTGTAGAGGTGCTTGCCGCTTTCGGCCGCGCCGGTCTGCGGCCGGTTGGCGAAATCGGCGCCGGCGCAGAACGACTTGCCCTGGGCGCACAGCACGTAGGCCCGGATGTTGCCGTCGCGGTCGAACGCCTCGAAGGCGTCGGCGATCTGGTTGATCAGCGAATTGTCGAAGAAATTATGCGGCGGCCGCTGGATTTCGACGATGCCGACATGACCTTCGCTGCTGACGCCGATATCCTTGAAGGTGGCGCTCATACGTTTCCCCCACGGGCTAATGATGAGCGGCGATATTGCCCCGCCGCCGGGGCACCCGTCGAGGTACCAGTCGAGTTGGGAGGAGCAAGAATGTCGCAAAGCGAACGCCATGCCCCAGGTCATGCACTCGTGCTGGGTGGTGGCACGATGGGCGTGGGAATCATCGCCATGTTCCTGGGCGGCGGCTGGAAGGTGGATGTCGTGTCGCGCTCGGCATCGACGCGCGACGGTCTGCCCAGCGCCTGCGCGCCCGCTCTCGCCGCACTCGGCAAGCCGATCGATACGTCAGGCCTCAGGACCTATGCGACGCTGCCGGAAGCGGCATGGCAGTCGATCGACGTCGCGGTCGAGACGGTGACCGAGGACCTCGAGCTGAAGCGCCGGCTGTTCGCCGAGATGGAGACGCTGGCCCAATCCGGCTGCGCCATCACCTCGAACTCGTCGAGCTTCCCGATCAGCGAGATCGCCAAGGACCTCAAGACGCAGGGCCGCATGATGGGCCTGCACTTCTTCATGCCGGCGCATCTCATCCCCCTGGTCGAGGTCGTTCGCTCGGTCCATACCGACGTGAAGCAGGCCGAGCGCGTCGGCGAGATCATGCGCTCGCTGGGCAAGCGGCCGGTCCAGGTGAAGAAGGACGTGATCGGCTTTCTAGGCAACCGGATCCAGGGGGCCCTGATGCGCGAAGCCTTGTGGCTGATCGAGCAGGGCGTCGCCTCGCCCGAGGACATCGACGCCACGGTGCGGCTCTCCTTCGGCTTCCGCTACGCCGCGGCCGGCCCGATCGTGCAGAAGGAGCATTCGGGCTGGGACACGACCTGCGCCGTCGCCAAGATCATCTGGCCCGACCTCACCAATGCCCCTGGCCCGCCGCCCGTCCTGCAGAAGAACGTCGACGAGGGCCGCATCGGCTTCAAGACCAAGCGCGGCTTCTTCGAGTGGGACGATGAGTCCATTGCAAAAGAGCGTGCCCGGTACGAGCACGCTCTTCGCAAGTGTCTGGAAATCTTCCGCGAGGAAGGGATTCTTTAGGCAGCGCGGCCGCGACCGCCGCGACCACCACCACCACCGCCGCCGAAGCGACGGCCGCCGCGCGGCGGGCCGCCGAACGGGCGGTCGCCTTGCGGGCGCGGCGTATAGGGCCGGTTGGCGGGCGGGCGGGCGCCGTGCGGGCGTTCACCCTGCGTCGGGCCGGTGCGCGGACGATCGTCGTGGGTGCGCTCGCCCTGCGGCGCGTCGCGATAGTCGCCGCGCGACCACTGGTGCTCGGCCGGGGCCGACGGGCGATCGCCGCGCGAGCGCTCGCCGAACGGGCGATGGCCGCCGCGGCCGCCACGACCGTTACCGTTGCCGTTGCCATTGGCGTGCTTGGGACCGTGACCGTTGCCGCGATGCTCGCGCCGCTCGCCTTCATCGCGCGCGTCGCGCTCGGCCTTCGGACGGAGCGGCGGCGCCGCCGGCATGTCCTCGTTGGCCGGCGTTTGGACGACGGCGATGCGCTGGTTGGTCAGCCGCTCGATGCTCTTGAGCTGGCCGCGCTCGCTGCCGTCGCAGAACGACAGCGCGACGCCCGAGGCGCCGGCGCGCGCGGTGCGGCCGATGCGATGGACGTAGCTCTCGGCGTCGGCCGGCAGCTCGTAGTTGATGACGTGGGTGACGCCCGTGACGTCGATGCCGCGCGAGGCGAGATCGGTGGCGACCAGCACGCGGGCGCGGCCGCGGCTGAAGTTGTCGAGCGCCTTCTGGCGGGCGTTCTGCGACTTGTTGCCGTGGATCGCCTCGGAGCGCACGCCGCGATCCTCCAGCGCCTCGGCGACGCGATTGGCGCCGCGCTTGGTGCGGGTGAAGACGATGACGCGCTCGAGCGTCTCGTCGTTCAGCAGGTGGCTCAGCAGCGCGCGCTTGGCGGCGGCAGGCACGAAGTAGACGCGCTGGTCGACCTTGTCGACGGTGCGGCCCTGCGGGGCGATCTCGACCTTCTCGGGGTTCTTCAGGATCTCCGACGCGAGCTTGGAGATGTCGCCCGGCATGGTGGCCGAGAACAACAGCGTCTGGCGCTGCTTGGAGACCGAGGCCACGATGCGGCGCACGTCGCGGATGAAGCCCATGTCGAACATGCGATCGGCCTCGTCGAGGACGAGGAAGGTCACGTGCGCCAGCTTGACGTTGCCGCGCTCGACCAGGTCGAGAAGCCGGCCCGGCGTGGCGACCAGGATGTCGACGCCGCGATTGAGGGTCTCGATCTGCCGGCCGAAGCCCAGGCCACCGATCACCATGCCGAGCTTCAGCCCGAGGCCGCGACCGTAGGTGTCGAAGCTGCGGCCGATCTGGACGGCGAGCTCGCGCGTCGGCGCCAGCACCAGCGCCCGCGGGTGCTTGGGCTGCGGACGCTCGCGGAAAGCGGAGAGGTGCTGCAGGATGGGCAGCGCGAAGGCGGCGGTCTTGCCGGTGCCGGTCTGGGCGATGCCCAGCACGTCGCGGCCCTGCAGCAATGCCGGGATGGTGCGCGCCTGGATCGGCGTGGGCACGGTGTAACCGGCGGCATCGAGGGCACGCAGCAACGGCTCGGCGAGGCCGAGATCCGCAAACGAAACATTACTCACTGGAATAAAAGTCCTTTTGGCCGCCGACCGTGCCTTTCGGGCACGCGTATATAGGGCGGCTTTTGGCCCGTTCCCGCGCGCGGCTGGGACGGCTCTTGTTTTGGGGATTGTCTCGGGATGAGGCGCCGTCGAATGAGAGGCGCGTCGCGCGATCGCGAGAAATCTTTGTCAGCCCGCGAACCAGCGGGCTGGCGCGTATATGATTGTGCGGCGCAACTAAGTCAAGCGACGGTATTGTGGCGGGTCGCGGGCCGAAGCCCGCGACCGAAAACGATCAGTTGTGCACCTTCCTGCGCAACAAACGGCCCGGCAGGTTGCCCGTCGGCTCATTATCCCGCAGCAGGACTTGGCCATTGACGATGGTCGCATGCATGCCGTCGCACTTCTGCTTCAGCCGCTTGGCCCCGGCCGGCAGGTCGCACACGACTTCGGGCATGCGCGGGCCCACCGTGTCGGGATCGAACACGACGATGTCGGCCGCCATGCCCTCGCGCAGCAGGCCGCGATCGTGGAAGCCGAACTGGGTGGCGGTGTCATTGGTGATCAGCTTCACCGCCTCCTCGAGCGTAAAAGCCTGCTTCTCGCGCACCCAGTGGCTGAGCAGATGCGTCTGCAGCGAGCTGTCCATGATCTGCGAGACATGGGCGCCCGAGTCGGAGAAGGTCACGACCGAGCGCGGATGCTTCATCAGCTCCAGCGCCTCCCCCTGGTCCTCGTTGGCGATCGGCTGGGTCATGAAGAACCTGAGGTCGCGCTCCAGCGCCATGTCGATCATCAGGTCGACGGGGTGCGTGTTCTTCTGCCGCGCCAGCTCGGCCATCGACTTGTGCGGGCCCTTCATGTCGCTGAGCGCAAAGATCGCGTCCCACTTCGGCGGCCGCGCTTCCGCGCCGCGCACGATCGGGCCCTCGTACGGCTTGGAGGCGATCTCGACCAGCTTGCGGCGCTTGTCGGCGTCGAGCAGCCACTGCTTCTGCTCCGCCAACGGAAGCTGGCGCATGTCGCGCCACATCTCCCACTTGTCGAACGGCAGCTGCGTCTCGAAGGAGAGCAGCACGTTCAGCGCCCGGCTATGCACCTGGGCAAACATGCGGCCGCCTTGCCGGGCGGTGCGCTCGATGATGTCGAAGGTGGCGCGCCAGTGGCCCGGGACGGCGCTCCGATTGAACAGGCCGAAGGTGATCGGCCGGCCGCTCTCGATGGCGAGCTTGGCAAGGTCCTCGTACCAGCGCCGCGCCTTCTCGGCATCGCCGCGTGGCTCGCCCGCGACCTCGACCATACCGGCGCCCATCGCCTTGACCAGCGTCTCGAACTCTTCCCAGGTGGCGAGACGGCTCGCCACCGGCTTGTCGTCCGAGGTCATGTGGCTGACGCTGCGCGTGGTGGAAAAGCCGTGCGCGCCCGCGGCGATCGATTCCCGGGTGTGATGCACCATCGCCTTGAGATCGTCCTCGGTCGCCTTGTCGGTGAAGGCGCGCTGGCCCATGACGTAGGTGCGCAAGGCGCAGTGGCCCATGTAGCCCGCGTAGTTGATGCCCTTGGGCAGCGTGTCCAGCACGTCGAGGAACTCGGGGAAGGTCTCCCAGCGCCACTTGATGCCGGCCTTCATGGCGGCGCGGCTGATGTCCTCGGCGCGCTCGAGGTTGCGCATGACGAGGTCGGCCTCGGCTTCGCGGCAGGGCGCCAGGGTGAAGCCGCAATTGCCCATCAGCACCGTGGTCACGCCCTGGAAGCAGGAGCTAGTGCCGATCGGATCCCAGAAGATCTGAGCGTCCATGTGGGTGTGGCCGTCGACGAAGCCCGGCGAGACGACGCGGCCCTCGGCGTCCAGCGTTTCCTTGGCAGCGGCCCCGTTGATGCGGCCGATCTCGGCGATCTTGCCGTCGATGACGCCGACGTCGGCGCGGTAACGCGGTAGTCCGGACCCATCGACGATCATGCCGTTCTTGACGACGAGGTCGAATGCCATGGCGATCCTCCGGCTATTTGACGGAAGCGTACCCTTCCGCACAGTGGGGTCAATCGCTGGCGAGCGCATGGCTGCCGTCTTAGGATCGCGCAACGAAAGACGGAGGAAGCATGGAATTCGGCGTCCTTTTCACGTCGCACCCCAACCCCGCGGAAGAGCCTTATCCTCACCGCGACGTGCATGCGCGCACGACCGACGAGGTGATCGAGGCCGAGCGACTGGGCTATGACACCGCCTGGATCGCCGAGCATCACTTCGCCACCAGCTACGGCATCATGCCGGACTGCTTCGCCTACATGGCCTACCTCGCGGCCAAGACCAGCCGCATCAAGATCGGCGCGGCGGTCATCACGCTGCCGCTCTACGACCCGATCCGCGTCGTCGAGAACACCTCGTTCGTCGACATCCTGTCGAACGGCCGCGTGAGGCTGGGCGTGGGTTCGGGCTATCGGCCCTACGAATTCGAGGGCCTGGGCCGCGACTTCGACAATCGCCGCGACATCGTCGAGGAATCGATCGGCCTGATGTTCGACGCCTGGCACCGGCATCGCTGGGACCACAAGGGCAAGTACTACAAGGGCACCGTGAAGGAGCCCTACGAGATGCTGCCGCATCCCATCCAGATGCCGCATCCGCCGCTCTACATGGCAGGAGGCACCGATCGTTCCATCGGCTATAGCGGCCGCAACGGCTTCGGCCTGATGCTCTCGACCCTGCCCAGCGTCGAGACGCTGGCGGCGCAGACCGCGCTCTACAAGCGCGAGCTCGCGACGGCGTCAGCCGAGCGGCGCAAGAACCCGGCAGCGGGCGAGATCGACATCGCCCGCTGGGTCTATATCGCCGACACCGATAGCCAAGCGCGCGCCGAGACCGAGGAAGCGATCGTGCGCCACATCTCGCATTTCGGCGGCTCGGGCACGGGCGGCTATCTCGGCTCGGTCTCCGAGAAGGGCAGCGCGATCAAGTACGACGACCTCGTCTCGACCCTGCTGCACGGCTCGGCCGAGACCGTGATCGCCCGCCTGCGCGAGATGCAGGCGAAGACCGGCATGACCTCGCTGCTGCTGCACTACCCGCCCTACTATGGGCGCGAGAAGACGATGAAGAGCCTGAAGCTGTTCGCCGAGCGCGTGATCCCGGCCTTCCGTCCGCCGGCGCGTCGAGCGGCGGCGGAGTGACGGCGGGCGCCGGAGCTGCGCGAAGCAACAACGCGCTGGGAGCTCTTTTCATCCTGCTGGCGACGCTGTGCTACGCCAGCATGGATGCGATCAGCAAATTCCTGGTGGCCGACTATGCGGTCATCCAGATCATGTGGGTCCGCTGCGCACTGATCTTCCTGTTCAGCTGGATCATCATACGCCGCCAAGGGCTGGTAAAAGCGCTCCGATCGGAGCGGCCGTGGCTGCAGTTCGCTCGTTCGCTGATCCTGCTGATCGAAAGCGCCATCTTCGTGCTCGCGTTCCGCTACCTGCCGCTCGCCGACGCACATGCTCTTGCGGCGACGTCGCCGTTGATGGTCATCGCGCTCGGCGTGCTGTTCCTGGGCGAGAAGGCGGGACTGGCGCGCTGGCTGGCCGTCGCCGTGGGCTTCGCTGGTGTCCTGCTGATCATCCAACCCGGCCTGCGCGCTATCGACTGGCCGGTGCTGCTGCCGCTCGGCGGCGCGGTGCTGTGGGCGATCTACCAGATCCTGACCCGCCTGGCCGCGCGGCACGATTCGCCCGACACGTCGCTGATCTGGGCGGCAGTGGTGCCATTGATCGCCACCACCTTTGTCGGGCCGATCGGCTGGCAATGGCCCACCGCCACAGCGTGGATCCTGATGGCTGTGATCTCAGCCATCGGCGCGGTCGGCAACTATGCGATGATCAAGGCGCTCGACCATGCCGAGGCTGGCGCCGTGCAGCCCTACAACTACACGCTGCTGGTGTGGGCAACGGTACTGGGTGTCGTCGTGTTCGGCGACATTCCCGACGGCTGGACGATCCTGGGCGCGGCCATCGTCGTGGCGAGCGGCCTCTACACCTGGCACCACGACCGGCAGGTCGCCGCGACGCGTTCCTAAACGCGATGCATGCACTGCCGTCAGCGGTGCGAGGGGTTTCCGAGGTTCCCGAGGTTTCCGCAAACCTCGCTTGTGGTCGGCGGAGAACCGGCCCCCCATGGGTTGGAATTCGGACAGTTACGCTCGTTGCGCTACCGGAATCGCGGCGTCGGAGAGCCAAAGCCGCGGGCCCGTCCGAAGGCAAGCGGCCGGACGGGCCGCGCATTGTCTGGCACAGCCTTTTGGTCTCGGATCAACGATGCAAAGAGCGAGAAAGCGGGGACGCGACGCAACAGGCGCCCACTATAACTCAAGTGCGTATCAAATCAAGCCTGGAGTTATTATCGGTCCATTTGTTTCCAAGACTTTTTGGGCTCCGTAGAGGGGTCCATATGGCGGGTCGTCCGGCAGACGACGCACTCCTTGTGTCGCCGAGCCCGAGTGCCAGCATTGCTTTCAAGTCAAACGGGGCGCCCCCGACGCTTTAGCTCCGCGCGACCAGCGGCAGGCTTCGCTGCCGTTTGCCGCTTGCCGCGAAGAGGGCATTGGCCAGCGCCGGCGCCACCGGCGGAACGCCGGGCTCGCCGAGCCCGCCCCACGGCCCATCGCTGCGGACGAAATGCACGTCGATGCGCGGCGGCGCCTGCCCGAGAGTCATGATCGGATAGGCGGGGAAGTTCTCCTGGACGACGGCGCCGTCGGCGATGGTGATCTCCTCGCCGATGGCCGCGCTCAATCCCATGACGATGGCGCCCTCGACCTGGGCGGCGGCGGTGTCGGGATGGCAGACCTCGCCGCAATCGACCGCCGCGGTGACGCGATGAACGCGCGGCATGCCGTCCTCGGCGATCGAGGCCTCGACGACATGGGCGACGACCGAGCCGAAGCTCTCGACCAGGGCGATGCCGCGACCGACGCCCGGCGCCAGCGGCGTGCCCCAGCCCGCCTTGTCCGCCGCCGTTTCGAGGACGCGGCGATGGCGCGAGCCTGGCGCCAGCAGGTCGCGCCTGTATTCGAACGGATCTCGGCCGGCCGCCCGCGCCAGCTCGTCGATGAAGGACTCGGTGTAGAAGCCGTGCTGCGTATGGGCGACGCTGCGCCAGCTTCCCGTCCGCACATGATGCGGACTGGCGACGGACGCGATCGACTGGTTGGCGATCCCGTAGGGAATGGGAAAGCCTTCGTTCAGGCCCGGGCTGTCGATGAAGAGCTGCGTCCAGGCGATCGGCTTGCCCTGGGAGTCCAGGGCCGCCCGGATGCGGCTCGCCAGGGCCGGTCGATAGGTGCCCTGGACGAAATCCTCCTCGCGGCTCCAGATCATCTTGATCGGCCGCGGCGCCATCTGCATGGCGAGCTGCAAGGCCTGTCGCAGAGGCGCGCCAGGCCGCGCGCGGCGGCCGAAGGAGCCGCCCGCCGGCAGGGCGATCAGCGTCACGTCGGCGGCCTTGAGACCGGACCATTCCACCAGACTGGCCTTGCTGGCGAGCGCGTCCTGCTCGCCGGCCCACACCGTCAGCTTGCCGTCCTTGAACTGTCCCGTGGCGTTGATCGGCTCCATCGCCGCGTGGTGCAGGAACGGAACGTGATAGGTCGCCTCGACGATGCGATTCGCGGGAACCCCCTTGAACGCAGCCTCCACGTCGCCGCTCTTGTGGACTGACTTGCTCTCCTTGCCGGCCAGCGCGCGTTCGTACTGTGCCTGGAGGCTTTGGGACGAAACCTCCCTGTTGCCGCCATCCGAGAACACCGGCGCGAGGGCCGCGAGGCCGCGGCTCGCCGGCCAGTAACCCTGCGCGACCACGGCGACTGCATCGTCGAGGCGAACAACGCGCTCGACGCCCTTGATCTTCATCGCCGGCGCCGGATCGACGGAGGTGAGCCTGCCGCCATGGACAGGTGCCGCCTTCACCGTGGCGTAGAGCATCCCGGGCAACTGAACGTCGATGCCGTACTGCATCTCCCCCGTCACCTTGGCCGGGATGTCGAGCCGTGGCACCGACCGGCCGATGATCTTGTAGTCCTGCCGCTGCTTGAAGCGCGGGCTCGCCGGTACGCTGAGCTTGGCCGCCTCGGCCGCCAGCTCGCCGTAGCGCGCGGTGCGGCCGCTCGCGGCGTGGCTGACGACGCTGTCGGCGGCGGCGAGCTCGCGTGCGCTCACCTGCCAACGCCGAGCGGCGGCCTCGATCAGCATCGAGCGGGCGGCGGCGCCGACGATGCGCAGGCCGACCTGGCCAGTGAAACGCACCGCCGTGGAGCCGCCCGTGATCTGCAGGTTGGCGAAGCGCGCGGCCTCGCCGAAGGCGGTGTCGACGGCGCCGTCGAGAAAGGCCGGCAATCGCCAGCCTTGCAAGATCCAGCCCTCGGCCAGGAAGCGGTTGGCAAAGGCCTTCTCGCTCGGCGCCCGCTTGGTGCGCACGCGCGACCAGTCGGCGTCGAGCTCCTCGGCCAGCATCATGGCGAGCGCGGTGTGCGTGCCCTGGCCCATGTCGATGTGCGGCACATAGACCGTGACCGTGTCATCGGGCGCGATCTTCACCCAGCCGCCGAGCAGGCTGCCGCCGTCGCCGGTGACCAGCGCTGCCGCCTGTGCCTCGAAGGAGTTGGTCCAGACGCGATAGCCGATTGCCAGCCCGCCCGCCGCCACCGCGGTTCCGATCAGAAAGTTCCTGCGCTTCATCGCCCGGGCCTCCCTATGCCTGACCGCTCACGGCGCGGATCGCACGGCGCACCCGAGGATAGGTGCCGCAGCGGCATAGATTGCCGATGGCAGCGTCGATCTCGGCATCGGTCGGCTTGGGCGACTTCTTCAGGAGCGCCACCGTGGCCATGATCATGCCGGACTGGCAGTAGCCGCACTGCGGCACCTGGATGTCGATCCAGGCGCGCTGCACCGGATGCAGAGCGCCCTCGCCAAGGCCGGCACCCGCGGCGATCCCTTCGATCGTCACGATGTCGGCGCCGGCTGCGTCGGCGACGGGCAAGGCGCACGATCGCACGGGCTCGCCGTTCAGGTGCACCGTGCAGGCGCCGCAGGCGGCGGCGCCACAGCCGAACTTGGTGCCGGTGAGCCCGAGCTCCTCGCGCAGCACCCAGAGCAAGGGCGTGTCGGCATCGGCGCCGACAACGCGCACTTGCCCATTCACCTTCAGGCTGGTCATGGCGGCCTCCTCGACAGGACGATCGAATAGTGTTCAGTGAACACTGATCACTGAACACCTAGTCTGTCAAGACGGCGCCTTCAATCCCCTCACCAGGGTGTCGACGAGCGTGTCGATCACAAGACGGTGATCCGCCCAGGGAAAGGTCGGATGGGTGATGAGGAGCGTGGCCAGGCCATGCAGCGCGCCCCACAGCATCTGCGTCACCACGGTGGCGTCGGCCGGCCGCAACACGCCGGCGGCGATCAGCTTCGCCACCTGGTCGCGAAACGCGAGAAACGCCTGGATGGCGACAGGCTGCTCCGCCGCCGGGCGATCGAGATCCTTTTCCTCCTGATGCTTCAGCGAGGCGTGCGTCACCATGAAGGTGAGCTGGTATTCGTCGGCGTTTTCCAGCGCGAACGCGAGGTAGCCATTGAGGAGCCGCCGCAGCATCGCCGCCCCCCGCGCGCGCTCGGCCACGATTTCCTGCAGGCGCGCGGCAAGCCGTCGGAACGTCGATTGCCGGAGTTCCGCCAGGATCTCTTCCTTGTTCTTGAAATAGACGTAGAGACCGGTTTGCGAGATCCCCACGCGGTCGGCGAGCTGGCGGGTCGTGACGGTCTCGTAGCCTTCGCTCATGAAGAGCTGCTTGGCGACCGTCAGGATCTCGCCGCGCCGCTCGTGGCCGTGTCCTCGCGCCTTGCGACGGGGCGATGGTGAGGGCCTGGCGCGGCGCGACGGCTTTGGCATGTCGTCTAGCGTGGCCATTGCCGCAGCGCCACCAGGCCGCCGTCGATCGGCAGCAGCACGCCGGTCACCCAGCGCGATTCGTCGGAGGCGAGATAGACCGCGCCGTAGGCGATGTCCCACGCCGTGCCCTCGGTCTGCATCGGCACCATGTTCTTGCGCCGCTCGCGCGCCTCGGCGCCGAGATGGGCGACCATCGGCGTGTGCACCGAGCCCACGATGATGCAGTTGGCGCGGATGTTCTGCGTCGCATAGTCGGCCGCCACCGACTGGGTGAAGCCGTGCAGGCCGGCCTTGGCCGTCGAATAGGCGACGGCGCCGGCGCTGCCCATCAGGCCGACCGCGCCCGCGATCGACGACACCATGATGATCGAGCCGCCGCCGCCCTTCTTCATCTCGGGAATGCAGTACTTGGTGCACAGCATGGTGGTGGTGAGGTTGGCCTCCAGCACCTTGTGCCAGTCGGCCGGCGTCACCGTCTCCGGCGTGCCCGGCGCGCCCACGCCGACATTGTTGTGCAGGATGTCGAGCCGGCCGTAGGTCTTTGCCGCAAACGCGGCCATCGCCTCGGCGGCGTCGGCCTGGGCGACGTCGCCGGCAAAGACCGAGGCCTCGCCGCCCTCGTCCTTGATCTGCTTGGCGAGCTTTTCGGCGCGCTCGGCGCTGCGATTGACCAGCACCACCTTGGCGCCCTCGCGGGCGAACAGGATGGCGGTCGCCATGCCGTTGCCCACGCCCTCGCCGCGCGGCGCCGCGCCGGTCACCACCGCCACCTTGCCTGCAAGCCGTCCGGCCATTTCTCTCCCCTTCGCTCGGTGCTATCTCAGTCGCGACCTTAGCTGGGAGACTCGCACCATGGCCAGCAACACCCAAGTCCACGACGGCGGCTGCACCTGCCGCCAGGTGCGCTATCGCATGACGTCCAAGCCGCTGTTCGTGCATTGCTGCCATTGCCGCTGGTGCCAGCGCGAGACCGGCTCGGCCTTCGTCCTCAATGCCATGATCGAGGCCGACCGCGTCGAGCTTCTGGCGGGCGAGCCCGAAATGGTCCTGACACCGTCGGAGAGCGGCAAGGGCCAGAAGATCTGGCGCTGCCCCAGGTGCCGCATCGCGGTGTGGAGCAACTACCCGGGCGCCGGCGACGCCGTACGCTTCGTGCGCGTGGGCACGCTCGACAATCCTGACGGCATGCCGCCCGACATCCATATCTTCACCATGTCCAAGCAGCCCTGGGTCGTGCTGCCGGAGGGCACGCCGGCCGTCGCCGAGTTCTACGACATCAAGAAGATGTGGCCGGCCGAAAGCCAGGAGCGGCGCAAGGCAATGCGGCGAGGCTGATCGATGGCGCTGGCCCAGGGCACTCGCGACAAGCTGACCTCCGTCGGCACGGCACGCATTGTCGCCGCACTGGCCAAGCATGGCTTGCGGCGTCAGTCGCTGTCGGGCCTGCGGCCGCTCTCGCCCTTCCAGGACGCGCTGGTCGGCGGGGCCGCCATGTCGATCGACGCCTGCCCGCCGGGCGGCGTGCTCGCCATGGAGAGCAGCGTGACGTCCGCGCCGGTGGCGCTGCTCACGCGGCGCAAGGTGGCCGGTGTCGTCAGCAACAGCCCGCTGCGCAACGCCGCGGAGATCGCCCGTGCCGGACTGCCGGCCTGGCAACGACCGTCGGGCCCGGCCGCACAAGCCGCTGCCGATCGAAGCCGGCGACGTCCTGCTCGGCGATCGCGCCGGCCTGATCGTCATTCCCGCCAACCTGGCCGAGCAGATCGCCGAGGAGGCGGTCGAGGCGATGGCCTACGAGGAATTCGTCGCCGAGCAGGTGAGCTCGGGTGGCGGCGTCTATGGCCTGCACATCCCGAGCGGCGAGCACGCGCGCCGCGCATTCGCCGCCTGGCGGCGAATGAAGGGCCGCTAGTCTAGAGCGAGATGACTTTAGGTCGATTCCGTCGTCCCGACCGCAGCCGAGCGCAGCGGAGGGACCTTCTCTCCACGATAAGCAGCTTATCGTCGAGAGAAGGTCCCTCCACTACGCGCTTCGCGCTCCGGTCGGGACGACGGGTCGACCTAAAGTTATTACGCTCTAGAGTCGACTGAGATCGACGACCAGTGCCGCGACGGTGCGCGTGCCGATACCGATGATGATGATGTCGGTGTCGACCCGCATGTATTGATGGCCGGCCGGCGACGGCGAGAGCTTGGCGATCAGGCCGGGCGGCGGCGCATCGGCCTTGATGCCGTCGGGCAACGGCTGGTCGAGCCGCCAGGATTTCGTCGGCTGGGCATCAGGAGCGCCACAGGCCTTGTCTCTGCGTACCAGCGGCGCGGGGCAGCGGTTGGCCGCGATCTCGTCGCGGTAATAGGCGAAGGCAGCGTCGCGGTCGCGCTGCGGCACGACCATGTTCAGTGTCGGCAGCGGGGTGTCCTTGGCCGCCGGCTTCGTCTGCTGCGCCGGGGCTGGAGCAGCAGGCCGAGCAGGCGGCGTCTGGGCGGCGGCAGGCAACGCGAGCAAAGCCACGAGAACGATCGAGAACAACGCGCATGGCTATGCCTGCCAATAGTCGGGAAGCTTGGTTGCCAGCCATTTCGCCAGCGCCGCGTTCACCGCCACCGGCTGCTCCTGCGCCATCCAGTGGCCCGAGTGCACGACGACCTCGGTGAGGTCGGGCGCAGTCGCCGCGCATCGGCTCGGCGAGCCGCGACGTCATGGTCTCGCAGGTGACGTCATAGGCGCCGTGCAGGAACAGCACGGGCATGGCGAGCCTGCCGCCGTTCGGCGCGCGGCCCGCGTAGGCGGCATTGGCCTTGTGGTTCATGTACCAGGAGTCCGGCCCGAAGAAGCCGTTGCGCGTCAGCGCCGCGGTGTAGGCTTCCAGATCCGGCTCGGTGATCACGTCGGGATCGCGCGGGAAATCGGGGAAGCCCGCCGGTCCCACCCAGCCGCCGTTCTTGCGCACCGAGGCGGTGCGGCTCTGCTTGCCGGCCGACTTGGGATCGCCCTTGCGGAACAGCGCCTTCACCGTGTTGCGGACGTTGGCCTCGAAGCCCTTGCAGGCCCTGTCGAAGCTCTCCTCGTAGAAGAACTGGTAGTCCCACTGCCCCGCCGGGAACTCCGCCTCGGGATAGATCTTGCGATCGACCAGCGTGACCACCGTGTCGAGCGTGAAGCCCGTGGCGAGATAAGGCACGCACAGGCTCGCCACGCCCGCCGTCCTGTCGGCATGGTGCGCGGCGATGTTCCAGACCACCGGGCTGCCCCAGTCGTGGCCGATCCACACCGCCCTGTCGCGACCAAGCGAGGCCAGGAGCTCCATCATGTCCTGGACGATCAGCTCCTGCGCGAAGTCTTCGTGGCGCGTGTAGGTGTTCGACCGACCATAGCCGCGCATGTCAGGCGCGATGCAGCGAAAGCCGAGGGCCGCCATCGCCGGCAGCTGATGGCGCCACGACAGCGAGAGCTCGGGCCAGCCGTGGCAGAAGACCAGCAGCGGCCCGCTCTCCGGCCCGCAGGCGAGATAGCCCGTGGTGTGGCGCTGGGTCTTCAGCGTGTGTTCAGTGACCGGAAAAGTCATGCCGCACTCCAATAGTCGGGTAGTTTCGCCGCCAGCCATCTCGCGAGGGCGGCATTCACGGCGACCGGCTGCTCCTGCGCCATCCAGTGGCCCGACTTCACCACCACTTCGGTGAGATCACGGCAATCGCCGCGCATCGGCTCGGCGAAGCGCGAGTTCACGGTCTCGCAGGTCGTGTCGTAGGCGCCGTGCAGGAACAGCACCGGCATCGAAAGCTTGGGCGACCGGGCCTGCTTCGAATACCGGCCGTTCGCCTTGTGGTTCATGTACCAGGCGTTCGGCCCGAAGAAGCCATTGCGCGTCAGCGCCGCGGTATAGGCCTCGAGATCCTGCTCGCCGATGACGTCAGGATCGCGCGGCACGTCGGGACAGGCGCCGCCGCCGAACCAGCCGCCGTTCTTGCGCACCGACGCGGTCGAGGAAGGCTTGCCGACCGCGGCCGGATTGCCCTTGCGGAACATCGCCTTCACGGCGTTGCGGATGTTGGCCTCGAAGTCGCGCTGCGCCTTGTCGAAGTTCTCCTCGTAGAAATAGTGATAGTCCCACTGTCCGACGGGATAGAGATCGGCGGGATAGACCGAGCGGTCGACCAGGGCCAGACGGTTCTCGACCGAGTTGCCGGCGGCGATGTAGGGCACGCAGAGGCTCGCCACGCCGACCGCCTTGTCCGGATGGTGCGAGGCCACGTTCCAGACCACCGAGCTGCCCCAGTCGTGGCCGATCCACACCGCCTTTTCGCGGCCGAGTGACGGCCAGCAGCTCCAGCATGTCCTCGACGATCAGTTCCTGAGCGAAGTCCTCATGGCGCGTGTAGGTGCTCGAGCGGCCGTAGCCGCGCATGTCGGGCGCCACGCAACGAAAGCCCAGCGCCGCCAGGGCCGGCAATTGGTGCCGCCACGACAGCGAGAGCTCGGGCCAGCCGTGGCAGAAGATCAGCAGCGGGCCCTTTTCCGCTCCGCAGGCGAGATAGCCCGTGGTGTGGCGGGCGGTCTTGACGGTGTGTTCGGTGACCGGGAATGTCATGGCACGGAGGCTTCCATGGAAATCGATACCGGCACAACCGAACTTTTGTGCTCTGTCCGCGACGGCGTGGCCGTGATCACGCTGAATCGGCCCGAGGCGCGCAACGCCATGTCGGACAAGCTGACGCCGGCCTTGCGCACCCAGATCCGCGAGCGCGGCGAGGATGCGGACGTCGGCGCCATCCTGATCACCGGCGCCGGCACCGCCTTCTGCAGCGGCGGCGACGTCAAGGGCATGGGCGGCCGCGGACCGAGAGGCCAGATGACCTTCGAGGAGCGGCTCGGCGACCTGCGCTGGCGGCAGGCGGCGCTGACCGGCGCGCTGGTCGCGCTGCGCAAGCCCACCATCGCGGCCCTGCCCGGCGCGGCGGCCGGCGCCGGCCTCGCCATCGCGCTCGCCTGCGACATCCGCATCGCCGCGCAATCGGCCTTCGTCAGCACCGGCTACGCCAAGGTCGGCCTGTCGGGCGACTACGGCATCGCCTGGCTGCTGACCCGCACCATCGGTTCGGCCCGGGCACGCGAGCTGATGTTCACGGCCGAGCGCGTCGACGCCGAGCGCTGCGAGCGCATCGGCCTGGTGAACCGCGTCGTGCCCGACGACAAGCTGCGCGACGAGGCCTTCGAGTTCGCGAAATCGCTGGCCAACGGGCCGCGCGTGGCCCTGCGCAACATGAAGGACAATCTCGACGACGCGCTGCACATCGACTATCCGACCGCGCTGCATCGCGAAGCCGAGCGCCTGGTCCAGGCCTCGCGCACCGCGGACCACAAGGAAGCGGTGCAGGCGTTCGTCGAGAAGCGCAAGCCCGTGTTCGTCGGGAAGTAGACCTCCTGTCTCCTCCAAGCGTGCCCGCCCTGCGGCGCCAGGGCCTGGTGATCGTCGCCACCCTGGCAACCGCCTACGTCGCCAGCCACTTCTTCCGGGCCTCCAATGTCACGATCGGGCTCGACCTGATGCGCGACCTGGCCATCGGGCCGGAAGCGCTGGGCGCGCTGACGGGTGCCTTCTTCTTCGGCTTCTCGGCGATGCAGATCCCCTGCGGCTTTCTCTTCGACCGCTTCGGTCCGCGGCTCACCGTCACCGGCATGCTGCTGCTGGCGGTGGTGGGCGCCACCGTGTTCACCCTGGCGTCCGGCTGGCCGGTCCTGCTGGCCGGCCGGGCCCTGATGGGCGCGGGGTTCGGCGTCATGCTGATCGGCAGCATGGTGGTGATCTCGCGCTGGTTCCCGCCCGACCGCTTCTCGACGATGGCCGCGCTGGTGCTCTCGATCGGCCTGGTCGGCAACCTCCTCGCCACGACGCCGCTGGCCTGGGGCACCGAGCTGATCGGCTGGCGCGGCGTGTTCGGCATCGTGGTGATCTTCACCGCGCTCGCCGCCATCGCCGTCTGGCTGGTCGTGCGCGACGCGCCGCCCGATCATCCTTTCCTTCAGCGGAAGGTCGAATCGTCGGGCGAAATGATGCGCGGGATGGTCGAGGTCCTGCGCAATCCGCAGCTGCCTTTCATCCTGACCCTGAACTTCTGCAACTACGCCTGCACCTTCACCGTGCAGGGATTGTGGGGCGGCCCGTTCCTTCGCGAAGTGCACGGCCTCACCATCATCCAGTCCGGCAACGTGCTGCTGGCGGCGGTGCTGGCCTACCAGGTCGGCATGCTGACCTTCGGGCCGCTCGACCGCGTGCTCGATACACGCAAATGGATCGCCATCGGCGGCAGCGTGACGATCGCCCTGATCCTCGCAATGCTGGCCCTGGCGGGCGGCGCGTCGCTGTGGGTGGCGGTCGGCGGGATCGTCGCCATGGGCTTCTTCAGCGCGTCCAGCACCATGATCATGACCCACGGCCGGGGCATTTTCCCCGACCGCCTGATCGGGCGCGGCATGGCGACCATGAACACCTGCGTGATGCTGGGCGTCGCCTGCATGCAGACGCTGTCGGGGACCATCCTCGGCGCGTTCGCGCCGCTGGCTGACGGATCGCGGTCGGAACTGGCCTATCGGACCCTGTTCGGCTTCATGTGTGCGGTGTTGCTGGTGGCGGTGGCCATCTACAGCCGCGCGCGTGACGTGCGGCCGAGCGACGAGCTGCGTGCCGCCATGAAGGCGACAGCGGATCAGGTCGCCCGTCCGCGGCCCTCCGCTTAGCCGGTTGCCGTTGGATTGGTGCCGGAGCGAAATGGCATCTTCAAGCCCCGACTTCGGAAGATGAGGAGTGAAACTCGTGCGCGACTATCTTGCCTGGAGACTTGCCTTTGGTGTGACGACGCCGTCGACCAATACGGTCGTCCAGCCTGAGTATGACGACATGAGACCGGCGGGCGTGACGAACCACCTGGCCCGCATGGTCATTGCCGACGACCCCGTGACCTCCGATGCCGATTTCGAGAAGCAGCTCGAGGCGATCGACAAATCGCTCGAGGATGCGGTCGATCGGGTCATGGACGCCAAGCCCAATGCCTTCATCCTTGGCATATCCGCGCTTTCAGTGTGGGGCGGCACGCTCGAGTGGGGCGAGGAGCTGAAGCAACGCGTGCGCAAGGTGGCGGGCTGGGACATTCCCGTCACCATTGCGTCCGATGCCGTCGCCGCCGGCCTGAAAGCTCACGGGATCAAGCGCAAGATCGCGATCATGGAACCCTACTACCCGTGCATAGAACCCCGTCTCAACGCCGTGCTTGGCGCCCATGGCTACGAGATCGTCCGCTTCTGCCACATGCGCGGCAAGAGCCCGGCGTCATATTCCGTGCTGACCGCCCAGGACATGATCAAGGCGGCACGCTCGATCGATGGGCCGGATGTCGAGGCGATTGTCGCCTTCGGCGCCAACCTGCCGTTCGCCAAGCTGGCTGACGAAGCCGAACGATGGCTCGACAAGCCCGTTCTTCAGATCAACGCGACGACCTACTGGCACGCCCTGAGGACGAACGGGATCACCGACAAGATCTATGGTTACGGATCGCTGTTGGCGCGCTTCTGACCTGGACTACACCCTGACCGCCATCTTGCCGCGATTGCGACCCTCGAACAGGCCGATCAGCGCCTGCGGCGCCTTGTCGAGGCCATCGACGATATCGACGATGGCCTTGATCTTCCCTTCCTCGACCCAGCGCGCCAGGCGTGCCTCGGCCTCGGCGCGCTGGTCGAAGAAATCCATGACGACGAAGCCTTCCAGGCGCAGCCGCTTGGTGACGACCAGGCCGGGCACCGCCATCGGTCCCGGCGCCGGCTTCTCGACGTCGTATTGCGAGACGTTGCCGCAGCAGACGATACGGCCGCGCAGGTTCATCAGCGACAGCGCCGCGTCGAGCACCGGCCCGCCGGTATTGTCGAAGTAGACGTCGATGCCGTTGGGGCAGACCGCTCGGAGGGCGCGGTACACGCCGCCCGCCTTGTAGTCGACCGCGGCATCGAAGCCGAGATCGCGCATCAGCCAGTCACACTTGTCCTGCCCGCCGGCCGTGCCGACGACGCGGCAGCCCGCGAGCTTGGCGATCTGGCCGGCCATCGTCCCGACCGCGCCGGCCGCCGCCGACACCAGCACCGTGTCGCCCGGCTTGGGCTGCCCGATATTCAGCAGGCCGAAGTAGGCGGTGAGGCCGGTGATGCTGAGCGGGCCGACCAGCAGCTCGAAGGGCGCCTTGGTCGTGCGCTTGGTCAGCCGTCGCGCCGGCATCGCGGCGTAGTCCTGCCAGCCCCAGTCGCCTTCGACGATGTCGCCGGCTTTCAGCCCGCCGGCCTTCGACTCCACCACCTCGCCGATGGCGAAGCCGCTCATCACCTGGCCGGGCTCCAGCGCATCGCGATAGGTCTTGCCCATCATCCAGGCGCGGTTGGCGGGATCGAGCGACAGCATGCGCGTGCGCACCAGCGTCTCGCCGTCGCGCGGCACGGGGATCGGGCCCTCGGTCCATTGGAAGGTGTCGGGTCCGATCTTGCCCTGGGGTTGCTTGGCGTAGAGCCATTGGCGGTTCATGGCATCAATCCTTGTAGTTGGCAGCGCGCTTCTGCAGGTTCGACATGATCGCCTCGAGCTGGTTGGGCGAACCGATCAGCTTCTGCTGCTCGACCGATTCGGCCATCAGCCCCGCAGCGGCATCGACCGCCACGGCATCGTTCAAGATGCGTTTGGCCGCGCGAACGGCATCGGGACTCTTGTTGGCGATCTCCCTCGCGGTCTCGAGTGCGGCCGCGCGCGGATCCTCGACGATCTTCGTCACGAAGCCGAGCTGCTGGGCCTCGGTGCCGCCAAAAATGCGGCCCGTGTAGGTGAGCTCGCGCACGACGTCCTCGCGCGCCAGATGGCGCATGAGCTGCGTGCCGGCGAGGTCGGGCACGAGGCCCCACTTGATCTCCATGACCGAGAAGCGTGTATCGGGCGTGGCGTAGCGCATGTCGGCGCCCAGCATGATCTGGAAGCCGCCGCCGAAGGCCACACCATGGACCGCCGCGATCACCGGCACTGGCAGCGTTCGCCATTGCCAGGCGCATTGTTGCGGCCGGTTGGCGATGCCGTGAGTGCGCTTGGTGAGATCGCGCACGCCGGGCACGGCGTCGCCGTCCTGCTTCATAGCGGCGAAACTTCCCATGTCGAGGCCGGCACAGAAGGCCTTGCCCTCGCCCGACAGCACGACCGAGCGCAGGCCCTTCATCTTCGCGAGCTCGGCGCCCGCTTCGATGATGCCCTCGAACATCGCAGGATCGAGCGCGTTCATCTTGTCGGCGCGGATCAGGCGGACGTCGGCCACGCCGTCCAAAAAGTCGATCGAGACGCGGTCCTTCATTTGTCCTTCTCCGATTTCAGCCATTCGCGCAGTCGGCGTCTTACTTCCTCAGGCGGCAGGCGCTCCGGCGGCTTCAGGCTGCCGTCGCCCTGCCCCCCTTGTGCCTTATGGGGCCACATCAACACGGCAATGCCGCGCTGCACGTCGGCATAGCTGCAGTCGTCGGGCAGCCGGTCGAGCAGCGCCCTCACCTCGGCTTTTACATCTACCATCGCGTCACCATCAGCCAGATGCCCTGCCCAAGATAGACCACGCCGATCGCCAGGATCACGCGGCGCGTCCAGTGATAGAACTGCCTGTCGGACATACGGTCGAGGAAGCTGCGCGATAAGGTCGTTCCGAGCACCGCGAAGCAGGCGGCATAGGCCATGACCAGCCACTGCTCGAGGTCGCGGCCGGCCGGATTTTCGATCAGGGCGCCGAAATAGGCGACCTTGGTGAGATGGCCCAGCACTTGGGCGGCCGCCTTGGTGGCGATGTTGGTCTGCCGCGTCATGCCGGTGCGCACATAGAAGATGTCCAGCAAGGGCCCGGTAATGCCGGCCACGAGCTGCATGGCCCCGCCAATCACGCCCGCCAGGAAGGCCTGCCCGCCGCGCTCTATGTCGGGAGCGACGCGCTGTGGCACGGACAGCGCCACGAACGGGGTGAGCCCCAACGTCACCAGCACCAACGCCTTGTCCGGGACGAAGTTGAAGAAGGAGAAGACGACCAATGACGCCGCGGCCCCCAAGCCGAACTGCAGCACCACGCTCCACCTCACGTGATGGCGCCACAGCCAGGCTCGCCAGCCGTTGGCCGCGATCTGGATGACGCCGTGGAAGACCATGGCAACCGGCACCGGCAGCAGCACCAGCAGGAAACCGATCAGCAGCATGCCGCCCGCCATGCCGAAAATGCCGGAGATGAACGAGGTGACGACGGCCACGACGGCCAGCGCGGCGAGGACGGGCAGCGAGAACATCCGGGCGCGGCGTAGCGCAGGTGGCAGAGCCTGTCGAGGATCGCTTATGGTGCCGCCATGTCCGACGATGTCCTGTTCACTCCGGCTGTTAAGGCCGCCGCCCTCATCCGCGCCAAGAAGCTTTCGCCTGTCGAGTATGTCGATGCGGTGCTGAAAGCCGCCGGCAAGGCCAACCCCAGGCTCAACTGCTTTCGCGTCGTCATGGACGAGCAGGCGCGGCGACACGCAAAGGTGGCCGAAACGGCCGTGAGCAAGGGCGAGCCTCTGGGTCCGCTGCATGGCGTGCCCATCAGCGTAAAAGACCTTGTCGACGTGAAGGGCGTGCCGACGCGGCACGGCTCGGCGATCTTCGAGGACAATCCTGCCGCGGCGGCCGACGACATCCTGGTCAAGCGCCTGCGCGCGGCCGGCGCCATCATCATCGCCAAGGCGACGACGCCGGAGTTCGGCGTCAAAGGCCTGACCGACGGACCGTCCTTCGGCATCACGCGCAACCCCTGGAACCTCGAGCGCACGCCGGGCGGTTCGAGCGGCGGGGGCGCTGCCGCCGTGGCGGCCGGGCTCGGCCCCCTGTCGCTCGGCACCGACGGCGCGGGCTCGATCCGCGGCCCGGCCTCGTGCAGCGGGCTGGTCGGCCTGAAGCCCACGTTGGGCGCGGTGCCGGCCGACACCACGCGCGATGCCTTCGGCAACAACGTCTACGCCGGACCGCTTGCGCGCACGGTCACCGACGCTGCGATCATGCACGCCGTGCTGGCGGGGCCCAGCGACAAGGATCCGTGGACCTTGTCGGGCGGCGTGCAGCATCCGCTGTCGCCCAAGCTTACGGCCGAGGACCTGTCGGGCGTGCGCATCGGCTACATCGAGCTCACCGCCAATCCGCGCATTGCCGCGGACGTGCGCGCCAACACGCGCGCGGCCCTTGCCGCCTGGCAGGAGCTGGGTGCCGACGTCGAAGAGGTGAGCGAGAAGATCGACTGGATCGAGTACGAGGGCCGCGTGCTCTACCAGGCGAACTTCGCCGTGTTCTGCGCCCAGTACCTGCCGAAGTGGCAGAACCAGATGGACCCGGTGACGCTCGCCTTCATGGAGCGCGGCGGCACGTTCAGCCTGGCCGACTTCCGCAACGCCCAGTTCGCGCGCACCGCCCTGTTCCGCAAGATCCAGTCGCTGCTCGAGCGCTACGACTTCCTGGTGACGCCGACCAACTCGCGCACCGCGCTCGACGTCGGCCACGACGCCGCCAACGACGAGGTTCTGGTCGACGGCGTGAAATGCGGCATCACCCGCCAGGGCTGGACCTCCTACCAGTACCCCTTCAACCTCACCGGCCACCCCGCGCTCGCCCTGCCCTCGGGCTTCGGCGCCGACGGCCTGCCGACCTCGGTGCAGATCGTCGGCCGCTGGGGCCATGAGACCGACGTGCTGCGGCTGGGGGCGCTCCTGGAAGCAGCGCGGCCTTGGGCGCAGAATCGGCCGCCGGCCTTGAGCGAGGCAACGCGCAGCGTATGATCCCGATGAGGAAGGCAAATGGCTGTGAAAAAGCGTCCTTCGAAGCGACCCTGGTGCGATCCTGACGATGCGCCTGCCCTGAGCCAATCCTGGTTCGAGGAGGCTGAGGTCGTGCGAGGCCGACCGGCAGGGACTGCAAAGAAACAAGCCATTCGGCGTAATCGGCGCTCGATGATAGGCCCGGCACGCTGATTTTTTGTTCGAACCTGAACCCTTCGCGGGTCTTGCCCCCTCTTGGTCTGGGTAAGTCCATGAAGGAGGTTCGATCGATGATCTTCAAACGCAACGTTCCAGGCTGGGAGCGCGGCCTGCGTGCCGCCTGCGGCATCGTTCTGCTCGTCGTGGCCGCGCTGATGCCTCTGGCCGGCTGGCCGCTATGGGCCGTGCTGGCCGGCGGCGCGGGATTGCTGGTCTCGGCGCTGGCGGGCTTCTGTCCGGCCTGTGCGCTCGCCGGACGGCGGCTCACGTGAGCGGCCTCGCCCGCATCGACGGCGGACTGGTGGCGGCGGCGAAGGCTGGCGACGCGGCGGCACTCGACCGCCTGCTTGCCGTCTCGCAGCCCGACCTGATGCGCTTCGCCCGCCGCACCTGCGCCAACGCCGAGGATGCCGAGGACGCGGTCCAGGCCGCGCTTTGGCAGCTCCATCGCCGCATCGGCACGCTGCGCGTCATTGCCGCCTTCGCGAGCTGGCTGTTCCGCATCGTCGAGCGCGAGTGCCGCCGTCTGCTCGGACTGCAGCGACGCACCGTGCCGCTGGAGAATGCCGACCCGTCGGCATTGCGCATCGAGCCGGTGCCGAGCGACCTCAGGCGCGATCTCGGCGCCATGATCGCGACCCTGCCCGACCTCTATCGCGAGGTGCTGATCCTGCGCGACATCGAGGAGCTGACGGCGCCCGAGGCGGCAGCGCAGCTCGGCATCTCGGTCGAGGCGGTGAAGAGCCGCCTCCATCGCGCGCGCGGCATGCTGCGCGAGAAGCTCCTGGGATCGGGGTACTGGTCGTCATGAGTTACCAGCACCCGGACGACCTCGTGCTGATACCGGAACTGCTGGCGCTCGCGCCAGCCGAGGCCAGGACCTTCCTCGCCTTCAACCACGCGGCCGAGCGGGCCGACGGGGCGATCCCGCGCAAGTACCGCGAGCTGGTCGCGCTCGGCGTCGCCTTCACCACCCAATGCGCCTACTGCATCGACACCCATACGCGCCACGCGCGCGACGCCGGCGCCACCAAGCAGGAGATCGCCGAGGCGGCGTTCGTCGCAGCAGCCGTGCGGGCCGGCGGCACGCTGGCTCACGCGTTGTTGAGCCTGCGCCTGCACGATTCGCCGGAAAAGTAGGCGGGCAGCCTGTTGATCGGGCCTCCGGAAGGGGCACAATTGCCGCCTTCCCCTTCCTAGGAGGCCCCGCATGCGCCGCCGCCACCTGCTCGTCCTGTCCGCCGGAGCGCTCGCCGCGCCAGCGCTGATCACCAGTCCAGCCCGCGCTGCCGTCGAGACGCGCGAACAGAACGGCTATCGCATCCGCACCTACAATGTGCGGCCAGGCTCGGGCTCACGCGACGTCGCCTGCAACGCCGACGGCACGGTGTGGTTCTGCGGCCAGCGCGACGGCACCTTGAACCTGCTCGATCCGCGCGACGGCGGCCTGAAGGTCGTGGCCCTCGGCCAGGGTGCCGCACCGCACGGCGTGGTCATCGGGCCCGACGGTGCGGCCTGGGTGACCGAAGGCGGCCAGAACTCGATCGCCCGCGTCGATCCCAAGGACCACAAGGTGCAGCTGTGGAAGCTGAACGGCGGGCCGTCCTACGCCAACCTCAACACGCTGGTGTTCGACAAGCAGGGCACGCTCTGGTTCACCGGCCAGGGCGGCGTCATCGGCCGCTTCGAGCCTAGTGCTGAGAAGATGCAGGTATGGGACGCGCCGCGCGGCAACGGCCCGTACGGCATTGCGCTCACGCCGCAGGGCACGGTCTGGTACGTGTCGCTGGCCGGCAACTATCTCGCCGAGATCGACCGCGCGAGCGGCACGCCGCGCATCGTCGAGCCGCCGACGCCGCAGCAGGGAGCGCGCCGCGTGTGGTCCGACAGCCAGGGGCGCCTCTGGATCAGCGAATGGAACAGCGGCAACGTCTCCATGCACGATCCCAAAGAAGGCAGCTGGAAGAAGTGGAAGCTGCCGGGCGAGCGGCCGCGCTGCTACTCGGTCTATGTCGACGACCGTGACGCGGTGTGGCTGACCGACTTCGCGGCCAACGCGATCGTGCGCTTCGATCCCAAGACCGAGACCTTCCTTTCCTTCCCGTCGGACAAGTCGGGCGCCAACGTGCGCCAGATGGCCGGACGGCCGGGCGAGGCCTGGGCCGGCGAGTCCGGCACCAACCGCATGGTCGTCATCGACAAGCCGCAAGCCTGACTGCATGCGCCTTTGGATCATGGCGGCTGCGTTCCTGGCCGCAGTGGGCAGCGCGCGCGCCGAGACCTGTGACCGGCAGGTCTTCGAGCACTGCCAGGCCTGCCATGCGCTGTCGAAGGACGCCGGCCAGAAGCCCGGCCCGCAGCTCGCGGGCGTGATCGGCCGGCCGGTCGCCGGCGATCCGGCGTTCGACTATTCGCCCGTGCTGCAGGAAGCGCGCGCCAAAGGCGAGGTCTGGACCAAGGACAAGCTCGACCTTTACCTCAGCGATCCCCAGGCGGTGTACGCCGGCACCTGGATGGGCAGTCCGCCGATCCGCGACGCGAAGCAGCGCGCCGACATCCTGTGTGTTCTGGGCGGGCGGTAGGCTAAGAGACTCATGTCGCTCAGGCTCCTCTCCCCCGCTAGGGGGAGAGGAGCCTGAGTTGAGGGAGAGGGAGGAAAAATCATGCGTTCGTTTACGGCGTTAGTGGGCGCGTTGGCCTTGCTCATCGCGGGCCCAGCCACTGCCCAGTCCACCGACAAATACCCCGACAAGCCGATCCGCATCATGGCGCCCTATGCGCCGGGCGGGAACATCGACGTCACCGCGCGCATCATCGCCGAGAAGCTGAAGGACGTGCTGGGCGTCACGGTGCTGGTCGAGAACAAGGCTGGCGCCTCGGGCATGATCGGCAGCGACGTCATCGCCCGCTCCGCGCCCGACGGCTACAACCTGCTGGTCTCGGCCAACTCGCTGGTCGCCGTACCCGCGATCTACGGCAACGCGCCCTACGACTGGCGCACGGCCTTCCAGCCGATCAGCCATATCCAGGCCGTGCCCGCCGTGGTGGTGGTGCCGCCCAACTCGACGATCAAGACGCTGGCCGACTTCATCGCCCTCGGAAAGGACGGCAAGTTCACTGTGGCCGATTCCGGCGTCGGCACCACCAACCACATCGCCATCGAGCTCATCGGCGAAGCGACCGGCACCAGGTACACGCTGGTGCACTACAAGGGCAGCGGACAGGCCCATCTCGACCTGATCGCGGGCCAGGTGCCGGCGCAGGTCGACCAGGTCAACGCCGCGATCGGCCATATCAAGGCGGGCAAGATGCGCGCCATCGCCGTGTCGTCCGACAAGCGCGTGCCGCAGCTGCCCGACGTGCCGACCATGAAGGAGTCGGGCGTGAAGGGCCTGGAGAACTTCACCTTCAGCACCTACACGGGCCTGTTCGCGCCGGCCAAGCTGCCGCCGGAGATCCTGGCCAAGCTCAATGCCGCCATGGTGGCGACGCTTGCCGATCCCGCCGTCATCAAGAAGTTCGCCGACCTGACGGCGGAAACGAAATCCAGCACGCCGCAGGAACTGGCGGCCATGCTCGACAAGGAAGAGAAACTGGTCGTGCCGCTGATCAAGAAACTGGGAATCAAGGCTGAATAGGAGTTCGAATGACCTGGCTGCCCCCGGCCGTCGCCCCCGTCGTCCTGCTGCTGATCTCCAACGTCTTCATGACATTTGCCTGGTACGGGCATCTCAAGTTCACCGATCGGCCGCTGTGGATGGTGGTGGTGGCGAGCTGGGGCATCGCCTTCGTCGAATATTGCTTCGCCGTGCCGGCCAACCGCTGGGGCCACACGGTCTATTCGGCGGCCGAGCTCAAGACCATGCAGGAGGTGATCACGCTGTCGGTGTTCGCCCTGTTCTCGGTGCTCTATCTCGGCGAACGCATCACGCTGAACCACATCGTGGGCTTCGCCCTGATCTGCAGCGGCGCCTTCTTCGTGTTCAGGGGCCCGCTGCCGGCCTGACCTTGCATTTGGGTCGTGGAATGATTAGGTTACATGTAACCCACGGAGTACAGCCATGGCCAAGTCCACGGCCCGCAAGTCATCTCGCGACAAGGTTAGCGCGCATCGTGCGCGGCTGCGCGCCCAGGGGCTGCGCCCAATTCAGATTTGGGTACCGGATGTTCGTTCTCCACAATTCATCAAGGAAGCGCGCCGGCAGTCGCGTCTTGCCGCACGGAGTCCGTACGCAGCCGACGACCAGGCGTTTATTGATGCGATTTCGGAACTGAAGTTCGAGTGAAGCGCTCGGAACTATGGACGGCTGCTGGCGGTCCTGCATATGTCAGCAAGCCCCGCCCCGTGCTGATTATCCAGGACGACCGCTTCGACGAGAACGACTCCATCACTGTCTGCCCCTTCACGAGCGATCCAAGCGACCTTCCTCTGTTCCGTATCTTGATCGAGCCGTCGCCGCTCAATGGTCTGCGGCTGCCATCGCGCGTGATGGCCGACAAGCTGTCGACGGTGCCGCGCACCAAGCTAGCGCGAAAGCTTGGCCAACTGACTGCATCAGAGATGGCGCGCGTGGACCGAGCCGTGCTTGTCTTCCTTGGACTTGCTCGCTGAAGAATCTCGCAGTTGGCATGGGATGAACCGTCCTTATCCAGCGTAGACCGTTCAGGGGAGCGATTGACGGACCTGGCGAGCAGACGACGGATTGAATGGGCGGCGTTCGCCGCCGTGCTGCTGGTTGCCGCCGTTCTGCGGCTGATGCGACTGGACGACAACGGCGTCGGCACCGCCTATTACGCCGCCGGCGTGCGCAGCATGCTGCAGGGCGCCTGGCTGTTCTTCTACAACGCCTTCGATCCTGCGGGCTTCATCTCGCTCGACAAGCCGCCGATCGCCTTCTGGATCCAGACAGTCTTCGCGGCCATCCTTGGATACAGCGGCTGGTCGATCCATCTGCCACAGGCGCTGGCCGGTATCGCCTCGGTGGCGCTGCTCTACCGGCTGGTGCGGCCGGTCGGAGTGCCCGCCGCCATCGTCGCGGCCCTGCTGCTGGCGATCATGCCCATCGCCGTCGCGATCGACCGCTCGAACAACACCGATTCGTGGCTGATCCTCTTCCTGCTGCTGGCGACGAGGATCGCGCTGCGCGGCCGCGGCCTGTCGCTGGTGGTGGCGATGGCCCTGCTGGGGCTGGCCTTCAACGCCAAGATGCTGGCGGCGTTGGTCTGCGGACCGGCGCTGCTGGCCGGTTGGCTGCTGGCCGGATCGCTCGACTGGCGCCAGCGCCTCGGCTGGATGACAGCCGCCGCCGTCACGCTCGCCGTCGTGTCGCTTTCCTGGGCGGTGGCGTTCGATCTCACGCCCAAGGCGAGCCGGCCCTATGCCGGCAGCAGCCACGACAATTCGATGCTCGAGCTCATCGTCCTGCACAACGGGCTGGATCGGTTCGTGCGCAACGCGCCGACGCCAGCCCAGGCCACGCCCTTCGTTGCCTATGACGCCGTGCCGGTCGGACCGCTGCGGCTTGCCACGCCGAGCCTTGCCATGCAGTTCGCCTGGACCCTGCCGCTTGCCGTGCTGGGCGCGGTGTTCGCCTGGCGCCGGCGTCGTGCGCAAGTGGCGCTAT
The DNA here is from genome assembly GCA_963809025.1 of uncultured Alphaproteobacteria bacterium. GTDB lineage: Bacteria > Pseudomonadota > Alphaproteobacteria > Reyranellales > Reyranellaceae > Reyranella. The sequence goes on along the minus strand of CAWEIE010000041.1, from coordinate 181,085 downwards.
GGAGCATCTGGGCGCTCGCCTATGGCATCGTCTACAGCCTGGCCGGCGGCATCTTCCATGCCTATTACCTCTCGACCCTGGGGCCGCCGCTCGCGGCGTTGGCCGGCATCGGCTGCTTCGAGCTGTGGCGTCGCGGCTCGACGCATCTCGCCATCGGCCTCGGCGCCGCTGCCCTGTGGCAGGCCTACATCGCCGGCGCGTCACTTGGGTGGACGTCGATCTGGGTCGGCTTCCCGGCCGTGGCGCTGCTGGCCGCCATCGCCGCCCAGTGGCGCGCCAAGCGTCCGCCGGCCGTCATCGGCGGCGCAGCCCTGCTGGTGCTGCCGGCGCTGTGGGCGCTCGGCGCCGTCTTCGCCCCGGGCAACCTCACCCTGCCGTCGGCCAGCCTGCCGCGCTGGCTCGGCATCGACGACGGCCGCGGGCCGATCCTGTCGCGCGACTGGAAGGCGCTGACCGACGATCCCAAGTTGCAGGCGTTCCTGCAGGAGCATCGCGGCAACGCGCGTTTCCTGCTGGCGGCGCCCAACGCGCTGCTGGCGGCGCCGGTCATCATCGGCACCGGCCAGCCGGTGATGGCGTTCGGCGGCTTCTTCGGCAACGATCCGGTGATGGGCGTCGATGCCTTCGCCAAGGCCGTCGAGCGCGGTGAGGTGCGCTTCGTCGTGCTGGCCACCAACCGGCGCACGCGCGACTTCGAGCGCTGGGTGCTCGCTCACGGCACGATCGTCGATCCCAGCCAGTGGCGCTCGCTGCCACCGGAACCGCGGCGGGCGATCCTGCTTTACGACCTCGCGCCCAGATAGCCGCCGCTCTCAATCATCAGCTGGAGCGTTGGCCGGATTCCAAACCACCTCCCACAGGTGTCCGGTCGGATCGCGGAAGTATCCGGCATAGCCGCCATAGAACGTGTCCTGCGGGGACTTGACGATCTCGGCGCCGGCCCGGCGAGCCTGGGTCATCACGTCGTCGACTTCTCCGCGGCCAGCCACGTTGTGGCCGATCGTGAAAGAGGTCGGGCTGATCGGCGTCCGTGGCAGACCTGTATCGTGGGCGACGTCATTCTGCGCCCAGACCGCGAGCTTCACGCCTCCCGACAGCTCGAAGAAGGCAACGGCACCGTGCTCGAACTCACGGCCGACGATGCCGTCGGTCGGCAGCCCGAGACCGTCGCGATAGAAGGCGACGGACTGCTCGAGATCGGCCACACCGAGCGTGAAGACAGAAATACGGGGCTTCATCGGAAATCTCCTGCATAGGTGGCGGGCGACAAGCGTTGAAGAAGAGGAATGCCAAAGCGATGCTTTGGTTGTTGCCACGCTGCTGCCGCAAACTGTCGTGACCCACGGAATAATCTTCGGCAGGAGGGGTCACATGACAGAGTCCGCCGCTGCACTTGTCTTCGCCGAGCCTTCCGGCGTCATCCGTATCTGGAACTCGGCCGCCGAGTCGCTGTTCGGACATCGGGCGGCCGAGGCCATTGGCCAGACGCTCGATCTCATCGTCCCGCCCGATTACCGCGGGCGCCATTGGGAGGGCTACCGGGCCGCGATGGCCGCCGCCGACGGCAACATCGACCATTCATCGTTCGACATCCCTGCGCTGCGCCGGGACGGAACGATCATCCGGGTTGAGGTGAGGCTGCTCGTGGTCCACGACAGCCGAAACCGGGTGGCCGGCGCCATGGCCGTCTTCGTCCCGGCCGATGACAGCGCACCGCCCTTAACGCGCCTGTAACACGAGCTAGTCTGCCGCCCTCGCCGCAGCCGCGGCGTGGATGGCGGCCTTGGCACGCTCGCCGGCGCGACGGTTGCGGCGCTTGATCCACCACATGAGGAAGCCCGTGATCGCGAACACCGGGATGATCACACCCGACACGAACACCAGGAACTTGTAGCCGCTGCCCAAGCCGATGCCGTAGTGCAACGCGCGCTGCCAGGCGATGATGCGCTCACCCGTGGTCATGGTCTGCGGGTCGAACACGTCGACCACGTTCTTGCGGAAGGGATCGATGATCACGGTGATGATCGGTGCGCCCTCGACATGGTCGGCCCGGATCAGGCCAATGCGCATCGCCTGGTCGGGCCGGATCGACAGGAAGGCGTTGAGGAAGCGGCCATCCGGCACTGTCGAGCGTGCGAGCTCGACCGCCTCATTGACACTCATTGGCTGGACGCCGCGCATCGGCTCGACGCGTGCCTGGAACATCGCTGCCCGCATGTCGCGGCCCGGCCACACCGTGTTGACCGCCACCGAGATCTGCTGCGGGAAGGCGAGATAGACGCCGGTGAAGTTCACCAGCATGAACAGCACCAGGCTCCAGATGCCGACCGCGCCGTGCAGCTCGCGATTGAAGCGCAAGCCTTTGGCCGTGCGGCGCACGATGAAGGCTGCCTTCCACTGGCCGGGCCGCGGCCACCAGAGATAGAGGCCCGAGCAGCCCAGCACGAGCAGCACCACGCCCAGCCAACCGACCAGCTCGCGGCCGAGGCCGCCCGCGATGAAAAGATGGCCATGCAGGTCATGGAAGAAGCGCAGCCAGCCCGTCATCGCCTGCTGGGTCTCGAGCACCTGCAGCGATACCGGATCGATCAACATTTGCAGGCTGCCGGCGAACGGGCTCTGCGTCGGTACGCGGCCCTGCGCCTGTCCTTGCGCTTGGCCACCACGGAACTGCGGCCGTTCGTTCGCCATGCCGGGCCGCGACAGGCGCACGGCGGCGGGCTCACCCACTTCCATCGGCCAGCGCACCGCGATGGGGATGCGCGTCGGATCGTTCGACGCCGTGCGCGCCGCCGCGATCAGCTCGCCCGGCGTGCTCCATTCGCCGACGGCCTTCGCTGGCGGCTCGCCCTGGCCCAGCAGATGCTCGATGTCGTGACCATAGACCAGCACCGCGCCGGTAACGCCCATCATCACCAGCGGAAGGAGCAGGATCAGGCCGATCCAGAGATGGAGCTGCTGTAGCCAGTAGCGAAACGTTCGCCGCTGCTTGGACATCGAAGCCTCGGGCCGTCGGCCGGATGAAGGGGCTGGCGGCAGCTGGCCCGGTTAAAAGTCTCGTCACCCCGCGCCGAGGGCGCGGGCGATCTGGTAGGTCGCAAGCGCGGCGACATAGGCCAGCGCCAGCATGTAGGCGAAGGTGATCCACATCCACTTCCAGCCGCCGGTCTCGCGACGGATGACGGCGAGCGTGGAAGCGCACTGCGGGGCGAAGACGTACCAGGCCAGCAGGGCAAGCGCCGTGCCGAGGCTCCAGTGCGACAGCAGCGCCTGGCCGATCTTGTCGGCCGCGTCCTCGCCGCCGGCGATGGAGTAGATGGTGCCGAGCGAGCCGACCGCGACCTCGCGCGCCGCCATGCCGGGGATCAGCGCCACGTTGATCTGCCAGTTGAAGCCGAGCGGCGCGGTGAGCGGCTGGATCGCCGTGCCGATCATGGCGGCGAGGCTGTAGTTGATGGCGGGCTCGGTGGCGCCCTCCGGCGGCTGCGGGAACGTCGCCAGCAGCCAGATCAGGATCATCATGGCGAGGATGATGGTGCCGGCGCGCTTGAGGAAGATGACGGCGCGCGTCCACAGGCCGATGGCGAGGCTCTTGGCCCGCGGCATCTTGTAGTCGGGCAGTTCGAGCATGAACGGCTCGCCCGGCGTGTCCCGCCAGATCAGCCGCTTCAGCACGAACGACACGGCGAGCGCGCCGACGATGCCCGTCGTGTAGAGCCCGAACATCACCAGCCCCTGCAGGCCGACGAAGCCCCAGACCTCGCGGTCGGGGATGAAGGCGCCGATGATCAGGGTGTAGACCGGAATGCGCGCCGAGCAGGTCATGAGCGGCGCCACCAGGATGGTGGTGAGCCGATCGCGCCGGTCGTCGATCACGCGCGTCGACATGATGCCGGGGATGGCGCAGGCGAAGGACGACAGCAGGGGGATGAAAGCGCGGCCGTGCAGGCCGGCGCCGCCCATGATGCGGTCCATCAGGAAGGCCGCGCGCGCCATGTAGCCCAGGTCCTCGAGGACCAGGATGAAGAAGAACAGGATGACGATCTGCGGCAGGAACACGATGACGCTGCCGACGCCGCCTATGAGCCCGTCCTTGAAGAAGCTCTTCAGGAGGTCGGGCAACGGTGCCGCCCCGACCAGATCGCCCAGCCAGTGAAAGCCCGCCTCGATCGTATCCATGGCGGGCGTCGCCCAGGCGAATACGGCCTGGAACATGACGAACAGGATGGCCAGCAGCACGACCAGTCCAACGACGGGGTGCAGCAGCACGGCATCGACCCGCGCCGTCAGCGTGTCGCGCTCGCCGGACCCGCGCACGACGGCCGCCAGCAACCGGTCGGCCTCGCGTTGGCCGACGCGCAAGGCGCCGGCGTCGGGCGGCCGCCAGTCGGACTCAGCCGTCTTGAGCTGCTCGTCGAGGCGCCGGTCGATGCCGGCCAGCAGCGCATCGATGCCGCCGCGCCGCACCGCCACCGATTCCACGACCGGCACGCCGAGCTCGCGCGACAGGCGGTCGACGTCGATCGCGATGCCGCGCTTGCGGGCGATGTCCATCATGTTGAGCGACAGCATCACCGGCCGGCCGACGCGCTTCAGCTCCAGTGCCAGCCGCAGCGCCAGCCTGAGGTTGGAGGCGTCGGCGACGCAGACGATCAGATCGGGTGTGACCTCGCTCTGGAGGCGACCCAGGACGACGTCGCGCGTGATCTCCTCGTCGGGGGAGCGCGCGCGCAAGGAATAGGTGCCGGGCAGATCGACCACCTGGATCGACCGGCCTGCCGGCGTGACCAGCGGGCCGACTTTTTTCTCGACCGTGACGCCGGGATAGTTGGCGACCTTCTGGCGGCTGCCGGTCAGGGCGTTGAACAACGCGGTCTTGCCGCAGTTGGGATTGCCGACGAGCGCTACGATAGTGGGGGCGACGACGGTGGAACTCATGAAGATGCTGCCGTCACCAGGATCGCCATGGCCTCGCGCCGGCGCAGTGCAATGGTCGTGTGGGCGACGCGCACGGCGATGGGATCGCCGCCGAACAGGCCCTGGTGCAGCAGCTCGACGTCGGCGCCTTCGACGAAGCCCAGCTCGATCAGCCGGCGTTCCAGCTCCGGTCCGGGCAGGCCGGTGCTGGCGCCGTTCACGGAGAGCTGATGGATACGGCCGCGAAAACCCACGCGGGCCTCGCCCAGTGCTATGGTTGGATTGGCTGTCATTGCGAGTAATTCGTAATAGCATCCAAAGTTCGGCTTCGCCAGCTTCTAAGGGGGACGCATGGCAACGATCGTTCTTGCACACGGTGCGTGGTCGGCCGCCTGGGCGTGGAAGAAGATGCGGCCGTTGTTCGCCGCGGCCGGCCATCAGTTCTTCTCGCCGACCTACACGGGCCTGGGCGAGCGGGCCCATCTCGCCCACCACGAAATCGACCTCACCACGCACATCAACGACGTGGCCGCGGTGCTCGATTGCGAGGACCTGAAGGACGTCACCCTGCTCGGCCACTCCTACGGCGGCATGGTGGCGACCGGCGTCGCCGACAAGGCACGCCGGCGCATTGCACGCGTGGTGTATATCGACGCCTTCGCGCCGCAGGACGGCCAGAGCCTGTTCGACCTCGTGGGACCAGCAAGCGGCCGAGAACATGCGCGGCAAGGCGATGGGCGAAGGCGCGGGCTGGCGCATCCCGCCCATCCCGATGCCGCCCGACACCGCGCCCGAGGACGTCTCCTGGGCGACGCCGCGCCGGCGCTCGCAGCCGATCAAGACCTTCGAGCAGAAGCTGCGGCTCGCCTCGCGCGAGCCGCCGCTGCCGCGCGCCTACATCTATGCCAAGCGCAGCGGACCGGGCGACACGTTCCGCCAGTTCGCCGAGCGCGCCAAGGGCGACACGAGCTGGAAGTATTACGAGATGGACGCCAGCCACAATCCGCACATCACCTGCCCGCAGGACCTGATGGCGACACTCAGCAAGATCATGGCCGAGACGTGAGCAAGGACCTCGCCTACGCGGTCCTTGCCCAGCTTGGCCGCGCCAAACGCGGCGACGATTCTCTCGCCATCACCGGCGGCGAGGACCCGGTGTTCCTCACACCATGGCGCATCGCGGCGGCGGGCTCGGCGGCGCTGGGCGCGGTCGGCCTCGCGGTCTCCGACCTGTGGCGGCAGAGGACCGGCAAGCCGCAAGGCGTGACGATCGATCGTCATGCCGCGGCGGCGTCGCTGCGCTCCAACACCTACGTGCTGCAGAACGGCAAGAAGCCGGTGTCGTGGGATCCGCTGGCCGGGCACTACCCGACGCGCGACGGGCGCGTCATGTTCCTGCACACCAACCATCCGCATCATCGCGCCGGTGCGCTCAGCATCACCGGCGCCAAGGCCGAGACGCGCGAGGCGCTGGCCGAGGCTGTCGCCCAATGGGACGGGCTCGCCATCGAGCAGGCGATCGCCGACGGCGGCTGCGTCGGCGGGCTGGTGCGCAGCCGCGAGGAATGGAACGCCCATCCGCACGGCATCGCCGTCGCCAAGCTGCCGCTGATCGACATCGTCAAGATCGGCGAGGCGCCGCCGCGGCCACTGCCGCCCTTCAACAAGATGGGGGTCGACCGCCCGCTCGGCGGCGTGCGTGCCCTCGATCTCACACGCGTGCTTGCGGGGCCGACCAGCGGCCGCGTGCTGGCCGAGAACGGCGCCGATGTCCTGCATATCGCTGCCCCTCACCTGCCCTACCAGACCGAGATCCTGATGGACACCGGCCACGGCAAGCGCTGCGCCTGGGTCGATCTCACCAAGCCGGCCGGCATCGAGAGCATGACGGGCCTGCTGCGCGAGGCCGACATCTTCACCCAGGGCTATCGCCCGGGCACGGTGGCCGCGCGCGGCTTCTCGCCCGAGCGCGTGGCCGAGCTCAGACCCGGCATCGTCTGCGTCAGCATCTGCGCCTATGGCCATGCGGGCCCGTGGGCCGACCGGCGCGGCTTCGATTCGATCGTGCAGAACGTCACCGGCCTCTCGGCCGCGCAAGGCTCGCTCGCCAAGCCGCGCAACCTGCCGGTCCAGGCGCTCGACTACATCGCGGGCTATCTCGGCGCGCTCGGCGCCATGGCGGGCCTCGCCCGCCGCGCCGAGCAGGGCGGCTCGTGGCTGGTGCGCGTGTCGCTGGTCCAGGTGGCGCACTGGCTGGCGAGCCTCGGCACCGTCGAGCCCGGCAAGGGCGTGGCCGAGCTGCCGGAGGCGGACCTTGCGCGCTACCTGATGGAAAGCGACGGCCTGTTCGGCCATCTGCGGCATCTCAAGCCGGTGGTGCAGCTGAGCGAAACGCCGCCCTTCTTCGCCAAGCCGCCCGAGCCGCTGGGGACCTCGCCGGCGCAGTGGACTTGAATTAGCTAAGTATCTTAGCTAAATATCCTGCATGCCGACCTACACCATCCACGCCGCCAAGACGAACCTCTCCAAACTCGTCGCCCGCGCCGAGGCTGGCGAGGAGATCGTGCTCGCACGCGGCAAAGAGCCTGTTGCGAAGATTGTTCCTATGGCGCCGAAGCCCAAGCGGAAGTTTGGCCGCTTGAAGGGAAAGGGTTCCATCGGTCCGGAATTCTTTGAGCCACTGCCTGAGGAAGAACTGAAATTGTGGGAATGAGGCAGTGAGACTGCTCCTCGATACCCATGCCTTCCTTTGGTGGGTGTTTGCCGATCCGAAACTTTCCCGCGCGGCTCGAACGGCTATCAGCGATGAGGCTCAAAACAGCGTCTTCGTCAGCGCCGCCTCTGCGTGGGAGATCGCCACCAAATATCGGATCGGCAAGCTGTCTGACGCCCGCGTGGTGGCCGAAGATGTCTCGGGTGCCATTGCTGCCGAAGGCTTCAGCCCGCTTGCGGTATCGGTACTCCATGCGGAGCGAGCGGGCAGTCTTGCCGGCCAACACCGGGACCCTTTCGACCGCATGTTGATCGCTCAAGCCATCAGCGAGGACTTGGTCCTCCTGTCGAACGAGCGGACGTTCGAGGCCTACGGCGTGAAACGACTCTGGTAGGCTACCCACCAGCATTTTGGCGTGACGCCCTAGCGCGTCGGCCAGTTCCACACGGGCCGTTCCTCACCGGGCACGACCGTTTCACCGAGCTGCTTCTCCAACACGATCCGCCGGGCGCCAGCCTCCTGCAATGCCGACACCAGTGACGCGGCATGCGACACGACGATGATCTGCGACTGCCGGGAAGCCTGGGCGATCAGCCGGGCAAGAGGCGGCAGCAGATCGGGATGCAGGCTGGTCTCCGGCTCGTTCAGGATCGTCAACGGTGGCGGCCGCGGCGACAGAAGTGCTGCGATCAGCAGGAGATAGCGCAGCGTGCCGTCGGACAGCTCGGCGGCGCCAAGCGAACGCAGCAGCCCGTGCTGGCGCATCTCGATCTCGAAGTAGCCGCCGTCCTCCTGCACATCGATCGATCCGCCGGGAAAGGCGTCGGCGACCGCCATTGCCAGTTCGTCCTCCGCGCCGACCTCCTGGATGGTGGCGATGGCGGCGGCGAGATCCGCGCCGTCGCTCGCCAGCACCGGCGTGCGCGTGCCGATCTGGCGGCGCCGCGCCGGCGCATCGCTGTCGGTGCGGAAGTGGTCGTAGAAGCGCCAGCTCCGCAGGTTCTCGCGCAGCAGCAACAGCTCGGCTGCGTCGCGCGGATCGCCGCAATGCGTGAGCATGCTGTCGTATGCCCTGAGGTCGGTCATGACCGACCGCCAGGCGCCTTCCTGGTTGCGGAGGCCCACCGCCGGGCCCTTGCGCTGGGCGAAGGTGTTGGCGCGCCCAAGCAATGGGCCGGTCCAGATGCTCTCGACCTTGATCTCGGGGTCACGGTCGAAGACCGACGGCGGACAGGGCAGCGGCAGGCCGAGATCGATGGCGAAGCCGTAGTCGTCGGAGGAAAAACCGAGCTTCAGGCTGACGGAATTCTTGCGCACCGTTCCCTGCACGGGCTGCGTCCCCGCCTTCATGCCGCGCGAGAACGCTTCAGGGCCTGCCCACAGCACCGACGGCAAGCCGCCTTCCAGCGCCAGCGACTGGATGATCCGGCCCTGCGCCACGTCGGCCAGCAGCCGCAGCGCCCGATAGAGGCTCGACTTGCCGCTGCCGTTGGCGCCGGTGACGACCGTCAGCGGTCCGATGTCCAGCCGGACGTCGCGCAGGGAGCGATAGCCGGCAATGCAGAGGCGCGTGATGATGCTCATGCTCGCGCGGCATCGTAGTCAAACGCCAGCCGGCCCGCGAGCGACCGTCGGTGGTGGGCCGTCAGGCCGCGCGCAATGCCTCTGGCGGCGCCTGCAGCGCGGCGAGGAAGCGCTCGCAATAGGCGCTGGCGGTAGTGCGGAAGACCTTGGCCTTGAGCGCGACGTGGCGCTCGACGCGCTCGGCCAGCGGCATGTTCAGCGCCGCGTGCATGGCGTCGGCGATGGCGTCGGGATCGAAGGGATTGACGATCAGCGCCTCGGTGAGCTCGTGGGCGGCGCCGGCGAACTTCGACAGCACCAGCACGCCCGGATCGTCGTCGGGCTGGGCGGCGACGAACTCCTTGGCCACCAGGTTCATGCCGTCGCGCAGCGGCGTCACCACGCCGATGCGGCTGATGCGGTAGAGGCCGGCCAGGGTCGCGCGCGGCGCCGGCCGCGTCGAATAGCGCAGCGGCGTCCAGTCGAACTCCGAGAAGCGGCCGTTGATGCGGCCGGTCAGCCGGTCGAGCTCGGCGCGCAGGCGGCGATATTCGTCGACCTCCTCGCGCGAGCGCGGGCAGATCTGCAGGAAGTGGATGCGGCGGCGGTGCTCGGGATAGCGCTCGAGCAGGCGGCCGTAGGCCTCGAAGCGGTTGGGCAGGCCCTTGGAATAGTCCATGCGGTCGACGCCGACGGCGAGCAGGCGGCCGACCAGGCTCCCGGCCACGCGCTGGACCAGCTTGTCGTTGGCGGAGCGCTCGGCCTCCTCGGCGAAGGCCTGGGCGTCGATGCCGATCGGATCGGCGAAGGCGCGCACGCGCCGGCCGTTCAAGCGCACCCATTCGCCGTCGACCATGGCGCCCAGCAGGCGCTGCGCGCAGTCGCGGAAGTCGCGGGCATGCTCCTCGGTCTGGAAGCCGACGACGTCGTAGGCGCAGAGATCGGCCACCATCTCGCGCGCCACCGGGATCGCCTCGAGCATCGAAGGCGGCACGAACGGCACGTGCAGGAAGAAGCCCAGCGGGCCGCTGAAGCCCTGCTGGCGCAGCATGCGGCCAAGCGGCAGCAGGTGGTAGTCGTGCGCCCACACCGTGTCGTCGGGCTGCAGTACATGGCCGAGCGCCGTGGCGAATGTCTGGTTGACCGACAGGTAGCCGAGATAGTCCTCACGGCGGTAGTGCATCAGCCCCAACCGGAAATGCAGCAGCGGCCACAGCGCGCCGTTGGCGAAGCCGACATAGAAGGCGCGATGCGCCTCGGACGTCAGGTCGACCGTGGCGTAGGTGACGCCGCGCGCCTCGACCAGGGCCGGCTGCAGCGACGGCTCGGGCGCCAGCCGCCCGCTCCAGCCGAACCACATCGAGCCCGGGATGAGCAGGTCGCGCAGCGCCACGGTAAGGCCGCCCGCGGCAGGCACGCGGGATTTGGGAATCGGGACTCGGTTCGAGACGATCACGATGCGTGCCATAGCCCCTCCTCCCAGCTTCGCGACAGACGCATGGCCGACAGGATCAGCCCGACCTGCGAGTAGGTTTGCGGAAAGTTGCCCCACAGCTCGCCGGTCTTCGGATCGATATCCTCCGATAGTAGCCCGACATGGTTGCGGCGGGCGAGCAGGTTATTGAACAGTTCGAGCGCCTCCGGCCGGCGGCCGACGCTGGCCAGCGCATCGATGTACCAGAAGGTGCAGAGCAGGAAGGCATTGGACGGCTTGCCGAAATCGTCGGCCTCGCTGTAGCGCATCATGAAGCCGTTCTTCATCAGCCGCTTGGCGGCGACGTCGAGGGTGGCGTGGAAGCGCGGATCGTCGGAGCCGAGCAGCCCGATCTCGGGCAGCACCAGGCACGAGGCGTCGAGCATGTCGCGGTCGAGCACGCCGGAGATCCAGCCCTCCCGGGTGGTGCCGCGCTGCAGCACTTCCTGGCGCAGCACGCCGGCGCGCGCCAGCCATTCCCGTGATTCGGAATCGACCCCGACCCGCTTGGCGATCATGCCGAGCCGGTGCTGCGCTGCCCAGCACATCGCCGCGGAAAACGTGTGCACTTCCTCGCGCTCCCGGTACTCCCAAAGCCCTGCATCGGGGGTCAACGCCGTGCGCTGCGCCTCGTTCCCCACGACGCAGAGCTGGCGATAGAGCTCGAGATCGCCCTGCCGCGGCAGGCGCTCGTCCCAGAACATCTGCGCCGACGGTCAGCACCATGGAGCCGTAGGTGTCGTTCTGACGCTGTGTGACAGCTGCGTTACCGACGCGCACCGGACCGAAGCCGCGATAGCCCGGCAAGGTGTCGATCAGCCGCTCCGCCGTGTCGGTGCCCGGCGCGATCGGGAACAGCGGCGCGATGGCAGCGACCTCGTCGCGCGAGCTGCCGGTCTCGACCACGTCGACGATGAAGCGCACGTAGCTTTCCATGGTGCGCGTCGCCGACAGGCGATTGAGCGCGGTCACGGTGAAGAAGGCGTCGCGCAGCCAGGTGAAGCGGTAGTCCCAGGTGCGCGGCGTGTTGGGCGCTTCCGGCACCGAGGTGGTGAGCGCCGCCAGCACCGCGCCCGTATCCTCGTAGCTGCACATCTTCAGCGTGATCGCCGCGCGGATCACCGCCTGCTGCCAGTCGAACGGGATGTTGAGGTCGCGCACCCAGGTGTGCCAGTAGGACTCGGTCTCGGCGAGGAAGCTTTTGGCCAGCGTGTCGGGATTGTCGGTGATGCTCTCGTCGGCGCCGACGATCAGGTTGATGGGCCGGTCGAGCGAGAACTCGGTCTCGTGCAGGATGTAGTTGATCGACGCATCCGTCGTCAGCCGCATGACCGCGCTGTCGCCGAAGAAGCGCGCATGGTTGCTGCCCGAGGTGAGCTTGGCCTTGTGCGCGCCGTAGTCGAAGGTCGGCCGCAGCCGGATGGTGACGCGCGGCCGGCCGGCCACCGGCTCGAGCCGGCGCACCAGCATGGGCGGGCGGAACATGCGGCCGAAGCGGCGGAAGCGCGGCGCGAAGTCGACGATGCGCACCGTGCCGCTGTTGCCGTCGAGCACCGTCTCCAGGACGGCGGTATTGTGCAGGTAGCGTTGGCGGCCGATCTCCTTGGCGCCCGCCACCACGACATCCATGAAGCCGCCCTGCGGGTCGTCGCCGCCCAGCAGGGCATTGAACACGGGATCGCCGTCGAGCCGGCCGATGCCGTGCCAGACATGCCGGCCCTTGCGATCGATCAGGCTGGCAATGGAGCAGTTGCCGATGACGCCAAGCTCGAGGGTGCTCAAGGTGCTGCTCCCGCCGAGGCGACGGGCGGCACGTTGCGCGCGCTCAGGAGCTCGAGGCCGCGCTTCAGCCAGGCCCGCACCGCCGCCGGCTGGCCGCCGAACACCTCGGCCACGCGCAGGCCCTGGCCGCCGAAACTGCGGGCCGCTTCCATGCCGGCCTCGTCGGTGAAATCGTCGCCGACGAAGATCGGCCGGCGGCCCTGGAAAGGCTGGCGCGCCATCAACTGCTCGACGGCATGGCCCTTGGAGGCCGCGCGCGGTCCGATCTCGACGGCCTCGCGCGCCGGCAGCAGCCGGAACCACGGATGATCCTGCGGCACCAGGGCGCGCACCAGCCGCCACACGTCGTTGCCGCGCTCCGGCACCAGGCGATAGTGCATGGCGATACCGTGCGGCTTGGGCTCGACCAGCACGCCCGGCCAGCGCTCGGCCGCAGCCACCAGGGCCTCGCGCCACGCCTCGGGCACGGCGAGGCCTTTGGGCATCTCTTCGATCTTGCCGTCCTGCCAGCGCAGCGACGCGCCATGCTCGCCGGCCGCGGTGGCGACGAAGGGATTGAGCAGGTCGTCGACGACGCCGATCGAACGGCCGGTGACGATGGCCAACGCGCCGTCGAGCTGCGAGCGCAGGCTGTCCAGCAATTGCGGCAGTCCGGGCGGAACGACGACCGATTCCGGCGTCTCCGCGATCTCCAGCAGCGTGCCGTCGAGATCGAGAAACAGCGCGTTCGTCCGGTCGAGATCCGGCGGTGTCATCCGGCTAAAACCCCTCTGCGCTCGTTACATTAGTCGGGCGCGAAGAGGTTCTCGACCACAACACGCCGCGTGCGAGGCCCCCTGTAATAGAGCAGCCGCGCTTTGCGCGCATGAATTAACGCTCGATGCGCGCCAGAGTTCCCTTGCAGGGCGCGTGGTTATGGCGATTGTGAGGCGAAAGCCTGAGGAAAACTCCCTTAACGCAGCGGTCCGAATGCCCGCCAGAACGTCTTGCCCGATTCATAGGCAGCGGCGGCGGGAGAGATTCCCGCATCACGCAGGCTGCGGGCGTCCATTGCAGCGAGATTACGCCGGGCGGCGATGCGCTCGCGCCAGAGCTTGAGCGTCATGGCCAGCCGATGCCTGAGCGACGGCCGTGACGACACCGGTGTCACGAACGTAACGGACTGATCGGCGAGGCGCTGGCGGGACTGGTAGCTCATCTGAACCCTCCTTGGGTCTGATGAGATGAAGGTGAGCTTCCGGCTGGCGGTCGCTCAATTACACACGAGGTAATAGCGCAGCGCGCACGGCATCGAGACCGTCGGTGAGCGCAGCAGGGCCGGGCTGCAGGATGATCGGCGACTTGATCTCGACGATGCGGCCGTTGGCGACCGCTGGCAGCGTTTCCCAGCCCGGCCGCTCGGCGATCTGTCGCGGCACGACCTTGCGGCCGCACCACGAGGCCAGGATCACGTCGGGCCTGGCCGCGATCACGTCGGACGACGACACGATGCGATCGCGCGCCGCGGCAGCCCCGCGCAGATGGACGAACACATCCTCGCCGCCCGCGATTTCGATCAGCTCCGAGACCCAGCCGATGCCGGAGATCATCGGATCGTTCCATTCCTCGAAGTAGACCCGTGGCCGCGGCGATCCTGCCGCCGCACGAGCGATGTCCGTCACCCGCGCCTCGAGCGAACGCGCCAGCGCCTCGGCCTTGTCGCTGGCGCTGATCAAGGCGCCGACGGTGCGGATCATGGCGAAGATCCCCGCAATGTCCCGCTGATTGAAGAGATGGACGGCGACGCCCGCCTTGGCCAGCTCGCTCACGATGTCGGCCTGCAAGTCGGAGAAGGCCAGCACCAGGTCGGGGGCGAGCGCCAGGATCTTGTCGAGCCGTGCCGAGGTGAAGGCGCTGACCCTGGGTTTCGACCGCACCTCGGGCGGCCGCACGGCGTAGCCCGAGACGCCGACGATGCGGTCCTGCTCGCCCAGCAAATAGAGCGTCTCGACCGTCTCCTCGGTGAGGCAGATCAGGCGTTGGGGCGGGAAACGGCGCATGGCGCAGTCTAGCAAATGGCTGGTCTGAGAAATTGTCGGGCTGGGATCGGCACGACCACGCTACTGTGCAGTCCTGCAACGGAGACCGCCATGCTGCCCAGCCAGCGCGCCTTGTTCGACATCCCGCGTGACGTCTGTTTCTTCAACGCCGCGACCTACAGCCCGCTGCCGATTGCGGTGCAGGAGGCCGGCCGCGCCGCCGTCGCGCGCAAGGGCCAGCCGTGGAAGCTGCCGGCCGACTTCCAGCCGCAGCAGTACGAGCGCGCGCGCAAGGCGGCGGCCGCCCTGATCGGCGCCGATTCCGTCGACGTCTCGCTGATCCCGTCGGTCGGCTACGGTGTCTCGACCGCCGGCAAGGTGCTGACGATACCGCACGGCAGCCGCGTGCTGGTGCTGCAGGACGATCACACCTCGCCGGTGCTGGAATGGATGAGCCGCGCCGAAGCCGGCGGCTTTGCGGTCGAGACGGTGAAGCAGCCGACCGACGGCGACTGGACGTCGGCGGTGATGGCGGCGATCGAGCGCCCCGGCGGCGCGCCGCTGGCCCTGGTCTCGATCTCCTCGGTCCATTGGTCGGACGGCGGCGCGCTCGACATGGCGCGCATTGCCAGGGCAGCCAAGGCTAAGGGCGCGGCCTTGCTGGTCGACGCCACGCACGATGTCGGCATCCGCCATATCGACGTGAAGACCCTCGACCCCGACTTCCTGATCTTCCCGACCTACAAGTGGGTGCTGGGGCCCTACGGCCGCGCCTTCATGTACGTCGCCAAGCGCCATCAGCACGGCGTGCCGCTCGAGCAGACGGCACCGGCGCGCAAGGCGGTGTCGGCCGAGGACACGGTCTACTTCCGCGACGTCGCCTATCAGGAGGGCGCGCGACGCTACGACATGGGCGAGCGCGATCATTTCATCTCCATGGAGATGGCGGCGATCGGCATGGAGATGATGGCGGGCTGGGGCAACGAGCCGATCCGGGCGCGGCTTGCCATGCTGACCGACAAGCTGGCCGACGGGCTCGCCAACACCGGCGTGCAGGTGCTGGACAGGAAGCTGCGCGCGCCGCACGTGCTCAGCCTCTATTTCCCCAAGGGCATGGCAACCGACCTGCCCAAGAAGCTCGCCGCGGAGAACGTCTATGCCGCACCGCGGCTCGGTCGCCTGCGCATCAGTCCGCACGTCTACAACGACGAGCAGGACGTCGAGCGCTTCGTCGAGGTATTCCGCAAGGTAGCGATGTAGCCGCTATCAGAGGTGCCGCGTCTCCGTCGGCACCTTGTCCCAGGCGTTGTGGCGTCCGTCCTGATACTGGATCGGGCCGGCCGCCATCTCCTCCGGCGCCGCGCCGTCCAGGCAGGCGACGTTGACGGCGTAGAAGGTGCCGCCCAGCGCGTCCATGTGGCCGCGGCCGAACGGCTTGATACCGCACTGCCGGCAGAAGAGATGGTGAATGTTCTTGCTGCCGAACTGGTAGTCGCTGAGCTCGCTTTCGCCCTGCAGGATGCGGAAGTCTTCCTTGCGCACGATCGCCTTCCAGAACCGGCCCTTGGCGCACATCGAACAATTGCAGCGGCTGGTGCCTTCGGCGGGATCGAGTTGGCATTCGAATCGCACGGCGCCGCAGTGGCAGCCGCCTTGATGGAGCTTTTTCATCGCGAGTCGCCTCGTGGTTGACACTTAACTAATTGGTTAAGTGTTGAACGGCTGTCGCCGCCCTGTCAAGGTGAGTGGGGGAGCAGAGAGGGGTTTTGTTTTGCGTAACACTCGTAGAGGCCTGCTGGTTGGAGCGTTTGCGTTGCCTGTCCTCGCGGCGACGCGTCACACCGCAGCCCAGAATTTTCCCAGCCGTCCGATCAAGATCATCGTGCCCTTCCCGCCCGGCGGCGGCGTCGACCTGACGGCGCGGCTCCTGATGGAGCCGCTGTCGAAGGAGCTCGGCCAGACGATCGTGGTCGAGAACAAGGGCGGCGCCGGCGGCATCATCGGCGTCGAGGCGATGTCGCACGCGCCGGCCGACGGCTACACCCTGGCGCTGACCGGCGTCGGCACGCTCACCGCCGGACCTCACTTGCGCAAGATGCCCTACGATCCGACGGCCCTGTCGCACATCACGCGACTGGTGCGCATGCCGTTCATCGTGGCGGTGCGCAACGACCTGCCGGCCAAGACGCTGCCGGAATTCATGGATCTCGCGAAGAAGACCGAGATCCGCTGGGCCTCCGGCGGCATCGGCACCAGCCAGCATCTGGCGGGCGAGCTCTTCACCCAGATGTCGGGGCTGAAAATGGTGCATGTGCCCTATCGCGGCACCGGGCCGGCGCTGAACGATCTCGCCGCCGGCATCGTCGACGCCTATTTCGGCGATCCCGCCACCTTGGGCCTGGTCAAGAGCGGCAAGGCGCGCGCCATGGCGGTGACCTCGCCCACGCGCTGGTCCGTTCTGCCCGACGCGCCGGCGCTCGCCGAAGCGGTGCCGGGCTACCAGGCGGAGAACTGGTACGCGATCGCCGCACCGCCCAAGACGCCCGAGCCGGTGATGGCGGTGCTGACCACCGCCATCCTGAAGGTGATGGCCGATCCGGCGGTGAAGGCGAAGTACGACGAGGCCGGCCTGCATCCCGCGACGATGCCGCGCGCCGAATACGTCGCCTTCCTGCAGCGCGATTCCAAGACCTGGGGCGACGTCGTCGCCAAGGGCAACATCAAGATCGACGACAACTGACATGAGCGCCCGCCTGGCCGTCGATATCGGCGGAACGTTCACCGACGTCGTCCTCGAGATGGACGACAAGGCCCATGCCATAAAAGTGCTGACCACGACCGATGCGCCCGAACGCGGCGTGATCGAGGGCGTGCGCTCCATGCTGGCGCAGGCCAAGTGCCCGCCGTCCGCGGTCGGGCTGGTCGTGCATGGCACCACGCTCGCCACCAACGCCCTGATCGAGCGCAAGGGCGCGCGCACGGCGCTGGTGACGACGGAGGGCTTTCGCGATTCGCTGGAGATCGCCTGGGAGCACCGCTTCGAGCAGTACGACATCTACATGGAGCGGCCCGATCCGCTGGTGTCGCGCGATCTGCGCTTCGGCGTGCCCGAGCGCGTCGCCGCCGACGGCGCCGTGCTGCTGGCGCTCGACGAGCAGGCGGTGCGCCACGTCGCAGCCGAGCTGCGCCGGCACAAGATCGAGGCGGTGGCCGTGTGCTTCCTGCACAGCTTCACCAACGAGGCGCACGAGCGGCGCGCCGGCGCCATCCTGGCCGAGGAGCTGCCGGGCGTGGCGATCTCGCTCAGCTGCGAGGTCTGTCCCGAGATCCGCGAGTACGAGCGCACCTCGACCACCATCGCCAACGCCTATGTCCTGCCGCGCATGGCAGGCTATCTCGGCGAGCTCGAAGCCAACCTGCGCAAGGAAGGCATCGCCGGCCCCCTGCTGCTGATGATGTCGTCGGGCGGCATCACCACCGTCGAGACGGCGCGGCGCTATCCGGTGCGGCTGGTCGAGTCCGGACCGGCCGGCGGCGCCATCCTCGCGCTGACCGTGGCGGCTGAGAACGGCATCGCGAAAGCCGTCGCCTTCGACATGGGCGGCACCACCGCCAAGCTCACCCTGCTCGACGATCTCGAACTGCAGCGCTCGCGCCAGTTCGAGGTCGCGCGCGCCTACCGCTTCGTGCAGGGCAGCGGCCTGCCGGTGCGCATTCCCGTGATCGAGCTGGTCGAGATCGGCGCCGGCGGCGGCTCGATCGCCCGCATCGATGCGCTGGGCCGCATCCAGGTCGGCCCCGATTCGGCCGGCAGCGTCCCCGGCCCCGCGAGCTACGGCCGCGGCGGCACCGAGCCCACGGTCACCGATGCCGACACCGCGCTCGGCCGCCTCGATCCCAAGCGCTTTGCCGGCGGCGCCATCCCGCTTCACCGCGACAAGGCCGAGGCGGCCCTGCAGTCGCTGGCCGGTTCGCTCAACACCGACGCCCAGGGCGCGGCGGCCGGCGTCGCCGAGATCGTCGACGAGACGATGGCGAGTGCCGCCCGCGTGCACGCCGTCGAGAACGGCAAGGACACCGCCGAGCGCACGCTGATCGCCTTTGGCGGCGCGGCACCGCTGCACGCCGCACGGCTGGCGCGCAAGCTCGGCATGAAGAAGATCGTGGTGCCGGTGGGCGCTGGCGTCGGCTCCGCCTTCGGCTTCCTGCGCGCGCCGATCGCCTACGAGGTCGTGCGCACGCGCCATCTGCGCCTCGACCTGTTCGACGCCAAGACGGTGAACGGCCTGTTCACCGCCATGCGCGAGGAGGCCGAAGCGGTGATCCGGCTGGCCGCGCCCACGGAGAAGCTGGTCGAGACCCGCCTGGCCTTCATGCGCTATCGCGGCCAGGGCCACGAGATCGCCGTGCCGCTGCCCAACCAGGCGCTCGACGTCGACGCCGCGCGCGATCTGCGCCGCCGCTTCGAGGCGACCTATGAAACGGTGTTCGGCCGCATCATCCCCAAGCTCGAAGTCGAGGCGCTGACCTGGACGCTCTCGCTCGCCACCGACCGGCCATTGCCCAAGCCCGCGGCCGAGGCCAAGGCGGCCGCGGCCCCCAAGGCCAACGGCCATCGCGACGTGCTCGATCCGGCCTCGGGCCGGCACGAGAAGGCCGCCCTCCACGAACGCACGTCGCTTGGCCCCGGCATGTCGCTCGACGGGCCGGCATTGATCGTCGAGGATGGCACCACGACCGTGGTGCCGCAGGGATTTTCGGCCCGCATCAACGCGCTGGGCCAGATCGTGTTGGAGGATCGCGCATGAGCACGCCTTCGGATATCCGGCTTCAAGTAATGTGGAACCGGCTTCTTTCCGTCGTCGAGGAGCAGGCCCGCGCGCTGGTGCGCACCGCCTTCTCGACCAGCGCGCGCGAGGCGGGCGACATCTCGGCCGGCGTGTTCGACCTCGACGGCAAGATGCTGGCGCAGGCCGTCACCGGCACGCCGGGCCATGTGAACTCGATGGCCAGAAGCGTCATCCATTTCATCCGCGAGTTCCCGGTCGAGACCATGAAGCCGGGCGACGCCTACGTGACCAACGATCCGTGGAAGGGCACCGGCCATCTCTACGACATCGTCGTCACCTCGCCCGCCTTCCACAAAGGCAAGCTGGTGGCGCTGTTCTCCTGCACCACGCACGTCGTCGACATCGGCGGGCTCGGCCAATCGCCCGACGGCCGGCAGGTCTATCACGAGGGCCTGTTCCTGCCGCTGCTGCCCCTGATGCGCGAAGGCAGGATGGACGAGAGCGTGATGCGCATCGTGCGCGCCAACGTGCGCGAGCCCATCCAGGTCGAGGGCGACCTGCATGCGCTGATCGGCTGCAACGGCATCGGCGAGAAGCGCCTCAGCGACATGATGACCGAGCACGGCATCGACAACCTCGACGAGCTCGGCCAGCACATCATCGACAAGAGCCGCGCCGGCATGGTGGCGGCGATCGGCAAGCTGCCGCGCGGCACCTGGAAGGGCCATATGCGCATCGACGGCTACGACGCGCCGATCGACCTGCATGCCGCTGTCACCATCAACGCCGACCACATCGCCGTCGACTATGCCGGCACCTCGGGCTCGTCGATCTACGGCATCAACTCGCCGATGTGCTACACCGAGGCCTACACCGCCTTCGGCATCAAGTGCGTGGTGGCGCCGACCATCCCCAACAATGCCGGCACGCTCGATTCGATCCTGGTGACGGCGCCCGAGAACACCATCGTCAATGCGCTGTTCCCGGCCGCGGTCAACGCGCGCAGCACCATCGGCCACATGCTGCCCGACGTCTGCTACGACGCCCTGCACCAGGTGATCCCCGGCAAGGTGCCGGCCGAGGGCACCAGCAACCTGTGGAACCTGAAGCTTGGCGCCGGCCACGGCATGACCGGGACGATCGGCAACAGCCGGCCCTTCATGGTGACGACCTTCCATTCCGGCGGCGCCGGCGCGCGGCCGAGCCTCGACGGACTGTCGGCCACGCCCTTCCCGTCAGGCGTGCGCAACGTGCCGGTCGAGATCACCGAGACCATCGCACCCGTCGTCATCTGGAAGAAGGAGTATCGCCCCGACTTCGGCGGTGCCGGCGAGCATCGCGGCGGGCTCGGCCAGGTGATGGAAGTCGAGCATCGCGAAGGCGCGCCCTTCGGCATCTTCGCCACCTTCGAGCGCGTAAAGCATCCGGCGCGCGGCCGCGACGGCGGCAAGAACGGCGGCAACGGCCGGCTGTCGCTCGCCTCGGGAACCGAGCTCAAGGCCAAGGGCTTCCAGACCATTCCCGCCGGCGACCGCCTGGTCGTCGAGATGCCGGGCGGCGGCGGCTTCGGCGACCCGAAAAAGCGCGACCGCAAGAAGGTCGAGCGCGACCTGCGGCTGGGGCTCATCAGCAAGGAGCAGGCGAAGGCTGCGTATGGGGTCGAGGGCGACGATTAAGGCCTCCCGTCATCCCGAGCGAAGCCACCAGAAGGGTGGCGTAGTCGAGGGACCTTTTCTGTCGGTAGCGCACCCAAAAGAGGTCCCTCCACTTCGCCTCGCTACGCTCGGCTCCGGTCGGGATGACGGGCTTGGGTGAAATGAGTTTGTAGCTGCCCTGCTAAAACAGAGGTCGCGAAAGAGCCGGCCGAGCCTGTAGTCTCGGGCGCTCAAAATGAATCCCGAGGAAACTGCGATGTGGCAGCCTAACGAACGTTATCCCGACGCGGCCGTGCGCGTGCTCGATCCGGCCTTCAACAAGTACCGCCTGCCGCTGGCGTCGGTCGAACGGCTCTACACGGGCTGCCGCTGGGCCGAGGGACCGGTCTATTTCGGCGACGGCCGCTATCTCCTGTGGAGCGACATCCCCAACAACCGCGTGCTGCGCTGGGACGAGGAATCGGGCAACGTCACGATCTTCCGCAAGCCCTCCAACAACGCCAACGGCCACACGCGCGACCGCCGCGGCCGGCTGGTCGCCTGCGAGCACGATGCGCGCCGCGTCGTGCGCTTCGAGTATGACGGGGCGATCACGGTGCTGGCCGATTCCTACAACGGCAAGCCGCTCAACTCGCCCAACGACGTCGTCGTGAAGTCCGACGGCTCGGTATGGTTCACCGATCCGACGTTCGGCATCCTGGGCTACTACGAGGGCCACAAGGCCGAGAGCGAGAACAAGCCCGCCGTCTATCGCCTCGACGCCGCGACCGGCAAGCTCACCATGGTGGCCGACGACATCGCCGGCCCCAACGGGCTCGCCTTCTCGCCCGACGAGAAGAAGCTCTATGTCGTGGCCTCGCGCGCCGAGCCGCACCGCACGATCGTGTCCTACGACGTCACCAGCGACGGCACCGCGCTCGGCAAGGGCTCGGTGCTGATCGATGCCGGCCCGGGCGGCTCGCCCGACGGCTTCCGCGTCGACGTCGACGGCAACCTGTGGTGCGGCTGGGGCATGGGCTCGCCCGAGCTCGACGGCGTGCGCGTGTTCGACGCCGCGGGCAGGCCGATCGGCCATATCGAATTGCCGGAGCGCTGCGCCAACCTCTGCTTCGGCGGCCGCTATCGCAACCGGCTGTTCATGACGGCGAGCCATTCGCTCTACGCGCTCTACGTCAACACCCAGGGCGCGGCCGGCGGCTGATCGCATAAAGCACAGCAATGCGTGGTATCGATTCGAGTTACGCCTGGTGGCGCCTGGCCGCCAGCGTCGGCCTGAGCACGGTCGGCGGCATCGGCATGTGGTCGCTCATGGTGGCGATCCCGGCCGTGCAGGGCGATTTCGGCATCACCCGCGCCGACATCTCCTTCGCCTACACCATGAACACGCTGGGCTTCTTTGCCGGCGGCGTGATCGTGGGCCGGCTCGTCGACCGGCGCGGCATCGTCGTCGCCGCGATCCTGAGCGCGATCGGCCTGGCGCTGGGCTTCGCTCTGGCGCCGCTCACCTCCTCGCTGATCCTCTTCTCCGCCGCCCAGGTCCTGATCGGGTTCAGCGCAGCAGCCACCTTCGCCCCGCTGGTCGCCGACATCTCGCACTGGTTCGAGAAGCGCCGCGGCGTCGCCGTCGCCATCGCCGCGTCCGGCAACTACTTCGCCGGCACCATCTGGCCGCCGATCATCGAGCTGATCATCCGCGACCATGGCTGGCGCACCATGTTCTGGTCGGCCGCCGCCTTCTGCCTGGTGGCGATGATCCCCCTGGCCCTGACCCTGAAGCGCCGGCCGCCGGACCACGAAGAGACCGCCGTCGCCAAGGTGGCGCGCCGCTCGCAGGCGGCGCTCGGCCTGTCGCCCAACGCCCTGCAGGGGCTGATCGCCCTGATGGGCATCGGCTGCTGTGTCGCCATGTCGATGCCGCAGGTCCATATCGTCGCCTACTGCGCCGACCTGGGCTACGGCGTGGCCCGCGGGGCCGAGATGCTGTCGCTGATGCTGGGCTTCGGCATCGTGAGCCGCATCGGCTCGGGCTGGGTCGCCGACAAGGTCGGCGGCGTCACGACGCTCCTGATCGGCGCCACGCTGCAATGCATTGCGCTGGTCTTCTACCTGATCGACGACGGGCTCACGTCGCTCTACATCGCCTCGGCCCTGTTCGGCCTGTTCCAGGGCGGCATCGTGCCGTCCTACGCCATCATCGTGCGCGAGTATTTCCCGCCGAGCGAGGCGGCGACGCGCGTCAGCCTCGCCATCTCATCGACCCTGATCGGCATGGCGCTGGGCGGCTGGATGGGCGGCGTGCTGTTCGACTGGACGGGGTCCTATCGCGCCGCCTTCCTCAATGGTATCGCCTGGAACGTCGTGACCGTCCTGCTCGCCTGGTGGCTGCTGATGCGCCAGACGCGGCGCGCCGCGGTCGCCTAGAGCACATGCCGGACGGCATGTGCCCGGTGAACCGTCGATCGCCCATACGCGCTTTCCCGATATGATGGAACCGCACGCGGTTCCATCATATCGGGAAACGCTTTGAAGGAGATCCCATGCGCATCGTCGCCATCCGCGACATCGTCTCGCCGATCCGCTCGAACATCGCCAACGCCTATATCGACTTCAGCCAGATGACGGCGAGCGTCGTGGCGGTCGAGACCGACCTCAAGGTCGAGGGCAAGCCGGTGATCGGCTACGGCTTCAACTCCAACGGCCGCTACGCCCAGAAGGGCCTTCTGGGCGAACGGTTCATCCCGCGCCTGAAGCAGGCCAAGCCCGACTCGCTGCTCGACGGCGACGGACTGCTCGATCCCGCCAAGTGCTGGGCCGCCATGATGGCCAACGAGAAGCCGGGCGGCCACGGCGAGCGCTCGGTCGCGGTGGGCGTGCTCGACATGGCGCTGTGGGATGCCGTCGCCAAGGCCAAGCGCGTGCCGCTGTGGAAGCTTCTGGCCGACCGCTACAACGGCGGGAAATTCGACGACAAGGCGTGGGTCTACGCAGCCGGCGGCTACTACTACCCCGGCAAGGATCTCGACGGGCTGCAGGACGAGATGAAGCACTATCTCGACCTCGGCTACTCCTGCGTGAAGATGAAGGTGGGCGGCGTGCCGCTCGCCGACGACCTCAAGCGCATCGAGGCAGTGCTGAAGATCGTGGGCTCGGGCGACCGGCTCGCCGTCGACGTCAACGGCAAGTTCGACCTGCCGACCGCGATCGAGTTCGGCAAGGCGATCGAAGGGTTTGGCCTGCGCTGGTACGAAGAGCCGCTCGATCCGCTCGACTATCTCGCGCACGGCGCGCTCGCCACCCAGTACGCCCCGCCGCTCGCCACCGGCGAGAACCTGTTCTCCATGCAGGACGCGCGCAACCTGGTGCGCCATGCCGGCCTCAGGCCCGACCGCGACATCCTGCAATACGACCCGGCCCTGTCCTACGGGCTGGTCGAGTACCTGCGCACCGTCGACATGCTGAAGGCGCACGGCTGGTCGCCGCGGCGCTGCGTGCCGCACGGCGGCCACCAGTTCGCGCTCAACATCGCCGTCGGCCTGCAATGCGGCGGCAACGAATCCTATCCGCAGGTCTTCGCGCCGTTCGGCGGGTTCGCCGACGACTGCCCCGTCGTCGACGGCCGCGTGGCGATGCCCGACGCACCGGGCATCGGCTTCGAACGCAAGGCCGACCTGTGGGCCGTTATGAAAGGCGTGTAGTAGCCGGCGCTTCGGCGCGGGTGTTGCTGCGCCCGCCGTCATGGGTCTGGTAGCGGTCATCCTGCGGGATGCCCGAGCAGCCTGCGACGAGCGCTGCTGCAATCAGAGCCATCAGCCGCGCGATCATGTCGAGCGCACCGTGCGAGCTTGCCCTGCCTCGGCGCGGAAATTGTCCCAGCCGCCGCCGCCGGTTTGATAGCGGCCGTCCTTGGGTACGTCCGAACATCCGACAACGGTCAAGGCGATCAGGATGGCGAGAGCGATCTTCACGTCATCGACCCCGGTGGTACCGGCGCCTCGGCGCGGAAATTCTCCCAACCGCCGCCGCGGCTGCCTTTGCCGGAGTAGCCCCCGCCGCCGCTGCTTGTGCCGCTTGTACCCGTCGTCGTGCAGCCCGCCACCGCCGCCGCTGCAAGGACTACGGCCAGGACGACGATGCGCGCAAAGGGGCGTTCAGTCATGGCGCTGACATGCGCCCGCTTCACTCCGGCTTCAACAGGCCCGACTTCACAAGTTCGGCAACGACGGCTTCCATATCCTTCAGGTGCGCTGCGAAATCGGCGCGGCTGGTCGGGCGCACCTCGGCGCCGAGGTCGACCAGCTTGCGCTTCACGTCGTCGTCCTGGAGCGCCGCAACCACGGCGGCATTCAGCACGTCGAGCGCCGCCGCCGGCGTCTCGGCACGCGCCAACACGCCTGCGGTCGTGCTGCCGTCGAACGGCTTTATGCCGATGTCCTTCAGGCTCGGCACATCGGGCAACTGGGTGATGCGATTGGGCGCGAGGATCAGCAGCGGCCGGATCTTGCCGGTCCGGATCAGCGGCAAGGAGGTCGTGAGCTGATCGGTATAGAGGTCGATCTGGCCCGCCATCAGATCGGCCAGACCGGGGCCAGATCCTCTGTAGGGGATGATGTTGAACTTCACGTTCTCGCTCGCCTGCAGCTGCAGGTCGGCGACGTGATTGATCGTGCCGTTGCCGGAATGGCCGACGCTGACCGTGCCGGGCTTCGCCTTGGCCTCGGCCAGCGCGCTCTTCATGTCCGGGAAGCGGCTGTCGGCGCGGGTCACGATCATCGTCGGCACGGTGGTGAGCAGGCTGATCGGCGCGAACAGCGGCACCATCGACGGCTTGCCCGCCATGTAGGGCGCGATCCCCATGACGCTGAAGCTGCCCATGACGACGGTGTAGCCGTCGGCCGGTGCGGCGACCGTTGCCTCGAGGCCGACGACGCCGCCGGCGCCGGGGCGGTTGTCAACCAGCACGGTCTGCCCCAGCCGCCGGGCCATCGCCTCGCCGACGATCCGGGAGGTGACGTCGTAGTTGCCACCGGGTGCGAACGGGACGATCCAGCGGACCGGCTTGTTGGGAAAGTTCTGCGCCCGTGCCGACATCGCCGTCATGGCAGCACCTGCGCTGGCAAGGCCCGCGCCCAAAAGCTCCCTGCGTCTCATTTTCATGCCCCCTTCCCTCCCCAATCTCAAACGCGAGATTGCAATGTCGGCGACGCAACGCCAAATCCAATGAATCGGCAACCAACCGCGGAGAGAAATGGCGAATGCCTGACCATCAGACACCGCTGATCGCCACCATTGCCGCGGGTCTGATGCTCGCCTTCGTCTTCGGGCTGATCGCCCACCGGCTGCGCGTCCAGCCGTTGGTCGGCTATCTGCTGGCCGGCGTCATGGTCGGACCCTACACGCCGGGTTTCGAGGCCGATCCCGCCCTTGCCGCCGAGCTGGCCGAGATCGGTGTCATCCTGCTGATGTTCGGCGTCGGCTTGCATTTCTCGCTGAAGGATCTGCTGTCGGTCGCCCGCGTCGCCGTGCCGGGCGCCATCGGCCAGATCGTCGTCGCCACATTGATGGGCATGGCTCTGTCCTGGGCGCTGGGTTGGTCGCATCTGGCCGGTTTCGTCTTTGGACTAGCCCTTTCGGTCGCGAGCACGGTGGTGCTGATACGCGCCTTGCAGGATCGCCATATCCTCGAAACGACACGGGGCCGCATCGCCGTCGGCTGGCTGGTCGTCGAGGACCTCGTGACGGTGCTGGCCCTGGTGCTCCTGCCGGCACTGGCCACGGTGACGGCGGGCGACGGCGTTCCGCCCAGCCGGATCGTGTTCTACCTGCTGGTCACCCTGGCCAAGGTGTCGGTGTTCGTGGCGATCATGCTGATCGTCGGCCGGCGGTTGATCCCCTGGTTGATGCACCACACGGCGCATACCGGTTCGCGCGAGCTGTTTCGCCTTGCCGTCTATGCCATCGCGCTGGGAGTGGCCTTCGGCGCGGCCAAGATGTTCGGCGTGTCGTTCGCGCTCGGCGCCTTCTTCGCCGGCATGGTGATGGGCGAGAGCGACCTCAGCCAGCGGGCCACCGAGGAGGCCATGCCGCTGCGCGACGCCTTCGCCGTCCTGTTCTTCGTCTCCGTCGGCATGCTGCTCAACCCGATGGTGTTCGTCGAGGCGCCGGTGGCCGTGCTGGCGACGATCGGCATCATCGTGATCGGCAAGTCGGTCGCCGCCTATCTGATCGTGCGCGCCTTCCGCCATTCCAGCTCGACCGCGCTCACGGTCGCGGCCAGCCTCGCCCAGATCGGCGAGTTCTCCTTCATCCTGATCGGGCTGGGCATGGATCTCGACATGGTGCCCAAGGAAGCGCGTGACCTCATCCTGGCGGGCGCCATCGTTTCGATCATCCTCAATCCGCTGGCTTTCATCCTGATGGAGCGACTGCGTCACGGTGAGCCGATCATCCCGCAACCCAACGACGACGAGCCGGCCACCACGCTGCAGCCAACGAAGCTCAGCGGCCACGATGTGCTGATCGGCTATGGCCGCGTCGGCTCGCTGGTCGGCAAGGCCCTCGCCCAGAGCGGCGCGAAGATGGTGGTGATCGAGACCGACGACGAGATCATCCAAAAGGCGCGCCTGGACGGCGCCGAAGTGATCTCGGGCAACGCCGCCGACACGGCGATCCTCTCGGCCGCCAACATCGCCGGCGCGCGGCGCCTGTTCGTGACCATTCCCGAGCCTTTCGAGGCGGGACAGGTCGTGCAGCAGGCGCGGTCGGCCAATCGGTCGCTCGAGATCCTCGCCCGCGCCCATTCGGACGCGGCGGTCGATCACCTGAACAAGCTTGGCGCCAACCTGGTCGTGCTTGGCGAGGCGGAGATCGCCGACCGCATGGTCGAACGGGCGCAGGGAAAGAACGGCCCGAGCTGATCTTCGGAGCCTCATGCTCTTCTGGACCGCGAGCTTCCTACGCCGAATCGGCCTTCGGCCCATTCGGCGTAGGAAGCTCGCGGTCCGAAAGAATATGGGAGCGCTCCCGATCTAATCCGGCGGACAGACCGCACCTGTCTCGGCCCAGGCCCGCATGGTGGCGCCGAACTCGGCCTCGGTCCCGGGAGCGGGTGTGCGCCTGCCGCCCCAGGCCCAGCCGACCAGAGTATCCTCGGCCATGTGCTTCAGCAGGGCGGCCATGTCGGACCCGCCGTTGCGCACCGGGTCTTTGATCTGACGACAGATCTCCCCCAGCGACTTGCCGGCCCACGCCATCGACGCCGGCGCAAGATGCCACTTCGGATGGCCGGGCACGCCCGACTCCGCATAGTTCGCCGCGTGATGACAGGCATTGCACGGCAGACCCGCCGGGCCATGATCATCGGCGCCGCGCACCACGAACGGCATGTGCGGCGTCATGCGGTCGGTTTGCGTGGCCCGCTCGCCTACCGGATGGCAATTGAGGCAGCGCGGGTGCTGCAGGACCCTGCCGGCCTCGCGGAACAGCTCGATCGATCGTGACGGGCCGGCGACGGGGCTTCCGAGCGGCACCACGAGCCTAGTCTAGTCCAATTCCACAGAACGAGCACGCCTACTGACAAAACTTGAACGACGATTTATACGACGCCGCCGTCTC
This sequence comes from uncultured Alphaproteobacteria bacterium, assembly GCA_963809025.1. Classification (GTDB taxonomy): domain Bacteria; phylum Pseudomonadota; class Alphaproteobacteria; order Reyranellales; family Reyranellaceae; genus Reyranella. Next base: position 152,562 of record CAWEIE010000041.1, on the reverse strand, counting down.
GCCCCATTTCGAGCCCAAGTCGCAGGTGACTGCTGGCGGGTTTGGGTGGCGCCGGGCCAGCGTGGGAGAATTTGAGTCATGTCCACACGCCGCAATGTTCTGAAGCTTCTCGCGGGCGCCGCCATCGTGGGCAGCGTCGCAGGATCGATCGACGTACTGGCCCAAGTGCGCGGCGCTGCGCAGACCAATCCGCCGGCCACCGATCGCATCGCGCTCAAGGGCTACGATCCCGTGGCCTATTTCACGCTGTCGACGCCGACGCCGGGAATGGCCGAATACGACTACGTCCATGACGGCGTGCGCTACTTCTTCGCCAATGCCCGCCATCGCGACCTGTTCAAGGCCAACCCGGACAAGTACGCGCCGCAGTTCGGCGGCGCCTGCGCCAACAACATGGCCAACGGCGTGCGGCGCGAATCCGATCCGACCGTGTGGGTGATCGTCGGCGACAAGCTCTACGTGTTCGCCGGCACCGCTGGCGCCGAACGCTTCCGCCAGGACGCGCAGACCGCCGCGCTCAAGGCGGCGGCGAACTGGAAGGCGCTGAAGGACGCGCCGAGTCAGTAGCGCTGGGGGCGCGCCACTCCAGTGGCGCGTCAGGAAGCTGGCGACCCGACACCACCTCGCCCTGAGGAGCATCGCGAAGCGATGCGTCTCGAAGGGTGGAAACCAGTCTTGATGTCGCCCACCCTTCGAGACGCGCCCTTTGGGCGCTCCTCGGGTGAGGTTTTCGGGTTGCTCGGTCGGTCATGACGCGCCACTGGAGTGGCGCGCCCCCAGCCTAATTCAACCCCGCCTTGCGCAGGCTTTCCTCGACGCGGCGCTGCAGTGCCGGGTCCTGGAAGCGCGAGCCGAAGCTTGCCAGGTCGAAGTGCGGGTTCTTGAGCCTGGCCTGCTCGACGGCATCCTGGGCGTCGGCGTTGCGGCCGAGCTCGGCGTAGGCCGCGGCGAGCGGCAGGTCGAGCAGCGGATAGGTCGGATAGCGCGCGCGCTGCGCTTCGAGCAGGCGCACCGCATCGCCGTAGCGGCGGGCCAGCAGATAGGCGAGGCCGAGGTTGAGCGAGGCTTCCGGGCCGATGCTGATGTTGAGGCGCATGGCAGCCTCGGCGGTGGCGACCGATTCGTCGATGCGGCCGGTCCACAGCAGCACGGCCGCGCGCGCCAGCATGACCTCGGCGTCGCTGGGATTGAGCCGCAGCGCGCGCTCCGATTCGGCGAGGCCCAGGTCGTACTTCAGGACAGAGGTGAAGGCGCGCGCCAGCACGCTGTGGGCGAGCACGCAGTCCGCGTCGATCTCGAGCGCCTTCTGCGCCAGCCGGATGGCGGTCTCGACGTCCTGCTGGGCAAACTCCGACCAGCCGAAGGTCGCGCGCTGGAAATAGATGACGGCGAGCTCGGCATAGGCGTCGGCGTAGCCCGGCGCCATCTGCGTCACGCGCTCCAGCATCTCGCGCGCCATGCGATTGGCGGCGCGCGTCGGATCGGCTGAAAGCGCGCGGGCGCGCAGCAGCATGTCGTAGGCGTCGAGATTGTCGGTCGGCTTGCGCAGCGCCTGCTGGAGCGCGATCTGCTGCAGGCTCGACGCCAGCGTGCCGGCGACGCGGCGGGCGATGCGCTCCTGCACGGCGAAGATGTCGCTCAGCTCGTCGTCGTACTGCTCGGACCACAGCTGCGTGCTGTTGCCGGCGTCGCTGAGCTGCACCGTCACCCGCACGCGTTGGCCCATGCGCCGCACGCTGCCGCTGACGACGTAGCGGGCATTCAGCGCCCGGCCGATCTCGGGCAGCGGCAGCTCCTTGTTCCGCAACGGCAGGACGGCGTTGTAGGAGATCACCGTCAGCTCCTTGAAGCGGCCGAGCGCCCGGGTGATGTCCTCGGTGAGGCCGTCGGAAAAATAGTCCTGGGCGGCATCGCCGCTCTGGTTGGTGAACATCAGGACGGCGACTGACAGGCCGCTTTCCGTTGCCGGTGCGGGACGCGTGATCGCCACGGCACCGTCCAAGGCCCCGCGATCGACGAAGTAGGCAAGGCCGCCGCCGATCGCCAGCGCCACGGCGATGGCCGCACCCGCGCCCACCAGACGGCGCACGGGAATCCTTGTCCGGGGCGGCCTGGCGCCATCCTGCGACAGGGAAGCTGCATCCAGCGAATAGACCTGGATCGGCCGGTCGATGTTCTTCAGTGCGCGCGCGCCCTGGGCGCGAAACGGCAAAGCGAGCTTGTCGCGCACCTGCTCGTAGACGCTGGCCGACAGCACGATCGATCCGGGCTCGGCCAGACCTTCCAGCCGCGACGCAACGTTGACCGTGTCGCCGAACACGTCCTCGTCGGAGACGATGATGTCGCCGAGATGGAGCCCGATGCGGAAGGCCTGGCGGCGATCGGCGGGCGTGCCGGCGTTGCGCTCGACCATGCCGCGCTGCAGCTCGACTGCCGAACGCACCGCCTCGATGGCACTGCCGAACTCGATCAGCACGCCGTCGCCCACCGTCTTGACGATGCGGCCGTGGAAACGCTCGACCACCGGCGCCACCAGCTCGGCGAGATGGGCACGCAGGTCGACCAGCGTGCCCTCCTCGTCGGCGCGCATCAGGCGGCTGTAGCCGTCGACGTCGGCGACCAGGATGGTCGCGAGGCGCCGGTTGGTGGTCGAGGTCTCCATCGACCGGTCTGTCAGCCTCCGGCGGTGCGCTGCGCGGCGGGACGGGCCGACAGGCGCGCGACATAGTCGTCGAACACCTTCTCGCCCTTCAGGCCGGAGGCGCCGAACATCATGGCGAAGCGGATCTCCGATCCGATATAGACATCGGCGGCGCTGAACTTGTCGCCGAGCAGATAGGGGCCGTTGGCCAGCGCCGCCTTGAGCGTGGCCACGACCTCCTCGTAGCTGCCCCAGCCGACCGCGCTCTTACGCTCCACCGGTGGGCGGTTCATCATCTTGTCGAGCAGGGCAGGCTCCATGCAGCCCGCACCGAAGAACAGCCAGCGATAGTAGGCGCCGCGCAGCGGATCGCCCGGTGACGGGGCGAGGCCCGCGGCCGGGAAGGCATCGGCGATGTAGGCGATGATCGCAGCCGTCTCGGTCACCACGACTCCGCGATGCACGATGGTCGGCAGCTTGCCCATGGGATTGACCGCCAGAAAGGCCGGTGCACGGTTCTCCCCCTTGGCGAAGTCGATCGGCACGATCTTGTACGGCGCACCCGCTTCTTCGAGCATCCAGTGCGCCATCTGCGAGCGCGACTGCGGATTGTGATAGAAGACGATCTCTTCCGTCATGACAGCGAATCCTCTGGATCGGGGACGGCGCTTCCATACACCCGCACGCCGGGACTGTCAGGTCGCGCATCCGATCTCAAATGTCGCTGCGAATTAGCGTCTCACATTGCGCCGAGAGTGTGAAATGTCACAGATACGCGCCCTTCAGCCCGCCGTCGGGAACGTGTGCCCACGGCCGCACCGGGTGGCAGTGCCGATGAGGGTCTTGACGGATGGAAGCGCCGGCAGCTTCGCTCATCAGACAGCCGGGCCGGTGCCCTGGCGGGTATGTTACACTTCCAAAGTCAGAGGCCTTGCCCTCGAGAGGTTGATTTGGAACTCAGCTTTCAAACGCATTTCTTCTACGAAGTTGTCACTCTGCTTGCGGTTCTCGATCCCACGGCGGCGATTCCGATCTTCTTGACGGCGACCGCAAGCCTTTCCCGTCGCCAGTCACTGAAAGTTGCGGCCTACGCCGCGGCTACGGCCTTTCTCGTGCTGTTCTTCTTCATTTGCGTGGGTCAGCACCTGCTGCAGGCGCTCAAGATCCCGATGACGTCGTTTCAACTCGCCGGATCGATCGTGCTGCTGTTGTTCGGCGTCAAGTTGGTCTTGGGTCAGGTAGCCGAAGAAGTGTCTGCCATTCCATCGAATGCTACGCTGGCCCAGCGCGCGGTCTATCCGCTTGCAATTCCGACCATTGCCGGCGCGGGCTCGATGCTGACGGTGGTGTTGCTGACCGACAACAATGTGCGAACCATCGGTGAGCAGGTGATCACAACCTCCCGTCTGGCAATCAGCCTGGTCATCGTCTTTTGCGTTCTCGCCCTTTCAAAATGGATCTTCAGTGTCGTCGGCCGCCCGGGGATTGAGGTCATGAGTCGCGTATCCGGGTTGATCCTGGCAAGCATCGCCGTGCACAACATGATCATCGCTGCCAAATTGAGCTTCGGGTTGGCTTGACCAGCCGCCCCGTACCGTGTGGCGCGAGAGCCTGTATTGACGTTTGCGAGCACATGTCGTGCGTCCGATCTCAAACATCGCTGCGAGTTGGCGTCTCACGATGCGTCGAGAGCGCGAAATATCACAGATACACGCCCTTCATGCCGCCTTCGGGATAGCGCGTGCCCGCGGCCGCGCCGGGCGGCAGCGCCGATGACAGGCGCGCAACCTCGTCGGCCGACAGCGTGACGCCGAGTGCCGCCACGTTCTCGTCGACGCGCTCGGCACGCTTGGTGCCGGGGATCGGCACGAGGTCGGGGCCCTGCGCCAGCAGCCAGGCGAGCGCCACCTGGCCCGGCTTGCAGCCCTTCTCGCGCGCCACCGCCTCGATGGCGGCGACCTTGGCAAGATTGCGTCCGAGGTTGTCGGCGGCGAAGCGCGGATGGCGGCCGCGGCCGTCGCCCTCGGGAATGTCGGACGCCTGCCGCACCGCGCCCGTGAGCAGGCTGCGGCCGAGCGGCGAATAGGCGACGTAGGAAATGCCGAGCGATCGCGTGGTCTTGAGCGTCTCCTCGGCATGCTCGCGGTAGAGCAGCGAATATTCGCTCTGCACCGCGGCGAGAGGATGGACCTTGTGCGCCCGGCGGATGGTTTCGGGCTTGGCCTCGCTGAGGCCAAGAGCGCGCACCTTGCCGGCCTTCACCAGCTCGGCCATGGCGCCGACCGTGTCCTCGATCGGCACCGAGGGATCGACGCGGTGCTGGTAGTAGAGATCGATCACGTCGACGCCCAGGCGCTTGAGGCTGGCATCGCAGGCGGCCTTCACATGGGCCGGGCTGCCGTCGACGCCGTTGGCGCCGCCCGGCTGCTGCGTCTGGCCGAACTTGGTGGCCAGCACCACCTCGGCCCGACGGCCGCCGGCCAATGCCTTGCCGAGCAGCGTCTCGTTGTGGCCCCAGCCGTACATGTCGGAGCTGTCGAGGAAGTTCACGCCGCGGTCGATGGCATGATGGATGACGCGGATCGCCTCGTCGTCGTTGCTCTTGCCGTAGGCGCCGGAGAGCGACATGCAGCCCAGCCCGATCGGCAAGACGGAGAGGTCGCTGCTGCCCAGGGTGCGGTTCTTCGGTTGCGTGCTGGCGGTCATGGAGATCCTCTCCTTTTTCAAGGCTCGTCCGGGCGAGAATGGGTCATGATCGGCTGAAGAACCAGAAAATCAATCCCGGGAGGGACGATCGATGCTGACCCGACGAGCGGCTTTTGCTGCGATACTGGCGACGGCGGGCACCACCGCACAGGCCCAAACCGAAGGGCCATATCCCAATCGGCCGGTGCGGTTCATCGTTCCGGCGGCGCCCGGTGGGCCGACCGACGTGATGGCGCGCATGGTCTCGACGGGACTAAACGCCAAATTCGGTCAGCCTGCGGTGATCGTCAATCGCGCCGGCGCCGGCGGCAACATCGGCGTGGTGCAGGTCGTGAAGTCGCCGGCCGACGGCTACACGCTCTTGATCGCCTCGACCGGATTCGTCGTCAATCCGAGCCTGTTCCGCGATCCCGGCTACGATCCGTTCAAAGACTTCCTGCCGATCACCGAGCTCGGCTCATCGCCCAACGTCATCCTGGTCCATCCCTCCTCGCCCATCACCACGATCAAGCAGCTGATCGACAAGGCCAAGGCGGACAAGGAGAAGCTCAACATCATCAATCCGGGCCAGGGTTCCACGCCGCATCTGACGGCGGAGCTGCTGCAGCTCAAGGCCGGCATCCCGGTCGAGAACATCCCCTACAACGGCGCGGGACCGGCCATCCAGGCGCTGCTCGCCAAGACCACGCCGGTCGGCATCACCGCGCTGCCGCCGGCCCATCCGCACCTGAAGTCCGGCGCCCTGCGCGCGCTCGCCATCACCGCCGAAAGGCGCTGGTTCGATCTGCCCGACGTGCCGACGATGGAGGAGCAGGGCTTTCCCGGCTTCGTCTCCGAGACCTTCCAGGGCATGTACGCGCCGGTGGGAACGCCCGACGCCATCGTGCAGCGGGTGGCGCGCGATACGCTCGAGGTGCTGGCCGATCCGGCGACGCTGGAGAAGCTGCGCGGCGTCGGCTTTGACGTACGGGCGAGCGGCCCGCAGGGCCTCGCCCAGCGGGTCGCGCGCGAGGTGCCGATGTGGCGCGACATCATCGTGCAGTCGCGCATCGAATTGCAGTAGAGTCGTTTGACGGTCTCTGCGGGGGAGGTCATGTGGCGGCGTTACGGGCAACGATAGTACTTGTCCTCTTGCTGGGGCTGACGAGCGGCGGCCTTGCGCAAACGCCATCGGCATCGCCCCAGCCTATCCCTCAGGAGCAGTTCGACGCCTTGGTCGAGGCCGTCAAGAAGGCGGTGGCCGACGAATTGCGGGCACAAGGCACGCCGTCGGCGACCCCGGCCAATCCCGCGAGCGCCGGCCCGGCCGCGGAGCAGACGGGCGCGCTCGGTACTTTCCGGGGGCGGCTGAACCAGGTCATCGCCGCCCTGCCACAGGCGAACGCTGCCTTGAAGCGCCTGCCGCAGGCGCTGGACGAGAGCGCGACCGGCGGGCGAGGCACCGGCAGCTTCCTCGCGGCCCTGCTCGCGGCGGTGCTTGCCGTCTTGGCGGTCGAGGCGATCCTGCGCGCTTTCCTGGGCCGCCCAAAGCACCGCCTTGCGCCGAACGCGGTTCCCGAGAAAGGCATGCGCTCGCTGACCTACCTCGGCCTGATTGCGCTGCTGGATGGGCTTGCCGTCATTGGCTTGTTGCTGGCCAGCGAGTTCGCCTCGGGCGCGGTGTTCCCCGGAGCGGGGCCGCAACACCACTTCGCCCAGGCGGCGATGTCGTTCCTGTTGCTCTGGCGCGTCAACGCCCTCGGGCTGCGGCTGATCTTCAGGCCGGACCTTGCCGCCGCCAGGCTTTGCGACATGGACGACAACGCGGCGCGCCACCTCTACAGGAGCATCGTCGGCGTGATGTTCCTGTTCATCTTCCTTCGTTTCATGGCCGCGCAGTTGCTGCCCTTGAGCCCGTCCAACGACGCCATTGCCGCGTCACGACTCATCACCAGCCCGATCGTGCTGGTGCTGCCCATCTGGTTGATCGTCACCGTGAGGACGGCTGCCCAGCAATGGCTGGGAGGCCTGGGGCGAACCGCGCGGTACGCGGCATTCATCGGCCGGCACTGGCTGGGCATCACCATTCCCCTCATCGTCGCGATCGTTGCGACGCAGATCTATGGGGCCGTTACCGGCCACCTCAACGTGCCGATCGCGCTGGTGCTCACGCTCAACCTGCTCATGGGCGTGCTGCTGTTCGAAACGCTTCTGCAGGCGTTCGTCCGCCGGCTGGAGTCGCAATTGCCGGGCTTCACGCCGGCCGGCCCGGCCCCGACCCTGCCCGACGTGGTCGCACGCTGCATTCGGGTCGCCGTATTGATCGGCGTCGTCGTCCTCATCTGCGAAAGCTGGCTGGTGAACGTTCTCGGCCTGGTCAACGCCAATGCCTGGGACCGTCTGACCGGCGAATCACGCACGGCGGGCATCACGCTGTTCGTGGCCTATGTGCTGTGGGAAGCCTTCAAGTACGGCACCGATTCCTACCTGCGACGGCACGCGGACGACACCGCCTCGACGGCGAGCCGGCTCGGCACGCTGATCCCGCTGCTGCGGGTCACGGTGGCCATCATGCTTGCGGTGGTGGCGCTGCTGATTGCGCTGGAGAACATCGGTGTGAACGTGACGCCGCTGCTGGCCGGCGCGTCGGTGCTGGGCCTGGCGCTGTCGTTCGGCAGCCAGACGCTGGTGCGCGACATCGTCTCGGGCATCTTCTATCTGACCGACGACGCCTTCCGCGTCGGTGAATTCATCGACTGCGAGAAGGCCAAGGGCACGGTCGAAGGCTTCACGCTGCGTTCCGTCCGGCTGCGCAACCAGAGCGGCCAGCTTCACACCGTTCCCTTCGGCGAGCTCGGCCGTGTCACCAACTTCAGCCGCGACTGGGCCGCGGTCGACTTCACCCTGCGCTTCGCCCGCGACACCGACCTCGACAAGCTGCGCCAGGCGACCGCGAAGGTCAGCGACGACATCATGGAGATACCCGAGCTCAAGCAGGCGCTGCTCGAGCCGCTCAAGATGGACGGCATCGCCGACGTCGGCGACAACGCGCTCGTGATCCGCTTCAAGTTCGTGACGCGGCCGGGCAGTCCCGGCACGGTGCAGAACGAGGCGGTGAGCCGGATGCTGACAAAGCTCCCGGAGCTCGGCATCGCGTTTGCGAAGTAGGCAGTGCCGGCGTCCGCCCTAGTTCCAGCGCAGCAGGTGCCGTTCCAGCCGGCCGGCGATGACGAATATCAGCATCACCACGATCAGGATCAGCAGGATCAGGGCGAACATCAGCGCCGCGTTGTAGGTGCTCTGGGCGAACGACAGCAGGTATCCCAGCCCGTGGGTCGCCGCCACGAATTCGCCGACGCAGGCGCCGGTGAAGGCAAATCCCACGGCGACCTTCAGGTTGCCCAGCACCCAGGCCGCGACCGACGGCAGGTAGACGTGGCGCACCAGCGCCAGCCGATTGCCGCCCAGGGTGACGACGCGCTCGACCAGCTTGCGGTCGACCTGGCGGATGCCGGTGTACACGGTGAAGAAGATCAGCACCGCCACCAGGATGAAGCTGAGCGCGACCTTCGAGGCGATGCCGATGCCCAGCCAGATCACGAACAGCGGCGCCAGGATCACGCGCGGGATGGCGTTGAGCACGCTCATCACCGGCTCCAGCAGCTCGGCGACGAGGGGAATGAGCGCGGCGGCAACGCCCAGCAGGACGCCGACCACGATGCCGAGTGCCAGGCCACCCAGTGCCGCCGAGAAGGTTGCCTCGAGGTGCGGCCAGATGCGTCCGTCGGCGAACAGGTCGACGAGCGCGGCCCAGACCCGGCTTGGGCTGGGCGCAAACAACGGATTGAGCAGGCCGGCGCGGCCCGCCGCCTCCCACAGCGCGAGCACCAGCCCGAGCGCGATCAGCCGGCGCACCCAGGCGTAGCGCGGATCGAGCATCTTCACGCCGCCTCGGCGCGGTGATCGACCGCGCGCGACAGGTCCGCCCACAGCTGTTCGTGGAGCGGCGCAAAGGCCGGATGGGTGCGCGAATGCACGGGATCGCGCGGCCTGGGGATCGGCACGTGGTAGTGCTGGGTGATGCGGGCGCGCGGTCCCTGCGACAGCAGATAGACGTCGTCGGAGAGCGTGAGCGCCTCTTCCAGATCGTGGGTGACCAGCAGCACGCTGATGCCGCCCTGCTCGACCAGCGCCACGACGTCCCTGATCACGCGCGAACGCACGATCGCATCGAGGGAGGCGAACGGCTCGTCCATCAGGATCAGCTTCGGGCGGCGCGCCAGCACCTGGGCCAGCGCGACACGCTTGCGCTGGCCGCCGCTCAGATGGCGCGGAAAGCGGTCGCCGAACCCGGCGAGGCCAAGCCGCTCGAGCCAGGTGTCCGCCTCGGCCAGCGCCTTGCCGCGCTCCATGCCGTTCAAGGTGAGACCGAGCACGACGTTGTCGCGCGCCGTCTTCCACGGCAGCAGTGCATCGTCCTGGAACAGCAGGCCGATCTCGGCGCGGGCAAATGTCGTCTCGACCGCGCCCGACAGCGGCTGCTGCAGGCCGATCACGGCGCGCAGCAGGCTCGACTTGCCCGAGCCCGACGGGCCGACCAGGCTGACGAAGCTGCCTTCGCCCACGGAAAGGCTCGCCCGCTCGAGGACCGGTTCGCCGCCGTAGGAGATTGTCAGATCGCGGACGTGCAGCAGCGCTCAGCCTCCGGCGATCGAGGTGTCGTGCAGCCCCGAGATGCTGGCATCGGGCTTGATCAGGCCGCCGACGATGAGGCTCTGCTGGACGCGCTTGGCGGAGTTGAGGTCGATGGTCACCGCTTCGGGATAGAGCGATTCGCGATGCGCCAGGATGATCTCGCCGAACTCTTTCAGATCGAGCCCGGTCGTCATCTCCTTGGGGAAGGAAGCACTCAGCTGGTCGCCGCTCATCGTGCGCAACGCCTTCAGCGCATCGGCGAGCGCCTTGGTCAAGGCGATCATCTCCGGCTTGCGCTGCTCGATCTCCTTGCCCCGCACCGCGACGCCCATGAACTCGAAGGAGCCGCCGAGATGGCTTTTGGCCTCCTCGAGATCCATGGCGTTCATCAGCACGCGCCCGCCCGCCCGCTTCACCAGGGTAAGCGCCGGCTCCTGCACCAGGCCGACATCGACCTGTCCCTGGCGCAGGGCCTCCAGGAGATTGACCCCCATGGTGGCGAACTGGACCTTGCGCGCGTCGGCGCCGGCCTGCTTCAGGAGATAGAGGGTGAGCGCATGATCGGCCGTGCCTAGCGCATTGACGCCGACCGTCTTGCCCTCGAGGTCCTTGATCGACTTGATCGTGTCGGCCGTCTTGGGCGCGGTGGCGATGGCGAACAGCGGCAGCCGTCCGGTCACGGCGAAGCGGCGGATGTCGGCGCCGACATTGGCATAAGCCTGGATGGCGACGTCGAGCGAGGTGGCGGCGTAATCGACGGCGCCGCCGACCAGCGCCTGCATCGCGGCCGTACCGCCGCGAGTATAGACGAACTGCACGTCGAGGCCGTGCGTCCTGAAGATGCCGGCCGAGCGCGCGACTTCGTAGGGCACGCCGCACAGGAGCTGGCTGCAGTAGGCAAGCTTGATCTGCCGGCCCTGCGCGATCGCGGGCGCCGCCTGCCCTGCCGAGAAGGCGCTGGCGATCAGCCCCGCGCCCTTGAACAGCGAGCGCCGGGAGACGTCGGTGTCGGGGACCCGGGCCGTGGTTTCATCGCAGCAGCCCATGACGAGCCTCCAACCTGGCGAAGCCCCTGCATACGCAAGGTTGCACGACCCGACAAGGCCTCGGAATTCTCTCGAGTGCGACGGCAATGACAGCAAATGATCGAGCCAGGGCCTCGTCGAAGGAAATCCTGCTTCGATCAGCGCTTCCGGCCCGTCGGTTGCGAGCTACGGCAGCAGAGCGCGCACGTCCTCGAGCATGTCGGGAGCGTCGAACGGCACGATCAGCAGCGCGTCATCGAAGCCGATGTCCTCGAGCCGGCGCAGTCGGTCGCGCGCCGTGGCCTTGTCGCCGACCAGGGTCACCTTGGCGCGTTCGGTCAGCGGATGCGCCGGCGGATCGGGCCGCAGATCGGTGAAGATGTTGGCCAGCAGCGCGCGCTTGCCGCCGGCCTTGCGGAACATCGTCAGTCCGACCGGCAGGTCGTCGATGCCGGCGTAGATGGCCGACGCGATCCAGCCCTGGCAATGCCTGGCCGCGAGGTCGATCCAGCGCTGGCTGCGCCAGGCGCCGAGGAAGACCGGCGGGCCGCCCTCGGTGCCCGGCCAGAGGCTGAGCGCCGGGCCGTGCACCGCCTCGCCGGCCCACACGCGGCGCATGACCGACAGCGACTCGGGCAGCGTCTTGAAGCGGCGCTCATAGTCGGCCTGGACGGCGTCGAAATCGTGCCGGGTCGAGCCGCTGCCGACGCCGAAACGGAAGCGGCCGCCCGACAGCACGTGCAGGGTCTGCGCGCGGTGCGCCAGCTCGACGGGATGGCGCAGCGGCACCTGCATCACGCAAGTGCCGAGCTCGATGCGCTCGGTCACGCCGGCCAGGGCCGAGAGGAACATCAGCGGATCGAGCATGGCCTGGCCGCGCGCGAAGGCGTCGACGATCCAGCAGCCGGCGAAGCCCAGGCGCTCGACGCGTTGGCCGAACTCGACCACGCGGCCCAGCATGGCACCTGACCCGCCGCCTTGCGGGGCGTTGGGGATGGCGACGATTGCGATCTGCATGGCTGCTCCTGAAGTAGATGCATTGCAACGCGCCCAGCGCGTCGGGTTCAGACGGGAGGCGACCGTCGAAAACGGTTGTCTTGCCTGGTCGCAGAACGCAGCATAAGCGACGAGGCGCCACGCCGGCCACAACCCGGCCGTCTTGAGGTGATGACCAGCTCATGGTTGGTCGGCGCGAAAGGATACCTGATGGCTACCGACACCCAGGTATTGGTGGTGGGCGCAGGTCCAGTGGGCCTGTTCATGGCGGCTGAGCTGAAGCGGCATGGCGTTTCCTGCCGGATCGTCGACAAGAACGACGGGCCCACCCATGACACCCGTGCCGCTGCCATTCAGGCGCGCACGTTGGAAATCCTGGAGTCCGTTGGCCTTGCGGACGAGTTCGTTCAGGCGGGCAACATCTGCCACGCCAAAGCGACCTATACGTCCGATCACAAGCTCATCAAATACCTGACCTTTGACGAGTTGGACTCGGCCTTTCCCTTCGTCCTGCAACTGCCACAGAGCCAGACAGAGCGCATGGTGGCCGGATATCTGGCGCGTCTCGGCACGGAGGTGGAACGGCGTGTCGAACTCGTTGCCTTCGAACAGGACGAAGACGGCGTGCGCGCGACGCTTCAGTCGCCCGACGGTGGACAAGAGACGGCCAACGTCTCCTACCTGGTCGCCTGCGACGGCGCACACAGTACCGTTCGCCACGCCCTCGGCGTCTCGTTCGCCGGTGACGATTATCCCACCGATCTCATCTCGGCAGACGTCCAGGTCGACTGGAAGCTGCCTCGGGACGAACAGCTCTCTTTCTTCGCTGCCGAGGGCATGCTCACCATCTTCCCGCTGCCGAAAGGCCGCGCTGCCATCGTTGCCGATCTCGGCCCGGCCCAGGGAGACCATCCGCCGCCGGGAGCGCCAGCCTTGGAGGACCTTCAGGCGATATTCGATGCCCGAACTCCCGGTGGCGTGCTGAGCGATCCCATCTGGAGCGTTCGCTACCGTGTCCACGGCCGTCAAGCAGGGCGATATCGTGTCGGCCGCGTCTTCCTGCTCGGGGACGCCGCCCATGTCTGCTCCAACATCGGTGGCCAGGGCATGAACACCGGCATGCAGGATGCCTACAATCTCGGCTGGAAACTTGGACTGGTATTGAACGCCGGATCCCCGGCAAGCCTTCTCGAGAGTTACCATATCGAGCGTCACCAGGCCGGGCGGGACATGCTCTGCCTATCGGACCATTTGCACCGGGCCGTGCTGCGCGAGGACCTGCACCTTTCTCTGCCGGAGACCGTCCGGCAGAAATTAGCTACGGTCCTGGCCAGCCAGGAAGTGATGCAGCAAAGAATGCGCAGAGCCGTGGCCGAGCTGAACATCGGCTACCGCCACAGCCCCGTCGTCGCGGAGCACCACCGCTTCCTGCCGGGACTTCACGAGGCGCACGCCAGTGTTCTTGGGTGGCATGATTTTGGCGCCGGGCCACGCGCGGGAGATCGAGCCGTCGATGCCCGGCTCATGCTTCATCCTGGACGTGACTCCGTCCGGTTCTTCCAGCGATTACGGGGAACCGCGCACCACCTGGTGCTGTTCGCAGGCGCGCTCGCGACGGCGGAAACGCACCAACGACTGCAAGCCCTGGCCGATGCAACCGTGCGCGCGCACCCGGACCGCATCGAAGCGCACCTGGTCGTCCCGCACGAGCTGCCCGAGGACCTGGCAGGCAAGGGTGAAATACTCCTGGATCCGCGGGGTGAGCTGCATCATCGCTATGGCGCTCGCAGTGCATGCCTGTATGTGGTCCGTCCCGACGGCTACATCGGCTTCCGCAGTCAACCTCCCGATCCCGAAGCGCTGAAGTCGTACTTCAGCCAAATCTTTCTTTAGAGGACCGACCATGAAAATCCTTGTAGTCCACGGTGCCGGCATGAACATGCGCGGCAAGGCGCAGGTCGAGATCTTCGGGCCGATGACGCTGCCGGAGTACGATGCGAAAATCCGTGCCTATGCCGACGAGCTCGCGGTGGAGATCGAGATCTTCCATTCCAACATCGAAGGCGAGGTGATCAACCGCCTCTACGCGGCGCACGACGAGGGCATCGCGGGCGCGATCATCAACCCGTCCGGATACTCGCGCGGCTATCCGGCGCTGGTCGCCGCCATCGGCAATGTCGGCTTCCCCACGATCGAGGTCCACATCTCCAATCCGGCCCGGCGAGGTGCCGTCTCCGAAGTGGCGAGCACCTGTCTCGGCGCTGTCACCGGCTTCGGCATCGCGGGCTACGCGCTCGCCTTGCGCGGTCTCCGGGACCGGGCCAAGGCCCGAGGTTAGAGAGCGCCGGTGATCTGTCGCTGACCTGCGGGGCCACAGGCACGCCGCTACGGCACCCGCGCGCTCGGCCGCCAGCGGCCTCTCCGCGGCAGATGGACGGGGCGCCCCGCCGTCGCACTACTGGGACGGACATTCTAGCGGTACTCGGCCTCCGCGGGCGCCATCATCGTGCCGCGGATAACGACCGCCTTCTGACCGGCCGACCGGCATTCTCGGGAAAATCGCCCCTGGATTGGAGCGGTGCAGCCCCAACTGCACCGCTCCCCCCAATTAAGGGCCCGCCGCCAGTCCCACACCGATGCGGCCACCCTTCCCAATCCAGGTAGATAGAGCTTGGCAATCCGATGTTTCATCGCTGTATCGGCGCGAGGGCTGGTTTGTATTCTCTGTGTCGTGGCGGGTTAACCTGGACGAGACGCTGCCAAGCGCCAGCCAGCGCCATGCCACCGCGGAAGCCGAAGATCGCAAGTAGTGGCGTGGCTATGGAAGGAGTGGCTGGGCGAGAACCAGGGAGGGGCAAATGTACAAAGGCCGAAGGCGGTCAAGCCGGGCGAGAAGGTGAAGTTCAATAGGGCGGGCCGCTGACGGGCCTCATCGCCCTTTGGCAAACGAAAACTTACAGGCCCGGCTGCCCACGCGCTCGCCTGTACCCGTCGTGCCGGAGAACTTCGCCACGACTTGGAAAGCAATGGGCGACGCCGTGGTCGCGAACTTCTGATTGAAATCGGCGGAACCTGAAATGCCACGAGCGGCGAGCGAAGCGGTGCCGTCGGCCTTGATCTGCCCTTCAAGGGTCATTGACGGACTCTGACCTGCGTTGCGGTACTGTCCGAGAAAATGACCGTTCTTCACGGTTGCGCCGTAACGCCACGTAAAGCCTCGCGCGCCTTCCTGGGTCGTCTCGCAGACCTGCAGGACGGACCACTCTCCTTCGAACGACTGAGCGTTGAGTGGGCCCCAAGGGAAGCTTGCGCAAATCACGGCAAGCAAGACGATGCGGGGCATGGCTGACCTTTGACCCTTGTTCTTGTGGCGATGGACCGACAATAGGCGATGCCTACCCAGATTCCAGCCCCGCTTGCTCAGCAGCTACGCCGTCGGGTTTCGACCCTACCCACAACCAAGAAAGGCGGTCCGAAGACCGCCTTTCCAGCCCACTTTCCCAATTGCCCACGGCCGAGCTTAGACAAACGGGGGCGGATCTTTTGTGACTTTTGCCACAGCTAGATTGCCTACCGGCCCTCGACCAGGTCTCGCCCGGCCTCGGTCAGGCGGACGCCGTCGCCACGATTGAGAATCCAACCCCGAGCGACGGCCACCGCGATAGCCTCTTTCGTCAGGTCGTTCAGATTGGGCGGCAACCCCCACCAACGGCATTCGCCATCCGTCGCGCGATACATTGCCCACGCCAGAAGCCGGGCGGCCCTTTGCGTTTGGTCAGCCATGAACAAACTACGCTGGCCGGTCTCAGCGGTTGCTGGAACCGGACAGCGTCCTGGACGCAGGAGGGTGCCGGCTACCCAGAATTCGGGGCAGCAACCCCGCCTCCTACGCAACGTTGCCCCGGCAACACGGCGCAGGAGCCGCAGCCATGACCAATAGCCGACTGCATGCTTCCGTTGCGCTGGGCGGCGTCTTGATCGTTGGCGCGTTCGTGGCCTTCCTGCCCCCTATTCCGCCGCTCTCGGCTCAAGGCCATGCGCAGCGCATCTGTCGCGAGGAGGGCATCAGCCCGGACAGCGAAGTCCATGAAATTTGCCTGTCCCAGACGATCCGTGGCTTGGAGCAGGGCGAGCTTCGTCTTGCACGCCGCTACGCCCTCGTCGTCGCTGATGCGCAGGAGGCTTGCCTGCGCACTGGGCTCCGGCCCCAGGCGGAGAGCCTCCGCGCCTGCACGGACCGCGAGTCCTACGCGCGCGGTCTGTTGCTGCCACGCTGAGATCGACGCTGGGACCGGGGTTACCCCCGAAGGATTTGGGTGGCGCAATCGGCGGTCGGTCATACGCGATCCGGGCGCTTAGCTCAGCGGTAGAGCACACCCCGTACACGGACCCGCGCGCGGGCAGCTAAAGAGCTAACCATAAAGGGACGTGGAGCCGCCTACGCGGCGGTGCTCTCGTGGCGAATGAACGATCCATGGAAGGAGGCCGTAAAGCGATGGCTTTGGACGCTCTGGTGTTTGCCCTGTTCCTCACCGTTGTGAGCTTGTTTTTGTCCCTCGCCCTGTGACGAACTTGCCAGCCCGAAAACGCCGCTCGATCGCGTGAAGCTGCGCCCTGCCCCGTGGGCCGGCTGCATCGTCAAACGTGATCCATCACCCATAGCAGAGCTATCACGGCGCCGAAGTACGCGCAGACGAGCAACACGGCATAGCGCTCAGGCCATGAGATTGTCAGCGCGCGCCCGGGGCTCATCGGGCCTTCCCATTCGCTAGCCCCAACTCGACAAGCCGTCGCCTGAACGCAGCCAGCGTCTCGGCCGGGGTGGCATTCGGCATCTGACGCAACTCCGCCAGCAGCTTTCTCGCAAGATCCAGTTCCGCCATCGCTCCCCTCCCTTCGGCCGCTGCCAATGAAGCCCTATGAGCGGTTCGCCAGTTCCTTGAACAATCGATCCCTGTCAGCGACGTGTTTCGCGTGGGTAGTTTCCAGCCGCCTCAGGAACATCTTTGCCGCCCTGACGTCGTGGCCGCCTTGATCCAGCGTGGCAATCATCTGGCGCTGAAAGACGATGTTCTTCTCCAGCCGGCCTACCAAGTCTTCTGCCTGCTGCAATCGGCGGTCGAAAGTAGGGAGGTCCATTCTCAGTCCGCGGCGTTTGCGCGCTCTGCGGTGATGGCATCGATCCAGCGCCGGCCTTCGTGCCATTCACGAAAGACCCGGATTGGCCGGACAAGCTCGGCGACATGGGCAAACTGGCAGGCTTGCTCAAAGGTAGCGTCGTCCTGGGCAATAATGGCGATCGGCCCGACTTCGCTTTCCTGCTCCCGCTGGCGCACCAGGTTGGCAAGGGCGCCGACACTGTCCTCGCTGAATGTCGTAACAAGCCGCTCCAGGAACACGAGCTTGGCGTAGGGGCGTGCACCCGCCGCATCAAGCCCTGCCAGAAAGTCGACCATGGCGCGAGGACGCATCTCGCCTTTAGCGACCGCGACGATAAGTCGTTTCGGATGAGAAATCGTCCATTGAAGCGGCATAGGGTCAGTTTCCGGCGCTGGCGCTTGACCGGCAACATCAGAATCGCCGCTACGGTCGGTTTTTGACTCGTACAGCGCCTGGCGCGGGCCGGAGGGTAGTGCTCGGAAGTCGCGAGCTTAAGCGGGGAGTTTCTTCAGTCTACGGAACTCGACGACATACGTTGTGGCCACATCATCAGCGTGTTGCCGTATTGACCGGACAGCCTGGGGACCGTCAGACGAGGCCCGTAGAATCAACTCATCGGTGTATTTGCGACAGTGCGCTGACACGGCTTTCCCAACGGTCCCAGCATCCGACACGCCGTCATCTATAGCCAGGGCAGCGTCCGCGTAGCAGGCACGGCGTTGTTCCTCGATCTGCTCGATAGCCGCATTGGAATGTCGCTGCTGCTTCACATCGGAAGCACAGCCCGTGAGCAAAGCGACTGTAACGGCAACAAGGCGCATTGCGGTCTTCGTTCCCATCATTGCCTTGCCCATCGCCCCTGGATGCCGCAGCTACGTTGCTACATCGGAGCCTTAGGGCTTGGGCCGGCGTGGTGGAGGCGTTTTGGGTGCGGGTCCTTTTTCCAGCCGTTCCAAGCGCTGGTCGTAGTTGGTACGCATCTTCTCCAACTGGCGTTGCAGTTCACGGTCACGGGCGTTGAGCCGCTCGATCTGGATCGAAAGTTCCGCCACCGAACGGTCGAGCACGTTCATGCGTGAATTGAATTGCGCCCGATCATCGGCGCGTTGCGCTGAAGCGGCACGGGGCAGCACCAGGCCAGCCAAGCCGAACACAGCAAGCAAAAGAACCCTGCGCCTCCGTGGCTCCTGTGCAGCAACGCGTGTCCTGACCAGGTTTGGTTGCGTCATCTCTTGACCTTCGCCAACAAGAGTCCGACAGCGCCTCCGCCCAGCAAGCCCGCCACCATTATCAGCCATCGATCGAAGGTGGACCCGTAGACAGCATATTGAAAGACGGCCATGGCGCCGACCGCCATGCCGACGAACGCCCCGACTATCGCCCATCGATGCGCTCGCGGCCGCTCGCTCCACCTCACACGCATCATTGACTCCCCTTCGTGTTCACCTTGGGCGGCCTTTTCAGCCCTGCCTCGATGAGTCGCCGCATGGCCTCCGAGCGGGACACGCCAGCCGCATCTGCCAACACGTCGATCGCCGCCTCCAGTTCAAGCGTACATGGCGGTGATAGAGCCAATCAAGGAAACGGGGATGCAGGACTACCGCCTTGACGCAATCGAGCGGCCCGAGCGCCATCCCACAGCGGTCGACCGGCTCACCGGTCTACGCGGTCAATTCGACCATGCTGGTGGCGAACAGCCAGGGCGAAGGTCGACGAACCGCTCCAAAGCTTTTTTGTTTCGGTTGCAGATCCTGTGTGCGGAATCCCACGCCTATCTGCAGAAGACGGCGCTATTACCTGCTCTGAGGATCTGCGAACGAGGGCGATCCATGACACTTTTTAGGCGTAGCAACGACATAGAAGTCAGCATCAGTCCGGAGTTCGACAAGGAGTATGAGCCCGGACAAGCGCCCATTCGGCCTGGCATCTATCGATGCTGCGGGTGCGGCCGTGAGGCAATTGCCGACGCCTCCAAGCCGCTTCCGTTGGACAAACACTCCAGGCACTCGCCGGCTCAAGGCACAATTCGATGGCGGCTGGCTGTCGCCGTGCAGCAAGAACCGCACTAAGCGCACGGACTGCGGGTTGATCCACTTGGGCGGCCGAGATGTCGTTCCCGCAAGAGCAGTCTGGTATCAGCGCAGGCTTTGCGGACAGCGTCGAAGTCCTATCTCAAGGGCGCGCGCGCTTGTACGGCTTTGCTTTCCCGACACCTTATGCTCAGGCCATTGGCCACGCCGATCGCCGCCGCATGCCCTCGTGGATAGGCTAGGTCCACCCTCCGCATGCCTTCCGTGCCGACGCAGACGTAGGAGCGCTCAGTATGGCTTCTTAGGCTCGTTGTCATCTATCCATAGCGCTGCCGGTGCGCCAGACAGCCGAAGCAATTGGCGCACGACAACGTTCTTCTCGTCATCGGTCATGTCGACTGCGGTCAGGATGACGATTTCGCCTGTCGTGAGGTTCTTAATTTCGATCGAATACCGGTCTGTATTGGAATCGGACATGCCATGAGATTAGCGCTGCCCGCTATGTAATCGCCAGCTTCACCATCGCCTTCTCGAAGAGGTTCGAGGAAGCCGTCGGCATTATCGCTGCCCTGGCTGCGGGGGCCGCGTCGAGTGGCATATTCATGGGCCAGCTTGGCGGCTTGGGTACGGTGCTGCTGCATCTTAGGCGCCGACGAGCATGCCCAATACTGAACAGCAAGGGCTCCAGTATTCGCCTAGCCTTGCATCGTCGCCTTGAAGAGAGCGTTTCCTTGACCGCATCGACCGATGGAGGTCGCTTTGAAGCTGCTCCATGTGCTGACGGGATTGCGCAACGGCAGAGGCTGTGGCGGGATGTTACTTGTCATGCTGGCACTATCGGGTTGGCTGGCGCCTCGCAGCAGGCGGTGGCCAAAGCGAGATCGATGAAGAAGGCAGCCTAGCTAGGCGCGCCGGCCCACGCGCACCTGAACGCACAGCCGGCCATCGTCCCACGCGCCGTTGCTGGGCACTGTCTCAGCTTGAAATTGTGCAGATCACTTTCCGCGACAACCGCCACAGCTCGTGGGACTTCCACTCAGGTTTAGCGCGATCAAGCTGGCTCGGTGACAAGCCTCTTCTTCGGCAGAACATTGGAACAATTCGACCGCGATAACGTGGCCGTTGGCAGCCAAGTCGTCACGGACCATCGATCTTGACGTGAACTCCTTTTGGGGTACCTCCAATGCCCCGCCTTCGTCCCATGGCTTGGAGGCCATGCGACGCTCAAACTTCGCGAAGCCGATGTTGCCATTAGCCTGGAGGCTGGAATGGGCAGGACTCCGAAGATTGATCGCGTGCGGCGCAATGCGCTGAAGGCAGCCGGCTTGGCCTTGGGTACGATCTTGGCGACTGGCGTTCCGCATAAGCAGGCATCGGCGCAATCTCAACCTGTCCGCGACTTCATTCGTGACCTTCTTCGCGACCTCCTACCTGGCCGTAACCCCCGTCCTGGCGGTAACCCTGGTCCTGGCGGGGGCGGCAGTTGTTTTGCGCGGGGCACGCAAATCCTGACGCGCGAAGGTTATCGGCCGATCGAAACGTTGGCAGCGGGCGACGAGGTTGCCGTGCGCTTCGAAGGCTTCGCGCCGATCAAGGCAATGGTCAGTCACACCTTGAACAGCGTGTCGGGCAAATGGGACGGCAACCAGTGGAATCTGCCGGTTCTCATACGGCGCGGTGCCCTGGGTAAGAACACGCCGGCCGCAGATCTTTGCCTCACGGCTTTGCATACCGTCTACGTTGATGGTTTCCTGATGAACGTTGGCGACTTGGTCAACGGGACCAGCATCGTCTTCGAGGCGGCTGACGGGCAGGATACGCTCGACCTTTTCAATATTGAACTCGATCGTCACGACATCCTGGATGCGCAAGGTGCATCCTGCGAGTCGTTGTACAAAGCGGGGACAGAGCGCTGTGCACCGCTCTTGGGCTTCGACGGCGGCCGCAGCAAGTTTCGCTCGCACATGCGTAGCGTGGCATCAGTCGTGGTCGATCGGCGACAGCCAATTGACATCATTCGCGACAAACTCGAGGAGCGTGGGCTCGGCCTGGCGCGGGCAGCATAGCCCTTCGGTTGATGTCGAGCAGCATGGGCGGTGCTGGTCAGCAGCTTGAAAAGACTGCGCCGAATTCTGCATGCATGCGGTAGCCGTCGTACTTGATCTCGTGCAGCCAGCCGTGGCCCGCCGACGCCTCGTCCACCATGCGGGTGAGCTGCGGCTTTAGCCACTTCGGCGGCCGAGATGTCGTTCCCACGGCAGCGACTGAAGCATATCGAGCTTACTGTTGGTAGGAGCGGTGCAGCTCAGGCCGCATCGCCCGCACCATCGAAGAAGCATGTAGCTAGTCGCCCACACGACCAACCAACGGCTCCCTACCCACAAGGTGGACATGCCCCAAAGGCGAGGAGGCTAGCAAGGCACCCCACTGAGTTCTCGCCGAACCTGCTCGGATTCTCGCCGAACGGGCGGCGTAACTATTGCCCGCCCAAGAGCTGCCAACTCGGTCGCCGATGGGCCGACCGTAAGGTGCGGCGCTTTCAGTGAGGCCTACGGCCTAAGCACGCAGACGAGCAGCGCAAGCACGAGGAATGCGCCGCAGTAGGCCACGAAGATGCGGCGTGCGAGGGTGTCACTGTCCATCAGCGCACCGCTTGTGCTTCGGTCCGTGGCGCCGGCTGAAAAGTGGCTTCAAGGCGCGGCAGCTCGGGATGCCGGTTGTTGGCGGCGTAGCCATTTTCGAGCGCCCAGATGGCGGCCTGGGTTCGGTTGGCCACCCGTATCTTTCGCAGGACCGACTTCATATGGACCTTGACCGTTGCTTCCGCAATGTCGAGCGTCCGGGCGATCATCTTGTTGGAATGTCCCTTTACCACGCTTTTGAGGATCTGCTCCTCACGCTCCGACAGGCCGTGACGAACTCGAATGGAAAAGGAGCCGTCGAAGGCATCATTCCGCGCCTCCTCAGCCGTCACAACCGCCGCGATCGGCAGCCCAGCGGACGGCAACGCGATCACCGAACGGGACGCAGCGTTCTGGATCAGGATCTTGAAATCCCCATCGAGAATCTGCCGAAGAGCGCCGATGAGCACCTCAGGCGACGCGGATAATGGAACGCATCCGTCGATCTCCGACACCGACAGCTTCTGGAAATCGGTCGACGATGCGCGCTCGAAGAGAAGAACGATCTTGGTGTCCGGCCACAGCTTGCGAATGCAGCTCGCGGCAGGAGCAGCCTCCTCGGCCGGCAGTGCCCCCAGGATAACGAGCTTGGGCACGTCTGCGACAAGCGACGCACTGTCGATGTCGGCCGTTGAGGCGACACCGCCGACTACATGATAAGAATGACTCGCCATCAGTGAACCCAGCGCCTCGCATACAAGCGAGCACGGTTCAATGATCAGCGTGGCTACACGCTCTGCCATTTGTTGCCCCCAATCCCACAGTCCCACACACCACTGCACCGTACTGGAACGTCGGGCTCGGCGAATTAACACAGGTTAAGTTGGCGGCATGCCAATGTCGGATTCTTTGCCTGCGCCGCTCACCCTTCAGGGGAGCTACCCAAATGCGCAGGCGAAGAACTGCTCTCGAAAACGTACTCTTTTGGGAATGCCTGCGAGGTTTTGTTGGTGAGCCCATTCCACCAATGAGAGACGCAGCGTCAGGGACCAAAGCCGGATCGGCGCCCACACAGCCCCACGATCCGGCTTTGGTCTCGCCTGAGGGGGCCGACCGGTGGCACCGGTCCACCCCGACAAAGGGACGCTTCCGCCAGTCACCCACCGGCATCTCCCTTCCCACGATGCAGACCATAGTCGACAACGTGAGGCCGTTCATGTCGGTCTGTCACACGCTACCTCTTAAGAGGTAGTCCGTGACGTTGGTTCATGACCCTTCAGGAGAGGGTGCCTGAATGTTGTAACGGCGCGATGCGTTGCATTGCTACGGAACAGTGGCCCTGTCCCCAATTCAGGGCGGCGGGATGGTTGAGCCGTAAAGGAATGACCGCAGTGCCCACACCACTGTCCACGCGGTCGGAGCCCGCGTGGGCCCGCCTCTTATCATCTGGACCCTTATAATCTGGCCTCGCGCCATACTTGAACCGCTGTTCAAGTGTGCCGGCTGGCTCGAGACGCGGGGACGGGCGCAGCGTCGCGCTGACTGACGCCGGCCGGCGGATCCAGACCCCCGCAGCCTCATGCAGCAGATCAAGGCTGACTGGTTCTGATTTACACTTGAAAGCCCCGCCAGGTTGAGCCGAGGCCGGCTGAGGCGCCGCCCTCGCAAGTGCCGGCAGCGACAGCACATGATCGGGGTATGACGCAAATTACAGGCGAGGGAGCAACGCGGCGCTTGCCATCGTCATGTACGTCTCCGTTTTAGTGAAGGAGCTTCCGCGGTCATCCAAGGAGGCTCCATGCCCTGCGCGCCGTGAAGTGCGGCCAGCGTACGCTGATCCCCGTCCCCTCGATCAAGGCCTGGCTCGACGGCCTGCCGACCCGGGCAGTGCGGCCATGAATGGCCCGCTGCGGGAGCTGCTGACGGCGCACCGCGTGGCCCGCCATCCCGAAGTCGCCGCCGCCTTGGCCGCCGCTCTGCCTGCGGCCGACGGCGTGCCGCTGTGGGGCCTGCGGTCGGTCGCGGTCGGGCGATCCCGCCGGCCGGCCGGCGATCATCGTGCCGCTCGCCGACGATGGCCGGATCTTCGATCTCGCGGCCACCGGCTTCGCTTCGCGGCGCAGCGCGACGTCGATCAGCCTCGGCGCGATCCTCGGCCAGGCGGCGCTCGATCGCGCCCTTGTCCACCGGGTGCCGCTGCATCTCTTCGGCGATCCCATCGAATGGCTGCAACATCGTCGGCGCTGCTGGCGAATCGTGGCTCATCGAATGGCCGCCGAACACTGCCGCGCCTTCTGGCGAAGATGCCGCCCAACGGCCACTCGGTCGCCAGCGAACGCACAGAGGTGGTTCGGTTCCGTGCTCAGGCTGCTGATGAGGGCCTTGGCGAGTTTCCTTGGGCAAGTAGACCCATTGCCAAGGGAAACTACATTATGGAAAAATCCGAAAGCCACGCGAAAACGGTGCGTCCGGATGATCGAAAAACCGACGAGCCAAGCGCGGAACGCCCCGCCGTCGCCGGCGGGCGCGCCAGAGCTTCTAGCCTTGAGCCGATCGACAGCAACTGAGGGTTATGCTGCTCGCGCAAAGCCGAGCGCACGCTCCTCTAGATTGTCGCGAATGATGTCAATTGGCTGTCGCCGATCGACAACGAGTGAGGCCACGCTGCGCATGTGCGACCGAAGCCTGCTACGGCGACCGTCGAAGCCCAAGACGAGCGGTGCACAGCGCTCCGTCCCCGCTCTGTACAGCGACTCGCAAAATGCACCTTGCACGTCCAGGATGTCGTGACGATCGAGGTCGATGTTGAAAAAGTCAAGCGTATCCCGACCGTTGGCCGCCTCGAAGACGATGCTGGTCCCGTTGACCAAGTCGCCGATGTTCATCAGGAAGCCGTCAACGTAGACGGGATGCAAAGCAGTGAGGCAAAGATCTGCGGCCGGCGCGTTCTCGCCCAGAGCACCGCGCCGCACGAGGACCGGCAAGTTAAACTCGCCAACCCATTTGCCCGACACGCTGTTCAAGGTGTGGCTAACCATTGCCTTGATCGGCGCGAAGCCCCCAAAACGCACGGCAACCTCGTCGCCTACTGCCAAGGTTTCGATCGGCCGATAGCCCTCGCGCGTCCTGACAAGTGTGCCCCGCGCAAAGCAATTTCCGCCATTGTTGCCGTTATTCCCGTTACCGCCGCATCCGTTGGTCTGCTGACCTACGCCACAGCCTCCGTTGCCATTGCCGTTGTTGCCATTGCCGTTGTTGCAGCAGCCGATGCTTGCCCGTGCAGAGCGCTGGCCGCCACGAACGCACCCATCAGCGTGGCCGCTTTCAGCGCATTGCGCCGCGCGCGATTGATCTTCGGAGTTCTGCTCAATTCGGTCTCCTAGCCAATGGCATTAAATTGCTCCACGAAGTTTGAGCGTTGCATTGCCTCCAAGCCATAGGCCAGTGCGGTGGCATTGGAGGTACCCCGAAAGAGCTCACGTCGAATCGCTTGTCAGTGACGACGGAACGGTCCCTGGAGCCCGGGAACATAGAAGCGTTGGCCGCTGCCACACCTGCTGAAGGGATGGTAAGGAAGCGCCGCCCGGCTTTGGGGCTCGGGCGGCGCTGTGCTTCTAACGGCGTCGCCGCCTCTGGGGGAGTTAACCGCGTTGCCGTGACCGGTACGTGTCTCTCGTTCGCGTTCTTAGAAGCGTTACAAAGTGAAACCCAAAGGCCCAGCCGACATTCCTTTGGGAGGTGTGTCGCGTTGGGTTGCGTCTGGGAAGGGGCCGGACGGAAGGTGTCCGTCCGGTTTCTGCCATCGACTTTCGACACTGACTTCCTCGGCCTGCTGATGCAGGCAATGCTGGCGGGTGTTGCACTCGCGCTCATGGTCGCGGTCTGGACTGATCAGGAAGAGCTGCCAATCAGCGCCTGACGCCCGAGCCCGGTCGTGCCGGATTGCTCGCCCGCCCGCCGAGGTCGGCACTGCGCCTACGGAGCTACTGGAGCGATAGCTCGGGACCTTCCAAGCTGACGTCGGCAAGCTCGCAAATTAGGAGCCTGGATCAAGAAGAGGCAGGCCCGCGCGCTTGGCTCGCGCAGACAGTGGTGTGGGCCACTGCGGTCGTTCCCCAAGGAGTTCAACCACCCGCCTACCCTGTTTGGGGTCAGGGCAGGTCAAAGGTAGTCGCGCAAGTTTAAGGAGTGTGTGGCCGTTTCGGGGTCCACCAACAAAAGCGCCCAGGCGGACGCTTTAGCATGCGGCCTATCGTCAACCGGCCCGACTCCTGTGCACGTATGCCTTGTGTGTGGGAGGGCCGGCATGGGGCCGGCTTCCAACTATCCCCGAGCACCCTGTGAGAAGACCCAGCGACAGTCCGCTGATTATTGGGCCAACGATCCGCAGCCTTGGCGGCGAGCGCGTGCTTGTGGCCACGGCGTGATGCTGGAGAGCGCCTGTCACGTTTTCTCCAAAACTGGCGTTCGTTACGTGACACGGGGTGGCCGGCAGCGCCACTCCGCAATGCGAACGGCGGATGCCGGCCGCTAGCCCACGTAGGGTGTTAGAGGCTGCGGTGAAGACGTGATGGATGGTCCGGGGGTCAGGCCCGCTGCTTGATGCTCTACCGCGCAGCATAGCTGGGCGCTATGCGGTAGCGCGCGTCAGCTACTATGCGCCAGCCAAGGAGACTCGGCTCGACTGGGTTGACCTCGTGCTGGTCTGCGTCTTCCTAATAGGCCTCTACACCAACTACACCATCATGATCTCGCAGAAGGTGCCGTTGCCGTCTGCACCGTCCGGCATTGCCGGTCTGATCCTCCTGTGGCGACGGCGAAATCTGATCACCCAGCGCGCCCTGGTCGGCCTTCTTGTCATCCTGACGTTCTACTTGGTGTCGATCCTCTTGGCGCCCAACATCAATTGGCTGTCGCGGCGGGCCAATGGCCTGATCCAGCTCACCTATTCACTCATCATCGGCTACGCGCTGTTCCTGACGGTGTGCCAGGCAAGCCATCGCCAGATCGCTAGCCTCTTCCTGGGCTTCGCCTTGATCATCCTGATAGGCTGCCTGCTCGAAAGCCACGCCGGCTTCCGGCCCGTCAGCGATGCCGTGCGCAATGTCCTTTACAGCAAGGGCGTCTACGAAAACGACCTGCGAGACCTCTTGTTATACAACCGCGTACGGCCGAAGTTCTTCGCCTCCGAGCCGGCCAGCGTCACCTTCTGCTACACGCTCTTCAGTTTCATCTGGCTGGTCACCAGCCGGTGGCGCTGGAAATTGCCGCTCTATCTCGTTCTGGTCGGCCTTGGCCTGTTCACCATGCCCGGGCCGACGCTGCTGCTGATGCTGGGGCTGCTGCTGCCGTATCTGCTTTTCCTCGACAGCCGGCGGCGCGGCCGCATCGACGCCACGCGCTTTCTTGTCGTTGCCATGGTCGCTGCGCTGTTTGCGCTGATGGCGGTGCTGCTGGCCAAGACCCTGTTCGCCGAACGCCTCGAGAAGGTCGCCTCCGGCGACGATCCCAGCTTCTTCTACCGCGTGCAGGGTCCGGCACTGGCCGGGTTGGACATCATGAGGCGCTACCCTGCCACCGGCGCGGGACTGACGGGCGAGCCCTTCGTCGAACGCGAGATCACCAATCTTTATCTGCGCTCGCGCTTTTACTCGGCGGGTTGGCACGTCGTGTCGCCGTCCACCGAGCTGCTGATCAACTATTTCTGGCTGCACTGGATCTATCTCGGCTTCGTCTGGGGCGTCGTCATGATAGCCGTCATTTCCAGATGGCTGCGCATCCTCGGCGTCCCCAGTGCCGCCTTTTGCTGGGGCACGTGGGCGATACTGGGCCAAGCCTCCGGCGCCTATGTCGGCCCGACCTGCTGGGCCGTGCTGTTCCTGGCCGGCGCCGCGGCCATCTTGCATCAGCGCGCGCCCGCTGTTGCACCCATCGCTTTTCGGCTCCCCCTACAGGATCGATTGATGCGGCGACGGTGACGGCCTCGTAACACCCCTAGGAGATGGCGCGGCAAGCGAGCCTTCGGCTTCCGATGTGTGGGCAGACCGCAACGCGGAGAAATACCACTCGGAAGGCGGTCAGCGATGTCGATATCTCCCCCTCTATCGACAGATGCACGGCTTCAACCGCCGGTCCGCGGAAGCATGTCAGCGGCAAAGGTCGAGGGCATTTTCTGGCTGTGCGCTGCCGTCAAGCAGTCCGCGTGGTGGTTGCATTGGTCGTCGCTGCCGAGCCAAACCCGCAAACGCCGCTTCTGGGCGGCCCGATCAGCTTTCACAGCGGGCCGATTGAATTACCGGGGCCTGGAACCTGGAAGTACCCAACGGCGTTCTTGGCTCACACTTCCAGTGAGGATCGGCCATGCGCATCGTCACGTCGATGGCGTGCTGCATTCTCTTCGTTCTCGCCATAAAAACTGCCGCCGCTCAGGCGCGGCAATACATCTGGTCGGACATAGACTGCCGGCAATCACGCATCGCCGCCTGGGCGGGATTAAAATGCCGAGCGACCAACGCCGTGACGAGCGAAGGGAACATTGGCACCTTCCGTCAGTGGGCCGCGTTTGGAACAAGCCGGGACGGCTACTACGTCCAGATGTTCCTGTGGGAAGGCCAGAACACTTTCTCCTATCTTTCCGCCGACGAGACGACAGCCGATTTCGTGAAGTGGATATTCGAGAACGGGCAGGCGATGACACAGGTCTCGCCGGTCGCCCGTTACGGGGATGCCGACTACGTGAGATTCAAGGATGGCAAAGTCGGACGGACCTGCATCGGTTTCCGGCGAGTTGGCAGACCGCAACGCGGCGGATACGACTCCTTGATGGGCGGGATCCTATGCGCGCCGCCGGGCAAGACCGTCGGCGAAGCTGACATTTCCGTTTTCATCGATAGCGCACGGCAGTCGCCGTCGAGGGGTTGACGCCAAGTGCGCCCAACTCACATCAGCGGCAAACATCGAGGGGCAATCGTTGGCTGTACGCCGCGGTCATGCAGTCCGCCGCGCTCTTGAAGGCGTCGCGTCGAAAGTAAATAGCCTGCAGTTTATAAGAGCGTTGCTTCTCGCGCTCGAGTGGTGAGGCCGCAACCAAGCCGGACCACGACCAGTCGCCAAAACCGCCCGCGATGCCGGGCCCGCCATTGGCCGCGCCATTTCCATCGCTTCCAGGCGCTGCACTGCTTGTGGAAATGCCGGCGTTGGGTGCGCCTGCAAGGACGCCCCCAACGGCCGCCACGGCACCTGTCGCGCCAACCGCACCGTTTCCGTTGCCTCCGCCCGCACCCGCACCCGCACCCGCAGAGCCACCACCGGTACCGCTGCCACCAGCACCGCCACCCGCGCTGGCACCACTGCCAGCACCACCACCGGCACCGCCGCTGCCACCACCGGCACTCCCGCCGCCGGCACCACCACCAGCACCGCCACCGCCACCGGCACCACCCGCACTCCCGCCGCCAGCACCGCCACCGGCACCACCACCCGCACTCCCGCCGCCGGCACCGCCACCGGCACCACCACCCGCACTCCCGCCGCCGGCACCGCCACCGGCACCACCACCCGCACTCCCGCCGCCGGCACCGCCACCGGCACCACCGCCACCGCCGCCGTTTCCGCCGGCATTTCCGCCGCCGTTTCCGCCGGCATTTCCGCCGCCGTTTCCGCCGCCGTTTCCGCCGCCGTTTCCGCCGCCGTTTCCGCCGGCATTTCCGCCGCCGTTTCCGCCATTTTGGCATTCAACGATCGCGCCATCGACGAATCCAAGCAGTGCAGGTCCTGTCCTATCGTCGAAAGGCTTAGTCAGAGGGCTGGCATGCGCCATAAGCCCAGCGCATAGGCCAAGCGCAGTGACCGGCATGCCCACGAGCAGCACGGAGGCAACAAGGCTAGGGAGGGAGGGTCGTCCCGGTCCATCTGCCACTCGGTGCCTATTCTCGATTACGATTAGAGTACCCATGGCATTCGACCTCTTAGTCATCCACGTCGCGTGAGAATGGCGGCTATCTCTTTGGAGACGCGACGTGGAGAAGCACCGGAAGAACGTTCGCAGCAACGAAGCGTTGTGGCCGAGCAGCAAAATATTCAGTGAATGCGAACCGCGGAAAATCGTCGGCAATGCGCTAACTGACAGTGTTGGATGTGTCTTGACGGAAGACTTGCACGTTCGCCCGTGAGCCCAATCGGCTATGTGCCCGAAGCCAAAGGTCGATCTCAGGGAATCGCTGATGCCAAGGGGCGCTGAGAAGATTCGCAACTGTGAAGGTACAGCCTCTCCCAAGCGGCGCAGGCCTACCCCAAACCTGTTGCCATCGGCGCGCGGGCCCGCAGCAGTTTTCGTGACGCCCTAGACCCGACAGAACGAGGCAATCTACCGGCACTTGGAGGCTTGGCCGCTAGCAACGCTTCCAAAATGTGGGACGAGTTGTGGGTTAGCTCTCTTCGGGCGACCAAAGGCCCAGAATTGGCGGAGAGGGTGGGATTCGAACCCACGGTACGCTTGCACGCACAACGGTTTTCGAGACCGTCCCGATCGACCACTCTGGCACCTCTCCGGGGCCACGCTTATAAGAGGGTGATTTCCCGCGAGCAACCGCGGCGTCTTGGACCGCGGATTTGGGTCGAACGGCCTGATTTTCCAAGCTTTCCGCCGTTGACTTGGGGGGCTTCCTGCGTATATTCCGCCCTCCTCCGGCGGGTCGGTCAGGCCCGCCGTGCTGTTTCATGCCTTCCGGCATTTAGGGTCAGATCCTGCCAATTCCCCTAGGGGTGGTGGGTCAGGTCGAACTGGAGGGCCTCAAGTCGGGTGTCATTCATGATCGCCGTTATCCGCACGGGTGGAAAGCAATACACGGTCGCAGCCGACGATGAGCTCATTGTCGAGCGCATCGCGGGCGAGGCCGGCGACAAGGTCGAGTTCGACGACGTGCTGATGGTCGGCGAAAAGGTCGGCGCGCCGACCGTGGCCGGCGCCAAGGTCGTGGCCTCGATCGTCAAGCAGGCGCGCGGGCCGCACCTGATCGTCTTCAAGAAGCGCCGCCGCCAGAACTCGCGGCGCAAGAACGGCCATCGTCAGGACCTGACGGTGGTCAAGATCGAACAGATCGTCGCCTAGCAGAGCGACCGGAGAGTTAGTCATGGCACACAAAAAAGCAGGCGGCTCCTCGCGCAACGGCCGCGATTCCGACGGCCAGCGGCTCGGCGTGAAGCGCTTCGGCGGCCAGAAGGTCCTCTCGGGCAACATCCTGGTCCGCCAGCGCGGCACCAAGATGAACGCCGGCGAGAATGTCGGCGTCGGCCGCGACCACACCCTGTTCGCCACCGCCGACGGCATCGTGTCGTTCCGCAAGCGCTCGGGCGGCAAGGTCGAGGTGAACGTGCTCCCGCCGGCGATCGCCGCTGAATAGCCGTTCCCGACCGATCGGATTTCGAGGGGGACCGGCTCGCCGTTCCCCCTTTTCTTTTTTGGACCCACCGCCATGAAGTTCCTCGACCAGGCCAAGATCTACGTCCGCTCCGGCAACGGCGGCGCGGGCTGCGCAGGCTTTCGCCGTGAGAAGTTCATCGAGTTCGGCGGTCCCGACGGCGGCGACGGCGGCCGCGGCGGCGACGTCATCCTGGAATGCGTCGATGGCCTCAACACGCTGATCGACTACCGCTACGCCCAGCATTTCAAGGCCGAGACCGGCCATCATGGCATGGGCAGCCAGCGCACCGGCGGGGCGGGCAAGGACATCGTGCTCCGCCTGCCGCGCGGCACCCAGGTGTTCGCCGAGGACAACGAGACCCTGCTGGCCGACCTGACCGAGATCGGCCAGCGCATCGTGCTGCTCAAGGGCGGCGACGGCGGCTACGGCAACCTGCACTACAAGAGCTCGACCAACCGCGCGCCGCGCCGCGCCGACAAGGGCTGGCCGGGCGAGGAGCTGTGGATCTGGCTCAGGCTGAAGCTGATCGCCGATGTCGGCCTGGTCGGCCTGCCCAATGCCGGCAAGTCGACGTTCCTTGCCGCCACCTCGAACGCCCGGCCCAAGATCGCCGACTATCCGTTCACCACCCTCACGCCTGGCCTCGGCGTGGTGAAGGTGGGGGACCGCGAGTTCGTCATGGCAGACATCCCGGGCCTGATCGAAGGCGCTCATGAGGGCTCGGGCCTGGGCACGCGCTTCCTTGGCCACGTCGAGCGCTGCCGCGCGCTGCTGCATCTGGTCGACGGAACGCAGGACGACATCGTCGGCGCCTACCGCACGGTGCGCGGCGAGCTAAAGGCCTATGGCGGCAATCTCGTGCGCAAGAAGGAGATCGTGGCGCTCAACAAGACCGACGCCATGACCGCCGAGGACATCGAGGCCAAGCGTGCCCTGCTGGCCAAGGCGAGCCGCAAGGCGGTGCACGTGATCTCCGGTGTCTCGGGCCACGGCGTGCAGCCCCTGCTGCACGAGCTGATGAAGCTCGTGGAGAAGCAGCGCGACCCCGCCCCATCCCGAGGGAAGGAAGCCGCGTGACTCCCCTGGAGGAGGCGCGCCGGCTGGTCATCAAGATCGGCTCCTCCATCCTGGTCGACGAGACGCGGGGCGAGGTCCGGCGCGACTGGCTTTTAAGCCTGACCGACAGCGTCGCCCGCCTGCACAAGAGCGGCTGCGAGATCGTCCTGGTCTCATCCGGCGCGATCCGCCTGGGCCGCACACAGTTCAAGCTGCCGCCCGGCCCGCTCAAGCTCGAGGAAAGCCAGGCCGCCGCCGCCACCGGACAGATCCAGCTCGCCCATGCCTACCAGGAGGCGCTGGCGCGGCACGGCATCACCGTCGCCCAGGTGCTGCTGACCCTCGACGATTCCGAGGAGCGCCGGCGCTATCTCAACGCCCGCCAGACCATGGGCACGCTTTTGGGCATGAAGGCCGTGCCGGTGATCAACGAGAACGACACGGTGGCGACCGACGAGATCCGCTTCGGCGACAACGACCGGCTGAGCGCCCGTGTCGCCGAGATGATCTCGGCCGACACGCTGGTGCTGCTGTCGGACATCGACGGCCTCTACACCGGCGATCCGCGCACCGACGCCTCGGCCGTCTTCATTCCCGAGATCCGCGAGATCACGCCGGCCATCGAGGCGATGGGCGGCAGTGCGGCGTCCGAGCTCTCGAACGGCGGCATGGTCACCAAGCTGATCGCCGGCCGCATCGCCATGGCCGCGGGCTGCCGCATGGCGATCGCCGACGGCCGCGCCGTGGGGGCGCTCGGCGCGCTGATCGACGGCAAGGCGCGTTGCAGCTGGTTCCTGCCGGAGGCCTCGCCCCTGTCGGCGCGCAAGAAATGGATCAAGGGCTCGCTCAAGACCGCGGGCGCCCTCACCGTCGACGACGGCGCGGTGCGCGCGCTGTCGGCCGGCAAGAGCCTGCTGCCCGCCGGCGTCACCGATGTCGACGGCGAGTTCCGCCGCGGCGACGTTGTCGACGTGAAGGACCGGCTCGGCCGCGTGCTGGCGCGCGGGCTGGTGGCCTATGCCGCCGAGGACGCCCGCCGCATCGCCGGCCGCAAGAGTGCCGAGATCGAGCGCCTGCTGGGCTTTCGCGGCCGGGACGAGATGGTCCATCGCGACGACCTCGTCGTCGAATAGGGCTATACTGGAGCGGCCGATGAACGCTTTGACCAAGCCCGCCGAGGATGCCGCCGCCATCGTGGCCGAGCTGGGCCGGCGCGCCCGCGACGCCGCCGTGGCGCTGCGCAACGCCTCGACCGAAGCCAAGAACCGCGCGCTGGCCGACGCCGCGCGCCTGATCCGCGCCGATAAGGCCGCGATCCTGGCCGCCAATGCCAAGGACATCGAGGCCGCCAAGGCCGCCGGCATGACCGCCGCCTTGCAGGACCGGCTGCTGCTGAACGACGACCGCGTCGAAGGCATGGCCAAGGGTCTCGACGACATCGTCGCCCTGCCCGATCCCGTCGGCGCCGAGATCGAGACCAGGACCCGCCCCAACGGGCTCGTCATCAGCCGCGTGCGCGTGCCGATCGGCATCATCGGCGTGATCTACGAGGCCAGGCCCAACGTCACCGCCGACGCAGGCGCGCTCTGCATCAAGTCGGGCAACGTCGTGGTGCTGCGCGGCGGCTCCGACAGCTTCCATTCCTCGCGCGCCATCGTCGACCTGCTGCGCCGGGCGCTCAAGGGCGCCGGCCTGCCCGAGGATTGCGTGCAGCTCGTGCCGACCACCGATCGCGCCGCCGTCGGCGAGATGCTGCGCGCCACCGGCTGGCTCGACCTGATCGTGCCGCGCGGCGGGCGCTCGCTGATCGACCGCGTCACCGAGGAGAGCCGCGTGCCGGTGCTGCGCCACTACGACGGCATCTGCCACGTCTATGTCGACCGCGATGCCGACGTCGCCATGGCGCGCGACGTCGTGGCCAACGCCAAGATGCGCCGGGTCAGCGTCTGCGGCGCCGCCGAGACGCTTCTGGTCGATCGGGCCGCACTCGATACGCACCTGATGCCGGTGCTGGCGAAGCTGCATGAGCTCGGCTGCGAAGTGCGCGGCGATGCCGACGTCCAGAAGCGCGATCCCAAGGCGCATGCCCGCCACCGAGAAGGACTGGCGCACCGAGTACCTCGCGCCGGTGATCTCGGTCGCCACGGTCGACGGCGTCGACGGCGCCATCCGCCACATCGCGACCTTCGGCAGCCAGCACACCGAATCGATCATCACCGGCAACGAGGCCACGGCGCGACGCTTCCTCGCCGAGGTCGACAGCGCCATCGTCATGCACAACGCCAGCACGCAGTTTGCCGACGGCGGCGAATTCGGCCTGGGCGCGGAGATCGGCATCTCGACCAACCGCATGCATGCGCGCGGGCCGGTCGGCCTGGTCGAGCTCACGACCTACAAGAACGTCGTGCGCGGCAAGGGCACGCTGCGGCCATGAGTCCCTTTCCGTCGTCCCGACCGGAGCGCGAAGCGCGCAGCGGAGGGACGTTCTCTCAGCCTCCAAGGCCGTACTTGTCGAAGCAAGGTCCCTCGACTACGCCGCCCTGCGGGCGGCTCCGCTCGGGACGACGAGTGTCGTGACGTGCCCTCTCCATCCGATGCCGGGCGTGCCGCGGGACACGACGCGCCGCATCGGCCTTTTAGGCGGCTCGTTCAATCCCGCGCACGAGGGCCATCGCCATATCAGCCTCGAGGCGCTGAAGCGTCTTGGCCTCGATGAGGTGTGGTGGCTGGTCTCGCCGCAGAACCCGCTCAAGACCGACGACGGCATGGAGCCGCTCGCCACCCGCGTCGCCCGCGCGCGCCAGATCGTCGGCCGCCATCCGCGCGTCCGCATCGATGCGCCCGAGCTGGTGCTGGGCACGCGCTTCACCCTCGACACGGTGCGGGCGTTGCGCCGCGCGTACCCGAAGGCCCGCTTCGTCTGGCTGACGGGCGCCGACATCCTGCCCCAGTTCGCCCAGTGGCGCGGCTGGCGCGAGCTGTTCGGCTCCATCCCGATCGCGGCCTTCGCGCGGCCGGGCTGGAGCTATCCGGCTCTCAGCGCGGCAGCCCCGCGCGCCTTCGCCCGTTACCGGATAGAGGCAGAGCAGGCCCGCATGCTGGCCTCCTGCCCACCTCCGGCCTGGTGCTTCATCCCGAGCCGCCTCGACAGCCATTCCGCCACGGCGATCCGCGCCGTGCGGCGCCGCAAACGCCAAGCGAAAGGACAGACCATCCCCGAGAATTCAACCCAAGGGGGGCGCCAGCTTCCCGACCGGAGCAAAGACGCCGAGGCGCTGCTTGCGCTGGTGCGTCGTTCGCTGGACGACGACAAGGCCGAGGACGTCGTCGTCATCGACCTCAAGGGCAAGTCGGCCTTCGCCGATTACATGGTGATCGCCTCGGGCCGCTCGAATCGCCAGGTTGTGGCGATCGCCGAGCATCTTGCCGACAGGCTGAAGCAGGCCGGCCACGGCTATGTCCCGGTCGAGGGCAAGCAGACCGGCGACTGGGTTCTGGCCGACGCCGGCGACGTCGTCGTCCATATCTTCCGTCCCGAGCCGCGCGCCTTCTACGCGCTGGAGAAGATGTGGGCGCTGGAGAACGAGGTCGCCGCCACGCCCAAGGCGGCGGTGCGTGCCCGCCGCGTCAAGAAACCGGCGTGACTTTGACGTGAAACTGACGATCGCCTGCATCGGCCGCGCTGGGCGCGGTCCCGAGCGCGATCTCTACGACCACTACGCCAACCGCATCCGCTGGCCGCTCGCGCTGCGCGAGCTCGAGGAAAAGAAGAAGCTGCCGCCCGCGCAGCTGATGGCGCGCGAGGGCGAACTGCTGCTTGGCTCCGCCCCGGCCGGCGCCACGCTGGTCGCGCTCGATCGTCGCGGCAAGGTCCTGGACAGCCAGGCCTTCGCCGACCGCCTGGCGCGCTGGCGTGACAATTCCGTGTCGGACCTGGCCTTCCTGATCGGCGGCGCCGAGGGACATGCCGAGCCGTTGTTGAAAAAAGCCGATCTCGTCGTGTCATTTGGCGCCATGACCTGGCCGCATCTGCTGGCCCGGGCCATGCTTGCCGAGCAAATCTACAGGGCACAGCAACTTTTGGCCGGGCACCCCTATCACCGGGCCTGAGACGCGGGCGGATGGGCGTCGATTTTGCCTCTGTTCTGACGAAAAACCGGGGCTACATTGGGGCCATGCGCATCCTTGCCAACCGTCTTCTGGCCGGCCTCGCCGTCGCCGCCCTGACTGGCTTTTCCGCAGCCATGGCCCAGACCGCCACGCCGGCCGACAAGCCCGGCGCCAAGCCCGTGCGGAGCATTCCGTACGTGTCGATCACCGGCGACGACGGTCGCCAGCGGCACTACGAGACCAACGCCATTCCGCTGCTGTTCAACCGCGCCTGCTTCGGCTGGCGCATGTATCTCGGCGGCCCCAACCGCGTCGTCTCGCTGAAGGAGGTGCTGACCACCTCGCAGCCCGCCGAGCAGGTGATCGCCGGGCCCGAGACCGAGGTCAGCGCCGACAAGACGCGCGCCACCACGCGCATGTCCGAAACGGTGCAGGACGGCGTGCTGCAGCGCTCGTGGTGCATCATCCCGGGCGATCCGCCGGGCACCTACACCTACGACATCACCATCGACGGCGAGCCGCGCGGCGAGTTCGTGTTCTGCGCCATCGAAGTGCCGGACCAGAACCTCGACACCGATCCGCGCGATCTCTCCTGCCCCAACAAGTTCAACTCGGTGCAGCGCGCTCCCCTGCGTCCCGATTTGGCGCCTCCCGGTTCGGCGTCCTGATGGCTTCTCGTTTGCGTCCCGCGGTCCTCTGCATCCTCGACGGCTGGGGCCATCGCACCGATCCGTCCTACAACGCCATCCTCGACGCGCGCACGCCCAACTACGATCGCCTGATCGCGACCTGCCCGCAGGGACTGATCGACGCCTCCGAGAGCTTCGTCGGCCTGCCCAAGGGCCAGATGGGCAATTCCGAGGTCGGCCACATGAACCTGGGCGCCGGCCGCGTCGCCGTGCCCGAGCTGCCGCGCATCGACAACGCCATCGAGGACGGCTCGTTCGCCAGGCATCCGATCCTGGCCGAGCTGATCGCGACGCTGAAGAAGAGCGGCGGCGCCTGCCATCTGATGGGGCTCGCCTCGCCCGGCGGCGTGCACTCGCACCAGGATCACCTGGTCTTCCTCGCCAATCACATCGCGGGCGCCGGCGTGCCGGTCTGGATCCATGCCTTCCTCGACGGCCGGGATATGCCGCCGCGCAGCGCGCTCGAATGCGTGCAGCAAATCGAGGCCGGCCTGCAGGGGGACCTGCCCATCCGCTTCGCCACCGTCGCCGGCCGCTACTACCCGATGGACCGCGACAAGCGCTGGGAGCGCGTGACGTTGGGCTACGAAGCGATCGTCGACGCCAAGGGCGAGAGCCGCAAAGACGCCGAAGGAAGCCGTCGACAAAGGCTACGCCGCGGGCCAGGACGACGAGTTCGTGAAGCCGACGGTGATCGACGGCTACAAGGGCATGAAGGACGGCGACGGCCTCCTGATGTTCAACTTCCGCGCCGACCGCGCGCGGCAGATCCTGACGGCGCTGCTCGATCCGCGCTTCGACGGCTTCAACCGCCCGCGCGTGGTGAAGTTCGCCATGGCTGTCGGCATGGTCGACTATTCGGCCGCGCTGAATCCGTTCCTCAAGACCCTGTTCCCGCCCGAGGTCATCAAGATGGGCCTGGGCGAGACGGTGTCGAAGGCCGGACTGAAACAGCTGCGCATCGCCGAGACCGAGAAGTACGCCCACGTCACCTTCTTCTTCAACGGCGGCGAGGAGCGCGTGTTCGAGGGCGAAGAGCGCATCCTGGTGCCCTCGCCCAAGGTCGCGACCTACGACCTGAAGCCCGAGATGAGCGCGCCGGAAGTGACCGACAAGCTCGTCGACGCCATCGGCTCGGGCAAGTTCGACCTGATCGTCGTCAACTACGCCAACAGCGACATGGTCGGCCACACCGGCAACCTCGACGCCGCCATCAAGGCGATCGAAGCGGTCGATGCCTGTCTCGGCCGCCTGATGGAGGCGGTGAAGAAGGCCGGCGGCGCGCTGTTCGTCACCGCCGACCACGGCAATGCCGAGCAGATGTTCGACGAGAAGAGCCATCAGAAGCACACCCAGCACACGTTGAACCGCGTGCCGGCCCTGCTGTTCGGCGCCCCTGCAGCCGTGCGCTCGCTGTCGGACGGCAAGCTGGCTGACGTTGCACCCACCATGCTGGCCCTGATGGGCCTGCCGCAGCCCAAGGAAA
This sequence comes from uncultured Alphaproteobacteria bacterium, assembly GCA_963809025.1. GTDB lineage: Bacteria > Pseudomonadota > Alphaproteobacteria > Reyranellales > Reyranellaceae > Reyranella. The sequence continues at coordinate 113,946 of CAWEIE010000041.1, read as the reverse complement.
TGACCGGCCATTCGCTGCTGTCCGAAATGTCGCGGCCGGTCGTTTTGGCCGCACCGAAGGCCACCGCAGCAGCCTCTGATTGATTTAATTTAAGCCAGGCGCCAAGGGCCTCGCCTTGATACTGCCAAAGAAGCCCTTGTATTCTCGCTCAACGGCCCGGAACCCCGCATCGACCGGACTCGGACGTCCGGCGATTTTTCTGTGAAGGCACCAAAATGACCCGTCTGCGCCTAGCCTCAGCCGCCGCGATCATGGCTTTCCTGGCCGTGCCCGTGGCCTACACCGCCTGGTCCCAGGACAAGGCCGATCCCAAGGCCGGCGGTGGCGACAAGAGCGAGCTCTACCAGCAGCTCAACCTGTTCGGCGACGTGCTGGAGCGCGTGCGGCGCGACTATGTCGAGCCGGTCGAAGAGAAGACGCTGATCGAGAACGCCATCAACGGCATGCTGACCGCGCTCGACCCGCACTCGAGCTACATGAACCCCAAGACCTACAAGGACATGCAGGTCCAGACCAAGGGCGAGTTCGGCGGGCTGGGCATCGAAGTCACCATGGAGAACGGCCTCATCAAGGTCGTGTCGCCGATCGACGACACGCCCGCCGCCAAGGCCGGCCTCCAGTCGGGCGACCTGATCTTCACGCTGGACGGCGAGCCGGTGCAGGGGCTGACCCTGCAGGAGGCCGTCGAGAAGATGCGCGGCAAGCCGGGCACGCCGATCAAGATCGGCATCCGCCGCACCGGCAAGGACCCGTTCGACGTGTCGCTGACGCGCGAGGTCATCAAGGTGAAGTCGGTGCGCTTCCGCCTCGAGGCGGGCGACATCGGCTACATCCGCGTCACCTCCTTCACCGAGCAGAGCACCTCGGGCGTGCTCGACGCCGTGGAGAAGCTCAAGAAGGAAGCCGGCGGCAAGCTCAAGGGCTACATCCTCGACCTGCGCAACAACCCGGGCGGCCTCTTGGACCAGGCGATCGCCATGTCCGACGCCTTCCTCGACAAGGGCGAGATCGTCTCGGTCAAGGCGCGCAAGAGCGAGGATGTGCAGCGCTGGAACGCCAAGGGCGGCGACGTCGCGGGCGGCCTGCCGATCGTCGTGCTGATGAACGGCGGCTCGGCCTCGGCCTCGGAGATCGTGGCCGGCGCCCTGCAGGACCACAAGCGGGCGATCGTTCTCGGCACCCGCTCGTTCGGCAAGGGCTCGGTGCAGACCATCATGCAGGTGACGGGCGGCGGCGCCATCCGCCTCACCACGGCGCTCTACTTCACGCCGTCGGGCCGCTCGATCCAGAAGGAAGGCATCAAGCCCGACATCGAGGTCGAGCCCGCCAAGATCGAGAACATCACGGCGCGTGCCGGTTTCCGCGAGGAGAACCTGCGCCGCTCGATCATCAACCCCAACGCCAAGCCGGGCGAGAAGCCTGTCGACAAGCCGGCCGATCCCAAGCCCGAAGCCGGCAAGCCAGGCGAGAAGAAGGACGACAAGCCCCAGGCGGCACCCGGCACGCCGCCGGCGCAGTCGGGCGATCCCGACGAGCCGCCGAAGGACGCCGTGGCCGACTACCAGCTGCTGCGTGCCGTCGACCTGATCAAGGGCATCTCGCTCTACAGCAGCAAGGCGAACTAACGGCCGATGCCGTCCACCTCCCCCGTCCTACGGGGGAGGCCGGGAGGGGGAAGGCCCCGGCGGCGCTGCCTGATCGTTGCAGATCAAGATCTTTGTCCTTCCCCAGCCCTCTGTGGGACACTCCCCCTCCAAGCCTTCCCCGTACGATGGGGGGAGGTGGTGTTGGATGCGAGGCCGGCGTGAAGACCGCAGCGGACAGTCCGAACCCCTATCGCCGCAATGTCGGCCTCATGCTGATCTCGCGCGACCGACGAATCTTCGTCGGCCGGCGCATCAAGCCGCAGGATTCCTGGCAGATGCCGCAAGGCGGCGTCGACGACGACGAGACGCCCATCGAGGCAGCCTGCCGCGAACTGTGGGAAGAGGTCGGAACCACCAAGGCGCTGCTGTTGCGCGAGAGCGCGCAGTGGCTGACCTACGAAGTGCCCGAAAGCCTGCGGCCCGCCAACTGGAATGGACGCTGGCACGGCCAGGCGCAGCGCTGGTTCGCGCTTGCCTTCACCGGGCGTCATTCTGACATCGACATCACAGCGCACGACCAGGAGTTCGACGCCTGGCAGTGGGTGACCGCCGGCGAGATGCTGGAGCGCATCATCCCCTTCAAGCGCGCGATCTATGCCGCGGTGGTCGAGGAATTCCGCGATCTGGTGAGATAGCGAAGCCCGGACCGCGGGCGTCCCGCCCGTCTCACGTATCTTGAGCGGGCCGGAGGCCCGCGGTCCGCTAAGCCCCCTGCGACGCGAGCTTGGCAACGCGGCGGCGGAGGAACCACAGGCCGGCCCGGGTCAACCAGCCGTTGAGGCGGCCGGTCGAGTGGAGCCCGACCGCCTTCAGCACCATGGCCATGGCGCGCTGCACGTGGAAGCGGGTGTAGAGCGGATAGACCCGCCGGACATAGGCCTGCATGCTGCGCGTGCGGTCGTAGACCGCGCCCTCGGGCTCGTTGGCCGCGAAGTAGGCGTAGGCGAGCTCGTCGTCCTCGCTCTCGGCCAAGCGGCCCCAGCCGATGCGCAGACGGCCCCAGCGGCTCAGCCGATCGCGCTCCAGGCAGCGGTGCAGATGGTCGTAGAACAGCTTGTAGTGGCGGAACTCATCGCCGGCGATGTGGCCACAGATCTGCTTCAGGACCGGCTCGTCGGTCGCGTCCTTGAGCGCGCTGTAATAGGAGCTGGTGCCGGTTTCGACGATGCAGCGCGCCATCATCTCGCCGGCCTGGCTGCCGCGCACCGATGCCGAAGCATCGAGCGGCAGCTTGTAGCCGGCACGGAAGCGCGCGAACGCCGCCTCGAAATCCCAGCACGGATCGGCAAGCTGCGCCCAGCGACCGAGCGCCAGCCCGTGCTGGACCTCCTCGTTCGCCCAGGTGTCGACCGCCGCGATGAACGCGGGATCGTCGGCGAAGACGCGGTTCAGGTAGATACGGTAGTCGCCACCATTACGCTCCACCAAAGCGGCGGCCTTGATGTTGCGCAGGATCTCCGGATCCACCTTCGAAGGGTCGAAGCGATCCCACGAGATCGATTCGAGTGTCCAGTTACCCATGGGCATACTAAAGCGAGCCTCGGGCGACCTTGCAATGGCCGGCCCGTGCAAAAGTGAACACGGATTTTCGCGTTCGCGGTGAAATCAGCCAGGATTTCAGCGGCTTGCGTAGTAAGCCTGGGCCCGGCGCAGGTCCTTGGCGACGGCCAGGGCCTTCTCCGCAGCGGCCTTTTCGGCGTCGTTGCCGGCATCGGTGACGTCGCGCTCGGCCGCCCGCTCGCGCTCGGCGAGCTGCTCGGCCGTCACCTCGTCGAACGGCACGGCCTCGTCGGCCAGCACCGTGCAGCGCTCGGGCGTCACCTCGGCGAAGCCGCCGACGACGATGAAACGCTGCTCGACCTTGTTGCCCTGGAACACTTCCAGCACGCCCGGACGGACGGTCGAGATCAGCGGCGCATGGCCGTGCAGGACGCCGAAGTCGCCTTCGCTGCCCGGCACGACGACCATGTCGGCCTCGGTCGCGAGCACCTCGCGCTCGGGCATGACCAGCCGGAAGGAGACCTTTGCCATCTGACTAGGCCGCCTCGGCCGCGAGCTTCTTGGCCTTGGTGACGGCCTCGTCGATCGTGCCGACCATGTAGAAGGCCTGCTCCGGCAGGTCGTCGTAGTCGCCGGCGACGATGCCCTTGAAGGCCTTGATCGTGTCCTCGAGCTTCACGAACACGCCCGGCGTGCCGGTGAAGACCTCGGCGACGTGGAACGGCTGGCTGAGGAACTTCTGGATCTTGCGGGCGCGCGCCACCACCAGCTTGTCCTCTTCCGACAGCTCGTCCATGCCCAGGATGGCGATGATGTCCTGCAGCGACTTGTACTGCTGCAGCACGCGCTGCACGGACAGCGCCACGGTGTAGTGCTCCTCGCCGACGACGCGCGGATCGAGCATGCGCGAGGTCGAGTTGAGCGGGTCGACGGCCGGGAAGATCGCCATCTCGGCGATGCCGCGGCTGAGCACGGTCGTCGCGTCCAGATGGGCGAACGAGGTCGCCGGCGCCGGGTCGGTCAAGTCGTCGGCCGGCACGTAGATCGCCTGCACCGAAGTGATCGAGCCCTTCTTGGTCGAGGTGATGCGCTCCTGCAGGGCGCCCATGTCGGTCGACAGGGTCGGCTGATAGCCCACCGCCGAGGGGATGCGGCCGAGCAGCGCCGACACTTCCGAGCCCGCCTGGGTGAAGCGGAAGATGTTGTCGACGAAGAACAGCACGTCCTGGCCTTCGGCGTCGCGGAAGTACTCGGCGACGGTCAGGCCCGACAGGCCGACGCGGGCGCGCGCGCCCGGCGGCTCGTTCATCTGGCCGTACACCAGCGCCACCTTGGAGCCCGGGCCGTCGAGCTTGATGACGCCCGATTCGATCATCTCGTGATAGAGGTCGTTGCCCTCGCGGGTACGCTCGCCGACGCCGGCGAACACCGACACGCCGCCGTGCGCCTTGGCGACGTTGTTGATCAGTTCCATGATGGTCACGGTCTTGCCGACGCCGGCGCCGCCGAACAGGCCGATCTTGCCGCCCTTGGCGTAGGGCGCCAGCAGGTCGATGACCTTGATGCCGGTGATCAGGATCTGCGCTTCCGTCGACTGCTCGACGAATGCCGGCGCGCTGCGATGGATCGGCAGGGTCTGCTTGTTGCCGACCGGGCCGCGTTCGTCGACCGGCTCGCCGATGACGTTCAGGATGCGGCCCAGCGTCTCGGGGCCGACCGGCATGGCGATCGGGCTGCCGGTGTCGACCGCCTTCTCGCCGCGCACCAGGCCGTCGGTGGTGTCCATGGCGATGGTGCGGACTTCGGATTCGCCCAGATGCTGCGCCACTTCGAGCACGATCAGGCGGTTGTCGGCCTTCACGTGCAGGGCGTTCAGGATGTTCGGCAGATCGGCGTCGAAGCGCACGTCGACGACCGCGCCCGTGATCTGGGTGATCGTGCCGATATTGTTGGTGGCCATGACGGTATCCCTTCCTTCGATTGCAGTCGGCGCGGGCTAGATGGCCTCGGCGCCCGAGATGATCTCGATGAGTTCCTTGGTGATCGAAGCCTGACGCGAGCGGTTCATCTGCAGGGTCAGTTTCTTGATCACCTCGCCGGCGTTGCGCGAAGCACTGTCCATCGCCGTCATCTGCGAACCGTAGAAGCTCGCGGCGTTCTCGAGCAGCGCACGGAAGATCTGGACGGTGAGGTTGCGCGGCAGCAGGTCGGTCAGGATCTCGGCCTCGTCGGGCTCGAACTCGTAGACCGCGCCGCCCATGGAAGGCGCCGGGGCCGCCACGGCGCCGGCTTCGGGAGCCGGCGGCGGAATGAGCTGCTGGCGCGTGACGATCTGGGTCATCGCCGACTTGAAGCGGTTGAAGATCACCGTGGCGACGTCGAACTCGCCCGCCTCGAACATCTCCATGACGCGCTTGGCGACCTTCTGGGCGTCGCCGAAGCCCAACCGCGGCCGGCCGAGATCGGTGATGGTCTCGACGATGTTCTGGGAGAAATCGCGGCGCAGCTGGTCACGGCCCTTGCGGCCGACCGCCAGGACCTTGACCGTCTTGCCCTCGGCCAGCAGCGAGCGGATGGCGCGGCGCGCCTCGCGCACGATCGAGCTGTTGAAGGCGCCGCACAGGCCGCGGTCGGCGGTGGCGACGATCAGCAGATGGACCTGGTCCGAGCCGGTGCCGGCCAGCAGCTTGGGCCCGGTGCCGCCATTGAAGCGAGGCGCCGAGCGAGGCCATCAGATTGTCCATGGCCTCGGCATAGGGCCGGGCCGCCATGGCCTGCTCCTGGGCGCGCCGCAGCTTGGCCGCGGCCACCATCTTCATGGCCTTGGTGATCTTCTGCGTCGACTGGACGCTTCTGATTCTGAGCCGGAAGGTTTTGAGACTGGGCATGGGAAGCCGGCGACCCCTTAGGCGAACTTCTTGGTGAAGTCGGTCAGGAAGGCCTTCAGCTTGTCGTCCGTCTCCTTGACGATCTCGCGCTTGTCGCGGATCGAGGCCAGCATCGAGCCTTCGGCGCGCAGCGCGTCAAGCATCTGGCGCTCGAACTCGCCGATGCGGTTGACCGGCATGGTGTCGAGGAAGCCGCGGGTGCCCGCAGTAGATCGAGGCGACCTGCTCCTCGACCGGCATGGGCTGGTACTGGCCCTGCTTCAGGAGCTCGGTCAGCCGCTGGCCGCGCGACAGCAGGCGCTGGGTCGAGGCGTCGAGGTCGGAGGCGAACTGGGCGAACGCCGCCATCTCGCGGTACTGCGCCAGCTCGAGCTTGATGGTGCCGGCGACCTGCTTCATCGCCTTGATCTGGGCCGCCGAGCCGACGCGGCTCACCGACAGCCCGACGTTGATCGCCGGCGGATGCCTGCGTAGAACAGTTCGGTCTCGAGGAAGATCTGGCCGTCGGTGATCGAGATCACGTTGGTCGGGATGTAGGCCGAGACGTCGCCGGCCTGCGTCTCGATGATCGGCAGCGCCGTCAGCGAGCCCGAACCGTTCTTCTCGTTCAGCTTGGCGGCGCGCTCGAGCAGCCGCGAATGGAGATAGAACACGTCGCCGGGATAGGCCTCGCGGCCCGGCGGGCGGCGCAGCAGCAGCGACATCTGGCGGTAGGAGACGGCCTGCTTGGAGAGGTCGTCGTACACGATGACGGCATGCATGCCGTTGTCGCGGAAGTACTCGCCCATGGCGCAGCCGGTATAGGGCGCCAGGAACTGCATCGGCGCCGGATCCGACGCGGTCGCGGCGACGACGATGGAGTATTCCATCGCGCCGTTGTCCTCGAGCGTCTTGACGATCTGGGCGACGGTCGAGCGCTTCTGGCCGATGGCGACGTAGATGCAATAGAGCTTGCGGCTCTCGTCGGTGCCCTTGTTGATCGGCTTCTGGTTCAGGAAGGTGTCGATGGCGACGGCGGTCTTGCCGGTCTGGCGGTCGCCGATGATCAGCTCGCGCTGGCCGCGACCGACCGGCACCAGCGAATCGAGGGCCTTCAGGCCGGTCTGCATCGGCTCGTTCACCGATTTGCGCGGAATGATGCCGGGCGCCTTCACTTCGACCAGGCGTCGCTCGGTCGAGGCGATCGGGCCCTTGCCGTCGATCGGATTGCCGAGGCCGTCGACCACGCGGCCGAGCAGGCCCTTGCCGACCGGCACGTCGACGATGGTGCCGGTGCGCTTGACCGTGTCGCCTTCGCGGATCGAGCGATCCTCGCCGAAGATCACGACGCCGACATTGTCGCTCTCGAGGTTCAGCGCCATGCCCTTGATGCCGCCGGGGAACTCGACCATCTCGCCGGCCTTGACGCTGTCGAGGCCATAGACGCGGGCGATGCCGTCACCGACGGAGAGGACCTGGCCGACCTCGGCGACTTCGGCCTCGGTGCCGAAGCTGGCGATCTGCTGCTTGAGAATGGCCGAGATTTCAGCGGCGCGGATATCCATTTTAGGCAACCCCCTTCATGGCAAGCTGCAGACGCTGCAGCTTGCTGCGGATGGACGAATCGAACAGGCGCGAGCCGACCTTGACGACAAGGCCGCCCAGGATCTCGGGTTCTACGCGCGCATCGATGGAAACCTTGGTGCTGCCCAGCACGGAACGCAGCGAATCGTTGAGCTGCTGCAGCTGGGCCGCGTGACAGCGGCACGGCCGAGGTCACGGCGACCGTCGTCTCGCCGCGCCGGCTCGCCAGCTCGGTGAGAAAGGCCGTCGCCATGGCGACCAGCTCGCGGGCGCGGCCGTTGGCGGCCACCGTGCCGATGAAACTGCGGGTCAGGCCCTTGATGCCGGCGGCGTCGAGCACGGCGAGGAGCGCCTGGCTCTTTGCGGCGCGACCGATGACGGGGCTGGCGAGCACGCGCGCAAGCTCTGCGCTTTCGGCCGCCATCGTGCGGAAACTCCTGAGATCCTCGGCGACCTGGTCAAGCGACCGGGCACTGTCCGCCAACTCGAAAAGAGCGCTGGCATAGCGCCCAGCAACGCCTGATGTGGCGGAAGTTGACACGTCGAACGCCTCTCCCAGGCCGCGGCGGCGGGCCGGCAAGTGGTTGAATCCCCTTCACTTTTCGCAGGTGAAATGAAGCGGCTCCACCCGGAAAAGCGCGCGTTGCTACCATGCGGTTTTCCAGGGCGCAAGGATGCCAAGGCTCTGTATTACCGCGATTTTTCAGCGCGGTACGGCGCTGCAACCAGCGCCTCGGTCACATGAAGGAATAGGGATCGACGTCGATCTGCAGACGCACTGAGCCGGGCAATCCGATCCGCTCGAGCCAGGTCCGCAGCAGGGGTTGCACTGCGATATCGCGCGAGGCTTTCAACAGGAAGCGCTTGCGATGGCGGCCGCGCAGCAGGGCAAGCGGCGCCGTCGACGGACCGAGGATGGTGACCCCGTCCTGATGCGGCGCACGGCGCGCCAGGGCGGCGCAGACATTGTCGACGGCGGCCGGATCGGGCCCGGAGATGATGAGCGAGGCCAGCCGGCCAAAGGGCGGCATGCCGGCGATGCGCCGGTCCTCCAATTCCGCCGCCACGAAGCGATCGCGATCGCCCGACACCAGCGCCTGCATCACCGGATGCTCCGGCACATGGGTCTGCACCAGGGCCCGTCCAGGCCGGTCCTCGCGGCCGGCGCGGCCGGCCACCTGATAGAGCAGCTGGAAGGTGCGCTCGGCGGCGCGCAGGTCGCCGCCGTTCAGGCCGAGGTCGGCATCGACCACCGCGACCAGGGTGAGATTGGGGAAGTGATGGCCTTTGGCCGCCATCTGCGTGCCGATCAGGATGTCGATCTCGCCCGCGATCATGCGCTCGACGGCGGCGGTGGCCTCGGTGCGGTTCATCAGGCTGTCGGAGGTGAACAGCTCCAGGCGCGCCTCGGGAAACAGCTCCAGCGCCTCCTCCGCCAGTCGCTCGACGCCGGGACCGCAGGCGACGAACTGATCGACCGAGCCGCAATACTTGCAATCGCGCGCCGGCGGCTCGGCATGGCCGCAGTGATGGCAGATCAGGGTGCGGCGGAAGCGATGCTCGACCAGCCAGGCCGAGCACTGCGGACATTCGATGCCGTGGCCGCAGGCGCGGCACAGCGTCATCGGCGCGTAGCCGCGGCGATTGAGGAACAGCAGCGTCTGCTCCTTGGCCTCGAAGGTCCGCTTCATCGCCTCGACCACCGGCGGCGACAGCCAGCGGCCGCGCGAGGGCGGCTGGCGCCTGAGATCGACCGCCGACAACTTGGCGAGTTGCTGCCCGCCATGGCGATCAGGCAGGTGCACCGAGCCGTAACGGCCGTTCGTGACATTGACGACGCTCTCCAGCGACGGCGTCGCCGAGGCGAGCACGATCGGCGCCGACACCAGGCGCGCGCGCACCACCGCCATGTCGCGCGCGTTGTAGCTGACGCCGTCATCCTGCTTGAACGAGCCGTCGTGCTCCTCGTCGACCACGATCAGGCCGAGGTTGGCGAACGGCAGGAACAGCGCCGAGCGCGCGCCCACCACGACGCCCACCCTGCCCTCGGCAATGGCGCGCCAGGTCTCGCGCCGCTCCAGGCTGGTGAGGCCGGAATGCCACGACGCCGGCATGGCGCCGAAGCGATCCTCGAAGCGTTTCAGCCACTGTGCCGTCAGCGCGATCTCGGGCAGCAGCACCAGCACCTGCCGCCCTGACGCCAGCGCCGCTGCAACGGCCTCGAAATAGACCTCCGTCTTGCCGGCACCCGGCACGCCATCGAGCAGCGTCGCTGAAAAACTGTGCGCCAGAACCTTGTCGACCAGACCTTGCGCCGCGATGGCCTGCTCGGGGGACAACTCGGGCCCTTGTCGCTTGCCGTCGGGTTGGGCGAAGGAGCGCCGCATCGTGCGCTCCACGCCTTCGAGCAGGCCGATCGACGCCATGGTCTTGATCACCGACGCGCCGACGCCTGCGAGATGCGCCAGCTCCGCGGCCGGCAGCGCCGGTCCATCCTTCAACTGCTCGAGCACGCGGCGGCGCGCGTTGGTCAGTTTCAGCGCCGCGTCGCCGCCCCCTTCACCGTTACTGGCCGCTGCGGCGCGATAGACGATCTCGGTCTTGGGTGCCTCGAGCGCCGACGGCACGCTCATCGCCATGCGCAGCACCGCGCCGGGCGGAGCCAGCGTGTAGGCCGAGACCCAGTCGACGAAGCGGCGCAGCGCGTCGGCCATCGGCAGCGCCGGCAGTATCTCGGTCGATATCGCGCAGTTTCGACGCCGCGACCTCGCCCGAGCCTTCACCCCACACCACGCCCACGGTCTCGCGCTTGCCCAGCGGCACGATCACGAAGTGGCCGGGGACAACCTCCAGGCCATCCGGCACGCTGTAATCGTAGGCGTCGGCCAGAGGCAGCGGCAGCAGCACGCGGACGGTGCGCTTGATGTTTTCCACCGATTCCGGCCGTGACGACGCAGGCCCCTCGGCTTGTGGCTCCGAGGGGGAATCGCTAGAAATTGTGGCAACAGGCGAGTCCGAACCACTGGCCATTGGGGTAGTTTATATGAAGTTCTTCGTCGATACCGCCGATGTCGCCGAAATCAAGGATCTGGCGGCATCGGGTCTGCTCGACGGGGTGACCACCAACCCCTCGCTGATCATGAAGGCCGGACGGCCGATGCTGGACGTGATCCAGGAGATCTGCGCCATCGTCCCCGGCCCGGTCAGCGCCGAGACCGTGGCGACCGACCACAAGAAGATGCTCGAAGAGGGCAGGAAGCTCGCCAAGCTCGCCAAGAACGTCGCCGTGAAGGTGCCGCTGACGCCGGACGGCCTGAAAACCTGCAAGGCCCTGTCCTCAGAAGGCACGATGGTGAACGTCACCCTGTGCTTCTCGGCGGCGCAGGCACTGCTGGCAGCCAAGGCCGGCGCCACCTTCATTTCGCCCTTCGTCGGCCGGCTGGACGATATCGGCCAGGACGGCATGCATCTGATTGGCGAGATCATGACGATCTATCGCCAGTATCCCCACTTCAAGACCGAGGTCCTGGTCGCCTCGGTGCGTCACAGCCAGCATGTCATCCAGGCGGCCAAGCTCGGCGCCCATGTCGCCACCCTGCCGCCCAACGTGCTGCGCCAGCTCTTCAAGCACACGCTCACCGACAACGGTCTAAAAGCCTTCCTCGACGACTGGGCCAAGACCGGTCAATCCATCCTCTGACCCGGAGCGACATATGGGCAGCGACGGCACGGTCACGGCGCCCGACGGTTCGGGGCGGCAGGTCAAGCTGATCACCGCCGACGACGTCGTCGCCTACCTCAAGGCGCATCCCGACTTCTTCGAGAAGCACCCCGAGCTCGCCGAGGCCATGGCCCTGGTGCCGCGCGTGCAGGGTCCGGGCGTCATCGACATGCAGCAGGCGATCCTGAAGCGCCTGCGCAGCGAGATCGACCGGCTCAAGAACGAGCGCACCGAGATCATCGCCAATTCCAAGCAGAACCAGATCGTCCAGAACCGCATCCAGGCGGCGGTGATCAGCATCATCCAGGCCTCGACCTTCGAGAAGATGATCCATGTCGTCACCCACGAGCTGCCCGAGCTTCTGGACGTCGACTTCATCACCTTGGCCATCGAGGCCAACGCCGATGCGCCCAAGCGCGTGCCGGTGCGCGGCGTCTATGTCCTGGCGCCGGGCGCGATCGATGCCGCCATCGGCCCCGACAAGCATGCCCGCCTGCGCGCCGACATCGCCGGCGAGGAGGCTTTCTTCGGCGACATCGCCCGCTTCGTGAAGTCCGACGTGCTGATGCGGCTGCGCGTTTCCTCAGGCTCGCCCGACGGCGTGATGTGCTTCGGCTCGCGCGATCCGCAGGCCTTCGGCCCCGAGCAGGCCACCGAGCTCCTGTTCTTCCTGTCCAAGGTGCTGGAGAACACCATTCGCGCCTGGCTCGACCTGCCCGAGTGACGTGCACCCCGTCATCCCGACCGGAGCGAAGCGAAGCGGAGGGACCTTTTTTGTGGCTGCCGACTTCAAAAGAGGTCCTTCGACTGCGCCGCCCTTCGGGCGCTTTCGCTCAGGATGACGGCTAATATCGACACCGCGCGCAACGCCTGGCGCGACTGGCTTAAGAGCGAACGCAGGCTCGCTGGCCACACCTTGGTCGCCTACGAGCACGACGTCGCGACCTTCCTCGGCTTCATGACGGCGTACCTCGGCAAACCGCCGACGCTGGATGCGCTGTCCAAACTGAAGCCTGCCGAATTCCGCGCCTGGCTGGCTGAGCGCGCCCGCCAAGGCCTGGCCCGCACTTCGACCGCGCGCGCCTTCTCGTCGGTCCGTTCCTTCTTCCAGTTCCTCGACAGGCGCGGGCTGGCCCACAACGCCAGCATCGGCGCCATCCAGACGCCCAAGCTGCCGCGCTCGGTGCCCAAGGCGCTCTCCGAACGCGACATGGAGGAACTCCTGGAGGCGCCGGCCGAGCAGGAGCGCGAGGCCTGGCTCGATCTGCGCGACGCCGCCGTCCTGCTGCTGCTCTACGGCGCGGGGCTGCGCATCGGCGAGGCGCTCGGCCTCTCAAAGGGCGTGGTCGAGGATCTGCTGAAGACCGGCCGCGACACGCTCGCCGTCACCGGCAAGGGCAACAAGACGCGGCTGGTGCCGCTGCTGCCGCAGGCGCTCGACGCCCTGCGCGTCTATCGCGATGCCTGCCCCTGGCTGGCGGCCCGTGGTCCGGGCGAGGCCTTCTTCGTCGGCGCCCGCGGCGGTGCGCTCGATCCCGCCATCGTGCAAAAGCGCGTGCGCGATATCCGGCGTGGGCTCGGCCTCGCCGAGAGCGTGACGCCACACGCGCTGCGTCATTCCTTTGCCACCCATCTTTTGGGCGCCGGCGGCGATCTCAGGACCATCCAGGAGCTTCTAGGCCACGCCTCGCTGTCGACGACCCAGCGCTACACGGACGTCGACGCGGCCCGCCTCACCGCCGTCTACCGCGCCGCCCATCCAAGGGCGAAGCGGTGATGGGAGCGCGGGCCTCTGGCCCGCATCATGATCAAGCGCACATGTGAATGCGCGTAAGCGGGCCAGAGGCCCGCGCTCCCAAGTCACGCTAATCGCGAAACGCCGCCAGATGGAACGGCCGCTTGGCCGGCTTGCCGGTGACGTCGTAGGTGCGGACGCGCATCTTGAGCGGATCGGCCAGGAGGCCGACGGTGCAGAAACCGGGCTCGACGTCCTCGTGGGCGACGCTGCCGATCACGCAGGAGAAGTTGGTCTTTGCTTCCTTCTGCAAGGGGACCTTCCAGGTGATGACATACTCGTTGGCCCCGACGAGCTCGCAGCTCTCGATCATGTAGCCCCGGGCAATTGAACCGTCTGCCGCAATGACGCACGCCAGCCGCTTCTCGAACTCCGCCATGTTTCACTCCCTACTTGCACACGCGGAACCCGTGGTACTTGATTTGCCGTCGACAGACTATGTGCAAACGAGCGGCCGGATTTCGCTTCACAGGTCACAAGCGTCAGCAGCGTCCGTCCGTCGCACGACGCATCCGCGAGCAAAAGGACGAGCGCTTCCCGAGAGCGCGGGGGGCGTCAGTCTCGAATATTTGGAACCGGCAACGTCGTCGGGGTGATCTTCAGGATCTTGTAGCCAGCCTGCTCGAGCTTGACCGATTCGTGTTCCGCTTCCTTGAAGCTGGAATAGCCGATGCCAAGCTGCAGTTTTGTCGTCGGGTGCTCGGTCCACACCATATGCTTGCCGAATGCTTCTGTTGTCATGGACCAATATAGGGCTTCTGCTGGGCCATCGCGACTCCGATCGCGCCGGCCGTCGCATCCGCCGCACCCACTGCCTTACTCTGCCTTTTTGTAGACCACATGCAGTGCGCCGCCGGATTTCGGCTCGCACTTGAGCAGGCCGAGCGGCAGCTCCGGCGTGCCCGCCGGAAAGAGCGGAATGCCGTCGCCCAGCACAAGCGGGATGATCGCCATCTCCAGCACATCGAGGCGGCCGATCGCGATCAGCCCACGGATGAGCTGGCCGCCGCCCTCGACGCCGATCTTGCGATAGCCGCGTCCTTCGAGTTCGTCGGCGACGGAGCGAAGATCACCCGATCGCGCTTCGACCCGCGATAACGCGGCCTCGATCGGCCGGCTGGTCACGACGAAGACCGGCTTGCCGGCGTGCGGCCACTCCGCCATGCCGCGCTCGATCTCGTAGGTGTCGCGACCCATCACCACCGCATCGACCTCCGCGTGGAAAGCGTCGATATCGAATTCCTGCGGCGGATAGGGCATCAGCCAGTCGAACGAGCCGTCCGACCGCGCGATCTTGCCGTCGAGCGACATGGCGATATGGCAGTGCCAGACGGGTTTGGTCACGTTGCGAACACCTTGGCCAGGAACGCCTTCACATCGATCACGAATGCCTTCCACGCCGCCTCGTTGGCGCCGTAGTGCGCCCCGCAGCAGCCGCCGGGCTTGCTGCGGTTGCCGACGCCCGGGAGATAGCGCACCGGCAGGCCAAGCGCGTCGAAGCTGTGATGGGCGCCCTCGTAGATGCGCGTCTCGACGAGGTCGCGCCCCTGCACGACCCGGCCGATCGCCGCCTGGCATTGCGCCACCGGCGTCCAGTCGTCGAGCGCCCCCATGGCGAACAGGGTCGGCTGGCGCACGGCGAGCCTGGACCCCTGCGCATCGGCCAGCGCACAGTCGGGATAGACCAGGATCGCCGCGCGCGCGATCGGTGCGGCGTCCGCGGGCTGCGGCGACAGCGCACGCAGCATCGCAACGCCGCCCCCATACGAATAGCCCATGAACGCCAGACGCCTGGGATCGACGAAACCCTGGCCGGCGAGCCATCGCAGGGCGGCGTCGATGTCGCCGGCGCGCTTTTCTGCATCGGCCTGGGTCGGCCAGTTGCGACCGCACACATCGGTGAGGCCGCGCGAAGAAAAGCTGTCGACGACCAAGGCGACGTAACCCCAGTCGCGCAGAAGCCCGGCCATGCGCGCGGTGTTCTGCCCCGGGCCGCCGCAGCCGTGAAAGATCGCGACGGCGGCGAAGCGGCCGTTGCCCGCCGGACGAAAGAGCTGCGCGGGAAGATCGAGCTTGGTGCCGGCGTTGTCGACGCGCACGCGCACGTTCTGCTGCGCCAGCGCCGGCGCGCAGCACAGCAGCGCGAGAAGGAGCGACAAGCGGGCAATCATGTAATTCATGTGAACGAACAAACAAATCCTCCCCAGCTTGCTGGGGAGGTGGCCCGAAAGGCCGGGAGGGATAGCGATTCTGTAGCCTATGACCCCTCCGCCCGCTGCGCGGGCCAGGCGTTTTGGCCGCCTCGCGGCCAAAAGCGCCACGCCCCATCGCGGTGTCCGCGATGGGGAGGAAGCAATTCCTACTCCGCCGGCGCCGGCGTCTTGAAGACCGGAACGCCTTCGGTGCGGTCGTCGAGTGCCTCGGCGCCCTCGGTCGGCAGGACCTTCACGTAGTTCAGCGCGGCGTTGATGTCGTCCTTCCAGACCTCCTTGGGCAGGTCGTAGACGAACTCCACGCCGTAGCCGTTGGGATCATGGATGTAGAGGCTGTGGGTCATGCCGTGCTCGACGCGGCGGTCGAACTTCACGCCCTTCTTCTGCAGGTACTCGAGATGCTGCAGCCACGCCTCGCGGGTCGGCATGGTGATGGCGATGTGGTTGATCGCGCAGGGCATGCCGAACATCGACCAGTTCTCGGGCGGCTTGGGCAGGTCGCGATTCTCGACCAGGGCGACGTCGTGATGATGGCTGGTGCCGTCCTCGCGCACGCCCGAGTAGAAGCGCATCTTCGGCGGGTTCGGCCGATCCTTGGTCGGCGTCAGCTGTCCGACCTGGCGGAAGCCCACGACCTCGGTCCAGAAGCGATGCGACTCCTCGATGTCGCGCACGTTGAGTACGAGGTGATTGACGCCACGCGGTGTTACCGGCTTGTCCATCGTTACACTCCCGGGATGATCTGTCGTTGTGCTGATACTACCCTCAAACGAAGCGCTGGCCCACCCTTGCCTGTGATCAGGGGGCTGTGGTCAGGGCACTTTCCCCGCCGTAACGGGGTTTCTTGTCGGTTCCATGGCTGCAGGCTTCGGCGGCGGCACGGTCGGATTGACCGGCCGGCGCACCACCAGCGGCATATTGCGGATCGACTGCAGGTCGACCTTCGGCATCGGCAGGTTCAAGTGCTGCAGCACGCCGTTGGCCAGCTCCTCGTAGCGGTTGAAGCTGCGGCGCAGGCGTCCGCGCCAGGACGGGATGCCGCCATTGGCATGCAGCTCGTAGACCGATTCGCGATGGTCGAGGGCGGAGCCGACATGATCCCACGCCATGTGCAGCAGGGCCGCGCGCTGCCGGGCGGTGTAGCCGCCGCCGGCAAAGGAATCCTCCAGGCCCTGGGCCAGCGCCGGCTCGGCGAGGTCGCGATCGGTCGGCGCCACGACCAGCGACGAGCCGGGCAAGGTGCGCAGCACCTCGCCCATGCGCGGCCGCGCCTTCAGCATGGCAATGCTGCCGGCGGAGAGATGGAGAGGGTTGGGCGAGCAATAGCCCTCGGGCGTGAACTCCGGATCGAGCTCCGCCGCCGTCTGGCAGCTGCGCACGGTCTGCACGTCGGTGATCAGATCGACCAGGTACTCGACGGTCGCGTCGTGCGAGGCCAGCCCCATGGCGTGCGTGCAGGCGAGCGCCAGCCCCAGGGTGAACTCGGCCTTGGAGAGCCAGCAATAGAGCTGATGCCAGAACAGCCAACGCGCCACCGGATCGGCGAACGGCTCGGTGAGAAAGACGCGGTCCCACGGGATCAGCACGTCGTCGAGCCACATCTGGCCGTCGAGCTCGTCGAAGCGCGTGCTGAGCGGGGCGGAGAACGGGTTGCCATCGCGCGCTGCGGGCTTGCGGCAGACCACGGTGACGCCGGGCGCGTTGACGGCGACGACGAAGGTGGCGCGATGTCCTTTGTAGTCCACGCCGTTGTGGGCACCGATATAGACGTCGTGGGCGTAGGCCGGGCTGGTGTGCATGCCGATCTTGCCGCGGATCACCAGGCCCTTGTCGGTTTCCTTGACGATCCTGAGCGCCGCCCGTTCGGCGGGATCCTCGCGCAGGCGATAGCCGATGGTCGCGGCGCCGGCGGCGAAGGTGAGGAAGCGGCCGGTGCGGGCGATCAGCGCGCGATAGGCCTCGGCATTGGCACGCTGCTCGGGCGAGGCATTGCGCTGGTTGACCGCGGTCTGGACGCCCATGGCGATCAGATGGCCGTAGGCCGGTGTGTGGGTGATGTTGCCGGCGCTGAGGAAGGTGGTGGCGGAGAAGCAGCGGCCCATGCGGGCGAGATCCTGGGGGCTGCGCGGCACCATGTAGCCGACCGGCGAGCACTTGCCCGCCTTGTCCGGCGGCGTGAGCAGCGTGTCCTGCCAGTCGGGCTCGAAGTGCCTGTCGTACCAGGCGACGTATTCCTCGACCATCGCCTGCGTCGCCGGATGCGTCGTCACGTCCTCGACCAGGCCCTCGCCCAGGACAAAGACGCGCCGCCCGTCGCGCAGGCTCTCCCGGTAGTCGGCCCCCGTTCGCATCGACGACATGTCGCGCCTCCCGTTCGGCGTCAGCCGATCGACCCTAGTCAGGCCATTGACATAACGAAACGATCAAAGCGAGCATAAGAGGCATAACCAGCCGTTATGGAGCGCGCCGATGGCAGCGATGGCGGAAGCGACCCAGCAGGCGACGGGCGAGCGCGAGCTCGCGGCCCGGCTGCGCAAGGTCAATCTCGACCTCTTGCCGGTGCTGCATGAACTGCTGCGCACCAAGAGCGTCACGCGCACGGCGCAGTCCTTCAACATGACGCAGCCGGCGGTGAGCCGGGCGTTGCGGCAGTTGCGCGGAGCCCTGGACGATCAGCTCCTTGTGTCCTCCGGTCGCACTGCGCACCTCACCGACCGGGCCGAAACATTGGCCGCGCCGCTCGCCCGCACGCTCAGCGAGCTCGACCTGCTGCTGAAGCCCGCCGGCCCGTTCGATCCGGCGACCGAATCGGTGCATCTGGTGATCAACACCGCCGACTATGTCGCCCAGCTCCTGGCGCCCGTCCTTACCGGCATCTGCGCCCGCGAGGCACCGCATGTCGTGCTCGAGTTCACCTGGCTCCCCACGCGCAACGCCGAGGACCTGGCGCTGGTCGACTTCATGATCGGGCCTCGCGCCTTCGGCCAGACCCTGGGCAAGCGCTCGGGCTCGCTGCCATTGTGGCGCGACGAGATGGTATGCGTCGCGTCCGCCGCCAATCGGGCGGTCCCGGCGCGGCTGACCCCCGCGCAGTTCCAGGCGATGCGTTACGTCGCCTTCCGCCGCGGTCTGCACGTGCCACTGGACGTTCAGATCCAGATCCAGCCCACCTCGCCGCTCGAGGTCGCGCCGGTCTGCACCGTTCCCAACTTCCTGGTGCTGGGCGCGATCGTCGCCCAGTCCGACTGCGTCGCCCTGGTACCGCGCAAGGTGGCGCGCGCCCTCGCCCGTGCCGAGCGATTGCGCATCGTCGAGATCGCCTATCCGGGCAAGCAGCTCCACATCGATGCCTACTGGAGCCTTGCCACCAACGGCCGCCGCGGCCGCGCCTGGTTCCGCGACCTGCTGGCGCGGTCGGTGGCGGAGCTGCCGTGATGGGAGCGCGGGCCTCTGGCCCGCTCATGTTCTTCCGGACCGCGCGCGTCCTCGCGCGCTCAAGAGTCATGAGCGCGCGGGACGCGCGCGATCCGGAAGACCGTGACCATGAGCGGGCCTGGAGGCCCGCGGTCCGGCATGAACATCACCGCTTCGGATCGGTCAGATCCTCGAATTCCTTGAGATGGCTCGGCGCCCAACGGTGATCGCGCGCCCGCTCGATCCAGCGGTTGAGCCAGGGCCACTGGCGACGCGCGGCCTTGACCCACCGCCGGCCGCTCTCGAACTCGGTCGCGAGCAGGTAGAGGGCGATCACGAAGAAGATCCAGCCCTGCAGGATCGGCACCAGCCCGCCGATCACCGACATGATCAGGCAGGCGACGATCGCGATGGCCATCAAGGGCTTGCGCATCACTCACCGCCCCGAAGACTAAAGATGAATCGGCTTCTCCCACGCCGCCAGCGCCGCTTCCTTCATCGCCTCGTTGACCGTGGGATGGGCATGGCAGACGCGGCCGATATCCTCGGCCGAGGCCGAGAACTCCATGGCAAGACCCGCTTCGGCGATCATCGTGCCCGCCTCGGCGCCGATGATGTGCACGCCCAAAACCTTGTCGGTCGCCTTGTCGGCCAGCACCTTCACGAACCCCTCCGTCGCGCCGTTGGCGCGGCTGCGTGGATCGGCGGTGAACGGGTACTTGCCGATCTTGTAGGCAACGCCGCCTGCCTTGAGTTGTTCCTCGGTCTTGCCGACCCATGCCACCTCGGGCTGGGTGTAGATGATCGAGGGCACGAGATCCCAGTTCACGTGGCCCTTCTGGCCGGCGATGGTCTCGACGCAGGCGACGCCGTCCTCGCTCGCCTTGTGCGCCAGCATCGGGCCGTCGATCACGTCGCCGATGGCGTAGATGCCCGGCACCGAGGTCTGGAAATGCGCATCGACCGCGATGCGGCCGCGTTCGCCGAGCTTCACACCCGCCTCGTCGAGCCCGAGCCCTTCCACGAACGGCCGCCGGCCGATGCAGACCAGCACGATGTCGGCCTGCACGGTCTCGGCCGCGCCGCCCTTGGCCGGCTCGACCGTCAGTGTCACGCCCTGCCCCGAGGCATCGGCCTTGGTCACCTTCGAGCCGAGCTTGAACGTCAGCCCTTGCTTGGCAAGCGCGCGCTGGAAGTGCTTGGTGATCTCGTCATCGACCCCAGGCGTGATGCGGTCGAGGAACTCGATCACCGTCACGTCCGCGCCGAGCCTGCGCCACACCGAGCCCAGCTCCAGGCCGATGATGCCGGCGCCGACCACGACCAGGTGCTTGGGCACCTCGGCAAGCTCGAGCGCGCCGGTCGACGACACGATCTTCTTCTCGTCGACCACCACGCCGGGCAGCGGCGTCACTTCCGAGCCCGAGGCTATGAGGATGTTCTTGGTGGCAAGCGTGTCCTTGACCGCGCCGTCGTCGCCCACCACCGACACCGCGCCTGCCTTGTCGATGCGGCCGGTGCCCTGGAACGAGGTGATCTTGTTCTTGCGGAACAGGAAGGCGACGCCCTTGGTGGTGGCGTCGACCACCTCGCCCTTGCGCTTCATCAGCTGGGCGAAATCGAGCTTGGGCGGCCCCAGTACGATGCCGTGTTCCGCGAGATCGTGGCCCGCTTCCTCGAACAGGTGCGAGGACTGCAGCAACGCCTTGGAGGGGATGCAGCCGACGTTCAAGCAGGTGCCGCCGAAGGTCGGCCGCTTCTCGACCATGGCCACCTTCATGCCGAGCTGGGCGGCGCGGATCGCCGCCACATAGCCGCCCGGTCCGGCGCCGATCACGACGAGATCGAAGGTTTCGTTTGCCATCTACGTCATTCCTTCATGCTCTTCCGGACCGCGCGCGTCCCGCGCGCCTGAGCGCATTCACATGCGCGTCTGAGCGCGCGGGGACGCGCGCGGTCCGGAAGACTAGACGCCGAGCAGCAGCCGCTCGGGATCTTCGATGCATTCCTTCACCCGCACCAGGAACAGCACGGCCTCGCGGCCGTCGATGATGCGGTGATCGTATGACACGGCGAGGTACATCATCGGCCGCACCTTGACCTCGCCGCCGACCACCATGGGCCGCTGCTGGATCTTGTGCATGCCGAGGATCGCCGACTGCGGCGGATTGAGGATCGGCGTCGACATCAGGGAGCCGTAGACGCCGCCGTTGGAGATGGTGAAGGTGCCGCCGGTCAGGTCGGCGATCGACAGCTTGCCGTCGCGCGCCTTGCGGCCGAGCTCGCCGATCGTCTTCTCGATGTCGCCGAACGACTTGGTGTCGGCATCGCGCACGACGGGCACGACCAGACCCTGCGGCGTGCCGACGGCGACACCGACGTCGTAGTAGTTCTTGTAGACGATGTCGTCGCCCTCGATCTCGGCATTGACCGCAGGCAGCTCCTTGAGGCCAGCGATGCACGCCTTGACGAAGAACGACATGAAGCCCAGCCGCGCGCCGTGCTTCTTCTCGAAGTCGTCCTTCAGCCTCTCGCGCAGCGCCATCACGTTGGTCATGTCCACCTCGTTGAAGGTGGTGAGCATGGCCGCCGTGTTCTGCGCTTCCTTGAGGCGATTGGCGATGGTGCGGCGCAGCCGCGTCATGCGCACGCGCTCCTCGCGGTCGGCGCGCGAGCGCGGGCCGGCCGGCACCGCCGGCTTGGCCGCTGCCGCCGTCGGCGCCGGGATCGACGAGAGGGCGGCCATCACGTCGGCCTTGGTGGCGCGGCCGTCCTTGCCGGTCGGCTGGATCGCCGACGGCGCCACGCCGGTCTCCTCGACCAGCTTGCGGGTGGCCGGACCCGAGGCGGCGATGTTGGCGTTGGCCGCGGCAGGCGCGGCAACGGGAGCACGGGCTCGGCGCAGGCGTCGGCGCGGGCTTCGGCGCAGCCGCGGCCGGCGCAGCGGCAGGCTTCGCGGCAGCCGCACCGCGGCGCCCGCCGCACCGGCCTCGATGTGGCACAGCACGCCGCCGACCTGGACGGTGGCGCCTTCCTCGACCGCAAGATCGACCATGGTGCCGGCCACTGTCGCATTCACCTCGACGGTGACCTTGTCGGTTTCCAGCTCGCACAGGGGCTGGTCGATGGCGACCGTGTCGCCCGCCTTCACCAGCCACTTGGCGACGGTCGCCTCGGTGACCGATTCGCCCAGCGCGGGGACCTTGATCTCGACAGCCATTACAAAACCCTCCTCAACGCGCTCAAGCGATCGTCAGCGCGCGGTCGACCAGATCGGCCTGTTCCTTGACATGCGTGCGCGCCGAGCCGGTCGCCGGCGACGCCGCCTCGGGCCGGCCGATATAGATCGGCCGCGTTGCCTTGACGTTGAGGCCGGCGAGCGCACGCTCGATGCGACGATCGACGAAATGCCAGGCACCCATGTTCTCAGGCTCCTCCTGGCACCACACCACCTCGGCGTTGGGATATTGCGACAGCCGTACGCCGAGCCGGCTGAACGGGAAGGGATAGAGCTGCTCGATGCGCATGATGGCGATGTCGTCGATCTTGCGCTTGCGGCGCTCGGCCAGGAGATCGAAGTAGACCTTGCCCGAGCACAAGATGACGCGCCGGACCGCGCTGCCGTCGGCGAGCTGGTCGGTCTCGGCCAGAATGCGCCGGAACGACGTGCCCGGCCCGAAATCTTCCAGACGCGACACGCATCCTTGTGGCGCAGCAGCGACTTCGGCGTCATCACCACCAACGGCTTGCGGAACGAACGGCGCGTCTGGCGGCGCAGCGCATGGAAATAGTTGGCCGGCGTCGTCGGCACGACGACCTGCCAGTTGTCCTCGGCCGAGAGCTGCAGATAGCGTTCGAGACGGGCCGAGCTGTGCTCCGGTCCCTGCCCCTCGTAGCCATGCGGCAGCAGCATCACCAGCCCGTTCATGCGCAGCCACTTGCTCTCACCCGAGCAGATGAACTGGTCGATGATGACCTGCGCGCCGTTGGCGAAATCGCCGAACTGCGCCTCCCACATCACCAGCGCGTTGGGTTCGGCCGACGAGTAGCCGTACTCGAAGCCCAACACGCCCGCTTCGTTGAGAGGGCTGTCGATCACCTCGAAGTGCGCCTGCTCCGGTGCGACGTGGTTCAGCGGGATGTACTTGCTCTCGTTGATCTGGTCGACCAGCACGGAATGGCGTTGCGAGAAGGTGCCGCGGCCTGAATCCTGGCCGCTCAGCCGCACCGGCGTGCCTTCGGCCAGTAGCGTGCCGAACGCCAGTGCCTCGCCGGTCGCCCAGTCGATGTTCTCTCCGGTGTCGATGGTCTTGCGCTTCTCCTGGAGCTGGCGCGCGATCTTGCGGTTGAGGTCGAAACCCTTGGGCACCTCGGTCAGGGCGTGTCCGACCGAGGTCAGTCGGTCGAGCTCGACCGCCGTCTGTCCCTTGCGGTCTTCCTCGCCCGGCGCGACGGTGAGGCCGGCCCAGCGGCCTTCCAGCCAGTCGGCCTTGTTGGGCTTGTACTGACTCGCCGCTTCCAGCGCCTTGTCGAGCTTCTCGCGCAGTGCGGCGTCGAGCTGCGCCACGTCGGCCGGCGTGACCACGCTCTCGGCCTCGAGCCGCGCGGCATAGACCTCCTTAACCGTCTTGTGCGCGCCGATCTCCTTGTACATCAGCGGCTGGGTGAACATCGGCTCGTCCGACTCGTTGTGGCCGTGCCGGCGATAGCAGAACATGTCGATGACGATGTCGCGCTTGAAGTGCTGGCGATATTCGGTGGCGATGCGCGAGACGTGGACCACGGCTTCCGGATCGTCGCCGTTCACGTGCAGGATCGGCGCCTGCACGATCTTGGCAACCTCGGTGCAATAGGGGCCCGAGCGCGCCGCCGTCGGCAGCGTGGTGAAGCCGATCTGGTTGTTGACCACGAAATGGATAGTGCCGCCGATGCGGTAGCCCGCAAGATCCGAGAGATCGAGGCTCTCGGCCACCAAGCCTTGGCCCGCGAAAGCCGCATCGCCGTGCATGAGGATGGCCATGACCTGGCTGCGCTCGGTGTCGTGACGCTGGTCCTGCTTGGCGCGCGCCTTGCCGAGCACCACGGGATTGACCGCCTCGAGATGCGAGGGGTTGGGCGCCAGCGAGAGGTGGATGGTGGTGCCGTCGAACTCGCGGTCGGCCGAGGCGCCGAGATGGTACTTCACGTCGCCCGAGCCGCGCATTTCCTCGGGCTGCGAGGAGCGGCCCTGGAACTCGGAGAACAGCGCCGTGTAGCTCTTGTGCAGGACGTGCACGAGGGTGTTGAGGCGGCCGCGATGGGGCATGCCGATCACGACGTCGCGGATGCCGAGCTGGCCGCCGCGCTTCAGGATCTGCTCGAGGCCGGGGATCAGCGATTCGCTGCCGTCCAGGCCGAAGCGCTTGGTGCCGACGAACTTGACGCCGAGATAGCGCTCCAGGCCCTCGGCCTCGACGACGCGCTCGAGGATGGCGCGGCGGCCCTCGACGGTGAACTCGGTATGGTTCTCGACGTGCTCGATGCGCTCCTGGATCCACGCCTTCTGGTCGGGATCGGAGATGTGCATGTACTCGACGCCGATCTTGCCGCAGTAGGTCCGGCGCAGGCGGTCCCAGATCTGGCGCAGGGTCGCGGACTCAGCCAGACCCAGCGACCCGAAGATCAGGATCGGCCGATCCCAGTCGTTCTCGCCGAAGCCGTAGGTCGCGGGATCGAGCTCGCGATGCAGCTCGCGCTTGATCAGGCCGAGCGGATCGAGATCGGCCTCGAGATGGCCGCGGATGCGGTAGGAGCGGATCAGCAGGAAGGCGCGCGAGGTGTCGTGCGCGGCGGCGCGGATCGCTTCCTCGGTCTGGCCGGCGATCAGCGCCGGGGCCGCGGCGCCGTTGGCCTTGCCGTTGCCTTTGACATTGCGGTTGGCCGGAGACGGCAGAGTCTCGGGATCGACAGCGCCGATCACCCGCGTGCCATTGGGCGCCCACGAAGCGCCGCGGACTTCCGCCAGCACGTCGCCCTGCTGCTCGGCCAAGGCCTCGAAGAAGGTGCGCCATTCGGAATCGACGACGTTCGGATCGCCGAGATAGCGCGCGTAAAGCTCTTCAATGAACGGGGCGTTGGCGCCGAACAGGAATGACGTCTGCTCTGCTTGCATTAGCGGTCTCTCCTCTTCCTCCTCTCCCCCGCTAGGGGGAGAGGTCGGGAGAGGGGGTCATAGAAAGCCTTCGAAGCCCCCTCTCCTAGCCTCTCCCCCTAGCGGGGGAGAGGAATATGAGAATGTGGTGTCAGCCCTTCATCGCCTTCAGCATTTCCTCGCCCAAAGCGGCGGGGAAGTCGGCGACCCTGATGCCTGCCGAACGCATGGCGTGGACCTTGAACTCGGCGGTGTCCTGACCACCGGAGATCACCGCGCCTGCATGGCCCATGCGGCGGCCCGGCGGGGCGGTGCGGCCGGCGATGAAGCCGACCACCGGCTTCTTGGTCTTGCTGGCCTTGATGAACTCGGCGCCCTTCACCTCGGCATCGCCGCCGATCTCGCCGATCATGACGATGCCCTTGGTCTCGGGATCGGCCAGCAGCATCTCCAGGCACTCGACGAAGTTGGTGCCGTTCACCGGATCGCCGCCGATGCCGATGCAGGTCGTCTGGCCCAAGCCCACCGCCGTGGTCTGCGCCACCGCCTCGTAGGTGAGCGTGCCCGAGCGCGAGATGATGCCGATGCTGCCGCGCTTGTGGATGTGGCCCGGCATGATGCCGATCTTGCACTCTTCCGGCGTGATGACGCCCGGGCAATTGGGCCCGATCAGGCGCGACTTGGAGCCGGCCAGCACGCGCTTGACCTCGACCATGTCGAGCACCGGGATGCCTTCGGTGATGCAGACGACCAGCGGGATCTCAGCATCGACCGCCTCGAGGATCGAATCGGCGGCGTAAGGCGCCGGCACGTAGATCACGCTCGCGGTGGCGCCGGTCTTGGCGACGGCCTCGGCGACGGTGTCGAACACCGGCAGGTCGAGATGGGTGGTGCCGCCCTTGCCCGGCGTCACGCCGCCCACCATCTTGGTGCCGTAGGCGATCGCCTGCTCGGAGTGGAAAGTGCCCTGCGAGCCGGTGAAGCCCTGGCAGATCACCTTGGTGTTCTTGTCGACCAGAACGGCCATCAGCTTGCCTCCTTGACGGCCGTGACGATCTTCTCCGCAGCATCGGCGAGGTTCTCCGCCGACGTGATCTTGAGCCCGGATTCCTTCAGGATCTTCTTGCCGAGCTCGACGTTGGTGCCTTCCAGCCGCACGACCAGCGGCACGTGCAGATTGACCTCGCGCGCCGCAGCGACGACGCCCTCGGCGATCACGTCGCAGCGCATGATGCCGCCGAAGATGTTGACCAGGATGCCCTCGACGTTGGGATCCTTGAGAATGATCTTGAAGGCTGCGGTCACGCGTTCCTTGGTGGCGCCGCCGCCGACATCGAGGAAGTTGGCGGGCTCCGCGCCATAGAGCTTGATGATGTCCATGGTGGCCATGGCGAGGCCCGCGCCGTTCACCATGCAGCCGATCTGGCCGTCGAGCTTGACGTAGTTCAGGGCGTACTTGGCGGCCTCGGTCTCGGCCGGGTCCTCCTCGTCGACGTCGCGCAGGTCCTCCAGCTCCTTGTGGCGGTACAGCGCGTTGTCGTCGAAGTTCATCTTGGCATCGAGCGCGATGACCTGGCCCGCCCCGCTCACGATCAGCGGGTTGATCTCGAGCAGCGAGCAGTCGAGCTGGGTGAAGGCCTTGTAGAGATTGTCGAGGAGCTTCACGAACTCGCCGACCTGCTTGCCCTCGAGCTTGAGCGCGAAGGCGATCTTGCGACCCTCGTAGGGCTGGAAGCCGGCCGCCGGGTCGATCGCCTGCTCGACGATCTTCTCGGGATGATCCTTGGCCACCGTCTCGATATCCATGCCGCCTTCGGTCGAGGCAACGACGGCGATGCGGCCAACCGCACGGTCGACCAGCATCGAGAGATAGATCTCGCGTTTGATGTCGACGCCTTCTTCGATGTAGAGGCGCTTGACGGTCTTGCCGGTCGGGCCGGTCTGCTTGGTGACCAGGTCATGGCCCAGCATGGCCGCGGCGTGCTGGCCGACCTCCTCGATCGATTTCGCGATGCGCACGCCGCCTTTGCCGTTGGGATCGTTCTTGAAGCGGCCCTTGCCCCTGCCACCGGCGTGGATTTGCGCCTTCACGACGGCCACGGAACTACCGAGCTTGCGGGCGACATCCATCGCCTCGTCCTTGGTATAGGCCACGCCGCCCTTGAGCAGCGGGACGGCGAATTTGGCCAGCAAGGCCTTGGCCTGATACTCGTGAATATTCATGAAAACCTGTTGCTCGGTCTTCAGTTGCGAATAGCAACTGACAGGGGTCAGCGGCACTTTATGAGTGCCGCCGGCCCTTGGCAACGCTGGACTGATGATCGTTTAGCGACGCCCCCTCCCCAGCCCTCCCCATCAGATGGGGAGGGTGCCCGAAGGGGCGGGTGGGGTCAGCGGCCGACGATCTTGTTGGTGGCGTCGATCAGCGATTTCACCGCGGCGACCGACTTTTCGAACATCGCCTTTTCCTCGGCGTTGAACTCGACCTCGACGATGCGCTCGACGCCTTCCTTGCCGATCACCACCGGCACGCCGATGTAGAGGCCCTTCACACCGTACTCGCCGTTCAGCAGGGCGGCGCAGGGGATCATGCGCTTCTTGTCCTTGAGGTAGGACTCGGCCATGGCGATGGCCGACGCCGCCGGGGCGTAGAAGGCCGAACCGGTCTTGAGCAGGGCCACGATCTCCGCACCGCCGTCGCGGGTGCGTTGC
This sequence comes from uncultured Alphaproteobacteria bacterium, assembly GCA_963809025.1. GTDB lineage: Bacteria > Pseudomonadota > Alphaproteobacteria > Reyranellales > Reyranellaceae > Reyranella. Next base: position 86,364 of record CAWEIE010000041.1, on the reverse strand, counting down.
ACGATCTTGTCGAGGCGCTCCTTGGTGGTCCAACCCATGTCGACCAGGTCGTGCAGCGAAATGCCGCCGACCGTCGAGTAGCGCAGCAGCGGCACCATGGTGTCGCCATGGCCGCCCAGCACGAAGGCGGTGACGTCGTCGACCGAGACGTTGAATTCCTCGGCGAGGAACAGGCGGAAGCGGGCGCTGTCGAGCACGCCCGCCATGCCGACGACGCGCTTGGCCGGAAAGCCGGTGACCTCCTGCATGAGGCCGACCATGGCGTCGAGCGGGTTGGTGATGACGATGACGAAGGCGTCGGGGGCGTGCTGCTTGATGCCCTTGCCGACCGAATCGATGATCTTGGCGTTGATGCCGACCAGGTCGTCGCGGCTCATGCCGGGCTTGCGCGGCACGCCCGCGGTGACGATGACGACGTCGGCGCCCTCGATGTCCTTGTAGTCGGAGGTGCCGCTGTACTTGGCGTCGAAGCCCTCGACCGGGCTCAGCTGGGCGATGTCGAGCGCCTTGCCCTTGGCGACGCCTTCGAGGTCGGGGATGTCGAACAGGACGATGTCGCCCAGTTCCTTCTGGCCGGCGAGCAGCGCTAAGGTGCCACCAATCTGTCCGGCGCCGATCAGCGCGATCTTCTTGCGAGCCATGCCAAAAACTCCCGATTTCCTAAGGGCGGCGCGTGGTAGCGCGATTCAGCCGAAGCGGCAAGGCGGCCGCAGGATCACCGGCTTTGGTCATGGTCGAAGGAAAGTCGCCCAATATCCCGTGCTGAATGCACAATATGAAGGATGACCGTCTCGTCGCCGAAAACCCGGAAATAGATGTTGTACCGGCCGTGAACGGAAAGCCGCACGCCGGGCCGGATCGCGAGGTGCGCCCGTATGGCCGATCTCGGCCATGCGATGAAGCTGATCCACGATTTCAGAGATGAAGCGTCGAGCAGCACCAACACTATCAGCTGCAATAAAATCAAAGACCTCGTCGAGATCAGCGTAAGCCGGATCGGTTACAATCACGTCTTTCGGCGTGATCGCTCTTCTCCCCTGGAGACGATGTCAGCTTTCATTGCCTCAGCACCGGATGACTTGCGGTAATCACCCCGCCGATACGCGGCGTCTGCAGCGTCAATCTTCTCCTGCAGGCGCACGAGATCAGCCTCGTATTCTTTGCCGGGAATGCAGGTCTTGCTCATATCGGCATCCTAGTCTCGCCCGACAGCGGCTCAAGTCAGGCCTTCATCCCGTTAAACTGGATGCTTCTTCAGGTGACTCAACAGCAATTCAACGGCCTTGGCCGGCGCCTGGTCCATGATGAAATGGCCGATACCCGGCAGCACTTCCATGGCGAAGGCTCCGGTTACGAACTCGGCCGTGCCATGCGCTGCGTCTGGTCCAACCGTGGCGTCGACGTCGCCCCAGATGTAGAGCGTCGGCACTTCAACGGTGCCGATGTCGGCAGCCAAGCCCTTGTTGGCGCGGTACCACGCGAGCGCCGCCTCCATCGCGGCGGCATTGCCCAGCACCGACAGATGCTCGTCCATCGCCGCCGCCGGCACGCCTTGTCCGAACAGGCCGGTACGCAGGCGCCGCGCATTGTCCTCGAGCAGCATCGGGCCGGTGCCGGCATCGAGGAAGGCGCGATGATGCTTGGACCGGTTCTTCTGCTCACCGTCTTCCTTGGCGAGCGCGCGCTGGAACGACTTGGGATGCGGCCGCGACATGATGGTGAGCGAGGCCAGTCGCTTGGGATGCGCCGTCGCCACGCCCCACGAGACCTGCCCGCCCCAGTCGTGACCGACCAGATGGAAGCGCTGCCCGTCATGGCCCGCCGCCGCCACGATCTCGATGGCGTCGTTGACCAGCTTGTCGAAGGCGTAGTTCGAAAGGTCGGCCGGATCGGGTCGCGCGCCCGCCGAGTAGCCGCGTTGGTCGGGCGCCACCGCGCGATAGCCGGCGGCAGCGAGCGCGGGCAACGCGGTGCGCCAGCTGTGTCTCGATTCGGGGAAGCCGTGCAGCAGCAGCACCAGCGGCGCGTCGGCCGGGCCTAAGACATCCGCGGTGAATGTCAGGCCCGACCGGGTCTTTATGCTGGTGCTGTCCGTCATCAGGCGGTCAGCCTACGCCGTTCGCCTTGAACCAGGCCAATGCCTTCTTCCACGCATCCTCCGCCTGGTCCTTGCGGAAGCTCGGGCGGTAGTCGGCGTTGAAGCCGTGCGGCGTGTCGGGATAGGTGTCGATGCGCGACTTCTGCGCCGCCGGGCTGCCGGCCTTCAGCGCCTCGCGCATCTTGTCGACGGTGTCGTTGGGGATGCCGGTGTCGGCGCCGCCATAGAGGCCGAGCACCGGCGCCTTCAGTTCCTTGGCGATGTCGACCGGATGCTTGGGCGTGAGCGGCGTGGCTTCGCCGACGACGCGTCCGTACCAGGCGACGCCCGCCTTGAGGCCAGGGTTGGTGGCGGCGTAGAGCCACACGATGCGGCCGCCCCAGCAGAAGCCGGTGACGCCGAGCTTGGCGGTGTCGGCCTTGCCCTCGCCCTTGGCGAAGGCGACGGCGGCGTCGAGGTCGCCCATGACCTGCTCGTCCGGCACCTTGGCGACGACTTCAGAAATCAGCTTGGGCATCTCGGTGTAGCCCTTGGGATCGCCCTGGCGGAAATAGAGCTCGGGCGCGATGGCGTAGTAGCCGGCCTTGGCGAAGCGCCGGCAGAGGTCGGCGATGTGGGCGTGCACGCCGAAGATCTCCTGCACCACCAGGATGGTGCCGAAGCCCTGGCCGGTCGCCGGCATCGCGCGATACGCCGCCATCTCCTTGCCGTCCTTGGTCTTGACCTTGACCTCGCCCGCCGTCAGCCCGTCGGCCGGCGTGGTGATCATGGTCTGCGCGCACACCGGCTGGACCGACAACGCGAAGCTGCTGCCGAGTGCGGTGCCCACCATCGCCGTCCGCCGCGAAAGTCCGCGCTCGGTGAGAGAAATCATGCTGTCGCCGTCCATATCCTGCCTCCCTAGGGTTGAAGCCGCGCGAGCCTAGGCGCAGCCGCGCACGGCCCACAATCACAATTAGGCGATATGATCGAGGGCAAGGTACTCCGGGCTCTGCATCTCCATCAGCCGCGAGACCGTGCGCTGGAACTCGAAGACGCCGTCGCCCTCGCGGTAGAGGCCGCTCGGCGCCGTTGCAGCAGAGCAGATGAACTTCACTTTCTTTTCGTAGAATTCGTCGATCATGGTGACGAAGCGCACCGCCTTGTCCTGGCTGTCCGGTCCCATCCTGGGGATGTCGGCCACGATCACGGTGTGGAAGTTGGCGGCGATGCAGATGAAGTCGGCGGCGCCCATCGGCCTGGCGCACCAGTCGAGGAAATGCGCCATGGCCACGCCCGGCGCGGCGCGCGGGATCTCGACGTCGCGGCCCTGGGTGCGCAGCACGCGCGGCTCGCCGTCGGCGCCGCCGCTCAAGGCACGAAACGCCTCGTCGAGCTTGGCGTTCGCCCAGGCGCCGAGCGGCGTCAGATAGACGTCGAAGTTGCGCAGACGGTCCAGGCGATAGTCGTGGTCGCCGCCCAGCTCCATCACGTCGAGCCGTTCCTTGACGAGATCGATGAACGGGACGAAGCGCTCGCGCTGCAGGCCGTCCTTGTAGAGATCGTCGGGCTTGCGGTTGGAGGTGGCGATCACCGTGAGGCCTTCGTCGAACAGCACCTCGAACAGGCGCGCCAGGATCATGGCATCGGCGATGTTGGTGACCTGGAACTCGTCGAAGCAGAGCAGCCGCGTCTCGCTCGCGATCTGCTTGGCGATCGGCACGATGGTGTCGGCCTCGGGCGGCGCGCCCTTGGCCGCCAGCTCCTCGCGGCGGCGGTGCAGGCGCTCCTGGACTTCCAGCATGAACTCGTGGAAATGCACGCGCCGCTTCCTGGCCATCGGCACGTCGGCGAAGAACAGGTCCATCAGCATCGACTTGCCGCGGCCGACCGGCCCCCAGATATAAAGCCCGCGCGGTCCCGCCGGCGGCTTGGCGGCGGGCGCGAGGCCAAGACGGGCAAAAAAGCCAGGCTTGCGCGCGGGATGATCGGCCATCGCCACGAGCTGCTCGTAGATCGCCTGCAGCTTCTGGACGACCTTTTCCTGCACGGGATCGGCGTGGACCTCGCCGGCGTTGCGGCGGGCGGCAAGATTGGCCGCGGGGCCTTTGCTGGTCGTCGTCGAGGGGCCGGCGGTCGGGGGTAGCTGTGATTCCATTTGCCGCCGCATACCTAGCTCACGGGCGCGCGGCTGCCTATAAGGTCCGGCGATGAAGCTTGCGTTTCTCGGCACATCGGAATTCGCGGTGCCCGCACTCGAGGCGCTGGTCGAGGCCGGCCACGACGTGGTCGCCGTCTACACGCGCGCGCCCAAGCCCGCCGGCCGCGGCCAGCAGGAGCGGCGCACGCCGGTGCATGAGCTCGCCCTGTCGCTGGGTCTTGCCGTGCGCACGCCCAAAGGCCTGCGCAGCGAGGAGGAAGCGGCGGCCTTCAAGGCGCTCGATCTCGATGCCGCGGTGGTCGTCTCCTACGGCCACATCCTGCCCAAGGCGTTTCTCGACGCGCCGGTGCTGGGCTGCATCAACATCCACGGCTCGCTGCTGCCGCGCTGGCGCGGCGCGGCGCCCATCCATCGCGCCATCCTGACGGGCGATGCCGAGACCGGCGTCACCATCATGCGCATGGACGAAGGCCTCGACACCGGCCCGATGCTGTTGGCCGAGCGGACGCCGATCTCGGCGGCTGACACAGCCGAGAGCGTGCACGACCGGTTGGCGGAACTGGGCGGCCGCCTGATCGTGTCGACGCTCGATGCGCTGGTCGCCAAGACCATCGAGCCGGTGCCGCAGCCCGACGGCGGCGTCACCTACGCCCACAAGCTCGGCAAGGAGGAAGGCGCGCTCGACTGGCGGCGGCCGGCCGCCGAGCTCGAGCGCAAGGTGCGCGCCTTCCATCCCTGGCCGGGAACATGGTTCGACGTCCCAACGGACCAAGGCGGCGAGCGCATCAAGGTCCTGGGTGCGGCCTTGGCGCTGGCCGCCGGCGCGCCGGGCACGGTGAGCATCGGCCGCGACGGCTTTCCCGTCGTCGCCTGCGGCGTCGGCGGGTTGAAGCTCCTGAAGCTGCAGCGCGCCGGCAAGTCGGCGCAGGCGGCCGACGCCTTCTTGCGCGGCTTCGCGCTGGCGGCCGGCACGGTGCTGGCGCCGCCCGCCGTCGTGCCGCTGCCCACCTGACCACCGTGCCGCGCTACAAGCTCACCATCGAATACGACGGCGCGCCGTTCGTCGGCTGGCAGCGCCAGGACAACGGTCCCTCGATCCAGGGCGCGCTCGAGGATGCCGTGTTCGCCTTCTGCGGCGAGCGCGCGGCTGTCCACGGCGCGGGACGCACCGACACCGGCGTGCATGCGCTGGGCCAGGTGGCACACCTCGACCTTGCCGACGAGAAGCCCGCCGACACAGTGCGGGCGGCGGTGAACTTCCATCTGAAACCCAACCCGATCGTGATCACCGAGGCCGAGATCGTGCCGGGCGACTTCCACGCCCGCTTTTCGGCGACGGCGCGGCGCTATCGCTACCTGATCCTGAACCGCCGCGCGCCGCCTGCGCTCGATCGCGGCCGGGTCTGGCACGTGCCGGTGCCGCTCGATGCCACGGCCATGTCCGATGCCGCCCGGCTGCTGATCGGCCGCCACGACTTCAACAGCTTCCGCTCGACCGCCTGCCAGGCCGCCTCGTCGCTCAAGACGCTCGACCAGCTCGACGTCACGCGCGACGGCGAGCTGATCCGCATCGACGTCGGCGCGCGCTCGTTCCTGCACAACCAGGTGCGCATTCTGGTCGGCACCCTGCAGCTCGTCGGCCGCGGCCAGTGGACCAGGCGCGACGTCGCCGATGCGCTTGCCGCGTGCGATCGCACGCGGGCCGGGCCGACGGCGCCGCCGCAGGGGCTTTGCCTGATGGCGGTGCGCTACGACCTAGGTGCCGGCCAGCACGCCGATGTAGCGGTCGACGATGATCAGCAGGAAGAATGACGGGATCCAGTTGACCGCCAGCAGCACCACCGCCATCGCCCAGTCGGTGCCGAGCGTCAGCCGCGTGATCACCAGGAACCAGTAGAAGAACAGAGCCTGCAGGGCGATCTCGAGGATGCCGCCGATCGCGGTCGGCGCCATCATCTTGATGACGATGGCCGCTATCGCGATGACGATGCCCGGCAGGTTGGTCCAGTTGAGGGCGGCGATGTAGCGCGGATAGCGGTCGAGCCAGCCGCGGCGGCGCGCGACTTCGTAGAAGATCACCGGATAGAGCAGCCAGTTGATGACGTAGCTCATCGCCTCGATGGCTATGAGCTCGCCTGTATCGATGGTGACGCTAAGATTGGCGTAACGGATCAGCGAATAGGCGACGTAGAACGGCGCGGTCACCGCCATGAGGCGGAACGAGCGCAGGCAGGCTTCCATCGTGTTGTCGAAAGAGAGCAGCGCGGCGGGATCGCGCCGCAGGAAGCCCAGCGCACCCTGCACGCCGCGCGTGATCTCGGCGGCGCTGAGCACGATCGGACCCTAGGCCGCGAAATAGCGGTCGAGCACCGTCTCGTAGACGCGGCTCAAAGTTTTGAGATCCTCGATGGCGCTCTTCTCGTCGACCTTGTGCATGGTCTCGCCGACCAGCCCGAACTCGAGCACCGGGCAATAGCGGCTGATGAAACGCGCGTCCGACGTGCCGCCGGTGGTCGAGAGCTCCGGCTCGATGCCGGCGACGTCGCGGATCGCGCCCGCCACCAGTTCGACCAGCGGTCCGGGCGCCGTATAGAAGGATTCGCCCGACACCTCGACCGAGGCGAACTCGATCATGCCGTTGCCGCCAAGTGCTGCACTGGCGCGCTCCATGCGCTCCTTGAGATGGGCCAGCAGCGTCTTGGAGGTCCACAGGTCGTTGAAGCGCGTGTTGAAGCGCGCCTTCACCGTGCCGGGCGCGATGTTGGTCGCCTTGTTGCCGACATCGATGGTAGTGAACTGCAGCGACGTCGGCTGGAAGTGCGTGCTGCCCCCATCGATCGGCTCGCGCACCAGCGCCTCGATCAACGCCGACAGGCGATGGAGGGGATTGTCGAGCCGCTCGGGATAGCCGACATGGCCCTGGATGCCGCGCACCACCAGGTCGACCGTCATGCTGCCGCGCCGGCCGATCTTGATCATGTCGCCGAAGCGCCTGGAGCTGGTGGGCTCGCCGACCACGCAGGCATCGATCGTCTCGCCGCGTTCGGCGAGCTTTTTGAGCATCTTGACCGTGCCGTTGACCGCGGGCCCTTCCTCGTCGCCGGTGATCAGAAGGCTGATCGAACCGCCGAAGTCGTGGCCGCGCCGCGCCAGGAAACGCGCGCAGGCCTCGGTGAAGGCCGCGATCGCGCCCTTCATGTCGGCGGCGCCGCGGCCGAACAGATAGCCGCCCGACAGCTCGGCCGCGAACGGGCCGATGGTCCATGACGACAGATCGCCCACCGGCACGACGTCGGAGTGGCCGGCGAAGCAGAAGTGGCGGCCGTTGCCCAGCTTGTCCTGGCCGATGCGGGCATAGAGGTTGGCGACGTCGTCGGTGCCGGCCTCCGTGAAATCCATGCGCTCGCACCGAAAGCCGAGCGGCGCGAGCGTGCGCTCGAGATGCTGCAGCGCGCCTGCTTCCTTGGGTGTCACGCTCTCGCAGCGCACGAGGGTGCGCGTCAGTTCGATGACATCGGTGACGGCGGGAGCAAGCGTGTCGGGCATCGGCGGACAGTACAGGCAGGCCTTGGCAAAGAAAAGAGAAGGGCGCCGACAGGCCTTGGCCGGCGCCCAGTTGCTTGAGAGGAAGATTGTCTTGTTGCTTCTATTACTTAGGCCACGAGGCGATCGGCCTCCTGCAGGTTGACCGAGACGAGCTGGGACACGCCCTGCTCGGCCATGGTCACGCCGTACAGGCGGTCCATGCGCGCCATGGTGACACGATGGTGGGTGATCACCATGAAGCGCGTGTCGGTGCGGCCGGCGATTTCCTTAACCAGGCTGCAGAAGCGCTCCACGTTCAGGTCGTCCAACGGCGCGTCCACCTCGTCCAGCACGCAGATCGGCGCGGGGTTGGTCATGAACACCGCGAAGAGCAGCGAGATCGCCGTCAGCGCCTGCTCGCCGCCCGAGAGCAGCGACATCACCTGCAGCTTCTTGCCGGGCGGGCTGGCATGGATCTCCAGCCCCGCCTCCAGCGGATCCTCCGACTCGGTGAGCCGAAGCTCGGCCTTGCCGCCGCCGAACAGCTTGGTGAAGAGCTGCTGGAAGTGGCCGGAGACGTGCTCGAAGGCGACGAGGAAGCGCTCGCGGCCCTCGCGGTTCAGGCTCTGGATGCCCTGCCGCAGGCGGCCGATGGCGGCGACCAGGTCGTCGCGCTCGGTCGTCATGCCGGTGATCTGCTGCTCGAGCTCGCTTGCCTCTTCCTCGGCGCGCAGGTTCACCGCACCCATGGTCTCGCGCTCGTGCACCAGACGCTCCAGGCGATGCTCGGCCTTCTCGAGTTCGGGCAGCTCCTCGAGCGACTGCACCTCGGCCAGCGCCAAGACGCCGTCCGGCTCGCAGCGCAGGCGCTCGACGATGCGCTCGACCACGGCCTCGCGATCCTTGGTCGCCTGCTCAACCAGGCCCTCGCGGCGCACGCGGCTCTCGCGCGCCGTCGCCAGCTCGCCCTCGGCCTGGCGCATCGCCTTGTCGGCCTCGCCCAACCGCGTCTCGCCGATGGCCAGCCGGTCGGCCGCTTCCTGGCGGTTCTGCTCGGCCTTGGCGATCTCGTCGCCCAGCGCCATACGCTTGGCCTCGATCTCGGCCGGCTTGGCGGCCAGCTCCTCGATCGACTGCGCGATCTGTCCGCGCCGCTGGTCGAGCTCGACGATCTGGCCCTCGGCCTCGGCCAGACGCTTGCTCCAGCCGCCATGGTCCTGGGCGATCTGGCCCAGCCGCTCCAGCCGCATCGCCGCCTCGCGCGCCAGGCGATCGCAGTTGCCCTCGGCCTCGACCAGGGCCGCGCGCAGCTCGGCGATGCGCCCGCGCAAGGCGCCGGCGGCCACGCGGTCGGCCTGCGAATCGGAGATCGACGACAGCCGCGCCTCGCGGAACGTCCGGCGCATCTCGTCGTCGGCAATGTCGCCCAAAATCTCGGCAACCGACTGCTCGATGCCGCCAAGCCGCGTGCGCAGCTGGTCGGTGCGGCGCGCGATCTCGATATGCCGGTCGCGCGCCTCGGTGGCGGCGCGCTCGGCAACGGCGATGCTCTGCTGGGCGGCCCGCTCGGCGGCGCGCGTCGCCTCGCCCGCGCCCTCGGTCTTGCGACGCGCCGCTTCGGCCACCGAGCGTTCATGCGCGCGGGCCTGCTCGACGCAGGTCTTCTCGGCATCGCGGGCGGCGGCGAGCCAACCCGTCTCGGCCTCGACGCGCGCCTGTGCCTCGGCATGCTCGGCCGCGACGCCCTCGATCTGCTGGCGGATCTCGGCCAGCCGGTTGCGCTGGCTGAGCCGCACCGCCGCCGTCGACGGTGCGCCGGGGCGCAGCACATAGCCGTCCCAGCGCCACACCCCGCCGTCGCGCGTCACGAGCTGCTGGCCGGGCTTCAGGCCGGCCTGCAGGGCCGCCCCCGTCGCCTCGTCGGCAACGACGCCGATGAAGGCGAGACGACGCTCGAGCTCGGGCATCGCCTTGACGTGCGCGCCAAGCGGCATGGCGCCGTCCGGCAGCGCCGGCGCGTCGGCGATCGGGCCGAGCGGCAGCCAGTGGATCGGCGCCCCGCGATCGGACGAGGCTTCCAGCTCTTCGCCGAACGCCGCACCCAGCGCCTTCTCGAAGCCCGGATCGACGGTCAGCGCATCGAGCAGCGGCGGCCACAGCGAATCGGCGGACGACTTCAGTGCGGCGGCGACGCCCGATTCCTCGGCGCGCAGCTTGGTGAGCCGCGCGTTGACCTTCTGCAGCGTCTCGTTGGCCGTGGCATGGCTCGTCTCGGCGGCCTGGCGCTCGGCGGCACGGGCGCGCTCCATGTCGATGCGCTCGGCCTCGGCCTGGGCAACAGCGGCGCGCGCGGCGTCGGACTCATAGCGCTCGGCCTCGCGGGCCGCGTCGATCGACTCCTGTCCCTTGCGGCGCGCCTCCTCGAAGGCCAAGCGCGCCTCGGCCAATGCGGCCTCGACTTCCGGCAGCGCCGGCAGGCTCGACAGCTCGGCCTCGACCTGCTGCTGCTGCGCCGTGACCTCGTCGCGCCGCGCCGCCAGCCGGCGCAGGCGCTCGCGCAACTCGGCGACCTCGCGTCCCACGCTCTCGCGCAAGGCCTCATCGTCGGCGATCTGGCGGGTCAGGCGATCGTGCTCGGTCTCGGCGGCCAGCGTGTCGGCCTGGGCGGCATCGCGGGTCGTGGCCGCTTCGGCAGCGCGCTCGTCCTCGCCCACCCGCTCCTGCTCGAGCCGCTCGCGCTGGCTGTCGAGATCGGCGATGGCGGCGGCGGCATCGGACTTGCGGCCATGCTCGCGCTCGAGATCGGTCTCGGTCTGCGCCAGCCTGGTGCCGGCTTCCTGCTGCGCCTGGGCGACGCGCTCGGCTTCGGCGGTGAGCGCATCGTGCGCCACCCGCAGGCGCTGCAGCGCGGCCGCCGCGGCAGCCTCGTCGTTGCGCAGCGGCGGCAGCGCCGTCGCGGCCTCGGCCTGCGCCGTGGTGGCAAGGCCGACCAGGCGCGTCAGGTCGTTGACCTGGGCCTCGGCTTCCTTCAGCCGCTCGCCGGCATCGGCCAGCTCGCGCTCGGCGGCAGCGAGCTTCAGCGCCAGCACGGCGGCTTCAGCGCGGCGGATATGGTCTGAAAGGTTGCGATAGCGGCTGGCCTGGCGCGCCTGACGCTTCAGGCCCTTGTGCTGCTCCTCCAGCGCCACCAGCACGTCCTGGACGCGCGCCAGGTTGGCCTCGGCGGCACGCAGGCGCAGCTCGGCCTCGTGACGGCGAGCATAGAGGCCGGTGATGCCGGCCGCCTCGTCGATGATGGAGCGCCGGTCGGCCGGCTTGGCGTTGATCAGGGCGCCGATGCGGCCCTGGCTGACCAGCGCCGTCGAGCGCGATCCTGTCGCCGCATCGGCAAAAAGCGTCTGCACGTCGCGGGCGCGGATCTCGCGGCCGTTCACCGAATAGGCCGAGCCGTGGCCGCGCTCGATGCGGCGCACGATGTCGAGCTGGTCGGCGTCGTTGACCATGGCCGGCGCCGTGCGCGTCTTGTTGTCCAGCGAGAGCGTCACCTCGGCGATGTTGCGCGCCGGCCGCGTGCCGGTGCCGGCGAAGATCACGTCCTCCATCTCGCTGCCGCGCATCTGCTTGGCGGAGGTCTCGCCCATCACCCACTTCATCGCCTCGACGAGGTTCGACTTGCCGCAGCCGTTGGGACCGACGATGCCGGTCATGCCGGGCTCGATGGTGAGCTCCGTCGCATCGACGAAGGACTTGAAACCGGAGAGCCGGAGTTTGTCGAACTGCACCATCTACCCCACGCTGGCTGTTTTACTGACTTACTTGGCGAGCTTGGCGAGCGCCGCGTCGAGTTCCTCGACCGAGCGCGCGCCCTTATAGAGAGTCCCGTTGATGAACAGCGACGGCGTCGAGGTGACGCCGAGCGTCTCGCCGCCGCGATAGTCGGCGACCACCTCGTTGGCCTTGGCCTCGTTGGCGAGGCACGCCTTGATCTCGTTCTCGCCCAGGCCCGCGATGCGCAATGGCTTGGCGAGCTCGGCGATCGGGTCCTGCGACGCGGCCCATTGCGGCTGGCCGCGGAAGATCAGGTCGATCACGCCGAAATAGCGGTCGTTGGGGGTGCACTCGGCGATCTGGGCGGCCTTGGCCGCCACCTGGTCGAGCGGGTAGTCGCGGTAGATCAGCTTCACCTTGCCGGTGTCGATCCACTTCTTCTTGATCTCGGGCAGGATCTGGATGTGGAAGTGCGCGCAGTGCGGGCAGGTAAAGGAGGCGTACTCGATCAGGGTGACCGGGGCCTTGGGGTCGCCCAGCACGTGATCGGTCGGCTGGATGGCGAGCAAGGCGGTCTTGTCCGGCGCGGCCGCCACCGCGACCGGAGGCGGGCCGGCGGCAGGCGGCCGGGTGCCGAAATAGACGCCAGCCGCGATCGCGGCCACCGCCACGGCCCCGCCGGCGACTATCAACATATTACGCATACCGTCTTCCTCTCCACTACATCTTGGGAATGTGGCCTGTGGGGAGTCAAACTATTACCGCCCCACCTGGCGCAAAATCGCGGCAATGGCGTCAGGGCCACCCGGGTTTAGGTAGTTCTGGTCGTTGATGAACAAGGTGGGCGTCTGCCGCACCCCCAGGGTCTGGCCGGACTGGACGTCGGCCAGCACCTTGTCGAGGGCCTTGTCGTCGGCGAAGCAGGCCTGGGCCTGGCCCTCCGTCAGGCCATCCTTGGCCAGCACCTTCACCATCTCGACCAGGGGATCGGCCCCTGTCAGCCATTCGACCTGGCTGCGGAACAGCCGGTCGACCCGCTCGTAGAACTTGTCCGGCCCGGCGCACTCGGCGAGCTGGCTTGCCCGGGTGGCGACCATGTCCATCGGGAAGTGGCGATGGATCACCCGAAGCTTGCCGGTGTCGATCCACTCCTTGCGCAGGGTCGGCATCACGGCGATGTAGAATTGCGCGCAAAAGGGGCAGGTGAACGAGGCATAGTCGATCAGGGTGTTGGGCGCGTCGGCTTTGCCAAGCACGTGATCGCCGGGCAGCGCCTCCAGCAGTTTCAGATCCTGGGCGCGGGTGTCGCGCACCGCAAAGGCGCCAGCGAGCACGCCCAGCACCACCTGGCGGCGACCCGTGGAAACACGTGCCCCCAACCGGGCCAGCGCCGCACGAAGCTCGGGATCTTTCACGGCGGAAGCACGCTCGGTCATCTCGGCCACTCTCCTGGCGTCGGGCGCCGGCCGCGGCGGCGGAGCCGCGGGGGCAGCGATGGCGCCCTGCACCAGACGGATATCGTCGATCATCTTGTGCCCGAAGTAGGCATTCACGCGCTCCACGACCTGGCCGGCCATGTGCTGGACTTCCAGCGCGGCGGCGCCCGGGACGCGCAGGCGCAATAGCTTGCCGGCCCCATTACCAAAACGTTTCCCGCGGCTCGCGGTCAGCGCCTCGGGACGGGTGATGCGGGCAAGGTCGGGCCCGACGACGGCCGACCACTCCGCGCGCAGGCGGGCGATCGAGGCGCCGCGACCTTTCGCAAGGCCGGACGCGAGCCGCTGGGCCAGACCGCCGACGGCGCGGAAGCCGTTTTCCCGCATGGACCCTTTCAAACTCCGTTCCTTATGGTAGAGCGGCTTCTGATCGGATGGAACCGCATGCGGTTCCATCCGATCGGAAACGCGCTTTTCTCGGTATCCGTACACACGCACAATCCGTCCGGCTGCGCGCAGCCGGACGGATTGTGTTATGGGCCAGCGCCTCCGCCATGACCACGACCCATGCCTCACGTTTGCTTGCCTGGTACGATCGTCATCGTCGCACCCTGCCGTGGCGTGCGCTGGCCGGGACGCGCGCCGATCCCTACGTCGTCTGGCTGTCGGAGATCATGCTGCAGCAGACCACCGTGGCCACGGTCGGCGACTATTTCCGCCGTTTCGTCGAGCGCTGGCCCACCATCGAGGCGCTGGCCGCCGCGCCGATCGACGAGGTGCTGTCGGCCTGGGCCGGGCTCGGCTACTACGCCCGCGCCCGCAACCTCCACGCCTGTGCCCTGGCCGTGGTTGGCCCGCATGGCGGCCGTTTCCCCACCGAGGAGGCCGCCCTGCTGGCCCTGCCCGGCATCGGCGCCTACACGGCGGCGGCGATCCGCGCCATCGCCTTCGACCAGCCGGCCTCGGCAGTCGACGGCAACGTCGAGCGGGTGATCGCCCGCCTCTACGCCATCGAGACGCCGCTGCCCGACGCCAAGACCGAGATCAAGGCGCGCGCCGCCCGGCTGGTGCCGGCCGAGCGCGCCGGCGACTACGCCCAGGCGATGATGGATCTGGGCGCCACGGTGTGCACGCCGCGCAATCCGCGCTGCGTCATCTGCCCGCTGATGGCCAGCTGCAAGGCGCGCAAGCTCGGCTTGGCCGAGGACCTGCCGCGACGCGCGCCCAAGGCAGAGAAGCCGACGCGGCGCGGACTCGCTTTCGTGCTGTCGCGCAAGGACGGCGCCATCCTGCTGCGCAAGCGGCCGGCCAAGGGCCTGCTGGGCGGCATGGACGAGGTGCCGTCGAGCCCTTGGCGTGAGGGCAGGCTGTCGACCGACAAGGCGATGGGCGACGCGCCGGTGCCGGCACGCTGGCAGATCCTCGACGGGCTGGTGCGCCATACGTTTACGCATTTCCATCTCGAGCTCACGGTCGCCCGCGCCACCGCGACCACCGGCGGGCTCGCCAGGCTGGCGCCCGGCACGAGCTGGTGCACGGTGGACCGCATGACCGAACGGGCCCTGCCGACGGTGATGCGCAAGGTGATCGCGCACGCGGTGAGGAACTGATCCGATCGTAGGCCGACGCGGCGGCGCTGTCAATAACTTTGGTTCTTCTAAATTACCCGGGTAGTTTTCTGATATTATTGCGTGCCATATAGGCGCAGGAACCGGTGCAGTCAGTGACAGCACCGAGCGAGGCGCGCCGATGAAACTGAGTATCAGTTGCCGCGCGACGCTCTATCGCCGCCATGGGGTCCGCCCTATTCTGCTCGTCACGGTCAGCCGGCGGCTGCGGTGTTTGGGGATTGTCGAAAGCGGATCATGTTCGACATTGGTGTATGCGAAGCAAAGCAGGTCGTCCTGATTCGCTTCAGCGGGGAGTTGACGGAAGGCGACTTCACCGGCCTCGACCGACTGGCCGGCGGCGCGCGCGGCACAGCCGAGTTCGACTGCATCTTCGATTTCACCGCCGTCGAAAGGATCGACCTTGCGACCGAGTTCATCGCCAAGCGCGGCGAGCTTCCGCAGGCCTTCAAGGACCGTGAGAGGATCTATGTGGTCCCCCAGGATGATCTGAAGCTGCTGACGAGGCTCTACGCCGCTTATCAGACCGCAAAAGGATGGCGCCCTCCCTCGATCGTGGCGACCCTGGATGAAGCCTTCGCGCGGCTGGGGGTGGCACAATCAGATTTCGCGCCCGTGCCCATCGCGTGACTCATCGGGGCGTCGCCAGGTCGTTGGCGCCGCGCTGACCCATGCAGCCACTGGCCAAATTCATTGCCCGAGGCGGCCTCTTCCGCCAGCTCCGAACCTTCATCGGATGGTGATCGGCAAACACGCGCCGCAACGAACGGAGCGGTCCCGCGTTGCAGATATGTCGCGCGAGAGGGGATCGACACTGGCCGTAGCCGCAGCCTTTGTCCGCCATCCTCTCGCGCGATCCCCATAGTGATGGCCGACCGCGGTGGCGGAGTGTTGGATGGCCGCCGACCGAGGGAGCTGGTCTTGAGCAATACGAACGACGCCGACGCAGATGCCCGGCCGCAGACGCCCCTTGCGCACGGGAGCCGGATGCTTCCGGCCGTCACCGTCGACACCTATAACGAGGAACTGCGCGACGACGACGGCTTCGTCGGCGATCGCGCCAGCCGGCGTGCGTTCCGGGCGATACTGGCCGATTGGCGCGACCGCCTGAAGGAACACGGCGAGGATCCGCTGGGAGACACGCCGATGGAGGATGTCTCCAAGGCGAAGCTCGACAAGATGATGGCGAGCGACGATCCGAAGGCTGCCGCCCTCGTCCATACCGTGGTGGAGGAATTCGCCGCCGAGCTCGCGACGGTGGTGCGTCGATTCATGAGGCTGGCGAGCTGGAAGGATACCGAGCGCATCGTGCTGGGCGGCGGCCTGATCGCCAGCCGCATCGGCGAGCTGGCCATGGGTCGCGCCTCGCTCATGCTGACCGGCGCCGGCATCGCGGTGGAGCTGTCCCCCATCCAGAATCATCCCGACGAAGCCGGCCTGATCGGCAGCGTGCAGCTCGCCCCGTCCTGGATCATGGCCGGTCATGACGCCATCCTCGCCGCCGACATTGGCGGCACCAACGCGCGCGTCGGCATCGTCGAGCTCAATGCCGACAAGCGCGGCAGCGTTTCCGATGCCGACGTGTGGAAACGCCAGCACTGGCGGCACATCGACGACAAGCCGGGCCGCGAGGACGCGATCGACCGCATCGGCGACATGCTGGTCAAGCTGATCGAGCGAGCCGAGGGCGAGAAGGTGAAGCTCGCCCCGTTCATGGGCATCGGCTGCCCCGGCCTGATCGACGAGCACGGCACGATCCTGAAGGGCGGCCAGAACCTGCCGGGCAACTGGGAAGGCGACGGCTTCAACCTGGCCGTCGCGCTAGGCAAGCGCCTGCCGCGGATCGGCGGTCACGACGTCTTCATCCAGATCCACAACGATGCCGTCGTGCAGGGCCTGAGCGAGGTTCCGAACATGAAGGACGTCAGTCACTGGGGCGTCATGACCATCGGCACGGGCCTCGGCAACGCCCGCTTCACCAACCGGACGGACTAGGAGCCCTGCGTGGAAGCGCCCCACCTGGAACGCAAGCTGGTCGCCATCCTCGCCGCCGACGTCGAGGGCTACAGCCGCCACATGGAGCGTGACGAAGCGACGACGCTGGGCACCTTGTCCGCCCACCGCGTGATCGTCGATGAACTCGTCAATTCCCACCACGGCCGGATCACCGGCACGGCCGGCGACAGCGTGCTGGCGGAGTTCGCCAGCGTCGTCGAAGCCGTCGACTGCGCGGTGAAGATCCAGGACGCGCTGGCCGCGGCAAACGAGGACTTGCCGGACGAGCACCGCCTGCGCTTTCGCATCGGCATCAATGTCGGCGACGTCATGGTCAAGGACGGCGACATCTTCGGCGACGGCGTCAACATCGCCGCCCGGCTCGAAGCGTTGGCCGAGGCGGGCGGCATCTGCATCTCGCGCGGCGTGCGCGATCATGTGCGCAAAATGGGCCGCTTCGCCTTCGAGGATCTGGGCGAGCAGAGCGTCAAGAACATCGAACAGCCGATTCGCGCCTTTCGGCTGCGCGGCGTGGATGCCACGGCGGCACCAGCTCTGATTCCTCCCGCGACGGCTCCTTCAGTGTCGGCGGACCACGGCTCCTCCGACGGCCCCACCCGGCGCCAGCCAACCAGTCCCGCCGAGGAAGCGGAGTTCGAGCTGACCTTCTGGGAATCGATCAAGGACAGCAGGGAGCCGGCCGAGTTCGCTGCCTATCTCGAACGCTACCCGGCAGGCACGTTCGCCGCGCTGGCCGAATCGCGTCGCCAGACGCTGCTGGAAGAAGCGGCCGTGCCGGCGGCGGAAGCGGCCACAGCCGATGCGGAGGTCAGCGCCGTCGAGCTGGCGTTCTGGGATACGGTCAAGGACAGCGCCAATCCTGAAATGTATTCCGCCTACCTCGAGCGTTATCCCCAAGGTGCCTTCGCCGCCTTGGCGAAGGTTCGCCTCGAGGAGGTCGGGTGACCGCCGCCCTGAGGCATCAGAGGCCGACAATGCGCCTGTTCAGATTACAGGTCTGGCAACGCCGCCTCAGACATCCGCCTCGCGGACGGGCGTGAGCGTGGCACAGCTGCCCGGTCCAGCACTGGCAGGCCGCGACGCCGATTTTCGGCTGGTTCGTGCCGTCGCCATCGCCTTGCTGGGGGCGATCGCGATCCTGGCGCTCTATTTCGGCCGCGACGTGCTCATCCCGACGGCACTCGCGATGTTTTTCGCATTCATCCTTGGCCCGGCGCTCACCTGGGTCAGGCGCTTCCTGCCGCTTCCGCTGGCGGTCGGCGTGGTCGTGACCGGCGGCCTGGTGGTGGGCGGCATCGTCGCGGTCCTGGTGTTCTCCCAGCTCGCCGACGTGGCCGGCAGCCTCACCCGCTATCAGGCCAACCTCCATCAGAAGATCCAGGACGTGCGGGCCCTGTCAGAGGGGGGCGGCGCTGTCAGCCGGTTCATGTCGATGGCGGCCTCGCTGGCCCACGACCTCAACCTCGATGCCGGGCCGGCGGCAGTGCCTGCCGTTCGGGTGCAAAGCGGCATGTCGAGCTTTGCCAGCGTCGTGGGCTTCGTGGCGCCGTTGCTCTACCCGCTGCTCAGCCTCGGAATCATCGTCATCCTGGCGGTCTTCATCCTGGCCGGCCGCGACCATCTCAGCGACCAGTTCGTGCGCCTGTTCGGCGCCAGCGACGTGCACGCGACGTCCAAGGCGCTGAGCGATGCCGCCGCGCGCGTCGCACGGGTCCTGGCGCTGCAGCTTCTCACCAATTTCGGCTTCGCCGTGCTGGTCGGGCTCAGCCTGTTCGCGCTCGGCATGCCCAACGCCGTGCTCTGGGGCTTGCTCGCGGGGGCGCTGCGCTTCGTGCCGTATGTCGGCGCCATCCTCGGTGCAGTGCTGCCCACGATCATCGCCTTTGCCGTCCTGCCGGGCTGGCTGATGCCCCTGCTCGTGCTGGGATGCATCGTCGCTCTTGACGTGATCATCGGCCAGGTCGTGGAGCCGCTGCTGTTCGGCGAATCGACAGGCGTCAACCCTCTCGCTCTGATCCTGTCGGCGATCTTCTGGGGCACCTTGTGGGGCCCGATCGGCCTCTTGCTGTCGACCCCGCTCACCATTTGCCTGCTGGTGCTGGGCAAGCATGTTCCGCACCTGGGAGTGCTGGAGGTCATGCTCGGTGACGAGCCCGCGCTGGCGCCGTATCAGCAGATCTACCGACGGCTCATCCGCAAGGCCGTGGCCGATGCCTCCGCGGTCGCATTGGCCGAGATCGAGGCCAAGGGGCCGGAAGCGGGGCTGGACGATGCGATGGGACGCATGGTGGTCCTGGCCGAAGCGGACGATACGCTCGACCGGCTCAGTCCGGCCGAGCGCGTCGCAATCGTTGAAGGCACCGATGACGTGCTCGACTTCCTCTCCGTGGCGTCGGACGACGCTGCCACCGTTGATGCGCCGCCGCCCTCGGGTCTTCCCGAGCGGCGCGAAGACCGGGCGTCCCTCCGTTGCATCGGCGGCCGCGGCGGCATTGACGACGCCGCCGCCGCGATCTGTGCCTTCGCTCTGCGCCGGCATGGCTTCGACGCGGTTGTCAGCCGTCGCGGCGAGGTGACCGATGACTCGAACCGTGTTCTCCCGCTGATCTGCTACGCCTCCCACCCCTCGGATGCGGTCAGGCGTTACAACCAACGCAAGCTGCCGACGGAACAGGCGTTGCAGGCCCGCCATGCCGTGATCGACTATGACGTTGCCCCCGCGCTACCGGGGGTAGCAGGCGTTGCCGGTCCACACGATCTCTGGGTCGGGGACATCGCGAGCATATGCCGGTTGGCGGCCCATCATGCGCTCGCGATTGAAGGTCGATGAACGCAGATAGATGAGGGGCCGCTATGTCGTTCCCACGACGCTGCTGTAGTATATGACGCTGGACCGCGCGATGACCTGGTCCAAGGGAGTCGTGGGATGGCTCCCGGTCATCTTTTCAGCATGTCGCGGATCTTGAGCGCGAGCGCATCGAGAGCGAACGGCCTGGTCACCATCTCCATGCCGCGGGCCAGGTGGAGCGGAGAAATGTCCATATGCACTGGCACGCCGGCAGCAGAGCCGCCAGGTCACTGGCAATTCGGCCGGTTGGCTTGAACCTTGGCACGTTGCGGCGGTCGATGGCGGCTACACCGCCTGGTGAGTAGCCAATCGCCCGGCCGCATGGTCGCGACGCTCGCCGGTGTCCGGCATGAGATAGGCCGCGAGATGAGCATCGAGTGCCGCCATCGTCGCCTCGTCGGCGGGGGCGGCGCGAAAGCCGATGAAGCCGTCCGGCCGCACAAGGATGGCGCCGCCGCCGGGCACGCCGGCTTCGGCCGCATCGCAAGGCGCGGCTGAAGCATCGACGATCGATACGAGCTTGCCCCAGCGCGCGCGGACAAGGTCCAGGCTCGATGCCTCGCCGAACACGATCAGATGGTGGCCAGTGCCGCGCAGCCGGTGGCAGGCGGGGAAGCGCTCTCCCGGCGACGGACCTCCGGCGACCGCGCCGGCCGGGCCGACGAGCGCGCTGCCCGCGTACGACACATCGAGCATCAGCCGCTTGCGCCTCGCCGCCACGGTCGCTGCCGGATCGCCCCCCGGCACGGTGGGCACGCCACCGTCGCCGCAGGTCGCGACCAGCCCCGTCACCAGGCCATGGACTTCGTCCGACACCTCCAGCACATGGCGGTCGGCGAGCCCGCGTTCGATGGCGTAGCTGTCGAGCAGCGAGGTCTTCGCCGCGCCACGCACCACGAGGGACAGCTTCCAGGCGATGTCGGCGGCGTCCATGAGGGCCGCGTTCAGTCCCTCGCCGCCGAGCGGGCTGGACAGATGGGCGGCATCGCCCAACAGGAACCGCCGCCCGTCGCTCAGGCGATCGACCACGCGCTTGTGCATCTTGAAGGGAGACACCCAGCGGAGATCGCTCAGCCCCACCTCGACGCCGGTCCGGGCATCGAGCAACGCGCCCAGCTCGGCGGCCGTCGGAAGCGCGTGGCCGGTATCGGCCTCGTCGCGATTGACGAAGATCAGCCAGCGCTCCTCCGGCAGCGGCGAGAGCAGGACGAATCCGGTCGGCCCGACAACGAGACGACCGCACTCCGGCGGGCAGGGCAGGCGAACTTTCGCGTCGGCGACCCAATATCGGCCCTCGTAGGTTTCGCCTTCGAGGTGCTCCTGCATCGAATGGCGCGTTACGCTGTGGCCACCGCCCGCACCCAGCACGTAGGCCATCGTTACGGTCTCAGCACGACCGCCGGTCTCGAGCGTCACGCGCAGGCCGTCCAAGACGTCTTCGATCAATTTGACCTCGGTGCCGAACTCGATCTCGAGGCCAAGGCTCTGCAGACGCTCACGCAGGATCGTCTCGGTGCGCCATTGCGGAAGGCTGCACTGGAAGCCGTAGGCGCAGCCGGCCTCGGCAAAGTCGTCGCTCGCGATCTCGCGCAGGCCGGGACCCAGGAGCTGGATGCGCCTGATGCGCACGCCCGCGCCAAGAAACGGCTCGATCAGGCCGGCCCGCTCGAGGCTCGCCAGCACGGCCGGCTGGAGAGCGGTCCCGCGAGCCTCGTGATGCGGCACGAGCCTGCGCTCGATAATGCGCGGTCTGACGCCATGGCGAAGAAGCTCGCAGGCCGCAAAGAGTCCGGCCGGCCCGGCACCCACGATCAGGACCGTTGGTGGATCGAGGTCGGACATGGCCGGCGTCTCCCTGCAGATGGTGGGCGCGTCATTCATAGTCTTCTGGACCGCGTGCGTCTCGCGCGCCTCGTGAGCGAGCCGGAGGCTCGCGGTCCGAAAGAGCATGACGCGAATGGCGCGCCCCCAGGAAACTCAGTCCTTCGGCTGCGGGACAATGCGCAGGTAGGGTCTCGGCGCCTTCCAGCCGTTCGGATACTTGGCCTTGGCAGCCTCGTCGGACACCGCCGGGACGATGATGACGTCCTCGCCACGCTTCCAGTTCACCGGCGTCGCCACCTGGTGCTTGGCCGTGAGCTGGCACGACTCGAGCAGCCGCAGCACCTCGTCGAAATTGCGGCCGCTGCTCATCGGATAGGTCAGCATCGCCTTGATCTTCTTGTCCGGGCCGATGATGAACACCGATCGCACGGTGGCGTTGTCGGCGGCGGTGCGGCCCTCCGACGTCGTGCCGGCACCTTCCGGCAGCATGTCGTAGGCGGTCGCGACCTTGAGCTCGGGATCGCCGATCATCGGATAGGTGACGGCGGCACCCTGCGTCTCCTCGATGTCCTTGGCCCACTTGGAATGGCTGGACACCGGATCGACCGACAGGCCGAGGATCTTGGTGTTGCGCTTGTCGAATTCGGGCTTCAGCCAGGCCATGTAGCCGAGCTCGGTGGTGCAGACCGGCGTGAAGTCCTTGGGATGCGAGAACAGGATCGCCCAGCCGTCGCCGATCCACTTGTGGAACTCGATCGGACCTTGGGTCGTCTCCGCGGTGAAGTTGGGAGCCTCGGCGTTGATACGAAGCGACATGTCTCTTGTCCTTTCACTCTTGCGGTTCGCTCACCCGTGAGCGCACCTGGAGTGCTGCTGGATGGGTGGTGCAGCAGTGAACTACCGGCTGGATCGGCGCCGCACTATGCAGTTTGGGCAAGAGATGCAGGATTGGTCGGGATGCACCGTCCATTTCGCCGCAAGGTATCGGACGGGCGTTCGCCGAAGCGGGCGCGATAGGCGTGGGCGAAGCGGCCCAGTTCCCAGAACCCGTAGTCCATGGCGACACGAGTGACCCGTGTCGCGCCGGCGTCGGACCTCAACAGCGCCGAACGAACGTGGTCGAGGCGTCGCGCGCGGGCGTACTGCGTGGCGCCCTGGCCGAGGAACTCCTGGCAGGCAAGGTTGAGCGTTCGGCGGGCAACGCCGACGTCGGCGCAGATGTCAGGCATGGACAACATCTGCTCGGGGCGTTCACGCATCGACTGCTCGAGCCTTGCGACGATCTGGCGATGTCGTCGCGGCGCGGCACGGTCGCCGATGGCCCGTCCCTGGGTCAGACACGCGAGCAGGGCTTCGATGATCGTCCCGGCCAGGGCCTTGGCTGGCTCCGGCCTGGCGACGATCCAGGGGGCTTCCTCGGCAAGACGCGCCGCATCCTTCATCAGCGAGACGAGCCGGTTCAGGGCGGATACGGGGACGAGGTACAATCGATCGTCGTTCAGAGGGACTTCGGGATCGAAGCCCACCATGTCGGCGCCGTGCGCGGCCAGAAGCTCGAATGGCACGGCGATGACGGCGTAAGGCCAGGGCTTGCCCGAAGGAGAGTTGGAAAACGCCTGCTCGTTGGGTCGATGGTGGAAGATGTGCTGGGGACCGACGGTCCAGCCGGAGATGCGGCGCTCGTCGGCCGCTTCGGTCGCAAACACGAAGACGTGCGCGTTGGGAATGCCAGTCGTGAACGCCACCGGCACGGAAGCTTGGCCTATGCCGATGCCAAGCCGGTCGAGATTCACGCGCGCGATCTTTGCGTGGAAGGTCTTGCCGATCGTTCCGATGAAGCGGGACGCGACGGCTCCCGCGACATTGACGGCCAGGGCATAGGCGTCGGGGGACGAGAAGGTAGCGACGTAGGCGCTGGGAGGCGGCGCGGCGGCTTCCTGGTCGGTCGTCAACGGAAAGGGCCCTCTTTGTGACCTTGAAGATGCCTTGCGATGTACCGGGCCGGCCGATTCATTGCGGCGAAGTTCGGGGCTTCGGAATTGATCCGCAATGTCATGGCCGTCCACTTTGTTGGCTGTCGCAACCCTGTTCTTGCCGGCGGCAAGAGATCGGGGACGTGTCGCGACGGTGGCAATGTGTTCCCGCGCCGTTTGTGCGTCTTGAATGGAAGCCGAAGAATCTCTAAAAAATTTCCGAAAGGGCCAGACTCGCCAGCCATGACGATCCACGCGTTGGGACCATTCCGGCTGGACACGCGGGGCGACCTGCTGCTGCTGGGAGACGAACCGGTAGCGCTCGGCCGGCGGGCAGTCGCCTTGTTGCGCGTGTTGGTTGAACACCGTGGCGCGTTGGTTCTGAAAGACGCGCTGATCGAAGCCGCGTGGCCCGGCCAGAGCGTGGAGGAGAGCAACCTCACGGTCCAGATCGCAGCGTTGCGGCGGGCGCTCGGCGCCGTTCCGGGCGGCGACCGTTGGGTCGAGACCAGGCCCCGCAGGGGCTATCGGTTCGTCGGACCAGCTGTCACGGTAAAGCAGGCAGATGCGATCGCGGTCGAGGCTGCCTCCACAGCCGATCCTGGTCTGGCTCTCCCGCAGCGGCCTTCACTGGCGGTCTTGCCGTTCCACAACATGTCGGGCGACCCGGAGCAGGAGTATTTCGCCGACGGCATGGTCGAAGACATCACGACCGAGCTGTCGCGGTTTCGCGAGCTGTTCATCATCGCGCGCACCAGCACGTTCGCCTACAAGGGCAAGGCGGTGGATGTGCGCCAGATCGCGCGCGAACTTGGCGTCCGCTATGTCCTCGAGGGTTCGGTCCGCCAGGGCCCCAACAACGTTCGCGTGACGGCGCAGTTGATCGACGCCATTTCGGGCGCCCATCTCTGGGCCGAGCGCTACGATCGGGTTGCCAGCGACATCTTCGCCATGCAGGACGAGATAACCGCCAGCGTCGCGGCGGTGATCGAGCCGACGCTGGCTCACGCCGAGCGGCAGCGTGCATTGCGCAAGCCGCCGGATCGGCTCGATGCCTGGGAGGCCTACCAGCGCGGGCTGTGGCACTTCTACAAATACGGAGCCGAGGACAATCGGACCGCACAAGTCTTTTTTCGCCAGGCCATCGCGCTCGATCCAAATTTCGCGCCCGGTCACTACGGCCACTCGCTCGCCCTGTACTGGGATTCCTGGCTCTACTCGACGCGCCCCTTCGACGGCCAGGAGAGAATCGAGCATGCCGAAGCGCGTCTGGCGGTGTCGCTCGACGATAAAGACGCGACGGCGCACGCCGTGCTTGCGACGATGATGTGCGTCGTCGGTGACTGGGAGGACAGCGTCGTCGAAGCGCGCGCGGCGTTGGCCCTCAACCCCAATAGCGCTTTTGTCATGAGCACATTCGGCCTGGTGCTCGGTCGCGCTGGATACCATGAAGAGGCGATTCGTCGCCTGCAGCAGGCAATGCGCGCAAGTCCGCATGATCCGCTGACCTGGCAGTGGCTGAACGGGATCGGCGACTTTCAACTTTCCTCGGGAGAGTTCGAGGCGGCGCTGGAGAACTACCGCCAAGTGATGCTGTTGCGGCCGCAGTTCTTCGCGCCGCACCTTTTCTCTGCTGCCGCCTTGGCCTACCTGGGGCGGTCGCGTGAAGCCCGAAATGCCTTGGAGAGCGCCCAGGCACGGTTCGGCGAGCAGATCGAACGCCGACAGCACCGGCCACCCTGGGCCCGTCCGCAAGATTGGGCGATCAAGACAGAAGGACTTCGCCTCGCGGCCGCAGCGCCGGAATGACCGCCACCGCCTGCGGACGGATCGTCATTAAAGCCCCGCCCGCACCTGCTGGCGAAGGTGATCGATCGGCAGGCGCGCGCCTTCCTGCTCGAAGTGCCAGAAGGTCCAGCCGTTGCAGGCGGGCGCGCCCTGCACCGCCGCGCCGACCTGATGGATCGAGCCGCGATGCTGGCCGAGCGCGTTGGCGGCCGACAAGGTGCCGTCGGCGCGCACGCGCGCGTGCAGGCGGCCGCTGAGATCGCTGAGCATGGTGCCGGGCTGCAGCAGGCCCGCCTCGATCAGCACGCCGAACGGGATGCGCGGCTCGGCGCGCTTGGCAAGCTTGGGCGTCACGTCCTCGCCGGCCAGCGGCTCGATCTCGGCGATGCGCTTGCGCGCGATGGCGGCATAGTCGGGATCGCGCTCGAGGCCGATGAAGCGCCGGCCGAGTCGCCGCGCCACCGCGCCGGTCGTGCCGGTGCCGAAGAACGGATCGAGGATCACGTCGCCCGGATTGGAGGCCGCCATCAGGCAGCGGAACAGCAGCGCCTCGGGCTTCTGCGTCGGATGCGCCTTCTTGCCGTCCTCGCCCTTCAGCCGCTCGCCGCCGGTGCAGAGCGGCAGGAGCCAGTCGGAGCGCATCTGGATGCCCTCGTTCAGCTCCTTCATGGAATCGTAGTTGAAGGTGTAACGCTTGCGCGGGCCGGAGGCCGCCCAGATCAGAGTCTCGTGCGCGTTGGTGAAGCGCTTGCCCTTGAAGTTCGGCATCGGGTTGGACTTGCGCCAGACGATGTCGTTCAGGATCCAGAAGCCCTGATCCTGCAGCGCCGTGCCGATGCGGAAGATGTTGTGGTAGCTGCCGATCACCCACAGCGTGCCCTCGGGCTTCAGCGCGCGGCGCGCGGCACCGAGCCAGGCACGGGTGAAGGCATCGTAGCGCGCGAAGTCGGCGAACTTGTCCCAGTCGTCGTCGACGGCGTCGACCTTGCTGTTGTCGGGACGCAGGAGTTCGCCACCCAACTGCAGATTGTAGGGCGGGTCGGCAAAGACCATGTCGACTGAGGCTTCGGGCAGGCGCTGCATCAGCTCGATGCAGTCACCCACCAGGACGCGATCCAGATTCTCCCCGAGCATCAGCGGAGGATGAGTCATCCACTGAGTCAGCGTCAAGAAATTACAATTGATTCAATTGTTTACGGCATCGATCCACAAGATCGAGTTGATGCTGTCCCCGTTACACACCAGACCTAGAAGGAGACTAAGGTCACCTGGCGGAGGCCAACTGGGGAGGGAGCCTCCGCCACCCGCATATGGGGGCATGCGGGGCCGGACCTGCTTGGGATGGACAGGGCACGGCGCGGTGACAACCCAAGATAGCGCGATCCGCGTTGAACAATATGCGGGGGTCGCCCTTGCCACCGATTGGCCACAGCCCCACTCACTCGCTACGCGTGCCGCGATGCGATGGCCAGTTGAAGTAGTTTCCTCAGCAGCACAGACACCGGCCTCTTAGATGGCAGAGACGTGACTTAGAGTGGCAGCGCAATGTTGCGCATGAAGGCGTTGGCCGCGGCATCGCTACAGGGCAGATGGAAATTATGCGCGAAGATCGGCCACTGCCAGGTTTGCCGTTCGGCATCGATAGGCGAAGCGTTTGCTGGTCAGCAAAGCCTCCAAGACCTTTGATTTCGATTCGATCGATCATGACCTATTTCACCGTCTGCAATTTCCGCGCGAGAGCGATCAATCCGATCGCCTGAATATCCCTTGCCAGAGAGAATTGCTCTGACCCGGGATAGACGACGAACTGCTTTGTCGGCTTCAGATCGCCGACAGCCAAATGGAAGCCTTTCTCCACCTTTGGCGCAGTGCTGCGCTTGATCTCGATAGCCCAGCGCCGGCGATCGGGCAGCGTCAGGACGAGGTCGATCTCGGCACCCGCGGCGGTGCGGTAGAAGTTTGCCTCCGTTCCTTCCGGAGCCGCGGCAATCAACGTCTCGATAACGACGGTTTCCCAAGTCTGTCCCGCAACGGGATGACCGAGCACGTCGTCCTTTGTCTTGAGACCGAGGAGGGCATGGGCAATGCCGGTGTCCCGGACATATGTCTTCGGCGACCTCACGAGGCGTTTGCCGTCATTCTGGTGCCAGGCAGGCAAGCGACGGACGAGAAGCAGGTCGACCAGGAGGTCGAGATACTTTGCGACGGTGACGCCGCTGACACCAAGTGCACGCGCGAGATTGGCGGCATTCAGCAGCTCGGCCTGGTTGTGTGCCAGCATCGTCCAGAAGCGTCGCAGTGTCTCCGCCGGGATCCTGGGGCCTAGCTGGGGGATGTCACGTTCCAGGTATGTGCGGATGAAGTCCTGCCGCCATTTCAGGCTGAGGTCGTCATCCTCGGCCAGGAAGCTCGGCGGAAACCCTCCCCTCACCCATAACTGGTCCAGCTTCGCTGCCGGGACTTCGAGGGCGTCAAAAGGAGCGAGTTCAAGATATGAAACGCGGCCCGCAAGCGTCTCGCCCGATTGTTTGAGCAAGTCGATGGCAGCCGAGCCGAGAAGAAGAAACCGCCCGGCTTGCTTGCCAGCCCGGCGCCCGCGATCAATGACACCACGCAACGTCTGAAAGAGCTCCGGCGCTCGGTGCACTTCATCCAGGATGACGAGTTCGCTTTCGTGGTCCGCGAAATACTGCTCGGCATCTGCAAGGCGCGCGCGATCGGAAACGGATTCGAGGTCCAGATAGATTGAAGGACGGGTCGACGCGATTTCCAGAGCGAGCGTCGTCTTCCCCGCCTGGCGTGGGCCCAGAAGCCCAACCGCCGGATAGTGGTCTATGAGGTAGATCAGTTGCTTCTTGAGTCGTCGCTCTATCATCCTTGTAATAGTAAATATTTGATTTACTTATACAAGGATCTCGTTTGACGGGAGAACACGATCCCCGTCAGAAAACATTAAATCATATCAATACCTTACGACGTCAGCAGTGCTCATCGACAAGTCAATCGCCGGCCGGGGCGTCAATGAGGGTGTCGGCTTCGCCTTTCTTCGAATGGTCGGCGGCCAGCATGACGTAGACCGCGGGCACGACGAACAGGGTGAACAGCGTGCCGACGGCGAGGCCGCTGGCGATCACCAGGCCCATGCTGAAGCGCGACAGCGCGCCGGCACCGGTGGCGGCGATCAGCGGCACGACGCCCAGCACCATCGCCGCCGTGGTCATCAGGATGGGCCGCAGCCGGATCGCCGCCGCCTCCTCGATCGCCTCGCGCTTGGACTTGCCGGCCATCTGCAGTTCGTTGGCGACCTCGACGATCAGGATGCCGTGCTTGCTGATCAGGCCCATCAGGGTGACGAGCCCGACCTGGGTGTAGATGTTGAGCGTCGCGCCAGGGAACGCGACCGTGCTGAGCGCCATCAGGAAGACCAGCGCGCCCGCGATCGACATCGGCACCGAGAACAGGATGATCAGCGGATCGCGGAAGCTCTCGAACAGGGCGGCCAGCGACAGGTAGATGATGATCAGCGCAAAGGCGAAGGTGACGATGAAGCCGCCGCTCTCCTGGATGTACTGCCGCGAGGCGCCGCCGTAGTCGATCGAGTAGCCCTGCGGCAAGGTCCGTCGCCGCGAGCTCCTGCAGGGTCTGCAACGCCTCGGCCTGCGACACGCCGGGGAAGGCCACGCCCTGGATGGTGGCGCTGTTGAGCTGCTGGAAATGGTTCAGCGACTGCGGGATCGCCTTGGTGACGATCTTGGCCACCGTCGACAGCGGCACCGACGAGCCGTCGGCGGCGCGGATGTGATAGTCGAGGATCTGGTCGATGTTCAGCCGGGAGCTCTGCTGGACCTGCGGGATCACCTTGTAGGAGCGGCCGTCGAGCGCGAAGTAGTTGACGTAGCCGCCGCCCAGCATCGCGCCCAGCGCGGCGCCGACGTCGCTCATCTTGAGGCCGAGCTGCGACGGCCTTGTCGCGATCGATCACGACCGTGGCCTGCGGCGAGATCGATCTTGAGATCGGTGTCGAGGAAGATGAAGCGGCCGGTGGCGAGCGCCTCCTGCAGGAACTTCTGCGCCACGTCGTTCAGCGGCTCGAACGGGCCGGTCGTGTTGATCACGAACTGGATCGGCAGGCCGGTCGAGCCGGGCAGCGGCGGCGGCTGGAAGGCCACGACCTGCGCGCCGGCGATGCCGGCGAGCTCGCCCTGCACGATCGGCTGCAGCTGGTTGGAGGTCATGGTGCGCTTGTCCCACGGCTTCAGGACGTAGCCCGCGATCGACTGGCCGGGCACGTCGAGCTGGAAGACGTGGTCGGTCTCCTTGTGGCCGGCGCCGATGTCGTAGATCTGGCGCGAATAGAGCTGGCGCTGATCGATGGTCGAGTTGGGCGCCGAGGTGGCGAAGGCGATGATGACGCCCTGGTCCTCCTGCGGCGCCAGCTCGCTCGCGGTCGCGGTGTAGAGGAAATAGATGCTGCCCAGCACCAGCGCGGCGAAGGTGGCGGTGACCGGCAGGTAGTTCGAGGCTGCCCTTCAGCCAGCGCGAATAGCCGCGGCGCACGCCAGTCGAACACGCGGTCGATGGCGCGGATCAGCCGCGCCTCCCAGCCGCGGTCGGAAGTCGGCGTGCGGCTTCAGCATGCGCGAGCACATCATCGGCGAGAGCGTGAGCGCCACGATCGCCGAGATGGTGACGGCGCCGACCAGCGTGAAGGCGAACTCGGTGAACAGCGCGCCGGTCAGGCCGCCCTGGAAGCCGATCGGGACGTAGACGGCGACCAGCACGACGGTCATGGCGATGATCGGGCCGCCCAGCTCGCGCGCCGCCTGGATGGCTGCCGGGAACGGCTTCATTCCCTCCTCGAGATGGCGGTTCACGTTCTCGACCACGATGATGGCGTCGTCGACCACCAGGCCGATCGCCAGCACCAGCGCCAGCAGCGTCAGCAGGTTGATCGAGAAGCCGAAGGCCAGCATCATCGCGAAGGTGCCGATCAGCGACAGCGGAATGGCGATGACGGGGATCAGCACCGAGCGCGACCGAGCCCAGGAACGCGAACACCACCAGGGTCACGATCACCAGCGCCTCGATCAGCGTGCGGATGACCTCCTCGATCGAGCTGTTCACGAACTCCGTCGAATCGTAGATGATCTGGCCGTTCAGCCCCTGCGGGAACTGCGCCTGGATCGACGGGAAAGACGTCGCGCACGCCCTTGATGACATCGAGCAGGTTGGCGGTCGGCGCCACCTGGATGCCGATATAGACCGCCTTCTGGCCGTCGAAGCTCACCTCGGATTCGTAGTCGTCGGAGCCCAGGGTGACGTTGGCGACGTCGCTCAGGCGCACGATCGCGCCGTCCTGCTGCTTCAGCACGAGGTTGCGGAACTCCTCGAGCGAGCTCAGCGCCGTCGAGGCTTTCAGCGTGACCTGGACCATCTGGCCCTTGGTCGTGCCGAGGCCCGCGATGTAGTCGTTGTTGGTCAGCGCCTGGGCCACGTCGGCGGCGGTCAGGCCGTAGGCCGCGAGCTTCTGCGGATCGAGCCAGGCGCGCAGCGCGAAGTTCTTGGCGCCCAGAAGCTCGGCTGTCTGCACGCCCTCGACCGCCTGCAGCTTGGGCTGCACGACGCGCACCAGGTAGTCGGTGATCTGGTTGGGCGCCAGCTCCTTGCTGTTGAAGCCGATGTACATCGCATCGATGGTCTGGCCGATCTTGCACGGTCAGCGCCGGCTGCTGGGTGCCGGCGGGCAGCCGGTTCAGCACCGAGCTCACCTTGGTGTTGATCTCGGTCAGCGCCTTGCTCGGAATCGTAGTTCAGCCGCAGGTTGACGGTGATGGTGCTGACGCCGCTCTGGCTGGTCGAGGTCATGTAGTCGATGCCGTTGGCCTGGGCGATCGCCTGCTCCAGCGGCGTGGTGATGAAGCCCGCGATGACGTCGGGATCGGCGCCGTAATAGGTCGTCGTCACCGTGACCACGGCGTTCTCGGTGCGTGGATACTGCAGCACCGGCAGGGCGCCGATGGCGCGCAGGCCGACGACCAGGATCAGCAGGCTGACGACCGACGCCAGCACCGGCCGGCGGATGAAGATATCGGTGAACTTCATGGGGTGGTGTCCTAAAAAAGTCCCGTCATCCCGACCGGAGCCGAGCGCAGCGAGGCGTAGTGGAGGGACTTGTTCTGTTGGTGCATCGACAAGCGGAGGTCCCTCGACTACGCCGCCCTACGGGCGGCTTCGCTCGGGATGACGCGGTTTTTCACTGGTCGATGATCTTCGGCGCCGCGTCATTCTTCGGCACGACGCGGTTGTCGATGACGACCGGCACGCCGTTGCGCAGCTTGATCTGGCCCGAGGTCACGACCATGTCGCCCTCGGCCACGCCCTTCAGGATCGCCACCTGGTCGCCGCGCGTGGCGCCGGTGGTGACGAAGACCTGCCGGGCGGTGAGCTGCGGCTTGCCGTCGGGACCCTTGCCCTTGTCGTCGACGAGATAGACCAGCGAGCCGTACGGGTTGTAGCTCACCGCCGTCTGCGGCAGCGTGATCAGGCGCTGGGCGGCGCCGGTCTCGAGCTGCACCGTGGCGAACATGCCGGGCAGCAGCTTCTGGTCGGCGTTGGGCAGCGTGGCGCGCACCTGGATGTTGCGGCTCGCCGTCTCGATCTTGGGATTGATGGCGGTGATCCTGCCGGTGAACACGCGGTCGGGGAAGGCATCGACCTTGGCCTCGACCTTGGCGCCGACGGCGAGCTGCGCCACCGCCTGCTGCGGCAGCAGGAAGTCGACGAAGATCGGATCGAGCGACTGCAGCGTGGCGATCACCGTGCCGGCCGACAGGAACTGGCCGAGATCGACCTGGCGCAGGCCGAGCTTGCCGGCGAACGGCGCGCGCAGGGTCTTCTTGTCGACGATCGCTTTCTGTTGGGCGACCTGCGCCTTGGCGTTGCGCAGGTTGGCCTCGTCGTTGTCGACGACGGCCTGGCTAATGGCCTGGGCCTTGAGCTGCTTGACGTCGCGGTCGTAGGTGATCTGGGCGAGCTGCGCCGTCGCCTCGAGCGATTGCAGCTTGGCGATCTCGTCCTCGGCGCGCAGCCGCAGCAGGATCTGGCCGGCCTGCACCTCGTCGCCCGACTGGAACAGGATCTCCTCGACCACGCCCGGCACTTCCAGCGACAGGTCGGCGCCGCGCACGGCGCGCAGGCTGCCGACGGCGTCGATCGCGGGCTGCCAGTCGCTGCTCTCGGCCTTGGCGGCCGAGACGGTCTGGGGCGTGTTGGCCATGCCGGCCATGGCTTCCTTGATCTTGCCGTTGACGAAGACCTTGAAGCCGAACAGGCCTCCCAGGACCACGCCGAACAGGACCAGCATGACGAGCATTCGCTTGATCATCGCGTAGCCTCTCGAAGAGCTTGGACGTTCAGTGGCCCGCCCGATCAGTGACCGGGTCTGGGCAACTTGATGTCTTGCACGGGCGGCAGGGCGAAGTAGCCGGGCTTGCCCATGGATTTCGGATCGACGTCGTTGCGGTTCCACCAGCCGCCGCCCAGCGCCTGGAACAGCGCGGCGGTGTCGGCGTAGCGCGCGGCCTGCGCCTTCAGGCGGTTGATGACGGCCGTCTGGTAGGTCTGCTGCGCGTTGAGCAGGATCAGGTAGCTGACGCCGCCCAACTGGTACTGCTGCTCGGAGAGCCGCAGACTCGCGGCCGCCGTCTGCTCGGCCTCGACCTGGGCACGCAGCGCATCGGCGTCGGCCTGCAAGGCGCGCAAGGCGTTGGCGACGTCCTGGAAGGCCGACAGCACTGTCCCCTTGTACTGCGCGGCCGCGCGCTCGTAGGCCGCGATGGCGGCCTTGCGCTGGTGATCGAGTCTCGCGCCATCGAGGATCGTCTGGGCGATGCCGAGCCCGATGCTCCAGATGCCCGAACCCGGCACGATCAGCGAGCTGAGCCCGCTCGAGGCGAAGCCCAGCGCGCCGGTGATGGTGAACTGCGGCATCTGGTTGGCGACGGCGACGCCGATGTCGGCGCTGGCGGAGCGCAACTGCGCCTCGGCGGCGCGCACGTCGGGCCGCTGCTCGACCAGTTGCGAGGGCAGGCTCACCGGCAGGTCCTGCGGCAGCTTGAGCTTGTTGAGCTCGAAGCTCTCGCCGCGATCCTGATCCGGCGAGCGGCCGACCAGGCGCATCAGCTGGTTGCGCTGCTGGGCGAGCTGCTTCTGCAACGGCGGCAGCGTCGCGCGCGTCTGCGTCAGCGTCGCTTCCTGGGCCAGCACGTCGGCGCGCGAGGCGCCGCCCAGGTCGAACTGGCGGCGCACCACGCCGAGCGAGTTCTCGAGGATGCGGATGATGTCCTGCGTGGCGTTGATCTGCGCCTGCAGCGAGGCGAGGTTGATCGCCGCGACCACGACGTTGGACGTGAGCGACAGATACGTCGCCTCGAGCTGGAAGCGCTGCACCTCGGCCAGCGCCTCCTGTCGATTCGACCTGGCGGCGCACGCCACCGAACACGTCGGGTGAGTAGGAGACGTTGAGCGAGGCCGTGGTGACGCCGTACATGATGGCCGGACCCGTCTGGCCCTGCGACGCCAGCGAGGCGAGCTGCTGCTGGCCCTGGCCGTTGGCCGAGAGCGTCGGGAACAGCGAGCCCTGCTGGGCATAAAAGTTCTCGCGCGCCTGGCGGAGCGCTGCCTGCGCGGCGTCGATGTCGGGATTGGCCTGCAGGGCTTCCTTGATCAGCGTGTCGAGCTGCGGCGAGTGGAAGAGCGTCCACCATTCGCCGGGGATGTCCATGGCGGGCACGAAGCTCTGCGCCGCGCCGCCGGGGCCGCTGGCCGCGCTGGTCTGCGGCGCGAGCGATTCGGGTGTGTAGCCGGTGGAGGTGGGCTTGGCGGGCCGCTCGAAGTCGGGGCCGGAGCTGCAGCCGGCGAGAAGAGCGGCGGCAAAGGCGACGAGAGAAGGCGAACGCATACGCATACTGGGACTCGACTTATTGAGCGGAGCCGGCGAGAGCAGCCCGGCACACGGCATCTGTGTGCTCGCGCACCACGACTTTCATAAGACGCACGCTCTCTGCATCGAGACCGGCGCCGGCCAGGACAGGGCGCTTGTGGTTGTTGCAGAAGATGACGACCTGGCCGATCAGCGCCAGCGTGCGCACGGTCATCTCCTGGTCGGTGGTGGCCTTGCCGTGGATGCGGCTCAGCAGGCCGAGGCAGGGATTGAAGATCTGCCGCATGCCGTTTTCATGGAGGATGTCGAGGCCGGGCGTCTCCTCGATCTCGGCGCGGGCGAAGATGAGGCGACGGCTCTCGACCTGCGTGCCGCTGGTCACCAGGACGACGAAGGTCTCGAGCATCTCGCAGAGCAGCGCAGCCAGCTCTTCGCGCGGCGTGTCGGGAGCGTCGAGGGCGGCCCGCACGCGCGGCGCCAGCGAAGCCATGTGCCGGTCGGTCTCGGCGGCAATGTCGTCGATGATCGCGCGGTAGAGGCCTTCCTTGCTGCCGAAATAATACTGGATGGCCGGCAGGTTCACGCCGGCGCCCTCGGCGATCTGGCGGGTGCTCGCGCCCTCGTATCCCTGGGCCGCGAACAGATCGAGCGCCGTCTCCAGGATGCGCCGGCGCGTATCCTCGCCCCGGGCCTGGACGGCCGGGCGGCTGCGGTTGGGGAGTCGGGTGTCGATCATGGGCTGCTGATTCGCTCGAACCGGCAGCAATTATATCGGCTGATATACTATGTCAATCGATAGATATTATTTCGCCGCCAGCAAATTCGGTTCTACTTCCAAGGGCAGCAGCGGCTCGAGCACCATTCTGACGGGTGCGAAGCTGCGGCGATGGTGCGCCGTGGCGCCCAGGCGATTGAGCGCGGCGAGATGCTCGGGACGGGCGTAGCCGACATTGGTCTCCCAGCCGTAGCCGGGGAACGCGGCCGCCAGGCCGCGCATGTAACGGTCGCGCGTCACCTTGGCGATGATCGAGGCGGCGGCAATGGAATAGGAGCGCGCATCGCCGCCGATGATGGTCTCGGCGCGGCAGCCCAGCTCGGGCGGCACCTGGTTGCCGTCGATCAGCACCAGGTCCGGTTGCTCGGCCATCGCCTGCAGCGCGCGGCGCATGGCGAGGAAGGTCGCCTGCAGGATGTTGATGGCGTCGATCTCCTCGACGCTCGCTTCGCCCACGGCATGGCGCACGGCGCCGGACTCGAGGATGGCGGCGTAGGCCTCCTCGCGTTCCTCCGGAGTCAGCTTCTTGGAATCGTCGATCAGCCGCAAAAGCTTGCGCTTGGCCATCGTGCGGTCGATGACGGCGACCGCCGCGACCACCGGGCCGGCCAGCGGCCCGCGCCCGACCTCGTCGATCCCGGCGATGAGGACCGCTCCGGCTTCGGTGCAGCGCTTTTCGTGGCGAAAGCTCGGCATATCCCCCGCCGCCTCTCCTAGAGTGCAGCATGATCTCGATCGCCGGCATCATCGCCCAGGACCCTGTGGGCATGAAACAGCTTCGTGCGGCGCGCGCCCTCGCCCTGCCCGACTGGTGCATTGCCGCAGGATTCGTGCGCAATCGGGTGTGGGACCATCTGCACGGCATCTCCCCGCCGCGCGAGCCGCCCGACATCGACGTCCTTTATTACGACGCGGCCGATCTCTCGAAGGAGAGCGAGGCCCGCTACGAGAAGCGGCTCGACGCCCTGCTGCCCGGCCCGCTGTGGCAGGTGCGCAACCAGGCGCGCATGCATGTCTGGAAGGGCCTGCCGCAGCACCGCGACACGGCGGATTCGATGATCTACTGGCTGGAGACGGTGACGGCGGTGGGCGTGCGCCTGGAGGCCGACGACAGCCTGACCGTGATCGCCCCGCTCGGCACCGACGATCTGGTCAACCTGCGTTGCCAGCCGACAGCCTTCGGCCGCACGCGGCGCCATGAGTACGAGGCACGCGTCACAGCTAAGCGCTGGGCCGAGCTGTGGCCGAAGGTGCGGTTCCTGGACTGATCGTCCATCGTGACATTTTACGTAAAATACCTATATTAGGTAATTGATTGCCGAGTCCACATCCATGAAGCGATACACCTTTTCCGACATGAACCGGGTTTCCGGGGAAATCCTCGAGGCAGCGCTGTTCGAGCCCGTGGCTTTGACGAAGCGCGGCAGGGAAAAGCTCGTCATCGTTCCTGCCGCTCAATACCGCAAACTTGTCGCCCGCCCCCACGCCGTCGCCTATACGCTGGAGAATGCACCCGACGACATCCATGGCGAGCTGATAAGCGGACTGGACGCGATCCTTGCCGACGACGATGGACGCGCTTAAGCCCGGTGACGTCGTTCGCTACCATTATCTGTGGGCTCGGCAGGCAGGTGCCGGCGAAGAGTCTGGCCGAACGGCTCGACCCGTCTGCGTGGTTGTCCGAACGCCCGTCGAGCCAGCAGCGCTTTTCCTTTTCCCCCTTACCTCGCAAAAGCCAGGACGCTCGCGCGCTCATCTCGCTGTAAGCGAAATGGAGTGCCGGCGCGGCGGCCTCGACTTTCCAACGTGGCTCATTCTCGACGAATACAACCGCGTACGCGCTGACGCCGCCTACGATTTCGAGACGACGGCACCGATGGGCACCTTCAGCCCTGCCTTCGTTCGCAAGATTGCCTCGGCGATCAAGCAGGCCGCGGAGCGTCGCCGCTTGCGCGGCATCGCACGGAAATAGCGAACTAAAAAAGCTTCATCTGCCGCGCGTCGCGCTTGGCGTCGACCACGGCGGTGCGTGCCTCCTCGGGCACCCGGAAGCGCAGCGTGTCGAGGCGGTAGCGGATCCTGTTCAGGCCAAGGCGCTTCACCGCCGCGCCGAAGCGGGCGCTCAGAAGCTCGGCGATCGGGCCCTCGCCCTTCATGCGCAGGCCGAAGCCCGACTGGTAGAGCGCACCGCCGCGGATCTGGCGGATCAGCGACAGCACGCGCTCGGCGCGGTCGGGCCGGTGCTGGCGCAGCCATTCCTCGAACAGCTCCTTGATCTCGAGCGGCAGGCGCAGGACGACGAAGCCCGCGCGCGTGGCCCCGGCCTCGGCGGCCGCTTCGAGGATCGCCTCCATCTCGTGATCGTTCAGCCCGGGGATCATGGGCGCGGTCATCACGCCCACCGGCACGCCCGCCGCAGCCAGCGCGCGGATCGCATCGAGCCTTCGATGCGGCGCCGACGCGCGCGGCTCCATGGTGCGCGCGAGGTCCTTGTCGAGCGTGGTCACCGACAGGAACACTTCGGCCAGGTTGCGCTTGGCCATGTCGGCCAGGATGTCGATGTCGCGCGTCACCATGTGGTTCTTGGTGACGATGCCCACCGGATTGTTGAAGTCGCTCAGCACGCGCAGGATCTGGCGCGTGATCTTGAGCTCGCGCTCGACCGGCTGGTAGGGATCGGTGTTGGTGCCCATGGCCACGACGTCGGGCCGGTACTTGGGCGCGGCGAGCTCGGCCACCAAGAGCTTGGCGGCGTCGGGCTTGAACAGGATCTTGGTCTCGAAGTCGAGGCCGGGCGACAGGCCGAGATAGGCGTGCGTCGGACGCGCGAAGCAATAGATGCAGCCGTGCTCGCAGCCGCGATAGGGATTGATCGAGCGGTCGAACGGCACGTCGGGCGAGGTGTTGCGCGCGAGAATGGTGCGCGTGGCATCGCGCGTCAGCGTCGTGCGCAGGGGCGGCAGCTCGTCGTCATCCGACGGCTCGGCTCGACGCCTCGGTCTCCCAGCCGTCGGTCGTGCGGATGCGCTTCTCGCTGTCGAAGCGGCTCGACTCGTTGGACAGCGCGCCGCGGCCGTGATGCACCGGCTCGGCGATCGCATCGTCAGGATAATCGGGAGGATTTTTCGGCCTCATGATGGACCGACTGTGAGAACAAAAAGAGAACGAGTCAAGCCATCCATTCGGCCCGGATCGACTGAATCGTGTCGCGGCGAAAACACTGGTCGATGCGCTGATCGATGTGCGCCTTCATCGCCGGCTCGAGGCCCGCGTCGCTCCATTGTGTGGGGTCCGATGGATCGCGCGGACTGCGCGTCTGGACACGCCATCGAGCCATGAAAAGCGTGGTTCTAAGCCATGTCAGCCGGCGCATCGGCAGCAGCCATGGTTCTAGGCTTGCGGCCTGACGTGGTCCGACCTTCTCAAGATATAGCGTGTAAAAGCGCTGAACCTCGTCGCGTGACAGCACTTTGCCGACATCGGGATGCCACAGCGTCGAGGTCGCAAGCGTTGCATGCGCGAGGTCGATCGCGGGCGAGCCGACATGGACCTTCTCGAGGTCGACGAACCAGGCGATGCCGTCCTGGTCGACGATGAAGTTCCCCGGATGCGTGTCGGCCAATGCCACGGTGAGCGGCTGCGCGCGTTGCGCGATGGCCGGCGCCATGCCGTGCAGGAGGCGCAGCTCCTCGGCGATCTCGGCGCGCGCGTCCTGCTCGGGCACGGCCTCGTCGAGGAAGCGCATGGCGTTCTGCTCGACCGCAGCCAGCGTCTCGAGGAAGGGATTTTGCTGGCGCGGGATCGATGAGCCTGCGGGCGGCAGCGGCAAGGCGTGGATGCGTGCGAGCGTGTCGGCGATCAGGCCAAGCTCGTCGGGCAGACGCGGCGCGCGGCCGTCGACCAGGTCGACGATCAGCGCGCCGCCCGGCAGGCCGGGACGCGGCTCGATCACGTCGTGCAGACGCGGCGTGCGGCCGGATGGAGCGAGATGGCGGAAGGCTTCGGCCTGCGTCGCGAGGCGCGCGGCTGCCGAGGGATCGCCTTCATGCGCATAGGCAACGCGCGCGAGACGGTCGTTGGGCAAGCGCACATGACCGTGCGCCGTGCCGGTCGCGGGCAGCGCCTTCAGATCGGCGGCGGTGAGTGACGTGAATGCCGGTCGCTCACGCAGCGCGGCCAAGAGAGAGTCATTCATGTCTTCCGGACCGCGCGCGTCTCGCGCGCTCATGAGGCGCGCGAGACGCGCGCGGTCCGGAAGAGATGAGCGCGCTCCGTCGATCAACCACTGCGCGGCATCTTGCCTTCGTTCAGCCGCGGCATCAGCTCGGCGAAATTGCAGGGGCGGAAGCGGATGTCGAGCTGCTGGCGCAGAATGTCGTCCCAGCCGTCCTTGCAGGCGCCGGTCGAGCCCGGCAGGGCGAAGATGTAGGTGGCGTTGGCCACGCCCGCGATGGCGCGCGACTGCATGGTCGAGGTGCCGATCTTCTGGAAGCTGATCCAGCGGAAGACCTCGCCGAAGCCTTCGATGCGCTTCTCGAACAGGCCTTCGAGCGCCTCCGGCGTGACGTCGCGGCCGGTGACGCCGGTGCCGCCGGTGGTGATCACCGCCTCGACATTGGGATCGTCGATCCACTTCTTCACCTGGGCGCGGATCTTCTCGACGTCGTCGGTGACGATGGCGCGGTCGGCCAAGACGTGGCCGTCGCGGGCGATGCGCTCGGCCAGCGTGTCGCCCGACTTGTCGGTTTCAAGAGTCCGGGTGTCGGAGACCGTCAGCACGGCGATGTTCACCGGCTTGAAGGGCTTGGATTCGTCGATCCTGTTCATGGTCCCATCTTACAGCCGGCATCTTGCGGCGGCGAGGCCGCGGGCCTAGATGGGAGGCATGACCGATTGGAAACACGACGGCGTGCGGGTCATCCCCGCCGGATCGCTCGACACCAACACCGCCCAGACGCCGGGCATGAACCGCGCCGCGGCCATCAATTTCGCCCGCGTCGGCGCCCAGAAGCTGTGGGCCGGCACGGTCACCATCCATGCCCACGCCAAGACCGGCGCCCATCATCACGGGCACCTCGAGAGCGTGATCTACGTCGTCAAGGGCCGCGCGCGCATGCGCTGGGGCGACCAGCTGCAGTTCATTGCCGAGGCCGGCCCGGGCGACTTCATCTATGTGCCGCCCTACGTGCCGCACCAGGAGATCAACGCCTCGGACACCGAGCCGCTGGAATGCGTGCTGGTGCGCTCCGACAACGAGGCGGTGGCGATCAACATCGACATCGAGCCGGCCGAGAAGCCGGAAGAGGTCTACTGGGTCGATCCGACCCATCCGCATCCGCACAAGCACTGACTGGCGCGCCGCCGACGTCCGACAGTCGATATGGGGGACGCATGAGCCCGCCGTTCAAGCCAAGTGGCTACAATGCCGTGTCGCCGTACGTGGTGGTCGCCGGCGCTGAGCGGATGATCGACTTCCTCAAGACCGTGTTCGGCGCAAGGGAGCTGCGGCGCTACGACAATGGCGACGGCACGATCATGCACGCCGAGGTCATGATCGACGATTCGGTCGTCATGATGGGTGATGCTTCCGACGCGTTCCCGGCGAACAAGCTCCTGATCCACGTCTATGTCGCGGATGTTGACGCCGTCTTCGCCAAGGCGCTCGCCGCGGGCGCAACGGTCGACCAACAACCGCAGCAGAAGCCAGGCGACCCGGACCGGCGCGGCTCGTTCAAGGATTTCGCCGGCAATATCTGGGCGATCGGCACCCAGCAGTAGGCTGAGTGCCTCTCCTGACCTCAACGCTGGGCATCCTGTCGTTTCAATGGGCCTGGCCACGAGAGGATTGCGTCGTCGGCCGTCAACAAGACGGCCTGCTCGACCAAGGCTGTCGCGACGATAAGGCGATCGAACGGATCACCCGGCAAGTTCTCGAGGTCCGAAGCGCGGATAGCAATCTGCGCCGTCAGTTCCACTTCGCGAATGCCGAGCGAAAGAATACGGTCGCGCCATTCGCGGACGGTGGAAGCGCCACCAACGCGGCGGCGTTTCAGAACCTCGCTGAGCTCGTAGTAGACTAGCGTCGGGATCTCGAGCTGATCAGCCGCGAGGGCCGCGTTGCAGGCTCGCCTTGCGGCCTTTCCGAGTCTTGGAGCGTCCAGCGTCACCCACACGGCCGTGTGCGTATCGAGCAGGAGGTTCATCGAATCCTTTCATGATGTTCCGCCATTCGCGGCCCTCGTCCCATTCCGCTGGATCAATGATCGGACCGACGATGTCGCCGAGTATCTTGAATGTACCCTTGGTGGCGCCGATCAGGGTCTTCGGCTTCTCGCGCACGGCCACGATCTGCACCTTCGCCTTGCCGCGCTTGGTGACAGTGATGGGCTGGCCGCTTTCGGCGACCTCGTCGATCAGGGCGAGGCACTGCGCCTTGAAGGCGGCGGCGTTGATCTTCCTCTCCATGGAACCGGCTCCAATGTGACCATATGATATGGTCACATTAGGCGCAGGGTCAATGCTAGGAGGCGGCCCGTACCTCGGCAGAGCGGTCCCACAGGTTGGGCTGCTCCTTGTTGGTGTAGCCCGAGACGAACAGCTTGGGCTCGCCAGTGCGTACATCGAAGGTGTGCCGGCGGACCGCGCCGATGTTGCCGCCATAGACGTGGATGCTGATCGAGCCCTGATCGGTGAGCGCGTTGGTCACCTGGTGAATGTCACCCTCGGAGGGCAGCAGGAGCTCGACATCGCCCGGCTTCAGCTCGTTGAGCAGCCCGGCCTTGAGCGCGCCGGTCTCGGGATCGGGCGCAAAATGCAACGACGTCTCCGAGCCGCGCAGCATGCCGACCATGCCCCACATCTGATGATCGTGCACCGGCGTCACCGCGCCCGGCGCCCACACGAAGCTCACGACGCAGAAGCGTTCGAAGGGATCGCACCACAGGAGGTTCTGGGCGTAGCCGTGCGCCGGCACCTTGGCCGCCTGCTCGGGCAGCCAGTCGTCGTGCGACACCAGCTCGCCCAAAAGCTTCTGGCCGACCTCGACGATCGCGGCCTCGTCCTTGTCCTGCCACGCGCCACCGACCAGCGAGGTCATGTCTCCGATGAAGCGGCGCAGGCGGTCGATGCTCATGCTCTCACCTTGGCAATCAGCGCCCAGTGTCCTGCGCCGAATAGCGCGGCCATTCGTGCGCCGCGATCTGGTCGAGCGACGGCGTCGGCTGGCCGAGCCTGATCTGGTAGACCCAGTAGTTGGCGAGCACGCGCTGCACGAAGTCTCGGGTCTCGTGCAACGGGATCGAGGCGATGTAGAGCAGCGGGTCCTGGCCCGCGTTCAGCGAATTGTCCCAGCGCATGACGTTGCCCGGCCCGCCGTTGTAGCCCGCCGCCGTGCGCACCAGGTTGTTGTCGACCTCGCCCAGCAGCGAGACGATGTAGGCCTGCCCCAGCGCCACGTTGTTCGAGGGCTCGTAGGGATTGCCGCCCGCCGTTTCCGGCGCATAGCGGCTCGACACCAGCCGCGCGGTGCCGGGCATCAGCTGCATCAGGCCCATGGCGCCGACGGTGGAGCGCGCCTTGGGATTGAACGCCGATTCCTGGCGCATGAAGCCCCACACCAGGGCGCGATCGACCGAGTAGCCGCCGGTCGGCTGCCACGGCGGCATCGGATACATGGCGCCGTCATAGCCCTTGATGGCGTGGCGCTGGTCCCAGTTGGCGTTGCCGATGCGCACCGACAGGCCGGGCAGATTGGCCTTCTGCGCCACCGCCAGCACGGTCTCGATATATTGCGGATCGGCGTCGATCGAGGCGGCGAACAGCTCGCGCTCGGCCGCTGTCTGGGCGCCGAGCTGCATCAGCGCGAGCGCGCGCCGGCCGGCGCGGTCGTTCTTCATGACGTCGGCGCGGCGGCGGTCGAGCGCCGGCACGTTCCAGTCCGGCTCGATGCGCATGCCCAGCGCCTTCTGGGCGATCAGGCCGTGGAAGGTGCGGCCGTAGAGCGCTGCGCGCTTGAGGAAGGGCGCGAACTTCTGCGGGTTGCCGGCCAGCAGGTTGGCGCGCGCCGCCCAGAACGACCCTTGAGACAGCGTCCAGGACGAGGCCTGGTCGGGCGCGGCATCGGCCACCGCCTCGAAGCGGCGCGCGGCCTCGGCATAGTTGCCGCCCTTGAACGCCGCGAGCCCGGCCGTCCAGTTGGCATCGGGCGGCAGGCTGACCTCGATCGGCACCTGCACGCCGCGCTGCGAATCGGCCTCGAGCGCCCGGGTGCGCATGCGGCCGCGCCACATCTCGACCTCCTGCGGGCCGAGCACGTCGACCGTCGACTTGCGGTCGAGCAGGGCGAAGGCGGCGTTGAAGCCGCCGTCATCGGCCATGCTCTGCAGCTTGATGCGCAGGTCGGCCGCCTGGGCGGCATCGGCGCCTCGAACCGTGCGGGCGGCGGCGAAGGTCGGCGAGCCCTGGGTCGTGCTGACGAAGCTCGCCGGCGTGATCTCGCCTGAGCCCGGCGTGCGGCGCGCCAGCGCGAGCGTGTAGATCGCCGGCGCATCGGGATGGTCGTTGTAGTCCTGCAGCCACTGGGCGAGCTCGGGGAACTTCGACTGGTAGGTCGGGCTCAGCAGGCGCTGGGCGTTGACATAACCCAGCAGGGTCTTGTCCTTGAGCTGGGCAATCTCGCCGTCGGCCTGGGCGAACTGGCCGGCGGACTGGGCCTGGAAGATGCGGCGGTAGCGGTCGCGCTCGTCGCTCTCGAGCACCGTCGGCAGGTCGGCGACCACGGCCATCTCGTCGAGCTCGATGACCGGCGGCGGCGGCACGAACACCGGACGGCGCGGGACGATGGTGGGATGCGCACCGGGCTTCTTGGCAGCGGCGGCGGCGGCCGGCTTGGCAGCGGCTGGCTTTGGGGCGGCCGGATTGACCAATGTCGACTTGGCAGCAGACGGACTTGCAGCGGCCCGGCTGGCGGCCGGATTGTTCGTGGCCGCGGTCTTGGGCGGCTTGGTCTGGGTCTGGGCCAGAGCCTGAGCCGCCAGCATCGTCGCTGCTCCGAGCAGGACGACCGGGACGATATGTTTCATAGCGATACCGTAGTGTCAGTTGCCATGGGGCGACAAGCGCCGGATGGCTATACTTGAGCGGCTTCCGGTCGGCTGGACCCGCTTGCGGGGCCAGCCGACCGGAAACGCGTTGTCCGCAATGCCTCGTTCGCAGGGCATATCCCGTCCGGCTGGTCCAGCCGGACGGGATATGCTCTAGGCGATCAAACCGGAGGACCAAATGACCCTGCATCAGGAGCGCGCCGCGGCCGTGCGGCGCCTGGTCGACGAAAGCCGCGCCATCGAGAAGACGGGCGTGACACGCGACAATCTGGAGAAGATCGGCGGCCTGCTGGCCTCGCTGGCGGCCCGCGCCGAGCTCTTCCCGCCGGAGGAATTCCCGCTCGGCGCCGACGGCGGCATCTATCGCCTGGCCGAGGATCCCGACCACCGCTTCGCGCTCTACGCCTCGGCCGGCGGCGCCGGCAAGAAGGTGCCGCCGCACAATCACACGACCTGGGCGATCATCGCCGGCGTCCACGGCGCCGAACGCAATGTCGTCTATGACCGGCTCGACAACGGCGCGCGCGAGGACCTCGTGCAGCTGCGCGAGGCGCCGGCCAAGGAGAAGACGCTGCGCCGCGGCGACGTCATCGCCTACCTGCCCGAGGACTTCCATCACATCGAGACGCCCACCGCCCCTGGGGGCGGCTCGGGCAACGCACTGCACCTCCATTTCTACGGGCTGAGCCTGGAGCACCTGCCCGACCGCGTGTCGGTCGACATGGCGACGGGCAATGCCAAGCGCTTCATGGCCAAGGCCAAGATCCTGACGCCACTGCTCGACGTGAAGCAGGTCAAGGCGATGCTGAAGTCGGGCGAGATCTTCGGCTTCTTCGACGTGCGCGAGGAAGGCGAGTTCTCGATCCAAGGTCACCCGCTGTTCGCCACGCCGCTGCCGCTGTCGCGGCTGGAGCCGCGCGCTTTCGCCCTTCTGCCCGATCCGCACACC
This sequence comes from uncultured Alphaproteobacteria bacterium, assembly GCA_963809025.1. Classification (GTDB taxonomy): domain Bacteria; phylum Pseudomonadota; class Alphaproteobacteria; order Reyranellales; family Reyranellaceae; genus Reyranella. Next base: position 41,554 of record CAWEIE010000041.1, on the reverse strand, counting down.
CGCATCGTGCTGATGGACAGCGGCGATGAGGCCCAGGACCCGCAATGGACCGGCCGCGCCAACCGGGCCGCCGCCAGGCTCTCCCGGCTCGGCTACACCAACATCGCCGTCATGAAGGGCGGGCTGAAAGCCTGGCGCGACGCAGGCTGCGAGGTCTTCACCGGCGTCAATGTCCCGTCCAAGGCGTTCGGCGAGGTGGTCGAGCACGAGAACGACACGCCGCGCATCGACGCGGGCGACCTGCAGAAACTCGTCGACGCCAAGACCGACCTGGTGATCCTGGATTCGCGGCCGATGCCGGAGTTCAACAACATGTCGATCCCGGGCGGCATCGACTGCCCCGGCGCCGAGCTGGTCTATCGCGTCAAGGACTTCGCGCCCAGTCCCAAGACGCTGGTGGTGGTGAACTGCGCCGGCCGCACGCGCTCGATCATCGGCGCGCAGTCGCTGATCAACGCCGGCCTGCCCAACAAGGTGATTGCGCTGAAGAACGGCACCATGGGCTGGCACCTCGCCGGCCTCAAGGTGGCGCGCGGAGAGACCAAGAGCTTCGGGCCGCAGGGACCGGAGGCGGCCAAGTTCGCACAGGCCGCGGCGGCGAAGATCGCCAAGAAGATGAACATCAAGAAGATCGACAAGGCGGGCCTCGACAAGCTTTTGGCAAAAGGCGGCCCGCTCTATCGCCTCGACGTGCGCGATCCGGCCGAGTATGCGCAGGGCCATCTGAAGGGCTTCCGCCATGCCGCGGGCGGCCAGCTCGTGCAGGCGACCGATCAATATGTCGGAGCGCGCAACGCCACCATCGTGCTGCACGACAATGACGGCGTGCGCGCCACCATGACGGCGCACTGGCTGATGCAGATGAACTGGAGCGAGGTCTACCTGCTCGATCACAAGCCTTCGGCGAGCGAGCTCACGACCGAGGCCGAGCCGCGCTTCCCCTCGGGCTTCGCGGTGCCGACGGCGGCGACGGTTGCGCCGGCCGAGCTCAACAAGTCGCTGGAGCACGCGCTGGTGATCGATCTCGACACCAGCCTGCGCTATCGCGACGGCCACGTGCCCGGCGCCTGGTTCGCCGTGCGCGCCGGCCTTGCCAAGACCATCCCCGAGATGCTGGCCAAGCAGAAAGAGGTGACGCGCATCGTGCTGGTCTCGCCCGACGGCGAGATCGCGGCCCTTGCGGCGACCGAAGCCGCGGACGCCGCCGGCGGTCTGCCGGTCGTGGTTCTGGCAGGCGGCATGAAGGCGTGGCGCGATGCCAAGCTGCCGACCGAGGCGGGGCACACGCGGATGGCCGATCCGCCGACCGACGTGTGGTATCGCCCTTATGACTTCAAAGATAATGTCGAGGCCGCCATGCGGCAGTACCTCGAATGGGAGGTCGATCTCGTGCCGCAGGTGGCGCGCGACGGCGATGCGAGCTTCAACGTGCTGAAGGTGTAGCTTTCTTCGGAGCGCGGACCTCCAGGTCCGCTCATGATCCATGATGCGGACCTGGAGGTCCGCGCTCCGGAAGAGCTAACAGGTTGATTTATATGGCGAATCCCCCGGACCCCGAAGGTGATCGCCGACGTGTCGACGACATCGACGCGCGCCTGAAAGCGGCGCGCGGAAAAATCGAAAAACCGCGGCCGAACAACGGGGTAAGTAGCGGAATGTCGCACCGCCAGACAGGCGTTGCGTATCGAGTGTTGGTGGATATGATCGCGGGCCTTTTGGTCGGGGGGTTCCTCGGCTATTGGCTCGACCGCTGGTTGGGTTGGGCGCCTTGGTCATTGGTGACGGGACTCATCTTGGGTTTCGTCGCCGGCGCCAACAATGCCTGGCGCGCCATTCGGGCCTACTCGAGGGACGCCAACAAGGCAGGGGGGAGCGACGAAGAGCGCCGCCTGCCCTGAACCGGTCGGACGTAAGATAGACGCGTTGGGGACGAGGTAAGCCAGATGCATAGCCCGATGGAGCAGTTCGAGATCAAGCGGCTGCTCCACCTGAATCTCTTTGGCATCGATGCCTCTTTCACGAATTCATCGACCTGGATGGTGATCGCCGTGATCCTGGCGACCGCTGTTTTCGTGTGGGGCATGCGCCAGCGGGCGCTGGTGCCGGGCCGCCTGCAGTCGGTCGCCGAGGTCGGCTACGAGTTCGTCGCCGGCATGGTGCGCGACAACGTGGGCGACGGCGGCAAGAAGTACTTCCCGTTCATCCTCACGCTCTTCATCTTCATCCTGTTCTGCAACGTGCTGGGCATGGTGCCCTACTCGTTCACGCCGACCAGCCACATCGTCGTCACCTTCGCCATGGCCGCCTTCGTGTTCGTGGGCGTCACCATCATCGGCTTCGCCAGGCACGGCCTGCATTTCCTCTCGCTGTTCGTGCCGAAGGGCGTGCCGTTCGCGCTGCTGCTGCTGCTGGTGCCGATCGAGATCATCTCCTACTTCATCCGCCCCTTCAGCCTGTCGATCCGGCTGTTCGCCAACATGCTGGCCGGCCACACCATGCTGAAGGTGTTCGGCGGCTTCGTGGTCATGCTGGGCATCATCGGCGGCTGGGCGCCGCTTGCCTTCATCGTCGTGTTCACCGGCCTGGAGCTGCTGATTGCGTTCCTGCAGGCCTATGTGTTCGCGATCCTGACCTGCCTTTACCTGAACGACGCAGTTCATCTCCATCACTGAAATCCATCGACGAAAGGACAATCGAAATGGACGCCTCTGCAGCCAAGCTCATCGGTGCCGGTCTGGCCACCATCGCCCTCGCCGGCGTCGGCGTCGGCATCGGCAACATCTTCGGCAGCTTCGTGGCGGGCGCGCTGCGCAACCCCGAGGCGGCTCCCCGCGTGTTCGGCAACGTGCTCCTGGGCTTCGCGCTCACGGAAGCCGTGGCGCTGTTCGCGCTGGTCATCGCCTTCATGATCCTGTTCGTGTTCTAAGCACGACGATGCGTAGACAAGCCTACGGTGCGTTCGCTGCCGGCCTCGCCGTCTTTGCCGGCGCCGGCACGGTCCTGGCGAAGGAAGGGTCGGGCGGCATGCCGCAGCTCGACCCCAACAGCTTCGCACCGCAGCTCGTCTGGCTCGCGATCGCCTTCCTGGCGCTATATTTCGTGATGTCGAGGCTCGCGGTCCCCGCGATCTCCGACACCATCGACAGGCGCCAGGCCAAGATCCAGGGCGACCTCGACGCCGCGGAGAAGGCCAACGAGGACACTCGTAGCCTGGTCGCGGCGTATGAGAAGCGGCTGGCCGACACCCGCGAAGACGCGCGCAAGCTGATGCGCGAGCGCGGCGAGGCCGACAGCACCGCGGCAGCGGCGCGGCTGCAGGCCCTGCACGACAAGCTCGCGGCGCAGATCGGCGAAGCCGAGAAGCGCATCGCCGCCCAGCGTGACGACGTCATGCGCGGGCTCGAGCACATGGCCGAGGACATCGGCCAGGACGTCTATGCCAAGCTCGCCGGCCAGCCGGCCGACCGGGCGGCGCTTGCCGCCAAGATCGCGGCGGCAGCTCCTGGGACAAGAGGGGGAGGCAGCCGATGATCGGCACGGCATGGGCGGCTGACGCCGCACACAGCGAGAGCATCTTCTCCGATCCGGCGTTCTGGGTCGCGGTCGCGTTCTTCCTGTTCTTCGCGCTGGCGGGCAAGGCCTTGTGGGGCCGCATCTCCGGCATGCTCGACAAGCGTTCGGCCGACATCGCCAAGGCGCTGGCCGATGCCGCGCGGCTGCGCGAGGAGGCCATGAAGGCCAAGCAGGACGCCGAGCGCACGCTGGGCCAAGCTGCCACCGAAGGTGCCGCCATCATCCAGCAGGCGCGCGAGGAAGTCGAGCGCATGCAGGCCCGCGCCGCCCAGAACCTGGAGACGGCCGTGGCGCTGCGCGAGCAGCAGGCGCTGGACCGCATCGCCCAGTCGGAAGCGGCCGCCACGAAGGAAGTGCGCGACACCGCCGTCGACGTGGCGCTCTCGGCCACCAGGGCGCTGCTCCGCGAGCAGGTCGGCTCGGGCCGCAGCGCGACCCTGGTCGACGAGGCGATCGCGGAGCTGCCGCGCCGCCTGCATTGAGGATTTCCCGCAAACAAAAATCGCGGGCTACCTGGCAGCCCCCGTCGCAAGGCGGGGGCTTTTTCTTTGCCTCATCTCCTCCCCCGTCATACGCAGGGCGATCGCATATGCCCACTTCCGTCGTCTCGACCGAGGGCCCCCTCGACTTCGCTCGGGGCAAGCTCCGTCCCGAGCGGAGAGACCTTCCGTCCACAATAGGCCACTTATCGTGGACAGAAGGTCTCTCCGCTCCGCGCTTCGCGCTCCGGTCGAGACGACGGAAATCGCCATATGCGATCGCCCTACCGTCATACGGGGGAGGATACAGGAGGGGAAAGCCCCACAGGTGATCTTTCCGATTTCATGATCTGAAATAGGCAGACGCCACGACCGAGGGTGCCAATGGCGGGCCGCCCGATCCGAAGGCGCTGCCGGCCGCCCAGCAGAAGGGCCTCGAGGCCGTGATCGCCGCGCACGGACAGTGCCAGTAGGGCTGGCCTTGCGCCGCAATCCCCGCTATCCATCCCGTATTGCGGGATGGATGGAAGATGCCTGAAGACTCCCTGAAATCGCTGAGCAAGGTGGTCTCGATCCTGGACGCCTTCTCGACCTCGCGGCGGGCGCTGTCGCTAGCGGAGATATCTGCCGTCACCGGCTTTCCGCGCAGCACCGCGCATCGGCTGGCGGCTTCGATGCGGGGCGTCGGGCTGCTCGACCAGGACGGCCACCGCGATCGCTACCGCCTTGGGCTAAAACTGTTCGAGCTTGGCAACACGATGTTGGCCAACATGGATCTCCACCGCGCGGCGCTGCCCTTCGTCGACGCGCTCAGCCGGGTCACGGGCCACCAGGCGCATCTTGCGGTGTTCGATGGGCAGCAAGTGATCTTCATCCATCGCGTCTCGGCAGACAGCGGCTCGCCGCTGACATTGATCGAGGCGGCTCCCGTCCACTGCACGAGTGTCGGCAAGGCGATCCTGGCGTTCCAGCCCGCCGCGAAGATCGATTCCATCATCGCGCGCGGCCTGGCACGGCTCACCGACACCACGATCACTGACGGCCGCAAGTTCAAGAGCGAGCTGAAGGCGGTCCGCGGCCGCGGCTACGCCGTCACCGAGGGCGAACACCATCCGGGCGTTCGCTGCATTGGCGCGCCGGTCCATGACCGGGCGGGCGGCGTCGTCGCCGGCCTCAGCATCAGCAGCCCGATGCGGCGCCTCAAGAAGGATCAGGTCGCCGAGCTCGCCAAGATCGTCGTGCATCACGCCAGGCTGGTGGCTGCGAAACTCTAGTTCGCCATCCCGAATGACGGGATACGATTCTGTTTGACGGGACAGCGGCCGCGCGCAGAGAATTGCGCACAGAACAAGCACGACAATATGGGAGGAACCAATGCACTTGCGGCGCCGACAGCTCGCAGGATTGCTCCTTGCGACGCCCGCCATCGGGGCAGGCCTCGCGCGGGCGCAGGACGACGAGGCGCTCGCCTATTACCGCCAGGCGAAGATCGACTGGCAGCAGGCGAAGGGCCAGTCGCTCACCATCGGCCTCAACAAGCATCCATTCACCGAATCGCTGCTGCCGCTGATTCCGGAGTTCCGCAAGCTCACAGGCATCAACGTCGAGTACCTGATCCTCCCCGAGGCGGAGTACTTCACCAAGCTCGTGGCCGACCTGTCGCAGCAGCGCGGCGAGTTCTCGGTCATCATGACCGGCCCGATGCGCAACTGGCAGTACGTTCCGCCCAACTGGATCGTGTCGCTGGACGGCTTCCTCAACAATCCCAAGCTGACCGATCCCGGCTGGTACAAGCTCGACGACTTCTATCCGGCGCTGATCGCGGCCAACCGCTGGAACGGCAAGACCGGCACTGGCGTCGGCGAGGGCTCGCTCTACTCGATCCCCGTGCTGGAGGAGAGCTACATTCTCGCCTACCGCAAGGACATCTTCGACCAGTACAACATCAAGGTGCCGACGACCCTCGAGGAGATGGTCGAAGCGGCGCGGCAGGTGAAGAAGGCCACCGGCCTTCCCGGCATCGTGGCGCGCGGCACGCCCAGCCTCGCCAGCATGGGCACCGGCTTCATCAGTGGGCTCAAGTCCTACACCGACGGCCAGTGGAGCGAGCTCGACGGCAAGCTCAACGGCAGCCTCCACGATCCGCGCGCGGTGAAGTACACCGAGACCTGGGTCGGCATGGTCCGCGAGAGCGGCCCGCCGAACTGGGCCAGCATGCAATGGTACGATGCGATGGAGGCCTTCACGGCCGGCCAGGCGGGCATGATCGCCGATGCGGACTTCTTCGCCGCCAACTACGAGGATCCCAAGAAGTCGAAGGTCGCGGGCAAGGTCGGCTATGCGCTGCTGCCGGTCGGTCCGGGCGGCAAGACCTATTCGGGCCTGTGGACCTGGGCGCTGGGCATCAGCAACGCCACCAAGAACAAGGATGCCGCCTGGCTGTTCGTGCAATGGGCGACCGCGCCGCGCACCCTGCTCAATGCCACCGTCAACTTCCGCAACTACAATCCCTCGCGCTTCTCGGTCACCAACGACCCGCGCGTGCAGGAGACCATGGGCTCGTGGGGCGGCGGCAGCTACCTCAAGACCGTGGCCAAGAACCTCGAGACCGCCAAGGTGGCATGGGTGCCGCAGTCCGAGCGGCAGCGGGTCGGCGACATCTGGGCGCGCGCCCTGCACGAAATTTACTTCCAGCGCATGTCGGCAGCCGACGCGCTCAAGAAGGCCAGCAATGAGGTCGACAGGGTGCTGAAGGAGGCCGGCATCAAGTAGCGGTGTTGCGCCCGTGACCACCACCGAATGGCGCCGGCACTGGCGGCGGGGAACGTTCCTGCCGTACCTGCTGCTGGCGCCTGCCCTGATCCTTCTCGCCGGGATGATCTACCCGTTCATCCTCGGCCTCTACTACAGCTTCACCAGCTACTGGCTGCAGTATCCCAACCGCTTCCGCTTCGTCTGGCTCGACAACTACATCAACCTGGTCGAGGAGCCGCTGTTTGCCCGGGCGATGGAATTCACGCTGGGTTTCACGGTCGTGGCAGTCGTCATTCAGGTCGGTCTTGGGCTCGCTGTGGCGCTGTTCCTGCATGCGCGGGTGCCCGGGCGTGCGGCGATGCGGGCGCTGATGTTGATGCCGCTCATGATGCCGCCGGTGATCACCGCTCTGATGTGGAAGATCATGATGGCGTCGACCAACGCCGGCATCCTGAACTACATGCTGTCGTTCGTCGGCATCGATCCCGTGAACTGGTTCGGCTCGACGCAGGGCGCCATCGTCTCGGTCCTGATCATCGACACCTGGGGCAACCTGCCGTTCGTCGCCCTGATCCTGCTGGGCGGACTGCAGGCCCTGCCGACCGAGCCATACGAGGCCGCCCGCGTCGACGGCGCCGGACCCATCGCCATCCTGCGCTACGTGACGCTGCCGCTCTTGAGCCCGTTCATCGTTCTCGTCGTGCTCTTCCGCGCGATGGATTCTCTCAGGATCTTCGACGTGATCTACGCCACGACGCAGGGCGGGCCCAACGATGCCACTACCAACCTGCACATCATGGCGTACCAGTATTCCTTCCAGTGGTACCAGATGGGCAAGGGCATGGCGCAGGCCATCGTGCTGCTGCTGCTGGTCGTGCTCGTCAGCTACCTGCTGATGCGGCTGTGGAACCGCGCGTCGGAGAGCACGAGCTGATGACCACCGAAGCGATCCCCTATCAGCCGTCGGCGAGCGTGGGCTACCAGCGCTACGTGCAGCATATCGCCATCGCCCTGGGAGCGGTCCTGCTGCTTGCCTGGACCGTCTTTCCGTTCGTCTGGATCCTGCTCACCTCATTGAAGAGCCCCGGCGACATCATCTCGGTGCCGCCGACGTTCGTGTTCACGCCGACGTTCGACAACTATGCGGCGCTGGTCATGGGCGAGCAGCGTGGGCAGTACTCCTCGACGCGCCCGGACTTTCCGCTGTTCTTCATGAACAGCCTGATCATCTCGTTGGGCGCGGTGGCGCTGTCGGTGGTGGCGGGAATCCCGGCGGCCTATGCCCTGGCCCGGTTCGATTTCCCGATGAAGGACGGGCTGGGCTTCGTGCTGATGAGCTTCCGCTTCGTGCCGTTCATCGCCTTCGTGATCCCGCTCTATCTGCTCTATCAAAAGCTCGGGCTCTACAACACGTATCCCGGGCTGATCTTTGCCTATCAGCTCATCACGCTCCCCTTCACCATCTGGATGCTGCGCAGCTTCTTCCAGGAGATTCCCCTCGAGATCCAGGAAGCAGCGAAGATCGACGGCTGTTCGTGGCTGGGCGTGCTGACCCGGGTGATCCTGCCGCTCAGCATGCCCGGCATCTCGGTGACGGTGATCCTGGGCTTCATGTTCTGCTGGAACGCCTTCAACTACCCGCTGATGCTGGCCGGCCGCCAGACCTTCCCGGTGACGGTCGGCGCCATCCAGTTCATTTCCTATGAGCAGGTGCTGTGGGGCCAGATGGCCGCGGCGACCATCGTCGCCGCCCTGCCGCAGCTGGTGCTGAGCCTCATGGTGCAGAAGTACATCGTGCGCGGCTTGACCATGGGCGCGGTGAAATGAGGCGCTCGATCGTGTAAAGCAGGCTCGATGGGTAACGACAGTCTTTCCGCGGCCGAGATCGGCGCCCTGCGCGAGATCGCCGGCACCATGGTCCCCGCCGATACCGGTCTCGCCGTCCCGGGCGCCGACGATCCCGCCATCTTGGCCGATATCGTAAGGTCGGTGGGTCGCGACCTGCCGCTGGTCCGCCAGGCCCTGACGGAGATTGCATCCCGGGCAGCCAACGGCTTTGCAGGCCTCGGCCGCGACAAGCGGGAAGCCCTGATCAACGACTACTACAGCAGCCGTGCGGCGCCGATCATGACGCTGGGGCGCGTGATCCTCGGCGCCTACTACCGCGACGACCGCGTGCTGCTGGCGCTGAGGCAGGAGGTCCGTGCTCCCTTCCCCAAGGGCTATACGCTGGAACAAGGCGACTGGTCCCTGCTCGACGTCGTGCGCAACCAGCCGCCGCTGTGGCGCGACGACCGCAAGGAGCTGGCGAAGTGAGCGGCGACGAGCGCGTCGATGTGCTGATCATCGGCTCCGGCGCCTCGGGCGCGGCGGTCGCCTGGAGCCTCGCCGAGACCAAGATGCGGATCCTCTGCCTGGAGCAGGGCGACTGGATGAAGTCGACGGACTTCCCCAGCAACGGCCGCGACTGGGAGGCGCGACGCTACACGGATTTCGACATTTTCCCCAACCGCCGCGGGCGCGACACCGACTATCCGGTGAACGACGACAACTCGCCGATGAAGGTCGCCAACTTCAACGGCGTCGGTGGCGGCACGCTGATCTACACGGCGCACTGGCCGCGCATGCATCCGTCGGACTTCAAGGTGAAGTCGCTCGATGGCGTGGCCGACGACTGGCCGATCGACTACTGGGCGCTGGAGCGCTTCTACGACGAGAACGACCGCATGATGGGCGTCTCGGGCCTGGCCGGCGATCCCGGCGTGCCGCCGCACAAGCCGCCCATGCCGCCGATTCCGCTCGGCAAGACCGGCACGCATTACGCCCGGGCGATGAACAAGCTCGGCTGGCACTGGTGGCCCTCCGACACCACCATCGCCACGGCGCCTTACGAAGGCCGCGCGCAGTGCATCAACCTTGGCCACTGCACGCCGGGTTGCGCCCAGGGCGCCAAGGCCAGCACCGACATCACCTACTGGCCGCTCGCCATCCGCGCCGGCGTCGAACTGCGCACGCGCTGCCGGGTGCGCGAGATCACCACCGACGAGCACGGCATGGCGGCCGGCGCGATCTATTATGACGCCGAGGGCAAGGAGCAATTCCAGCCGGCCGAGGTTGTGATCGTGGCCTGCAACGGCGTCGGCACACCGCGCCTGCTGCTGAACTCGGCCTCGGCCAAGTTTCCCAACGGGCTTGCTAATTCCTCGGGCCTGGTCGGCAGAAACCTGATGCTGCACCCGTGGCCGATGATCTCGGGCTATGTCGAGGAGACGCTGGATGGTGGGAAGGCACCCATCACCAACTTGTGGAGCAAGGAGTTCTACGAGACCGACCGCAGCCGCGGCTTCGTGCGCGGCTACACGCTGCAGTTCAACCGCGGCATGGGCCCGGCCAACCAGGCGATCACCAGTGCCGTAACCGGCCAGTTGCCGTGGGGGCGCGAGCATCATCGCGTCTACCGCGAGATGTTCGAGCATCGCGTGGGGATCGGCGTGGCCTGCGACGACCTGCCCGAGGAGCACAATCGCGTGACGCTCGATCCGATGCTGAAGGACAGCAACGGCATCCCCGCCCCCAGGATCGACTACGCGATCGGCGAGAACACGCGGCACATGATGGAGCACGGCATCGCCCGCGCCGAGGAGATCCTGACGGCAGCCGGCGCCAAGCATCTGTTCTGCTCGCGCACCGCGCTCAACGCGCCGGGCCACCTTTTAGGCACGGCGCGCATGGGCACCGATCCCGAGCGCTCGGTGGTGAACGAATGGGGCCGCTGCCATGATGTTAAAAACCTGTTCATCGTCGACGGCAGCGTCTTCGTGACGGGCGGCGGCGTGAACCCGACCTCGACCATCCAGGCCGTGGCGCTCTACATCGCCGACCAGATGAAGCAGCGGCTGGCGAACCTGTTCGATTGATTGCCGCTCAACTCATGTCCTCCCCCGTCATACGGGGGAGGATACAGGAGGGGGAAGGCCCCACCGGCGATCTCTCAGATTTCAGATCTGAAATCGGCAGCACCACGACTGGTGCTCGCCCCCTCCTCTATCCTCCCCCGTATGACGGGGGAGGAAGTCATGAGGTCATGAGGCGGCGTGCTTGTACACCGTCGGGATCTTCGCCAGGTCCTGCAACAGGTCGGGCGGCATGTCCGACGGCTTGGCCGAATTGGCGCTGGCGCCGATCGAATCGACCAGGCCGCCGAAGCGCTCCGTGATCGCCTTGGCGATCTGGTCGTGGCGGCCGACGGCGGCGAACAGGTGCACGACGTCGTCGGACACTTCCTTGGCCATCTGGTCCCACTGGCCGGCGCGGGTCATGGCGTTGAGCTTGCGGCCGAGATCGCCCAGTCCATGGACCTCGAACACCGGCCAGTAGGCCGGCGTCGAGCCGTAGAAGGCCACGCGATAGCGCACCCAGTCGAACAGCTTGGCCACCGCCTCGTCGTCCCTGCCGGTGACCACGAAGCCGCCGCCCGAGATCTCGAAGCTCTCGCGGCTGCGACCGCGCGCGGCCAACCCGGCCTTGAGGATCGGCATGATGTTCTGCTCCAGGTATTTCCGGGTGCAGAACGAGTGGAGCTTTACGTCGTCCGATTCCTCGGCCGCCACCTTCAGCATGACCGGTCCGACGGCGGCGACGCCGAGCCGCGGCAGCGGCCCGTCATAGGGCTCGGGCACGAAGTTGGGCGTCATCAGGGTGAAGCGATAGTGCTTGCCCTCGTAGGCGAGCTTGCCGTCGCCCTTCCACGCCGCCCAGATCGCCCGCACCGCCTGCACGTACTCGCGGATGCGCGGCGCCGGCGGCGACCACGGCACGGAGAAGCGCCGCTCGTTGTGGGCGCGGACCTGGCTGCCGATGCCGAGCGTCACCCGCGAGCCGCCGAAGCTCGAGGCGAGGTCCCAGCCGACATTGGCCACCGCCATGGGCGAGCGGGCAAAGGCGATGGCCACGCCGGTGTGCAGCTCGATGCGCCTGGTGGCGGCGCCGGCGACGGCCAGCGACAGGAACGGCTCGTGCCGGTTCTCCTGGGTGCTGACGCCGGTGTAGCCCGCAGCCTCGATCGCCTGGGCCGCCTGGCCGACAGCGGCAAGGTTCTCCTGCGGCAGGGTCGTGAAGATGCGCATGTCCGGCGGTTCACTCCTTCTCGTCACCACGAGCCGGCGGCTTGTCAGCTGCCCGGTCGAGGAACGCCAGCAAATCCTTAGGTCGCGCCTTCCCAGAGCGCCGCCTGAAGAACTGCGCGGCAGTCTCCACGGCTCCGACCTTCTCGGCGACGGCCGCGGCGATCCATTGGTTGAGAGATACGCCATCCTCCTGCGCGAGCCGCGCCGCCGCGGCTTTGATCGATGCAGGAAGCTTGAGAGGATAGGTTGCCTTGCTCATGATCACATCCTACGCAGAAGATCACCTGGCCGTACCACGGAAAGACCGAAGCGGCCTGCTGGGCTGAAATCCTTGACATTGAACGTCATGATTGCATCGGCCCGACCATTGATGGCCGCTTCCAGGACCATTTCGTCGGACGGGTCGCGAAGCTGGGGCCTCCAAACGATATGGACAGAGACCGGCTCAACGGCGCAGGCAAGCGCCATCAACATGCTGCCGATCTCCCGCCCGTCTAGCCCGTGAGCCGTCCGTTGCTCCGGCCGATTCAGCACTTCCTCGTACTCGAGAAACAGCGCCGGTGTGGCCAGCGCCACAAGCCGGCCCTTAGCGACCAGCCGCATAACCTCGTTCGAAGCACCTTGACGGCTGCGCAATGCCGCCACGACGACCGAGGTATCGAGAACGACCCTCATCACGGCCCGGAAATATCAGACATCCCATAGGATGTCTATTCCGAGCACTACTCGGCAGCCTCCTTGAAGGTGTTCGAGGCCCGCCAGCGCAGCACGGGCTTGCGTGCAGCGAGGGTCTCGTCGAGGCGCCGCCGCGGGGCGAAACGCGGCGCGGCCTTGAACTCCTCCTCCGCCGCCGTTCCGCTCTTCGCGCGCTCGGCCAGCGAGCGCAGGGCCGCGATGAAGACGTCGAGGTCTTCCTTGGCCTGGCTCTCGGTCGGCTCGATCAGCATGGCGCCATGCACCACCAGCGGGAAGTACATGGTCATCGGGTGATAGCCCTCGTCGATCATCGCCTTGGCGAAGTCGAGGGTGCTGACGCCGGTGTCCTTGAGGAAGCCGTCGTCGAACAGCGCCTCGTGCATGCACGGGCCCTCGAAGGCCGGCGTCATGATGTCCTTCAGCGAGGCCATGATGTAGTTGGCCGAGAGCACGGCGTCCTCGGCCACCTGCTTCAGGCCGTCGGCGCCGTGGCTCATGATGTAGGCGAGTGCCCGGGTGAACATGCCCATCTGGCCGTGGAACGCCTTTAGCCGTCCCAGCGGCTTGCCATCGACCGCCGCACCGTCCTCGGCGACGCGCCACTTGTCGCCATGCTTCACGATCCATGGATACGGCGCATAGGGCGCCAGCGCCGCCGACAGCACCACCGGCCCCGCGCCCGGTCCGCCGCCGCCATGCGGCGTCGAGAAGGTCTTGTGCAGGTTGATGTGCATGCAGTCGACGCCGAGATCGCCCGGCCGCACGCGGCCGACGATGGCGTTGAAGTTGGCGCCGTCGCAGTAGAAGAAGGCGCCCGCCTCGTGCACCGCCCGCGAGATTTCGACGATCTCGGTCTCGAACAGGCCGCAGGTGTTGGGATTGGTCAGCATGATCGCCGCCACGTCGGGGCCAAGCGCGGCCTTCAGCGCACCAAGATCGACACGACCACGCTCGTTGGCCGGGATCGGCTTGACGATGAAGCCCAGCGCCGCCGCCGTCGCCGGGTTGGTGCCGTGCGCCGATTCCGGCGCCAGCACGACCTTGCGCTTGGCCCGCTCGCCGCGTGCCTCCAGCGCGGCGGCGATCGCCATCATGCCGCACATCTCGCCATGCGCGCCGGCGGCCGGCGACATCGCCACGGCCGGCATGCCGGTCAACGTCTTCAGCCAGTGCGCCAGGCCGTCGATCAGCTCGAGCGCGCCCTGCACGGTCGAGACCGGCTGCAGGGGATGCAGGTCGCCGATGCCCGGCAGGCGCGCCACCTTCTCGTTGATGCGCGGGTTGTGCTTCATGGTGCACGAGCCCAGCGGGTAGACGCCCATGTCGATGGCGTAGTTCTTCTGGCTGAGCCGCGTGTAGTGCTGCACCACCTGCGGCTCCGAAAGGCCGGGCAGGCCGATCTCGCCGGCGCGGCGCAGGCCGTTCAGGCGGTCCTTCACCTTAGGCGGCTCCGGCAAGTCGACGCCGCAGCGGCCGGGCTGGCCCATCTCGAAGATCAGCGGTTCCTCGATTTGCAGCGCGCGATTGCCGGTGAAGGTCGGATTGTCTCTGGTGCCGGCGGCAATGCCGCCAGATCTACCCTGCGAACGGTCGAGCGACTGGACCATCACAGCACCTCCTTCAGGCCGGCGATCAGCGGGCCCATGCCCGCCTCGGTCGCGGTCTCGGTCGCGGCCAGCAGCAGGAGGTTGTCGACAGAAGGATCGTCAGGGATCAGCCGTGACACAGGAACGCCCGCCAGGATGCGGCGATCGGCCAGCGCCTCGACCACCGGCGCCGCGGGCTTGGGCAGGCGCACGGTGAATTCGTTGAAGAAGCTGTCGTTCAGCAGCTTCACGCCGGGTACCGCGGCCACTCGGTCGGCAAGCTCGCTCGCCTTGGCGTGGTTGAGCTCGGCCAGGCGACGGAAGCCCGCCTCGCCCAGCAAGGTGAGGTGCACCGTGAAGGCGAGCGCGCAGAGGCCGGCATTGGTGCAGATGTTGGAGGTCGCCTTCTCGCGGCGGATATGCTGCTCGCGCGTGCTCAAGGTCAGCACGAAGCCGCGCTTGCCGTCGGCATCGACGGTCTCTCCGACCAGGCGGCCCGGCATCTGGCGCACGTACTTGTCGCGGGTGGCGAACAGGCCGACATAGGGGCCGCCGAAGCCCAGGCCGTTGCCGATCGACTGGCCCTCGCAGACCACGATGTCGGCGCCCATCTCGCCCGGCGGCTTGATGAGGCCGAGCGACACGACCTCGGTCACCACCACGATCAGCAGCGCGCCGGCGGCATGGCAGGCGGCCGCGAGCTTGGTGAAGTCGCGGACATGGCCGAAGAAGCTCGGGTTCTGCACGACCACGCAGGAGGTTTCCTTGTCGACCTTGGCGATCAGCTCTTCCAGGCCCTCGGAATCGGCCTTGGCCGTCACGGCGCTGTAGCCCTGCCAGTGCGCGGTGGTCTCGATGATGGCGCGATAGTGCGGATGCAGCCCACCCGAGATCAGGGCCTTGGTGCGCCGGGTGATGCGGTTGGCCATCAGCACCGCCTCGGAGGCGCCGGTCGAGCCGTCGTACATCGAGGCGTTGGCCACCTCCATGCCGGTAAGCAAGCTCACCTGGGTCTGGAACTCGAACAGGTACTGCAGCGTGCCTTGCGTGATCTCGGGCTGGTAGGGCGTGTAGGACGTCAGGAACTCGCCGCGCTGGATCATGTAGTCGACGGTCGAGGGCACGTGATGGCGATAGGCGCCGGCGCCGATGAAGAACGGCGCCGTGGACGGCGAGACGTTCTTGGCGGCAAAGCCCTGGAAGGCGCGCTCGACTTCGAGCTCGCCGAGATGATCGGGCAGGCCCGCGACCTTGCCGGGCAGGCGCGCCGAGGCCGGCACGTCCCTGAACAGCTCGTCGACAGACTTGGCGCCGATGGTCGCCAGCATGTCGCGGCGGTCGGTCGGCGTGAGGGGGAGATAGCGCATGGTGGTCAGCCCAGGCTTTTCACGAAATCGTTGTAGGCCGCCTCGTCCATCAGGCCCGAGAGCTCGCCCTTGTCCGAAAGCTTGATCTTGAAGAACCAGCCCTTGCCCATCGGCTCGGCGTTGACGTCGCCCGGCGTGTCGGCCAAGGCGGCATTGGCCTCGACCACCTCGCCCGATACCGGGGCGTAGATGTCGGACGCCGCCTTCACCGATTCGACCACCGCGCAGGCCTCGCCCTTGGCAACCTTGCGACCGGCCTGCGGCACGTCGACGAACACCACGTCGCCCAGCTGCTCCTGCGCGTATTCAGTGATGCCGATGGTGCCGACATCGCCGTCGACGCGGATCCACTCGTGTTCCTGGGAGTACCTGGTGTCGGCCATCTGAAAGCTCCTATCCGCGGTAGTAGGCGTTCTTGACGAAGGGCATGGGCACGATCTCGGCCGGCACGGGCTTGCCGCGCACTAAAAGGTCGACCTTGGTGCCGTTGGCTGAATGGGCGCGCTCGACGTAGCCCATGGCAATCGCGCGCCCGAGCGTGGGCGCGAAGCCGCCCGATGTGACCTTGCCGACGGTCGCGGCCCCGATGGCGATCTCGGCGCCCTCGCGCGCGATTGCCTTGCCCTCGGGCAGCAGGCCGACGCGCTTGCGCGGCGCGCCCTCGGCGATCTGCTTCTGGATGACGTTGGCTCCCGGGAATCCGCCCTGCGTGCGGCGCTCCTTGCCGATGCTCCACAGCAGGCCCGCTTCGATCGGGGTCGTGGTGGTGTCGATATCGTGGCCATAGAGGCAGAGGCCGGCCTCGAGGCGCAGCGAATCGCGCGCGCCCAATCCGATCGGCTTCACCTCCGGCTGGGCCAGAAGCTTGCGCGCGATGGTATCGGTGGCATCGGCAGGGGTAGAAATCTCGAAGCCGTCGCCGCCGGTGTAGCCCGAGCGCGTGATGTAGCAGCGCGCGCCGTCGATGACGAAGAAGGCGCCGGTCATGAACTTCATCGACGCGACCTGTGGCACGAGACGCGCCAGCACCTGAGATGCCAGTGGCCCCTGCAGGGCCAGAAGCCCGCGGGAGAACATCGGCTCGATGTCGCAGGTCGCGGCAAGGTGCTTCTGCACATGCGCGAGATCGGAGTCCTTGCAGGCGGCATTGAACACCATCAGCAGGTGGTCGCCCGTGCTGGTGATCATCAGATCGTCGAGGATGCCGCCGTCATCGTTGGTGAGCTGCGTGTAGCGCTGCTGGCCGGGCTGCAGCCCCGTGACGTCGCCCGGCACCAGTGCCTCGATCGCCTTGGCGGCGTTCTGGCCGGGCCTGGCCGTCAGACGTACCTGCCCCATGTGCGAGACATCGAACAACCCCGCCGCCGTCCGCGTCTGTGCGTGCTCGGCCAGGATGCCGGTCGGGTATTGCACCGGCATCTCATAGCCGGCGAAGGGCACGAGCCGCGCGCCGAGCTCGCGATGCAGGTCGTAGAGTGGTGTGCGTTTGAGGGAATCGCCCAAGAAGGTCTCCAGAGTCGCGTGGTCCGGCGCAAGGACTGCGCCGCCTGCGACCCCCTCTGTCCGGAGACCTGAAAGATTCGCCGTTGCCGGCTTACTTCGTCGGTGGACGCGCCCCCGTTCGGGAGCCCGTCACTTTCCAGAGACCCATCCTCCTGCGGTCCTTTTGCCTGAGAGTTTCCGGGGCCGGTTGCTCCTTCGGCGCCGCTGTCGAGCAGCGGTCTCTTCCACAGGGATCGTCTGGGTGGCGCGACCTTAGGAGGCCTCCCCGGCGGCGTCCACCGGGAAAATCCGTGACAAATCCGGAGCTTAGAAGGCACTTGAAAATAAGTGATTGCTCACTTATAACATGAGCATGCGCTCATTTCCAAGGAGGGTCGCATGTATATCCGCCGTGCCTTCACCGTCTTCCTCGACGTGCAAAGCGAGGCTTCGCCGATCGCTGCTCCGGCAAGCGATTGGACTCTCGACTGGCGCTGGTTCTGCGAGCCGATGGATGCCGCCTTGCCAAGTGAGCGCCCCTTCATAGACTGGCGCTCATGGACAAGGCCGCGGACACCAGGGCCCCTTCCATAGGCCGGCCATGGCGACGGGCAACCGTGTGGCTGTTGGCGCTCGCGGTATTTTTCTACCTGACCTATGGAGTCTCGAACTGGCTCGCCAGCCAGCGCGGCGACGTGCCGGCCATCGTGTTCGACTGGGAACACGGCATTCCTTTCCTGACCTGGACGATCATCCCCTATTTGGGCGCGCACGTTTGCTTCGCCCTGTCCTTCTATGTATGCCGCAACCGCGCCGAGCTCGACAGCCACGCGCGGCGGCTGCTCACCGCCCAGATCGTCGCCGTCGCCTGCTTCATCGTCTTCCCGCTGCGGCTGACTTTCTCCAGGCCGCAGACGATGGGGGATTTCGGCGCGTTGTTCGATGTCCTTCACGTGTTCGACATGCCGTTCAATCAGGCACCGTCGCTGCACATTGCGACGACAACCATCCTCTTCGACCTCTACAGTCGGGTGCTGCCACGATGGACGTTGCCGGTGACGGCCGTGGCGGCGCTGCTGGTCGGCGCGTCGGTGCTGACGACCTATCAGCATCACTTCATCGATGTTCCGACGGGCTTCCTGCTAGGCCTGCTCTGCGTGTGGATGTGGCCGCCCGAGGGAGGAACCCGCCTGGTCAGCTCGTTCAGGATGCCTTGGCGCTTTTCCAAGTGAGCGCTCCCTCATAGACTGGCCGGCATGGGCAAGGCCGAGGACACCAAGGCGCGACTCGAGCGCGCCGCGCTGACGCTGTTCGTGGCGCGCGGCGTCGCGGAGACGACGACCAAGGAGATCGCCATGGCGGCCTCGGTC
Organism: uncultured Alphaproteobacteria bacterium; assembly: GCA_963809025.1. Taxonomy (GTDB): domain Bacteria; phylum Pseudomonadota; class Alphaproteobacteria; order Reyranellales; family Reyranellaceae; genus Reyranella. The sequence goes on along the minus strand of CAWEIE010000041.1, from coordinate 23,121 downwards.
GCCGAGGGCACGATCTACCGCTACTTCCCGAGCAAGGAGCAGCTCGCGCTGGACCTTTTCCTGCGCCATCACCAGGGCCTGGCCGAGGCGCTCGCCGAAGCGCAACGGCCGGCCAAGGGGCTGCGCGCCAAGATCGAGGCGATCGTGCGCTGCTATTGCGAATGGGCCGACAGCGACTGGACGCTGTTCGCCTATCACCTGCTCAATCAGCACTCCTTCCTGATCCAGGTGCCCGACGGCATGGCCAACCCGGTCACCGTCGTGCGCGACGTGATCAGCCAGGCGATGAAGGCGGGCGAGATCCCGAAGCGCAACATCGACCTCGTCGCCGCTTCGGCGATCGGCGTGGTCATGCAGGCCGCGACCTACAAGGTCTACGGCCGCTTCACCGGCGACCTTTCGGATCATGTCCGCTTCTTCGCCGACGCGGCCTGGGCGGTTCTGGCGGTGAAGGAAAAGTAGTCAGGCGCCGACATAGACGAATGCCTCGAGCCCGGATCTCAGCCGGACGGCGAGGCGCTTGTAGGCCGACACCTCGTAGGTGTCCGCTGCCGCGAGCTCGGCGGGCGTGATGCGGAAGGCCACGCCCGCGACCTCGTCGGCCGGATTGCCGGTCGGACGCGCCATGAGATGGTGGGTCTTGCCGCTGGTCGCGATCACGTCCGCGTCCGTGATCTCGAACAGCGACGTCGCGTAGCCCGGCAGTGCGTCGGCGCGGCCTTCGAGCCGGCGGCCGAAGGTGGCGAGCTGGACGTCTTCCTGCTGCAGCGTGCCGTAGGAGAACAGCCAGACGTCGGCGTTCATCCTTTTCCAGCCAGCTTGTGCTGGGCGTCATGGCAGCCGGCATTGCTGCCCTGCCGGTCGGTCGAGATGGCGTTGCCCGAGCCGTCGACGAAAGCGCGCAGCGTGCAGTTCTCCTGGCGCGGTGGATCGGGATAGCTCAGCGTGTCGATTTTGTTGGGCACGCCGGCCGCGTAGCTGACGCGGGTCGACGGCACCGGCGTGGCCGGCGCGCGGGTCTCCACCGTCCAGACACAGGCGGTACGGCCGTCGATCTGCTGCTGCGAGTCGGGTGGCCCCAACTTCGCGACAATTGCCGCTACGGGTTGCCCCCGAAGTGTCGGAGGCGCGCCTTGGGGTTGAGCACAAGTCGGCAGGGTCAGCACCAGAAGCAGGCAGATGGCCACGCCGCTCACAGCCGGCGCCCTGAGATGACTCTGGCGTGCGCACGCGGTGACCGGCTGGCATGTAGGCAGGCTATGACCACGACTTCGAAGTCCAAGATCTGAAAGTACAGCTGATAACGAAACGGTCTGAGGTTTGCGCGGCGCTGTGTAGACGACAGCAAAGGTCATAGATTGATATTGTTGCGGGCAGCTATCTCCTCAAGCGTGAACTTCCTTTGCCTGGGATCGCGCGCCAGTGCGTCGGCACGCTGATCAAGCAATTTGCCGACATCGTCCGAAACGGGCAGCGCATCGAGTTCGCTCTCGATGCTGTCCCACAAGTCGTCAATAAGGGCCCGACGCTCTTCGACACTGAGCTTCGACAGCTCCTTCATAAGCGCGGCGTTCATCGTCCTAGGCTAACTCCAATAGACAGGATTTCAAGGACCGGCATGGGCCCATCCATTCAACCCTGTTCCCTCGCCAACGCCGTGAAAGACTGGGCGAAGGCCTCACGAGACCCGGCCAGCCCGGTCTCGTTGAAGATGTCGGCGGTCAGCGACGCCACCGAAGCCTCGTCGACGCGCACGCCGTTGTCCTGCAGGAAGCGGCGCGCGGCATTCACCGCCTCGTCCATGGCGCCGCCCTGCTTGTAGAGGCGGTAGTAGTCGGGATGGCCGCCGCGGCCCAGCGCCTCGGCCAGCACGTCGGTGAAGTTCACGACCTTCAACGGATAGATCGCCTCGGCGCCGGCCAGCGCGCGATGGCAGGAGTGGTACATGGTGACGATGGTGTCGGCGCCCGCCGCGACCGCACCTTCGGCAAGCCCGCGATGGATCGCCTGCTCGCGCTCCTTGAACTTGGCGGCCTGGCCGCCGCAGGCATAGGAGAAGCCCGAGTCCTGCGGCAGCTCCAGCAGCTCGAGGTTGGGCACGGCGGCGAGCAGCTTGCGGATCGAGGCCACCGTGGCGCCGATACCGAGATGCTCGTGGATGACGACGCGCCGCTTCGGCTGGTCGGCGACGAAGCGCGCGCTCAGCGCATCGAGGTTGGCGGCCAAAAACTCGCTGACATGGCCAAGGTCGAAGGACGGTTCCTCGACATCCTTCTCGAGCTCGTCGAAATTCTTGGTGCAGGTCGGGCACCAGGTCAGCACGCGGCCGGCGCCGGACTGGCCGAAGCGCTTGAAGGTGCGATGGCCCATACGCTCGTAGGTCGGCAGGTCGGCTTCCTGGAACTGGTAGACGCCGCAGCAATGGGCGGTGCCGCCGACCACGTCGAAGTCGAGCTTCAGCGCATCGAGGATGTCCATGACGTTCAGCACGATGTGCGGCGTGCGCAGCACGTTGCAGCCCGTGTAGAACAGCACGTCGGCGGTGCGCCGCTCGGCCGGCGCCAGGATCTTCTTCAGCGTCTCCGAGGGAAGCTGCATGCTGGCAAGCAGCCGCACGGCCTGCGCCATGTGCCGGAAGCGGTTGGCGGCAGTGGTCGCACCCACTTCGCGCGGACGCGTGGCCTCGACCGCCTTCATCTTGGCGATGGTCACCCACTGGCGGACATTGATGCCCTCGGGGCAGGCTTCGGTGCAGCGCGCGCTGCCGTCGCAGGCGCCGAGCCACTTCTGCAAGCCGTCGGCCGGCGCCTCGCCCCGCGTCAGGGCCAGAAGCTCGCCGACGCGTTCCTTGGCGGCGCCGGCATCGAGGCCGATCTCGCGCGCCGTCGGGCAGGCTTCGAAGCACTTGCCGCAGGTCGTGCAGCGGTCGGCCGCATCGGCCGCCAGGGCTTCCAGACGTTCGGCATAAGCACTCAAGGCAATCCTCCGTACGTCACGCGTGGTGAGTGGCGGGCATGCAAGCGCTCGCGATCGGGAACTGTCAAGCCTTCGGCACCGGCCGAAACATGGATCAGCCGCCGCCGGCTAGAGTGGTGGCTTCACGAAGGAGATCACCATGACCGTGACCTGCGCCATCCGCTACGTCATCGATCCGTTCAAGCGCCAGGCATTCGAGACCTATGCCAAGAACTGGCTCACCATCATCCCGGCGTGCGGCGGCGACCTTTTGGGCTATTTCATGCCGCACGAGGGAACCAACAACATCGCCCATGCGCTGATCTCGTGCGAGAGCCTCGCAGCCTACGAGGCTTATCGCGCGCGCCTGCGCACCGATCCCGCCGCCATGGCCAATTTCGAGTTCGCCGAGCGCGAGCGCTTCATCCTGAGCGAGGAACGAACCTGGCTCAGGCCAGTCACGAATTGAGCTAAGGCTAGCGGCCGCGCCGGTTGTAGTTCAGCTCTTCCATAGTGGGCCGCAGGCCGACGGCGATGCGATAGCCGCCGTCGGCGGGGACCACGAACGTCAGCTCCTCCTGCGAGGCGCCGCGCGGGTTGCCCGATGTCAGGCGGAAGTCGGCGTTGAAATCCTGGCTCTGAACCACGTTGTTGCCGGAGTCGAGCACGCGCACGAAATAGGGAACGCTGGTCCGGCCGGCGCCGACCGACGGGCCGGCGCTGACCGAGACGCGCAGGTACAGCGTGACATCGAGCCGCTTGCGGCTGAGCGAGCACTTGGTCGTCGCGCCGGCGATCGATGCCTCGTAGGCGATGTCGCGGGGATCGCGGCCCGGCCCGTCCTTGAAATGCGTCAGGCGCTCGGCATCCTGCACGGTGAACGGCTGCGGACAGGCATACGTCACTTCCGGCGTGCCGCCGCCGCAGGCGGCCAGGGTCAGGGCCAGGGCCAGCAGGGCTGGCGCAAAAACGACGAATTTTCCGTGGGTCATGACGGGATATTGGCCAGGGTCTTGTGTGTTCCGTCGCACACCGCGACAACCGGCTCGGTCATGTTGCTTTCCCCGTTGCGGCGGCTTTGTTACGGTGCCGCCGCCTAGTCCGTTGCTGCCAATTTGTTGCGGCCGGAGTCTAGGCAATGGCCAAGAGGCCTGCAAGCGAGCGGGCAGAACGTTTTCATGAGCACGCCGACGAAACCGCTGAAAATCCTGCTCGCCAGCCCGCGCGGTTTCTGCGCCGGCGTCGATCGCGCCATCCTGATCGTCGAGCGCGCCATCGAGCGCTACGGCCGGCCGGTCTATGTCCGTCACGAGATCGTGCACAATCGCTATGTCGTCGAGAACCTCGAGGCCAAGGGCGCGATATTCGTCAACGAGCTCGACGAGGTGCCGGACGACCGGCCGGTGGTGTTCTCTGCGCACGGCGTGCCGAAAGCCGTGCCGGCCGAGGCGGGCCGCCGCAACCTGCACTATGTCGACGCCACCTGCCCGTTGGTCTCCAAGGTCCATCGCGAGGCCGAGCGTCATCACGCCTCGGGCCGCACCGTGGTCCTGATCGGCCATGCCGGTCATCCCGAGGTCATCGGCACAATGGGCCAGCTTCCGCCAGGCATGGTTCTGCTGGTCGGGGACGTGGCGCAGGCCGAGACGCTGGAAGTGCCCGATCCGGACAATCTCGCCTACGCCACGCAGACGACACTGTCGGTCGACGACACGATCGGCATCGTGACGGCGCTGCGCCGCCGCTTCCCGGCAATCCACGGCCCCAAGATGGAGGACATCTGTTACGCCACCACCAATCGCCAGGGCGCGGTCAAGGCGATCGCGCCCAAGTGCGACGCCCTGGTGGTGATCGGTGCGCCCAACTCGTCGAACTCCATGCGGCTCGTGGAGGTGGCAGCCAACTACGGCTGTCGCAAGTCGCGGCTGGTCCAGCGCGCGGTCGACATGGACTGGGACTGGCTGGAAGGTGCGCGCCGGCTCGGCATCACCGCCGGCGCCTCGGCGCCCGAGGCGCTGGTCGACGAGCTGATCGCGGCCTGCCGCGAGCGCTACGACGTCACGGTCGAGGAAGTGCGGACCACCGAGGAGAGTATCGTGTTCAAGCTGCCGCGTGCGCTGGTGGCTTGATGGCGGTCTACACCGAAGTCAGCGACGCCGAGCTGGAAGCCTTTCTCGCCGAGTACGACATCGGCGAGCCCGAATCCTTCAAGGGCATTGCCGAAGGCGTCGAGAACTCCAACTACCTGCTGACCACCACCAAGGGCCCCTACTTCGTCACGCTCTACGAAAAGCGCGTGGCCCCTGCGGACCTGCCGTTCTTTCTCGGCCTGATGGACCATCTCGCCGCGCGCGGCATCAATTGCCCACGGCCGATCCATGGCCGCGACGGCAAGGCGCTGCGCACGCTGGCGGGACGGCCCGCCGCCATCACGACCTTCCTGCAGGGGCTGTGGCCGCGCCGCATGACGTTGGGCCATTGCGGGCAGGTCGGCGAGGCGCTGGCCGCCCTGCACCTGGCCGGCCGAGACTTCGAGCTCAAGCGGCCCAATGCATTGTCGGTCGCGGGCTGGCGGCCGCTGTACGAGGGTTCGCGCCACCACATCGACGCGTCGCTTGCGGCCGAGCTCGAGGCCGAGATCGATTTCTTCGAGGCCAACTGGCCCGCCGGCCTGCCGTCGGGCGTCATCCATGCCGACCTGTTCAACGACAACGTGCTCTTCCTGCACGACAGGCTGTCGGGGCTGATCGACTTCTACTTTGCCTGCAACGATGCCTTCGCCTACGACGTGGCGATCTGCCTCAACGCCTGGTGCTTCGAGCCCGACAAGTCGTTCAACGCCACCAAGGGCCGCGCCCTGCTGCAAGGCTACGAAAGCGTGCGGCCGCTCGGGCCCGACGAGCGCACGGGGCTGCCGCTGCTGGCGCGCGGCGCGGCGCTGCGCTTCCTGCTGACGCGGCTGTACGACTGGGTGCACACGCCGCCCGACGCCCTGGTCAAGCGCAAGGACCCGCAGGAATACCTGGCCAAGCTGCGCTTCCATCGCGGCATCGCATCGATCGCGGGTTACGGCCTATGAAGAGTGGCCTATGAAGGGTGGCCAATGAAGAGTGGATCGTGAGCGAACCGGAAGTCGAGATCTTCACCGACGGCGCCTGCAGCGGAAATCCCGGGCCCGGGGGCTGGGGCGCGATCCTGCGACTGGGCAATCGCGAGCGCGAATTGTCGGGCGGCGATCCGGCCACGACCAACAACCGCATGGAGCTGATGGCGGCCATCATGGGGCTGGAGGCGCTGAAGCGGCCGTGCAACGTGCGGCTCTGGACCGACAGCATCTACGTCAAGGACGGCGTCACCAAATGGATTCACGGCTGGAAGAAGAACGGCTGGCGCACCGCCGACAAGAAGCCGGTGAAGAACATGGAGCTGTGGCAGCGCCTCGACGCTGCGCGCGCATCGCACCAGGTCGAATGGCGCTGGGTGAAAGGCCATAGCGGCCACGCCGAGAACGAGCGTGCCGATCAGCTGGCGCGCGAGGAAATCGTCAAGATCCGGACCGCTGGCTCATAGTGGGAGCGTTGGAGGCCCGCGCTCCCATCAACTGCGCTTCGGCTGGGTCGGCACCGGCTTCTTCTCGACCGGCTTCTCGTAGACCAGGTCGAAGCCCTCGCGCATGCCGTCACAGGGATTGTCGCCTTCGGCCAGTCGCCAGACCTGCGACTTGCCCGAGCGCTTGAAGTTCAGCACGCCCGCCACCTTGCAGGCCGTGCCTTTCTCGACCTTGGCGACACGGAAGGCGACCTCGCCGCGCACCTGCACCAGGCCGGGCGCGATCTTCTCGACCACGCCCTCGATCGACGCCCAGTCGCCTTCGCTGCCGGGCGCCACGCTGTCGATGCGGCCCTTCACGATCCAGACATTGCCCTGCCTGGTGACGGCAAGGTCACCAGGCTTGGCGCCCTTCACCTTGGCATAGCGGCCCCACACGATCTTGCGTGCATCGGCAAAGAGCTGCGCCTCGGCGTCCGAGGCGATCTCGGTGCGGTCGATCTTGGGAATGCCCGCCGGCAGCGGCGAACTGAGGCCGGTGGTCGGCGTCCCCTGCTGCACGGTCGGCGCCTGGGCGGGCGGCGGCGCCGGATAGTAAGGCGTCGACGGTTGTTGTTGCTGCTGCTGCTGCTGGGCGGCGGCGGTGCCGGCCAGCAGGACAAGAACCAGGACGAGGAGGCGATTCATTATCTACGGGCTCTTACATCAGGGTTGGCGGCGGCGCTACTTCTTCCCCCCACTCTTCGGTGGAACAGCAGGCGTCGGGGGAGAAACCGGAGCGGCGGCCGGCGGCTGCTCGCCGCGCAGGCCGGCCTCGGCGCCGCGCGCGGCACTCGAGCCGGGCGGCACCAGCCGCAGGACGGAGCTGAAGTCGCTGTTGGCCGAGCCGCGATCGCCGCGTGCCAGGCTGGCGAAGCCGCGCTCGAGCAGGGCCTCGGAATGATCGGGGGCGATTTTCAGCGCCCGCGAGGCATCCTCATAGGCCTTCGCCGGATTTCCGGCATTGCGCCAGGCCGCCGCGCGCAGCACCAGGATCTCGATGTCGTTGCGCCGGAGGCCAAGCGCACGGTCGAAGTCTGAAATGGCGCGCGGCCACGCCTTCAGGGCGGCGAAGCTCAGCCCCCGGTCGAGCCACAGATCGGCGTCCTGGCTGTTGAGCTCGAGGGCGCGGCTTTGCGCCTCTGCCGCCTTCTCGGGCACGCCCGCTTCCATGAAGGCCTGGCCGGCCTGCGCCCACAATTCGGCGCGCAGGCCGGGACGGTCCTTGCCCATGTCGCGCGCGATCGCCTCGAACTGCGCGGCCGCCTGGGTGTAGCGGCCGGCGCCGAACATGGCGGTCGCCACGCAATGACGAGCGGCCAGGCCGCCGCCCTGGGCGTGCCACTTCTCGGCGGGCGGCAACGCCTTCAGCGGCTCGGCGCGCGCCAGGTTCATGCACTCATTGTACTTGCGCAGATGGTCGGGCGATTCCTCGAGGATGCCCAAGCCCTGCGCGACGCACGGCACGGCGGCCAGCAGCGCAAGGCAGAACGCCAGGCGGGAAAACAACATCCTTGAAAAGAACCGCGTCGCGGCGATCCTGACAAGATGACAGGACGTCTTTTCATCTTCGGCCTGGGCTACTGCGGCCTTGAAATCGCCAAGCTTGCGAGAGCGGCCGGCTGGCGCGTGGCCGGGACCTGCCGGACGAGCGACAAGGCAGACGAGCTGAACCAGCGGGGCTTCGAGGCGCATCTGTTCGACGGTACCGCGGCGCTGTCGGCCGCGGCGTTCGGCGAGGCGACGCACGTGCTGTGCACCATCGCTCCTGGCACCACCGGCGATCCCGCGCTGAAGACCTCGGCGGGTGTACTGCGCGAGGCGCGCTGGCTGGGTTACCTGTCGACCACCGGCGTCTATGGCGACCATGGCGGCGGCTGGGTCGACGAGGAAACGCCCGCCCGCCCGGCCCAGCCGCGCAGCGTCGAGCGTCTGGCGACGGAGCGCGCCTGGCAGGCGATGGGCATGGAGGCGGGCTCGGCCGTCGACATCTTCCGCCTGCCCGGCATCTACGGACCCGGCCGCAGTGCGATCGATCAGGTGAAGGCGGGCACGGCGCGGCGCATCGACAAGCCGGGCCAGATCTTCTCGCGCATCCATGTCGCGGATGTCGCGGGCACCGTGCTGCTGGCGCTTGGCCATGGGAGCGCCGGCACCATCTACAATGTCGCCGACGACCTGCCGGCCGCGACCGGCGAGGTCGTGGCCTTCGCCTGCGAGCTTTTGGCCAAGCCCGTGCCGCCGGCCGTGCCGTGGGACGAGGTGGCGCCAACCATGAGCGCCATGGCGCGGTCCTTCTATGCCGAGAACCGGCGAGTGCGGAACGACAAGATCAAGAACGAGCTGGGCGTGGTGCTGCGCTATCCGACGTACAAGGAAGGGCTGCGCGCCATTCATGCTCTTCCGGACCGCGCGCGTCCCGCGCGCTCATGAGCGCGCGGGACGCGCGCGGTCCGGAAGACTAAGGCAAGAGCTCCTCGACGGTCGCGATGAGGCGGGCGATGTCGGCCGGTGTGCTGAGGCGATGGTCGCCATCCTTGATCAGAGTGGTGATCACCTCGGGCGCCTCGAGATGCTCGGCGATCTGAAGCGAATACTCCCACGGCACGTCGGGATCGCTCTGGCCGTGCAGCAGCCGCACCGGGCACCGCAGGGCGAGCTTCTTGTCGAGCAGAAGGTGATTGCGCCCCTCCTCGATCAGCTTCCAGGTGAAGACCGATGGTTCGGGCGAGTATTGTGACGGACGCTCCAGCCGTCCCTCGCGCTGCAGCCGCTCGCGATCCTCGGGCGACAGGCCCTTCAGCAGCATGCGCTCGGTGAAGTCGGGCGCCGCGGCGATCAGCACCAGGCCAGCCAGGCGCTCGGGCCGCGCCCGCGCCGCAAGCAGCGACAGCCAGCCGCCCATGCTCGATCCAACCAGCACCAGCTTGCCCTCGGTGAGCTGGTCGAGCACCGCGAGCGAATTGTCGAGCCAACGGCCGATCGTGCCGTCCTCGAAGCGACCCGACGATTGGCCATGACCGAGATAGTCGAAGCGCACGAAGGCGCGGCCGGTCCGCTCGGCCCACGCCTCGAGCGCCATCGCCTTGGTGCCGGTCATGTCGGAGCGGAAGCCGCCCAGGAACGCCACCGTCGGCGTGCGACCCGATGTCGTTGCATAGGCAACCGTGTTGCCGTCAGGACGCCGCAGTCTTTGCACTCTATCGTCGCTGGTCATCCCATGTTACCTGCCACATCCATCAACCTTCCGCCAAGCTGACGTGTCCGCCGCTCCTACGCTCCTGCAGATCGTTCCCACCCTCGCCGGCGGCGGGCTGGCGCGCGCCACGCTCGATGCGGCGCAGGCCGTGATCGCCGCGGGCGGTGCCGCCATCGTCGCCTCGCCGGGCGGCGCCATGGTGCCCGATCTGCTGCGGCTGCGCGCCACGCATCTGGAGCTGCCCGACGGCGGCCATGCGCTGTGGGGCCGGCTCAGGTTGCCCGGCAAGCTCGCCTCGAGCCTCAGCGAGGCGCGCGTCTCGCTGATCCAGGCACGATCGCCCAACACCGCCTGGGTGGCGCGCGCGCTGGCGCGGCGACTCAAGCTCAAGTGGATCGCCACCCTGCACACGCCCTTCCTCGCAGGCAGCATCGCCGGGCGCTTCGTCGAGCGCCGCCAGGCGCGCGCCGACGCGGTGGTCGCGGTGTCCGAGCATGTGGCGCGCGATGCCCTGCAGCGTTTCCCCGCGCTCGACGGCCGGCTCGAGACCATTCCGCCCGGCATCAACTTCGACCGCTTCGACCCCGCCATCGTGCGTGCCGACCGGGTGATCAAGCTCGCGGGCGAGCTGCGCGTGCCGGACGGCAGCCATCTCATCCTCTGCCCGGCACGCTTCGACAGTGATCGCGGCCAGAAGATCCTGATCGAGGCGGTGAAGCGCCTGGGCCGTGACGACGTGTTCTGCCTGCTGCTGGGCTCGGTGGGCGCGCCGACGCCGTTCGAGCGCGGGCTGGAACGCGCAGTCGTGGCGGCCGACCTTGCCGGCCGCGTGCAGATCGGCCCCTATGTCGACGACATGCCGGCGGCCTACATGCTGGCCGATGTCGTCGTCTCGACCGGCGGCGTGCGGCAGGGCTTCAGCCGCACGCTGGTCGAAGCCCAGGCGATGGGCCGCCCGGTGGTGGCCGAGGACGGCGGCGGAGCGGCCGAAACGGTGCTGCCCGGCGTCACCGGCTGGCTGGCGCCGGCCGGCGATCCGGCGGCGCTGGCCGAGGCGCTGCAAAGCGCGCTGTCCCTTTCCGCCGAGCGCCGCGCCGAAGTCGCGCGCGCCGCCCAGGAGCAGGTGCGCAGCCGCTACGGTCTCGCCCAGGCCAACCGCCAGTTGTTGCAGCTCTACGAGCGTTTGGGCTGATTCGCCGCCGCCGCAGTGCAACCACACGATGCGCCAGGGCATTGACTAACGGCCTAGCGGCAATTATCTCCAAGCCCATGGAACGCCGGTTTTTCACCGCTCCAGCTATCACGACCACCGTTCGAACTTGATTCGGCCGGGCGCGCGCACTCGTGCCGCTTCCCGGCCTCTTGCCGCCGACGCTTCGTGTCGGCGCGTGAGCTGTGTTCGGAATCTTCTTATGCGGTGGTTGCCATGATCAATATTTCCTTACCGGACGGCTCGGTCCGGTCCTTCGACAAACCGGTGAGCGGCGCCGAGATCGCCGCCGCGATCGGCCCCGGCCTCGCCAAGGCGGCGTTGGCGTTGCGCGTCGACGGCAAGCTGGCCGACCTCGCCCACGTCGTCGATCACGACGCCAAGATCGGCATCGTGACGTCGCGCGACCCCGAGGCCCTGGAACTCTTGCGCCACGATGCGGCGCATGTGCTGGCCCAGGCGGTCCAGGAGCTCTATCCCGGCACGCAGATCACGTTCGGCCCGGCGACGGAGGACGGCTTCTACTACGACTTCGTGCGCGAGCAGCCGTTCTCGCCCGAGGACTTCGCCAAGATCGAGCAGCGCATGGCCGAGATCGTCGACCGCGACCTGCCGATCACGCGCGAGGTCTGGGACCGCGCCAGGATCAAGGACCACTTCCTGAAGCATGGCGAGAGCTTCAAGGCCCAGTGGGCCGACGAACTGCCCAAGGACGAGGAGATCTCGGTCTACAAGCAGGGCGACTGGCTCGACATGTGCCTTGGCCCGCACCTGCCCTCGACGGGCAAGCTCGGCAAGGCCTTCAAGCTCACGAAGGTGTCGGGCGCCTACTGGCGCGGCGATGCCAACAACGCCCAGCTGCAGCGCGTCTACGGCACGGTGTTCTTCTCCGACAAGGACCTGAAGGCCTACCTGCACCGCATCGAGCAGGCGGAGAAGCGCGACCACCGTCGGCTCGGTCCGGAGATGGGCCTCTTCCATCAGCAGGAAGACGCCGCCGGCATGGTCTACTGGCATCCCAAGGGCTGGACGCTGTGGCGCACGCTCGAGAACTATCTTCGTCGCAAGCTCGAGGCCGGCGGCTACGTCGAGGTGAAGACGCCGCAGCTCAACGACCGGCGGCTGTGGGAGAAGTCGGGCCACTGGGAGAATTTTCGCGAGAACATGTATCTCAGCGAAAACGAGGAGGGCCTGAAGGAGTTCGTCGACGACCCGGCGCGGCGCATGTTCGCGCTGAAGCCGATGAACTGCCCGTGCCATATCCAGATCTTCAATCAAGGCCTGCGCAGCTATCGCGAGCTGCCGCTGCGCATGGCCGAGATGGGTTCGTGTCACCGCTTCGAGCCGTCGGGTGCGCTGCACGGAATCCTGCGCGTACGCGCCTTCACCCAGGATGACGCCCACATCTTCTGCGAAGGCAGCCAGATCGAGGCAGAGACGATCCGCTTCTGCCAGTTGCTCGAGTTCGATCTACAAGGACCTGGGCTTCCCGGACTACTTCGTGAAATTCTCCGACAGGCCGCCAACGCGTATCGGCTCGGATGCGATCTGGGACCAGGCGGAGGGCGCGCTGCAGTCGGCATCGAAGGCGGCGGGCGTCGACCTGATCCTCAATCCCGGCGAGGGCGCGTTCTACGGGCCCAAACTGGAATTCGTGCTGCGCGATGCGATCGGCCGCGACTGGCAGTGCGGCACGCTCCAGGTCGACTTCATGCTGCCCGAGCGGCTGGGGGCGAGCTACGTCGCCGAGGACGGCAGCCGCAAGGTGCCGGTCATGCTGCACCGCGCCATCTTCGGCAGCTTCGAGCGCATGATCGGCGTCCTGATCGAGCACTATGCCGGCCGCTTCCCGCTCTGGCTGGCGCCGACGCAAGCTGTAGTGGCCACGATCGTCAACGATGCCGACTCCTATGCCAACGAGGTCGCAAAGGCGCTTCGCGCCGCCGGCATGCGGGTCGAGACGGACCTGCGCAACGAGAAGATCAACTACAAGGTCCGCGAGCACTCGCTTGACCATGTGCCGCTGATCCTGGCCGTCGGCCGGCGCGACATGGAGGGCAAGACGGTGGCCATCCGCCGTCTGGGCTCGGAAAAGCAGGAGGTCCTTGAACTCGGGGCCGCCGTGTCTAAACTTTCACAGGAGGCTCGGCCGCCCTTCTAGGGCGGTCGCGGTCTCAATACCCGCCCCCGAAAATGGGGGCTCTAGCACAGGAGAAGGAAGCCATAGCCAGACCTGCCCAACAAAGCGCGCCCACCCGCGAGGGTCCGCGCGTCAACGGCGAAATCAAGGCGCCGCAAGTCCGACTGATCGACGAGAACGGCGACATGGTCGGCGTCGTCAGCACCCGCGAAGCGATCGACATGGCCGAGGAGGCCAGTCTCGACCTGATCGAGATCTCCCCCAATGCCGTTCCGCCAGTCGCCAAGATTTCCGACTACGGCAAGTACAAGTACGAAGCGCAGAAGAAGGCGCACGAGGCGCGTAAGCACCAGAAGGTCATCGAGGTCAAAGAGATCAAGATGCGCCCGAACATCGACGACCACGATTACGAAGTGAAGATGCGCGCCATGAAGCGGTTCATCGAGGAAGGCGACAAGGTGAAGGTCACCCTGCGCTTCCGCGGCCGCGAGATGGTCCATTCCGAGCTCGGCCTGCAGGTGCTGAACCGCGTCCGCGGCGAGATGGACCCGCTCACCAAGATCGAGTCGATGCCGCGCATGGAAGGCCGGCAGATGATCATGGTGCTGGCTCCGAAGTAGTGGCGCCGAAGTAGCTACTTCGTCGCCTTCGGGGGACGCAGGCGCAGCGTCACGGTACCGGTGCTGCGCGATTGCTCAGGATCGAAACGCCCGTTTGCCGTCGAACCGTCAAGCCAGCGCACGCTGTAGACGGTCTCGCCGGCGAACGACATCGGCTTGTCGGTTTTGCCGAACATCCAGTAGTCGCAGCGCACCGGGTCGTCGGCGTTGAGCTGCTGCGCCTGGCAGACCTGGTGCAGCACGTAAGGCATGAACCGCGCGCGGCCATCCTCGGGAAGGGTCGTGTAGTTCAGGCCCAACGACCGGCGCTGGCGCTCGCATTGATGGACGGCGCGAACCTGCGCCGCGCCCGGCACCGTTCGCCGCAATCCGTCGAGTTCCATGACCAATCCGTCCATGGCGCGCGCCCGCGCAGCTTCGGTGAAGCCCGCCGCGACCAGCGTGGCTTCGTAGCGGCCGATTGCTTCGGCAAGCGGCGCCTCCGGATAGCCGGTGCGAGCGAGGTCGCGTTGCCAGGAGCGCGTTTCCAGGGCCCGCACGATCATCGCCCCGGTGAGGCCTGCGCGTTCGGCCCAGTCACCCAGCACGTTCTCGGCGGTCCAGCAGTATTTCAGGAGGTTGTAGCCCTCCGGCTCGGCGGACACCGCCCGCGCATCGACCACGCCCGTCGCCTGCCCGACCACCGTCTTGACCAGCACGTACTGCGCCGTCGGATTGTCGCGCACTTTTTCGGAGCTCGACTGGACGGTGGTGGGTTGGTTCACGGAAGTCTCGGACGATCGGTCGGCCTGCGCCCCCGCCGGCGTGGCGGCGAGCAACGCCATCAGGGCGATCGCAGCGGTCTTTCTCATGGCCGGATGGCAGCCTCCGTGATCAGGGGTAACGCATGAAAGGTCTGATCGTTGCGGTTGCGGCGTCGTTGATGGCGCCGTTGGCGATGGCTGCGGACCTGCAGGTCCGCGCTCCGGCAAGACTACGGCATGTACGAGCCGCCGTTGACGTGCAGCACCTGGCCGGTGATGGCGTCGGCCTCGTCTGAAGCCAGGAACACCGCGCTGCGCGCGATCTGGTCGGGCGCCAGAAGCTTGCCGCCGAGCGGGATCGTGGCGCGGGCGATCTCGATCAGCTCGGCGTCGGTGTTGCCGTAGCGCGGCTGGGCGGTGTCGGTGGTGCCGGGAGCGATGGCGTTGACCCGGATGTTGTGCGGCGCAAGCTCGAGCGCCATCGCGCGGGTCATCGACGCCACGCCGCCTTTGCTCGCGCTGTAGTGCACGCCGCGCACCGCGCCGCGCATTGCCTGTGACGACAGGTTGATGATCGAGCCGCGCTTGCCGGCCGCGATCAGCGCCTTGGCGACGCCAACGGCGGCGAAGCAGCCGGCCTTGAGGTTGATGTCGAGCACGTGGTCCCAGTCGCTCTCGCGCATCTCCAGCAATTTCACGCGCGGATAGACGCCGGCGTTGTTGACCAGGATGTCCGGCGTGCCCAGCGTCCGCACGGTCTCGGCCACCATGGCGTCGATGTCGGCGAGCCTGGCGACGTCGGCCCTGATGAGATGGGCGCGCCGGCCGGCCTGGCGGGCATAGTTCGCCACCGCTTCGGCGCCGGCCTGGTCGTCGAGCCAGCTCAGCGCCACGTCAGCCCCCTCTTCCGCCAGCGCCCGGCCGATTGCGGCGCCGATGCCCTGCTGTGCGCCGGTCACCAGCGCCACCTTGCCTGCCAGTCTCATGCTAAATCCCCTGTTCTGCGCCCCAATCTGCCATTTCCGGGCCCGATTGGCCGCGCTTGCGTGGTCCTCGCACCGCCGCTATAAGCCCCGTTCTTCGGCGGCCTGGCCGAAAAGGGCATTGCCTCGGCCGCCAATCGTAACCCTTTGAAAAGGAACGAAAATGCCCAAGATGAAGACCAAGAGCGGGGCCAAGAAGCGTTTTCGCTTCACGGCATCCGGCAAAGTGAAGCATGGCGTCGTCGGAAAGCGCCACGGCATGACCAAGCGGGGCAACCGCTTCCTGCGCCAGCAGACCGGCATGACCCTGGTATCCGAGCCCGACACGCGCATCATCAAGCGCAACTTCTTTCCGTACGAGAGGTAGCCCATGGCACGCGTCAAGCGGGGCGTGGCTGCACACGCTCGTCATAAGAAGGTCCTCAAGCTCGCCAAGGGCTATCGCGGCCGCGCCAAGCTGGCGTTCCGCGTCGGCATCGAGAAGGTCGAGAAGGGCCTGCAATACGCCTACCGCGACCGGCGCAACAAGAAGCGCACGTTCCGCGGTCTGTGGATCCAGCGCATCAACGCCGCGACACGCGAGCATGGCCTCACCTACTCGCAGTTCATGAACGGCATCCTCAAGGCCGGGATCGAGGTCGACCGCAAGGTCATGGCCGATCTGGCGGTGCGGGAGCCGGCGGCGTTCAAGGCCTTGGTGGAACAGGCCCAGGCCGCCCTCAAGTAATGTCCGCGCGCCCGCTCATGCTCATGTAGGGGGCAGGGCGCACGGGTAAGGATCGCAAAGAGGGAGCCTGGACCGCAGGCTCCCTTTTTTCGTGTCGGGATTCGGAGAGCGAGAGATGAGTGATCTTTCGACCATACGCAGCGAAGCGCTGGTCGCGGTGGAGCAGGCGGCGGATCTTGCCGCCCTCGATGCCGCGCGCGTGGCCGCCCTCGGCAAGAAGGGCAGCGTCACCGGACTGATGAAGACGCTGGGCGGCATGTCGCCCGACCAGCGGCGCGCGTTCGGCGCCGAGGTCAACCAGCTCAAGGGCGAGATCGAAGCGGCGCTCGAAGCGCGCAAGAGCACGCTCGGCGCCGCGGCGCTGGCCGCCAGGCTCGCCAACGAGAAGGTCGATGTCAGCCTGCCGGCGCGGCCGGAGTTCGCCACCTGGACCGAGGGCACGCTGCATCCGATCGGCCAGGTGATGGACGAGCTCGCCGCCATCTTCGGCGAGATGGGCTTCACCTGGGCCGACGGTCCCGACATCGAGGACGACTGGCACAACTTCACCGCCCTCAACATCCCGCCCGACCATCCGGCGCGGCAGATGCAGGACACCTTCTATCTGCCCAAGCGCGCCGACGGCACGCCGATGGTGCTGCGCACCCACACCTCGCCGGTGCAGGCCCGCACCATGCTCGACAAGGGCGTGCAGAAGATGCTGGCCGACGGCGGGTCGCTGCGCATCATCGTGCCCGGCCGCACCTTCCGCATCGACAACGACGCCACCCACACGCCGATGTTCCACCAGGTCGAGGGCCTGGTGATCGACCGCACGACCCACATGGGCCATCTCAAAGGCTGCCTGGTCGATTTCTGCCGCGCCTTCTTCGAGGTCGACGACCTGCCGCTGCGCTTCCGCCCGTCCTACTTCCCGTTCACCGAGCCGTCGGCCGAAGTCGATATCGGCTGCTCGTGGAAGGGCGGCGAGCTCAAGATCGGCGCCGGCGATTCGTGGCTGGAGATCCTGGGCTCGGGCATGGTGCATCCCAATGTGATCGCCAATTGCGGCCTCGATCCCGCGGTGTACCAGGGCTTCGCCTTCGGCATGGGCATCGATCGCATCGCCATGCTGAAGTACGGCATCCCCGACCTGCGCAGCTTCTTCGACGCCGACCTGCGCTGGCTGCGCCACTACGGCTTCCAGGCCCTGGAATGGCCGTCGCTGACCGGAGGGCTGGGACGATGAAGTTCACGCTCTCCTGGCTGAAGGAGCATCTCGACACCACGGCGTCGCTGGCTGAGATCCGCGACACGCTGACCATGCTCGGGCTCGAGGTCGAAGGCATCACCAACCCGGCCGAGACGCTCAAGGGCTTCATCGTCGGCTATGTCGTCGAGGCGGTACAGCACCCCAACGCCGACCGGCTGCGCGTCTGCAAGGTCGACACCGGCTCGGGCGTGGTCCAGGTCGTCTGCGGCGCGCCCAACGCGCGCACCGGCATGAAGGGCATCTTCGCGCCGTCGGGCAGCACCATCCCGGGCACCGGCCTGCTGCTGAAGGCGAGCAAGATCCGCGGCGAGGACAGCAACGGCATGCTCTGCTCCTCGCGCGAGCTCGAGCTCGGCGACGACCATAGCGGCATCATCGACCTGCCGGCCGAGGCCACGACCGGCGCGCCGGCGGCCGAGGCTCTGGGCCTCGACGATGCGGTGATCGAGATCAAGGTGACGCCCAACCGCCCCGATTGCCTGGGCGTGCACGGCATCGCCCGCGATCTCGCCGCGGCGGGGCTCGGCACCCTGAAGCCCTTGAAGGCCGACAAGGTGCCGGGCACCTATCAAAGCCCGATCAAGTGGACGCACGGCTACGAGCCCGTGCCCGACAGCCCCTGCCCGCTCGTGGTCGGCCGCCATTTCCGCGGCATCAAGAACGGCCCCTCGCCCGACTGGCTGCAACGCCGGCTGAAGGCGATTGGCTTGCGTCCGATCTCGGCCCTGGTCGACATCACCAACCTCGTGACCTTCGACCTCAACCGGCCATTGCACGTGTTCGATGCGAAGAAGCTCGCCGGCGACCTGGTCATGCGCCAGGCCCGCGACGGCGAGCAGATGCTGGCGCTCGACGGCAAGACCTACACCCTCGATCCGTCGATCGCCGTGATCGCCGATGCCAAGGGCGTCCACGGCCTGGGCGGCATCATGGGCGGCGAGGATACCGGCGTCGCTGAGGCCACCACCGAGGTGTTCCTCGAAGTGGCGTACTTCGACGCCATCCGCACGGCGGCGTCGGGCCGCAAGCTCGGCGTGCTCTCGGACGCGCGCTATCGCTTCGAGCGCGGCATCGATCCGCAATCGTGCTGGTGGGGCGCCGAGGTGGCCGCGCGCCTGATCCTCGAACTGTGCGGCGGCGAGGCGAGCGAGGTCGTGTCGAGCGGCGTCATGCCCGACTGGCAGCGCAGCTTCACGCTGCGTGCCGATCGCGTGAAGACGCTGACGGCAATCGACGTGCCGTCCGACAAGACCACCTCGATCCTGGCCAAGCTCGGCTTCACCGTCGACGGCAACGGCCCGTGGACGGCGGCCGTGCCGCCGTGGCGGCCCGACATCGTGGGCGAAGCCGACCTGGTCGAGGAAGTGACCCGCGTCTTCGGCTTCGACAACATCCCGACGACGTCCCTGCCGCGCCTGTCGGCCACGTCCAAGCCGGTGCGAAGTCCGCTGCAGCGTCGCGTGCCGCTGGCCCGCCGGGCGCTCGGCGCGCGCGGCATGAATGAGGCCGTGACCTGGTCGTTCCTGGCGCGCGCCAAGGCCGAGCGGTTCGGTGCGAACCAGCAGGCGGACCTGCGTCTCCTGAACTCGATCGACGCCACGCTCGACACCATGCGGCCCTCGATCCTGCCCAACCTGATCGATGCGGCGCAGCGCAACGAGGCGCGCGGCTTGAGCGATCCGGCGCTGTTCGAGGTCGGCCCGGAGTACAAGAACGCGACACCGACGGGCCAGAGAACCGTCGCCGCCGGTCTGCGCAGCAACATGGCCGTAGCGCGCAACTGGCAGGAACCGGCGCGCGCCGTCGACGCCTTCGACGCCAAGGCCGATGCGCTGGCCGTCCTGGCCGCGATCGGCACGCCGATGGACAACCTGTCGACCCAGCCGGGCGCCCCCGACTGGTACCATCCCGGCCGCTCGGGCCTGATCAAGCTCGGCGACCGCGTGATGGCGCAGTTCGGCGAGCTGCATCCCGAGATCGTGGCCGGCGCCGACTTCAAGGGCCCGGTGGCGGCCTTCGAGGTCTTCCTCGACGCGCCGCCGCTGCCCAAGGCCAAGGCGACCAAGGCGCGGCCGAAGCTCGCGTTGTCGGCTTTCCAGCCGCTCGAGCGCGACTTCGCCTTCATCGTCGATGTCGAGGTCGAGGCCGAGAAGCTGGTGCGCGCCGCGCGCAACGCCGACAAGGCGCTGGTGACGGGCGTGCGCGTGTTCGACGTCTATGCCGGCAAGGGCGTGCCCGCCGGCAAGAAGTCGGTGGCGCTCACGGTCACGCTGCAGCCGGTCGAGCGGACGCTCACGGATGCCGAGATCGAGGCGGCGAGTGCCAAGATCGTGGCGCAGGTGGCCAAGGCAACCGGTGCTACATTGCGTGGTTAGAATGACCGCCGATACGACAAAGCTGTCATCCCGAGCGCAGCGAGGGACCTTTCCTGTGGCCTCAAAGGCCCCTCGCTTCGCTCGGGGTGACAGTGTTTTCTGCATGAACGTCAGCGTACAAGTAGTGAAATGACCGACCTGTCGTTGATCCGTAATTTCTCGATCATCGCCCATATCGACCACGGCAAGAGCACGCTGGCCGATCGGCTGCTGATGCGCTGCGGGGCGGTGAGCGAACGCGAGTTCCACGACCAGATGCTCGATTCCATGGACATCGAGCGCGAGCGCGGCATCACCATCAAGGCGCAGACGGTGCGGCTCGACTACCCCGCGCTCGACGGCAAGACCTACGTGCTCAATCTCATGGACACGCCGGGCCATGTCGACTTCGCCTACGAGGTCAGCCGCTCGCTGGCCGCCTGCGAGGGCTCGCTGCTGGTGGTCGATGCGAGCCAGGGCGTCGAGGCGCAGACGCTGGCCAACGCCTATCACGCGATCGACGCCAACCACGAGATCATCCCGGTCCTGAACAAGATCGACCTGCCCTCGGCCGACGCCGACCGGGTCTGCCAGGAGATCGAGGACGTGATCGGCATCGACACGTCCGAGGCCGTCAAGGTGTCGGCCAAGACCGGCCTCGGCATCGACGATCTCCTGGAGGCGATGGTCAAGCGCCTGCCGCCGCCCACCGGCGACCGCAACGCGCCGCTGAAGGCGCTGCTGGTCGACAGCTGGTACGACCCCTACCTCGGCGTCGTCACCCTGGTGCGCGTGAAGGATGGCGTGCTGAAGAAGGGCATGCGCATCCGCATGATGGCGGCGGCGGCATCGTACGACCTCGACAAGGTCGGCGTGTTCACGCCCAAGCCCAAGGACGTGGCCGAGTTGGGGCCGGGCGAGGTCGGCTTCATCATCGCCGGCATCAAGACCATCGCCGACTGCAAGGTCGGCGACACCATCACCGACGACCGCAAGCCTGCGGCCGACATGCTGGCGGGCTTCAAGCCCTCGGTGCCGGTGGTGTTCTGCGGCCTGTTCCCGGCCGACGCCGCCGAGTTCGAGCAGCTGCGCGAATCGCTCTCCAAGCTGCGGCTGAACGATTCCTCGTTCCACTTCGAGCCCGAATCGAGCGCCGCCCTGGGCTTCGGCTTCCGCTGCGGCTTCCTCGGCCTGCTGCATCTCGAGATCGTGCAGGAGCGGCTGGAGCGCGAGTTCGACCTCGACCTCGTCACCACCGCGCCCTCGGTCGTCTACAAGCTCAGGATGACCGACGGCGTCGAGCGCGAGTTGCACAATCCGGCGGACTATCCCGACCCGATGCATATCGAGAGCATGCAGGAGCCGTGGATCAAGGCCACGATCATGACTCCCGACGAGCATCTGGGCTCCGTGCTGACGCTCTGCCAGGAGCGGCGCGGCCAGCAGATCGAGCTCACCTATGCGGGCTCGCGCGCCATGGCGATCTATCGCCTGCCGCTGAACGAGGTGGTGTTCGACTTCTACGACCGGCTGAAGTCGGTGACGCGCGGCTATGCCAGCTTCGACTACGAGATGGTGGGCTACGAGGAAGGCGAGCTGGTGAAGCTCACCATCATGGTGAACGGCGAGCCGGTCGATGCGCTCAGCATCATCACCCACAAGAACCAGGCCGAGAGCCGCGGCCGGGCGCTCTGCGAGCGGCTGAAGGACCTGATCCCGCGCCAGCTCTTCAAGATCGCCATCCAGGCGGCGATCGGCGGACGCATCATCGCCCGCGAGACCATCAGCGCGCTGCGCAAGGACGTGCTGGCCAAGTGCTACGGCGGCGACATCAGCCGCAAGAAGAAGCTTCTGGAGAAGCAGAAGAAGGGCAAGAAGCGCATGCGCCAGGTGGGCGACGTGGAGATCCCGCAGTCGGCCTTCATCGCCGCGCTCAAGATGGACAGCCGCTAGAGTCGATGGCCGCCTACCTCATCTCGGACGTGACGGTGAAGGACGCCGCGGCGTTCGAGACCTATCGCACGCGCGCGGCCGCGTCGATCGCGCACTATGGCGGCCGCTACCTCGTCCGTGGCGGCCCGGTCGAGACGCTGGAAGGCGGCTGGGCGCCGCGCGTGATCATCTTGGTCGAGTTCACCGACCTTGAACGGGCGCGCGCCTGGTATCGTTCGCCCGAATATGCCGAGGCCCTCGCCATGCGCGATCTGGCGCTGAGCCGCAATCTCATCCTGGTCGACGGCGTCAGCGCGGCTTAGGGATTTGATTGGCCGAACGGCGAACGGGATCGCGTTCGCTGCGCGTCTCGGGAGATCTCCGCAAGCCATTGATGCTTCTGATCCTTCCAGCGCTGGCGGCTGACTGGCACTGTCGCCTAAACAGCGACCGAAACGACAATGCGCATTCCGCAACGCGCGCATCGAGGGCCAAGTGCATGCAGTGCCTTCACTGCTGGGGACTTTCCGGCATTCCCGGTATTTCCGACAGAGGTCGTAGCGTTGCCTCGGAAGCCGACGCACTATCCATGGGGCTCACCGGCCAGTTCGGATAGTTGCGCATGTTTCGCTATTGGTTTTCGAACGCAGGAAAGGCCGGCCGCCCAGCCGGGTCCGTCCGCTCCGGGCAGCCGAACGGACCGGCATGGCGTCTGCCGCGCGATGGAATTCGGATGAACGATGCATAGAGCGACGCCGCCTGGCGGGCGGGTGGCCCTGAATATAACTGAAGTTCTTATATGCGTCAACCCGGCGCAACGACGACGACGCGATTGCGACGAGCTACTAGGACAGCCCGCGATAGCGCCGGCGCCGGGGCGGCCGGGCGCCGAGGAAGCTGGCTTCGGGCCGGCCGCCGCCGCGGTTGCCGATCCACAGGAAGAAGAGGCCGAGCACCAGAAAGGCCGGCAAGACCGGCACCATCAGCACCGGCCGGACCAGCCAGAACCACAGCCCCGAGGAGGCCCGGCGCTGGACGGCAGTCTGCGCATCGGCGAGTGAGCGCGTGTCGAGATGAACCCAAAGGTCCCCCAGGCCGAGCAGATGGAACGAGCCCTCGGTCCACCAGGCCAGCCCGTCATGCACGATTGCGGCGACCGCCATGGCCAACAGAAGCCATCCCAGCGCGCGAAACACTACCATCGATCCCCCAAATGGCGGCGCGCACCCTACCGAAGCCGGCCCCTCGGGGGAAGGCCGTTGCCCCGCCCCGCCGCCACGCTATAAGGACGGCGAATTCACCCTCCGAGGCTTCGGCGCAGGAGGGTCAGGACAGGTGGCCGAGTGGTTTAAGGCACACGCTTGGAAAGCGTGCGTGGTGTAACAGCCACCGCGGGTTCGAATCCCGCCCTGTCCGCC